>DCWN01000017.1:8312-8438 GCA_002328835.1 Acidobacteria bacterium UBA2161 | reverse complement strand
GTCTGGGAGCACGCCTACTATCTGCTCTACCAGAATCGACGGCCCGACTACGTGAAGGCGTGGTGGAACGTCGTGAACTGGGCGGAAGTCAACAAGCGGCTCGGCTAGTCAGGGCATCGGCGGGGG
>DCWN01000017.1:2892-7984 GCA_002328835.1 Acidobacteria bacterium UBA2161 | reverse complement strand
CGGCGGCTGCCGGCCCCCGCCGTTCGCCGGTCGGCCGCGCGGTCGTTCGCCACAGTCATGTCGCTGTCCGCCATCCTCTTTCTGTTTCTCACCCATCTCGGTATCGGCATCGCCTGGACGCTGGTTCTGGTGTCGCGCGACGCGGGCGTCAAGTTCTTCCGGTTCAACTCGGGGCTGGCCGTCACCCTGCTCGTCATCGGGCTGGCGTTCCGACCCGAAGCGACAGTCCTCGGCGGCGTGGCCTCGGGGTGGGGATTCGTGGCGCTGGTTGTCGCCACCGGCGCCCTCCTGGCCTACTGGGCGATCATCGGCCGCGTGCTGGCGTCGCTGCGGCCGGCCCTGCTCTGGGTCAGCCTGCTCGCGGGCGCCGCCGCCATCGTCGCGCAGGGCGCCGCGGTCGGGTCGTCGCTGACGGTCGCGCCGACCGCTGTGGCGGTGGCCAGCTTCCTGACGTCGGCGGCGCTGCTGGGAAGCTCCTGCACGGCGATGAGCCTCGGCCACTGGTACTTGGTCCTGCCGTCGCTCGACATCGCGCCCTTGCAGGGCATGGTCAAGTTTCACATTGGCTCGATCATCGCCCGGGTGATCGTCATCACGGCGGCGGTCTGGATCGCGATCGCGGGGTGGGAACCTGGGCTCGGCCCGAGCTTCCAGCACTACGTGCTGTCCAGTGCGGGCGTGTTCTTCTGGCAGCGAGTGCTGTTCGGTTTGCTGGGCCCAGGCGTGCTGTCGTATCTGACCTGGGAGACCGCGAAGATCCGGTCGACGCAGTCGGCCACCGGCATCCTCTACGTGGACTTCTTCATCGTGATCGTCGGAGAGATCCTGGCCAAGTACCTCCATCTGTCCACGCTGGTCCCGGTCTGAGGGTCTGACGCCCGTGTCGATGGAAGTCACCGTTGCGTGTCCAGGCTGCGAAGCCGCGTTGCCGGTCCAGGCCGCCGAGGCACCGGCCGAAATCGCCTGCGGAAACTGCCGTCGGACGATCCCGTTGCGGTTCAGCGTCGCGGTCACCGGCGACCGGTTGGTGGATGCCTGCCCGGCGTGCGAAGGACCCGACTTCTACATCCGCAAGGATTTCGACCCGAAGGTCGGGCTCGCGTTCGTCATCGCCGGTGCGACGATCAGCGCGGTGTTCTACGGGTACGGGATGGACCTGGTCGCCTATGCCGTGCTGGCCTTGGCCGTCCTTGTCGACCTCGCCGTGTATCGGCGGCTGAGCGACGTGACCGTCTGCTACCGCTGCCACGCCGAGTTCCGCGGGCAGTTCGAGCGGACGGCCGGAGCGTTCGACCTGCACACCGCGGACGAACTCGAAGCCGAGTACGCTAAGCAGACCGGCCGCCGGTAGAGGGGGCACACCGCACACCGCGCACGGCGCGGTGGCGAGGCCCCGGCGCGGATTGCGATGTGGAGACCAAGGCGCGCACAGCGCGCCTCGCGCGGGTCGGAGTGGGGCTCTCGGGGTCCCCGCGCAGACCCGCGCGGGGGTTCGGGGCAACGCCCCGTCTAAGAGACGAACAGCTTCACGACGACCGTTTCACCCTTTTCCACGATGTCGGTCTGCGCCGGAATCTCGATGTAGCCGTCCGCGAGCGACATGCTCGTGATGTCGCCCGAGGCCTTGAAGGCCGGGACGGCCCGGCCATCCTCCAGACGGACCGTATAGAACTGATGGCGTCCGGTCGTCGACACGACTCGCTCGGCCAGAGCGGCCGTGACGGTTCGGGGCCGATGGGCGGGCAGCTGCGCCAGCCGCCGCAAGATCGGCACGAGCAGCATGTACGCGTTCGACAGGCATGAGGTCGGATAGCCCGGCATGCCGAGCACCGGCGTCTCGCCGATGCGTCCGAAGACCATCGGCTTGCCTGGCTTCACGGCGATGCCGTGGAACAGCACCTCGCCGCGCTCTTGCAGGACATCGACGATCAGGTCGCGCTCACCGACCGAGCTGCCGCCCGAGAACACCAGCAGATCGTGGGCGGCGCATGCGTCGACCGCCGCCGACAGCGCGTCGAGCGTGTCGGCCGCGGTGGGGTGTCCCACGGCGGTGGCTCCGTGGCTCCGCACGATGGCCTCCATCGTGTAGCGGTTGATGTCGTAGATCTGCCCCGGCGCCAGGGCCTGCCCGGGCGCGACGATCTCGTCGCCCGTGGACAGCAAGGCGACCGACGGCTTCGCGTACACCTCGACCTCCGCGATACCCACCGCCGCCAGCGCGCCGATGCGGCCTGGACTCAACACGCTGCCCTGGGTGACGAGCGTCTGACCCGGCACGATGTCGGCGCCGCGGCGTCCAACGTTCTGGCGGGGGTAGACCGGCGTGAAGATCCGCACCTCGGTGTCGCTGCGGTCGGTTCCCTCGACCATGACCACGGCGTCCGCGCCGTGGGGCATGGGCGCACCGGTGGCGATCTGCGCGCACTCGCCCCGGCTGACTCCGCGCCGCGGGGTCTGGCCCGTGAACACCGTCTCCACGCACCGGAGCACGCTGGGGTCGTAACGCCCGGCACCGAAGGTATCCTCGGCGACGACGGCGAAGCCGTCCATCGCCGCGCGGTCGAATGGCGGCACGTACTGCTCGGATGCCGCGTCGCGGGCGGCGACGCGGCCACCGGCATTGGCGAGGCGGACGCGCTCGGTGCGCTCGAGTGGCCGCGTGGCCTCGGCGACGACGGCCAGGGCCTCGTCGAGTGCGATCGTCTCGCGAATCGGGCGCATCTTCGTGGTGCTCATGGGCGTCTCTTGACTAGCGCGACGCCTCCCGCACGAGGTGGCCGAGTTCCGGCAGGACGAGCTTGGTCAACGCCAGCCGCACCGCGTGCTCCGAGCCCGGCAGGGCGATGAGGATCTTGCCGTGAGCGGTGCCGGCGAACGCTCGGCTCAACATGGCGGCCGGACCGATCTCCTCGAAACTCAGCGCGCGGAAGATCTCGCCGAAGCCGTCCAGGCGCTTCTCGAGGAGGCCGGTGACCGCCTCGTAGGATCGGTCGCGCGAGGAGATACCGGTGCCGCCCGTCGTGATGATCGCCTGGACCCGCTCGTGTGCGAACTGGAGGGCGACCGCGGCGCGGACCTGGTCGGGCTCGTCCTTCACGATCCGTCGATCGACGACCTCGTGGCCCGCCGACGTGAGGAGCTCGACGATGGCGCGACCACCGGCGTCCGTCTCCTCGGTCCGCGAGTCCGACACCGTGAGCACGTAGCAGCGGACCTGCGTCGGAGATTGGGCGCGGTGTTCACGATGACTCATCGCCTGATTATACAAGGCGTCGTTGCGGCTCCCCGGCTTTCGCACTACCATCGGCCGATGCTGCTTCACCCTCGCATGCGGGTGGCCGCGACGCTCGCCGCGCTGTGTGCGATGGCGGTGTCGGGCGCGCCGGCCGCGGGCCAATCGGCGCCCGCGCCGCTGGACGCCTCGGCGCAGCAGTGGGTGACCGAGACGCTCGACGCGATGAGCGTAGACGAGCAGATCGGGCAGCTCATCACGCCGTCGTTCCTGTCGACCTATCTCAGCAGCGACACCGAGACCTTCGAGGCGCTCGTCGCGCTGACGCGCGAGCAGCACGTCGGCGGATTCCTCGTGTTCGGCGGGCGGGAGCTGGCGCCCGATGTTCTCCTGAATCCCACCTACGGCACGGTCACGCTCGGCGAGCCCTTGGCGGCGGCCTGGCTCATCAATCGCCTCCAGGCGGCCGCCCGCGTGCCGCTCATGATCTCCGGCGACTTCGAGGCCGGTGTCGGGTTCCGGATCGGCGGCGGCACCGTGTTTCCCCGCGCGATGGCGTTCGGGGCGGCGGGCGATGCGCAGTTGGCCTACGAGGCCGGTCGGGTCACGGCGGTCGAGTCACGGGCGATCGGCGTGCACGTCAACTTCGCGCCCGTCGTCGACGTCAACAACAACGCGCGCAATCCCGTGATCAACACACGGTCGTTCGGTGAAGACCCCGCGCTCGTCGGCCGGCTGGGCGGGGCCTACGTCCGCGGCGTGCGCGATGGCGGAATGCTAGCGACCGTGAAGCATTTCCCCGGCCACGGCGACACCGATGTCGATTCCCACGTCGGCCTGCCCGTGATTCCGTACGACCGCGAGCGCCTGCAAGCGATCGAGTGGCCGCCGTTTCGCGACGGCCTTGCGGCGGGCGCCGATGGCGTGATGACGGCGCACATCGTCCTTCCGGCGATCGAGCCGGCCGACGGGATTCCGTCGACGTTGAGTGCGGCGGTCGTCAACGGTGTGATCCGTCAGGAGTTCGGGTTCGAGGGCTTGGTCTTCACCGACTCGATGCAGATGGGCGCCGTGGCCGACCGCTGGTCGGCGGGGGAGGCCGCGGTTCGCGCGATCGCGGCGGGCAACGACGTGGTACTGCATCCCGCCGACGCCGTCGCTGCCTTCGAGGGCGTCCGCGCAGCGGTCGCTGACGGCGTCCTGTCGCCGGAGCGGATCCGCGAATCGGCGACGCGCGTGCTCGAGGCGAAGGCTCGGTTGGGGCTTCACGAGTCGCGTCTCGTCGATCTGGATGCGCTGCCTGCCCGCGTCGGCGGACGAGCGCACGCCGAGATCGCGGATCGGGCGAGTGAGCGGGCGATGACGCTCGTCGCCGATGCGCGCGGCGACGTGCCGCTCCGCCTGCCGCCCGACGCGGACATTCTCTATCTGTCGGTGCTCGACCGTCCCTCGGGTTGGCGGATCGCCGCCCCCAGTCGGACCTTCATCGCCGAACTGCGCGAGCGGTGGCCCAGCGTGACGTCGGTCGAACTGTCGAATCAGACGTCGCGTCAAGCGATCGATCTCGTGGGGTCGACCGCGGACCGGTTCGATGCCGTCATTGCCTCGATCTTCGTTCGTACGACGCCGCGAGACGGGGGGATGGAGCTCGCCCCGCCGATCGTCTCGCTCCTGCGGCGGCTCGGTCGAGTGACGGCCGCGCGCGGCCAGCCCTACGTGGCGGTACTCTTCGGGAGCCCGTACACTGCGCTGTCCCTCGACGGGGTGCCGGCGATGCTACTGACCTACGATTTCTACGATCGAGCCGAACGCAACGCCGTGCGCGCCCTGGCGGGGGAGGCCGACATCGGCGGGCGCCTG
>DCWN01000017.1:2360-2578 GCA_002328835.1 Acidobacteria bacterium UBA2161 | reverse complement strand
GGCGGGCGCCTGCCGGTCAGCCTCCCCGGCATGTTTCCGTTCGGGCACGGCCTAGACCGCACGCGGCGCACCCAGTGAGCCCAGCGAAGCCAGTGCGTCATGACATGCACGGCCCGCGGCCCGAAAGACCGCTCGCGCGCATGCTATAATTCCGGGTTCCCGCGAGTGAGAACCGGCTCGCGGGGCCGCGTGGACGAGCGCCCTTAGCTCAGTTGGAT
>DCWN01000017.1:1706-2002 GCA_002328835.1 Acidobacteria bacterium UBA2161 | reverse complement strand
GAGTCCTGCAGGGCGCGCCACCTTCCGCTGACGATGATGATGCACGAGAGCTTCATGCGCCTCGCGCTCGCCGAGGCCCGCCGGGCCGAGGCTGCCGGTGAAGTGCCGGTTGGCGCCGTCCTCGTCGTCGATGGCGCGGTCGTGGCCGCGGGAGGGAATGCGTCCGTTGGGTCACACGATCCGACGGCCCACGCCGAGGTTGTGGCGCTCAGGGCGGCCGGCCTGGCGCTTGGCAACTACCGGCTGACCGGGGCCTCGCTCTACGTGACGGTCGAGCCGTGCCTCATGTGCGTCGG
>DCWN01000017.1:1106-1316 GCA_002328835.1 Acidobacteria bacterium UBA2161 | reverse complement strand
CGGGGCCGTGCGGTCGATATGCCGAGCGCTGGACCACCCAGCACTGAACCACCGGGTTGCGGCGGTCGCCGGCGTGCTCGAGGACGACTGCGGCGCGATCGTGCAGCGGTTCTTCCGTGAGCGGCGGGCGTCGAGCGCCGCGGTCGGCAGCCGCGAGTAGTCGACGGTTTCGTTAGGTTGACCCACCGGAGAGGTACCGAAGTGGTCGTA
>DCWN01000017.1:0-727 GCA_002328835.1 Acidobacteria bacterium UBA2161 | reverse complement strand
CCCACCCTCTCCGCCATTTTATTCATGTAAATACATGTCAACAAGGCATTTGTCACTCATCATACGTGTCTTCGCCCCTCTTGTTATCCCACATATGTTCGCCGATTCTCGCGCCGTCAGGTCGGGCTCGCCGCCGCACAGCGGGCAGCGTCCGCCATCGTGTCGAACGGCCCGGCCTGCACCGTCTCCATGTGTTGCGCCTGGAGTTTCTGGAACAGGCGATGAGTTCGAGGTCGTTAACTTGACAGTGCCGGTTGAACAGGAGCTCTGTCTGCAGCCCCGCTGACACCCTTGTCGACGAATTCAGTCGCCGTCCATCCTCGAGCGTCAACGTATCGCTGCAGTTCAGCGACCTGGTTCTCCGGCTCCTGGTCGAGCGTGGACACACGAGCGTAGATCGCAGCCCGAAGTACGGTTGCCATGACGGTCCTCCCGCCCGCTTTAAAACGGGCCGAAGGTCAACGGTCTGAAGGGGATCAGCGATAGGATCTCGACAGGCCGTCAGCCATCCAAGGTGGTTGACGTGCTCAGGGGCGTCGGCCTGTTTGCGCAAGTCGGCGTCCCGCTTTTCACTACGGACGCCCAGCGTCGGGGCTGAGTCGACTCGTCGTGTGGGCACAGAATTGGCTCCACAATGAATAGTCTACAGGCCTCGAACTTGGAGCGGCGAGCGGCCGCTGGGGCAGTTCGTCTCGAGAGCGTTTGGATGGCGACATGAGCGACGACA
>DCWN01000014.1:7966-8138 GCA_002328835.1 Acidobacteria bacterium UBA2161 | reverse complement strand
CACGTGGCGCACCTCGCTGACGGTCCGGTTCTTGTTGTCGGTGAGCACGTCGACCATCAGGGCCACACCGCCCGGTCCGTAACCCTCGTAGGTGACCTCCTCGTAGGAGACACCCGGTTCCTCGCCGGTGCCGCGGCGGATCGCGCGCTTGATGTTGTCGGCCGGCATGTTG
>DCWN01000014.1:7486-7663 GCA_002328835.1 Acidobacteria bacterium UBA2161 | reverse complement strand
TTGATGTTGTCGGCCGGCATGTTGACCGACTTCGCCTCGGCGACGACGGTGCGGAGGCGCGGGTTGCTGTCGGGGTCGCCTCCGCCGACCCGCGCGGCAACCGTCAACTCCTTGATGATCTTGGTGAAGATCTTGCCGCGCTTCGCGTCGGCCGCGCCCTTCTTGTGCTTGATCGAG
>DCWN01000014.1:0-7183 GCA_002328835.1 Acidobacteria bacterium UBA2161 | reverse complement strand
CCGCACCCTTCTTGTGCTTGATCGAGTGCCACTTGGAATGGCCAGACATGGCAGGGATCCTTTGCAGATCGAGGAGAAGATCAGTGAAAGTCTAGCATACCGCCGACGTGGCGACCCAGGGCCACGGGCACCGCCGCGGGGCTCGACGAACACACCCGCCGCGGCGATCCGATCGGTCACCGCCGCCGCGCGAGCAGGATCCAGGCGTCGGCACGCGCATCCCAGGGGCGTCCCCGGTAATCTCCAAGCACGGCCTCGATCTCGAAGCCCGAACGCTCCAGACGGTTCCGCATCTGACGCATCGAGAGTGTCCTGAACGCGATCGAAAACCGGCGGCGCGATCGCGCGGCGCCGCCGTGCTCGACGAACTCCTGATCGAAGGTCGTGATGCGGCGCGCCCGGTCCTGCCGGACCGACTCGATGAGTGTGAGCCGCGGGCCGCGTCGACCCCGTCGCCCGCGGAGACTGACACGACGCCGGTACTCCCGCCAATCGGGCAACTCGGGCACCAGATCGATTCCGAACGTGCCGCCCGACTCCAGCACCGCAGCCACCGACCGCAACGTCGCCTCCAGATCGCGGTCGCGCAGGAGGGATTGCAGGATGCCGTACGGCGCCAGGGCGAGGCGGAACGGCGCGGGGTCCTTGAAGGGCAACGCTCGGATGTCGCCCCTCACGAGCTGCACGCGCGAACCGTATCGTGAACGGCGCAGCCGGCGGCGCGCCCGGGCGAGCATCTCCCCAGACCGATCCACCCCGACGACGACCTCGGCCGTCCGGGCCAGAGGCAACGACACCCGGCCCGTCCCGCAGCCCAGCTCGAGGACCGGTCCCCCGGTGCGCGTCGCCAGGCGCTGCCAGAATCCGACGTCGCGGCGCTGCACGGTCTGGGCGTTCTCCCAGTCGTAGAACGGCGCGTAGTCGTCCCAGCCGTGCCATCCCTCGCGCACAGGGGCAGATGACGTCGTGGCTGGCTTGCGGGCCACCGAGCGGGGACTCCGGGCAGCAGGCAACGCCGTATCATAGCGTTCTCGTGAGAGCCCTGTGGATCGATCGATCGATCACGCTGCGCGACGTGCCGCTCTCGGTACGGGCCGACGAGTGCCGCATCCGCGTCACGCTCGCGGGCATCTGCGGGACCGACCTGCAGCTGCTGGACGGCTACGCGCGCGACGTTGGATTCACGGGAGTCCTGGGCCACGAGTTCGTCGGTGTCGTCGAGGAGGTCCCGTCGAGTGTCGACTCGTCGTGGATGGGTCAGCGCGTGGTCGGCGAGATCAACGTCGGCTGCGGCGCCTGCGACTGGTGTCACCGGGGAGTCAAGGAACACTGCCCCGCCCGAACGGCGCTCGGAATCAGGGGGCGGCCCGGCGCATTCGCCGAATCGCTGAGCCTGCCTGCGGCGAACCTCCACCGGGTACCCGACCAACTCGGAGACCGCACGGCGGTGTTCGTCGAGCCGACCGCCGCTGCCTGCCGGCTCCTGTCGCAGGTACCGCCGACGGCGTCCGACGACGTCGTGGTCCTCGGCGACGGCCGCATGGGGCTCATCGTCGGTCAGGTGCTGGCGACGACCGGCGCACGGGTCACCGTCGTCGGGAAGCACGCAGACAAGTTGGCGGTCGCGCGGGGCCTGGGGCTCTCGTCGGCAGTCGCGGGCGACCTCGGCGAACGCGCCGCCGACTACGTCGTCGACGCCACCGGCCGCCCCGGCGGACTCGCGCATGCGCTGCAGATCGTCAAACCGCGCGGAACACTCGTCGTGAAGTCCACCTTCCACGGAGAGGCAAGATTGCCGCTGTCGGCCCTGGTCGTCGACGAGGTGCGCATCGTCGGATCCCGCTGCGGGCCGTTCGCGCCAGCGATCGACATGCTGGTGTCAGGTCGTGTGCGTGTCGAGCCGCTGATCGCGGAGACGTTCAGTCTCGACGACCATCAGGCGGCGTTCGATCTGGCTCGCCGGAGCCTGAAGGTCCTGCTGCGTCCGTAGGGTCGGCGCTTTGCGCGAGCCGCGCCGCCTGCCAGAGCAGTCCCCACCCGCCAACCGCCGCTCGCCGGAGGTAGAGCCAGGGCAACCAGGCCCGGCCGTGGGCGGGGTACTTCCGGCGCATGTAGTCGGCTGGCGGCAGGAGGTGCTCGAGCACGAGCCGCAGCCGGTCGCGCCACCGTGGCAGGGTCCGCAGATCGTGAGCCATCGCGGCGAGCTGGCCGTGGGCCAGCAGACTGGCACCGCCCTCCGTCTTCGATGCGGCAATCAGCCCAGCGACGAGGTCTGCCGGCAGTTCGGTCGCGAACACGTCCGCCGCGCGACTGAGGCCGTCGAGGCAGACGCCGGCCATACCGCGGTCGACAGCAAGGCGCGCGAACTCGGTCGACTCCGTCCGAGGCATCGCCGAAGCCAGGAGATGGATGTCGTAGAGCCAGATGAGGCGGTCGCCGAACCGGGGCCGGCCGCCGTCGAAAAACGGCGCTCCGAAGTGCGTCACCCGATGCATGCACGCGAGCAAGAGGGCGTGCGCCGGAGCGAGGACGCGTGCGCCGAGGACGGCGACGTTGACAGCCGCGGCCGCCAGTTCGTCGTGTGACAGCGTCCACGCGAACGCCTGGCGGTTGTTGACCCGCCAGTGGACATCGACGAGATGCTCGACCCCCCATCGATCGGTCTTCTTCATCGTGAACTCGTAGCTGACCAGCGCGCCGCTGGTCACGTTGACCGGCTCGTAGCCGAGGTCCTCCAGCGCGCCACGCGCCGCGACGCGCGCCTCCGGCCGGACGAGCAGATCGGTGTCACCCCGCGGCCTCAGAGCGGGCGACGCGTAGTGCGTATGGGCCAGCGCCGCGCCTTTCATCAGGAGGGGTGAGAGACCGCGGTCGGACAGCGTGTGAAGCACGTGCGCGAGTTCCTCGTGCCGGAGGCACTCGAGCGCCGCCTGCGCGCCGGCGGCCTCTGCGAGGCGCTCGGCGACCTCGATCGGCCAGCGCCCCACCCAGTCCGCCGCCCTCAGGCGTTGATGCAGCAAGGGCTGGACGTCGTGTAGCCGCGCGGCGTCGAGAAAACGATCGACGGCCGCGGGATCCGGCCCGTACGGCCACTCGACGGACCGGCCGCAGAGGATCTGGCCGATCAAGGCATCGGCCGAGGGCAGGCCCGCAGGCGGCTGGCTCGCGCCGGTGGACGCGTCAGGCATACTGCGCCGACGAAGCGTCGTCGGTGCCCGTCGTAATCCGATCGTCGCGGGTGACGACGTCGCAGAGCGCGGGGAGTCGCGACGGGTCAGCGTGCGGCACGAGACGCCAGACGGGCACCCGCGCCACGACGTCGCCGAACACGACGAACTCGCGGGCGCGCATCGTCCGGTCGAGCAAGTAGCTAGTGTAGGCGTTCTCCACGAGCGCCATTAGCGCATCCTTCGCCGTCATCGGCTCGATCCGCGGCAGGTCGGCCTCATCCCGTCGCTCGTCGAGGATACAGACGCCACCGAGCGGGGTCGCCTCGGCACCGAACCGATAGGGCCTCTCGGTGAGGTCGATATAGCGGCGATCCCACGTCGGGGTCATGAGTGGCAGCGCGTCGAGCGAATCGAACATCGTGCGCACGGCCTCGGGCCGCATCCGGACGCAGGGGTATCCGGCCTCGACGACCCAGCCGGGGTCGCGTTCGACGAGCGCCACGACATCGTCGGACAGCACCGCGACGCCTCGACGGGCGAGCGCCGCGGCCGTCGTCGACTTCCCCGCGCCGGGCGGCCCCACCAGGGCGATGGCCTGGTCGTCGACCACGACCGCACTGGCATGAAGACAGACCGTGCCACGGAGCCGGAGCAGGAACCCGAGAACGGGACCGAGGAGGTAGGTGGCCGTGTCCTCGACGGTTGACGCCGGGGCCCACCGGGCCCACACCGCGTCGCCACGCTGGGAGAGCAAGAACTCCGTGCCATCGGCGTAGCGCATCCAGAAGAACCCGCCGTCGTCGAGACGCCACACGGTCAGCGCCGCGGGCTCCCCGTCGGGCGTATCGCTTCGAAACCAGGCCTGGTCGTTCGGCGGAGACGCGGACGGCCGGTCGGGCCACTCCCCGACGTGCATCTCGACATCAACGGATGCCGAAGCGGTGCCCGACAACAGCCCGGGCACGGCACGGTTGGCGCGCACGACCAACCCGTAGACGACGTGGTGAACAGGCATCCTCTAGGATGCGTGATTCCAGATGGGCGCGTAGCGGTCGGCTTCTGCCTGGCCGATGACCACGCGGCCGTCCACGCCGAGCCAGGCGTGAGCCCGAAGGGTGCTCACCGCCCGTTCCGTTCCGATGACGAGTTCCGAGGGGATGCGACGACGGAGCATCAGCGCGTGGCCCGCGAGGGCCCTGACCAGACAGCGTGGCTTCAGTGGGAGGTGGTCGGCGACGAACTCGAGCCGGCGCGCCAGTCTTTGCGCTTCCGGCACGGCACCGTCAGACACGACCGCCGCAGAGCGGATCGGCGTCGTCCCCACCCGCTGGATCCACGCCAGGGCTCTCTTGAACGACGAGACCCGCAGGATTCCCGCCACCAGCACGAGCAACACCAGCGCCTCGCATAGTGCCCGCCAGTCGTCGACGGTCAGGCCAGGCAGTCGCCGGAGATGGCGAGTCGTCATGCGCGTTCGCCTCCGACCCGGCTCAAGCCCTTGGCGCAGAGGTCGCTGACAAGCGCCAGAAGGTCTTCTTCGAGCGTCGCCGGATCAACGTCGAACTCTCGTTGAAGCGTGTCGATCACCGGCTGGAGCGCGCCGTGCTCGCGGATCAACGTCCAGATCCGGGTTCCAATCTCGTCGAGCCCGAAGTAGGTGCCAGAGTCGAGGTTGAGGATCACGGCCTCGCCGTCGAGTTCCCGAAAGACGACATCGGGCACGACTTCAACGGAATCGCTGAGCGTCAGGGCCATGCAGCCTCGCCGGGCGCCGTGGGGAGTGATCGTGATCGTATCACAGGCGCTCGATCTCAATCGGCGATCGCCCAAGTGCCGGGAACGATCGGCCGCGTACGCGGGAGCCGTCCGAGTCGGGCGAGATTGCCGACGAACGCCAGCACGCCGACGAAGACCAGTAGCTTGAACAGGTCGAAACCGCGCCCGGCTGGCAGATAGGTCCACATGGCCCAGAGCAGCGGCTGCGCGATGCACACCGCCCAGACCGAGCCGTAGAAGTACCGCCGTTCGTGTCCCTCGCCTTGCGTCGACGTCTTGACCCGAGGCAGTTGACCGAGCGCGCCCAGGAGCCACACGGTCGCCGCCAGCGGGTAGTACCCGACGTCGTAGATCTGGCGGAGGTACCACTGCTCGGTCAGCAACGCAACGACCAACCCGGCCAGATTGAGGAGCGCGAAGGTCAGCACCGCACTCCAAGCGAACGTGTAGCAGATGCGGCGATACAACGGATTCGGACGATCTTCGGTGAACCTCAGGATGTAGGGTTTCGGCTCAACGCCGGGAAGCCGCCCCCGCAGTCCGGCCAGTCCGGTGCCCACGAGCACGGCGCCGAGCCAAAGACCCATCCGACCGTCGAAGCCGGTCTCGAACAACTCGAACGTGATCGGCCCGGGCGCGATGAAGAAGACCCAGATCCAGATCGGCCAGTGCAGGACACGGTAGTAGCCCTTGTTCCGTGCGCGAAACTTCCGCGCCGCGGCGAGTTCGACGGGAATGTCGAAAGCGGGGGAAGGAGACTCGTCTCTCGTCTCGGTTCGATCGGTTGGCGCTGTTCGATCGGAAAGCATCGGATCCAAATTATGTAATCTCCCCCACGGTAGGTCCCGCTGGGGAAGCTCAGCAGCTGCGAAGGATTATCGGGGCAAGAGACGGTCTCGACAGGGGCGGCATGCCACTTGCGCATTATTGCCCGAGAACTTGAGATGCACGAAGGAACCCCCCTTGTCTTCCTAGGCTGAAACGGCCGGCGCGCGGCCACAATGTGCCATACTTGTCTAAAGAGTCCTATCGATTGGCTCGATCGTCTAACAATCTGAGCCGTGGCCTTCGTGGCAAGGGGCCGTTCTCTCGACCTCCCGGGGCCGATACTTGCAATGGGGACACTGGTAGAATGATCGTAGCTGTTTAGGCGCTTTGCACGGTCGGATCGCCCGACGCGGTGCGGCGACCAGCGCCATTCGGCTGTACTTTTCGACAATGGCACTCGAGACGAATCCTCCCCTCGAACCCCTGGATCGAGGGCGACCACAGACCGGCATCCTCAACGAGGAACGGGTGTCGCTGTGGGAGCACATCAGTGTGCTGTACCGGCATCGTCGCGTCGCCGGCACGATCTTCGCGCTGGTGACGATCGTCGGCGCCCTGCAGACCTTCACGACCGTGCCGACGTATCGCGCGACGGCTCAGATCCTCCTGCAGGAAGAGCGCACCACGACCGTGCTGCCGTTCGACGAGGGCAATCCGTTCTATTGGAGTGACCCTGAACCGTACTTCCAGACGCAGTATCGCATCCTGCAGGGTCGCGGCCTCGCCCGACGAGTCGTCGGGCGGCCGGAGATCGCGCGCTCGGCCGAGCTGCGCGGTGAGGGCCCGACCACTCCGACAATCGGCGGCGCGCTGGCCTCGATTCGGACCTGGATTTCGGGGCTGGTGGGTTCTGACCGTGCCCCCTGCAACCGATCCAGCCCGAGTGGTAGGATTTCGGGCGCATGAGCAGGAGGCAGGATGCCACGCAAGCGATTCAGTACGGAGCAAATCGTCACGAAACTGCGCCAAGCCGAGGTGGAGCTGGGCCGGGGACTGCACGTCCCGCAGGTGTGCAAGAAGCTCAACATCAGCGAGCAGACGTACGACCGGTGGCGAAAGGAGTACGGCGGCTTACGCCTCGACCAGGCGAAGCGGTTGAAGGCCCTCGAGCAAGAAAACACTCGCCTGAAGCGGCTGGTGGCAGACCAGGCGCTGGATAACGCCATTCTCAAGGAGGTGGCCTCGGGAAACTTCTGAGCCCGCCCCGACGCCGGCAGGCGGTGGCGCACGTGCGCCGCGAGCTGCCGGGCGTGTCGGAGCGGCGGGCCTGCCGGGTGTTGGGTCAGGCCCGAGCGACCCAGCGCCATCCCGAGGCGGTGGCGGACGACGAGCCCCGGTTGGTGGCCCGGATGATCGCGTTGGCGACCCAATACGGCCGCTACGGGTATCGGCGGGTCACGGGGCTGTTA
>DCWN01000020.1 GCA_002328835.1 Acidobacteria bacterium UBA2161 | reverse complement strand
GGGGTCCCCGCGGAGGACGCCGCGGGGGTGTGGGGCAACGCCCCACTCCAAAACTAGAAGGTCCTGATGAAGCCGCCGGCGGCGCCGTCGAAGCGCGAATTCACGACGTTGTTGTAGATGGAGCCGAACGAGTAGGTAAACCCGATCCGGAAGTTGTACTCGAAATCCGTCGCCAACTCGCGGCGGCGCAGCAGGATCTCCGAGTCGGTCACGCCGCGCCGCGCCAGGAAGATCTGGTCCCGCACCGACGACGCCGAGCCAAAGAAGTTCAAGAAGAAGCCGCGAAACAGCCGGTACTCGACATTGCCGAAGAAGACCGAGCGCCACTGGCCGCCGTTGTCGAGGAACTGCGAGAACTCGTAGCTCAGCCCCGCATCGCCCCACGGCTGGTTCGTGTCGAGCGAGATGCGTGCGGCGTGGTCGACGCGGGTCTCCTCAAACTTGTCGAAGATCGTCTGCTCGAAATAGTCGTAGTCGTTGTAGCCGACCGAGTACGTCAAGGTCAGTTCGCGGCGTGTCGATTCGGAGTACGGGAAAAAGTTGAACTGGAACGCCGGGGCCAGGCGCCATGCCAGGTCGACGTTGCGGAACGTCGACGTGTTGGCCGACCCGCCAAAGCCGACCCCCATGTGGTCACCGAGCGTCTTGATGAACCGCGAGGTGATCGAGTTGCGCCGGCTGACGTCGATGAGTGTGCGGCCGTCGCTCAGCTCGAAGTTGTCTTCGTCGTAGTCGATGTTGACGCCCAGATTGATTTTCCAGTTGTCGGTCGTCCGGTTCGCAGACACCGACCCGCCGAACTGCTTCGAGGTCTCCAGGTCCTCGCCCTCCACCCGGGTGTTGAAGCGGACCCGGAAGACCCAGAAGTTCCAGGGGTCGTCCTCGGGCTGGGCACCGAGTTGCTGACGTTCACCGACCGCGTCGCGGTACACGATCTCGAGTTGATCGGAAAGGGCGGTCCGCGCCGCATAGCGCATCAGACCGAGCTGAAAGATCTGAGCAAATCCTCGACGCTCGTCGTCGTCGGTGTCGTCCTGGGTCGTGTAGTACATCAACTCGTCGTCCTGCCCGGCGAACTCTTCCAGCCCCAGGAAGGCGAACGTGAAGGCCTGTCCGCCGCCCGCGGTGCCCTCCCGCGTCACGAGGACGTGCACCTGGGCGTCGCGGCGGTCGCGGACGTAGTTGACGAACGTGATTTCCTGACGCAGGTACTCGGAATCGCAGCGGAAGTCGCAGTCGAGATAGACCCGCAGCGCGTCGACACCTGACTCGACGGGGACGGCCTGGTCCGTCTCGGCGGCCGGGGTGTCCTGAATGGCGTCCTGGGCCGCCGCCAGAGCCGAGGGCAGCCCGAGACAGAGGGCGGCCGTCCCACAAGCGACCAGGCGGGCGACGAACGGTGTTCCGGCAGTCTGAGGGTTCGGCATGTCGACGATTCGTGGCTGGGGATCTGGAGAAAACGACCGGCTGAATCTGCCCAGTTAGACGACGCCCAGCCTCTCTGCGTTTCTCGGCCGGGCCGACGCGGTTGAACAGTCAGAAGAGAGGCGCGATTCGTTGACTCGCCCGAAGCCGCGTTGCTATACTTACCGTTCCCGTAAGGCCAATGTTTTCAAGACATAGGCGCGTAGCTCAGCTGGTTAGAGCGCCTGCTTGACATGCAGGAGGTCGGCGGTTCGAGTCCGCCCGTGCCTACCAAACCTCGGGAACACTCGCATCCACTGGATGGCGCAGGTCACCGTTACGCTTCCCGACGGCTCGCAACGCGAGGTGCCGAGTGGCACCCCCGCGCGCGATGTAGCCGCGGCGATTTCGCCGGGCCTGGCGAGGTCCGCCTTCGCCGCGGTCGTGGGCGACCGGTTGACCGATCTGTCGACACCGCTCGACCACGACGCCTCGCTTCGGATCGTCACCTCGAAGAGTGACGAGGCGCTCGCGCTGTACCGCCACAGCACGGCGCACCTGCTCGCCGCGGCGGTCGTGAATCTCTTCCCCGGCACCCAGTGCGGCATCGGACCGGCCACCGACGACGGGTTCTTCTACGATTTCGTCGTCGAGCGCCCGTTCGTGCCCGAAGACCTCGAGGCAATCGAGGCGAAGATGCGCGAACTGGCCAAGCAGGACCTCGAGTTCGAACGCCGGATGATGCCGAAGGCGGAGGCCCAGCAGTACTTCGCCGATCGCGGCGAGCCGCTGAAGGTCGAACTCATCGAGGACAAGGGTGGTCCGATCGTCTCGTGCTACACGATCGAGGACGCGTTCATCGATTTCTGCACCGGGCCCCACGTGCCGTCGACCGGGCGGCTGAAGGCCTTCAAGCTGCTGTCGACATCGAATGCCTACTGGAAGGGGAACGCCGACAACCAGCCGATGCAGCGCGTGTACGGCACGGCGTTCTTCTCGAACAAGGACTTGAAGGCCCACCTCGAACGGATCGAGGAAGCCAAGAAGCGCGACCATCGGAAACTCGGCAAGGAACTGGGACTCTTCCTCTTTCATCCCTGGGCGCCAGGCGCCCCGTTCTGGCTCGCCAACGGGACCGTCCTCTATCACCTGCTGGCCAACTACATGCGCGAGGTGCTCTATCCCGCCGGCTACGTCGAGCTGAAGACGCCGATCATCTACAACAAGGCGCTCTGGGAGACCTCCGGGCACTGGGAGCACTATCGCGAGAACATGTTTCTCGTCGAGTCGAGCGACGCCCAGCCGATGGGTGTCAAGGCGATGAACTGCCCAGGGCACATGCTGGTCTTCGCGAGCGAGGTCCGGAGCTATCGCGACCTGCCGCTCCGATTCCACGAGCAGACGCCGCTGCACCGCAACGAGGCCTCGGGCGTGCTGGGCGGGCTGACCCGCGTCCGGCAGTTCCAGCAGGACGACGCCCACTGCTTCGTCACCGAGGATCAGATCGGCGAGGAGGTCGAGCGGCTCCTCCGGCTGGTCGAGCGCATCTACGGTGACTTCGGGCTGACGCCGGCGCTACGCCTGTCGACCCGCCCCGAGGAGTACCTGGGCGAGCAGGCCCAGTGGGATCACGCCGAGGCGCAGCTCAAGTGCGCCCTCGACGACGTCGGCCTGCCCTACACGATCGACGAGGGCGACGGCGCGTTCTACGGCCCCAAGGTGGACGTCGACGTCACCGACGCCATCGGCCGCAAGTGGCAGTGCGCGACGATTCAGCTCGACTACCAGCTTCCCCGACGATTCGAGCTGAAGTACATCGGGGCCGATAACGCCGAGCACTGCCCGGTCGTCATCCACCGGGCGATTATCGGCAGTTTCGAGCGATGGGTGGCGCTGCTCATCGAGCACTACGCAGGCGCGTTCCCGCTCTGGCTGGCGCCGATCCAGGCCATTGTCCTGCCGATCGCGGACCGCCACGCCGCCTACGCCCAGACGGTCCGGACCCGGCTCGCCGAGGCCGGGCTGCGGGTCGAGGTCGATGCGCGCAAGGAAAAAATCGGCTACAAGATTCGCGAGGCCCAGCTGCAGAAGATCCCGTATATGCTGGTAGCTGGCGATCGCGAGGTCAGCGAGGGCACGGTGGCCGTGAGGAGCCGAGCCGGAGGGGATCAAGGATCTCGACCGGTCGACGAGTTCCGCGACTCCGCGATCGACGAGGTACGGCGCCGCACGGGCGCTGCCGGGAACTAAGGAGGGTCTTATCGCTTTTTATCGAGGCGCCCCGCGGCGCGAACCCCGCACGCGGACCAACGAGCGCATCCGGGTACGTGAGATTCGAGTCATCGACGACCAGGGCGAGCAACTCGGCATCATGCCGCCGCCGAAGGCGCTGGCCATCGCCAAGGGAAAGGGGTTGGACCTCGTGGAGGTCTCGCCCACGGCCCAGCCCCCGGTCTGCCGCATCATGGACTTCGGGCGCTACCAGTACCAGGAACAGAAGCGCGCGCGTGAGGCCAAGCGGCATCAGAAGACGATCGAGGTCAAGGAGATCAAGTTTCGTCCGAAGGTCGACAAGCACGACTATCAGTTCAAGAAGAAGCACATCGAACGGTTCCTGGCCGATGGCAACAAGGTGAAGGCGACCATTTTCTTCCGGGGGCGCGAGCAAGCGCATCCGGAGATCGGCCGTCGAATCCTCCAGCGGCTCGTGGAGGAACTCGGGGATCAGGTGACACAGGAAACCATGCCGCGTCGCGAAGGCAACACGATGCACACGATCCTGTCGCAGCGCAGCCCGGGCAAGGGCGCCGTGAAGAAGGGCGTGAGCTAAGCGCTCACCAAAGGGAGACGAACGACGTCATGCCGAAGATGAAGTCACACCGAGGGGCCGCGAAGCGCTTCAAGCGAACGGGCACGGGCAAGATCGTGCGCAGCAAGGCCTACAAGCAGCACATCCTGACCAGCAAGAGCACGAAGCGGAAGCGGAAGCTTCGCGGCACGGCGAAGGTCTCGTCGGCCGACATGCGGCGGCTGAACCCGATGGTGCCGAACAAGTAGCGGCCGAACGCGGTCCGAACATCGAAATCACGAGCAACAGCAGGAGAGAACGTCAATGCCGAAGGTCAAACGTGGATCCGCGCGGCGCGCCAAGCGGAAGAAGCTGCTGGCACGCGCCAAGGGGTTCTATCAGACGAAGAGCAAACTGTATCGCGCTGCCAAAGAGTCGGTCGACACGGCACTGTCGTACGCCTTCATCGGGCGGCGGCGCAAGAAGCGCGACTTCAGGCGGCTCTGGGTCGTGCGCATCAATGCCGCGGCGCGTGAGCACGGATTGAGCTACAGCCAGTTCATGCACGGCCTGAAGACGGCCGGCGTCGCGCTCGATCGGAAGAGCCTCGCCGATCTGGCGGTCAGCGAGCCGTCGGCGTTCGCCCACCTGGCGACCCAAGTGGCAGCCCAAACCCAGACAGCAGCCCAGAAAAAGACCGCCGACGCCTGACGCGTTCGTCGCCGTCCCCGTTCCCGCTTCGAGTCGAGATGACTGACGCGCGCGCCATCGACGAGCTGCGCACCCGCTTTCAAACCGATCTCGCTTCCGCGTCCACCTCGCGCGATCTCCAGACCGTCCGCGACCGGTATCTCGGCCGCAAGGGCGGAGCCATCGCCGGGCTCATGAAGCAGGTGGCCTCGGCGGCGCCGGCCGACCGGCCCACGCTCGGACGCCTCGCGAACGAACTCAAGCGCGACATCGACCAGGCGCTCCGCGAGCGGCGCACGGCAGCCGGCGCCGACCGTCCGTCCGCCGACGCGATCGACGTGACGCTCCCCGGTCGCGGCGCCGCACCGGGACGCCGGCATCCCCTGACGGCGCTCCGGGAGCAGATCGAGACGATCTTCGCCCGGATGGGCTTCACCGTGCTGGAAGGCCCGGAGGTCGAGGACGAGTACCACAACTTCGAGGCGCTCAACATGCCGGCCGACCATCCGGCGCGCGACATGCAGGACACGCTGTATCTGGCCGACCCGCTCGCGGCCGAGACGGCGTCCGGCCCGCACGACCACCCACGGACGCTGCTCCGGACCCACACGTCCGGGATGCAGATCCGCCACATGGAGACCCACGCGCCGCCGGTCCGGATCATCGCGCCGGGACGCGTCTATCGTCGCGACAACCTCGACGTCACCCACACGCCGATGTTCCACCAGGTGGAAGGCCTGCTCGTCGGCGAGGGCGTGACGATGGCCGACCTGAAGGGCACGCTCGAAGCGTTCCTGCGGGAGCTGTTCGACCCGGACACGAAGGTGATGTTCCGGCCGAGTTTCTTCCCCTACACCGAGCCGTCGGCCGAGGTGTTCATCGGCTGCCTGTTCTGCGACGGCAAGGGGTGCGGCGTCTGCAAGAAGACCGGCTGGCTCGAGATTCTCGGCAGCGGCATGGTCCACGCCGCGGTGTTCGAAGCGGTCGGCTACGACCCCGAGCGCTACACGGGCTGGGCCTTCGGCCTGGGCATCGAGCGCGTCGCGATGCTGAAGTACCGCGTCGACGACATCCGGCTGTTCTACGAGAACGACCTCAGATTCCTGGAGCAGTTTCCGGCGTGAGAATCCCGCTGTCCTGGCTGCGCGACTTCGTGACGGTCCCGGTGGGCGTGCAGGAACTGGCGTCGGGCCTCGACATGCGCGGATTCGAGGTCGGAGCGATCGAACCCGCGCCCGAGGGGTCGCCCGACGGCGACGCCGTCCTCGACCTCGAGATCACGACGAACCGGCCCGATTGCCTCAGCATGACCGGCATCGCGCGCGAGATCGCCGCGATGTACGCCACCGAGTTGCGGCAGCCGGCGGTCGATGGCGGCTCGGCCGCGACTGAGTCCGACGATGGCCTGCCGTCGCTTGGGGTCACGCTCGAAGATACCGAACTCTGCCCGCGGTACGCGGCGGCCGTCGCCGCTGTCACCGTCGGCGACTCGCCCGACTGGCTGGCCCGGCGACTCGAAGCCGCGGGTGTTCGGGCGATCAACAACATTGTCGACGTCACGAACTACGTCCTGCTCGAACTGGGTCAGCCGATGCATGCGTTCGATTTCGAGCGGTTGGGCGGCGCCGAGTTGCGCATCCGCCGCGCGACCGCCGGCGAGCGCGTGCGCACGCTCGACGGGCAGATGCGGACGCTGACCGACGAGATGCTGGTCATCGCCGACGCCGCGCGCCCGCAGGCCCTCGCGGGTGTCATGGGCGGGGCCGATTCGGAGGTCAGCCGCGCCACCCGGGTCGTCGCCCTGGAGAGTGCCTACTTCCAGCCGATCTCCGTACGCCGCACCAGCAAGCGGATTGCGCTCAGCACCGACGCGTCCTACCGATTCGAGCGAGGCGCCGACATCTCGGCGCCGGTCCGCGCGCTGGAGCGCTGCTGCGCGCTGCTGCGAGAGATCGGCGCGGCGAGCGCGGTCGGCCCGGTCATCGACCGGTATCCCGAATCGCGCGCGCCGCTCACCGTCCGCCTGCGGCATGCGCGGGTCGAGCACCTGCTCGGGCAGACGATCGATCCGGCGTTCGTCACGGACATCCTCACGCGGCTCGGCTTCACTCCCCGCGAGGTCGACACCGGCGTGTGGGACGTCGAGGCGCCGCTCCGACGGGTCGACGTCTCACGCGAGGTCGACCTCATCGAGGAAGTCGGGCGGCATCACGGGTACGATCGCCTGCCGTCGACGTTCCCGGCCGTGGACACCGTCGCGACGGCCCCCGACCCCCGGATCGACCGCGACCGGCTGGCCCGGCGCATCGCCGGCGCCGGCGGCTTCTCGGAAGCCGTGACCTTCGCGTTCATCGAGCACCGCGCGGCCGAAGCGTTCGTCGACGATCCGGCCGTGCTGGCCACGATCAGGAACCCGCTGTCGGAGCAGTTCACCGTGCTCCGTCCGTCGCTCCTGCCCGGCGTCATCGCATCGGTCGCCCACAATCGACGCCGGGAACGGCCCGATGTGCAGCTGTTCGAGGTCGCCACGCGGTTCACCAGCGCCGGAGAGACGCGCGGGCTCGCGCTGGCGTGGACCGGAGCCGGCACGCCCGATCACTGGAGCCAGAAGCCGCGCGTCGTCGACTTCTTCGACATCAAGGGCAGCACCGAGCAGATCCTGTCCGCGCTCGGGGTGAGCGCCCCGTCCTACGCGACAGCGACACCTCCGTATCTCGTGGCGGGCCGCGCGGCGGAGATCCGCGCGGGCGACGCCCCTCTCGGCGTCCTCGGCCAGCTCGCCCCGAAAGTGGGCGAACTGCTCGGCCTCGATGCCACGGACGTGGTGTTCGTCGCCGAGATCGATCTCGACCGGGTGGCCGACGTGACACGCGGCGGTGGCGACGTGCGTGTCACGCCGCTTCCGAGGCATCCGTCGGTTGTCCGCGATCTCTCGATCCTGATCGCAGCCACCTTGCCTGCCTCAGCGGTTCGTGACACGATCCGGTCGGCCGCGCCCGAGACGTTGATCGCGATTCGCGAGTTCGATCGCTACACCGGCAAGGGCATCCCCGAGGGCTCGGTGAGCCTGTCGCTGCGACTGACCTTCCGGGCGAAGGATCGGACGCTGACCGACGCCGAGGTGCAGCAGGCAGCCGATGCGATTGTCGCCGCGTTGACGGCGGCACACGACGCCCGGCTGCGTTAGACGACGTCGCGCTGGAGGAGCACGTGATGGCCAAGACCCGCTCGCCCGAGCTGGAACCCTTCGACCGCCTCGAGGACAAGGTGAAGCGCCTCGTCGCGCTCGTCGAGCGGTTGCGCGGCGAGCAGACGCGCGCGGCCGAGGACAACCAACGGCTGAGCGACGAGCTCGACACGCTGCGGGCCAGGCTCGCCGACGCGCAGCAGACCGATTCCGAGGTCTCGACGATGCGCGAGGAGCGCGAGCAGATTCGCACGCGGGTCGCGGACATGCTGGAACGGTTGGAGACGATCGACCTTTAGGAGTACGCCGTGAGCGAGAATTCGTCGAACGTCATCACCGTCGAGATTCACGGACACCAGTACCCGGTGCGGAGCCAGCTGGCGGCACCCTACGTCGCGAAGCTCGCGGTCTACGTCGACGAAAAGATGACCGTAGCGGCGGAGGAAACCGCGACCGGCGATTCGCTCAAGGTGGCTGTCCTGGCCGCCTTGAACATCGCCGACGAGTACTTTCGGTGCCGCGAAACGGACCAGTCGGTCGTGTCGCAGGCCACCGAGCGCGCGGCGCAGCTCGAAGCCCTGATCGACCGCACGCTGGCGTCGGACGCCTGAGCGACAGCTCGGCGGCGCTTGCCACCCCCCCGGTATTCGTTTTAAGATCCTGCCGAGGCAGACCGGATTCGTGATCGGTGTATGGCCGGTCGAAACGGTTGACGATGTAGATTGGGTTCCCTGCTTTGCACGTGATGGTTTCGGGGGCTCGGTTGAGCCAACGTTACCTTGAAGCGAATCGCGACGCCGCGTGGTGTGCACGCCTCCGAGCGAGGTAGCCTAAAGCGCGGTTGGACACCGCGATTCCACCTGCTACGCGCAGGTTCATCCGACCTCCCCACACGGCAAAGCGGGGTCTCTTCCTCCCACCCTTCTGCCTCGCCAACACTTTCCGCGAGCCATGCCAGCAGCGTCCAGCCCATCAACGAGTCGTGTCGCCGACCTCGGTGAACACGCCCTGATCGAACGGATCCGCGCACGGGTGCCACCCGCGCCCCCCTGGGTCGCCGTCGGCATCGGTGACGACGCGGCGGTCGTCGAACCGGCCCGCGGCCGCCTCGACGTCATCACGACCGATGCGATGGTCGAGGGCGTCCACTTCGATCGCCGGTTCGGTACGCCCGCGGATCTCGGGCACAAGGCGTTGGCGATCAACCTCAGCGACCTGGCAGCCATGGGCGCCGAGCCGCGCACCGCCGTCCTCTCGCTCATCCTCCCAGCCGACCTCGCGGTCGCCGACCTCGATCAGGTGCTCGACGGCCTGCTGACGCTCGCCGACCAGCACCGACTGGCGCTGGTGGGCGGCAACCTCGCCCGGTCGCCCGGCCCCCTGTGCATCGACGTGACGGTCGTCGGGGCGATCCGGCGACGCACGGTGCTGACTCGCACCACGGCGCGCGCCGGCGACGGGCTGTACGTGACGGGCACGGTCGGCGGCGCCGCGGCAGGTCTCGCCTGGCTCACCGCCAACCATGGCATGCCCGGAGCCGACGACCCGATGCGCGGCTGTGTCACGCACTTCCTCCGCCCAGAACCACGCCTGCGCGTCGGCCAACGCGTCGCGCGTAACCGGATCGCCACCGCGGCGATGGATCTCAGCGATGGGCTGGCCGACGCCGTGACCCAAGTCACCGCACCGCGCGGCCTTGGAGCGATCGTCGAAGCCGAGGCGATTCCGATCGACGACGCGGGGCGCCGATGGTTCACGGCGCACGACCACGACCCGGTGGCCTCGGCGCTGGCCGGCGGAGAGGACTACGAGCTGCTGTTCGCCCTGCCCGATCGGCCCCGCAGCCGCGCGCGCCTCCTCACCCGGCTCGCCAAGCCGCTGGCCGTGACCCGAATCGGCACCGTCACCGCCGAGCCCGGCCTGATCCTTCGCCGCCAGACCGGCGACGAACCGTTGCCGGCCGGGTTCCGTCACTTCTGATAGGCTAGTTTTCGCCCCAGCTCATGCTCGCGAAATCGTTCCGATGGCGGGTTGTCGTCGCCGCGGTCGCCGCGGTCGCGCTGGTCGTCGTCGCGGAATCGACGCTACTCGACTCGCGCTACGCGGCGCGCAACGCCCTCGTGCGGGTCTCGACCGCCCCGGCCGAACCCGGCGCCCAGCTCCGCTTCATCGCCACGGCCTACTGCAAGGGCACGATCACCCGCTCGGGAATCCCGGTGCGGTCGGGCATGGCGGCGGGCGACCCGTCGATCCTGCCGCTCGGATCGGTCATCCGCGTCGAGTCGGCTGGCGCCTACAACGGCCTCTACACGATTCTGGATACCGGGCCGGCCATCCAGGGGCGGATGATCGACATCTACATGTGGAGCTGCTACGAGGCGCTCGCATTCGGCCGGCGGCCGCTCGACATCACGATCCTGCGCCTTGGCTGGAAGCCGGTCGACAGTGCGTCGGATCGGATCGACGCCGCGTTCCGGCAGCGTGAGCGGGAATGGCGGCCGAAGTCGCTCTACTCGCGCCCCTTGAACTTGAACGACCCCGCAGAACGCTGATCTCGGCGGGTCCTGTCACCGGCCTTCCCCCACTGGTGCTCAGCCTACGGGCATTGCGGCCAGGAATGCGTGGTTACGGCCAGGCCCTTGGCCTCCGCGCCAGCGGGGGGCCCCCGGTCCGGCGCCACCCGCCGGAACCCGATCGTTACCCGCCGGCGGCGACTTCCTGGTACTGCAGCTGGTAGAGCTTGTAGTAGATGCCGCGGCGCGACAGCAGCTCCTGGTGGGTGCCGGCCTCGCGCAGTGTGCCCTTGTGCAGGACGAGAATCTTGTCCATGTCCTGAATCGTCGAGAGGCGGTGCGCGATGGCGATCGTGGTGCGGCCCGCCATCAGCACCCGCAGCGCGTCTTGAATGAGCAGCTCGGTCTCGGTGTCGATGCTCGAGGTCGCTTCATCCAGGACGAGGATGCGCGGGTCGAACGCCAGCGCGCGCGCGAACGACAGCAGTTGCTTCTGTCCGACCGACAGGGTTGCTCCGCGCTCGGCCACCGGGCTGGCGATGCCGTCGGCCAGTCGATCGATGAATCGGTCGGCGTGCACGTTCGTGATGGCGGCGCGGACGTCGGCGTCGCTGATCGTCTCGTCCCCCAGACGAACGTTCGCGGCGATCGACCCCGCGAAAAGGTGCACATCCTGCAGGACCAAGCTCGACCGACGGCGCAACTGGTCGAGCTCCATGTCGCGGACATCGACACCGTCGACCAAGATCCGGCCGCGTGAGACGTCGTAGAACCGCATCAACAGATTGATGATCGTCGTCTTGCCGGCGCCGGTCGCGCCGACGATGCCCACGCGCTCACCCGGCTCGACGACGAACGACAGGTCGCGCAGCACGTAGTCGTCGTCGTTGTACGCGAACCAGACACCGTCGAATTCCAGCCGGCCGGCGCTCCGGCCCGGCCGCGCCCCCGGCCGCGCCGGGCTCTCGATCTCGACGGGCGTGTCGAGCAGCTTGAAGATCCGCTCGGACGACGCCATTGCCGCCTGGAGAATGTTGAACTTCTCCGACATGTCGCTGATCGGCCGGAAGAAGCGCTGCGCGTAAAGCAGGAACGCCACGAGCACGCCCAGGGTCAGCGACCCGTCGAGCACCCACCCACCGCCGTACCAGATGATGAGCGACGCGGCCAGGGCGCCGACGAGCTCGATCAACGGATAGAAGACGGCATAGTAGAAGATCGAGGCGATGTTCGCGTCTCGATGGGTGCGGTTGATCTCGTCGAACTCGTTGAAGCTTCGTGCCTCGCGGCGGAACAGCTGCACGGTCGCCATGCCGGTGAGATGTTCCTGCAGGTAGGCGTTGATCCGCGCGATCCAGACACGCACCGTGCGGTAGGTCTCTCGCACGTTGCGCCGGAACCACTGCGTCACGATCGCGATGAGCGGCAACACCGAGAACGCGACGAGGGCCAGGCGCCAGTCCATCGACAGCAGCACGGCCATGATGCCGATGAGCATGAAGACGTCGCCGAAGATGGCGACGACACCCGACGCGAACATCTCGTTCAACACGTCGACGTCGGTCGTCACCCGGGTCATCAGCCGCCCGACCGGGTTGCGGTCGTAGAACCGCACGTCGAGCTTCTGCAGATGGCCGTACACCTGCATCCGCAGATCGAACATGATCCGCTGGCCAGTCATCTGGAGCGTGTAGGTCCGTACGTACTCCAGCGCGAAACTTCCGACGAGGACGACCAGGAAGATCACGGCGATCAGGTTCAGCCCGTCCAGGTCGCCCGTCGCGATGTACGAGTCGATGGCCAGCTTCGTGAGGTACGGCTGGGCGAGCTGCAGCGCGGAGTGGCCGACGATCGCCGCGAGTGCGATGGACACGGCCCGGCGGTACGGCCAGAGATAGGTCAGCAGCCGCCGCATCAGGCGCGCGTCGTAGGCCTTGCCGAGCGCTTCTTCTTCGTGCAGGGACATGGCGAAGTCTGTTAGGACGCGGCCAGCTCGTCCTCCAGGAGCTGCTTCCGGTACAACTCGGCGTACACGCCGTCCAGGGCGATCAGCTCGTCGTGGGAGCCGCGCTCGACCAGCCGGCCTTGATCCAGAACGGCGATGATGTCGGCGTCGCGGACCGTCGACATCCGGTGCGCCACGATGATGGAGGTCCGTTGACGCCTGACCTCGCGCAGACCCGCGAGGATCCGTTCCTCGGTGTAGGTGTCGACCGCCGACAACGCGTCGTCGAGAATCAGGATGCGTGGGTCGACCGTCAACGCACGGGCGAGCGCGGCCCGCTGCTTCTGACCGCCCGAGAGCGTGATCCCGCGCTCTCCCACCAGGGTGTCGTAGCCGCGCGGGAACTCGGCGATGTCACCGTCCAGGCAGGCCACGCTCGCCGCCGCCTCGACCGTGTCGGCCAGGGCGCCCGAAGCCGTGCCCTCGGCTAGCCCGAACGCGACGTTGTCGCGCAGCGTCGTCGAGAACAGGAACGGTTCCTGGGGGACGTAGCCGATGGCACCGCGCAGCTGGTCGAGCGGAATGTCGCGGACGTCGACGCCGTCGACGAACACCGTCCCCGGCGGCGGATCGAACAGGCGAGGGATGAGGCCCAGCAGCGTCGACTTGCCAGAGCCCGTCCCGCCCACCAGCGCCAGGGTCTGCCCGGGTTCGACCCGCAGCGAGAGATCGCGGAGGACCGGCTCACCGTCGCCATAGGCGAACGTGAGACCGCGCAGTTCGATCCCGCCGCTGATCGTGGTCCTGCCCTCGGCCTCGACCGCATCGCCGATGTCGGGGACCGCGTCGAACACCTGCAGCATCCGCTTCCACGACGCCAGACCGCGCTGCAGCATGTTGGTGACCCAGCCGAAAGCGATCATCGGCCAGCTCAGCATGACCAGGTAGGCGTTGAACGCGACGAACTCGCCCACCGAGATCCGGCCGAGCACGACCTCGCGGCTGCCGAGCCACAGCACGAGCAGCCCTCCGAAGCCGAGGAACAGCGCCAGGCTCGGAAAGAACAGCCCCTGCAGCCGGATCAGGCCGCGGTTCCGCTCGAGGTATTCCCGGTTGGCCTCGCGGAACCGTGCCAGTTCGGACGCTTCCTGCCGGTACGCGCGTACCACGCGGACGCCGGCGAGCGCCTCCTGCACGACGGCACTCATGTTGGACAGCTGCGCCTGGATCGCCTCGAACCGGTGGTGGATGGCACTGCCGAAGACTTTCACCAGGAGTGAGACGAACGGCAGGGGCAGCAGGGCGATCGCCGTCAACCGGACGTCGATGGACAGCATCAGCAGGATCGCCACCGAGAAGGTCAGCACCGTGTTGACCGAGTACATGATCGCCGGCCCGGTCATCATCCGCACGGCATTCAGGTCGTTCGTCGCGCGCGACATGATGTCGCCCGTGCGTTCCGACTGGAAGTAGCGAACGGACAGCCGCTCGAGGTGGGCGTAGAAGTCGTTGCGGACGTCGTACTCGATCTCGCGTGACACCCCGACGATGAGGCGCCGCATCAGAAACCGGAAGCCGGCCCCCACGACGGCAATGCCCAGCAACAGCGACGCATATAGGCCGAGCTTCGCGCGCGTGACCCCGACGGTCAGGTCGTCGATGGCGTACTTCAGCACCCACGGCGACAGCAGCGACACCGAGCTCATCATCACGACGCAGCCCAGGCCTAGCGACAACCGGCGGCGGTGACGCAACATGTAGGGCAGGAGGCGACGGACGGCAGGACCCATGCGACTCTCTAGAATAGCGGCCGCGTCGCGCGTTGGCCAACCACGCAAGACTGTGCTACCCTACCGTGCGTAGTCTCCTCCCAGCAGACTCCCATCGCTTCGGTGCAATCCCGCGACGCAGCGACCACCCGCATCACGAACGGATACACGCGGGGCACAAGGCGATCATGCGTACACGTACCTGGTTCGTCCGCTGCCTGGTGATCGCGGTCTCGCTCCTCAGCGCCGCGTCCGCCCAGGCGCAGTTCGGGGCCCCACAACCCGCTGTCGGTGAGGTCTACCGCGTCGAGCTCTACGGCGGGCTGTGGAACCCAACACCGGAGATCACCATCTCGAGCGCGCAGCTCGGCATTGCAGGCTCCGACATCGACGTCGTCGCGGATCTGGGAATCCTCCAGAAACGGTTCCCGGAATTCCGCGCCGTCCTGCGGCCGGCGCGCAAGCACAAGTTCCGGATCCAGTACGTGCCGATCGGCTACGACTCGGACGCGCTTCTCGACCGGTCAATCGTCTTCAACGGCATCCGCTACGACATCGGCATCCCGGTCACGACGACCGCCCGCTGGGACACCTGGCGTTTCGGCTACGAATACGACTTCGTCTACCGCGAGCGCTGGTTCGCCGGACTCATTCTCGAAGCCAAGTACACCAACGTCGAGGTCACGCTCGACAGCCCGTTCGCCTCGGAGTTCATCCGGGCGCGGGCGCCGGTGCCCGCGGTCGGCGGCATCGTGCGCGCCTACCCCGCGGAGAACTGGGGCCTCACGTTCGAACTCACGGGCTTCAAGCTGCCTGAGGGCATCGACGAGAACCATCGTGGCGAGTACATCGACATCGATATCTACACGACGCTGAACTTCACCGACAATGTCGGGTTCCAGTTCGGCTACCGGTCGGTCAACCTGATCTACCAGGTCAGCCAGGACGCGGGAGACGTCAAGCTGAGGGGCTTCTACTACGGCGGCCTGGTGAGATTCTAGCTGGTTGCTTGCACGCCGAGCTTCGCCAGGCGGCGATCGGCTTCCTGGAGTGTCGCGTCCTGCTTACAGAAGCAGAACCGTAGCTTGGTACGGCCGAGTTCGGCGTTCCGGTAGAAGCTGCTCCCCGGCACCGCGGCCACGCCGACCTCGCGAACCAGCGTGCGCGCGAACTCGACGTCGTCGGTGACATCGAACGCGGCCAGATCGGTCATGACGTAGTAGGCGCCCGACGGACGGTAGCAGACGAAGTGGTGCCGTTCGAGAATCTCGAGCAGCAGGTTCCGGCGCCGCTCGTAGCCGGCCGCCAGGTCCCGGTAGTAGGATTCTGGCGATCCCAGGGCCACGGCGCCGGCGGCCTGAAGCGGCGCAGCCGCGCCCACCGTCAAGAAGTCGTGCACCTTGCGGATTGCGCCGGTCAAGGCAGCCGGCGCGATCGTCCAGCCAACCCGCCACCCCGTCACGCTGAACGTTTTCGACAGGCTGTTGATCGTCACCGTGCGGTCGGCCATGCCGTCAATCGCCGCCATCGGCACGTGCCGGACGCCGTCGTAGATGATGTGCTCGTAGATCTCGTCGGTCACCGCCAGGACGTCCCAGTGCTGACAGAGCCGCGCGATGGTTTCGAGTTCGTCCGGCGTGAAGACCTTGCCGGTCGGGTTGTTCGGGCTATTGATGATGATCGCCCGCGTCCGGTCGTTGAAGGCCGCGGACAGTTCGTCGGGGTCAAACGTCCAATCTGTCCCGAGCCCCGCCGAGGGGTCTGTCCCGAGCCCCGTCGAGGAGTCTGGCTCGCGCAGCGTCACGTAGCGCGGCACCGCGTCGGACAGGATCGCGTCGGGCCCGTAGTTCTCGTAGAACGGCTCGAAGACGATGACCTCGTCGCCCGGGTCGACGCTGGCCAGCAGCGTCGTGATCATCGCCTCGGTCGACCCGCAGCAGACGGTGACCTGCGCGTCGGCGTCGACCGGCACGCCGTAGCGCCGCGTGAACTCCCGTGCCACTGCTTCCCTGAGCGGCGCGGCGCCCCAGGTCACCGCGTACTGGTTGATATCGTCCTGAATCGCCTCGCACGCTGCCGTCTTGATCGCCTCAGGGGCGGGAAAGTCCGGGAATCCCTGCGAGAGATTGATTCCGCCGTGCTCGTGCGACAGCCGGGTCATCTCGCGGATGACCGACTCGGTGAAGCGCTCGGCCTTCTTCGATCCGGCCGGCCGCCTCATGAGGCGTCGCTCGACGCGCCGCCCAGCAGCTTCGCATCGCCGTCGGCCAGCGTGCGCACGACCTCGTCGGTGAAGACCTCGTCGCGCGTCGCCAGGGAGGCCGGCACGCGCGCCTCGAACGACTCTCGGGCGTGGGCGATCTCGTCGCGGAGGCGCTCGGCCAGATCGCAATGCTCGCGTCCCGCGCGCACCGCCTCCTCGTTGTAGAGCTTGATCTCCGACACCATCAGGCGAGCGTAGCGCCGCGCGGCTTCGATCTGCGCATCCGCGCCGTCGCTCGCTGACTCGACCTCGGCCCCGGCCGCCACATCGCCCACCGAAGCGCCGATCAGTTCGACCAGTCGCGTCGCCGTCATCGATTCGGCGCAGCGCGATGCGTGGGCGGTCAGCAGCTCGACCGCTTCGACCCACCCGGACGCGGCCGCGCGGTCACTGCTCCCGCCATCGTCTGCGTAGACCGCCGCCACGGAGCGGCCACCAACCACAAGTGGCACCGCAACCGCGGCTCCGCCTTCCGGAAGTTGCGCGAACGCCGGCAGCATCGCTGCGCGCTCGGGATCCGCATCTCCGTTCGACGCCCACGAGATGGATTGGCGGTCGGCCATCGCCGCCCCAAGAATACCGCTGCGCACGCCGTCAAGCTCCAGGCGTCGCGGATCGCCCACACTCTCGCCGAAGCCGTCGGCACCCCAACCCTGCAATCGACCGTCGACGTCGACGACGAGCGCCGCCCGCGCGACATCGGCACCGATTGCCGTCAGCAACGCATCGAGCAGCGTGCTCAACGACGAGGCGCCGTCGAGCCGGCGGAATGCCTCGAGGCTGCGACGCCGAACCGCCTGCGCACTCGGCCCAGTGTCGGCTACGCTGCCCTCGGTCTCGCCAGCATCGGTCCACATCGGTGAGACGTCGGACGAGTCCTGCTCGCGTGTCGCTTCGACAGCCTCCGCCACGCGGCGGTCGATGTCGTTCTGGCTCTGGGCCGCCGCGCGCTCGAGCGCCACCTCATGCTGCGCCTTCAGCCGCGCCACCTCGGCCTCGAGATGTCGCTCCGCCTCGACACGGCTCGCCTCGATCTGGCGCTCCAGCACCTGCTTCGCATCGGCCCGAGCCGCGGCGACCGCCGACGCCACATCAGCCGCCGCGGGCTTGGCCCGGGCCGCGTCCGCGAGGCGCGCCGACTCGGCGCGCGCCGCGCTCAACTCTTCCCCAACCTTGGCTTCGGCCTCGGCCCGCCCCGCCGCGCGCTCTGACGTCAACTTCTCTTCCAACTCGGCCTTCGCCGCCGCGACCGCGGCTTCGAGCCGATGCTCGGCGTCGGCCCGGCTCGTGGCCACCGCATGGGCCAGCCGCTGCTCGCCTTCGGTGCGGGTCCGCTCGACCGCACCCGCCACCTCAGCATCGAACCGCTCGCGGAGCTGGCGGGTCAGCGCCTCGGTCGCTTCACGAATCTGATCGTCCAATGACATGGCCACTCACTCACTGTCGCCGACCAACAAGCCGCCATTATACGGGATCGCGGACGGCCTCGCGGCGACGGTGATTCCGAACAAGTCCCACGGACTCAGTCAATTGACCGGTGATGGCCGCGAGGCTACAATGAAAGACTGGACGTGGCCGCGGGTCGCGTCGCGCGTCGTTTCCCCATGGGGGCGATACGGCTTCGACGGAGGTATGAAACCGCGGGATGCATGCCGAGCACCATCGACTCGCTAATCCGATGGAACACAACCATAACTGCGAACGAGCAGCTACCACTCGCCGCCTAAGGGCGACGACGTTCACCCCGTTCTTGCCTGCGAGGCGGGACTGAATGTCATTTCAGCAGGCTGGTCGTGCCGTGCCGTACCGACGCGGAACGACGAGACGGTTTCGGGACTAGCCAGTAGCGGTTTGGGCGGCTCTTCTACGCCGCTGGCGAAACTTCAAGAGCCGACACGCATGTAGAGTCTCACGGGCACGTACTTTCGGACGCGGGTTCGACTCCCGCCGCCTCCACCAACTTGCCCCTGGTAACACAGGGGCTTTTTCATTTCGCCCCGCACCTCGTCGTATCCTCTCCACCGGTTTGGCACGGAATCGGCTGATCCAGCAACCGAATGGCGCTCTCCTTGGCCGCTGGACTCAGGTGCATATACCGCTGGGTCGTGGACAGTTCCTGATGCCCCGCCAATTCCTGAATGGCTCTCGCCGGTGCCCCACGCATCGCTAGGTGCGAGCAGAAGGTGTGCCGCAGGATATGCACACCCTCGTCCTCCAGCTTCGCCCGTCGAACGGCCCACCGAACGCGGTCACGCACCATCTTCTGTGACAAGGTTCGTCCCTCGGCTATCAGGACACGAGGGCTTCGCAGATGCCGACGGTCCCGGAGGGCTGCTGTGAGACGCTGGGTCATCGGCACGTAGCGCAGCCGCCCACCCTTCGGCGTGGTCACGTGGCCCTTCCACTCGGACTGCCGAACTCGAAGCTGCCCCTGCTCGAAATCGACATCCGCCCACTCCAGCGCCATCATCTCCCCGCACCGCAGCCCTGCCTCGCCGCCCAGGAGCACGATGAGGTGAGCATTGGCATCGACGGACTTCGCGGCCTCCACGAGTCGTTCATAGACCGGAAAGTCGTGGAAGGCCATCTCGGGCTTTGACACCTTGAGCAACGTGATCGCACAGGGCATCTCGTCGATCACGCCCCACTCCACCGCCACCTTGAGCAATCGGCTGAGCGTGGCGAGCACGTTGTTGACCGTCTTCGGGGACTTGGTTCGCAGGTCACCCTTCAGCCGCTGGACCGCCTCACTAGAAATGCTGTCCAGCTTCCGATGACCCAGCCGCGGGAGAAGATGCACACGGAGAATCGTCTCCTTCGCGGCAATCCCACTCGGCTTGTGGCGATTGGCTCCGGCGTAGCCGTCGAGGAACCTCGGAGCAAACTCTGCGAGCGTGGGCACCTCCTTCGCCTTCTTGGCCTTCGGCTTTCCGTCCACTAGGAACTTGAGTTCGCGGGCACGCCCCCAGCGAAGTGCCGCCGACTTGGTTGACACCAGAATCCGCCTGCGGTCTCGATGTCTCCGACCGTCAGGCAGCACGACATGTAGGTCCACCTCCCAACTCCCGCTTGGTGTGCGTTTGACGTTCACGCTCATCGCTAGAACTCCTCCAGCGACGGCGTGCGCTTCTGGTCGAGCCACCTTAGCAGATCGTCCCGATCGACCAGTACCCGGCGTCCGATCCGAATCACCCCCGGCAGTTGGCCCCGCTCGACCATGACGTAGATAGCCTTCCGGGTACTGCGTAGCGTCGTGGCCACGTCGTCCAAGGTCAGGAGCACCGGCATCTTCGAGAGCGGCATTCTTGCTGACTCCGCCTATCCGTGAAAAAGCGACCCTTTCCGCCCCGCAAAGATGACGGGTGCCGGAAAGGGCCGTCGTGTCCCTGTTAGCTCGCCGCTTCGACCGCATCGTCGGACTTCGGCAGCCGGACCCGGAGTCCGCCCACTTTCTTTCCGCCGAAGGTGACGTTGGGTTCGAAATACGCTTCGAGCGTCCGGCCGATCCAGTCGTCGGTTTCGTCTCCGAAGCCGTCGATCAGCGTGCGGGCGTTCTCGACGTTCAGCACGAGCTTCTGACCGTTGTCCACGGCCAACGCCAGTTTCTTGTCGGTCCGGCCGCTCTTCTCATCCTTGAACTCCACGACCTCCCAGTCCGTGATCTTCAACAGCATCGGACCTGACTGTTTGACGATCTCGGACTTGATGAACTCGCTCAGCAATGTAGTGGCTTTCATGAAATGGACATCCTCTCTGGCCGCCGGTGTGGCGGCCTTTACGGGTGTGGGTCGGGTGAAGGGCTCGAGTGTCTGGTCTCTGGGGACTGGTCGGGGGCTGGGCATTTGGTCTGGGGACTGGCTTACGGACTCAGCATCGTCGCCTCCTTGCGTGAACGTGAGATCGGCGTTGGAGATTGGCAGGTGCCATGCCAGACGCAGCGCCAGCGCACAGCGCCAACACCGGCCAAACTGATCTGGCGCGAGGCGATCCGCGCACGAGAAGCACGTCCCGGCCACGTAGCGAACACCCGACACGAGAACCGGGGCCGTCGAGGGAAGCTGGCTCGTGAAGGCCGCGAGCCGCTCCTGGACGCCGGAATCACCGAGACGGACCTGCCGAACGAGATCGTCTCGATGCTGGCGAATCTCGGCCTCCAGGCCGGTGGTCAGCCGATCGCTGGGGGTCACGCGAAGCCGTCCCCTCTGAACGGTCAAGTCGAATCCCTGCTCGGCCAAGCGGCCCAATAACTCGACGGTGGGAGACTCCAAGACGCTCGTCGGCATCCTCAAAACTCCTTGTAGGGGGGAGGGGGGACGACCTCACCCGGATGTCGAGTCGAACACTCGAACAGTTCCCGAACGCGCTCGACGCGCGGCAGCGCGGATATCTGCTCTGGCAGTGGTGAGCCGCGCCGATACCGGGCTGGGCGGCCACGGCCGGTTTCTTCGTTGACGAGCCACCCACCAGCCATCGCCCGCTTCGCCCGGCTCGACAAGGTCGACCTCGCGACCCCCAGTCGGTCCGCCAACGCCGAGGCTGACAGTTCTTCGTCGTCTCGCACCGCCTCGACCGTCTCACGCACGGCCGGCGTGCAGCCGTCGGTGGACAACGCGTCAAAGACCGAGGCGAGCAAGTCCCGAGCAATCGCGTAGTCCTCGAAGGCTGCTACGATCCGACCGTCTCGGGTCTCCCGCTGCCGCTGATGCAGAACGGCTGACGCCTTCACACAGGCCAGCAGTTGCCAATGATCGCGCCGCATCCGCACCGCCCGCGCCGGCACCTCCGCCGCCAGCTCGTAGGCGAACGGCACCCAGACCGCCGAGGCGCCCGCGTCGGCCAGCCAGCGTTGGAGGGCGATGAAGTCCTCCACGTCGGGCCGCGTGACGGGGGCTGCGGCCTCCGCGGCCTGGGCCAGCAGCACGGCCCGCGTCTGGCGCTCGTCATCGGGAATCGGGACTTCCAGGGTCCGCGTGGACATCTGCTCCGGCAGGCGCTTCGTGCTGGTCGTGATGAGTCCGGTCGGACCGGGCTTGCGGATGTGACGGGTCCGCAAGCGTCCCGCGTCCTTCTCGACCGTGGCGTACTCCATCACGTTGTCCGAGGCCAGGCTGCGAACCGCTGAGGCCGCCGGCCCCTCCTCGGGAATCGAATCCACCTCGGCAAAGATCACCACCTTGTGCTCGACCTCGACCTCGTCATAGATCAGTGCCCGCTCCGAGCAGGCTCGGATCTCATGAAACGCCTCGGCGGGCATCAGCGCCTTGGCGAAATCCACGGCGGTGTTCTTCCCGGCGCCCGACTGGGCCACGAAGGCGAGGTTGATTGGACGATCCAGCAGGCGAGAGGTCAGGGCCAGGTAGGCCAAGAGTGCCGGGCGGACGTCACCCGCATAGCCACGCGCCCGAAGCGTGTCGCCGATACGGTCGATGAGGCGGGGATCGTCGAGCAGTTCCTGCGCCGCCCGGAAGGTGACGGTGACCCGTTCTGAGCGTTCGGTGGCGTCCAGGTCGGACCATCGCTGCGCTGCCTCGGTTACCAACCGCCACTGGTCCAGAAATTTCTCCGGGTCTCGGAGATGGAGTTCTGACGGGTCGTTCGCCTCACCGAGGGTGATCAGCCAGACCCGATCGCGGAACGCGGTCTTTGCCACGCCCGCCAGGACGGTCTGCCCGCCGCGATCCGGCTCGATGACGACATCGATGCGTGTGAATCCGTCGAGCAGGCCGTCGAGTTGGTCGAGCGTGAATGACGCACTGGGCAGGCCGAGCGCAGAAATCCCGTGCCACCACAGCGTCTGCGTATCGGACGCCCCCTCGACGAGGGCAAGGCGTCCTTCCGTGCGGGCGTCCTCGAGTCGCCAGAGGCCATACGGGCAGGGCTTCGACCCCTTCCGCCACTTGAACCGAGCGTCTCGCTCGCCCTTGGCCAGAGCCAGGCGCAGTTGAACGGCCTGCTCGGCACCGTCCTCACCGAAGTAGGGAATCCGCAGGGCGGATCGGCCGCCAACGGTGATCTCCGTAACGCCGAGGTCACAGACGAACACCTCCGGCAGCCCCTTGGCCTCGGCATAGTGGGCCAGGGCGACCCCATGGGCCGAGGTGTTCGAGTGTTCGTACTGTTTTCGGGGTGAGGTACCCCCCCTCCCCCCCTCGGTATCCCCGGGGCCGTCGTTGGGTGAGGGACCGTTGCCGTTCAGGCCGGCGCGTTCGGCGAGGAACGTCAGCGCCTCGGAAAAGGCCATGTCACGGAACCGCTGGACGAACTCGAACACATCGCCGCCGGTCTGGCAGGGGTCGCAATACCACCGCTGCTTCTCCACATTGATGCGGAGGGACGGGTGCTGGTCGTCGTGGAACGGGCAGCGGGTGAAGCGTTCGGCTGCACCCGCCCGTACGACGTCACCCGTCAACGACGGAATGACGACCTCCAACGGATTCGCCCGTCGCACGACCTCTCGTTCGAGGTTAGCCACGTCGCGGGGCCTCGCGCGCCGCCAGGATCTCAGCGACCGTGGCCGTCAGCATGGTGGGCGGAAAGACGGTTCGCGTCTCGCTGGCGCCGAGGTGATCAACAACCTCGAACGGCATCCGCTGTTGTCGAGCCGGTCGCTGATGACCGGCGGTTGTCGGCTGAGTTAGAAACGGATAAGATAGGTT
>DCWN01000032.1:18508-71194 GCA_002328835.1 Acidobacteria bacterium UBA2161 | reverse complement strand
GCCCGGGAAGCGAAGACCACCGCGAAGAGCAGCCCGGCGTCGAGAACCCACACGGAAGCCACATCTGGTGCGGAGTCGAACAGCGCGGCCGTGAGAGCGTAGGCGACGAGCGTCCCGAGCACGACGCCGGCGCCAAGGATCAGGACGTCTCGCCGACTGAAGGTGCGCCAGACGTTGCGGTAGAGGGCGAGGGCGAAGAAAGTCGTCATCTGCGCTGCCAGGACGACAGGGAGGCCATGAAGGAAGGTGTCGAATTGAGTATTGAACTGGCTCCCGTAGTGCCACCGGCAGGCGGTGTAGAACGTGAGAGTGACCAGGCAGGCGTCCAGCATCATCGCGAGGATGCTTCGTACGTCCCCCAGCGTGACGTCCAAGTACGTCACCGCACCGGTAGCCGGAAGTTCGCCGTGCACCGTGTGGAACAGCCTCACTCGCGTCCGGGCGAACGCCACGGTCAGAAGCCCCAGCACCCCAAGAGACACGCTGTAGCCGACGACCGAGTCCACCACGACCCACGCGAGACCGCCGAGTGCGGCGAATCCGCCGAGCGTGAGCACCGTGGCCCGCTGTGGGAGGCCGACGACGAAGGCCCGGGGGAGCGACAACGCCAGGGTTCCCAGTGTCTGGCGCGTCATTGCGCGAGCGACCGTTCGGCGGAATTGATCGAGTGCCGGAAGCAGGAGGATGAAGACGGGTGGCGTCAGAATCGGCAGCAGGGCAGTTCCCTGCAGGTTCTCTGTACTGCCCACGAGCGGGAGGCCCGCAACATTCAGCCCGAGGACCCAGCAGCCGCTGCTGCCCAGCGCCAGCCCAGCCGAGCGGTTCGAGGCCAGCACCCCGGTTGACGCGCCGATCAGCCAGGCGAGGTAGCGTGTCCACTCGATGGCCGGAGGCGCGGGCTGACCGGTCCAGGCGCTCCACAGCCAGACCGTTCCCACTGCCAGGGCCACCCCACTGGACAGGCCGGCCAACCGGTCCAGGAGGGTGAATGCGCCGAGCATGCCCACCACCCAGGCGATGGTCAGCATGCTATCGATGGTAAGTGATCCGGTCCAGGCTAGTCGGTAGTCAACGACGAGGAATCCGGTGGCGAGCACGACGGCGATGAGGAGCTTCGTGGAGGGTCTCCAGCGTGCCACGTCGTTGGCCAATCCCAGCGCGAAGACGATCGCGCCGGTGGTCAGCAAGAAGCCCACTTCCCGCCCGCCGCCAAGCAGCAAGGGGCCGCCAAGCACAATCAGACCGAGCGCCGGTCCACCGCCAACCCCACCCTGAGGTACGAACTTGCCCTGTGTCGGTGTCTTCCGTCCGATCAGCCAATTCAGTCCCGCGGAGATCGCGAAGGCGACGACGAAGGTCAAAAGAATTGTCGTCATGGAATGGACCGCCGACGTTCCGACTCCAAACCTGTCACACCAAGCCTGAGCCGGACTTCACCCGAGCGACGTGCAGCGTGAGGCCCTGACATCCAGACCGCCGCGGCCATGACGGCGCTCGTCTACAGGCGCTCGCCGACCGCCGCGTAGTCGAGGTGAGTGAACAGCAGCGTGTTGAGCTTCGACGCGTTCTCGTTCACGGTCGAGATCACCGCTTCGATATCAGACGTCCGCTCACCACCGGTCGCGACCGCCAGCGTGGGCACCGATTGCAGCTTCGAGTCGTCCGGGAACGGCGCGCTGTACCGGACATCCACCTTCTGAAAGCCGCTGGACAGCATCAGGTACTGCAGTGTGTCCGGGTGGAGCGGCCGGACGTGCGTGACGTCCCGGATGTAGCTCTCGAAGAAGGCGTACCAGCACGCCGGGTTGATCGTCTCGAGAATGATCTTCGACCCGGGACGCAGCTTGTGGTACGCCGCGTCGAGCATCTGCATGAGGTATCCCGGATCGAGGTGCTCGACGACCTGCGCCGCCATGAGTCCGCCCAGCGATTTGTCGGGGAGTCCCTCGAGATAGCCCAGCGCGTCTCCTTCGGCGGCCGTCAGGCCGCGACTGTGACACACCTCGACCATTTCGTGGTTCAGATCGAGGCCACGTCCGCCGATGTCGTGCTCCCGTAGCAGATCGAGAAACTCTCCACGTCCGCATCCGACGTCGAGCACGTCGGATGCGCCTTCGAAGTCGGGGAGATAGGCTTCCAGGCGGGATCGGATCTGCTTGGGTGAGCCCCGGAACTGGTCTTCGAATCCGACGTACTTGTACGAATCGATCGTGGTCGAGGCATTCGCGTGGGCCGCCGCATCGGAAGGCTGGATGGGCGGCGGCGCGTCGGGCCGCCGCTCGAGCCAGCGCTCCAACTCGCGTTTGAGCGTCAGCGACGACTGCTGCAGCGTGCTGAGCGTCGTGCGGACCTCGTGCACCTGGGCCTCGTAGCGACGCTCGCGCGCCACCATCGACTCCCACCGCTTCTGCAGCTCGTCGCTCACGCCGCCGATACCGCCGGCCAGGCCGACCGTGCGCTGTTCGAGCCCAACGATGGCTTCGGCGCGATCCTCATTGATCCGCCGCAGGATCCCGGCGAGCTCGAGATCCTTCGTGTCAACGTAAGGCGTGAGCTGCTGCACGAAGAGGACCAGGCGGTTTTCGAAGGCCGTCAAGGCCTCCGACTGACCGCGCAGTGTCGCCAGCACCTCGAAGAGAACCTGATTTCGCTCGCGGTCCACCCGGAGATTCCGGTTGAAATGGTCGACCAGCGCGCTGTTGAACTCGTGTTGCTGCTGGAAGGCCGGTGCCACCAGTTTCCAGACGACCCGTCTGAACCAGGCGCGGAGTCCGGAGCCAACCGTCGGCGCGTGGTCCGGGATGAGACGCCACCTGGCGTTGAGCGGACCGACCTGCGAGTCGTCGGGCGGCGGTGGCGGATCGGGCAGCGACGGCATCTGCTGCACCGCTCGATCGAGCGCCGTCAAGGCCTCGTTGTACTTCCGGTCGACTTCCTCACGCTCCTGCTTGAGCCGCGCGAGGTCGTCCGAACTAACCGTCCGCCTGAAGGTGGATGAGTCGTCAGTCATCGGTCATCGTCGGTCAACAGACGTCGGCCGACAGCGCTCTGTTGCCTGCCCTATCGTCCGACCACACCTTCCAGCGGGCTACTGGCCGACGCGTATCGCTTCTTGGGAATCCGTCCCGCGAGGTACGCCAGCCGACCCGACTGGACAGCGAGGCACATCGCTTCGGCCATGGCCGGCGGGTCGGTGGCTTCGGCAATGGCAGTGTTCATGAGGACGCCGTCCACGCCGAGTTCCATGGCGAACGCGGCGTCCGAGGCGGTGCCCACGCCGGCGTCCACGATGACCGGCACGCCAGAGGCTTCTCTGATGATCTCGATGTTATTCGGGTTCTGGATGCCCAGGCCGGATCCGATGGGCGCCCCGAGTGGCATCACCGCGGCCGCACCTGCGTCCTCGAGCTTCCGGCAGGCGACGGGGTCGTCATTCGTATAGGGCAGGACGACGAAGCCGTCCCTGACGAGTTCGCACGTGGCCGTGATCAGCGCTTCGTTGTCCGGAAACAGGGTGCGCTCGTCCCCGATGACCTCGAGCTTGACCCAGTTGGACAGCCCGGCTTCCCGTCCCAGCTTCGCCGTACGGATGGCGTCCTCTGCGGTGTAGCATCCCGCCGTGTTCGGGAGCAGGCTGTACTTCGCCGTATCGATGTGATCCAGCAGCGAGCCCTTGCTGCGATCGCTGATGTTGACCCGTCGAACGGCGACGGTGATGAGTTCGGCGCCGGACGCTTCGTGGGCTCGGACCATGACGTCGTTCGAGGGGTACTTCCCCGTGCCGACGAGCAGACGAGAGCGGAATGCTCGGCCGGCGATGGCCAGCGGCGTGTCAGTCATCGCATACCTCCGCCGACGAAGTTCACGATCTCGATCTGATCCCCTTCGGCGACCATGGTGGAATCGAAGGCCGGGCGCTTCAAGACGGTGAGATTGTGCTCGACCGCCACGCGCCGAGGGTCGATGTCCAGCTGTTCGAGTAACTGGGTGACGTTCATGGATGCGTCGAGTTCGAACCGTTCGCCATTGAGCGTGATGGTCAACCGTCTGAGCCTACTTTTTGCGGCGGTGCGAAGTCAAGGCTAACCTATTGGTAGCAATGAAGTTACCGTCTACCGGGCGCGCGGGTCGAACGGATTCTCAGGGTATCCGCCCTCGGCCGCGAAGGTCAGCGCGCGTTCGAGGCCATCCTGACGGAGGTGCCGGGGAAGATCTTCCGCGGGTGGCTGGATGGCGAGGGCCCGGCCGAGCAGCGCCTGGTAGTCGGACACCATTCGATCGAGCGTGTGGTGACGTTGCCAGTACGCATATGCTTGGCGGCCCAACTGCGAGCGCAGTGCGTCGTCCTGGGCTAGCCGCCTCATCGCCAGCCGGAGAGAATGATCCTCGTCGAGAATGTCGAGGCTGACGCAGATCGGTTCGACCGGGCGGCCGTCCGGGGCGCCTTCGCCGATCGCCGGCGCGTGCTGGGGCTTCCACGATCTGGGATCGAGTGAGGGCACCTGGACCGTGTGGACCAGGTCGGTGACGATGGTCGCCTTGCCGGCCGCCAGGCATCGCAGCCAGGAGGCCGACGTTTCCCGGGCGGACGGCCACCGGAGGCAGAGACAGATATCCGCGCACTCGAGGTAGTCGGCCAGGTCGGCCTCGTCGACGAATCCGGTGAGCGTCACCCGGTCCGAGACACCGAGCGATCGCGCATCGGCAACCGGATCATAGTACGGGGCCGATGCGCCGACCAGCAGCAGGTGTATCGGCGTTTCGCCTTCGCCGATCGCAGCCAGTGCCTGAAGGATCTGCGTAATGCGCTTCTCCGGCGTGATCCGTCCGAAAGCCGCGAAGACCACGGCATTCTCGGGAATCGCATGGCGGGTCCGAATGGTGCCGGGGCTGGCGCCCGGAGTTCCTGCCGGGACCCCCATGCACAGGTTGGCAATCGTCGCCTCGGGAAATTCTGCTCGAAGGTCGGTCGCGAGCCAGTGGCTGTGGACGGCGACGCATCGTGACGCTTCGACCACTGTGCGGAGCATCGGCCAGAAATAATGCAGGGAACCCAACAGACCCGTGATGCCCAGATCCGCGACTTCCGCCTTGACGTCTGGATGGTTGAACGTGAACTCGGCGCGGTAGTCCTCACAGCGCTCCTGTTGCTGGAGGAGTCTGGCTCTCGCGAAGTGCAGCTGTCCGTCGTGGAGAACGACTAGCCCGGGGAATCGGAAAAGGTAGGGCCACATGTAGTCATGGCAAGTCGCGTTCCCGAGTTGGTAGACGGCGAGGTCGTAGGGGTGCCGCTGATGTTTCCAGACGAAGTCATGCGCATCGAGGAGGTCGACGCCGGCTGGCCGGCACGCAGACGGCGATTCGGTGAAGACGTCGATCGAGTACTCTTCGGCGAGAGCCGGCAGCAACTCCGCGCTGTAGGCCGAGATGCCGGAGCGCTCCGGCGGCAGCGGCGTGAACCAGGCCAGTCTCGTCATCATCATCGGACAGGTGTCCCACCGAATCCCTACGACCTGGCGATGTACGATTCGATGGCGCGCAGCGACTTCGCGCGGCCGGTGGCCGAGCGCGGGCGGGCGAACTCGGCCAGGGTCATGCCCTCGACGCCGCGCGCCGAGAGGTGACTGAACGTGATTTCGAGCCGCTGGAACAGATCGTCCACCGCGGCCGACGTCCGGTCGTAGGGCGGGCCGCCCGGCATGAGCTCGGACGAATGCAGGATCATCTCGACGGCCGGGACCCCCAGCGCGTTTGCTGTCTCGTAGACCGCGATCAGCCTTTGGGCCGACATCTGCGGAGACGGCCGAAACCACTGTGGCGCCAAGCGGAAGAGCCGGTCTCCGGCGCGGGCCGGCCAGGCGCGTCGGTGATGACGGAACCAGCGGCGGAGCCGGCGCCACCGTCGCATCAGGCTGCTCGTGTGGACGATCGTGACCGGCACCTCGAGCAACTTGGACGATCCCGAGCGACACACATCGTGCCGGGAGAGGGAGTAGGGGGCCAGCGGCGCACGCGTGAAGTCAGGGCCACCGTTGCGCAGGCCGAGATCTCCGGCCCAGGACACGGGCGGCGTCACGGAGCAATCGACCGTGTATCCGAGCTTGCAGAGCGCAGTGACCTGCGCGGTCGAGAAGCCCCACCGACCGGCTCGGTAGCTCGTCGGCTGATGTCCGAGCCGGTCGCCGAGCACCTCGGTCAGCGAAGCCAGCTTGGCGTGGAGCAGATCTTCGGGGAGCTCAGACGGATAGGTACGCCCGCGTCCGCCGTCGTCCCAGGCGGCGTCGAACGGCGGCGTGGACCAGGGGTGGAGATGTGCACCGATCTCGGCGCGGCCGGCACGCGCCGGGCGACGCAGCGTCTTGTTGAACACGGCGCTCGTGATCACTTCGTGCGTGCAGAGGTAGGTCGGCGGAAATTCAAAGCGCTCACAGAGCGCCTGGAATCGCGGCACGTGCTCGAGGTTGGTCGTGGTCAGGGACGCGTCGGTCTCCCACTGATCATCGGCTTCGGTATCGACGGTGAGGATCAGCTTCATTGCCGCGGCGGTCAACAGGCCAGCACGTATTCCATGTTCGTGATCAGGACATCTCGACCGATCGGGAGGTCCGGGATCTGGTCGACGAGCCATCGCGGCAACGTTCGACGCGCGAGCTTGCTGATTTCCAGGTCCTCGCGAACCAGCGTGAATCCAGCTTCGGAAATGTGCTGACGGAGGTTATTGAGTGTAACCAGGTAATAGAGGTCGTCGATCTTCGCTTCGCCGCGTCGCGCCTGCGCGAGGAACGAGGAGCCGCCCACCGGTACGCGGAAGGTACCCGGCGCGTGGCGGGCGAGCCACCAACACAGTCGAAAGGCCAGCCGACGGCCGAGGAGCAGGTGCGGTGGAATCGGGAACCGCAACCGCGGGAGGTGGACTCCGCTCGGCGACAGATACGGAGCCGTTTCGAGAAAGAGTCGTCCGCCCGGCCGGAGGACCCGCCGCGCTTCGCGCAGATAGGCCCCCGGGTTCTTGACATGCTCGATGACCGCATGAGAGATGACGAGGTCGAAGCTCCCGTCGCGAAACGGCAGCGCCGTGCCATCCGCTCTCGAGAACGCCGGCTTCGGGCCGCCCTGCTCCGAAGCCAGCCGAGTACCCGCGTCCCGGAAACGATCCGCGAGATCGATGGCGACGACCGATTCAGCCTCTTCGGCGAACGAAACGCTCATGCCGCCACCGCCGCAGCCGTCATCGAGCATTCGGCCGAGGCGCGTGATGCCGGCATTCGTCAAGTAACGCAGCAACTTGGCCGAGCGCCAGTACTCGAACACAGCGTAATGGTACTCGGACCGAAACCTCTCGGCGCCGTGGCGTTCTATAGCTTCCGGGTCGATAATCCGCATCGCAGTGGTCGTGGAACCGCGTCTACATCAAGCGGCCTCGCTCCTCACGTGCGGAGGGCACCCGCACGTCCGAGGCAGTGGCGGTTCGGAGGCTCGCCAGCAACTGCCGGATCTCCCGAAGCTCGCTCGTCTTGAAGAACCCGAGGACGATTAGGCCGACCGGATAGGCTGCCAGCAGGGCGACCGCCACGCCGAGCGCCGTGGCGGTCGACGCCGGCGACGCCACGACCATTATCCCATAGAGCGCCGCGGCCGTTGCCGCGGCCTTCGCAAGCCGGATCCATTCATAGGCGATGGCAAAGTAGCGCTGTGCGAAGTAGCCTAATGTGACGACGAGCACGACTTGCCCGACGACGACGGCACCGGCTGCGCCGAAGAGACCCCATCGAGGGATCAGCACGAAGTACCCGCCGATGCTTGCCATTCCGGCGACAGCGGTGGCGATCGGGTAGGCGTGGGTACGCTTCGAGACGTTGATCGAAGTCGACAGAAAGGTCGAGGTCGACTGGATGGCCATGCCCAGGGCCAGTAGCGGCACGACCCGTGCCGCGCCGCGGAACATGTCAGGCGTCATCAACTCCACGACCGGTTCCGCGAGGCAGGCCAGCGCGAGCGTGAGGAAGGCGAGGACGGCGAAGGCATAGCTGGCGAGGCGACCGAACAACTGCGGTGCGTCGGCGCGCCGCATCGAGTCGAAGGCAAACGGCATCCAGGCCGCACCCAGCGCCACGGGGTAGAGCTTGACCAGCGAGGCGATGCTGGTACCGATCAAGTACACGCCTACCTGTCCCAACGGGAGATACAGACCGAGAAAGAAACGATCGCTCATCGCCATGCCCTGGTGCATGAGGCCCTGCGGCACTCGCGGGAGGCCATACCGAAGCATCTCCCGCGCCACCGAACGAGAGAACCGCCAATTCGCCATGGCAAGAATGGTCCGGCCGAGACCGGCGACCATCAGGGTCGACACCACCACGTCGGCCAGGACGATGCCTGTGACGCTCCACCGCAAGCCGACGACGAACACCAGGCGCACGATGACCGTGCCAAGGGATCGCACGAAGGTCAGCGTGGCGTATGCTCGTGACCGCTCCTGGATTCGCAGTCGTGTCAACGGTGGGAAAATGAAGCTGGCGATGAAGCTGTTGGCGAACAACAGCGAGAGCGTCATCGTATGATCCAGGACGCCGAACAGTGCGCCGCTGATCGCGGGCGCCACTGCGAGGAGCAGAAGCGTCAACCCGCCGTTCGCACCCAAGAGGAAGAGGATGATCGTGCCGGCGAGAGTGCGGCGTCCCGCCTCATCGGGGAAATCGTAATAGAGCCGCAGGAAGGCGGTATCCAGACCCCATCGGTACAAGGGCTTGAGAACCGCTTCGAGCACGAGGACGAGCGCCAACACGCCGTACTCCGACGGAGACAAGACGCGCGTGTAGACCGGCAGGAGGAGAAAGTTGACTGCGAGAATCGCTACGTCCGCGGAACCGTAGACGAGCAGATGCCCGAAGATACGACGGACGTTGTCGAACATTCAGACAGATTATAATCCGTCATGCGCGTGTGCATGGTCAGTCCGGTCGCGCTGCCGGTGCAGGCTGCCAATTCGCTGCTTCCGTCGCTGTTGGCCAGAGAGCTCCGGGGGCACGGAGTGGACACCGCATTCGTGTCCCATCCGACCGCCGGTTCGGCGGTCGCCGGTGTGACACCGATCACACACATTCCACGTCGGGGCAGCGGCCTGTTTCACCGAAGCCGGGCCGGAGCCATACTGGCCGGCGTGCGGATCGGGTTGGGACTGAGCCGAGCGTTGCGCGGAGCGGATCTCATCCACCTGCACAGCAATGGGCTCATGATCGAGGTCGCGTCGCGGGTGGCGCGGTGGCGGGCGACCCCGCGCATCATCACCCTCTACGGCACCGACATCTGGCACCACGAGCCGGCGTCGCACCGGCGGTTCGCCGACACAGTCACCGGAGCGTCACATCGCGTCTTCTACAGTCGAGCCCTGTTGACGCATGCGCGCTCGCTCGGGCTGGCGACCGACCCATCAACGGTCATTCACGCACCGGTGGTGGAGGCGTTTCGGGTTGTTCCGGAGGAGGAGCGCCGCCAGATTCGGTGCGAGCTCGGTGTCGGTGCCGGCCCGTTGCTGCTGACGGTCAAGCGGCTCCACGAGGTCGCCGGGTATCCGGACCTGCTTTCAGCCATGCCTGCCATTCTCGCCGACAGCCCAAGGGCGACGCTGTGGATCATTGGACAGGGGGCTCTCCGAGCAGACTTCGAGCGCCGGGTTGCGGAACTCCAGCTAGCGCGATCCGTCCGATTCCTTGGACGGATCGACAATGCCCGGCTCTGGCGATACTACGCGGCTGCTGACCTCTTCGTGCTGCCATCCCGGCTGGAGTCGTGGGGAAGCGTGTCGATCGAGGCGCTCGCCTGTGGCACCCCCGTCGTGGCCAGCGCAACGGCGGGTTCCACGGAGGTCCAGTCGTTTTTTCCGGACGACATGACGCTCTTCACGGTGGAAGATCCGTCGGCTCTGGCGGTGGCGGTTCGATCCGTGCTGGCGCGCGACACACCGCGTGCGGGTCCGGAAGCCGCGCGGATCATCGACGCGCGCTTCAGGCCAGCCGTCTGCGCCGCCGAGTATCTAGATGTATACGAACGGACCCTTCGGGAGGCGTCCGCCCGCCGGTTGAGTCGCTCCTGAGACGCTCACTCGAGCGCTTGGCGACCGACAAGGCGCCAGGGAAGCGCGAACCGCTCCCAGAGCACCTGTCTCGCCGTCACCGGATACTCGACGATTTCCCCGCCGCTCCGCATGGCGATCTGGTACTGGGCTAGAAAAAGGACGTTGGAGGCGATCAGGAAAGCGGCGACAAGTCTCACGGCGTAGGCCTGCCGACGCAATCGCTCTGTGGACGCGATCGCGGTGAGTCCGAGGGCGAAAAAGACGGTGTAGCTGACGAACCGGCGTGCGCCGAATGCCTCGCCGCCCCACCAGTCGACGACGGAGGCGTTGATGTAGACGGCGATCAACACGACGACGGCCGACCCCCAGCCCAGGAGTCGGTCATGCCGGTGCAGCCAATAGAGGCCACCGACGGCCAGAAGGAGCGCCGGGGTCCATGAGAAGAGGCCGTGATTCCACGACCACAGCACCGCGGCGATCTGGGGTTCGGTCCACCGCATGAAGTCCGAGCCCTGCGGCGTAAGCACGAAGCGCCCGTACATGGCGCGCCACGCCATCATCTGCGGGGCAAACGCAACGGCAGAGACGCCCCCCATGAGGGCGAGTCGGCCGACGGCTTGCGTGACCCGCGTCGGGCGCTTGGCCACAGCCTCGCCGACCGGCAGCAGCATGATGATGACGTCCTGCCATCTGACGAGGGCTGCCAGGCCGGCCAGCAAGCCGAGCACCACGTAGCGGCGCGGACCGGATTCTCCTCGCGTGCGGCGCCAGACGTCGACGAACAGGGCGACGGTAAACATCGAGAGCGCGTGAGAGTACGTGGGGGAGACGAGCGAATAGTAGATTGCCGGGGAGGCGAGCCAGGCAACGAGGCTCGCCCAGAGCGCGGGTCGCGGCGCGAACTCGCGCGCGCAGATTCGATACAGGAGGTAGACGCCGGCGGTCGAATAGACGATCCCTGCGAGGCCTGCCGACAGCTGAAAAGGCGCGGCAAAGCCGTCGACCGGCACTGACGAGCCCAGCAGGGTGCCGGCTGCCACGAGGCCGCAGGTCAGGAGGAAGACGGGCAGCCACAGCAGGGCCGGGCCGATCGACATCTGATTGACGGCGTAACCTGTGACCGTGCGGTTGGTGAGCCACACGTTGTCGGTGTCGGCGCCGTACAGGAGCTCGTAGTCGTTGACGAAGTTCACGTCGCGATCGAAAACGAGCGATCGTAGGTAGGCGTAGTACTGAATGCCGTCGCCATCGATGATGCGTCCGTGAGCGCGGGGAAATAGTGTGACCGCCGAGACGTAAGCAACCGCAAAGAGTACGCCGACGGCGACGATCGTGCGGCCGGGATGACGTTCGAGGCGATCCAAGCCCAGTGTGTGAGCCACGCGCAGGTTACCCTCGGGACGAGCGGTGATTATAGCGCAACAACCAGCCGTCGTTGGTTCCGTGGTTGTTCCCCATCGCATCTGAGCGCGTGCTATTCTGAGCCGCAGCCGTCGCGGCATCCTGACGATGGCGTTTCTCGGTCGCACCTGATTTCCGGCATGACAACCACGCGAGCGGCAGGCATCGTGTTCGGCATCGTCGGCTGCGTCTATCTCACGACGACCGGTGGCAGTTTCGCCACTGATCTCGCGAGTTACGAAGTGACGAAGAACCTGGTGCAGCGGGGTTCCTTCGCCATGTCGTACAACGTACTGGCGACCGAAGCCGAACGCGGTGTGGACGGCCGATACTACGCGCCAGTGGGTCTCGCTCACCCCGTCTTCGGCATCCCCTTCTATGTGGCTTCGCGGCTGATCCAGCGTGTGTCTGGCGTTCATATCGGCAAGCCGGAGACGCTCGACAAGGCGGCCGTCGTGGTCGGCAGCGCGGTCGCCGCCGCGCTGTGCGCTCCACTGGCCTTTCTGTTTGCCTGGCGCCTCACCGGCTCGATGACGGGCTCGTTGACGGCCGCATTCGGCCTGGCGTTCGGCACCACACTCTGGCCCTATTCGAAATTCGGATTCAATGCTCCCCTGGCGACCTGCGGCCTGCTGGCAGCGACGCTGTGTAGCTGGATCGGTGTGCGTGAGGAGCGCCCGGCCGTGCTCGTGGTTGGCGGCGCGTTCCTCGGCGCGGCCCTGCTGACACGCCATGAGATGGGCGTGATGGCGATTCCGATTGGAGGGTGGATCGTTGCGCTGTCGTGGCCGAGCCGGGCGCGGATACTGCGGCGATGCGCGCTGTTTGGCGCGCCGATCGCCGTCGCGGTCGGCATGTGGATGTGGTACAACGCCGCCCGGTTCGGTCACCCGTTCGACACGGGACTGCTTCGAGATCCCAACGTCCGGTTCGATGCTCCGCTCTGGGTCGGCTTGCACGGTTTGCTGGCCAGTCCCGGCCGCAGCCTGTTTCTCTATGCGCCCATCACCGCGGTCGGGGCGCTGGCGTTGAGGCGACTTGCCACGCACGATCGGTCGACTGCCTTGCTGTTCGCCGGGCAGGCCGTGACGCTCGTATTGCTGATCGCCAGGATGCACCAATGGGACGGTGGGGAAAGCTACGGCCCCCGGTATCTGGTGCCGGTGCTGCCGTACCTGACGATGCCCGTTGCCGCGCTCTTCCCATTGCAGCCGGGTGCAGCCTGGCGGTGGATCTTGCCTGGCACGCTCGCCCTAAGCGTGCTCGTTCAGCTGCCCGGGGTGCTCGTGGACTACTCGAAGATCCAGAACGCCTTCGCGAGGCGGACCGACGGCTACTCGATTCAGATGAGTCGGTACACCTGGCAAGCCGCGCCGCTTGTCCTGAACTCGAAGTCGACCCTGGAGGGTGTGCCGCGCAACGTGGGTTACTTGACGGGGATGGCCACACCGCCCGACGTGGTCGAGATCGGCCAGGCGACCCAACGTGATTTCTCCCAGCAATTCTCCTTCAGTCTGGATTTCTGGTGGCTGTACCTCTTCTATCTCGGAGCTGTTCCCGCCGGGATCGCCCTCGCGCTCGGCCTGGCTCCGCTCGCCATCGCGAGTTGGCTGTGCCGGTCACTGCTTGTCTCGCTTCACCGGCCTGAGGCCTTGCGCGCATGACGATGCCGCCAGAAACGCGGGCGAGCGAAACGCCATCGACCGCACGCCGCGCGGCGCGGCTCGTCTTCCTGTTCAGCTTGTGTCTTTACGGCGCGACGACCGGCGGAAGCATGGCGACCGACATCATGACCTACGAGGTCACCAAGTCGATCGTCGAGCGGGGCTCGGTCACCATGCCAGACAACCTGTTTGGGATGGAGGCCCATCGCGGCGTCGATGGCCGTTACTATGCGCCCTATGGCATCGGGCACGCCGTCTACTCGGTGCCGTTCTATCTGCTCGGGCGGGCTGCCGAGCGGTTCACCGGAGGGAGCATCGGTCGCTCGGAGTCTCTCCGGAAGGCCGGCCTGACCGTCGGCAGCGCCGTGGCGGCGGCGGCCTCGGTGTGGCTGACGTTCTGGTTTGCCTGGGCCCTCGTCGGGCGGACAAGACCCGCGGTGATGACGGCGTTGGCCGTCGCCTGCGGCACGGCCCTCTGGCCGTATGCCAAGTTCGGCTTCAACGCGCCGCTTGCGGCACTGTGCGTCCTCATCGCGGTCTACGGGGCATGGGTCGGCATGCGGTCCGGCCATTCGGGCATGCTGGCGCTCAGCGGGGTCGGGATCGGTGCGGCCCTGCTGGTGCGGGTGGAGTTGGTGCTCGTGGCGCTCCCGATTGCGCTCTGGGTGACGCTCGAATCATGGCCCGATTGGCGCCGGGCCGTTCGGGCGACCACGATGGTGGCCACACCGGCGATCGTCGCCGTGCTGCTCACTGCCTACTACAACGCGGTGCGCTTTGGGAATCCGCTCGACACCGGGTATCTCCGGGATCAGACGGCCGGCGTTGGCTCGGTCTGGGCCGGGGCGCTCGGTCTGATGTTCAGCCCCGGCGGATCACTATTCCTGTACTCGCCCGTGCTCGTTCTTGGTGTGGTCGCGCTGTTCGAGTTGAGTCGAAACGACCGGAATTCGGCGGTCCTGCTGGGGGGTGTGGCACTCGTCCTGTTCTGCTTCTACGCGTCGCTCGAGCATTGGGACGCCGACCGTTCGTACGGGCCCAGGTATCTGTTACCGATGACGCCACTGCTGTGCGTGCCACTGGCCCGATGGTTCTGTGGGGCGACGACGGACTTGCGGCGGCGGATCGTCACGGTCGGGTTGGCCGTAAGCATCCTGGTCCAGGTGCCGGGTATCCTCGTCGACTTTTCCAAGGTTGGGCACACGCCGGAGATCGGATATCAGACGCGTGAGGTTCGTCGCTGGCAATGGTCATTCTCGGCGATTGCTTTGAACTCCGGCGCAGCTGCCGTCGCCGTGCCGCGGAACCTGCGGTATCTGGCCGGCGCCGACCCGAGGCCACTGGCGGAGCCAGCCGTCGGCGAGGCCCGGGATTTTTCGGCGCAGTTCGCGTACAGCCTCGACTTCTGGTGGGTCTACCTGTATTACCTGGGCGTCGTGCCGGCCGCGCTCAGCGTTGCTGTCGGGATGCTGTCCTTAGGGTCCGCCGGCGTGATTCTGTTTCAGCTCAGGCGGGTCTGAACGGCTACTGGCGGGTGATGGTCGCGTCCCAGGCCGTCGTCCATCTGACGCAGTACAGCCTCGGCAGCGTGCTGCTCATCCCTCCTGACCGCGCGCTTCTCAACTACCCTCATGCCGCTGTGCTGAGCGAGCGGATCACGGCGCTGCCCGCGTATGCGTCGCTGGACTGGCTGCTTCAAGCTCACCAGGCGATCAACGCGGTGTGCGGGCGCTTGGCTGAACCGGCGTTGCTGGCGACGCTCTCCCTCGTGATGTTCGCCTGCACCGTCGGGGTGCTCCGGTCGCGGTCGTGCCGGCTCGACCTGGGCTACGCGAACCTCTCGAGCGCGCCGCAGACGCGATCGACCGATTCGTCCGAGAGTTCCGGATAGAGCGGGAGGGACAGCAGTTCATCGCAGGCGGTCTCGGCCACCGGGCATTCGGCTGGCGTGAAGCGTGAGAATGCCGGCTGGCGAGCCACCGGCGTCGGGTAGTGCACGAGCGTACCAATTCCGAGGCTGCGTAGGTGGGCGCGCAGGGCGTCGCGCCGTTTCGATCGCACCGGGAACAGGTGGTAGACGTGCCCCGCGTCGACCTGGAGTGGAACGGTGACCGGCGCGTCGATGAGACCACGGCGGTACGCGGCCGCGAGGGCGCGCCGGCGCTCCGTTCGCTGGGGCAGTTGCGGCAGGCGAGCTCTCAGGATGGCCGCCTGGAGCTCGTCGAGGCGCGAATTGATCCCCGTCTCCGTGTGCACGTCCCTGCCCGACTGGCCACCGTCTCGCAGTGACGCCACGCGGTCGGCGAGTCGATCGTCGTTCGTGCACACGGCACCGCCGTCGCCCAGTGCGCCGAGATTCTTCGTGGGGTAGAAGCTGAAGGCGGCCGCCTGTCCGAAGGTGCCGACCGGCTGTCCACCGCAGGTGGCCAGGTGCGCCTGGCAGCAGTCCTCGACGATGGCGAGATTGTGGCGCGCCGCCACGGCCATCAACGCCGGCATGTCGGCCGCCTGACCGTATAGGTGCACCGGCACCAGCGCGGCCGTCTTCGAGTTGACCGCTTCGCCCACCGCCGACGGTGACAGGGTCAGCCGTTCCGGGTCGATATCGGTGAAGACCGGTTTCGCGCCCGCCAGCACGATCGCCAGTGCGGTGAACGACGCGGTCAGGGGCGTCGTGATGACCTCGTCACCCGGCCCGACGCCGAGCCCCCTCAACGCTAGAGCCAGAGCATCCGTGCCGCTGGCGACGCCGACGCTTCGGGAGGTGCCGGCGGCGGCGGCGAACTCCATCTCGAACGCTTCTACTTCCGGACCCAGCACGAACCATCCGCGCTGCAGCACCCGCTCGATTGCAGTCCTCACGGCGCTGGCGTCGTCGGGAACGAGTCGAAGGAACGGAAGCTCCGGCGTCACGCCGCCGGTGGTTGCGTCGTCAGGCATCGCCCACGTAGTGCTCGAGGTGTTCGCGGTAGAACGTCACCGCGCGGGTCAGGCCCTCGTCGAGGGAGACCGTCGGTCGCCACCCGACCGTCCGAGTGAACTTCGATGAGTCCGCGTAGAAATCACCGATGTCGATTCTCTTCTTCTCCGGCGGCCACTCCACGTATCGGACACGGCCCGCCTTTGCCACGCCCAGGAGCTTCTGCACGAGGTCTCGGAGACTGAGGGGTTCGGTGCCGCCGATATTGTAAACGCCGCCGTCGCACTCTTCGGAGGCGCCGGCTTTCAGAAAGGCCTCCGCCGCGTCGTCCACGAAGACGAAATCTCGGACTTGCGATCCGTCGCCAAAGAGTTCGATCTCCCGATCCTCGACCGCCAGCCGGATGAACCAGCCGATGAATCCTTGCCTGTTGTGCTTGACGAGTTGCCGTGGGCCGTACACGTTGGTCAGCCGGAGCGAGCAGGTTCGAATACCGAAGGCGTTGTTGTACACCAAGTGGTAGTACTCGCCGGCCACCTTGTTGATGCCGTTGACGTCGACGGGTCGCACGAGGTGGTCTTCCGTGACCGGCAAGCTGTCCGGGTGTCCGTAGACCTGACGCGTTCCGGCGAAGACGATCTTCACCCGAGGGCTGTTCTTTCGGCAGGCTTCGAGCAGCGAGAGCTGACTCCGGCAATTGATTTCGAGGTCGGTGTAGGGGTCCTTCATGCTGTCGACATGACTGACCTGTCCGGCCAGGTTGAAGATCACGTCTTGCCCGCGGACGAGGTAGTTCATCGAGCTCTCGTCCCGGACATCCGAAATGTTCACCGTCAGACGATCTTCGACTCCGTCGATGTTGAAGAGGTTGCCACCGTAGTCCGGAATCAGGGAGTCGACGACGAGGACCTCGGCGCCGAGATCGACGAGCCGCCTGGCGAGGTTACTGCCAATGAACCCGAGGCCTCCGGTGATCAAGACGCGACGATTCCGATAAAAGACGCGCTCATCGAACGTCACTCTGGGTCCTTTGCGCGCGAGGGGAGTGGAACTGAAGACTCCGAGCACTCTGATGCCGGGGGCCGTTCACGTCGCCACACCAGCGCGAGCCAGAGCTTGAAGACGTCGGCGGCGGTGCGCAGAATCCGGCGCACGTTGAAGAACTGCGATGTTCCGTAGGCCCGGTGATAGTGATGCACCGGGACCTCGGCCACCCGAAAACCGGCGTCCTGGACCTTCTTCATCAGTTCGAGGCAGATGACGCCGCTGCTCTTTTCGAGTGTCACCCGCTCGAAGATACGGCGCCGCATCAACCGGAAGTCGCAATCGACGTCCCTAAGGCGAAGCCCGAAGAGCATCTTCACGCAGTTGTGATACAGGCGGCCGATGACGATCCGGTGCAGGGAGTCGGATCGGCTGATCTTGTAGCCGTTGACGAGGTCGACGTCGGGCGTGAGGCGCTCCCAGAGCAGTCTCATTTCTCGAGCGTCGTACTGTGCGTCACCGTCCGTGTAGAAGATCACGTCCTTCGTGGCCGCCGCGAAGCCGGTCTGAAGCGCCCCGCCGTATCCAGCGTTCTGCGGGTGATGGATCACCCGGAGCGTTGGGTAGAGGCGGGCCAGCTCTTCGAGGACATCGCGTGTCGAGTCGGTGCTGCCGTCGTTCACCACGATCACTTCATGGTCAGACGTCAGCTCACGCGCGGTCGTTACGGCAGCGACGATCATGCTCGCGATGGTGCCACCGTCGTTGTATGCGGGGAAGAAAACGCTGAGACCGGCCAGCGGAGCGGATGACTCAGGATGTCGCGTCATGCAGAGCCGGTTTCCTGGCCAGACAGAGTATCGAACTTCCTACCGGGAGATCCACCAGGCGCAACAAGCGGGCTTCGGCGGCGAGCAGCAACGAGAGAACTCGATTGACCGGGCCCGGCGGCATCGCGAAATCGCTCTTCGCGACAGCGGCCGTTCCCGCACGGCGTGCGCGCTGCAGCAGCCGCACGGCGAGCATCGGCAGGAAGATAGAGGCGTTCGTGTGGGTGATTCGAGTGACCCGGAACCCGGCGCGCTCGAGGGCTGAACCCAGCTGACCCCGTGAGTACCGCCGGCGCTCGCCGTCGAAGATCGAGTGATCACCGGTGAGGATCTCCATGGCGGAAACGTTGACCACGACTGCACCGCCCGGGCGCACCAGTCGATACATCTCACCGATGGCGTCGCGCTCGGCCTCGTCCTCGAGGCAGTACAGCACGTCGAACGAGGTCACGACATCGAAACTGCCATCGGGAAACGGAGCCCGAGCGACCGTGGCGCACGCGATCCGTTGGTGCCCCGCGGCTGCGGCGTAGGTGAGGCCGGTCCAGGTGAGGTCGAAGCCGAACGCCACCCCGTACCGTCCGAGCAGTGGCAGGTTGGCGCCTGTGCCGCAGCCGCAGTCGAGAATCCGAGCGTGACTCACGCCCTGCGCGGCTTGCGCCAACAACGGTTCGACGAAGTCACGAAACCCACGATACCAAAAATGCCCGCGCTCCGCTTCGTAGGTCGCTCGCAGCAGTTCGTCCACGTCTCGGAGATCTTAGCAGCTCGTTCCGAAGTGTGGTGCCCGATGTTCGGTCGGGCAGATTTGGTATAGTGCGACCCGTCCGTCGCCATGGAAATTACCCGCCACCTGCGGCTTCTGCGTCTGGATGATGCGTGGACGAGTCGAGCGCGTGTGGGCCTCCCGCTCGTTCTTGTTTTCCTGCTCTCGCTTCCGGCAGTGACCACGCGGCTCTACGCGGCAGACGAGATCCAGTACTTCGCGTACCTGCGATCCCTGTGGTTCGACCAGGACCTGTCGTTCGAGAATGAGTATCAGCACTTCTACGACCGCGGCATTGCCCATGCGTACGGATTTCATGAGACGTTCCTCGAGCTGCGAACCGCGACCGGCCTGCGGTACAACTTCGGGACGATCGGCTCGGCCATACTATGGGCGCCGTTCTATGCGGTCGGAGATCTCACGGCGCGGGGCATGAGCCTGGCCGGCTCCGACATTGCGGTCGACGGGTTCTCCCAGCCATACCTGTCGGCCGTGACCTACGCTTCGGCGGTCTACGGTTTCCTGGCGATCGCCATCGCCATGACAATCGCGGGGCGCCTGGTCGGCAGAGGTATCGCAGCCGGCCTCGTGATCTGGGCGGGCACGCCGTTGCTATTCTACATGTACATCGCTCCAGGGATGGCGCACGCGTGTTCGGCGTTCACGGTGGCGGCCTTCGTCGGAGTCTGGTTGCAGGTCAGGCGGGCCTGGTCGTTTCAGGGGATCATGGCGCTTGGCGCTGTGACCGCGCTGATGGCGATGGTTCGAGAGCAAGACCTGCTGCTCGCAATCGGACCGATAGCGGATTTCACATGGACGGCCATCACCAAGATGCGCGTGTCCGGCGATCGGGTGGGTGCAGCCCGACACTGGGTCGCCGTTGCGAGCGCAGGCACCTGCGTGTTCGGGCTCTGTTACGCTCCGCAGGCGATGAGCTACCTAGCCCTGAACGGTCGGTTCGGCCCACCGGAAGTGATCACTGGAAAGATGAACTGGCTGGCACTCTATGCCCCGCAGGTGCTGTTCTCCCCGGAGCATGGACTGTTCGTGTGGACACCGCTCTTGCTGGTCGCGGCCGGTGGACTGTTGCGGATGGCGTGGCCGGCTCGTGCCCGATCGGCCGACGGGGTCGTCACGCGCCGGATTGGACTACTCCTATGTCTGATGGCGGCGACACAGATCTATGTCACGGGGAGCGTCGAGTCTTGGACGTCCGCGGGTGCGTTTGGCCAGCGCCGGTTTGTGGGGCTGACCATCCTTTGGGTCGTCGGCTTGGCGGCGGCACTTCAGGCGGTGCGCGGGATCGGTGTTCGCCGAGCGTTCTGGGCGGCATGTGCGCTGTCGGTTTGGTGGAACCTCGGGTTGATGGCGCAGTTCGGCGCCGGGACGATGGACCGCCAAAGGCTCGAGCTCGGCAAGAACGTCTACAATACGTTCGTCGTGTTTCCCCGCCAGCTCCCGCAACTCGCCTACCGGTACCTGTTCGACCGCGAGTCGTTCTATGCGGCACCGCGGCGGTGAGCGCGCCTACGCTCGGGACGGCCTGAGCGGGTGCAGAGCGCGAATCCGGCACCTCTGATGTGAAGGTCCTCTACCTCGCGGACATCCGGTTTCCGCTCGAGCGCGCGAACGGACTGCAGACGATGCGCACCTGCGGCGCCGTTGCCGATCGCGGTCACCACATAACGCTGGTGGTTCGGGTCGATACGAGAGGGCGTCGGCGAGATCCATTTGCGTTCTACAGCATGGTGAAGTCACCACACTTCGAATTACGACAGTGTAACGTGAGGGGGCTTCCCCCGATCCGGCGGGCGTCGTACCTGGCGATGGCGTTGGCCTGTACGATGAGGGTTCGACGCACGTCGATCGTGATCTCACGGGATCTCGGTGTGGTCGACTTGTTGTTGCGACTTCCGCGGACGTTGCGCCCACCGATCATCTATGAATCGCACGGATTTGCGCCGACCATGGCCGTCGATCGCGCTCGAGCGGTCACCGGCGCCGGGCGGGTATCAGAAATGAAGCAACGACGCCTGGTTCGTCGAGAACGGCGGGTCTGGCACTCCGCGGACGGCTATGTTTCGACCACACGGGCACTGCGGAACGAACTCGACGAGCGCTTTGGTCCGCGCGAGTGCGTCGCGGTGATTCCCAACGGGGTGACACTCCACTCCGATCGTCGGCTTCGGCCACCGCCGCTGTCGGCAGCGCCGACTGTGGCGTACGCCGGCCATCTCTATCCATGGAAGGGCGTTGATGTGCTACTACGCGCACTCGCACTGCTCCCGGAGGCCCGCGGCGCCATCATTGGGGGAAATCCGAACGAGCAAGATCTCGGAAGGCTTCGCAGTCTCGCGCGTGAGATCGGTATTGCGGATCGGGTGACGTTCGTCGGGATGGTCGAGCCCCATCGCGTGCGCGAGCGGCTGTTGGACGGTGACGTATTGGTCGTTCCCACGTTGGCGTCACCGTTTGCCTCGCGGTACACGTCACCCTTGAAGCTGTTCGAGTACATGGAAGTCGGCAAGCCAATCGTCGCATCCGACCTGCCGTCGATTCGTGAAGTCCTGCGTGATGGTGCGAATGCCGTGTTGGTCACGCCCGGTGACGCCGGGGCTCTGGCGGACGGGCTACGTCGGGTGCTCACCGATCAGCGTCTCGCTAACGCGATCGCTCGTCAGGCATTTGACGATGCCGCCCTGTACGGGTGGGACCGACGAGCGGAACGACTCGAGCAACTCTTTGGCGAAGTTCTGGCCAAATGCTCGCTCCCGCCCACCGCCGGGGTGCGCGAGGCGTGAATTCCGAGCAGCTCCTCTCGCTCGGCCGCTGCCCGAACCGACAGGGGCCTCTTGCCACCGCCGCTGTTCGCGTGTCGTACGAATCTTGCGAACGGCTGCCTGATTCAGCACCAGGTTCGGCAGCGGAGGTCTGCTGAGCGCTGCGCTATGCGCATTCTGTACACGGCGATTGACCAGCCAGTGCCCGGGATGACGGGCGGTTCAGTTCACGTGAGCCAGGTCGCCAGTGGGCTTGCGGCGCTTGGGCACGACGTTCATGCGGTGGTCGCTCCGGGAAGTGGACTGCCTCCGGAAGGTCCGGTGCACTGGCACTCGCTGCGCCCTCCGCTAGGCCGGCGACAGTTGCGCTGGATGCGGGCGCGCAGGGTCACGGAGCTCGCGCGATCGCTCGGCACGGATGTCGTCATTGAGCGGTACTACAACTTTGGCGGAGAGGGTGTCAGGGCGGCTTCCGCCACCGGTGCGCTCATGGTGCTCGAGGTCAACGCTCCGGTGATCGATTACCCCGGCTCGCCCAAGTCCTGGATCGACCGTGCGATGCTGGTGGAGCCGATGCGCCGATGGCGCGAATGGCAGTGCCGCCGAGCGCACCTATTCGTCACCCCGAGCGCCGGTATTCTGCCAACCTGGGTCGAAGCGGAGCAGGTGCTTCGCCTCGAGTGGGGGGCCGACACTGCCAGGTTCACTCCAGATGCGCGCGGCGAGGTGCCGTTTCGGCGTGAGCCGGGTGACACGGTGGTGGTTTTTGCCGGGGCCTTCCGACCCTGGCACGGGGCGGTCCACCTGGTTCGTGCGATCGCCGATCTCCGGTTGCGTGGACGGGAGGATATCAAGGCGGTCTTTATCGGCGACGGACCCGAACTGCCTCGGGTGCGGCGGGCGGCGGCTGGCCTAGAGGGCATCGTGTTCACGGGTGCCCTGTCGCACGATCGCATGCCCGCGTGCCTGGCCGCAGCCGACATCCTCGTGCTGCCAAACGTTCCGGTATCTGCCTCGGCGGGCCATACGTCGCCGCTGAAGCTGTTCGAGTATCTGGCGGTTGGCAAGCCCATCGTGGCCTCCGATCTACCAGCGATCCGTGAGGTCCTGCGTGACGGGCAGAACGCCGTGCTGGTCGAGCCAGGCCGCCCTGATGCGCTGGCGGCGGGAATTCGACGAGTCCTCGAAGACCGTACGCTCGCCGAGCGAATTGCACGCGGCGCCTTCGACGAGGCGCCGGACTACAGCTGGGATCGTCGTGCCGAGCGGATCGAGCAGCTGTTCGAGCGCGTGCTCGGCGGCCAGTCACAGCCGACTCCTCAGCGCTCAACGAGTACGCGGTGATTTCGAGCGCACTCCTCGCACTCGTGCGATGTCCGGACTGCCGACGTCCTCTGGACGACACCTTGGGTGAACTGGCCTGTCCAAGCTGCGGGCGGCACTATGAGAAGTCAGGCCGTGATTATCTCGATCTGCGGCCGACCGCATCGTTCGAGGAGACGACGAAGTACCTCGATGAGCTGGTGCATACAGACGGTCGGTACCGGACTGTCTCTCCGCCGCTGCTCATGGCCGGGATTCGCAACGACATGTTGCGGTCATTCCTTCCGATCGGCCCGGGTGATCGCGTCATCGATCTAGGGTGCGGCAGCGGACGCATGCTCGTCTGGAATCACGGGCCGAACGTCCATCTCGTTGGCGTGGACGTCAGCCCGTACTTCGCTGCGGAGGCTGGCGAACGCATCGATCTGATTGTGGGAGACCTTCGTCGACTGCCGCTCGACGACGGTGCCTTCACGAAGGCGTATTCGCTCGATGTGTTGGAGCACTTGTCGCGGGGCGATCTCGAACGGATGCTCTGCGAGGCGAATCGGGTGCTGGCGCCGGGCGGCCGCTTCTTCGTGTACAGCCACGTGCGAAAGAATTCGACGCTTGCGCTTGGGTTGCGTGCCATCAACGCGCTAGCCCGCGGCTTGGAGCGTATCGGTCTCTTGGATCTGTCCCACGATCGACTGCGCAAATCCGACCACCGCAATCCGCTCGTGGATATCGACGATCTGCACCGTGTTACCGCCACAGCGGGATTTCAGATCTCGCGGATTCGGTACTACACACCACTCGTCGGAGGGTTCGTCGAAAACATTCTCATGAGGATCGCCGAGCAGCTCATGGCGCGGCGAGCCATGCGTCGGAGCACGACAGATGGTGACTCATCCGAAGGACCGTCATCCGGACCCGGCGCACGGCGAACGGTTCGCGCCGATGCCAAGCGTTGGATTGCCGACCGCGGAGTGGTCTATGCGGGCTTGCGGGGCCTCACGTGGTTGATGAAGCTCGACATCGCCCTGTTCGGACGCATCAAGTCCGGACCGTTCTTCGCGCTGCTCGTGAAAGACGGGTCGGGTGGGTCGAGTGGGTCGAGTGGGGTCAGTCGGGCGAGTCGCGCAAGAGAAACCGATCTGATGTCATGAAAATCCTGTACGTCGCGGCCGACCAGCGCGTGCCCGGAACGACTGGCGGGGCGGTTCACGTCGCGGCGGTGGCCGACGGCCTGGCGGCGTTGGGACATGAGGTCCACGTCGCTGCGTCTCGCGGCAATGGTCCATTTCCAGCGGGCACCACCCACTGGCACGCGGTCGATCCGCCGTTTCGCAGCCCGCGGCTGCGATTGGTGCGAGCCAAGTGGATTCGCGCCTATGCTCGAATGCTGCGTCCCGACGTGATCATCGAGCGCTATCACAACTTCGGGGGAGAAGGCGTGTTGGCGGCGGCACACGTTGGGGCACTCGCGGTACTCGAAGTCAATGCGCCAATCATCGACTACCCGGGCTCTCCGAAGCGATGGGTCGATCGTGCGTTGCTGATCCAGCCGATGCGCCGGTGGCGTGAGTGGCAGTGCCGCCGCGCGGGATTGGTGGTGACGCCGCTCGCCGACATTGTGCCGGCGTGGATTCCACGGGAGCGGATCCTGGAAATCGAATGGGGGGCTGACACGAGCCGATTTCGTCCAGGCGCGCAGGGTGAGATTCCGTACGGTCGTCGGCCTGGCGACACGGTCGTCGTGTTCGCAGGCGCATTTCGAGCATGGCACGGCGCTATTCATCTCGTCCGGGCGATGGCGCAGCTGCGTGCCCGCGGGCGCACCGACATCGTGGCGGTGTTGATCGGGGATGGCCCGGAGGCCGGTCGCGTTCGCTGCGAAGCTGCCGCCCTCGACGGTGTGACGGTCGTCGGCCCCGTATCCCATGACCGGATGCCGGCCTGTCTCGCTGCTGCCGACATGGGGGTCGCGCCCTTTGACGTGTCTGCACATGGGCCACTGCAGATCGGCTTCTATTGGTCGCCGTTGAAAGTGTTCGAGTACATGGCCTCGGGCCTGCCGGTCGTTGCGCCGAACGTTGAGCGGCTGAACCGTCTGGTGCGACACGGCCACGAGGGTGTGCTCTACGACGCCGGCGATCCGGCTGCCTTGTCCGAGGCGCTCGAACGGCTTGCAGATGCGGAGAATCGAGTGGACATCGGCGAGGCTGCCCGCCAGCGGGCGGTCGATGAGTTCGGGTGGGATGCGCACTGTCGGGCCCTGGAGCAGGCGATACAGAAGGCCTTGGACCACACCCGCCGAACGACGCCGGCTCGATGAGGAGAACCCAAGCGTGCCACAAGACTCCCGACAGCCAGGAACGCTGCGCATCCTGATCAGCACCGATGCATTTCCGCCGGTCTGCGGTGGCAGTGGCTGGAGCACCTACGAGCTGGTCAAGACATTGCGCGCCAACGGCCACCGGGTCGTGCTGTCCCGGCCCGTGTTCGGGCCCAGGAGCCGCGGCACATCGACCGTGTACGACGGGTTTCAGGTTCGCGAGTACCGTGGGTGGGCACCGCCCGTGCCCTTCGTGCGCAACTACTTCAAGAACGAACGATTCTACGGGCCGTATGCGCGAGTGCTGGCCGACATCGTCGGCGCGGAGCGGATAGACGTCATTCATGCCCAACACTCACTGAGTAGCCCCGCCGCCGTGATCGCCGGGCGTCTGCGGCGCAGGCCGGTCGTCTGCACGATTCGAGACTACTGGCCGCTCTGCTACTGGACAGATTTGATACATGACCCCCGGTCGGTCGATCTGTGTCCAGCCTGCTCGTCTTCGATGATGACGCAGTGCGTGAGGCCGCATGCGGGGTGGGGCTGGCCCTTCGCGCTGCCAGCAATTCCGTACATGCGGGCCAATCTGAGGCACAAGCGTCGCACCATCGGTGGAGCCGACGCCCTCATCGCCGTCAGTTCGGCGATCGCGTCTGATCTTCGCTCACGAACGTCCGACTTTTCCGAGACACGTATCGAGGTCATACCTAACCCGGTCGACGTGGCCGGTATTCGTTCGCAGGCTCACGACGGGTCTCCGCCGTCGCCCGAGCACTACTTGCTGTATGTCGGGAAGCTGGCGCCGAACAAGGGCGTGTCAAAGCTGATTCCCGCCGTCGAGCGTTCGGGGCTCGAGTGGCCGCTCATCGTCATCGGGGATGGCCCGGAGCGGGCTACGATGACGGCCTCCGCTGCCCGGTCGCGCCTGAACGTCCGGTTGCTTGGATGGCTGTCGAGAAAGGAAACGCTCCGGTGGCTGTGCCGCGCGTCGCTTCTCGTCTTTCCGTCGCACGGACCCGAATCCTTGAGTCGGGTCTTGCTCGAAGCCGCGGCCCTGGGAGTTCCGACCGCCGCGATGGTCACCGGGGGCACCCGGGACATCGTGTCGAGTGGGGAAACGGGGTTGTTGTCCACTTCGCCGGAAGAACTCGGAGATGACGTTCGACGCCTTGGTGTGAACACTGAGTTGAGGCGGCGGCTTGGGCAGGCCGCTCGAAGAAGAGTCGAGGAGCGATTCGCTGCGCCGGTCGTCGTCCGTCGAATCGAGGCCTTGTACGAGGAATTGCTCGCGCGGGTCGAGGCAGGAGCGGCCAGATGACTGCGTGTGGCGGGCGGGTAGCGTCTGATCGCCGGCTTCGCGTGGCCATGGTGACGCGGGCGATCGCGTCGCTCCATGGCTCCGGAGGACTCGAGCGTCACGTTGACGACCTCGTGCGCCACCTGCTCGAGCGAGGCGTCGAGGTGGCGTTGATTACGAGGCCGCCGAGGCCTGTGATTCCAACCGATGCCCCAGAGCTCCGACACGAACGACTGACCTTGTCGACCGTGCCCTACCATACGTTCCCGTTCGCCGGACGTCGAGGGACGACGGTCCTCGACCGTAACACGGCATATCTGTGGTTCGGTCTCCGAGCGGGGCGGCGCGCGGCCCGGCTTGTGGCCGACCGCCAGGTCGATCTCGTGCATGGTCACGGCGCGAGCGTCCTGGGCGCGGTGTTCCCGACAACAACGTTGCCGGTTCCACTGGTCTTCACGCCACACGGCTTGGAGGAATTCGGCGGAACCGATCCGAGCCGGGCGGGCCTGAAGCGAATCGCGTACCGGCCGTTGCAGGTGGCCGTTCGGCGGTGTGCTCGGTCGGCCGCTCGGGTGGTGGCGACCGACCGTTCGCTCGTGCCGAGCACAGTCCGACACTTGCGGGTGCCGGAATCAGTGGTTGAGGTGCTGCCGAACGCGGTCGACCTGAAACGGTGCGACGCGCTGGCGGGCCTGGCGGACGGCAGGCGCATGCGCGCGATGTCTGGCCTGCCAGACGGCGAGGCAGTCTTGGTAAGCGCGGGTCGGATCGAGCGGAACAAGGGCTTCGACTTGCTCGCCAGGGCGCTCGCACGAGTCGAGCGGTGCGGAACGGTGGATCGCTGGCGATGGATTATCGTTGGCGATGGACCCTACCGCTCGACGCTCCAACGCCTCATCGAGCAGCTTGAGCTTCGCGATCGAACGCTGCTGATCGGTCAGGTGACGGATCGAGAGCTGCACGCCTGGTACGAGGCGGCGACACTGTTCGTGCATCCCACGCTGTACGAGGGCAGCTCGCTCGTCACGCTCGAGGCGATGGCGCATCGTCGGCCGGTCGTGGGCACGCGGGCCGGCGGATTGCCAGACAAGGTCTTGCCCGGGGTCACCGGCTGGCTGGTGCCGTCCGGGGACCCGGAGGCTCTGGCGAAAGCTCTGATCGAAGCGCTCACACTGAGAGAGCGCCTCGGGGCCATGGGTGAGGCTGGCCGCGAGCTTGTCGAGCGGCGCTTCTCCTGGGAGGCGGTGACCGACCGGCTCCTGGGAGTCTACACGGACGTCCTGGCGGAGCGGGCAAGCTCTCGGATGGCCAGCAGGTGACCCCTTGCGCCGATCTGAGCGGGCGTGTCGAGCGACGTCCAGTTGCCGCTCTGAAGCCGGAGTAGTCGATAGCCTTCGCCGTCGAGGCTGTCGACGATCTGCCGATTGAAGGTGTGCAGAGGTTGGCGCGCTTTGCCACCATGGGTTTCGACGAGAAGGATCCTTGGGCGACAGCCGTCCTTGAAGAGGCCGGCCAAGACGTCCAATTCCGTCCCTTCAACGTCGATCTTCACGATATCGAGAGTCAGTCCTTCACGCGCGGCGAACGAGCCGAGGGAGAGAGCTGGTACGTCGAACACAGACTCGTCGTATGTCGTGTCGGTGCGAATCCGTCCGACTCCCATATTCCCGTCGTGCGCACTGGGTTGGAACGGAACCGATCCGTCATGCGATGTTGCTGCCGCTTCGACAATGCGCACGCGGTTCGCGAGGTCGTCGTTCAACGTGAGGTTGTGGTGCAACCAGGTCGCGACCGCTGGATCCGGCTCGAGTGCCACGACCTGAACGTCGGGACAGGCGCGTGCCACGGTCAGCGCAACGAAGCCGAGATTGGCGCCAACGTCCACGACGACATCTCCAGCTCGGCTGTGCGCGATGCAGGCATCGATTTCGGTGCTGCCGTAGTCATCGAGAAAGTAGACGTGATGCCCATGTGCTTCGCCGGGGTTTAGGGCGATCCGAATTCCGCGCCACGTGACGACTTCGTAGCCATCGAACAACCGGCCCGCCACTGGCGAGAAAGGAATCCGCGATAGCCGCCGGCGTAGCGGTCCGCGCCGGAAAAGTCGCAACACACGTCTGACTGACCTTCGTGTGGCGCGGCGGAGCGTGCCTGCAAGCGATTGCTGGCGGTGCTGCACCATCTCGACATCCGACACGGGCATCGGATCACCGACGGGCGTCAAGAAGTCCATTCGCTGCTGCAACCACCGCTTCCACGTTGACGCCGACCAGACAGTCGGGCATGTGTCCGACGCATCGCGTGGGCGGGCGGCGGATCTGGTTGCAGGGGCTGCACCATATGTCGACGCGGACGACGCGGGCCCGCGTCGGCGTCATCCACGGGCCGTAGTTGACCGGGTCGGACGGTCCGAAGATCGCCACGATCGGCGTGCCGACGGCTGCCGCGAGGTGCATCGGTCCGGTGTCGCCGGTGATGAACAGCGACAACCGCTCGAGGACCGCCGCCAGCGCCATCAGGTCGGTGGCGCCGGTCAGATCGATCACGGGCGTATCGCCGGTGATGTGGCTCTTGACCTCATCCACGATCGCTCGATCCTCCCTGCTGCCGGTCAGCACGACCGTCCCACCGCGGGCTGCCACAAGCTGGCGGGCGGCGTCTGCGAATCGCGCCGGATCCCACTGCTTGATCGCCCGGCCGCCGCTGGCGTGGACGCCGATGAGGGGCTCCCGAGCGTGTTCGAGCAGCTCGTCGGCGACACGCCTGGCAGACTCGGAAGGATCGAGGATCGGCTGGTCGCCGGGTGCGACCGACGTCGAGGGGCGAGCCAGAACAGTATCGACCAGCCGACCGGCGTTCACGGCTACGTGCGCGCCACGGTCGTAGCTGCCCCGCTCCGTCAGGAATGCGGCGCCGCCCTTGATTCCGAAGCCGGCGCGACGCGGCGCTCCGGACAGAGCGACGAGCAGGTTGGATCGAATGTCACCCTCGAAGTTCAGCGCCAAATCGTAGCGATCGGCGCGCCAAGATCGGGCTCTCCGGACCAGTTCGAGGTAGCCACCGTTCGGGTGTCCCCTGGCGAGCCACGGCGCGTCGAGCGTCTGCACACTGTCGACGATGTTCAGTAGACCCGCCAGCGGCTCGTTCCAACTGCCGACGACCAGATCGACCGTGGCCGCGGGAAACGCCGCGCGCAGTTCGGCGAGCGCCGGCAGCGTCATCAGGAGATCACCGATCCGTTCGAGCCGGAGGACGAGGATGCGTGCAGGAGGCTGGTCGACCCGCGTCGACCGACGTGACACGGCACGGCCCGCCGATAGCAGCAGATCGGTGAGGCCGACCAGGGTCCGTTCGTTGCGGTCGTGGATCAGCAAGTGATCGAACACCGCGCGCTATTGTATCTCCACGCGATCGACCCGCACGCCGAGCTCGCGGCTGTCGGAACCTCCAAGCACCTCGCTCGGAGTCCAGGTCGTGCTCAGCAGCGTCAGGTCGGCCGTGCCCTGTCGTTCGGCCAGGGAGGCGGCGAGGTCGGGCGGGATCGTGAACACGTAGGGCTGGAATCCGGTCGTCACGTTCACGTCGCCGAGCAAGACTTCGTCTAGGTACACGGCCGCGCGCGCGGGGATGACGTTCGCCGGACGGCCGGCATCATCCATCCAGATCGTCAGCGTCCGAACGTCGGGGGACGTGTTCAGAATCACGATACGCGATTCGTCTCGCGACCAGCGGAACGTGACGTCGGAGTCCGACCGTTCCTTGGCGTGAAAATCGACGACGTGCAGGTCGTCCATCCTGCCGAGATCGAGCGTGAACGAACCGGTCGTCTCGAGATCGCCGCCGAAGCGATAGATGCCGAAATCGAACTCCTTGCGGCCGACGGCGCCCGGGTACGCGTTCAACGTCGAGGCGTATTCGGGGACCTGGAAACGATCGGACCCAACCGGCGTGACAGCCAGCGACGGCGACAGCAGGTCGGTACCTCCGCCGCCCAGGAAGTAGATCTCCCGGTATTGGGTGCGCGCCCAGGTCAGGTACTCAAGGAAGGCAAGCTTATCGGGTCGGGATTCGCTCAGGACGAAAACGTTGCGCGCATAGATGTACGCCAGCGGCAGGGCCAGGACGTGGAGATCCGACGCGGCCCGCGATTCCACGATGACGAGATCCTCATCGTCGAACTGTTCAGCGAGTTCCTCGAGCTTCGGAATGACACCGGCGTATTCGACGTGACTCAGCACCGGGTGCGAGGCGGCGACGTACTGTTGACCGAGCAGTCCGATAAACGCGACGCCGATGAACGCGCGGGCCGCGAGCCTCAGCCTTGCCCTCGGTGCGCGCGGCCAGTTCGTCTCGAGCCCCCAGAACGCCGCGGTCGCGATGAGCATCGTCGACGCAGGCAGGATGACGGGAAGAAAGCGCCGCGCCATCCAGAAGTGCTCCGGCACGACCCGGATCTTGTAGAAGAAGAACAACGCGAACGCCGAGACCGTCAGGATCAGCGCGGGATTCTGCCAGAACGAGCGACGGACGAGCAGGACGAAACCGATCAGCGCCGCCACGAGGCCGTAGGGCGACAGGTAGAACGCCGCATAGGTCCTGAGCGCGAACGCGTCGTGGACGGCGAGACGGCCGCCCGGCGCCCGCAGGAAGTACGCGTAGGCCGCGGCCAGGACGACGACGGTGGCGATGGCCACGGGAAGCAGGCGCCGGACTTGAACGCGGACCGGCGCCGACCGCGCCGCCGTGAGGAGCGCCACGATGGCGGCACCGCTGGCGCCGAGAGCGACGAGGTGGATCGTCCGAAGATTCCTCACGAATCCGATCGGCTGTTCGGCATACGGCGCGAGAATCGTGACGAAGTACCAGGTGGCGAAGCCGATCCAGATCACGGCAGGAGCGACGAAGCCGATCAGAGGCCTGCGTCCTACGTAGACGCCCGAGAGGAACGCGCCGCCGACGGCGGCCCAGGCCAGGACCGCGGGAAGTCTGACGAAGAGCGCGAGGCCCAGCAGTGTTGCGGCGACCGGGCCGAAGAAGTGATCTTCGTCGACATGCGATCTGGCGAACGCCAGCAACGCCGCGAGCAACATGGCCTGCAGGACCAGTTCGGAGTTAGGGTATCGACTGAACCAGACCTGCGCGACGTGCACCGTGAGCAGCAACGATCCGGCGAAGGCTGGCAGCGCGCCGACCGCCCGCCGGCCGAGGAAGTACAGCGCCAGAACGCCGAGGAGGCTCCAAACACCGACCACGCGCCGGGCGCCGGTCAGGCCGTCGACGCCGTAGCCGATGGCGATCCAGACCGGGTACAGATGGGGGAACTGCGCGACCACGGTGCCCGCCGAAGGGTCGGTCACGAAGTACCCCATGAACCGGATGCCGTAGTAGGCTTCGTTGTCTCGACGGGAGATGAAAAGATCCCGCGAGTTGGGGGGCAGCGATTCGACCTGCGCGTCGTGTGTCACGAGCGCGCCGCGCTGAGCGATCTGGATCCCCTCATTCACGTACACGCCGGGATCCTTGCCGCCGATGATGTACTCCGACGTCGGGAAGTACAGCCAGCACCCAAGCGCGATCAGGACCAGCGGTGCCAGCCCGGTGAGCTTGGGCCGTGGTGCTTCAGCCCCGAGCCGCAGCCGTCCACGCGCCAGGAGCGTCACGAGGACGCTCACGGCCAGGTTCACGGCCAGCAACCGTTCGAAGGTGTACTGCTCCGCGGCGGCCAGGCCCAAGGCAACCGTCGACGACAGCGCCAGGCTGATGAAGATGCCCCAGAATGCGCGTTCTTCAGCGCCCAACGCAGCGCGGCGCTCGCGTTCCGCAAACGGCGCACGAAAGATGACGGCGCCTGGCAGGTAGGCGATGACGCCAAGCGCGACCAACTGAGAGAGCATGAGGTATCTGTCGGACGGCGATGTCGACGCCTTGGCGAGGAAGTGTACCGCAAACCCACGGCCGAGTAGAATGTCGCACCGACCGAGTGCAGCGTCCGGTCAGAGCCAAACGCATGAGCATCCGATGAGCGACCAACGGCGTTCGTGCCACGCCTGCGGACTGTCAGCCGCCGTGGAGGCCCTCTACCGCAAGGGCGCCTACACCATCTTGCGATGCCGTTCGTGTGGCCTCGTCTTCACCGACCCCCATCCGACCCACGAAGAACTCGAACGGATCTATTCGGAATCGTTCTTCCAGGTGGGCGAGAAGTTTGCCGGGCAGTCGCGCAGTCCCGGCATGCTCAACGCTGAGCGGCGCGCTCGGTGGCTGCTCGAGCAGCGAGGCGTCACAGCCGGGCGCTGGCTCGACGTCGGGTGCGCCACTGGCGATTTCATGATGGCCGCGCGGCCACATGTCGCGCAGATCAGCGGTATCGAGATGTCGAGCTATGCGGCCGACCGGGCGCGAGCGCGCGGGCTGCTCGACGTAACGAACGGGGATGCCCTCGACGTGAGTCTAAGCGCAGACCCGTTCGACGTCGTGACGATGTGGGACGTCGTCGAGCACGTGATCGACCCGCAGGCGGTGTTGCAGCGCGCGTCAACGTTGCTACGAGATGGCGGCGTCCTCGCCCTGAGCACCGGCGACATCGAGAGCCTCGCGGCGCGTCTGATGGGGCGGTTCTGGCATCTGATGATTCCGCCTCGCCACCTATACTTCTTTTCCCCATCGACGATCGCGAGACTCCTCGATCGGGCGGGCTTCGACACCGTGTCGGTGTCGAGGCCGGGAAAGTGTGTGCCGCTCGACTTTGCCTTCTGGAAGGCGGCCACACTCATCACTCCCAGGGCGGGGCCGGTCGCACTACGACTCTCGGCCGCCGCGCACCTCGGGCGGCTGGCGCCGTTCGTCAACCTGGGGGACATCATGACGGTCCTGGCTCGAAAGCGACCATCTTCGGCGCCAGGGATGACGAAGGTCCCGGACGTCGGTGGTCAGCAGCCCGATCCGCTAGCCAGCTGATCGTAGATTGCCTCGAAGCGCTCGGCCACCTTCTCCCAACTACTCTCACTCGAGAGCTGGGCGCGCGCCGTAGCGCCCAGTCGACTCCCAAGGTCGGGATTCTGGAGAAGGGCGCCAACGGCGCCGGCGATCGCCGCCCCGTCAGCGGGTGGTACGACTGACGCCGTGCGACCATCCTTGGCGACGGCACCGATGCCGCCGACGTCGGTCGTCACGACCGGCGTGCCCGACACCAGCGCTTCGAGAAGGAAGTTCGGGAGGCCATCGACGTTGCCGGCGGCGTCCTTCACCGACGGCACGACGACTAGGTCGGCGGCGCTGAGATAGTCGGGTATCGCGTCCTGTGCGACGTCGCCCGCAAACGTTACGCGTTCGCTCACGCCCAGGGTGTCGGCTCGCTGCCGCAGTTCGGCGTCCAAATCTCCGGCGCCCGCGATGACCAGGCGCAGCGCCGGCCAGTCCGCCGCCAGCCGGGCGGCGGCGTCGACGAGGAACTCGAAACCCTTCTTCCGGACGAGCCGCCCGGCGGTGAAGACGAGCGGCGCATCCGCGGCGATCCCGAGTAGCGCCCGCAGTCGGCCGCCCGCGTCGGCATCCGGGCTGAACCGTTCGGCGTCCACGCCGTAGGGGAGGACCTCGCTCCGATCCGGTGGGGCGCCGAGGCCGATCGCCCGCTGGCGCAGGTCGTCGCTGCACGCCGTCACCCAGCCCGCCCGTCCGAACGCCCATCGGGCGGCCTGGCCGATGAGGCGATGCCGCTCGGCGACGTACATGTCGGAGCCATGGAGGCTGATCGCGAGCGGCAGTCCTCCCGACGCCGCCGCGGCGATGACACCCCCGGGAACCACCCAGTGGCCGTGCATAACTGAGGCGCCGTGACGGCGGGCGACGCGCCGTGCGAGCAACGAGCCGGCGACCGCGGCGAACGGGGCGGCGAGGTAGGCCGCGGCCCTCAGCTCGACGTCGGCGCGCAGCCCCTCGGCGTACCCGAAGACGGAGAAGCGCGCGGGCGCGTACCGGAAGTAGTGGAACTGAACGCGGCCGTCGACAGCCGCGCGATCGATGCGCGGATGCCACGGGGCGACCACGTGGACCGAGTGGCCGCGGGCCGCGACGCCCTGGGCGATCGGCTCGAGGAACGTGGCGACCGTATCTCCCGCGAAGCGCGGATAGGACGTCGTCACCATCACGACGGTGTGGGACATGACTCGATTACCGGGGTGACGGAGCTGGCCTCAGGCGGCGGTCGTCCGGCTACCGTCTCCGTTCGAACCTGAGCGCGGCGATCTGTTCCGAGACGAGGCCGATCAGGAACACGATGACGCCGAGGACGATCAGCAGGACCGACGAGTTCGTGACCCGGACATACCAGAGCAGGGTCCATGTCATGTAGCCGGTGCCTAGCAGGAACGGAATGGCGGCGATCGGTACGAAGATCCGGAGCGGGCTGAACAGCGTGATCACGCGCAGCAGGATCAGGAGGAATTTCACGCCGTCCTGCGCCAGCCTGATCTTCGACTGGCCCTCTCGCGCCGAGGCCTCCGCCGGTTCGAAGGCGACGTTGTAGCCGGCCTTGATGAACGACAGCGTCGTCGTCGTGGGCGTGGAAAATCCGTTCGGCAGCAGGTGGATGAACTCGAGCAGATGCTCGCGACGGGCCGCGCGCAGGCCCGACGTCAGATCGGGAATCGGCCGGCCCGAGAGATACGTGGCCAGCCGGTTCAGAATCTGGTTCCCGATCCGCCGGCCGGTCGTCGCCTGACTGGCGCCCGACCGGGCCCCGACCACCAGGTCGTAGTCGCCGAGCATCTCCACGAGCCGGGCGCCGTCGAGGGCCGCGTGCTGGCCATCGCCGTCGCTGATCAGGATGAAGTTGCCCGACGCCCGCCGGAGCCCGGTCTTGACGGCGGCGCCGTTGCCCTTGTTGTACGGATGCGTCACGACCGTGGCGCCGGCCTCGCGGGCGCGCGCGCTGGTGCCGTCGGTCGAGCCGTCGTCGACCACGATGATCTCGTGCCACGACGCGGCGGTCTTCAGCGCGGTGACGACCTCTCCGATCACCGGCGCCTCGTTGAACGCGGGGATGATGACCGACGTGGCGGTTGACTCGGCCATCTAACTGTCCTTCCGGTCGGCGTCGAGTTCCATCACCCGAATCCGGTAGAGCAGGTCCTCGATCAGTTTCCGGTTGCCGGAAATCACATCGGCGACGAGTCCGATGAGGATGACCTGGAAGCCGACGATCATCAGAACGGCCGACAAGATCAGCGACTGGATGTTCCCCTGGCCGACGCCGCCCAGGTAGAGGTAGACGAAGCGCATGGAGATCAAGAGCCCAATCCCGAAGACGCCGCCGCCGATGTAGCTGAAGATCTTCAGTGGCTCGTACATCGCGTAGACGCGGATGATCGTGGCGGCCGATTTCTTGATGTACGACGCCACGCTGACGAACAGCCGCGACTCGCGCGTCTTGGGGTTGGTGCCGATCGGCACATGCGCGATCGCCATCCGGCGCTTGCCCGACTGGATGAGCGATTCGAGGGTGTAGGAGAACTCCGACACGATCGTCATCCGGAGCGCGGCCTCCCGTGTGTAGGCGCGAAATCCGCTCGTCGTGTCGGGGACGGTCGTGTTCGAGACCTGGCGGACCACCCAGCTGCCGAGATGCTGGAGCGCGCGTCGGGCCGCGGGCAGGTGCTGGAGCGAGCTGTTATTGCGATCACCGATGGTGATCTCGGCGTCGCCCGACAGCAGCGGCGCGATCAGCTTTGTGACGTCGGCGCCGGCGTACTGGTTGTCGGCGTCGGTGTTGACGATGTAGTCCGCGCCGCGCTTCAGGCAGGCATCGATGCCCGCCGTGAAGGCCGCCGCCAGCCCCCGGTTTCGTGGGAAGCTCACGACGTGGTCGACGCCGGCCTCGCGGGCCACGCGCGCGGTGTCGTCGGTCGAGCCGTCGTCGATCACGAGCGTCTCGATCACGTCGATGCCGGGGATCTGGCTCGGCAGATCGCGAAGCGTCGCCGGAAGCGTCTCCGCCTCGTTCAAGCACGGAATCTGGACGATCAACTTCATGCTAGAGCCTATTCTCCCACCAGTTTCTCCACGACGCCGTCCCACGAGATCTGCTTCGCCCGCTCGTAGCCCGCCTCGCCGTAGCGCGCCGCCAGGCTCCGGTCGGCGGCCAGCCGACTGATCGCGTCGGCGATCGCCTCGGCCTCCGGCGCGCAGACGGCTCCGTTGACATCGTCTTCGACGAACTCGAGCGGGCCGCCGGCGTCGGTGGTCGTCACCACAGGCCGCCGCGCCAGAAAGCTCTCCAGCGTCACGTAGCCGTAGTCCTCGTCGTAGGGTGCGTAGACGACACCGAGCGCGCCGGCATAGAGTTCGATCAAGGCCTCGTCGTCGACCCAGCCGGCAAGTTCGACGCGATCGCCGATGCCGAGGGCTTCCACGCGCTGCTCGATCCGCGGACGATCCGTCCCGTCGCCAGCGACGACGAGCCGCACCGAGGAATCGGTGTGGGCCATCGCCTCCACCGCGAGGTCGATCCGCTTGACCGACTCCAGGCGGCCGACCGACAGGACATAGTCGCCGTGCGGCCCCCCCTGGAGTCTGTCGGCCAGCCGCGGCGGATGGTACAGGGGCTCGGCGGTCAGGGTGTTGTAGCGCGCCAACCGGTTGGCCGTGTTCCTGGCGTTCGTGAATCGCCGCTCGCACTCACTCAGCATCTTCCGGTCGAGTTGCATCAAGGTGTCGCGCAGCCCGACGTCCGCCTCGGTGTGCTGGAAGTCGGCGTAGGGCGTGCCGCACAGCTCGTAGGCGGCTCGATACTGGTGGATGAGCCACGCGACCTTGTGGGGATGGCGCGCGAAGTAGGTCGGAAATTTGAGGCCAATCGCCAGGTCGATCGTCTGCCCGTTGCTCTCGCTCAAGTCCAGCAGGCGCCAGGCGGCGGCGTGGGCGAGAATCTCGTCCTTCGGATACCACTTGAACGGGACGCTGACGAGTTCGGTGCGATAGCCGTGCTGCCGGAGGTGGTCGACCAGGGCGCGCACGTGAAACTCGGCGCCGCCTTCAACGAAGGGAACTTGAGCTTCACAGACGACGACCGTGCGGACGGCCATAAGAGATGACAGATGGCGTGCCTCCGCGGCCCACCGCGCCGAATGGTACCATGGCCGGCGCCGGCCAGACACGCGCGGTTTTCACGGTTCAAATTGACTTCCCGCGATCGGGTCAGATAGGATGTGCCCAGAGATTGGGAAAATTTTCACAAGCGCCGGTCCCAGGCAGTCCGGAGACTGACCGAGATGGCTGAACAGTCGGGCCCCGACGATCGGCGTCAGGTGGTCGAAGGAATCCTGCGCGAGGCGGGCGAGCTGCTGGATGCGGTCCGAGGCTTCGATCCGGCGCCGCTGCTGGCGGCGGCGGATGCGATCGTCGGCGCGCTCCGGTCGAACGGCAAGGTGCTGACGTTCGGCAACGGCGGCAGCGCGTCGGATGCCGAGCACCTGGCGGCCGAATTGGTAGGGCGGTTCGCTCGCGAACGACGGGGCTGGCCCGTGATCGCGCTGACGGCCGATTCCAGCGTGGTCACGAGCATCGGCAACGATCTCGGGTTCGACCAGATCTTCGCCCGCCAGGTCGAAGCGCTAGGCGCGCCGGGCGACGTGGCGGTGGCCATCTCCACGAGCGGCAGCTCCGCCAACGTCGTGCGCGGGTTCGAAGCGGCCGAGCGCACCGGGCTGCGACGCGTCGCGCTGACCGGCCGCGACGGCGGGTCGCTGGGCCGATCCGCCGAGATCCACCTCAACGTGCCACACGACACCACGGCGCGGGTCCAGGAGGTACACCGCGTCTGGATCCACGCGCTCTGCGAACTCGTCGAGCGTGAGATGACCGCCTGACGGCCGACGACCTCGATGCCTGTGCACGCGATACGCAAGGGCCTGGCGCTGCCGATTACGGGGGCGCCGCGGCAGCAGATCGAGACCGTCGCCCCGCCTCGACGCGTCGGCGTCGTTGCGGCGGACTACGTCGGCTTGAAGCCGACGATGCACGTCACCGTCGGCGACGATATTCGGCGCGGCCAGCTCCTGATGGAGGACAAGAAGCTCCCGGGGGTGCGCCACACCGCGCCCGCGGAAGGGCGGGTGCTCGCGGTCAACCGCGGCGACCGCCGGGCGCTGCAGTCGGTGGTCATCGAGCTGTCGCGCGGCGAGCGCGAGGGCCATCCGGACACGACGGCGTTCAGCGCGTTCTCGGGCCGGCATCCGAGCGGCCTGACCGGCGACGAGGTGCGCGCGCTGCTCGTCGAGTCGGGGCTCTGGGCCGCGCTGCGCGGCCGTCCGTTCAGCAAGGTCGCCAACCCCGACGACCGCCCGCATTCGATCTTCGTCACGGCGACCGACACCAACCCGCTGGCCGCATCGGTCGAGGCCGTCATGATGGGCGCCGAGGGGGCGTTCGACGACGGCCTCTTCGCGCTGTCCAGGCTGACCGACGGCCCGCTGTTCGTCTGCACCCCGGCCGGTTCGACGCTGAGGTTGCCCGAGATCGAGCGGCTGCGCCACGAGGAGTTCTCGGGTCCGCACCCGGCCGGGACGGTCGGCCTGCACATTCATCGGCTCGACCCGGTCGACCGCCACAAGGTGGTCTGGCACGTCGGCTATCAGGACGTCATCGCCATTGGGCGGCTGTTCGAGCGCGGTGAGTTCTCGGCGGAACGGGTGATCGCGCTGGGCGGACCGTCGGTCCGCAACCCGCGACTGCTGCGGACGCGGCTCGGCGCGTCGCTCGACGACCTGGTACGCGACGAACTGCAGGCGCCCGACGCGGAGCATCGCGTGATCTCCGGGTCGGTGCTGTCGGGGCGCGCGGCCGCCGGCGAGGTGTTCGGCTACCTGGGCCGCTACCACGCGCAGGTGTCGGTGCTCGCCGAGGGGCGGGCGCGGGAGTTCCTGGGCTGGCTGGGCGCCGGGTTCGACAAGTACTCGACGGTCAACACGTTCGCTTCCAGGTTGCTGCCGGGGCGGCGCTTCGCGTTCACGACGTCGGCGAACGGCTCACCGCGCGCCATCATCCCGCTCGGGATGTACGAGCGGGTGATGCCGATGGATCTGCTGCCGACGTTTCTCGCGCGCGCGCTGGTCATGCGCGATATCGAGAAGGCCGAGGAACTCGGATGCCTCGAGTTGGATGAGGAAGACCTCGCGCTGTGCAGCTTCGTCTGCCCGGGCAAGACCGACTTCGGTCCGCCGCTGCGCGAGGTGTTGACGGAGATCGAAAAGGAAGGCTGAGCCGGAGCATTCGGGCCACCACGACTGATGCGGTTCCTACGAGCGCTGCTGGACAAGCAGGCGGGTCTCTTCGAGAAGGGCGGCAGGCTGGAGAAGCTGTCCCCGCTCTGGGAGATGAACGACACGTTCCTCTTCACCCCGGGAACCGTCACGGCCGGCGCGTTGCATGTGCGCGACGGCCTCGACGTCAAGCGGCTGATGATGACCGTCGTCGTCGCCTTGGCGGGCTGCATCTACATGGCGGTCTACAACACCGGTTACCAGGCCAACCTGGCGATCGCCGCGGGCGCGCCCGCGCTCGACACCTGGCAGGCCGCCACCGTCGCCGCACTCGGCTGGAGCTTCGATCCCGACTCGTGGGCGGCGTGCATCGTCCACGGCGCGCTTTACTACCTGCCGGTGCTCGCGGTGACCTTCGCGGTCGGCGGCGCGTGGGAGGCGGTGTTCGCGATCGTCCGGAAGCACGAGATCAACGAGGGCTTTCTCGTGACCGGCATGCTGTTCCCGCTCATCCTGCCCCCGACGGTTCCGCTCTGGCAGGTTGCGCTCGGGATCAGTTTCGGCGTCGTCGTCGGCAAGGAGATTTTCGGCGGCACCGGCATGAACGTGCTGAACCCGGCGCTGACGGCACGGGCCTTTCTCTTCTTTGCGTATCCGGCCGACATGTCGGGGGATGCCGCCTGGATCGCCGCGGCGACGAGCAGCGACGGCGTCAGCGGCGCCACCTGGCTCGCGCGGACCCAGGAGGCCGGCGCGGCGCCGCTCGCCGATCTCGACTGGTGGGACGCCTTCGTCGGCTTCGTGCCGGGGTCGATGGGCGAGACCTCCGCGTTGGCGTGTCTGCTCGGCGCCGCCGTGCTCGTCATCGCCCAGGTCGGCTCGTGGCGGATCATGCTGAGCGTCGTGGCTGGCACCTTCCTGACCGCCTGGTTCTTCAATGCCGTCGGATCGGACACCAACCCGGCCTTCGCTGTCTCGCCGGGTTGGCACTTCGCCCTCGGGGGCTGGGCGTTCGGCACGGTCTTCATGGCGACCGACCCGGTCTCGGCGCCGTCGTCGGATCCGGCGCGCTATCTGTACGGGTTCCTGATCGGCGTCCTGGTCGTGCTGGTCCGCGTCGTGAATCCGGCGTATCCCGAAGGGATGATGCTCGCCATCCTCTTCATGAATCTCTTCGCGCCCGTGCTCGACCATTTCGTCGTCCGTGCGAACGTCAAGCGACGGAGGGCCCGGTATGCAGGGTAGTGTCGGCTACAACCTGATCTTCGCGTCGGCGGTCTGCGTGGTGTGCGCGGTCTTCGTCTCGTCGTCGGCCGTGTTGCTCAAGGAGCGCCAGGACTACAACGCCGCGATCGACAAGCAGCGCAACGTCCTGGTCGTCTCGGGTCTCGCGAGCGACGACGACGATCTGACCGCCGATGAGGTCGAACAGCGCTTCACCAACATCCGTCAGATCGTCATCGACCTCGCCACCGGCGACGCCGTGCCCGACGTCGACCCGCTGACCTACGACCAGCGGCGTGCGACTACCGACCCGGCCCTGAGCCATGCCGCGCCGTCGAATGCGGCCCAGGTGTTGAGGGTGCCGAATCGGGCGATTGTCTATGAAGTGCGCGACGACCAGGACCGCGCGCAGCTGTACGTCCTGCCCGTGGAAGGAAAGGGCCTCTGGTCGACCCTGTACGGCTTCATCGCACTCGACGTCTCACTCGAGACGGTCCAGGGGTTGACCTTCTACGAACACGGCGAGACGCCGGGCCTCGGCGGCGAGGTCGACAATCCCCGATGGAAGGCGTCGTGGCGCGGCCGCCGCCCGTTCGATGACGCGTTCGAACCCGATCTGACCGTCATCAAGGGCCGCGCCGGGCCGCCCGCCGACGATCCGCACCGGGTGGACGGGCTGTCGGGCGCCACGATGACCAGTCGCGGCGTGGCCTATCTGATCGAGTTCTGGCTGGGCGACGACGGCTTCGGGCCCTACCTGGATCGACTCAGGGCGGAAGGAGCCGACAGCTAATGGCGGCGACCGTCAGGCATGCGCTCACGGATCCGCTGTTCAACAATAATCCGATTGCCCTGCAGGTGCTCGGCATCTGCTCGGCGCTCGCCGTGACGACCCGCATGGACACCGCGCTGGTCATGAGCATCGCGGTGATCGCCGTGACCGCGCTGTCGAGTCTCTTCGTCAGCCTGTTGCGAAACCAGATCCCGACGAATATCCGGATCATCGTGCAGCTGACGATCATCGCCTCGCTGGTGATCGTGACCGATCAGATTCTGAAGGCCTACGTCTTCGAGATCTCGAAGCAGTTGTCCGTCTTCGTCGGGTTGATCATCACCAACTGCATCATCATGGGCCGCGCCGAGGCCTACGCGATGCAGAACCCGCCGTCGCTCTCGCTGATTGACGGCATCGGCAACGGCCTCGGCTACGGGCTCATCCTCATGGTGACGGCGTTCATCCGCGAACTGCTCGGCTCGGGGTCGCTGTTCGGCGCGCAGGTCCTGCCGCTCGCGGCCGAGGGTGGCTGGTACACGCCGAACGGGCTGATGGTGCTGTCGCCGAGCGCGTTCTTCATCATCGGCGGGCTGATCTGGGCGCTGCGCGCCTGGAAACCGGAACAGGCCGAGGCGGACTGAGATGCTCGAAGCCTATCTGAGCTTGGCGGTCAAGGCGATCTTCGTCGAGAACATGGCCCTGGCGTTTTTCCTGGGCATGTGCTCGTTCATCGCCGTGTCGCGGAAGGTGGATACCGCGATCGGCCTGGGCGCCGCGGTGATCTTCGTGCTGAGCGTCACGGTGCCGATGAACAACCTGATCTACCAGTACCTGCTCAGCGACGGCGCGCTGGCCTGGGTCGCGCCCGGACTCGGCGCCTACGACCTGTCATTCCTCGGGTTTCTCACTTACATCGGCACGATTGCAGCGATGGTCCAGATCGTGGAGATGACGCTCGACCGGTTCATGCCGCAGCTGCACGCCGCGCTCGGCGTCTTTCTGCCGCTGATCGCCGTCAACTGCGCGATCCTCGGCGCGTCGCTGTTCATGGTGCAGCGCAACTACGGGTTGGCGGGGAGCGCGGTGTTCGGCTTCGGCTCGGGTGTCGGTTGGGCGCTTGCGATCGTCGCGTTGGCCGGCATCCGCGAGCGCCTGAGGTACAGCAACGTGCCGGCCGGGCTGCGCGGCCTGGGCATCACGTTCATCCTGACCGGCTTGATGGCGATCGGCTTCATGGCGTTCGCCGGGGTCCAGCTGTAATGACTACCGTCGGGCTCGGCGTCTTCATGTTCACGTTCATCATCGTCTCGCTGGTCGGCGTGCTGATGTTCGCGCGACGGGAGCTGGTGTCGACGGGCGAGGTGACGATCGTCATCAACGACGATCCGGCGAAGGCGTTGCAGACGGCGGCCGGCGGCACGCTGGCCGGGACGCTGGCCGCGAACAAGATCTTCGTGCCCTCCGCCTGCGGCGGCAAAGGCAGCTGCGGCGTCTGCACCGTGAAGGTGACCGACGGCGGCGGCGCGATGCTGCCCACCGAACGCGGCTTCATCACGCGCGGCGAGGCGCGCGAGGGCCTGCGCCTGGCCTGCCAGGTCAAGGTGAAGCAGGACATGAAGATCGAGGTGCCGGCCGAGATCTTCGACGTCCGGCGCTGGACGTGCAAGGTGCGCTCGAACGACAACGTGGCGACCTTCATCAAGGAGTTGGTGCTCGAGCTGCCCGCCGGCGAAGCCGTGCCGTTTCGGGCCGGTGGGTACATCCAGATCGAGCGTCCGCCCGGGACCGTGAACTATCAGGACTTCGAGATCGGCGACGAGTATCGGCCGGACTGGGACAAGTTCAACCTCTGGCGCTACACCTCGACCGTCGAGGAACCGGTCGTGCGGGCGTACTCGATGGCGAACTACCCCGACGAGCGGGGCATCATCATGCTGAACGTGCGGGTGGCCTCGCCGCCGCCGCGCGGCCCGGAAGGCATTCCGCCGGGCAAGATGAGCTCCTTCATCTTCAGCCTCGAGCCCGGCGACGAGGTCGTCATCTCCGGGCCATTCGGCGAGTTCTTCGCCAAGGACACGCAGGCCGAGATGCTGTTCATCGGCGGCGGCGCCGGCATGGCGCCGATGCGGTCGCACATCTTCGACCAGTTCCGCCGGCTGCACACGACGCGCAAGGTGTCGTTCTGGTACGGTGCCCGCAGCCTGCGCGAGGCGTTCTACGTCGAGGAGTTCGACGCGCTCGCGCGCGAGTGCGACAACTTCGAGTGGCATCTGGCGCTGTCGGAACCGCTGGCCGAGGATCAGTGGACCGGCAAGACCGGGTTCATTCATCAGGTGCTCTACGACCACTACCTGAAGGATCACCCGGCCCCTGAGGATGTCGAGTACTACCTGTGCGGACCGCCGATGATGCTGAAGGCCTGCATGCAGATGCTCGACGGGCTCGGCGTCGAGCCCGACAACATTCTGTTCGACGACTTCGGGTAGCCGTCGGTGTGCGACGGCCGTGCGATGGGGCCGCCGGCCCTTGCTCATGTCTCCTCAGCTCATTGTCCGCGTGCTGCCCTCGATCGTCGCCCTGGCGGTCGCGACAGCGTGCGCCTCGCGTCCATCCGATCCGCTCTCCTATGAACTCGTGGGTTCGACGATGGGGACGCGCTACGTCGTCAAGGTCATTGTCGGTGACGGCGCAGGCGGGGCCGATGGTGACGACGGCGGGTCCGAAGCCGCGCTGCGGGAACTGATCGAGACCGAACTGGAGCTCGTCGATCGCCTGATGTCGACGTACCGGGAGGACTCCGAGCTTTCACGGTTCAACCGGCATGCCGACGTCACACCGTTCGTCGTTTCCGATGCGACGTTCGAGGTGCTGGCCGAGGCCGAACGGATCAGCACCTGGACCGACGGCGCGTTCGACATCACGGTGGGGCCGCTGGTCGAGGCCTGGGGATTCGGGGCGGCTCCGGCAGCCCAGCCACCCTCCGATGACGAGCTCGAGGGGTTGAGGCAGCGGATCGGCTTCGCGACGCTGCGACTCGATGCCGCGGCGCTCACCGTGCGCAAGACAGAGCTGCGGGTTGAGGGCGACCTCTCCGCGATCGCCAAGGGCTACGCGGTCGACCGGGTCGCCGAGGCGCTCGAGGCGGCCGGGTTTCCGCGCTACATGGTCGAGGTTGGCGGCGAAGTACGCGCCGGCGGTTTGAACGCCGAGGCCGCGCCCTGGCGGATCGCCATCGAGCAGCCGGACGCCGCGTCGTTTCAGTCGATCGTGCCGCTCACCGATGCCGCCATGGCGACCTCAGGGGACTACCGCAGCTTCTACGAGTGGGAGGGCCGCCGCATCTCCCACACGATCGACCCGCGCACCGGGCGTCCGGTGGAGCACGCGCTGGCGTCGGTCACCGTCGTTTCGGGTCGGTGCGTGACCGCGGACGCGCTGGCCACGGCGCTGTCGGTCCTTGGCCCGGACGAGGGCTACCGCTTCGCGGTGGCGAACGACGTCGCGGCGCTGATGCTGACACGCCGGGCCGACGGCGGCTTCGAGGAGCAATCGACACCGGCATTTCAGCGCCTGCTCGACGACGCGGGCGTAAGATAGGAGTGATGACGCTCTTCTTCTTGACGGCCCTCGTCATCGGCGCGGCGATGCTGGTGATGGCCGTGGGCGTCGTCTTCAGCAACCGCTGTTTGCGGGGGTCGTGCGGCGGCCCCGACGTGCTCGGTCCCGATGGGGCCCCGCTGTCCTGCGAGACGTGCCCGCGACGCGCGGAATCACCCGCACCGCCGCCAGGCGCGTGAGCCCTACAGGCGGCCTAGCGCGGCCTTCAGCGCCTCATCCTGTTCCGTGAGCACGGTGCGGAGATCGAGGACGACCCGGTCCTGAGCGATCCGTCCGACGATGGGCGGCGTCAGCGCGCGCAGCGCGGCTTCCAGGGCCTCCGGCGTGTCCGTCGTCGAGCGCAGCGCCAGCAGCCGGGTCGGGAGTTCCCGGCCCGGGGCGCTCCCGCCGCCGATCGTGGAGACGCCGTCGATGATCTCGGTGTGGATGGTCGAGGCGGAGACCGCGGCGGCGGCCGCGCGTGCGCGACGGTCGATCTCGCCGGGTGTCAGACCGATCATGCGGGCGACCGGGACAGTGTCCGACGCCCGGCCGGCGGCGTACTCGAGCAGCGTGGCGTCGAGCGCCGCGTAGGCCAGCTTGTCCGACCGCAATGCGCGCATGAGCGGATGGCGGCGAATCTTGCCGACCAGCGGCTCGCGGCCGACGATGATGCCGGCCTGCGGGCCGCCCAGCAGCTTGTCGCCGCTGAAACAGATGATGTCGACGCCGGCGTCGACACTCGCTCGCACCGTCGGTTCCGCCGGCAACTCGTCACGGTCGATCAAGTGGCCGCTACCCAGGTCCTCGACGACCGGCACCCCGAACCGGCGACCGACGGCCACGAGTGACGCGAGCGACGGGCGTTCGGTGAAGCCCTCGATCCGAAAATTCGACGGGTGCACTCGTAGCAGAAGTGCCGTCCGTTCGTTGATGGCGGTGGCATAGTCCGCGGCACGGGTGCGATTCGTCGTCCCGACTTCGCGCATCGCCGCGCCCGACTGCGCCAGCACGTCGGGTACGCGGAAGCCTCCGCCGATCTCGACCAGCTCGCCGCGCGACACGACGACTTCCCGCCCCGATCCGAGTGCCGTCAACGCGAGCAGGGTCGCGGCGGCGTTGTTGTTGACGACCACGGCGGCCTCGGCGCCGGTGAGCGTGCACAGCCTGGGTTCGGCATGGGTGTCCCGGCGGCCCCGACCGCCGCCGTCGAGGTCGTACTCGAGATTCGTGAACACCGGCGCGATCGCCGTGATGGCGGCGATCGCCGAGGCCGCCAGAGGCGCGCGGCCGAGGTTCGTGTGCACGACGACGCCGGTGGCGTTGATGACCGAGCGCAGCGAGGGCCGGAATTCGCGCTCGAGGCGCGCGCCCGCCGCCGTCTCGACCTCGTGGGTCGCATCCGCCGCCTTGAGGTCGGCGGCCGCCGGCGCATTAGCCAGGCGTGCCCGCAGGTCGTCGGCTGCCGCGCGGAGTGCCGCGAGTGTCGCGGTCCGTCCGTAGGTCGCGATTAATCCGCGCACGGCGTCGCGCTGCAGAAGCTGATCGATCGACGGAATCACGCGCGGGATCGTCATGGATTCGGGGGAGAAGTCGGCCGTCAGCGGCTTGTCGGCTCTGACGATCCAGGATACCATCACGAGCACGCACGCCGGCACGTCCCACCGACATGAGCAAGACCGCGAAGTCGAACGAGCCGCCGACCGACGCGACGGATACGACGCCGGCGTACCGGCCGGCAGAGCGTTTCTGGCCGTACGTGGACCCGTCGCCCGAACCCTCTGCCGAGGAACTCGCCGCCCTGGACCCGGACCTGCGCGCGGCGCTGTTCGGCGACGATGGGCACCCGTTTTCCATCACGGTCGTGTTTCCGAAGTTGGTGGACGACGAGGCCTACGAGGCGGCCGTGGCGCTGGCCCGGCAGGCTGCGGAGTACCGAGAGGTGGGGAGCGGCCCGGCGCTGCGGCACCGCGCGCGCTACTTTCCTTCCGAGGCCCTGGCGCTGCGTGATCTGTTCGATATCGTCGGCCACGAAGAGGCGTGTGAGGTGCTGATCGACGATCGCCCACTACCGTACGCGCGAGAACTCTGGCTGCCGCTGGTCTGGTTCCTCATCCGGCGCTGACGCGGGACACACCTGGTCGAGAGAGCCGTGGCGGATAGTCATCAAATCGAACGCGATCTTCAGACGCTCGCGGCCGAACTGCGACGCCTCGAGGCCGAGTACAACATGTACTTCGCCGGCCGATTGCCGCGGCCGCCGTGGGAGACGCGGAACCGCGTCGAGTCGATCGTCAAGTACTGGGACACCAACCACATCGAGACGTCGGCTGAACGCTTCCGGTTTAGCACGTTGCAGTCGCGTTTCATCTCGTTCCGTGAGCTCTGGGACAAGGGGATGCGAGCCCGCGAAGAAGGCCGTCCGAGTCCCTTCGCGCACGGCACGTCGCAAGTCGACCGGTCGGAGGAGGGCGGCCGCGTCGTGCACGAGGCGGCCTTCTCCAATCCACGATCGGAAATGGACAAGGTCGAAGACCTCTATCAGTCGTTGATGAGTGCGCGGCGCGATGCGGGGCAAGAAGTGGTCCCGTTCCATCGGTTCGCGAATTTCGTGCGCGACCAGGTGAAGCAGTACAAAGAGAGCGGCGATGACGACGTGGCGTTTCGCGTGGCGGTGAAGGACGGGCAGGTGAGCTTCACGGTGCGGGGCGGGAAACGGTAGCCGTCGTGGCCGGCGCGCGAACCGACCACGACAACGGTGGGAAACCTCTAGTTGGCGGCGGTCACGCTACCGGCCTGGGGCCCCTTCGGGCCATCCACGATCTCGAACTCGACCGGCTGGCCTTCCTCGAGCGTGCGGAAGCCGTTGCCCTGAATCGCCGAGAAGTGCACGAACACGTCGCTTCCCGCGTCCCGCTCGATGAAGCCGTAGCCCTTGGCACTGTTGAACCACTTGACCTTGCCTGAAATGCGCATCGTGCTTGTCCTGCCTAACAGCGTGGACGATCAGCCGACCGGCCGGTGCCCGCCGCGGCGCGCTCGTGCCGGGCGATCGCGCCAGGGCAAAAAAAGAGACCGCGAGCGCGGCCTCGTGGAACGGCGTCACCCGAACCGACGCCATCGGGATGCTAGCCACGGCCCTATGTTTTGTCAAGATAGCCGAGAGAGGGTTTCGCGATGCGTGCGTTGCTGAGTGTGTCGGACAAGACCAATGTCGTCGAGTTGGGTCGTGGCCTCGCGGCGCTGGGGTGCGAGTTGGTGTCGACCGGCGGCACCGCGCGCGCCCTTCGTGAGGCGGACCTCGCCGTCACCGCCATCGAGACCGTGACCGGCGTTCCCGAAATGATGGATGGTCGCGTCAAGACTCTCCATCCAGCCGTGCACGGCGGCATCCTCGCGCGCCGAGATCGCAACGACGACCGCGCGGCGCTGCAACGGCACGGGATCGCGACGATCGACGTCGTGGCCGTGAACCTCTATCCGTTCGCGGCCGCCGCGGCCAACGCCGACACCGCGTTCGATGACCTCATCGAGGAGATCGACATCGGTGGGCCGAGTCTGGTACGCGCGGCGGCGAAGAACTTCAAGGATGTCCTCGTGCTCGTCGACCCCGGCGACTACCTGCAAGCGATTCAGGCACTCGGTCGACCCGACGGACCCAGTCTGGAGTTCAGATTCGGCTTGGCGCAGAAGGCGTTTGGTCACACGGCGGCCTACGATCGGACGATCGCCGACACGCTCGCGGGCGTTCGGTCCACGGCCGATGGGTTCGAACGCGAGGTGGGACCGGCGGAGGCCACCGCACCGCCCGCCTTGCACCTGTCGCTGTCGAGGCTGGCGACGCTCCGCTACGGCGAGAACCCACATCAGGACGCCGCGTGGTACCGCGACGAGACCCCGGCCGGTCTGAGTGCGGCGGAGGTGCTGCAGGGCAAGGCGCTGTCGTTCACGAACCTGCTCGACCTCGATGCCGCGGCGCGGCTCGTGCTCGAGTTCGACGAGCCGACCGCGGCTGTGCTGAAGCATACGAATCCGTGCGGTGTCGCCACGGCGAGGTCCATAGACGACGCCTACACGACCGCTCGTGAGGTCGATGCGCTCTCGGCCTTTGGCGGGATCGTCGGGCTGAATCGGCCGATCGACGCCCCGACCGCGACGGCGATTGCCTCGACTTTCATCGAAGCCGTCGTGGCGCCCGGGGTGGACGAGGCAGCCCGACCCATCCTGGCGCAAAAGCAGGCGATGCGCGTGCTGGTCGCGGATCTCGCGTCGGTCCGGGACGGTCGCGTCGGGCGGCGCGACGTCCGTTCGATCCTGGGCGGCTGGCTGGTGCAACGCCGTGATGTCGTCGAGGAGGCGAAGGGTCCGTGGGCCGACGGCGCCGGCGACCCACCGCTCACGGTCGCGACCACGCGCGCACCCACGGATGAGGAATGGCAAGCCCTACGCCTCGCCTGGCGTGTCTGTGCCCACGTCAAGTCGAACACCATCGTCTTCGCGCGTGCCGACCGGACCGTGGCGCTCGGCGCCGGTCAGATGAGTCGTGTCGACGCGGTCAACGTCGCCGTGCTCAAGGCACAGGGCGAGCTGGGCGGCACGGTCGTGGCGTCGGACGCGTTCTTTCCGTTCAGGGATGGCCTCGACGCGATCGCCGACGCCGGGGCGACCGCGGTCGTGCAGCCCGGCGGGTCGAAGCGAGACGCCGAGGTGATCGCGGCAGCCGATGAGCACGGCCTCGCCATGGTCATGACCGGCCGACGGCATTTCTGGCATTGAAGAATTGGCAGGGCCCGAGCGTGGGCATTGCGCCGTAGCAGAATCGACCCGCGGCCGGGCTCGGGGCGAGGGCGCCGGGCTCAGACAGTCCTCGCACGCCGGCGGCAGACCCGGCTGGGTGGCATTCGGAGAACAACTGGCCGCCAACGCGCTGTCCACCCTGCGGGCGACTCGCAGGTGCCCTCATCCCCTGCGCCCGGCCCGAGAGCCGACAAGGCTGCGACCCCACTGGTGCTTGGCGCGAGGGTGGGCGTTGCGGTAGTCGATCCCTTTTGTTGGGAGGCGGCCGCCGGGATGCTCGGACCGCGAGAACGGACTTTCCCGACGGCCAACCGGTCAACCCATGGCTCACACCGTGGGATAGCTCCGAATCGAATGTTCGACGGCCGACGACGGGAGCGATGGCGCAATGCCCAGTCTCGCGCCAAGGAACCGGTTCTCGCCCCGAGTCCGGCCGTGAGGCCGTCGCGCTACGTGCAGGCGGCGAGGAGTTCGTCGGCGGAGATGGTCGCCGGGCCGAAGCGAGCGACGGCGAGGCCGGCCGCCCGATTGGCGAGCTGCGCCGCCTCTGTCAACGTGGCACCCGCGGCCAACCCGAGCGCCATCGTGGCGATGACCGTGTCGCCCGCGCCCGTCACGTCGGACACCTCGCGCGCCGCGGCCGGCAGCGCCGCTTCCTCCGTCGCCTCGGTCCCACCCGATCCATCGAGCAGCCACATCCCGTGTTCGCCCCGCGTGATGACGACGCTCTGACACCCCAGCGCCGTTCGCAGGTCGCGCGCGGCGTCCCGCGCGTCGGCATCCGAGCGGATCGCGCGGTGCGTCGCGGTGGCGGCTTCGTGATGATTCGGCGTGAGCAGGGTGCAGCCCGCGTACTGGTCGAGGTGGGGCACCTTGGGGTCGACGAGCAGGGGCACGCCGTGGGTGCGGCTCGCGGCGAGTGTCCGCGCCATGAGGCCGGCCGTGACGACGCCCTTCAGATAGTCCGAGACGACGATGATGTTGGCGCGCGCCGCTGCCTCGTTGAGGTGGTCGCCGAGCGTGTCGGCCGGTGCACCCACGAGTTCCGCGTCGGTTTCGAAATCGACGCGAGCGACCTGGTGGCGGCTGGCGACGATCCGCAGCTTCCGCGTGGTTGGGCGCTCGGCGACGGTCACGAGGCCGGCGCCGGAGATGCCCGCCGCTTCCAGGCTAGACCGCAGGCGCCGGCCGGGTTCGTCGTCGCCCACGGCGCCCACGAGCGCCGCGCGGGCACCGAGCGCCCCGACGTTGTTCGCGACGTTGGCCGCGCCACCGAGTCGGTGCTCCTCCGTGTCGAATGCGACGATCGGCACCGGGGCCTCGGGCGAGATGCGATCGACTCGCCCGACCAGGAAGTCGTCGATCATGACGTCGCCGACGACCAGCACGGTCAGCGCGTCGAACCGCTCGATGATCGCGCGGGCGCGGGAGCCGGACAGCTCGGTCATGCGGCCTCGACGACCTCCGCGCGCTCGGTGAGGTCAGCCGCGAAGGGCAACGTGACCAGCACGAGCCACAGCATCAGAAACTCCGAGTCACCGAAGTTGTACTCGAACATGCCCGCGGCGAGCATGCCCACAACGGCGGCCAGGCCGCCGGCGGGCAGCGATCGATACGCGGCGGTCCCGAGCCGCTGGGCGAGGCCGCGCGTGACGGCCACGACCATGGCGAGCCAGACCACGAGCGCGGGCAGACCGCGCTCGGCCGCGATCTGGATCGGGACGTTGTGGAGATGCGGATTCGACTCCTGCACCGCTGCTGGGTCACGGTAGTCGCCGTAGACATCCTTGATGAGATCCGGGCCGACGCCCATGACGGGGTAGTCGCCGATCAGGCGCGCCCCGGTTCGGATCATCGCGACCCGGTCCCGGACGGTCGGGTCCTGAAGGTCGAAGATCGAGTACAGCCGGTCGGTCACGCGGTCGGGGGCCATGGCGAAGAACAGCCCGGCGACGACCGGCGCCAGCGCCAGCAACCGCAGGTCCCTGAGCACGAGCAGCATGCCGATCGCCACGCAGGTCCCGACCATGGCGCTCCGGGTGAAGGTGAGCGCCAGCGCGACCAGCAGCGCCGGCATCACCAGCGCGGACCAGGTGCGATCGCGGTCGTGGAAGAGTAGCCGTGCGGCAGCCATGCCGGCCACCAGCATCAGCGCGCCGGAGTAGGTCATGTAGTGGGTCAGTGCCCCCTGCGGCCGGCGTCCGAGATTGTCGTACTCGAGGATGCCGTACTGGACGATGCCGATGATGGCGCTGACGGCGCCAACCGAGATGACCACCGTGGCGATGGTGAGGGCCTTCGGCCCCCGAGCCAGGCGGTAGACGCCGGGTACGATGAGGAACAGCAGCAACTGTTTGGAATCGGCGATGCTGGCGATCGGGTCCAGCGACACCGCGGCTGACAGGAGGGTCAGGCCCGCGTATCCGAAGAGCAGCCAGAACCACGGCGGGAACTCGATCCGTTCCCGACCGACGACGACCAGCGCGACCCAGAGCGCGCCGGTGATGGCCAGCAGGGCCTGCGCGACGGCGATGGAGAGCTGGAGGGCCGCGACGCAGGCGACGAGCCCAAGGAAGGCTACGCGCTCCAGGCGGGGCGCTATCGTGTCGGCGTCATGGAACATGACGTCAACTCAACCGGCGACGTCGGCGCGCTGATTCGTCATTCGTCATTCGTCATT
>DCWN01000032.1:760-18184 GCA_002328835.1 Acidobacteria bacterium UBA2161 | reverse complement strand
TTCGTCATTCGTCATTCGTCATTCTTCATTCTTCAATGGTCGCTTCGTCGATCAGCATCACCGGAATGTCGTCCTTGACCGGATAGACGCGGTGACACTCACGACACTTCAGGCCCGCGCCGTCGTTGACCAGGTCGACCGGCGTTTTGCAGTTCGGGCACGCGAGGATCTCGAGCAGTTCAGGGTCGACGGCCATGTGGGATCTCCATGAGAGCGCCGGCTCTTCCGCCGGGACTATACCAGACTGCCTGAAACCGGCCTGGGCGCCCCACCGTGCTTGCCGGGGGTTCGGGCGTGTGGAACAATCGCATCCAACCATGAATATACGCTGGAGCATCGGCTTGGCGGTCATGGCCTCGAGCGTCGTCGTCACCGGGGCGGCCGGGCAGGCTCCGGCCGAGCCGCCGGATCCCGCGCGGTCGTACGTCGAGCGCGGCGAGGCGTACGATCTGTTCATCCAGGCGCTGCGCCTCGAGGATGAGGGTGAGATCGTGCAGGCGGTCGAGGTGCTGGCCCGCGCCGCCGAGCTGGATGCCGAGGCCCCGGCCATTCCCGCCGCCCAGGCGGGGCTGTATGCCCGGCTGAATCAGGCGAACAACGCCATCGAGGCCGCTGGGCGCGCGCTGGCGCTTGACGCCGAATACGTCGACGCCCATCGGGTGCTGGGGCTGGTCTTTGCCGCGCTCGCGGAGCAACCGGCCGGGCAACCGGCCGACCAGCGCTCGGCCAGCGCCGAGTCGTACCAGCGCCGCGCGCTGACCCATCTGGAGCAGGCCGCGTCGGGCGGTGTCGAGGACGCGCGCGTCACGTTCAGCCTCGGACGGCTCCTGGTGGAGAGCGGCGCGTTCAATGAAGCCGTGGCGGCGTTGGAGCCGTTCGTCCGCGATCGGCCTGGGTTCGTCGACGGGCTGCTGCTTCTGGCCACGGCCTACGCCGGCGCCGGGCGCGCCGGCGAAGCGACCGAGGCTCTTGAAGAGGCCGTGCGGGGCCGCCCACGTTCGGTGCGTGCGCTCAGCGCGCTGGCAGAACTCTACGAAGCGGAGGGCCGCTGGGGTGACGCGGCCGATGCCTACGGGCGGGCCGCAGCGCGCCGCCCGAGCGACGTCGATCTGAAACGGCGGTGGGCGGCCGCGCTGCTCAACGGCGGCGAACAGGAGCGCGCGCGGACGGTGATCGAAGAGGTCGTTCAGGCGCGGCCGTCCGACGGCGGTGCGATCTACCTGCTGTCCGAAATCGAGCGCCGGCTGAACAATTTTGACGCCGCCGAAGCCGCGGCCCGCCAGGTCATCGCGCTCGAGCCGGACGGCGCACGCGGGATCTACGCGCTGGCCCAGGTGTTCCTCGACCGCCGGCAGTACAGCGAGTTGGTGGAGGTCGTCGAGCCGTTCGTTCGGGACCTCCGGGAGCGCGGCGCCGCGCCGCGTGAACTGGCGATGTTGTTGGTGCAGAGCGGCGCGTCGCACCTCACCCTCGGTGACTCCGAGGCGGCGCTGGCCGCATTCGAACTGGCGCGGGAGGCGGCGCCCGACGACCCGATCATGGAGGCGTATCTCGGACAGGCCTACCTGGAGAGCGGCCAGCCCGAAGATGCCGTGGCGAGCTTGTCCGAGGCCAGGGAGCGGCATGCCGACGACCTCCGGCTCGACGGCATGTACGCGCGGGCGCTCGTGGCGACGGGTCGCGCCCAGCAAGGCATCGACGTGATGGAGACGGCGGTCGCCCGGCATCCCGAGAATCCGCTGGCCCACGTCAACCTCGCCAATCTGCTGGTCGAGACCGGTCGCGTCAACGATGCGGTTGCGGCGCTGCGCGATGCCGAGCCCAGGTTTCCGACCGACACGGCGATCCTCTTCCAGCTAGGCGCGATCCTCGAGCAGCAGGCGCTCTACGCGGACGCCGAGCAGGCGTTCCGGGTCGTGATCGAGCGTGATCCGTCTCACCACCAGGCTCTGAACTACCTCGGCTACATGTTGGCCGATCGCAGCGATCGGCTCGACGAGTCGGTCGAGTTGATCCAGCGCGCGCTCGAATCCGATCCGCACAACGGCGCGTACCTCGACAGCCTCGGGTGGGCGTACTTCAAGCTCGAGGAGTGGAAGCTGGCGGAAACATATCTACGGCAGGCCGCCGAGCAGATGACGCGCGACTCCGTCATTCAGGACCACTTTGGTGACGTGCTGTTCCAGCAGGGTCAGTTCACGGCCGCCGTGGAAGCCTGGGAGCGCGCGCTGGCCGGCGATGCCGACTCGATCGAACCGTCGGTCATCGAGCGCAAGATCGAAGACGCCAGGCAACGCGGCGGGCGCTGACGCTCGCGACGGGCGCGCGTCATGGGTGGTCCACAACGGCAGCACGCAGTCCGCGGGTGGCTCCTGCTGCTTCTGGTCGTGGTGGGTGGCGCGGCTGGCTGCGCGGCGCGCCGTCCGGCGTTGCCGTCCGGGCCCGGTACTCCGTTTCCAGAATTTCGCGAAGCGTTCACGCAGGCGACGGCGGACTGCCGCGCGATGCAGACGCTCGTGGCCGAGCTCCGCTTGTCGGGACGAGTCGGCGGGCGGCGACTGCGCGGACGCGTGCTGGCGGGTCTGTCGGATCCGGGCGCGGTTCGTCTCGAAGGGCTGGCGCCGTTCGGCGCCCCCGCGTTCATTCTCGTGGCCGAGCCGGGTCGGGCGGCGCTGCTCTTGCCGCGCGAGTCACGTGTCCTCGTCGACGCCCCGGCGGACGAGGTGGTCCACGCCCTGGCGGGGGTCGCGATGACGGCCGACGAACTGCGCCACGTGCTCAGCGCGTGCGTACCTGCCTCGGTCGGTCCCACAACCGGGCGCGCCTACGGATCGGATTGGTGGGGCATCGAGACGTCGGACGGCGGCCTCGTCTACCTGCGCCGCGCGGGTGATGCTCGCCGCATCGCCGCCGTGCGTCGTGGTGGCTGGCTCAGCGAGTACAGCGAGTGGTCCGGCCGTCTGCCCGGTCGTCTACGCCTGACGTCGGTGACGCCGACAACGGAGGCGGTGGATCTCACCGTGACGCTGTCACAGGTGCGCATCAATACCACGCTCGACCCGGCCACCTTCGTGGTCGAGATTCCTCCCGACGCGGTGCCGATGACGCTCGAGGAGCTGAAGGCGCGGGCCCTGCTCGAGGATTCGGCGCCGACATCCGGTGGTTAGGTCTTCCAAGCTCGTCATGGCACCGCGACGAATCGTCATCCAGGCCCACGCGAAGCTGAATCTCGGCCTGCGCGTCGTTGGGCGACGGCCCGACGGGTTTCACGACGTGCGGACGATCTATCAATCGATCGCACTCACCGATCGCCTGACCGTCGTGGCGCGGCCGGGTCCGTTCGCGCTGAGGTGCAGCGACCCGGCGCTCCCGACCGATCGCCGCAACCTCATCCACCAGGCGGCGGCGCGTGCGACACGCGCCGCCGGGCGCGGCGCGCTGCGCGGCCTGTCGGTCGATCTCGACAAGCAGATCCCGGCCGAGGCCGGTCTCGGCGGCGGAAGTGCCGATGCCGCCGCGATGCTACGCGCGCTCGCACGGATCTGGCCCGGCGAGCTCGACGCCTCGACATGCCGTCGCGTCGCGGCTCGGCTGGGCGCCGACGTCCCCTTCTTCTTGCTTGGCGGCACGGCGCTCGGCCTCGGCCTCGGCGACGAGTTGTTCCCGCTGGTCGACCTGCCCCGGCACTGGGCCGTGCTGCTGGTGCCGGAGTTCGGCGTGCCGACCGCCGGCGCCTACGCCTGGTACGATCGCGCGCCGCGGCGGGTGCGTCGCGCCGGAGCACGGCGGCCGCTCGCGTCTCGGGGCGGCGCGCTGTCGTCGGTCGTCGAGCTGACGAACGACCTCGAGCCGGCGGTCGCGGCGAAGCACCCGGAGATCCGGCGGATGCTGGCCGGGTTGCGGCGGGCCGGCGCCGCGCAGCCGGCGATGACGGGCAGCGGGTCATGCGTCTTCGGACTGTTTCCGCGGCGGCGCGAAGCCGCCAAGGCGGCCGCGATGCTGCGGGCTGGACCGTGGCGGGTCATCGTGGCGCGGACCCTGGCGCGCAGCGAGACCGTGTGAGGCCCGGGGAGCCCCGGGCCTCCCCGTGAGACATGAAGCGCGATCGAGCTCGGCTTCGGCGCGCGCCGTTGCTTGCCGGCCGCGAGACCATCGTGTACACTTCGGATTTGCGCCGGTGGTCGTGAGCCACACCTAGAACGTCAGCTTCTGCCAGTCTCGTTGGAACGTTCGTCGTGCCGGTCGGCGGTTCGGTCGTGTCCGAGCCGCGCGAGGTCCGGCGGGTGACTGGCGACGGTGATTTGGGGCGTGGCCAAGTGGTAAGGCGCGGGACTTTGGATCCCGTATTCGAAGGTTCGAATCCTTCCGCCCCAGCCAACTGGTGTCGTGCGACGAGTCATGAGTAACGGGCAACTCAAGTTGTTCTCGGGGTCGGCGCACCAGGCGCTCGGCGAGGAAATCGCCGAGGTTCTCGGCATTCCGATGGGCCAGGCCCGGCTGCGGAGGTTTCCCGACAGCGAGGTCTCCTTTCAGATCGACGAGAACATTCGAGGGACCGACGTGTTCGTCGTGCAACCGACGTGCACGCCGGTGGATCAGCACCTCGTCGAGCTGTGCGTGATGATCGACGCGTTCCGGCGGTCGTCGGCCTCCCGGATCACCGCGGTCATCCCGTACTACGGCTACGCGCGCCAGGACCGGAAGGACAAGCCGCGCGTGCCGATTTCGGCGAAGCTCGTGGCCAACCTGCTCGGCGCCGCGGGAGCCAACCGCGTGCTCACGATGGATCTGCACAAGGCACAGATTCAGGGGTTTTTCGACATTCCGGTCGACCATCTCTTTGCGGCGCCGGTGATCATCGACTATCTGTCGACGCTCGACGTGCCCGAGCCGACGCTCGTGTCCCCGGACGCCGGTGGCGCCGAGCGTGCTCGGGCGTACGCCAAGCGACTCGGCGGTGACCTGGCGATCATCGACAAGCGGCGTTCGGAGGATGGAACGGCCGAGGTCATGAACGTCGTCGGCCGGGTCGACGGTCGCGTCTGCATCATCCAGGACGACATCGTCGACACGGCGGGCACCTTGTGCAACGCCGCGCAGGCGTTGGCCGATGCGGGCGCCAAGCGCGTCCTGGCGTGCGCCGTGCACGGCGTGCTGTCGGGTCCCGCGCTGGATCGGATCGAGCAGTCGCCGTTGGAAGAGTTGATCGTCACGAACACCATCCCGATGGAGGACGCGCGCGCGCGTTCGGGGAAGCTGCGCGTGCTGTCGGTGGCGAAGCTCCTGGGCCGGGCGATCCAGAGCATTCACGAGGAAACGTCGGTATCATCATTGTTTGTTTGAGCGGTACGCAGGGCGAAAGTCATGGAAGCCACACTGGAAGCGGTGACACGGAGCACGTTCGGCAAGAACGAGACGCGGCGGCTGCGTCGAGACGGGCGCCTGCCCGCGGTCGTCTACGGGACGGCGGGCAAGAAAGTCGGCAAGAAGAAGGATGCAGGCGGGACGCCGGTGTCGGTCGATCCGAAGCCGCTGATGCGGATCATGCACTCGGAGTCCGGCACGAACACGCTCATCGGTTTGACGATCGATGGAGGCAAGCCGACCCAGGTGCTGGTGAAGGAGTTTCAGCTCGATCCGATCATGGATCGCCTGCTGCACGTCGACTTCTACCGCGTGGCCATGGATCGGGTCATCATCGTGTCCGTGCCGGTGACCTTGAAGGGCGAGGCGATCGGTGTGAAACAGGAGGGCGGACTGCTCGACTTCGTGCATCGCGAGGTCGAAGTCGAGTGTCTTCCGGCTGACATCCCCGAGCATCTGGAAGTCGATGTGAGCGAGTTGTCGATCGGTGACGGCGTGCGGCTCCGGGCGCTGAGCGAGGGTGTCAAGTGGACGCCGATCAGTTCGCTGGATACGCTGCTCGTGCACGTTGTGGCGCCGAAGGCCGAGGTCGAGGAGACAGAGGAAGCCGTCGAAGGCGAGGTCGCCGTCGAGGGTGAGGCCGGCGAGCCAGAGGTCATCAAGAAGGGCAAGACCGAGGACGAGGCGGGCGGCGGCGGCGGCGGCGACGCGTCGTCGTAGCCGGGCAGCCCGTGGTGGGGCGCGTGCGACTGATCGTCGGGCTCGGCAATCCGGGCCGCCAGTACCAGGGCACACGGCACAATGTCGGGTTCGAGGTGGCCGGCCGGGCCGCGATCCGGCGCGGGCTCGATTTCGAGTCGGCGCCCACCGACGCGGTCATGGCCCGAACGCGGGGCCTCGAGCCGGCGGTGATGCTGGCCAAGCCGCTGACGTTCATGAATCGAAGCGGTTCGGCCGTCGCGGCGCTGCTTCACTATTATCGGATCGCGCTTGACGACCTGCTGATCGTGGCAGAAGATGTGAACCTGCCACTCGGGCGATTGCGCGCTCGATCGCGCGGGTCCGACGGAGGGCACAACGGCCTCGGGTCGGTCATCGAGTCGCTCGGTACACAGGAGTTCGCGCGGCTGAGGATCGGCGTCGGGCGAGGCGACGCGCGCAGCGACCTGGCGGCTCACGTGCTGGCGCGGTTCGAGGCGTCGGAAGAGCCGGTGATCGCCGAGGCGGTCGATTGGGCGGTCGACGCGGTCGAGGCCTTCGTGAGCAGCGGTATCGGCGAGGTGATGAACCGCTACAATTTCAAGGGCTCAGAGCCCGACGCGGCGGCGAACGAGGAAGCATCGGACGAGGAGAACCAAGAACGCTGAATGGGGCGCGGCCTGCCGCGCCCGACGCGAAGTCACCGACGCGAGTCCTGTCGACTCCTTGCCACGCTCGGCGTGGCCGTCAAGTCCACAAGGAGCCCTATGGCTACACCCAGACAATACGAACTCGTCTACATCGTGGCGCCGTCTGCCACGGAGGAGGCGGTCGCCGAGCTACACACACAGGTCGAAGCGATCGTCGAGCGGTTCGGCGGTACCCTCGACAAGACTGAGAACTGGGGTCGGCGCAAGCTGGCCTACGAGATCAATCGCGCCAAGGAGGGCACCTACGTCCTCGAGCTCTTGTCGGGCTCGGGCGAGATGATGTCCGAGTTGGAACGCCGCCTCCGCGTGGCCGACAACGTGCTGCGCCATCTCGTCGTGCGCGTCGACGAGGAACTGCAAGTCGCGGAACAGACGACGGCCCGCCGCGTGGCCGAGCGCGCGCGACGGCGGGCCGCCCGCGGACTGCCGCCGCAACCGGCGGCGTCGCCTGCGCCCGCATCCGCCGAGCCGGCCGCGGCTTCTGCTGCCACCGAGTCACCGGCGCCCGCGGCCGCTGCCGAAGCTCCGGCGACGGCCGACGCACCGGCGCCCGCCGCGACGTCAACCGAATCGAAGGAAGCATAGGGGGAGTGCATGGCTGACCAACGAGGTGGACGCGGCGGCCGCGGCGGAAAGGGAAAGAAGGAGGAGCGCGGCGGACGCAAGGGCGGCGGCCTCTTCCGACGCAAGAAGGTGTGCCGGTTCTGCGTCGACAAGATCGATTACATCAACTACAAGGATGTGCGGATGCTGATGCCGTTCATTCCCGAACGGGGCAAGATTCAGCCGCGCCGCCTTTCGGGCACGTGCGCGATGCACCAGCGGAAGTTGCAGACCGCGATCAAGCGAGCGCGGCAGCTGGCGCTCGTTCCGTACGTGACCGACTAGGCGCGAGCGTTGTGACCTGACTCGGCGCCGCGGGCGCCGGCGGGTTGGGGTGCATCAGATGGAAATCATTCTTCGGGAACACATCGACAATCTGGGGCGTCGCGGCGACGTCGTGAAGGTCGCCGCGGGCTACGCCCGGAACTACCTGCTGCCCCGGAAGCTGGCGCTGCCGGTGACCGACAACAATCGCCGGCAGATCGATCGGGAGCGAAAGCTCGCCGAGGTTCGTGAAGCCGCCGAGAAGCAGGCGGCGGAGGCCTTTGCCGCGAAGCTGGCGTCGGTCGAATGCGTCGTCGCGCGCCGGGTGGGCGATCAGGAGACCCTGTACGGGTCGGTCACGTCGGCCGACATCGCCGACTGCCTGACCGCCCGGCAGATCGACGTCGACAAGCGGAAGATCCAGCTGGACGACCCGATCCGGGCGCTGGGTGAGTTCTCCGTGCCGATCAAGGTTCATCGCGACGTCACGGCCCACGTGGCCGTCAAGGTCGTCCGGGACGCCGGCGAGGAGTAGCGCGGGGATCCGATGGCGGAAACCGCCGCGGCCGAGCGATCGCTTCCGCACAATCTGGAAGCCGAGAAGTCGGTGCTCGGCGCCGTCCTGATTCACAACGACGCCTTCAACCTCGCGGTGGAGCTAATCGACTCTCGCGACTTCTATCGCGACGCCCACCGCCGAATCTTCGACAAGATGATCGCGCTCAGTGAGCGCAACGAGGTCATCGATTTCGTCACGTTGAAGGAAGAGCTGGGGCGTTCCGGCGACCTGGACGACGCGGGCGGGCCAGCCTACATCGCGGCACTCGTCGACGGGGTGCCGAAATCGACCAACGTCGAGTACTACGCGAAGATCGTCAAGGAGAAGTCGACCCTTCGCAATCTCATCTTCTCGGCCAACAAGATTCTCGCCACGGCCTACCAGGCCGAGGCCGATGCCGACTTGCAGCTCGACGACGCGGAGCGGGCGATCTTCGAGATCGCCGAGGATCGGATCCGCGCCGGATTCGTGCCGCTCCGGGACCTGGTCCAGGGGAGCTTCGAGGCGATCGAAAGACTTCAGGAGCACAAAGGCCTCATTACCGGCGTGCCCACGGGCTTCACCGACCTCGATGCGATGACCTCCGGGCTGCAGCCGTCGGATCTGGTCATCGTCGCGGCGCGGCCGTCGATGGGCAAGACGAGCCTGGTACTGAACATCGCGCAGCACGTCGGGACGAAAACCGACATGACCGTCGGCATATTCAGCCTCGAGATGTCCAAGGAGCAGCTGTTCATGCGGATGCTCACTTCCGAAGCCCGGATCGATGCCCATCGGTTCCGGGGCGGATTCCTCGGCGAGGCGGACTACGCGAAGCTGTCCCACGCGCTCGGCACGCTGGCGGAGGCCCGCGTCTTCATCGACGACAGCGCCGCGGTCGGTGTGCTCGAGATGCGCGCGAAGGCACGGCGACTCGTGGCCGAGCACGGCTTGCATCTGCTCGTGGTGGACTACCTCCAGCTGATGCAGGGGCGGGGGCGTTTCGAGAATCGAACGCAGGAGTTGGCATCGATCTCGCGGTCGCTCAAGGGGCTGGCGAAGGAGCTGAACATCCCGATCGTCGCGCTGTCGCAGCTCAGCCGGGCGCCCGAATCGCGCTCCGACCATCGTCCGCTGCTCTCCGACTTGAGGGAGTCGGGTGCGCTCGAGCAGGATGCCGACGTCGTCGTGTTCATCTACCGCGAGGATCAGTACGACCCGCAGCCCGAGAACGAGAACACGGCGGAGCTCATCATCGGCAAGCAGCGCAACGGGCCCACCGGCGTCGTGCGCCTCGCGTTCTTGAAGGAGATCACGCGGTTCGAGAACCAGACGACGGCGTACCACTAGTCGGCCGTCCGTCGAGTTCCCGCTGGCGCGGATCCGGTCCACGCGATGAAGTCCCGCACCTACTTCGTCTGCCAGTCTTGCGGCGCTCAGACCCAGAAATGGCTGGGCCGCTGCCCCGAGTGCGACGCGTGGAACTCGCTCGTCGAGGAGCGCACCGCGCCGGCGCCGCCGGGCGATGCTGCCCGGACCAGCCTCAGCTCGTCATCTTCATCCGGGTCATCCGGCGCCCAGCTCTACGCCGACGTCGAGATGGCGCGGATGGACCGGGTGTCGCTGGGGATCGACGAGCTCGACCGCGTCCTCGGCGGCGGCGTCGTCCCGGGGTCGCTCGTGCTGCTCGGTGGGGAGCCCGGGATCGGCAAGTCGACGCTGCTGCTGCAGGCGGCGGCGCGGGTCGCGGAATCGGTCGGGCCGGTGCTCTACTGTTCGGGAGAGGAATCGGAGCATCAGATCAAGGTGCGTGGTGAGCGGCTGGGCATCGGGCGCGCGCCGCTCTATCTGCTGGCCGAAACCTGCCTCGAGCGGGTCCTCGAGGAAATCGCGCGCCGTCAGCCGGCGCTCATCATCGTCGACTCGGTGCAGACCGTCTTTTCGGTGAAGCTGCAGTCGGCGCCGGGCAGCATCGGGCAGATCCGCGAGGCGGCCACCCAGCTGCTGTTCGGCGCCAAGAGCCACAACATTCCCACCTTCCTCGTGGGCCACGTGACCAAGGACGGCGCGCTCGCCGGGCCCAAAGCCCTGGAGCATGTCGTCGACGCGGTGCTGTACTTCGAAGGCGAACGGTTTCAGTCGCATCGCGTCATTCGGGCGGTCAAGAACCGATTCGGCGCGGTGAGCGAGCTGGGCGTGTTCGAGATGACCGACGCCGGCCTCGTCCCCGTGGCCAACCCGTCGCAGCTGTTTCTGGCCGAGCGGTCGACCGGGGCGCCGGGCTCGGCCGTGCTCTGCTGCGTCGAGGGCTCGCGGCCGATTCTCGTCGAGGTCCAGGCGCTCGTCAGCACCGGGGCCTACGGCAATGCCCGGCGCACGGCGAGTGGCATCGACCAGCATCGACTGGCGCTTCTGCTGGCGGTGCTCGAGAAGCGGGTCGGCCTGAGCGTCATGGGCGACGACGTCTTCGTCAACATCGCGGGCGGCATGACCGTCAGCGAGCCCGCGGCCGATCTGGGTATCGTCGCCGCCGTGGCGTCGAGCGTGAAGAATCGGCCGATCGAGGCGCACACCGCGGTCTTCGGCGAGATCGGGCTGGCGGGCGAGGTGCGCGGCATCAGCCAGGCCGCGCTGAGGGTCCGCGAGGCGGCGCAGCTCGGATTCCGGCGCTGTGTCGTGCCCGAAGCCAATCAGGACTCGACCGATTCGCCCGGGTGCGACATCGTTGCGGTGCGAACGGTCGACGAGGCGCTGGACGCCTTGATTCCCTAGAAGTGGTTTCACAGCCTCAGGCGTAGCACCGAGGTCGTCGAGGCACCCGGCCTGCAAGGCGCGAGGAGCGAACATACCGGGAGTATTCGAACGACGAGCAACGCCGCAGGATGGGATGCCGCGGCGGCCGAATGCCGGCGGAGGTTGTAAAACCGCTTCTAGCGAGATCCGCCCACCGCGACGCGCTCGGTGCCACTCGCCACCTTCACCACGGACTGCTAGAGTAGGGACGCGGGAGCGTCCTTCCGATGATCTGGCTGCTATCGCGCCTGCCGCTCGTCCTGCTCGTCGCTGGAGTCGCGATCGTCCTGGGCCCCTTCCCGGGGCAGCTCGGCTTGAACGCCGGAGCCGGCGTGGGCCTTGCCGGGGTCGTGCTGGCGATCGAGCGCGCCGTGCGGGACGTGCCCGGCACCCGGGTGCTCGGCGGCGTCGGCGGCGCTCTGGCTGGCCTTGGACTCGCGGGTGCCATCGCCGGCCTCGTGCCGACCGCCCAGATCGCCGATCGACGGCTGCTAGGGCTGTACGGCGGAGTGCTCGTCGCGTTGCCCTATCTCGGACTGATGATCGGTGTGAGGAAGAGCGACTGGCTCGACCCGGCGCGGTGGGTCGGTGTGTTTCGAGACTCGAGCCCGCAGCACCGCTTCAAGATTCTCGACACCAGCGCCATCATCGATGGTCGAATCGCCGACGTGTGCGAGGCGGGCTTCTTGGACGGCGCGCTCGTCGTGCCCCAGTTCGTCCTGCGGGAACTGCAAGCGGTGGCCGATTCGGCGGATTCGCTGAAGCGGAACCGCGGACGCCGGGGCCTCGACATTCTCCAGAAGATCCAGAAGATGACGTGGACCGAGGTCCAGATCTCGGACAAGGATTTCCCGGGCATCCGTGAGGTCGATCTGAAGCTGATCGAGCTGGCGCGCGAGCTGCCGGGCAAGATCGTCACCAACGACTTCAACCTGAACAAGGTCGCTCAGCTCCGCGGTGTCGAGGTGCTCAACATCAACGAGCTGGCCAATGCGCTCAAGCCGGTCGTCTTGCCAGGCGAGTTCATGCAGGTGTTCATCCTCAAGGAAGGCAAGGAATACAGCCAGGGCGTGGCCTACCTCGACGATGGCACGATGGTCGTCGTCGACAACGCGCGGCGGCTGATCGGTCAGACCATCGACGTCGTCGTGACTAGCGTCCTGCAGACGACAGCCGGGAAAATGATCTTCGGACGCTATATTGAAGCCGGCGGGCCGGCCCGGAGTCAGCCGGCGGAGACGCCCCAGAAGGACGAGCACGTCAACCGCGCGCGGGCCTGACCCGCTCGCCCGGCCGATTGCTGCGAGTGTCGATCCCTCCATTTCATTGGTGGCGCACGGTGTTCTTCCTGATTCCCGCGATCGGGGTGTACACGCTCGTGCTGGGCGCCCTGTCGCTCGGCTCGAGCGTGCTCGGGGGATACGGGGACTTCGGGCACGGCTGCGCGCGAGCCTGGTCGTGGTTGATCCTGGCGACCACGGGCGTCGACGTCGACGTCCGCGGTCGAGAGTTGGTCGCGCCGGGGGAGGTCTACGTGTTCACCTCGAATCATCAGAGCATCTACGACATTCCCATCATCTTCTGGTCCCTGCCCGTGCAACTCCGGATCATCGCGAAGGCGTCGCTGGGGTGGTTCCCGGTGCTGGGGTGGCACCTGGCGCGAACCGGCCATGTGCTGGTCGACCGGGCTCGGCCTGGGACGGAGGTCTTCAGGCGGATCACGACCATCATGGCGCGAGGCCGTTCCTTGATCGTGTTTCCCGAGGGGACGCGGTCGATCGATGGCCGGCTCCGCCGGTTCAAGAAGGCGATCTTCGTCCTGGCCATCGAGGCCGGCCTGCCGGTGGTGCCGGTGTCGGTCACGGGCAGCCGGCACGTGATGCGGCGCGGCCGGCTGATGACCTGCCCGGGGCAGGTCAGGCTGACCCTCCATCGTCCCATTGCGACCGCAGGGCTGTCGCGCGACGACGCGGCGGATCTGGCCGCGCGCGTCCAGCGGATCGTCGAGACCGCCGTAGACTGTGACGACACGCCGGCGAGCGGGGAGACGGCCGAATGACCGGCGTGGACGATACGGCCGAGCACGACTTCGTGATCGAACCGGAACTTGGCACGATCGTTCGTCTGGCCGGTCTGCGACTGACTGGCCTCCACGTCGAGGTGCGCGAGCCGGCGCTGGATGGCCCGCTGCAAGCGGCCGCGACCGAGATGCTGCGACAGCCGGACCAGGACGACGTGACCGTCGCGGTCCGCGCCCTGTATCGCCAATTCGGTATCGACCCGACGCGGCGGCGGCCGTCATCCGAGGCGCTGCTGCGCCGGGTCCGCCGCGGCGACCCGCTGCCGCGGGTCAACGCCCTGGTCGACGTCTGCAACTGGTGTTCGATGGAATCGCGCCTGCCGTTCGGGCTCTACGACGCCGATCGGATCAGCGGCGGGATCGTCTGCCGCCGCGGCCGCTCGGGCGAAGCCTACCCGGGCATCCGGAAGGACGACGTCCACCTCGACGGGCGTCTGGTGCTGGCCGACCGGACCGGGGCGTTCGGCAATCCGTCGTCGGACTCGGCACGTACGATGATCTCGTCGTCGACCGCCAGCGCCCTGCTCGTCGTGTTCGTGCCCGCTGCGGTCGAGGCCGGCCGGGTGACGTCGACGATCGAGATGACCGCGGCGCGCATGGCGGAGTTCGTGGCGCCACAGGGGATCACGCGCTGGGTCGCCGCCGCAGAGGCGGCGGAGTAGAGAGCGAGCCATTCAGATGCACATCGTGGCGATCATCGCGGCGGGAGGCAGCGGCGTCCGGATGGGCGGCGAGACCCCGAAACAGTTTCTGCCGCTCGGTGAGACGACCGTGCTCGGGCACAGTCTCGATGCGTTCGATCGTCACCCGCGCGTCGACGAGATCATCGTCGTGCTGCCGGCGGAACTCGCGGAGCGCTACGGCCCGGACGTCACCGGCCGTCGGACGCCGACCCACGTGGTGGCCGGCGGGCCGCGGCGTCAGGATTCGGTCACCTGCGGCTTCGCGCTCGTGCCGCCACACGCGGATCTGGTGGCCGTGCACGATGCCGCCCGCCCGTTCGTGTCGGCCGCCGTGATCGATCGCACGCTGGACGCCGCGCTCGAAAGCGGTGCGGCCGTCGCCGCGGTGACGGCCCGGGATACGGTGAAACTGGCCGACCGCGCCGACGGCGCGCCGGTGGTCGACACGACGCTGCCACGCGACACGATCTACCTGGCCCAGACGCCGCAGGTGTTCCGGCGCAGCGTGCTCGAGGATGGGCTGGCGCTGGGTGTGGCTGGGATGGCGGTGACGGACGAGGCGATGCTGGTCGAGCGGGCCGGCCATACGGTGCGGCTGGTCGACGGCGATCCGGGAAACGTGAAGCTGACGACGGCGACCGATCTGGCGAATGCGCGCCTCCGCGTCGGGGCGCCCGGAGGGAGCGAGGGGATGCGCATCGGAATCGGATACGACCTGCACCGGCTGGTGTCGGGGCGGCCGCTCGTGCTCGGCGGCGTGACCATCCCGCACGACCGAGGATTGCTCGGCCACTCCGACGCGGACGCCGTCTGTCACGCCGTCGTCGACGCGATGCTGGGGGCGGCCGCCGCGGGCGACATCGGACAGCACTTTCCCAACTCGGATCCGGCCTGGAAGGACGTCTCCAGCCTCGATCTGCTCGCCCGGGCCCGTGCGATTGTCGGCGAGCGGGGCCTCGCCGTGCGGAATCTCGACGTCGTCATCATCGCGGAGCAGCCGAAGCTCGGTCCGTATCTCGAGGCCATGCGGACGAAGGTCGCTGAGGCCGCCGGGGTCTCACCAGCCGACGTCGGGATCAAGGGGAAGACGAACGAGGGCATTGGCCCGCTGGGGCACGGCGAGGCGATTGCGGTGCACGCCGTGGCGCAGTTGGGATCGCCGGCGGCGGGGAACCGCGAGGGTGGCGGGCCACGAGCATGACGATGAGGTTTCGCTTCGCCCCGAGCCCCACCGGTCAGCTCCACGTGGGCAATGCCCGGACCGCGCTGTTCAACTGGCTCGCCGCCCGCAACGCCGGCGGCGCCTTCGTCGTGCGGATCGAAGACACCGATGCCGAGCGCTCGTCCTCCGAATCGGAGGCGGGAATCCTCGACGACCTTCGGTGGCTCGGTCTGGCGTGGCAGGAGGGGCCCGGTGTCGACGGTGCGCATGGTCCCTACCGGCAGTCCGAGCGGCTGGAGATCTACCGGGAGCACGCGCAGGAGTTGCTTGGACGAGGCGCCGCCTACCACTGCTTCTGTTCGGCCGATCAGCTCGAGTCCGACCGCCGGGCCGCCGTCGCGGCGGGGCGACCGGCGAGCTACCCGGGCACCTGTCGCGCGTTGCCAGCTGAGGATGTCCGCCGCCGGCTCGAGGCGGGCGAACGCGCGGCGTTGAGGTTCGCCGTTCCCGAGGTCGGCCAGGTCGAATTCGAGGACCTGGTGCGGGGGACGGTCCGCTTCAGCGGCGACGTGATCGGCGATCCGGTGATCGTGCGATCGGACGGTCGGCCGGCCTACAACTTCGCCGTCGTGGTGGACGACGCACTGATGCAGATCTCCCACGTGGTGCGTGGGGAGGATCACATCTCCAATACGCCGCGTCAGCTGCTGCTCTACGAGGCGCTCGGCTTCACGCCTCCGACGTTCGCCCACCTGGCGCTCGTCATGGGGCCCGACCACGCGCCGCTGTCCAAGCGGCACGGGGTGACCTCGGTGGCCGAGTACCGCGCGCGTGGCTATCTGCCCGAGGCGCTCGCGAACTACCTCGCGCTGCTGGGGTGGTCCCCGGGCGGCGACGACGAGATCCTTCCGATCGAGGAGCTGGCGCGCCGTTTTCGGATCGCCGACGTCGGGCGGAGCGCGAGCGTCTTCGACCCCGAGAAGCTGGCGTGGGTGAACCGCCACTACATGAAGGCGTTGCCGCACGACCGGCTGTTGGAGTTGGCGACGCCGTCTTTCGCCGCCGCGGGCTTCGCGACCGGTCCCGACGGCGCCGGCTCGGCATTCCTCGGCGAGATCGCGTCGTTGGCCGTGGACGCGGTCGATCGCGTCGAACAGATTCCCGGGCGGCTGAGATTTCTGTTCGAGTTCGACGTCGCCCAGGCCCTGGCCGACCCGGAGATCCGGCGCGAGGTCGAGGGTGTTGACGCCATGCGGGTGATCGGCGCGCTGGCGACGGAGCTGGCCGCCCGTCCGAGGATCGACGGCGACGGATTTCGCGAACTCAAGACCGCGATGCGAACAGCCACGGGCTGCAAGGGACGCGCGCTGTTCCACCCGATCCGGGTGGCGTTGACCGGTCGGAGCGACGGAATGGAATTGGACCGCGCCGTGCCGGCGATCGACAAGGGTGCCGAACTGCCTTCGGGCTCAGGCGTCCGACCGATTCTTGGTTGCCGCGAGCGAGCAGCGGCCTTCGCCAAGGCGCTGGGGATCGAGTGAGCAAGGCTGAGCAATGCCGGGAGAGGTCCGCACGGCGGACCTGCGAGGCCCTGGCGCGGGGCATGGGGCCCCCGCGAAGGGCCGAGCTGGGGCTTGGGGCGCAAGGCGCCCCATCCAAGGATGCTGCGGCGGCGTTCGCGAAGGCGCTGGGAATCTAGTGTGGTCGTCTACGGCGTCAATCCCGTCAAGGAAGCGCTCAAGGCGGGCCGGGTCACCTCGCTCGACGTGGCCGATCCTTCGCGCCCCCGACTGCGCCCGCTGGTGCAGTTGGCCGAGGCGTCCGGAGTCATGGTGCGCCGCCGGACCGACGCTCAGCTGACCCGATCGTCCGGGGGACATCCGCATCAGGGCGTCGTGGCCGAGGTGCGGCCTTCGCGGTCGCACACGCTCGACGATCTGCTGGAGACGGCCGGCCAGCCCCTCCTGGTGGTTCTCGACGGCATCGAAGATCCGCAAAACGTCGGCGCGATCCTGAGGACGGCGGAGGCGGCTGGCGTAGATGGCGTCGTGCGGCAGTCGCGCCGGGCCGCCAGGCTGGATGGGGTCGCCGCCAAGGCGTCGGCCGGCGCCCTGGCCCATCTGCGCATCGCCGAGGTCGTCAACATCGCGAGGACGCTGGAGACATTGAAGGCCGCGGGTGTCTGGACGGTGGGGCTCGATGCCGCCGGCAGCCAGCGGTACGACCAGATCGACCTCACCCTGCCGACGGCCGTCGTGCTGGGGGCCGAGGGTCGCGGCTTGCGGCGCCTGGTCCGGGAGCGCTGCGACTGGCTGGTGTCGATTCCGATGGCGGGGCAGGTCAGCAGCCTGAATGTCTCCGTGGCCGCCGGCGTGGCCTTGTTCGAGGCCGTGCGGCAGCGGCGCGGGGCGAAAAAGCCCTAAAGGTCCACGCGGCCACGGGTTGCCGGATGGCATGAGACGTGCTACAGTGCCCGTTTGGTCTGGCTGGCGTAGCTCAGTCCGGTAGAGCAGCTGATTTGTAATCAG
>DCWN01000032.1:0-432 GCA_002328835.1 Acidobacteria bacterium UBA2161 | reverse complement strand
AGCAGGTCGGGGGTTCAAATCCCTTCGCCAGCTCCATGGACTCAACCGATACACGGCGCGCTTTCCAGCAGTACCGAGAAACCATCGCACCCAGTACGAATCATGACGTGCAGTGATCAGCAGCCGACGGCGTGCCCAGCCTGGCGGTCGCGCGGCGTGGCGGATTGCTGAACGCCGACGGAACATTGGCGAGGTTGCGGAGCGGTCAAACGCAACAGACTGTAAATCTGTCGCCCTAGCGGCTTCGGAGGTTCGAATCCTCCCCTCGCCACCAGCACGGCTCGGGTACGTGACAGGCGCAGGGGGCAGCCAGCGGGAGTAACTCAGTGGTAGAGTCACAGCCTTCCAAGCTGTTGGTCGCGGGTTCGATCCCCGTCTCCCGCTCCACGCCGATGTAGCTCAGTTGGCAGAGCGCGTCCTTGGTAAGGACGA
>DCWN01000022.1 GCA_002328835.1 Acidobacteria bacterium UBA2161 | reverse complement strand
CAGTGGCTTCGCCAGCCGGACGGCCACGCCGCAGAACTTCTACAACATCTCGAATGGCGAGTATGGCACCAGCATCTTCGACTCCCCGCACCGGATCATCCTGGCACCGATCCTCAGGATCCCGGGCCCGGCGGAGGAGGGGACGCTGGCGAGCGCCATCCTGGGTGGCTGGACGGCCTCGGCCATCGTCGAACTCGTCAGTGGCGCACCGCTCAACGTGGTCTCCAGTGGCGGCCTGTCCGACAACAACCTCGGACTCCTGGGCGGTCGGCAGCGGCCGAACCTCATCGGCGACCCGAACACGTCGGGCAGCGACCTCGAGCGTGTGGCGTCGTCGGGTCAGACCAGCGCCCGCTGGTTCCAGGCGAGCGCCTACGCCGATGCCGGCGAGGGCACGTACGGAAACGCGCCGCGTGCCAACAGTAACGCGCGGTATCAGTTCCGGAAGAACATCGACATGGTCGTCGCGAAGGACACCAATATCGGTGGTGGCGCCGTGGCTCAGCTGCGGTTCGAAATCCTGAACATGACGAACACGCCGAAGTTCGGCGGCCTCAGCTCGAACTCGTTCAACAGCTCGACCTTCGGCCGGATCACGCAGCAGGTCGGCTTCATGCGCATCTGGCAGATCAGCTTCCGGCTGACCTACTAGTCCGCACGAACGAACGAACACACACCAGGGGGCGGCCCACGGGCCGCCCCCTTTTTTTTGCCACGGGGCGCATCGCCGCCGGCTCGTTCGATTCCTTGACAGCACGGCCGCTCCTCGGCGATTGTGGAACGATGAAGCATTGCTCCGTCCCGCTCACGCTGGGTGTCACCATTTGGCTTACGGTCACGGGCATCACCGTCTCGGCGCAGCAGGCGCAGCAGCTGCTCGCCGAACGCGAGCGGCTCGATCGGACCCTCTGGCAGGCTGAGGAACTGGCGCAGCACTACGAGCAGCGCTTCGTCCAGCTCTGGGACGAGTTGCTGCGCAGCGACGCCAAATATCAGATTCTAAAGCAGTTCCCACTCGAGACCCTCGCCCTGGGCGATGCGGACGCGGTCGAGGTCGAGTTCCTGGATCTCGGCATCACCCATACGCGATTCGGGCAGCCGCGCCGCGAGTTGGCGACGGCGGAGTGGCAAGCGTTGCTCGAACAGTTCGAGCGCGATGGCTACGTGATCGACCAGACCGAGTGGCACCACAGCCGGTTCGAACCGCCCGAGGGCGATCGGCCCGCGCGGTCGGAGGTGTCCGCCACGATTCACGCGGCGCGCGCGCAACCGGCGCACCGAGTCATTCTCCAGGCCACCCTCGACGTCACCTGGTCACTCCGCGTCGACGCCCAGGACATCCCGATTCCAGAGCGGATCGCGCTCTCGAGGCTCGACCTACTCGGACGGCACGCACCGGCGGCGTTCGAGAAGGTCTTCGAGGTCGAACGGCTCGGCACCCGTTTCCCGATCCTGCCGCTCCTGGTGTACGACCTCGACGGCGACGGCCTGTCGGAGATCATCCTGGGCGGCAGGAATCTGGCGATCTGGAACCGCGGTGACGGCCAGTTCGAGGCCGAGGCGTTCCTCGAGGACGGTACCGACCGCATCTTCGCCGACGCGGCGATCCTCGCCGACTTCACGAACGACGGGCACGTCGATTTCGTCGGCGTCGACATCGAGCGGTATCCACTCCTGTTCGAGGGCGATGCCAACGGCAAGTTCACGAAACCAGGCGTCCGCATCGCCGACGTCACCTTCGAACAGCCAAAGTCGTTCACAGCGGGCGACGCCGACGGCGACGGCGATCTGGACCTCTTCATCGCCAACTACAAGAACGCCTACGAAGGCGGTCAGATGCCGACACCCTACTACGACGCCAACGACGGCTACCCCGCCGCCCTGCTGCGCAACGACGGCGGCGGCGTCTTCACCGATGTGACCGAGGCCGCGGGCCTCGTGCCCAAGCGGAACCGCCGCACCTACAGCAGTTCGTTCGTCGACCTCGACGATGACGGCGACCAGGACCTGCTGGTCGTCAGCGACTTCGCCGGCTTCGACATGTACCTGAACGACGGCCACGGCCGTTTCACCGACGTGACCGACCGATTCGGTGAGAACCGGCATCTCTTCGGCATGGCCCATACCTTTGGCGACTACGACCAGGACGGCGCCCTCGATTTTTACGTCATCGGCATGAGTTCGACCACGGCACGCCGGCTGGAGAGCCTGGGCATCGGGCCGGAGGACAAGCCGGAGCACAACGCGCTGCGCGCCGCTATGGGCTACGGTAACCGGATGTTCCTGCGCCGAGGTAACGGCTACGAGCTGGCGTCGTTCAACGACAACGTCGCACGAAGTGGCTGGTCGTGGGGCACCTCGACGTTCGACTTCGACAACGACGGCGACCGCGACATCTTCGTGGCCAACGGACACCTGAGCGGAGGCAGCACCGCCGACTACTGCACGACGTTCTGGCGGCACGACATCTACACCGACGACTCACAGGACGATGCATCCCGCGAGACGATGTTCCAGTTCGTCATGTCGCCGCTGCAGGACACCGCCATCTCCTGGAACGGCTACGAGCACAAGGTGCTCTGGATGAAGATGAACGGCGACGGCGGCGAGTTCACCAACGTCGCCTATCTCTTCGGTGTGGCGTTCGAGTACGACGGCCGGGCAGTCGTGACCGAGGATCTGGACGGCGACGGCGTCGTCGACCTGCTCGTCGCGGAGTACAAGTCGGGCGGCGGCTCGGGCGACGACGACGACCATCGCTTGCACGTCTATCAGAACCGGCTGGCCGAGGCCGGCAACTGGATCGGTGTCCGACTCGATGACGCCGCCGGCGGCTTCTGGACCCTCGGCGCGACGATCACGCTCGAGAGCGCCGCGGGAACCCAGGTGCAGCGGCTGGTGGCCGGCGACTCGTACTCGGCCCAGCATTCGGCGAGCGCGCATTTCGGCCTCGGTGAGGCGACCGCGGTCGGCGCGGTCGAGGTGCGGTGGGCCAACGGCACGGTCCGCCGGATCGAGCGGCCCGAGATCAACCAGTACCTGAGGATCACGCCGCCCACGGACCCCAACTGAACCAGCACCCGCCGCCTACGGCCGAGTCCCTGGTGCAGGAGAGAATTTTTCTCTTCAACAATGTTCTTCGCGCTCTCATCTTAGAGAAGAGTTTTTCGCTAGCGCGCCGAAACCAACTTCCCGTTCGCCGTATACCTGGTTCTTCAATTTCTTGAAACGGGCCGTCGGGCCAGTCTTGCTGATGGTGGATTTCCTTCGAAGGAAGGAGCTGCCAGAACTGGCCTGCTCCTTGCTCTTAAGAAGCGCGCCCGTAATGGCCGAGCCGTGCATGGTGTGCGGTTTCGGCCTCTGTCGGGATTGTGAGGTGGTACGTATGAAGCGAACGACGCTTGCTCTGGTCGGCGCGCTCCTGGTCCTGCTCTGGGGTGGAGTGACCGATGCGATGAGTCAGCAGTTTACGGGGAACGTGCGTGGCACGGTCAGTGACGCCCAGGGGATCATCCCTGGCGTGACTGTCACCCTGGTGAACGAGGGCACGACGGTTGCCCGTGACACCATCACCAACGAGGTCGGCGAGTACGCGTTTCCCGCCGTCGCTCCGGCTACCTACTCGATCCGCACGTCGCTCCCGGGGTACAAGACCTACGAGCAGCGCGGGATCACGGTCAACACCCAGGCCGCTCTGACCATCGACTTGGTCCTGGAAG
>DCWN01000005.1 GCA_002328835.1 Acidobacteria bacterium UBA2161 | reverse complement strand
GTCTCGGCCACCGGCGGTGCCTCGACCGGCGGCGGTGTCTCGGCCACCGGCGGCGCCTCGACCGGCGGCGGCACTTCGAACGGCGGTAGCGGCTTGATCCGCGGCGGCTTCTTCTTCGCTCTCGGCGACCGCCGCTTCGCTGCGCGCGACGGCTTCTTCACTTCCGTCGCGGGCGCGACCGGTGGAGTCGACGTGTCGACCGCCGGGGGTGGAGACGCCTGATCAGCAACCATCGACTGAGGCGCTTCGGGGGCCTCCGGTTTCGCCGTGGGGTCCACGCCGGACTTGGCCGTCGCTACGGGAGAGAAATCACCCGGCTTCAGCCGACCACCGGCCTTCGCGCGAACCCGGCTCTTGGCTCGCTCGATGAGCCGCTTGCGCTTAGTCGCCATCCGGGCCATGCCTCCGGTCGCCGCCGCGCGGATAGGACCCGTCCTCGTACAACTCCAGCGCCAGTTCCTCGAAGGCCTTCGCGCCGGTGCTTAGCGGATCGAACGCGAAGATATCCGTTCGCTCGATCTGCGCCTGATTCAGGGGTTCCGACACCGGAATGCGGGTCGTCAGAATCCGATCAGTTCAGGGCTCGAGCTCGGCCATGACCGCATCGTTCGTGACGGTCTTCCGCGTATCCACGCGGTAAGCAGGATCCGCCAGGCGTCGAATGACGGCCCCCGGATCAGCGAAACCATTTCGAGTAGGTCCACGAGGCCATCGACTGCGCGGGCCTCCATCTGGCAGGGCACGATGACAAGGTCAGCGGCCGACAGGCTGGTCTCGGTCAACACGCCCAGTGCCGGCGGACAATCGATGAAGACGTAGGAATAGTGCTGCCTGACCGACGCCAGGCCACGACGCAACATCTCCTCACGGCGCGGCCGCATGTAGAGCGACTGCACCACCGGGGCCAGCCGAATGTTCGAGGGCAGGACGTGCAGCCCCTTCACGTGGGTCTCTCGAATCAGCTTGTCGATCGGCGTCGACCCGTCGAGAAAAAAGTCGCGCAGCGTCAACTCGTCGTCGAGCACTTCGACACCAAGCCCAATCGAGGCGTGCCCTTGCGGATCCATGTCGACCACAAGCGCCGGCTGACCGGCGCGGGCGAACGCCGCCGACAGTGCCATCGTGATGACGGTCTTGCCGACTCCCCCCTTGTGTGTGGCGATGGCAACGATCGTGGCGGACATTCGGTGCAGAATGGTACAAGTCGATCGAGTGTGGTCGCGGGCAAGCCATCGCCGGCGCGCCGTCTCGAACGCGCGCACTCCTGTTGAATAGTACTGCAGCCGCCGTGGCATCGGCAACCGCGCCGTCAGAGACTCGCGGGCGGGCCGAGGCCATCCAGTATAATCCCGGCACGCACGCGACCATGACCGCACCCCGTCGATCTGGCCGGTCCAGCCATGAGCCGAGGAGCGCGGTCGCAGAATCGACGCCATGGACGTCTCGCGACGCGGCTTTCTGAAGGCTTCGACCGCCGGCGGGCTCGCCCTCAGCGCGCTCGGATTCGACCTCACCCCTGCGTACGCCGCCGTCCGCCAACTCAAGATCCGCAACGCCCGCGAGTACCGGACCCTCTGCCCGTACTGCGCCGTCGGCTGCGGCACGATCGCCTACGTCCACGGCAGCGGTGGGCTCAACACGACGCCGACGGTCATCCACGTCGAGGGCGATCCCGACAACCCAATCAACGGCGGAACGCTCTGCCCCAAAGGCGCCTCCCAGATGCAGCTGGCCATCAGCCCTCGGCTGCGGACGTCGCCGATGATCCGCGACCCTCGTGCGTCGACATGGCGCGAGATCTCCTGGGACGATGCGATGGACCGGTTCGCTCGGAGGTTCAAGGAGGCGCGCGACGCCAGCTTCGTCGAGCACGACGAGGCCGGGCGCACCGTCAATCGCTGCGAGGGCATCGCCTGGGTCGGCAGCGCGACCGTCGCCAACGAGGACGCCTACCTCATCACCAAGACGATGCGGGCGATGGGACTCGTCTACATCGACCATCAGGCCCGCATATGACACAGCCCCACGGTGGCCAGTCTGGCCGCCACGTTCGGGCGCGGCGCGATGACCAACCACTGGAAGGACATCAAGAACGCCGACGTCGTCCTGGTGATGGGGGCCAATCCCGCGGAGAACCACCCCTGCGGCTTCAAGTGGGCGCTCGAAGCGCGCAACACGCATGGTGCGCGGCTCGTCACGATCGACCCACGGTTCACGCGCACGTCGGCGGTCGCCGACGACCATCTGCAGATCCGGCCGGGCTCCGACATCGCCCTGCTCGGCGGGCTCGTCAGGCACATCCTCACGAACGACCTCCACCACGCCGACTACGTGCGCGCGCACACGAATGCCTCGTTCCTCGTCAGCGATCGCTTCTCGTTCGAGGACGGCCTGTTCTCCGGATTCGACGCGGCGGCCAATCGGTACGACGCCGCCTCCTGGGAGTACGAGCGAGATGCCGACGGCTACGCCCGTCGCAACCCGACGCTCGAGCATCCCCGGTGCGTCTTCCAACTCCTCAGGGCCCATTTCGACCGCTACACGCCCGCCCGCGTCGCCGACATCACCGGGTGCTCGGAGGAGGCCTTCCTGCGGATCGCCGACATCGTCTGCTCGACCGGCACCGCCGACCGCGTCGGGACGGTCATGTACGCCGTGGGTTGGACGATGCACACGGTCGGCAGCCAGATCATCCGCACCGGCGCGATCCTGCAGTTGCTGCTGGGTAACATCGGCCGGCCGGGCGGCGGCATCAACGCGCTGCGCGGCCACGCCAACGTGCAGGGCGCGACCGACCACGCGATCGTGGCCGGCATCCTGCCCGGCTACCTTCGCGTGCCCGAGCCGGCCCAAACCTCGCTGGCGGAACATCTCGACGACGCCACCCCGCGACCTCTCGTGCGCGAGACGCTGAACTACTGGGGCAACTATCCGAAGTTCTTCGTCTCGCAGCTCAAGGCGTGGTTCGGCGACCGCGCGCAGCCCGACAACGAGTTCGGCTACCACTACCTCGGCAAGACCGACGCGGACGCAACCTGGCTCTCCATCTGGGACCAGGCGCATCAGGGCAACCTCGAGGGCTTCATCGCGCTGGGCTTCAACCCGCTGCTGGCCGGCCCCGACGTGTCGCGGCTGCAGGCCGCGATGGCGAAGCTGAAGTGGAAGGTCGTCATCGACCCGTTCATGCTCGACAGCGCGGAATTCTGGAAGGCGCCGGGCATGGACCCCGCGGCGATCGACACCGAGGTGCTGTATCTGCCGACGACCCACTGGATCGAGCGAGACGGTTCCTTCACGAACAGCGGTCGCTGGGCCCAGTGGAAGGAGAAGGCGATCGATCCGCCGATCGGCGTCCGGTCGGACACGCGGGTCCTCTCGGAGCTGTTCTGGCGGGTGAAGGACCTGTATGCCGCCGAGGGCGGCGCCTACGACGAGCCGATCCAGGCCCTGACCTGGAACTACCTGAATCCGCGCGAGCCGACGCTGCCCGAGCTGGCGCAGGAGATCAACGGCCACGATCTGGCCAGCGGCCGGCGTCTCGGCTCATTCGGGGAGCTGAAGGACGACGGCTCCACCGCGTCGGGCAACTGGCTCTACTGCGGCAGCTACCCCGAGGCAGGGAATCAGATGGCGCGGCGCTCGACCGAAGATCCGACCGGCCTCGGCATGCACCACGGCTGGGCCTGGAGCTGGCCGCTCAACCGCCGCGTGCTCTACAACCGGGCCTCCGCGGATCAAGCCGGCGCCGCGTGGGAGGGTGCGCGCGCCGGCATCGCGTGGAACGGCCGGGAGTGGATCGGTGACGTGCCCGACTACGGCCGCACGACGCGCCCCGACGCGGTAGGTGCGTTCATCATGACCGAGGAAGGCGTCGCCAGGCTGTTCAGCCCCCTGCTCAAGGACGGTCCGATCCCCGAGCACTACGAGCCGGTGGAGAGCCCCACCGGCAACATCCTCCACGAGCAGGTGGCGATCAACCCCGTCCTCCGCTGGTATGACGGCGTCAGGGACACGCTCGCCCAGGAGGCCGACCGCTCCGCCTATCCCTACCCCTGCACGATCTACCGAGTCGTCGAGCGCGAGCACTTCGTCACGAGCAACGTGCCGTACCTGGTCGAGGCGATGCCCGACTTCTTCGTCGAAGTGCCCGAGGGGCTTGCGGCCGAAAAGGGGATCGCCAACGGCGGTCAGGTGCGTGTCTGGTCGCGCCGCGGCGAGGTCCAGGGCACGGCCATCGTCACGAAGCGAATCGGCCCGCTGACGGTGAACGGGCAGACCGTCTGGACGGTCGGGGTGCCGGTGCACTGGGGATTCGTCGGCCTCACCCAGGGCGCGATGGCCAACCAGCTGACGCCGTTCATCGGTGACGCCAACACCAGCTGCCCAGAGTTCAAGGCATTTCTCGTGAACGTGGAAGCCGTATGAGCACGCTGTCGATCAGACGCACCTCGGCCGCCACGTCGCCCGCGCCGGGCATCCGCTCGACGCCGGAGTACGCCAAGCTCATCGACATCGGCAGCTGCATCGGGTGCAAGGGCTGCGAGGTCGCGTGCAAGGAGTGGAACGACCTGAAGGTCGAGCCCACGGCGAACTTCGGCAGTTATCAGAGTCACCAGGACCTCTCGGCTCACACCTGGGTGCTCATGCGCTTCGATGAAGTCGAGATGAGCGGCCGGCTCCAGTGGCTCATCACGAAGGACGCCTGCCTGCACTGCGAGGAGCCGGGCTGCCTCTATGCCTGCCCGGCGCCGGGTGCCATCGTCCAGTACGAGAACGGCATCGTCGACATCAACCAAGACCGGTGCATCGGCTGCCAGTACTGCGTGACCGGATGTCCGTTCGACATTCCACGCTTCGACCGCGACACGAAGAAGGTCTACAAGTGCAACATGTGCGTCGACCGCGTCGATGCCGGCCTCGAGCCGGCCTGCGTGAAGACCTGCCCGACGCACGCCATCTCCTGGGGCAGCAAGGAGGACATGCTCGCGCTGGCCGACCAGAAGGTCGATCTCCTGCGGCGGCGCGGGTTCGAGAACCCAGTGACCTACAATCCCGCCGGGATCGGGGGCACGCACATGATGTACGTGGTGCCACACGGCGATCGTCTGGCCGACTACCGGCTGCCCGCGACCCCCACCGCCAGCCCCGCGCCGCTCACGGGCCTGGGCGCACTCAAGCGGATCGGGGCCTATGTGCTCGGGTTCGGCGTCTTGTCGAGTCTCGTGCACTACCTGACGATCGGGCCGCAGACGGCCGAGGACGTTCCGGCTGATGAGCACTAGGTCCGAACTGGTCCCTCGGTTCAGCAGCGCGCAGCGGCTGGTGCACTGGGCCGTGGGGCTGAGCTTCACGCTGTTGCTGCTGACCGGATTGGCCTTCTCGTACCCCGCGCTCTTCTGGTTGACGCACCTGCTGGGCGGCGGAACCTCGGCGATGGTGCTGCACCCCTGGGTCGGCGTCGTCTTCAGCGCCGCGATGGGCGCGACCTTCGTGATGTGGGTCCGCGACATGCGCCTCGGTGCGGCCGACCGGCGCTGGCTGCGCGCGATCCAGGCCTACGCCCGGCACGACACCGGGCACGTGCCGCCGGCCGGCAAGTACAACGGCGGACAGAAGCTCTTCTTCTGGGCCCAGACGCTGCTGGCTCTCGTGTTCCTCGTCAGCGGCCTGGCGCTCTGGTTCCCGGGCGCGATCGCGGCCGTCGTCCCCGCGGCGTCGACGCTGCTCGCGTCGATGCGTCTCCTGCACTACCTGGCGACGCTCGCCGGTGGCCTGCTGCTCACCCTGCACGTCTATCTCGGGCTGTTCGCCTTTCCCGGCACGGCACGGGGCATGGTCGACGGGAAGGTGTCGAGGGCCTGGGCGGCACTGCACCATCCGGCCTGGCGGCCCGACACCGATCCGGTGACGACGACCAGAGATGCCGAGCGCCGGTGAACGGCCACGGCCGGCCTGGGCGGCTCGCCGCCGGCGCGCCACGCGCCTCAAGGACGAGTGCCCGCACGTCGCGGCGGTGCTGGCCAGCTATCTTGGAGTGCTCGACCTTCAGGAACCGCTGTACGCCAGTTCGCGCGACGGGCGCTGGCCCGATCTACGGAACCCGGACGCCACGCCCCGCCTAGCACTCGAGCGGCTGCCTTTCGAATCGCTGGCGCGCCCCTTCGGCGAGTTCATCGCCGAGCTCGGTGCCGTCATGCCGGACACCCTGAAGGCGGAGAGTGCGGCCGTGGCAACGGCCGACGTGGGTCTGCGTGCCGAATTACTGCGCGCGGCCGCCGGCCGGCGCCCGCGGGAACTCGGCGGAGACCGGACGCGACCGGAGACCGCCCCGCAGGAGTTCTTCTGCCGGGCGTTTCTCCAGCCGGTGGCCGAAGCACTGGCCCACCGGCACGCGCCATCCCAGTCGCCCGACGCCGGCGCCCCGTGTCCGACCTGCGGCTGGCCCCCGCAGCTGGCCCTGCTCCGCGACGAGCCGGACGCCCAGGGCGCTCGGTCGCTCGTCTGCTCCCTGTGCGCGAGCGAATGGGCGTTCGCGCGCACGGTCTGCGTCAACTGCGGGGAGCGCGACGCGGAGCGACTCGACTATCACGTGGCCGACAGCCTACCCCACGTCCGGATCGAGGCCTGCGCGTCGTGCCGCACCTATCTCAAGGTCGTCGATCTCCGCGCCGAGGGCAGCCCAGCTCCGCTGGTCGACGAGATCGCGTCGGTCGAACTGGACCTCTGGTGTGACGAGCAGGGGCTCGTCAAGCTGCAGCGGAATCTGTTCGGGATGTAGAACCGGCTCTAGGGACTCCGCGGCCCGCTACGCCGGCGCGACGGCGTGAATCGTCTTGACCACGTCGAGGTAGGCGTGCCGCACTTCGACCAGCCGAAAACCGGCGCGCCGCACGTTGCCCACCGTGTCGCGATTGATCTCCGGACCGGTCAGCCGCGCGATCGGATTCATGAGGTTCAGCAACGCGTTGAACGGGAAGTACCGGCTGCCGGTGTGCTCGAACATGCGCAGCTCACCCGCCGGTTTCAGGACCCGGCGCACGGCTTCGAGCGCGCGCACCGGATCGGGTACCGAACAGAACGTGCACGACGTGAACACCTGGTCGAACGTGCCGGCGGGATAATCCAGGTCGTGCACGTCGAGGTGCCGGAGCGTCATCGGACCCGCGTAGGCCTCAGCGCGCGGGCGCGCCCGCTCGAGCATCTTGTCGCTGATGTCGATGCCGTCGATCTGCACCGCGGGCGGAAAGTATCTGATGTCGAGCCCGGTGCCGACCGCGACGAACAGCACCCTGCCGTGCATGGTGCTGAAGAACTCGCGCTTCACCGGCTCCCACCGGCGTTCGGCGCCGAGGCCGTTGATGAAGTCGAATGCGCCGGCGGCGCGGTCCCACTTCCTCCGCGTCAGGGCGTCCATCGCTCTCCCTTGGCGCGCAGCCACACATCGGCGATCCAGACCGCCGCGAAGGTGGCCAGGCCGAGCGCGCCGCCGATGGCGGCGCCCGTGCTCGACGCCATGGGACTCCGCGTCACGATCATCGACACGATCATCCCCGACAGCATGCCGGTGAGCATCGCCGGCATCTGCAGCTCGATCATGCCGAAGCACCGTCCGAAGGCGAGGATACCCACAGCCGCGACCGCCATGCCGAGGAGCATGCCGACCAGCATCGCCGCCGGCATCGGCCACGCCTGGCTGACGGTCGCGATGGCGGCGACCGCCGTGACGCCGCCCACGAGCAGGCTGCACGAGAGATCGCCGGCAATGAAATACGGTCGAGTTTCCATCGATGGCACGGGGCCAGCCGCCCCCAGCGTCGCCAGGGACCTCCGGCGTCATGGTATCGCGGCCACCGCCGCTGCTGTATAATCCACCGGTTTCCGGCTATCGAACATCGGATCACGTGCACTCGAGGAGGTCGCGATGACTCGATCCTACGTTCCCGGTATCGGCCACCTGGCCCTCGCGTCGGCGCTCGTGCTGGCGCTCCCGACCGTCGCTGCCGCGCAGCGCAACGGTCAGCCGGCGACCGACCAACTCGGTCAAGAAGACATCTGGGGCAACCCGACCTTCGTCGGCGGCGTGACCAACGGTGGCCCCGCCGGCCACAGCATTTGGTGACCGCCCCAGGGGGCGCTGGAGCGCGTCCATGGTCGGTTGTTCGTCGCCGGTAACGGCAATGGCCGTGTCGAAGTCTTCGACCTGAACGACGACGGCACCCTGGCACAGCCCACGGCCACGTACACGCTCGGCAAACCGAGCTCGCACGCCCGCCGCTCGCACGCCGGCGCCTGGAGCGAGAGTCAGACTGAGTTCCCGGGAACGCTCGCCATCGAGCACACGAACCAGCGGCTGTTTCTGGTGGACAACACGACCGGGCAGAGCCTGCCCGGCGGCGGCAGCCAGATCATGGTCTTCGACATCCATCCGGATCGGATCGCGACGGGTGCGGACGTGCTCTTCGTTCTCGGTCAGCCCGACGCCAACACGAAGACGAGCGGGCTCGCCGCCAACCACACAGGGCGCCGCCTCGGCCTGGCGGTCGACGAGACCAACCAGCGGCTGTTCGTCGGCGACGGCTCGAACAACCGGATTCTGGTCTTCGATATCGCGCCCGATCGGATCGCCACCGGAATGGACGCCGCGATCGTGCTGGGGCAGGAGAGCTTCACCGCGCGCGAACCCGGCCTGAGCGCGCGCCGGATGAGCCGTCCAGGCTCGCTCGCGTACGACGCCACCGGACAGCGTCTCTTCGTCTCGGACAGCGGCAACAATCGCGTCCTGGTCTTCGACGTGGCGCCGCAGCGACTCGAGACGTTCGCGATCGCCGACGACGTCATGGGCCAGCCCGACTTCGAGACGGCCGCGCCGCGTACCGACCTGCGAGGGTTCGCCACCGGCGGCCTGGCCTACGACGACCGGACCGCGCGTCTGTTCATCGCGGAGCAGGTCTCGCGCATCGAACATATGCGCATCACGGTCTACGACGTCAGCGCCGATGCCTCGCTCCGCGCCGCTGAACCACTAGCAGTCCTCGGCAAGCCCGGCTTCGGCGCCTACGATCCGATCGTCTCGCGGGAACAGTCGGTCTGGCCTCGGCTCGGATCGGCGTCGATCGACTCCGAGCGACAACTCCTCGTGGCCACCGAGGGCTATCCGGGTGGCAACCGGGGCATCATCTGGGACATCTCGCCGGAACGGCTGCGTACCGGCATGCCGGCGGTCGAGGTGATCGGCCACCTCGACGACCAGGGGCGCTCGGACTTCGAGCGCCGGTCGGCCAACGACCGCGCGACCCCGAAGAACATCTATCCGCGCGATGTCGTGCTCGACCCGATCGACCATCGCCTCTTCGCCATCGACCAGTACAACAATCGTGTGCTCGTCTGGCAGCTCGACCGCCAGAATCGCGTGAAGGATCGCGACGCGCACTTCGTGCTCGGCCAGCCCGACCTCTACTCCGGAGAGCTGTATCCGATCGGCCCGACGACCATCAAGATCCCGCTGGCGGTCACCTACGACGCACGCCACAAGCGCGTCTTCGTCAGTGATGGCTGGGGGAATCGGATCCTCGTCTTCGACGCCGATCCGGCTCGGCTGCGCAACGGTCCCGAAGCCATCGCCGTCATCGGCCAGGCCGACTTCACGAGCATCACACCGGCCACGACCCGGACCGGCATCAACCTCGACACGCGCGTCGGCACCGGCATCACGCCGTCTCGCCCGCGCGGGACCGGCCTGGCCTACGACCCGGTGCACGATCGCCTGTTCGTCTCGGATGGCGGCAACCACCGGGTGCTCGGCTTCGATGTGGCGCCCGACCGGCTGCGCAGTGGCATGGCCGCGTCGATCGTGCTCGGGCAGCCCGACTTCACAACGAGCGGACGCAATTCGACGCCGACCGGGCTGTACCAGCCGGCCGCGCTGTTCTACGAGTCCGAGCAGCACCGGCTCTTCGTCGCCGACGGCAACAACAACCGGGTGCTGGTGTTCGACGCCCTGCCGGATCGTCTGGTCAACGGCGCCACCCCCACGGTCGTGATCGGTCAGCCCGACTTCGACACGTTCGAGGCCCGTCGATCGCGGAGCGCCATCGACGGCCCGGACGGACTCGCCTACGACTACCTGAACGATCGATTGCTGGTCTCGGATCACGGCAGCGACCGCATCCTGGTATTCGACGCCCACCCGGCCAGGCTCGACAACGGACCCGAGGCCGAGCATGTCATCGGACAACCCGACTTCGCCACACGGCAGCTCGGCCCGGTGCGCGCGAACGAGATCTGGGATCCGCGGGGTCTCACGTTCGACAGCGACCACCAGCGGCTCTATGTCTCGCAGGGATTCGCGTCGAACATCATGATTCACGACCTGGCGCGCTCGAGCTACGAAGTCGACCTGCCGGCGCTGGCGGTCCAGCGCTACCAGTCCAGCAGCGCCGACACGGAGGTAGCCACCCAGCGCGGCTGGGCGGTTGCCACGGGCCCGAGCGCCCTCGGCGGCGGCGCCGCGATGCTGACGCGCATGACGACGGTGTTCGACGAGCTGTCGCAGCGCGAGAGTCGCGTGCTCATCAGCGAGACCGGCCTGGGCGCGCCTCCGCTGGCGGCACAGGCGACGGTCTTCACCGACGGCCGGGCCGGCCGGACCACGGTGCTGAGCGTGTCGAATCCGAATGACCAGGCTGTGACGGTCTCGCTTGCGTTTCGAGACGCGGCGGGCGACGTCGTCGGTGCCCCGGCCGAGCGCCGGATCGCCGGCAACGGCAGCGCGGTCTGGCGTCTCGACGACGTCCAGGCGGCCGGACCGGGCTCGGTTGGTGTCCAGGCCGAACGACCGCTGGCCGTCGTCGCCACCCGGATCACGACCAACGATCGCGGAGAGGAAATCGTGACTGGCGCTCCGGTCGCCTACGGCCCCGGAGTGGGTGGTGGCGGCACCGTCGCCCTGCCGCGCTACGAGATCGGCGGCGGGACGTCGACCGAGTTCGTCGTGGTGAATCCGAGTGACGACGCGCTGACTGGCCGCTTGACCTTCTTCGCCTTCAGCGGCGAGCCGGTGACGATCGCCGGCGCGAGCGAGGTGCCGCTCGACGTTCCGGCGCATGGCACGGCGGTCTGGAGCGCGGACGGATCCAGCCCGGCCGTCGAACGGGGCTTCGCGATGGTCGAGGCGTTCTCCGGCCACCCGCTCGCGGCGGCGATCGTCTCGAGCTCGACGGGCGCGACGGTGATCTCCGAGCGCACGTCGGTCGGCGGCAGCACGCCGGACGCCTGGTTCCCCGTCGACACCTATCCGAGCGTGGTGCGCCATGGGCGGACCAGCTTCCGGCTGACGCTCACGAACGCCACCGACGGCACCGCGGACGTGCGCCTCCTGGTCTACGACGAGGACGGCCGTCTGCTGGACCGCTCGTACCAGATCCTGCCCGGTGGACGCCAGGTCGAGCTGTCGCACGTCGACCTGACCGATCGCGGCAAGTTCCGTGGAAGCATCCGGGTCGCCAGCGACATTCCGATCGCGATGACCGCGGAACAGGAGACGGTCAACGTGCGGCAGGAAGCGATTACGGCGACGGTGCCGTCGATGACGCGCTCCTCCGAAGGCCAGCCGGTCGACTCCGTGGTCTTCCCCGCCTACGCCGACGGCCCCGAGCAGGCGACCCAGCTGTTCCTCCTGAATCGGGGTGACGCCGGGCGCGCGACGTTCAGGTTCCGAGACGCCGGAGGCGCTGCGCTCGATGCCATCCTCCGGTGATTCGCCGCGGCCCGGCGGAACGCGACCGGTGACGGCGCACCGCGCCCGGGCGCGTTCCGTCATCGTGGCGCCGCTCCTGGCCGTGAGCTGCGCGACGCCGCCGCCCACGGTGCAGCTCACCATGGACGTGGAGCGCGAGGGCGCGCGCGTGAACATCTCCGGCACGACCGACCTGGCCGACGGCGCCCTCCTGGCGTACGAGCTGCGGCACGAACATCTGGCGTACGACCCGGAGACCCCGCGCGACATGTTGTTCCTCGAGGGCGTGACGACCGTGTCGGACGGTCGATTCGAGGCCGAGGTCGACCTCTCGTCGTTCGAACCCGGCGCGATTGAGGTCTGGGTCTCCTTTCAGATGCGTTTCATCAACAGCGACCGGACGCAACCGAGTCCAATCGTCCGGCAGTTCGGCGCGCGCGGTGAGTTGCTGGAGGGCACCAACGTGAGCGCCCACGACGACGGCAAGCGCGTGGAGCTGAGCCAGACGATTCACTGGTAGGCGGCGCGCCGGGGGAGGCCGATTCGATGTTCGAGATCCGACTGGCTCCGACCGTTCTGATGGCCGGTTCCCTGCTGACCGCCGCCACCTGCCGACCGATGCCCGACCCACCGCCCACACAGGACGACTCCGCCTCGGCGGTCGCGCCGGTCGCGTCGTTCCAGGACGACGTCGCGTTCCTCGAGCGTCACATGGACCTGGTCGTCCTGGGCGACGTCGACGGCGGCCCGCGCGTCGCCGTGGCCCCGCGCTGGCAGGGCCGCGTGATGACGAGCGCGGCGGACGGGGCCCGCGGGATCGGCTACGGCTGGATCAACGAGGCGCTCATCGCGTCTGGCGAGTTGCAGCCACACATCAACGCCATCGGCGGCGAAGACCGATTCTGGCTCGGCCCCGAAGGCGGGCAGTTCTCGATTTTCTTCGCGGGCGGAGACCCCTTCGATCTGGACCACTGGCAGACGCCGGCCGCTCTCGACAGCGAGCCCTACGAGATTCGCGAGCAGGACGCCTCGCAGGTCACGCTGACCCACAGCGCGGCGCTGACGAACTACTCGGGCACCGAGTTCGACGTGCGCGTCGATCGCACCGTCCGCTTGATCGACACCGCAGGTCTCGAGGCGGCCGTTCCGGCCGCGGTGCAGCGCGTCGCCTACCAGTCGGTCAACACGATCACCAACGTGGGCGCCGAGGCCTGGACCGCCGACTCGGGGCTGCTGTCAATCTGGATTCTGGGGATGTTCAAGCACTCGGCCGAGTCGGTCGTCGTGATTCCGTTCCGCCCGGGTCCGGAGGACGAACTCGGACCGATCGTCAACGACGCCTACTTCGGCAAGGTGCCGGACGACCGTCTGGCGATCGCCGACGGCCGCCTGTTCTTCCGCGCCGACGGGACCTATCGAAGCAAGATCGGCCTCGGCCTCGGCCGTGCCGAACCGGTACTGGGTAGCTACGACGCGGCCCGGCAGCTGCTCACGCTCGTCACGTACGACCGGCCCGAGAACGCCACGCAGTACGTGAACTCGATGTGGGAACTGCAGGACGAGCCCTACGCCGGCGACGTCGTCAACAGCTACAACGACGGGCCACCAGCACCGGGGGCCGCGCCGCTCGGCCCGTTCTACGAACTGGAAACCTCGTCACCCGCCGCGGCCCTCAGCCCCAACGAGGCCCTCACCCACACGCACACGACCTATCACTTCGAGGGCGCCGAGGCTGATCTCGATGCGATCGCCCGGAGCGTGCTCGGCGTCAGCCTCGACGCGATCCGAACGGCGCTGCCGTAGCCGCCACCGCTAACGCATCGAAATCGACACGTGGGCCTGGCCCGTCCCCGGCTCACGCAGCCACGGATGCTGCGGGCTCGGCAACGCGGTCAGCCCGGTGGCGTCGGCGGTCGCGCTCGGGAGAAAGATGAGCATCGCTGCATCATTGATGTCGACGTCCAATCCGGAACGCTGATAGACCACGCCCCGATCCGGGAGCATCAGCGCGCCGGAGTCGATCTCGGCTTGCAGCGTCTGCAACCGCCCTGGCGTGTCGGCGCCTTCCTTCGTCAACTCGAGGCTGCGCGTGATGTAGTCCTCCATACCCCGATGAAAACAGGTCACGGTGTAGGCGCGTACGGCCGGATCGTCGGCAATACACGTAAGGAGGCCCGCGCCCTCGCGCAGTGTCACGAGCGCCCCCGACGCGTCGTACCCCTTGACCGCCGCGTCATCGCGCATCGCCTCGGGCAACGGACTGAGGCCCTCCTCGATCTGCTGCTCGGCCGACACGGGCTGCGCGGCTGCACCGGTCGGCGTCAGCCCCACCACGACCGCGACGACCACTCCGCCAACGGTCAGTCTCGTCATCCCTCGCGCTCCTTTCCACACGGCGGTCGACAGGCCGGCAGCCCATGGCGACAGTCCCCGCTGCATTCGACCGCCGATGCGTCCCGGCCCTGTTCACCACGGATTGCTGGCCGGACCGGCCCTTTCAATTGGAGGTCGGAGCATAACATGACCACGGGCCACCCGGCGCCACCGCTATAATGCGAGCTTGCATGTCGCTCTTGATCCTCAGCGAAGCCGACGTCGAGCGCGCGCTGCCGATGGCCGACTGCATCGAGGTCATGGCGGATGCTCTCGCCGCGCTCGCCCGTAGCGAGTCCCACAACCCGCTGCGCTTCGTCGTGCGGCCACCCCGGGCCTCCGGCCTGCTCGGCCTCATGCCGGCGCATCGCACCGGCGACGCCGCGGGCTACGGGCTCAAGGCCGTGGTGGTCGAACCGAGCAACCCCGCGCGTGGGCTGGACGCTCACCAGGGGGGCGTCCTGCTCTTCGACGATCTGACCGGCCGGCCGACCGCGCTCGTCAACGCGTCGGCGATCACGGCGATCCGCACGGCGGCGGTCTCCGCGGTGGCCACGCGGCTGCTGGCACGTGACCCGGTCGACACGCTGGCCATTCTCGGCGCGGGCGTGCAGGCCCGGTCGCATCTCGAAGCGATGCTGGCGGTCCGCCGGTTCAAGCGCGTCCGAATCTGCGCACGGCGGCCAGAGGGTGCGGCGCGCCTCGCGGCGGAGTCGCGCGAAAGGTACAGTCTGGACATCGAAGCCGCCGCCACCGCCGAGGCGGCCGTTCGCGGCGCCGACGTGATCGTCACCGCAACGTCCTCGAAGACGCCGGTCCTGGCACGCGACTGGATCGCCCCCGGAACCCATGTCAACGCCGTCGGGTCGAGCATCCCCACGTCGGTGGAGATCGACGGCGCCACGATGGCTGCCGCGTCGCTCTACGTCGACCGTCGCGAGTCGACACTCAACGAGTCAGGCGACTACCTCGCCGCCGCGCGCGAGGCACTCGTCGGCCCGGACGACCTCCTGGCGGAACTGGGAGAGTTGCTCACCGGTCAGGCGGCCGGACGGCGCAGCGAGGACGAGATCACGCTCTTCAAGTCCCTGGGGCTGGCGGTCGAGGACCTCGCCGCCGCCCAGCACGCCGTGACGCGGGCGCGGGACCTCGGCCTCGGCCGCGATGTGGAGTTCTAGCGTGGCAGCCTACGGAACTCGGCGCCGCGTCGGACCGTATCCGACAGAGAACGGTGATTGCGGTCTGCACTACGCAGGAGGAACCGATGGCGTGTACTCGATGCCAGCATGATCTCCCGACCGACGCGAATTTCTGCCCGAAGTGTGGGGCGAATCAGAGGGTGGCCGCCAGACCCACCGGCCGGCCGCTTCGCCGATCGGTGGCGGACCGGAAGATCGCCGGGGTCTGCGGAGGTCTCGCTGAGTATCTCGGGGTGGAGGTCACGATCGTCCGCCTGCTGTGGGTCATCGTGGCCATCGTGCCCGGCGCGATCTTCGGCGGCGTGATCGCCTATCTGCTCGCCTGGCTGCTCATGTCCGACGACGAGACCCGGCCCGCCGTCAGCCCGAACTGCCAGCTCACGCGTTCAGCGACGGATCGGAAGATCGCCGGGGTCTGCGGTGGCCTAGGCGAGTACTTTGGCGTCGACCCGACCGCCGCCCGGCTGCTCTGGGCCGTGCTGTCGATCGTCCCCGGATTCGTGCTGGGTGGCGTCGCCGCGTATCTCGTGGCCTGGTTCGTCATGCCGGCGGCTCCCGAGCCGGTCGTCGTCGCTCCGACACCCGCGGCGCCGCCCGCCTCTTCCTGAAGGCGCCGCCTCGGAGCGACGCTGGCGCACCCCTACCCAGGGGACCATTTATTTGGATGGTCACCAAGATTTTGGAGCTGTCCTGGGGAAATACTGACCGAAACCGAGGGGACGCCGAAACGCCGACTCGCCGCCGCCGCCGATGGTGCCCGTCTACGCCGTCGTCGGATCGGCGCTCGGGAAGATCTGGTCCGTCGACACACCGAACACCCGCGTGAGCGCCTCACGCTCCTCGTCGGTCGGCTTCGTGTAGTCGTTCTCGATCTTCCAGTAACGCGTCGGCCCGATGCCGGCACTCAAAGCGGTGTCGAGCTGGGAGAGACGCCGTTCAGCCCTCAGCACGCGTAGACGGTTCATGATCTCGATCGCCGTTCGTGGCAAAAGTCTTCTCCTCGCCCGCCTTCCCCCTCGGAAAGCCTTCTGCCAATAAGACGCCAAAAAGCGGAAAAAGTTTACTCGGAGAGCGATCCGGGCGTGTCATCCACCGAACAATCGGGCGGACGTGTGAACAGGCTCACAGCAATCGTGACGCCGAATCCGGCGATGAAGCCCGGCCACATCTCGTAGAGGTCGTGAAACCTCGACTTGAACGCGACGACCCAGACGACCGCGGCCAGGAAGCCCGCGATCATTCCGGCCAGGGCACCGACCCGCGTCGTGCGCTTCCAGAAGAGAGAGCAGACCACGACCGGCGTGAACGCCGAGGCCAGGCCGGACCAGGCGAACAGCACGAACCAGAAGATGAGCCGCGCCTCGGTCAACGCGAACCCGAGGGCGCCCAGGCCGATGATGACCGTGGTCACCTTGCCGTAGCGCGCCAGTCGCCGGTCGTCGAGATCTGGCCGGAACACCTGCTGGACCACATCGCGTACGACGGCCGACGACGCCAGGATGAGCAGCGAGTCGGCCGTCGACATGATCGCCGCCAGGACGATGACCAGGAACACGCCCGTCACGACGGCGGGCAGCAGGTCCGCGCTCATCACCGGAAGAATCGTCTCGGGATCCGCAAGCCCCGGCATCAACGTCCGTCCCGCCATGCCGGTCAGCACGGCGCCGACGTCGAACACGATGATGCAGAGCACCGCGAGCAAGCTGCCCGAGACGATCTCGTCTTCCGACCGCGCCGCCATGAAGCGCGTCAGCAGCTGCGGCGTGCCAAGAAACGCCAGGCCGATGCCGGCGAAACTGGCCGCGCTGATCACACCGCCCGTCGACCAGCCGAAGGCACCCATCGGCTCGAGGAGGCTGGGATCGGCGGCTCGCAGCGTCGCGATCATCGACGTCCACCCGCCGGCCGCGGCGACGCCGACGAGCGGCAGGACGAACAACCCGCCCAGCATCAGCACGCCCTGCAGCAGATCGCTGTACGCCACCGCCTTGAAGCCGCCGACCGTCGTGTAGTAGAAAATCACGGCCGCGCCGATCAGCACGCCGCCGGTGTAGCCGGTGCCCAGGAACGCGTCGAACGCCTTCCCCGATGCCGTGAACTGCGCGGCAGTGTAGACCGTCACCATGGTGCAGATGATGATCGTGCTGACGACCCGGAGTGCGTGCGTGGAGTCCCGAAACCGTGAGGCCAGGTAGTCCGCCACCGTGATCGAACCGTAGCGATCGGTGTACCGCTTAAATGGCAGCGCCACGAACGCCCAGGCCAGCGCCACGCCGAGCACCTCTCCCAGCACGACCCAGAAGGCGTGCACGCCGACGACGTAGCCCATGCCGGTCAGGCCGAGCAGGAGCCAGCCGCTTTCGCCGGTGGCGTTCGAACTGAACGCGATGACCCAGGCCGGCAGCCGTTTGCCGGCCAGGTAGTAGCCGGCCAGGCTCCTGGAGTCGCGCGCGCCCCAGGCGCCAATCGCGAGCAGAATCGCCAGGTAGACGACGAGGACGGAGATGATCGTGCCCGACGCCATGACTCACCCGTCCGCGGGCGGCCGGGGTGGCTCCGCGCCGCCTCGCGCACCGCGCCGATGGGTCAGGTAGAACCAGAGTTCCACGCCCAGCCCCAGACCGACGGCCACGACGAGCAGCGCCCACGTAGTGAGAGGAAGGCCGGCCAACATGATCGCGGCGCATGCTAGCACACCCGTGCCCCCCTCCGCGGCCGTGAACCGCGTGCTATCCTTCGGCCTTCCGGGACCGGGAATCCCGCGTCAGATGCTTCCGAGGCACCTGCTCGTCGCCACGCTCATGCTCACCGTCGCCGCCGTGTCCGAGACGTCGACGCAGACAGCCGATCGACCGATCGTCTTCGTCCACGGCAACGGCGACAGCGCCGCGCTCTGGCACACGACGCTGTGGCGCTTCGAGTCGAACGGCTACGACCGGTCGCGGCTGTTCGCGCTGGACATGGTGGCGCCGGCGGCGCCCGACGACGACCGCGTCGACGAGCCGAACCGCAGCACGTCGACCGAGCAACGCGACCAGCTGGCCGCCGCCGTCACCCGCATTCTCGCCGAGACGGGCCAGACGCACGTCATCCTCGTCGGCTCGTCGCGGGGCGGCAACACGATCCGCAACTACATCAAGACTGGCGCCGGCCACGCGACCGTCTCGCTCGCCGTGCTGTGCGGCACCCCCAACCACGGCGTCTTCGCCTCGGAGGAGGTGCCGGGCAGCGAATACAACGGGCGCGGCGACTTCCTCACCCGCCTCAATGCAGGCAGCGAGATCCACCCGGATGTCGAATTCGTGACGATTCGCAGCGATGCCAACGACAAGTACGCCCAGCCGGTCCTGCCCGTCGACGCTGCCGGCGATGATCTGGCCGGGGGCGGCTACGACAGCCCGACGCTGGCGGGCGCCCTCAACCTCGTGATCGATGGTCTCGATCACCGCGAGGTCGCGTTCGCCCCCCGGGCGTTCGACGCGATCTACCGGGCCGTCGCGGGCCGACCGCCCACCGCCGGCATCACCCCCGAAACCGACGTGCGGCTCGGCGGCATCGTCAGCGGCTTTGCGAACGGCGAGCCGACCAACCTGCCCGTCGATGGCGCCGTCGTTGCGGTGTACGACGTGCACCCGGAGACCGGCGCGCGGCTGGGTGACCCGATCCACCGCGCCACGACTGGTCTCGACGGCCGCTGGGGACCGTTCGCCGGGTCGCCGGCGGCGCCCTACGAGTTCGTCGTCTCGGCGGCGGGCTATCCAACGACCCACGTCTATCGCTCGCCATTCCCCCGGTCGACCGACCTGATCAGGATCCGCCTCGAGCCGCTGCCCGGTGGTGCTGCCTCACAGCCAGCCATCGTCACAATGACTCGACCGCGCGGCTACTTCGGCCACGGGCGTGACACGTTCACGATGGACGGCCGTGTGCCCGACGGCGTTGTCGCCGGTGTGCCCACGACATCGGCCGCGTCGATGCCGTTCGCGATCGCTCGGACGGTCCACGTGGTGTTCAACGAAGAGGCGCTCGCGGTCCGCACCTATCCGCTCGCCGAGCAGCACGTCGTCTTCGCCGAGTTCCATTACTGAGATGGGGCGCCTTGCGCCCCAAGCCCCACGCGGGCGCCTGACGGGGACCCCGAATGCCCCGTGCCGGCGCCCGCGGGGGGCGCCGTGCGCGCCCTGATCTCACTTGACCCCAGGGGGCTACGGCAGTGTCGGCGGCGATCGATCCGGATCGCGTGATCGGTCGACCGGCTGCACGTCGACGACGACCTGCGCGCGACCCTGCCGAACCGCCTGCTCCAGCCGGCGCCGCACCATCGCCTTGATGGCGCGCCGCGTCGCCGGAATCAGGCACAGGAACCCGGCGAGGTCGGTGAGCAGGCCAGGCGTCATCAGGACGACGCCGGCCACGAAGATGAGGAGACCGTCGACGATGGCGCCTGCGGGCATCCGGCCGACCGCGGTCTCCGCCTGGATCTGACGGAGCACGCCCATGCCCTGGCGGCTGGCCAGCGAAGCCCCCAGAACGCCCGTGACGACGATCAGGAGCAGCGTGTTCGCCGTGCCGATGCGTGCGCCGACCTCGATCAGCAGCGCCAGCTCGGTCGCGGGCACGACGATGAACAGCAGGAACAACCAGGCCATCACCCTGATCCTCGCACAGATCCGGCCGTCCTCGAGCGGCCGGGTAACGTCCGGGGTGACAACGACCGAGACGATGACCGATGGCGATTTCTGCCTGGCCTCGCCGACGACTGCTCGCCGGGGCGGTCGTCGCCCTCGGTGCCGTGCCCCTCACGCTCGCTCAGTCGAACGAAAAGACGCTCATTGCCCACCGCGGGGCATCAGCCTACGCGCCGGAGCACACCCTGGCCGCCTATCGGCTCGCGCTCGAACAGGGCGCCGACTACGTGGAGCAGGATCTGGGCGTGACGCGGGACGGCGTGCTCATCTGCCTCCACGACACCAGTCTCGAGCGCACCACGGACGTCCGACGCGTCTTCCCGGGCCGCTTCGTCGAGGAGCGCGTTGCGGGAGGACGACTGCGTCAGCGCTGGCGAGTCCAGGACTTCACGCTGTCGGAAATCAAGCGGTTGGACGCAGGGGGCTGGTTCGGCGACGAGTTCGCCGGGGTGCAGATCCCGACGTGGCAGGAGGCGATCGACTTCATTCGTGGTGACGCCGGCCTGTTCCCGGAACTGAAGTCACCGGCCGAGTACGACGCGCTCGGAATCGACATGGTCGCGCTCGTCGCCGACACCCTGCGTCGCAACGGCCTCGACATGGCCGGCGCCGACCCAACCACGCCGGTCATCCTGCAGTCGTTCGACGAGACCAGCCTGCGCCAGCTCGCCGAGGCGCTGCCGACACTGCCGCGCGTCTTTCTCATCGGCGCACGAGACCCGAATGCGGCCATCACGAACAGTCGTCTGCGGGAGATCGCCACGTTCGCGAGTGGGATCGGACCGGCCAAGGCGATCGTCGCCGCGCAGCCCGAACTCGTCGATCGGGCGCACCGGCTCGGCCTGACCGTGACGCCCTACACGTTCCGATCGAACGGGACGGACCGCTTCCCCACCGTGGAGGCGGAAATGCACCACTTCCTGTTCACGCTCGGCGTCGATGCGCTGTTCACCGACAATCCCGACCGGTTTCCGCGCCGGCCCTGACACCGTTCCGATCGCCTACTCCACGACCAACTCAACCGTGCCCAGCGTCGTGAAGGTGAGCCTGGCCGAGCCCCCGGCCGCGACCGGAGGCGGCGCCACGACCGTGCCCGTGATGACGAACTCACCCGCGCGCAACTGCTCGCCATAGGCAAGCAGTTCGTTCGCCAGCCAGACGACACCCGCGATCGGATCCCGGCCCATCACCGACGACAGCCGGCCTTCGCCGCGCGCCTCGCCGTCGATCTCGACCACCACGCGTTCGGCCGGCCAGTCGACGTCGGCGGGCGCCGCGCGCTGCTCCCCGAGCATGACCCCGATGTGAAAGACGTTGTCGGCGATGCCGTGGTCGTGGGTGTTCGGGCCGTCGCCGTCAGGCCCGATGCGCGGATTCAGCAGCTCGATCACACCGCCGACCTCGGTGATCGCCGCCATGACGTCGTCCCGGGTCACATCGGGCCCCGGCAGGTCCTGGCCCAGCCAGACGGCAACCTCGGCCTCCACGAGCGCTTCGCCACCGACGAAGCCCGCGGTCGACACCGGGCGCCCGGGTGTGTAGATGTTGGACCGGAGGATGTGACCGAACACCGGGTCGATCGCCACGCGCGGATCGGTCTGGCGCGACCAACCGATCTTCCAGCCGACCTGCGGGTCGGCCGGGGTCTTCCGGTCACGCCGCATCCGCTGCAGCCGATAGGCGCGGGCGCGGTCGAGGTTCGGAAGGTGCCGGGACAGCTCGACCGACACCGCACCCTGCCCTTCGATCGCCAGGAGGTGGTCGACGATCTCTTCGTCGGTGGCCTCTGGCGTCAAGGGATCGATCACGACCTCTGGCTCCGGCACGGCCGCCGGCGCGACCACCGCCTCGGTCGGCTCCCCGGTGGGTGCCGGCTCCGGCGCTCCACCGCCGCAACCCAGCAGCAGAACCGGGAGCCCCACCGCACCTGCCGCGACGACCTGAAGGAACCGCCCAGCAGCCATCTGCCCCGCCGTCTTCTCGCGTGTCATCGGAGACCTCCGTTCCGCGCTGTGGCCGGCCGCCGGCCGGGCGCCCAGACGAGATTATAGTGCCCGAAACCCCGGCTTCCGGCGTGGCAGCGCGCGGGCCTCAGGCCAACGGAACGCCGAGCAGCGGCAGCGCGACAAAGTAGGCGAGGCCGGTCAGGACGACGACGCCCGCGATGTTGAGCCGGAGGCCGGCGCGACGCATGTCGGAGACCGACACGTGCCCTGAGCCGAAGACGATTGCGTTGGGCGGCGTCGCTACGGGCAGCATGAACGCCCACGACGCCGCGAGCGCAGCCGGGACGATCAGCAGGTACGGGTGGACGCCGAGTCCAGGTGCGACGCCTCCGAGAATCGGCACGAACGTCGCCGCGGTTGCCGTGTTACTCGTCAATTCGGTCAGGAAGATCACCACCGTCGTCACCAGCACGATGATCAGCCAACTCGGCATCCCCTGCCACGCCGCGGCCTGGCGTCCGAGGAACGCATCGACACCGTTCGCCTGAATCGCCGCGGCCAGACTCAGCCCGCCTCCGAACAGCACGAGGATCCCCCAGGGCATCGCCTCCAGATCGCGCCAGCGCATGACGGCGCCTGCACCGGTGGACCGGGCGGGAATGATGAAGAGGCTCAGCGCCGCGGTCATCGCGATGCCGGCGTCGGTCAAGCCGGCAAGCGGCCGGACACCCGCGACGGTGACGCCCGTCAGCCACGCCCGCCCGATCCACGCCAGTGCCGCGGCGCCGAAGACGACGGCCACCGCCCGCTCGGCCGCACTCATCGGCTTCAGCGCCGCGCAGGCCGCCCGGATAGCATCGGCGCCGTCGAGCGCGCGTGACGGCAGCGGAAAGAGCACGCGGGTCAGGAGCCACCAGGTGATTGGCAGGAAGACGAGCACGAGTGGCAGGCCCATCGCCATCCACTGAGCGAAGGTGATGTCACGACCGAGTGCCTCGCGGATGTAGGAGACGAGGAACAGATTCGGCGGCGATCCGATGATCGTGCCGACGCCGCCGATCGACGCGGCGTAGGCGATCCCGAGCATCAGGCAGACGCTCAGCCGATGTCGGTCGTCGGAGGCGGCGTCCCCCTGCCGGTCTCCGACCATCGCGACGACGCTCAACGCGATCGGCAGCATCATGATCGTCGTCGCCGTATTCGATAGCCACATGCTCAGGCCGGCGGTCGCGACCATGAAGCCCGCCACGATCCGCGGCGGACTCGTGCCGACGATCGACAATGTCACCAGCGCGATCCGCCGATGCAGCGCCCAGCGCTGCATCGCGATCGAGAGGATGAATCCGCCCATGAAGAAGAAGATGAGGTCGTGGGCGTAGGGCGCCGCAACCTCCCGGATCGAACCGGCGCCGACGACCGGCAGGACGACCAGCGGCAGAAGCGCCGTCGCGGGGATTTCGATCGCCTCGGTGAGCCACCAGAGCGCCATCCAGGCAGCCAGCGCGGCCGTCGTGCGCCCGGCATGGCTGAATGCGACGCGCACCCCTTCCGCCAGATAGGTCTCTGGCAGGAGGAGATAGACGACAACAGCGACGACCGGGCCGGCGAATCGCGCGGCGCGCCGGACCGCCGTGGGATCGGAGAGGCGCGAAAGCCGGCTCATCCCAGCACCGATTCGAGCAGTGAACAAGAAGCGACGTTCCCGACTAGTACCGGATGTCGCTCCGGCCGACCGACTGGCCGATGTGTCCGACTTTCCGGCCGAGTGTGTAGAACTCGCCGCTGCCGGCGGTCATCCCGAAGAACCGCGCCGCCTCGACGTTGAGGCGGCCCGCCTCGTCGCAGATCCCCTCGTGCACGGACGTGGCCACCACTTCGGCCACATAGATCGTCCGCTCGGGCGGCACCCTGAGCGTGTGCAGCACCCGGCACTCGAGTTGAATCGGCGATTCGTTGATCGTCGGCGCATCGACGACCGCGGCCGTGCCCAGGCTGAGGCCGGCCATCGCGAACTTGTCGGCCACCCGGCTCGAGTTCATGTCGACGACGTCGAACGGGTGCACGAGGCCGGCGGTCGGCACGTTCAGGACGAACTCCTGGTGCATCGCCACGAGGTCCCGCGCGATATGTTCGTCACCGACAGCGACGCCGATCTGCGGCGGCTCGCCGTTGACGACGAACGTCCAGGTCACCGAGATCTCCTCGGGATCGCCCGGCCGGCCGTTGACCGTCATGAAGATCGCCGGCACCGGCGGCAGCATCGGCCCTGGCTCGGCCAGCCGCCGCCGGGGTAGCTCGGCCCGCTGCGCCGACACCGTGCCGACGAGCGCTCCGCCCATGGCCCAGGCCAGGGCCGACCCGTTCAGCGCCTGCCCGAGAAAGATACGCCGTGGAGTCTTCGTTGCGTTGTCCATACGCCTCCAGGAAATCGCCGTCGGTCGGGTCCGCTCACTCTAGCACCGCCCGCTTCCGGCCCGCGAGCCGCCGTGGTATCTTGACATATGCCCTTTGGAATCGGCCTGATGGAGCTGGTCGTCATCTTCTTCATCCTGCTCCTGATCTTCGGCGCGAACCGGCTGTCGGGGATCGGGAAGGGAATGGGGAAGGCGATCCGGGGCTTCAAGGACGAGGTCAAGGACCCCAACGCCCCGAACGAGGACGCCTAGGCGCCCCCGGTCATCGACTGCCTCCTCGCGCGGCGTCCGCCACGCGGTCACGGAACACCCGCGTGTACAGACGACCGCCGCGCGGCGGCTCGTCAGCCACCCCGCGGCGTCGCTGCACTGCTAGACGCTTGGCCTACCGCTTCGGCACGTTGAGCCTGGCGAAGTTCTCGACCAGCTGCTCGCCCGCCATCGACGGATTCACTTCCTTGTCGATGTGGAGAATGTTGCCGTCGCCGCCGATGTAGAACGTCCAGCGCTGCGGAAACTCCCGCTCGGGCGACACGACCCCGTAGGCCCGTGCGATGTCACCTTCAGGGTTGCTCAGCAGGGGGAAGTCGGCGTCGAGCGACTCGGCGAACTCGCGGTTGGTCTCGGCATCGTCGACGCTGACCATGTAATACGCCGCGTCGTACTCGCGAATGGAATCACCGTTCTCACGGAACGATTTGCATTCGGCCGCTCAACCACCGGTGAAGGCCTTGGGGAACCAGGCCAACACGACGGTCCGACCCGCATGGTCCGCCAGCGAATGCGTCTCGCCGTCCGACCCGAAGAGCGAGAACGCCGGCGCGGCGTCGCCCGGGCTCAGCTCCTGGGCGTTCACGACGGTCGAAGTGGCCAGCACGCCCACCAGGACCCCCGCAATCAAGATCAGCTTCATCATCTCGATTTCCCTCTGGCGCGCCCGGCCCCGTCTCGAGCGAGCCAAACAGATGCGCCGTTCAGACTGTTCCTCGAAGAGTGCTCATGATACCTCGGCCAGCGGCGCGGGAGCAAAACGCTCGTCGGTAACAGGCTTGACACGATTCGGCGCTTTGCCGAGCATTGACCATTGCGGAGCCCGACGTGACGCGTAAGACGAAAACCAACCCTACCGGCGCACGAACCCCGGCTGACCGGCGACGCGGCCCGGACCGCCGCGAGGACGAGCGCCGCAAGCTCCCCGACCGGCGGCAGAGCCGCCCGGGCTTCGAGGGGATCGGTGGCCGCCGGCAGGGCGTGAACCGCCGCAAGGGCAAGCGCCGCGACGCGCCGGAGGAGTGATCCCGCCGCCAGGGCAGACCCGATGCCTACCCGCGTCCTCGTGATCGGCGGCGCCCTCACCGCCCAGATCGCCCTGATCGCCGGGACGCTCTGGGTGATGGACCGCGACGGGCGCACGCCGGCGGCAACCGCCACCGCGCCCCGACCCGGCCTCGAACGGGCGCTGACGCCGCAGGTGGATGTCCTCTCGGGCCGGCCGCGCGTACGCGTGGCCGGCGCCGGCTGGCGTCTGGTCGACCAGCTCTCGGCACACTTCGCGCTCGTCCTGAAGGTCGAGGCCGAGAACCTGAGCGACGCCAAGTCGATCGCCCAGCGGCTCACCGGGCCGGTCACCGATTCGTACACCGAGGTTCTCGTGTACTTCTACCCGACCGGCGGGAAGGATGGCCTGCCTGACCGCCGCGTGCAATGGACCGAGGCCGGCGGCTACATCGAGATGAGCCTGCGCCCCTAGGAGCCCGTAGTGAAAGTCCCGCGGCATTCGCCGGGCGATGCATCCCGGCTGGCCGCGTTGCTCCTTCTTCGAATATTCCCGATATTCTCAGTCGTCGCGCCTTGCCAGCCGGACGCCTCGCCCGGCTCCGTGACTCGCACCACTTTCACCACGGGCTCCTAGCCGGGCGCGCCGATCCGGTGCGATATACTTCACGTTTCCGGCACTGGTTTCCGGCACCAACGAGACACCCTCATGAACCGAACTGAAATCGTCGCCAAGCACAAGGAGTTCCTGTTTCCGTCGGTGGCCACGTTCTACACCGACCCGCTGCCGCTGACCCGAGGTGAGGCGCAGCACGTCTGGGACGTCGACGGTAAGCAGTACCTCGACTTCTTCGGCGGCATCGTGACGGTCGGCATCGGACACTGCCACCCCAAGGTGACCGCCCGGATCGCTGAGCAGGTCCGTACGCTGCAGCACACGTCCACCTTCTTCCCCCACGAGGTGACGGTACAGCTCGCCGAGAAGATGGCCGAAATCGCTCCGGGCGCGCTGTCGAAGACCTACTTCACGAACAGCGGCACCGAGGCCGACGAGACGGCAGTCCTGCTGGCCCGGCTCCACACCGGCCGCACCGAGATCATCGCGCTGCGCCACGGCTACAGCGGCCGGTCACAGACCGCGATGTCCCTGACCGCCCACGCCAGCTGGCGGCTGAGCCCGGTCACCGATCCGGGCGTCGTGCACGCGCACAACGCCTACTGCTACCGCTGTGCCTTCGAGAAGACCTACCCCGAGTGCCGGCTGCTCTGCGCCCGCGACGTCGAAGAACTGATCAAGACCGCTACGTCGGGCAAGATCGCCGCGCTCATCGCCGAACCAATTCAGGGCGTGGGCGGGTTCGTGACCCCGCCGGAGGACTACCTGCGGGAGCTCGCGGCGATCGTGCGTGCCCACGGCGGCCTGATCATCAGCGACGAGGTCCAGACGGGCTTCGGCCGCACCGGCGATCACTGGTTCGGAGTCGAGCACTGGGGCATCGAGCCGGACATCATCACGTGCGCCAAGGCGATGGCGAACGGTACGCCGGTCGGCGCGACGGTCACGACCCCGGAGATCGCCGGGGCGATCAAGGGCCCGCAGATCTCGACGTTCGGCGGCAATCCCGTGACCGCGACGGCCGCGCTGGCGACGATCGAGGTCATCGAGGAAGAAGGCCTGCTGGCCAACGCCGCGGCGATGGGACGCGAGCTCGCCTCGGGCCTCGAGCAGCTCAAGGCGAGCCACGGCATCGTGGGCGACGTGCGGGGCAAGGGGCTGATGCAGGCCATCGAACTGGTCGCTGACAAGGACTCGAAGCAACCGCTGCCGGCCGCCATGAACGCGCTCCTGGAGGCGACCCGCGAGCACGGCCTGCTCATCGGCAAGGGCGGTCTGCACGGCAACGTCGTTCGACTGTCGCCGCCGCTCAACATCGCGAAGACCGACGTCGACGCCGCCGTCGACATCCTCGACCGTTCGCTGGCCCAGGTCGCCGACACCGTGTCGGTCGGTGCCTAGGGCTAACGCCCCACGGAGGTCCCCCCCGATGCAGAGCCACAGGATCGCCTACCAGATCATCGGCGACGACATGCAGATGGTCGAGGTCGAACTCGACCCGCGCGAGACCGTCGTCGCCGAGGCGGGCGCGATGAACTATCTGGAAGACGCAATCGAGTTCGAGGCGCGCCTCGGCGACGGATCGGAGCCCGACCAGGGCATGATGGGCAGGCTGTTCGCGGCGGGCAAACGAGCGCTGACCGGCGAATCGCTCTTCCTCACCCACTTCACCAACCGCGGCAGCGAGAAGCGGCACGTCGCATTCGCAGCGCCGTTCCCGGGGAAGATCGTCGCCCTCGACCTCGCCGCGGCTGGTCGGGACGTCCTCTGTCAGAAGGATTCGTTCCTGTGCGCCGCGTTCGGCACGCAGATCGGCATCGCCTTCGCCAAGCGGCTCGGCACCGGCTTCTTCGGCGGTGAGGGCTTCATCCTGCAGCAATTGAGCGGCGACGGTCTCGCCTTTCTGCACGCCGGCGGCACGGTCGTGCGCCGCGAACTACAGGGCGAAACCCTGCGGCTGGACACCGGATGCCTGGTCGCCTTCACTGAGGGAATCGACTACAGCATCGAACGCGCGGGCAGTCTCAAGTCGATGTTCTTCGGAGGCGAGGGATTCTTCCTGGCCACGCTCCGGGGCACCGGCACCGTCTGGCTCCAGAGCCTCCCCTTCTCTCGCCTGGCCGACCGCGTGCTCGCCCACGCGCCGAAGGCTGGTGGGCGCAGCCAGGGCGAGGGGTCGGTCCTCGGCGGCCTGGCGAAGATGATGGAGCGGTAAGTCCGCCCCGTCCTCCCAGCGGGTTTACAGCCGCGCGACCAGGGCGGTCAGATCGGCTGCGCGCGGGCAGTCGACGTCCGGCCAGTCATCGAACGGGTCGAGCAGCAGCGCGTGCAGGCCCGCCGCGCGCGCGCCCACCACATCCGCCTCGTACAGATCGCCGACGTGCAGCGTCGTGGCCGCCGTCGCCCCGACGGTCTCCAGCGCGTGCGTGAAGATTTTTGGATCCGGCTTTTCGTAGCCGACGACGCGTGAATCAATGACCGCATCGAAGAACGGGCGCAGCCCCACCTCGGTGAGCAGCCGTTCAACCGTGCCGTCGGAATTGCTCACCACGGTGAGATTCAGGCCGCGCGCACGGAGGCCGGCCAGGGCCTCGGGCACGCCGGGAAGCACGTGTGACCAGAACGCGACGCGGCCGACGCGGTCGATGAGAGGTGCCAGGTCGTGCGCGAGGCGCGCCACGGTCTCGCCACTCTGTGCGGGCGTCAGGGACACGCGCGTCAGCATCTCTCGGAGGTAGAACTCGAAGGTGCCCATCGTCTCGGTCGAACGGAGCGTCGGCAGCGCTGCCGACACGACCGGTCGGGCCGCGGCTTCGGCTCGCCGCAGCGCAACCGGGTCGCAGGCGATGCCGGCTGCCTCGAGCGCCTCGACGAGGTAGCTCAGCTCCATCGTGACGATGGTGTTGCCGGCGTCGAGAAAGATCGTCTTCAGACGTTGGTACGGAATGGCAATATCGGCCACGCGGCGGGCTCCACGAGATGAGGGTGGCCGACGCCGTCGGCGTCGCCCCCCAAGAGTCGCCACGACTGCTATAATCCCGGCGACACAGGGCCTTGTATCACACCGGCCTCGCCGACCCGACACATCATGCGCACTCTCGACAACTTCATCGATGGACAGTGGCGCGCGCCCGCCGGCGCCGCGCGACAACCTGACGTCAACCCAGCGGACACGGCCGAGATTGTCGCCGAGTCGCCCAGATCGACGGCCGCCGATGCGGCGGCGGCGGTGAAGGCGGCTGAACGAGCGTACCCAGGTTGGCGGGCGACGCCCGCCCCTCAGCGAGGCCAGCTGCTCTATCGGGTGCAGCGCCGGATGGAGGCTCGGCGAGACGACCTCGCGGAAGCGCTGACTCGTGAAGAAGGCAAGACGCTCGCCGAATCGAAGGGTGAGGTGCAGCGGGCCATCAACGTGGTCGAGTTCTACGCGGGCGAGGGCCGCCGCCTGCTGGGCGAGACGATTCCGTCGGAACTGCCCTACAACTTCTGCTACACGGTTCGAGAGCCGATCGGACCGCTGGCCCTCATCACGCCCTGGAATTTCCCCGTCGCGATCCCGGTCTGGAAACTGGCCCCGGCGCTCGCCTGTGGCAATACCGTGGTCTTGAAGCCGGCGTCGCTCACGCCGCTCTCGGTCGCCCTCCTCGCCGACATCTTCACCGAGTGCGACGCCCCGCCGGGCATCCTCAACGTGGTCTACGGCAGCGGCGGCGATGTCGGCGAGGCGCTGCTCGCCCATCCGGCAATTCGCGGCGTGTCGTTCACCGGATCGAACGACATCGGCAACCGCCTCTACGGCGCCGGCGCCGCGCGCGGCATCAAGTGCCAGTGTGAGATGGGCGGGAAGAATCCGATCGTCGTCCTCGACGACGCCGACCTCGAACTGGCCGTCGCCAGCGCCGCCCAGGGCGCTTACGGCTCCACGGGCCAGCGCTGCACCGCGACCAGCCGGGCGATCGTCGTCGACGCCATCGCCGACGAGTTCGTCGAGCGGCTCGAGGCCAAGGTGCAAGGGCTCGTTGTCGGGAACGGGCTCGACCCGGCCACCGACGTCGGCCCGTCGGTGGATGAGACCCAGATGAATTCCGTGCTCGACTACATCGCCGTCGGCAAGAAGGAGGGCGCGCGACGCGTCACCGGCGGCGCCCGCCTGACCGGCGACGCCCACGACCGCGGTTACTTTCTCCAACCGACGATCTTCGATCGGGTCACCCCCGACATGCGGATCGCCCAGGAGGAGATCTTCGGCCCGGTGCTGTCGGTGCTCCGGGTGCCCGACGTGGCATCGGCCCTCTCGGTGGCCAACGCCGTCCGCTACGGCCTCGCCGCGTCCGTCTATACCCGCGACGTGTCGCGGGCGTTCACGTTCGTTGACCAGCTCGAAGCCGGGATCATCCACGTCAATTCGCCCACCGTCGGTGGCGAGGCGCACATCCCCTTCGGCGGCATGAAGGCGACGGGCGTGGGCCTTCGCGAAATGGGGCGCGAGGCAGTCGCGTTCTACACCGAGCTGAAGGTCGTCTACCTCGACTACACCGGTTCGGCCAGGGCTGGGAATCTCTACTGACCGCGCACCGCCTCCGCGGCCAATGTTCCAGGATCGCGAACTAATCGGGGCTCATACCCGTCCCAATACGATGATCCGGCCGCGGGTACAGCGCCATGGATTGGCCGGTACCTTCGCGGCGGCGCTGCCCAGAATCGGGACGCGGCCGTCCCGGAGGCGAACAGGCGCCGTGTTCGCCCGGCCCGGGTGATTCGGCTAACATGCTTGAAAGAAACCGGTTGCCGCACGCGTCACATCTGGCACGGCTCTCGCTCTGCACCCATCCGGAGTCGTGTGGGACCGAACCCGCTGATGCAGGGGCAACGCCGCGCGGCCGCTGAGTATTGAGGAACGAGCATGGTCGATATCCCGCGCCCCGAACTCGCCCGCAAGCGTAAGGTCCGACGAGCCATCTACACCGCCGTGACCATCGCGGCGGTGGCGCTCATCACGTTCGGCGTGTCGCGCTTGCAGCCGGCCGCGCCGTCGGTCGACCGCGCCGTTGTCTACATGGACACGGTGCAGCGGGGCTCGATGCTCCGTCAGGTACGCGGCACCGGCACGCTCGTGCCCGAGGAGATCCGCTGGATCCCGGCGCTGACCGAGGGGCGGGTCGAACGGATCATCCTCCGGCCCGGCGTCACCGTCGAGCCCGACACCGTGATCCTCGAGCTGAGCAACCCCGAACTGGAGCAGCAACTCGCCGAGGCCCAGCTGCTGCTGCGCGCCGCCCAAGCCGACTACGAGAACCTCCGGGTCAAGCTCGACAGCGACCTGCTCACCCAGCGCGCAAGCGCCGCGACCGTCGAGGCCGAGTTCCAGCAGGCGCGCCTGCAGGCGGAAGCCGACACGCAGCTCGCGGCCGATGGCCTGACCTCCGATCTCATCATGAGGATCTCGGTGTCGCGCGCCGAGGAACTCGAGACACGAACCGGCATCGAACAGGAGCGCCTGAGCATCGCCTCGAAGTCCTCGGCCGCCCAGCTCGCGGCCCAGGAAGCGCGGGTCGAACAGGCGCGATCGACCTATCAGTTGCGCATCGACCAGGTGGGGCGCCTGCGTGTGCGCGCCGGGGATCCGGGCGTGCTGCAGGTCGTGCCGGTCGAAGTGGGTCAGAGCGTCACGCCGGGCACGAATCTCGCGCGCGTCGCCGACCCGACCAACCTCAAAGCGGAGCTGCGTATCGCCGAGACCCAGGCAAAGGATATTCAAATCGGTCAGGTCGCGCGGGTCGACACGCGCAACGGCGTCATCGGTGGGCATGTATCGCGCATCGACCCGGCCGTCCAGAACGGTACGGTGACGGTGGACGTGATCCTGGAGGACGAGCTGCCACGCGGCGCGCGCCCCGATCTGACCGTGGACGGCACGGTCGAGCTGGAGCGCCTCGTGGACGTCCTCTACGTGGGGCGGCCGGCGTTCGGGCAGGAAGAAAGCACCATCGGTCTGTTCCGCGTGCTCAACGAGGACGGCGACGCCGCTCGCGTCGCGGTTCGGCTGGGCCGCAGCTCGGTCAACACGATTGAAATCCTCGAAGGGCTGAACGAGGGCGACCAGGTCGTCCTCTCGGACATGTCGGCGTGGGACGCGTTCGATCGCGTCAGGCTACGCTGACCGGCGCACCGGAGACTCACAACAGGAACAAGGAGCGGCAATGAACGCACCGGCTGATTCGCTGATTCATCTCAACGGCGTCAAGAAGATCTTCTACACCGACGAAGTCGAGACCCATGCCCTAGCCGGCATCCACATGGACATCAAGAAGGGCGAGTATGTGGCCATCGCGGGCCCGTCCGGCTGCGGCAAGTCGACCCTGCTGTCGATTCTCGGGCTGCTGGACTCACCCACCGAGGGCGAGTACTGGCTGAACGGTCAGTCCGTCGCCGAACTGCCGCTCTCGGCGCGAGCGCGCACGCGCAACCGCGAGATCGGGTTCATCTTCCAGAGCTTCAACCTGATCGGCGATCTGACGGTGTCCGAGAATGTCGAACTGCCGCTCACCTACCGCGGCCTCAAGGCGTCCGAGCGGCGCGACCGCGTGGGAGCGGCGCTCGAGAAGGTCGGCATGGCGCATCGCGCCAAGCACCTGCCCTCCCAGTTGTCGGGCGGTCAGCAGCAGCGTGTCGCCGTGGCCCGGGCCGTGGCGGGTCAGCCGTCCATCCTGCTGGCCGACGAGCCCACGGGGAACCTCGATTCGCGCAACGGCGAATCCGTCATGGAACTGCTCCGCGAGCTGCACCGGGAAGGCGCCACCATTTGCATGGTGACGCACGATCCGCGCTACGCGCGGCACGCAGACCGGGGTATCCATCTCTTCGACGGCCAGATCGTCGAGGAGAACGTGGACGTCAACATCTAGCTCGCCACACACGCCGGGAGCGTCCCTCGGGGTGCTCCCGGCGCCGCTCCAAACCTGCAGTAGCGGGCGCCGGTTGAATCTGCCCCGCCCCCCTCGTATCCTTCCCTCGACGACGACCAGCCCCTCTTCCGCATGACCGACCCGTCCGCTGCCTCGACCACCACGCGCCCGACCCGCGTCCTGATCGCCGACGACCAGGCCGATGTGCTCGAGGCACTGCGCCTCTTGCTCAAGGGCGCCGGCTACAAGTGCGAGCAGGCACGCTCACCGGCCGCGGTCCTCACCGCCACCGAGGCGCAGGACTTCGACGTCGTGCTGATGGACCTCAACTACGCCCGCGACACGACCTCCGGCCAGGAGGGGCTCGACTTGCTCGCCCGCTTGCAGGCGGCCGACGCCACGCTGCCGATCGTCGTCATGACCGCCTGGGGCAGCGTCGAGCTGGCCGTCGAGGCGATGCGGCGCGGCGCTCGAGACTTCATTCAGAAACCGTGGGAGAACGCGCGCTTGCTCGCCATCGTCGGCACCCAGGCCGAACTCGGCCAGGCGCTGCGCCGCGGCCAGCGGCTGGAGGCCGAGAACTGGCTGCTGCGCGGCGACGGCCCGGCGCTGATCGCCGAATCGCCGGCGATGCAGCCGGTGCTCCAGCTCATCGCCCGCATGGGTCCCGCCGACGCGAACGTCCTGATCACGGGTGACAACGGGACCGGCAAGGGTGTGGTCGCCGGGGCCCTGCACGGCGTCTCGACTCGTTCGTCGAAACCGTTGATGACGATCAACGCCGGCGGCGTTTCGGAGGGCGTGTTCGAAAGCGAGCTGTTCGGCCACGTCAAGGGCGCCTTCACGGACGCCAAGGTGGATCGCGTCGGACGCTTCGACCTGGCCGATGGCGGCACGCTGTTTCTCGATGAGATCGCCAACGTGCCGCTCAGCCAGCAAGCCAAGCTGTTGCGCGTGCTCGAAACCGGCGAGTTCGAGCGCCTGGGGTCCTCACGCACCCGGCGCGTGAACGTCCGCGTCATCTCCGCCACGAACGCCGACCTCGGCGAGGCCGTGGTCGCCGGCGCGTTCCGTCAGGATCTGCTGTTCAGGCTCAATACGATAGAAATCAGGATGCCGCCGTTGCGCGAACGGCGCGAGGACATCTCGCTGCTCGCGGCGCATTTTCTCCGGCAGCACGCTCGGCACTATCGCAAGACGCTGACCGGCTTCGACGCGTCGGCGATGCAGGCGCTCCTCTCGCACACCTGGCCCGGCAACGTCCGTGAGCTGGACCACGTGGTCGAACGCGCGGTCCTGATGGCGACCAACTCGACCATCACGCACGGCGACCTGCTGCTGCACAGCAACCGCGACGCCCCGGCCGCGCTGGAGGAGATGAGCCTCGAGGAGGTCGAAGCCTTTCTCATCAAGAAGACGATGGCTCGCTACGATGGGCCGGAGGCGGCTGGCCTGTCGGACGATCTTGACGCCGGCGCTCGCACCGATGCGTGTGGCGCCGGCACCGGTCATCGCCTGGAACGCTTCGAAGTCTCGGATGCCCCCGGCCGCCTTGATGCCAATCTCCGCGCCCACGACCGCCCGCATGAGCGCCACGTCCGCCACCGTGGCGCCGCCGGCGCCGAACCCGGTCGAGGTCTTCACGAAATCGGCTCCGGCCACCTTGGCCAGTGCGCACGCGATCCGCTTCTCGTCATCGGCCAGCGACGCGGCCTCGATGATGACCTTGCTGAGCGCCTGCTGGTCCCGGCACGCCACGGTGACGGCCTCGATGTCGCACTGGACCAGGGCGCGGTCGCCACTCTTCAGCGCGCCGACGTTGATCACCATGTCGATCTCGGAGGCGCCGTCCGCGAGTGCGCGGCGCGTCTCGTACTGTTTGACGTCTGGCGTGGTCGCCCCGAACGGAAACCCCACGACCGAGCAGACCCCGACGGCGCTACCGGCCAGGCGCTGGCGGGCGCGAGCCACCCAGGCGGGGTTCAGGCAGACCGTGGCGAACCCATGCTGCATCGCCTCGTCGCACAGCATGTCGATCTCTCGCTCGGTGGCATCCGGGCGAAGCAGGGTGTGGTCGATCGCCTTCGCCACGTCGCCTGCGGGCCCGCCACTGGCGTGCAACCCCAGCCTCGAGGCCCCGGCGTCCAGGACTCCCCGCAACCGATCGGGGCAGCACTCCGCCAGCACACCGTGGCACGCACAGCAACCGCCCCCCTGCGCACGCCGGTCGATCTCCTTCACGACCGCATCCGTGACGGCCTCGACCAGCCGGTCCACGTCGCCGCTCTTCATCGTCCTGACCGCCCCGAACCCGCGGCGCCGGGTTGCTCCAACCGCTGGATCTTCGCCACGCGCCTGAGGTAGCGGGCCTCGCCCATTGCTGCGGACAGCCAGGCGTCGACGACCTCGGCAGCGCGACGGGCGTCCACCAGGGTCGCCCCCAACGTCAGAACGTTGACGCCGACGTGCTCCCGGGCGTAGCGGGCGACCAACGGCTCGGTCGCCATCACCGCACGGATGCCCGTGATCTTGTTCGCGGCGACGGCCGAGCCGACACCGGCACCGTCGATCACGACCCCGGCATCGGCGTCCCCCCGCGCGACCGCGCGGGCGACGTCGGCCGCTACGTCCGGGTAGTCCACCCGATCCGAGGAGTGGGTGCCGAGATCGCGTGCCGTCAGGCCCCGCGATCGCAGGTGCGCCAGGACTTCACGCTTCAGGTCCAGGCCGGTGTGGTCCGCGCCCACAGCGACGACCCGAATCTCCCGGGTCGCCGCGCGGGTCAGTTCGTCGGCGCCGAGCTCACCTTGCCGCACGACCGTCACCCGTCGCGCCGACAGCGTATCGCGCGCTAGCGGTGTGACCTGCCCGTCGCGCGTCAGTTCGACGGTGCTGCCTGGCTCGAGGTCACGCGCCACCTCCTCGGTGATGATCTCGAAGCGCTTCATGGCCGCCACTCCCGCCACCAGCCGAGGACCGCATCCGCGCCGAGTTGGCGATCTCGACTGTGATAGTCTGCGGCCTCGCCGACGACATGCCCCCACCTGAGAGCGAAACGATCCTGTACTCCGCCGAAGAGATTCAGGCTCGCGTACGCGCGATTGCGCGCGCGATCGATGCGGATCACCAGACCGAGGTCCCCTTGCACGTGGTGGGAGTCCTGAAGGGCAGCTTCGTCTTCGCCGCCGACCTCATCCGCGCCATGCAGACGCCGTTGACGCTCGACTTCATCGTCATCGCCTCGTACCTCGACGGCGCGACCTCGTCGGGAGAGATCCAGCTGCTCAAGGACCTCGACTCGGCGATCGAGGGACGGCCGGTGTTGATCGTCGAGGACATCGTCGACACTGGACGGACGCTGCACTACCTGCACGCGGTACTGCAGGCGCGGGGGCCGTCGAGCCTCAAGACGGCCTGCCTGTTGAGCAAGCCGTCTCGCCGTGCCGTCGACGTGCCCGTCGACTACGTCGGCTTCGAGATCGACGACCGCTTCGTCGTCGGATACGGCCTGGATCACGCCGAGCAGTTCCGCCATCTCCCGCACATCGCGGTCATCGAGCCGCCGGCCGCACCGCCTCGCTGACGTCCACCGCCAGCCGACGCGCGGCGGCCAGGACCGCCGTCTCATCCAAGGTCAAGACGCGCCCGTCGCGCATCAGGACACGGCCATGCACGACCGTGGTCACCACATCGTCACCGCGGGTGGTGTAGACCAGGTGCGAGATGGGATCGTACATTGGCGTCTGCCGCGCGGCGGCCATCGAGACAACGATGAGGTCGGCGCGCTTGCCCGGCTCCAGCGAGCCGATCTCCGACTCGAGACCGATCGCGCGCGCCCCTCCGATCGTCGCCAGCCGCAGCGAATCACCGGCGCTGACCGCGCGAGGGTCACGCGCCTGCAACTTGTGAAGGAACGACGCCAGCCGCATCGCCTCGAACATGTCGAGATCGTTGTTGCTGGCGGCGCCATCCGTCCCGAGCCCAAGATCGATGCCGGCGGCCAGGTAGGCCGGCACGGGGGCCGTGCCGCTCGCCAGCTTCATGTTGCTTTCGGGGTTGTGAGACACCCCGACGTCGTGGCGCCGGAGGATGTCGATGTCTGCCGCGGACACCCAGACGCCGTGGGCCGCCAGCACGGACGGCCCCCAGAACCCGATCGCGTCCAGGTACCCCGTGGGCGTGGTGCCATGACGTTCCTCGGCGATGCGCGACTCGTCCTCGGTCTCGGCCAAGTGGATCAATACCGGAACGTCGTGACGTCTCGCCAGGTCCCTGACCGCCAGCAACGTCGGCTCGTCCAGGGTGTACATGGCGTGTGGCGCCAGGGCCGGCGTGATCCGCTCGTGCCCCGCCCAGGCCTGAATGAACGCATCGGCCCGCGCCAGCGCGTCGGCCGGCGTAGCGGCATCGGGCACGGGAAACTGGATTACCGTCTGCCCCAGCACGGCCCGCAGGCCGGCCGCCGCCGCCACTTCGGCGACCACCTCCTCGAAGTAGTACATGTCGACGAAGGTCGTCGTGCCCGAGCGGATCATTTCCAGCGCCGCCAGCTCCGACGCCACGCGGACGAACTCCGGCGTCACCGTCTGGGCTTCAGCCGGAAAAATGTACTCTTCTAGCCACTCGAGGAGCGCCAGGTCGTCGGCGAGGCCTCGATACATCACCATCGCCGCGTGCGTATGGGTGTTGACCAGGCCGGGCAGCACGACCTGGCCGGAGGTGTCGATGGTCGTCGCCGCGGCGACCGTCGCGCCAAGCTCGGCGGCGGGCCCGACCGCGACAATCTCGGCACCGGCAACGGCCACCGCGCCCTGCGGAATGACACGCCCCGCGGCATCCATCGTCACGACCGCTCCGCCCGTGAGCAGCAGATCGACCTGGCGCGCCGGCTCGACCACTTGGGCAACGGCGACACCGACCCACGCCAGCACTCCGGCCACCACAAGACACGCCGCTGGTCGCGTACGCGTCATCGCCTGCATGGTCTCGATCTTACCCGAAAGGCAGAGCCGCGCGGTGCGCGCGACGGTGCGCTATAGTGGCGCGATGCCCGTCCACGTCGTGACCCACCCGATCGTACAGGACGCACTCACCACGCTCCGCCGAACCGCCACCGACGCCGCCGAGTTCAGACGCCAGGCCGCCCGGCTCACGACGGCGCTGGCCGTGGAGGCGACCCGTGCGCTGCCGACACGCGACGCGACGGTGGACACGCCGCTCGGACAGGCGGCGGCACAGCTGGTCGACGGTGAGATCGTCGTGGTCCCGGTGCTGCGCGCCGGCCTGAGCATGCTCGACGCGATCCTCGACCTGCTCCCCTCGGCGCGCGTCGGCTATGTCGGGTTGCAGCGCGACGAACAGACGGCGGTCGCATCGACGTACTATACGAAGCTCCCCGAGCAAATCGCCGGCGCGCGGGTCTTGCTCGTCGATCCAATGCTCGCCACGGGTGGCAGCGCCGTCGCCGCCCTCGACCTGCTGTCGGACGCCGGCGTGCGGGATACGCAACTCCTGTGCATCGTGGCCACGACGGAGGGCGTCGCCGCCGTGGACGCGGCGCATCCGCGAACCGCGATCTACACCGCCTCAGTGGACCCGACGCTGAACGGGCAGAAGTTCATCGTGCCCGGCCTCGGCGACTTCGGCGATCGGTTGTATGGAACCGACTGACCCAGGAAGGGAAACAAGTGGTGGGCGCTAGTGGATTCGAACCACTGACCCCCGCCGTGTGAAGGCGATGCTCTACCACTGAGCCAAGCGCCCACTCGTCCGAACAGTCTATCGGATCTTCCGGCTCGGCGGTCAGGATTCGTTGACGTGTGCGATCAGGAGCGCGAGAATCGCCGCGAGATCTTCATCGGCCGCGGCATAGGCGTCGTTGTAGTCGGCCTCCGAGATCTGCTGCGCCTCCCAGTCCCCGTTGAGCGACAGCATCCGACCCCCGCGCGTGGCGCTATCGGCAACTCCACCCGTAGGTTCACGCCGCAATCCGTTGGCTCCGTAGTCATCGACGAACAGCCGCGTCTCCAGCACCGACGCGCTACTCAGGTCAATGTAGACATCGCGATAGTTCCCCGCCGCGATCTTCACATCCAGCAATTCGGGCGCCGCGTACTCGGCACCCACGACGAGCATCTGCCGACCGGAGAAATACAGCGCCGCGACGTACCGGCCCTCAGACGCCGAATCCTTCGCGGCAATCGCCGAAAGGCCGGCCTCGTCCATCGCCTCACCCAGGGTCGCGGCCGGCGAGGCTGACTCGGACGACTGGGCCCACGCCGTACCCGAACCCCATCCCACCGTCACGGCCACGATCGCGGCCAGGAGCGGCACTCGCACTATCGCCTGTCGACTGCCTCGCATGATTCCACCTCCGGGCGCATCCGGAACTATCCGATGAAGAGTGGGTCGTCTTCTTCGCTGGGAGTCTTCTCGGGCGTCGGCTGGTCGGGCTGGCTCTGTCGAATCGCGGCCAGGCCGGCTCGCAAGCCGTCCACGAGCGCGAGGCCTTCCTGTGCCGGAGCAATGACGGCATCCTGCACCAGGCCCATCGTCTGGTCGAACCGCTGCGCGCACTCGCTGAAGAGGTGGTCGGCCCGTTCGACCTGGGTCACCACCAACGACGTGGCCCTCGCGGCATCGCTGCTGATGTCGTTGAGCCGCCCCACGAGAGGCCGAACTTCCTCGTTCAGTTCGGCCATGACGCCGTCCATCTTGCGGCTGAGCCGGTGCATGTGGATGGCCGCGCCAATCTGCAACGCCGCCATCGCCGTCGTCGCCGCCGCGATGACGCCAAGGAATACGAGAACCCAGCCGTCCACACGCCCCCCCTCGATGTCTCGCGCGGGCCTCGACCCGCCGAGCGTCGTACCCCCATTGTACAGAAACCGGGCCGGAACGTCGCCGTGGCCGTTGGCGCCCCCCCCCGCGGTGCGCGGCCCTCAGGCCGGGCTGGCTGAGAGGCCGAGTCCACGCGTCCGGAGGCGCTTCAGGGTGTCCCGGAGCCCCGCCGCCCGCTCGAATTCGAGGTTCGCCGCGGCATCGCGCATCTGCCCCTGCAATTCCTTGATCCGCGCGTCCAGCTCGCCTTGCGTCCTGAATGTCTCGGTCTCCTCGGCGGCGCGCCCCACGGTCACGTAGTCGCGCTCGTAGACACTCGACATCACATCGTCAATCGCCTTGACGATCGAGGCCGGCGTAATGTCGTGCGCCTCGTTGTAGGCCTGCTGAATGTTCCGCCGTCGCTCGGTTTCGTCGAGCGCGGCGCGCATCGAGTCGGTAACGATGTCGGCGTACATGATCACTTGACCGCGAACGTTCCGCGCGGCGCGACCCGAGGTTTGAATGAGCGACCCCGCGGAGCGCAGGAAGCCCTCCTTGTCGGCATCGAGGATCGCCACCAGCGAGACCTCGGGCAAGTCGAGGCCTTCGCGGAGCAGGTTGATGCCGATCAGGACGTCGAACTCACCTCGGCGCAGATCCCGCAGAATCTCGACACGCTCCAGCGTATCGACGTCGGAGTGCAAGTACCGAACCCGCACTCCCAGTTCCTGGTAGTACTGCGTCAGGTCCTCGGCCATCCGCTTCGTGAGTGTTGTGACAAGCGTGCGCTCCTTGCGCTCGCTGCGCGTACGCACCTCCTGGAGCAGGTCGTCCACCTGCCCGCTGACCCCCCGCAGTTCGATCGGCGGATCCAGCAGACCGGTCGGTCGGATGATCTGCTCCACCACCGCGCCACCCGCTTCCTGCAATTCGAACGGTCCGGGGGTGGCCGACACGAACATCACCTGCCCCGCTCGCTCCTGCCATTCATCGAAGTTCAACGGTCGGTTGTCGAGCGCCGATGGCAGGCGGAACCCGTACTCCACGAGCACCTGCTTCCGGGACCGATCGCCGTGGTACATCCCCCGCACCTGCGGCACGGTCTGATGACTCTCGTCGACGATCGTCACGGCATCGTCCGGCAAGTAGTCGAGCAACGTCGGCGGCGGATCGCCCGGCCTTCGTCCGGACAGATGCCGCGAATAGTTCTCGATGCCGTGGCAGTATCCGATCTCGCGCATCATCTCGAGATCGAATAGCGTGCGCTGGTGCAACCGGTCGGCCTCGGCGTGCTTCCCCTCCGCGCGCAGCTTCGGCTCCCACTCGACCAACTCGGCCTTGATCGTCTCGATCGCCTCACGCGTCCGCTCCCGCGGTAGCACGAAGTGCGACTTCGGATAGATGGCGGTCTTGTCGAACGCGCGGCCCGGGCGGCCGCTCACCGGATCGATGCTCACCAATTCGTCGACTTCGTCCCCAAACAGGCCGATCCGGAGCGCCTGGTCCTCGTACGACAGATAGACCTCGATGATGTCTCCGCGCACGCGGAACATCCCACGCTGGAACTCGTGGTCGTTGCGCTCGTACTGGATCTCGACCAGCTTTCTCAGGATCCAGTCTCGCTCGATTCGCTGCCCGCGCTGCAGCGGCAGCAGCATGTCGTAGTACGCCTCGGGTGACCCGAGCCCGTAGATGCACGACACGCTGGCTACGATGATCACGTCGCGCCGCTCAAACAGCGAGCGTGTAGCCGAGAGCCGCATCCGATCGATCTCGTCGTTGATCGTCGCCTCCTTCTCGATGTACGAGTCGGTGGCTGGCACGTAGGCCTCGGGCTGGTAGTAGTCGTAGTAGCTGACGAAGTACTCGACCGCGTTGTGCGGGAAGAATCGCCTGAACTCCTGGAAGAGCTGGGCGGCCAGGGTCTTGTTGTGGACCATGACGAGCGTCGGACGATTCACGTGCGCGATGCACTGCGCCATCGTGAACGTCTTGCCCGACCCGGTCACGCCGAGAAGCACCTGTCGGGGGTCGCCCCGGTCGAGGCCGGCGGTGAGTTCGGCGATCGCCTGCGCCTGGTCGCCCTGTAGCGTGAACTCGGATACCAGCTGGAAAGAGTCGCTCACCGTCGCACCCCGCGCGATTCGCCAGCCGCTGCGCGCACGGCTGGCCCGGCCGTGCCTACCTCAACCGGGCATCGTAGCACGGACCGAACGCACCCAGGTGTCACTCGCCCGTCGAGGCGCGCCGCCCGGCAAGGCGCGAAGAGGGAGCATGCCGGGAGTATGTGATCGATGAGCAACGCCGCCGGGCGGCGCGCATCGGCGGGTCGCCTAAGGTTCGGTGGGTAGGTAGGGGCCGAAGTACCCCGTGCGCGCCCGGATCGTGGCGCCGCGCAGCTCGGGCCGGGTGCCGGAGAGCTTCACCTCGACCTCACGCCAGGCACCGTCCGTCCGTTGATCCGTCGACGCATAGCCGAAGGAGTACCGCGCCAGGATCTCGTCGGCGATCTCACCGTAGATCTCGTCGAGTGGATCCGCCGTCAGCGGCAGGAAGACCTTGCCGCCCGTCGTCTCCGCCAGCACGCGGATCCGCCGCATGACACCCGCGTTGCCGGGCCGGCTCTTGAGAAACCCGATGGCGTAGATCGTCACATCCGACGCTTTGACGAGGTCGAGGGCGTCGCGGTAGCTCAGTTGACTCCGCGTGTCGCCGCCATCGGTGTACAGCACCAGGATCTTCTGTCCGTCCTGGGCGTAGGCTCCGTCGAGATAGACGCCCAGCGCGTCGTACAGCGCGGTCCAGCCCCTGGGCCGCTGTCCTCGAATCCTTTCGACCAGGCGCGGAAAGTCCGCCTGCCGGTAGCGCGCGACCCGCACCTCGGTGTCGAAGTCGACCAGCGTCATGTCTTCGGCCTGCCGCACCGTGTTCAGAAACTTGATCGCCGCGGTACGGGCCAGCCGCAGGTCGACCTGCATGCTCGCGCTCGTGTCGAACAGCAAGCCGAGGTGCAACGGCGGCGGCGACGCATCCGGCGTGCTGGCGCCGACGAAGTAGCTGACCGTCTGCTTGACGCCTTCCTCGTAGACCTCGAAGTCTTCCCTGACCAGATCCGTCACGAAGTTGCCGTCACGGTCGACGACGGTCACGCCGAAGCGAACGAGGTCGACACCGCTCGTGAACGTCGGCTGGGCCCACGCGGCGGACGTGCCGGCCGCGAACAGCGCGGCGGTCATCAGCAGTGATCGCGCGATCGTCAGGTGCATGGCTTCGGCGGAGCGCCCCGATCATACCGGAACCGACCCGGAAGGCAACTTCGAGGGCCTCGACAGGAAGGACCGTCATCGTCCCGTCGAGGCCGGCTCTTGCGTCCGCCCCCGGTCCAGGTGCGTATAATGAGGCGTTGAGCTTCGGGCGGAGCCTCCGTGCCGAAGAGCAAAGATCGCCATGAAGTGTCTCGCCGTCTGCCAGGAGGAGGCCGTCGCCAGAACACTGCACCAGGCCCTGATGCCCACGTTCGAACTCGACTGCCTGGTTGACGACCGCTCCCTCGCTCGTCGCCTGCAGGATGAGGGCATCAGCTGCGTCGCCGGTGACCCGCGACGCATCGACACCTACGTGCAGGCCGATGTGACGCCGCACACGTGCGTCATCGTCGAGGACTCGGGCAAACGTGGCTTGAAGCGGATCCTGTCGGCGGTGCAGGACGCCGGGGCGACACTCGTCTATGTGCTCTGCACGCCGCATCACGCGCAACGTGGCTGGACTGCCGAGCTGCGGGCACAGTTTCCGGATATCACGACGCTCGATCTGGCCGACCTGCTGTCCGGACCGCTGCTGACCAAACTGAGCCGGTCGACGACACGGGCCAAGGTGCAGCAGTACCAGCGCTACTTCGCGGATGCAGATCGCGTGCTGATCCTGCTGCACAACGATCCGGACCCCGACGCCATGGCCAGCGGCCTGGCGCTCCGCAACGTCCTGCGGCGGACGAAAACGACCGCCATCATCGGCGCGATCCACGGCGTCACGCGGCCGGAGAATCTCCGGATGGCGAACATGCTGGATATCCACGTCGAGCAGATCGCGCCAGGGGCGTTCGCGAGCTTCGATCGCGTCGCAACGGTCGACGTACAGCCACATTACTTCAGCGGCGCGCTGCCCACGGTCGATCTGGTGATCGACCACCACCCGGAGCAACCCGGCTACACGCCGGTCTACAAGGACATCCGCGCCGACTACGGATCCACCTCGACGATTCTGACGGAGCACCTGCGCGCGATCGATGTGACGATCTCCGAACGGACGGCGACGGCGATGCTCTACGCCATCAAGTCCGACACGCTGTTCTTCGCCCGACACACCAAGCGCGAGGACCTCGACGCGTTCACCTATCTCTACCCGCTGGCCGACCCGGCGATGATTCGAAAGATGGAGGGCGCCGAGATCACGCTCGAGCGAATGGAGTACGTGCGCCGAGCCATCGAACGCGGCAGGGTGCGGGAACAGGTCTTCACCGCCTTTCTGGGCGCATCGACCCGCGAGGACTTCGTCCCCTACGCCGCCGACTTCTTTCTCCAACTGGAAGACGTGAAGTGGACGGTGATCGCCGGCGTCGTGGACGGCGCGCTCGTCGTCTCGGTGCGGAATCTCGGCTACTCGCGCAACGCGGGCGAGTTCGTCCGGAAGAACTTCGCCGACATCGGCAGCGCCGGCGGACACCGGTCGATGGCCAAGGCGGTGGTGCCGATCGCCCGGTTTCAGGAGAAGTTCGGCGACCTCGGCGATGCCGAGATGTCGCAGCAACTGCAGGCGATGATCGAAGCGTTTCGGAAGGACCAGCCAGGGAGCGAACGCCGCAAGGAACCGCTCAAGGCCTAACCGCCCTGCCCCGGTTCAGCCGAGCGCGCGATCCAAATCGGCGACGAGATCTTCCGGCGCCTCGAGGCCGACCGACAGCCTCGCCATCCCCGCCGACACGCCGGCCCGCTGCAGGGCTTCCGCCGACAGGCCATGGTGAGACGTCAGCACCGGCAGGCTGCAGAGACTCTCGACGCCGCCCAGGCTCGCGGCACGCACGAAGAGTTGCAGCCGGTCGAAGAACGCGGCCGCTCGCGAGAGGCCGCCCTCCAGATCCAGGCAGACGATGCCGCCGAATCCGCGCATCTGGCGTACCGCGATCGCGTGATCGGGATGTGACGCGAGCCCTGGGTAGTAGACCCGCCGGACCCGCCGGTCGGACTCCAGAAATTGGGCCACGGCCAGTGCGTTGGCATTGTGTCTCCCGATCCGCACCGCCAGAGTCTTCAAGCCGCGGCCCAAGGCGTAGGCGGCTCGTGGATCGAGGATGGTCCCCATGAGCCGGCGGGTGGCACCCACGGCCGACATGAGATCCGTCCCGCCGGCGACGGCACCGCCGGTCACGTCGCTATGGCCGTTCAGATACTTCGTCGCGCTGTGCATCGCCAGATCGACGCCACGCGCGAGCGGCGCCTGGTTGATCGGACTGGCGAACGTGTTGTCGATGACCGATGTGACGCCGCGCGCTCGGCATGCGGCACCGATCGCCTCGATATCGAGACACCGGAGCGTCGGATTGATCGGCGACTCGAACCAGAGCAGGCGCGTCTCGTCCCGCAGCACGTCGGCTGGCCGGCCGAACGCCTCGAGGTCGACCAGCCGCACGCGGACGCCGAACTTCGACAGCAGATCGGTGAGCAGCCGCAGCGTTCCCCCGTAGATCGCCGCGCAGCAGACCACCTCGTCACCGGCCTTCAGCAGGCCGGCAAGGGTCGTGACCGTCGCCGCCATGCCCGACGCGAACAGCCGCGCCGACTCCGCGCCCTCGAGTTCCGCCACCACGCCTTCGACCGCTTCGACGGTGGGGTTCTCGTAGCGCGAGTAGAGGTAGCGAGCCGACCGCCCCTCGGCATGCGCCTCGACGTCGGCGGCGGAGTCGAAGACGAAGGTGGTCGATTCGTAGATCGGCGTCGTCAGCGGGGCGACCTCGGCCGCCTGGGACCGCCCCCGATGGATCGCCTTCGTCTCCGGCTTCATCTTCAAGTCGGGGCTGCGCCCCGAACCCCCGCGACGCCCTGCACGGGGACCCCAAGTGCCCCATTCCGGACGCCGCGCGGCGCGCGGTGCGCGCCGTGGTTCCTAGTTCCTCAATTCACGCTGCGCAGCCGCTCGCCCGACGCGGCGACCACCGGGTCGACGAACTGGCGATACGCGTCCTGGTGCCCACGGTCGACCAACTCCGCCACGGTCTGTTTCCGGTCCGACCGCTCGTCGTAGGCACCCGAGAAATCGAAGGGGCCGACCGGATTGTGCGTCGGCCGGATGAGGAAGAGGCCGCTGAAGTGCCCGACGCGCGCCGTCACTGCGTCGCGCACGGCCGCCGCTTCCATTGCAGCCTGGTACTCACCGGCCCGGCCGCGGGCATCACGCCGTCCGGCGCTGAGCGTGTGCGGCGCGGTCAACTCCGCCGTCGCGGACACGACGATGACCTGCTCGACGCCGGCATGGAGGACCTCCTCCAGCAGCCTGGCGATCGCGTCGGCGCGGTCCGCCGCACGGTGCGTCTCCCCGCGCCAGTGGCTGTCCGGCGCGAACGTAATCAGATGCGGTTCGGTCACCACCGGCAAGCTGACCGACGCAGCGAGCGCATCGAGCGCATGGTCCCGCCCCGAGCCGGCCAGATCCCAGGTCTCGGAGGCGCGCCGTCCGCTCTCGGGCGTTCGCTGAAAGAAGCCCTCACGGTGCGGCGCCGACAGCAAGGCGAAGACCAGGTCGCGTCGGATGTCCACGTCGTGCGCCGTCACGACCAACTCCCGAAACCCGGGTTGACCGAGATTCTCGGCGAGGAGTTCCGTGTAGCCTCGACTGACATCCCGCCCGGCCGGCCGGCCGGACGCCGACGCACCGCGGATGAGCTGCCACAGCGCCCTCGCGAACCGGTCGCGCACATCGGTCGCCGTCAGCGGCACGGCGAGCATTTGCCACCACACCGCCCCGCGTCCCCGACGCCGCGACCGCAGGGCCCGGAGCGCGGTGGCCCCGAGCAGGACAAGCAACGCCAGCAGCAGGCCGACCGCCGTCCGCGGCACGATCGTCGGCAACGCATCCGGACCGAACATGAGGGCCAGCAGCTCGCCATACCGGTCGGCCAGCGCCGTTCCGGCGCCGCCGCCGACCAGGCGCAGGGCGAACGCCACGGGGTACACCAGCGCCGCCGCGACCAGGAAGATAAGGGGAAAGAGCATCGTCACGACCGCGGCACCGAACAGCCCGGTCGCCGCGCGCAGGCTCGCGCGCCAGCGGTAGAATTTCGGGGGCGGATCGCCGCGCCAGATGCCGCCGTCTTCCCAGAGCGTGGACCCACCGTCCACCGCGGCGAACATCGCGCTCACGGCGCCCATCCCCCGGCCCGCCACCAGATCGATCTTGACGCCCGCCTCCTGCAAGGCACGCAGCACACCGGCGTGGTACGCACCCGCCGTGCCCGTCCCGGTCAGTACGAGCGCGGTGCGCAGACGTGGCGAGTAGGTGGACTTCCGAACGTCGGGAGTGGACTGCGACACAGCCAATACGGCAAACGGACCGATCCCGACGTTCAGGCGTCGTGGACGGTCGTCAACTTCACGATCTCGAATGCGCGCGTGCCGCCGGGCGTGGGCACTTCGACCTCGTCGCCCTCTTCCTTGCCCACGAGGGCGCGACCGATCGGGGACGCCGTCGAGATCAAGCCCTTGTCCGGCTCGGCGTCCTCCGGCATGACGAGATGGTAGGTCTTCTGCTCGCCACCCGCCTCGCGCAGCTCCAGTGTCGAGCCGAATGCGGCCCGATCCGTCGGCAGCTTCTCGAGGTTCATCAACGAGATCTCCGATGCGCGCTGCTGCAGCATCGACACCCGCGCCTGCACGAGTCGCTGCCGCTCCTTGGCGGCCTGGTACTCGGCGTTCTCACGCAGATCGCCCAGCTCGCGCGCGCGCTGGATCTCCTTCGGCAACTCGAGCTTCAGCTCGCGCTCGAGTTGCTGGATCTCGTCATTGAACCGCTTGAGCAGCCGTGCTTTCACCATTGGATCGAATCGCGGGCCGGAGCGTCGGCCCCGCCCTCCGCAGAAGGGCCAAGGGTAGCACAGTCTGTGCGCGTGTCCGGCGCGCTAGCCCTGCGCGTCGACGTGCTCAGTCAGCAGAATCTGGCGAACTCTCTCCAGGACAACCTCCGGCGTGAACGGCTTTAGCAGAAGCGACCAGTGCTGCCCCACCTGCCGTTCGCGCCACGACTCGATGACGCCGGGGTCCCCGGTGATGTACACCACGGGTGTCTGGGGACGGAGCGTCTCCAAGAGTTCACCCAAGACGAAGCCTCCCGTCTTCGGCATGTTCACATCAGTCATCACCAGATCAATAGGGTCCGCGTGCGCGCGGCTGATGGCCAGCGCCTCTGCACCGTCGGTGGCCTTCAGGACCCGGTAATCCGCAGAAGCCAGGATTCGACCCAGTAGATTCAGCACAGGGGGCTCATCATCAACAATCAAGATGGTCTGGGGGAGCTGACTCATCGACTACCTTCCCTTCAGTCTGCTGGCGGACGCACACGTGACGAGCTCGATCTCTAGACGTCGAAGGCGACGAACACGCCAACCGGAAACGAAGAGCACGGTGCCGTCTCGGCGGCTCGTACGACGTAGCCGGGGTAGGTTCGCTTCCCGTGGGAACGCGGCTGCCCCGCCACAGCCGGCGGCGTGACGGACAGGTCGAGCCGCTGCTGGGGACCGATCGGCTCGGCCACCTCGAGCAACATCCCACACCGACTGTGGTCGCGCGCCAGGCCCGTCTGCCAGGTTGAACGGCCGTCCACCCGGTACCGGACTCTCGTGGCGGTGGAGCGCCGCTGTGCGCGTCGGTGGTCGACGGCCTCCGACGGATCTGGCGCGCTGAGCACGCTCCGGACGGTCCGCCGCATCTACGGGGTCAAACGAATGTGGA
>DCWN01000036.1 GCA_002328835.1 Acidobacteria bacterium UBA2161 | reverse complement strand
CGGATCGGAAGATACAAGGGGGCGACGGCGGCAGGAAGACCGATGACCATTGACGAGGTCACGAGGGCGGCGGATGTCCTCGGTGCCGATCGCTGGAACATTTGGATGAAGTGCGGTCTTCATGACTGGGCGGCGTTACCGCAGACCGACTCGCACGAACATTACTGTCCGCAGTGCTACACCGTGTGGACGGCTGAAGGCGCTATCAAGAACGTCCCCGGTCGGCACGCCACCTGAAAGCCCGTGATAGCCCGGCCCCCGGTAAACCACAGGAGGGCGCTTGGATCGCCAGAATACAATTGGCCCTGTTTTCGGCGCACAGAACGACGCGACCATGACCCTGGAGCGCGGCGCCCGCCTCGGCCCGGATGCGATCGACGCTCCTTCGGTCGCCAGGAGGATCTCATGAGTCTGAACTCCCTCTTCGCCCCGCGCAAAGAAGCCGCGCTGCTCCTCGTCCTCGTCCCCGCCTTTCTCATCGCGGCCGCGTGCGGGGACCGCCTGCCCGCTTCCTCGGGCGGCGACGGGCCCGCCGTGGGAAGTGGTTTGGAGGGAGCCCGCGTCGCCGTCCACGCCCCGGACGCCGTGCCACCTCCGAGTCCGGTGCTGGCGGACGCCCCGGATCCCCGGGTGGCCATGCTCGAACGTGCCGCGTCGCTGGAACTGGAGACCCCCTACGAGCCTGTTCCCGGTGAGGCCCTGCACCACCACACGGCGGGCTTCGCCAACATCCTTTGCTCCGCCGTTTTCCTCACCGGGCTGGATCCGGACGACGCGGCGGAGAACGTGGGCGGGTTCTCCAGCCCCTTCCAGCACCGGGACGCGGTGGTGGACATCGTGGTGGACCGGGAGCTACGTGAGGTCCGCCTCACCCTTCCGGACGGCGTGGTCCGGAGCGCCCGCCACTACGGCTCCCAGGGATGCGTAGCCCACGCCATTGGCGAGGACACGGTTCACTTCGACTCGTCGGTTGTGGAACCGAACCTTCCCGCCGCCGCGACGACGCCGTGGCCCATGGGCGACCTGGTCTCCGAGGAACCGTGGCCAACGGACATTGACTTGGCCATGGTGGAGGAGGCTCTAGAAGCCGGCTTCGGGTCGTCGGAGGCCATGACCCTGGCGCTGGTGGTCACCCACCGGGGCCGGATCCTGGGCGAGCGCTACGCTGACGGGATCGGCGTCCACACCCCGCTGGAGAGCTGGTCCATGAACAAGAGCATGACCGGCATGCTCATGGGGGTCCTGATCCAGGAAGGGGTTTACGACCTCTGGCAGCCAGCCCCGATTCCCGAGTGGCAGGCGGACGAGGGGGATTCCCGGCAGGAGATCCGGATCGGCGACATCATGCGCATGTCCAGCGGCATCCGGATCCGGGCGCCGCAGGACCCGGACTACGATCCCTCCATCGGCTACCCGGACCACGTGTACTTCTATACCGCCACCGCCGACTCCTTCCGCTGGGCCGCCACCCGGCCCCAGCAGTGGCACCCCAACACGGTGGGCCGGTACCGGAACTCGGATCCCATCCTGACGAACTACCTGGTGCGCCTGGGCGTGGAGGGCCGGGGTGACGACTATCACGCCTTCCCCCAGCGGCACCTGTTCGATCGGATCGGCGTCCGGGACGCCTACCTCCAAACCGACGTGCACGGGAACTTCCTCCTTCAGGGTTACGGGTTCCTGGCCGCGCGGGACTGGGCGCGGCTCGGCAACCTCTACCTCCAGGACGGCATCTGGAACGGGGAGCGGATCCTTCCGGAGGGGTGGGCAGAGTACGCCACGACCCTGGCCCCGGCGTGGGTCGCCGACGGCCGGCGCGTGTACGGTGGCGCCTTTCTCTGGGTCAACGGTAACGGGGGCTGGCCCCTGCCCGAGACCGCCTACGGCTTCCGGGGCGCTGGCGGGCAGAGCACCACCGTGATCCCCTCCCACGAGTTGGTGGTGGTCCGCCTGGGTAAGTACCGCGGAGCCGGTGCGGGTGGTCGGGCGTTGGACCAGGCCTTCGAGATGCTCGTGGAGGCCGTGCCGCCCGTGGGACCGTGAGCCAGGAGACGGGAAGCCGGGGAGTGACGGACGCCCGCCGGACCGCCGGAGCGCTGACCATCGCCGCGGCGCTGGGCGTCGTGTCGATCTCGGCCTCCCGGTCGATGCCGCCGATGCAGGACGCCCCGCCATTGGTGCACGTCAACGCCGACCGGCTACCCTGGCGAACAGAGCCAAACGCCTCCGTTCGCCACCAGCGCCTCGTCGGACCGGACGCGGGAGCCATTCCGAGAGGCGATCTACGCATCCACCGGCTGGCCCTGGAGTCGGGCCAGGGCGTCGCCGCGCGCTCCCATCGCGTCCCCGAGATTCATTTCATCGCCGCCGGTGCGGCAACCTGGACAATCGACAACGAGCAGTTCAGCGCGACGCCCGACACGGCCGTCTTCGTGCCGCCAGGCGCGACACACACGTTCATCGCCACCGGATCGGACGATCTGCTCGCGATCGCGTACCGCTGGGCACCGGGTGGAGATCAGGAGGCGTTGCACGCCGGCTCGACGATGACGGACGACGTGCCGGACTACTCGTCTCGCCCGACGACGGAGACGCTCACCCGATACCAGGCCTCCACTGAGGCGAGCGACCGCCTGCACGTCCGGTCAGTCGACGTCGCCTGGACGACGAACTGGACCTACTCCGAGTCGCTCTGGCGCGTGTACCGGTACAAGCCGCTCGTCCGGAGCGCGCTCGCCAACTGGCCTGGCGTGACCCGCGACGACGTCCGCATGGGCCTGCAAATGCTTGACGTCGGCGCGGCCTACCCGACGCACTTCCACCCGTCACCCGAAGTCTATGTGATGCTCGACGGGCACGCCCGGTGGATCGTCGATGGTCGCGGAATCGACGCGGGGCCTGGCACGACGATCCACACGCCGCCGAACGCCACGCACCGCATCGAGAACGTCGGGGAGGGCCCGCTGCGCTGGCTCTACTTCTGGTGGGCGCCGAACGGTAACGTGAGAGCGTTCGACCCGGGCTCCTGAGCCGTGCGCCCGACGCACCACTTCACCACGGTCGTCTACTCTGTTCGGCAGTGACAACGTCCGGTTCAACCCCGACCTCCCGGCGCGGGTGTCGACGGGGCCGTAGGCTTGACGGCGGCTATGTCGTAGCCGCTTGCCACGTCACAAGGGCCACCTGCCACTCGCCGTCCGTTTTTCGTAGAATCCACAGGTGCGTGCCCCTGTTGACCCGCTCCTCGGAACCGTCGGCAACTGTGTAGCGCGTGTTGTAGTTGCTGGTCTTGTACGCGAACGAGCCGCCCCCTCGGATCCTCACGTCCGCCGTTTCGATCGCTCGTAGCTGCGCGCCAGGTTCTGCCAGCAGCGCCCTGGCCGCCGCCTTGCCAATCAGGAGCCCCCTGTCAGGCACCAGCCACTGCACATCATCGGTGCAAAGTTGCAGTAGGCCCTGGACATCTCCGGCCAGCTCGCACGCGACCCAGCGATCGTGGAGGTCCTTGATCTGCTGACCGTCGTCTTCGGATAGATCCGACACGGACTCGTCTTGCATGACCCTGAAAACTCCCTATAGTGCCCTCGGTGATCGCACGCCCAACGATATACGACGCCGGTCATATCCCAGCCAGGGGATTCGACTTAGGGTGATTGCTCGCGAGACGCACAGTGGCGGATGCGTCTCTTCGATGCGGCAAGGTTCAGAATCCCTGCTGGAGGCCGTGCGCCAGCTGGGTGACGAAGTCTGGGACGACCAGGGCGTCGCCCAGATCGTGGGGACTGACGGGGAGGTAATCCGTCTCGCCGATCTCCCTGACGAGTGGAGTCCTCGGCGGGGACGGGTGACGGAACTCTACTCCCTCGTCAACGCTGAAGGAGCGTCTGCCCACTTGTGGTTGGAGCCTCTCCAGGCGCGGGTGCCGACGGGACGGTAGGCCGGGGCGTGGGACACACCTCTGATTGTTGGACGGCGAGCAAGGGTCTGGCCGATGACGCTGATGCCGTAGACTTGCAGTGAACCGCCTAGCGTTTGGCGACGGTGAGGAGTGTGTTCAATGCGGCCCTGTCCTTCATGCGGGGATCGGGTGTTCGATCGCGTACATCGGCAACTTCACCAACAGCTGATCAGCCTGGTGAGCCGGCGACGCCTGTTTCGGTGCCACGGGTGCGGACGCCACTGGTGGGGAGTCCCCACGCGGGACGGCTCGCATCAGGCCACGGACGCGGACGGGTGGGCGCGGTGGCCGTTCACGCTCAGGAATTAGCCCAGACTCTAGGGGTCGGCTGGGGCCGGGACTCGACGCGGGACAATCAAGCGATTGTACCGACCGCAGGCTGGGCACCTTCTGGTTTGAGAAAATTGTAGGTGACGATCACGTCGTCCGGTCGACGGGCATCGTGAAACGGTCGGAGACGCTCAACGGTGAGGGGTGCCTCGCCGAGAAACAACCGAGCGCTGACCGCCCCGGAAAGCGCCGTTTCGTCCTTCTTGTCGAAGCAGGCTGCAGTCGCCGAAGCATTTCTTGTCCGAATCGTTCGCGGTAGCCCGTTCGGATAGTGCAACTCAATCTCGATGTCGGACCATCTGGGAAATTCGCGCTGCTCAGTCATCGGCATAGCTTCAGGATTCTGAATCGTTCTCTCCATGGCATCCAACCCTTCTTGGTCCTCCCAGATCTGACTGATAGGAAGGTGGGACTGCTTTGGATTGCTGTAACCCCCTTTGTGACCCCCTCCTTTCACCACGGAGTGGCGACGCCAGGCAATCCCTGGCGACTACTGAGGACTGTTTGACTGTGGTAACTTGCTGTAAGCGTTTGTTTTGCGCTCATTTTCGGGGCGTGGCGTAGCCTGGTATCGCGCCTGCTTTGGGAGCAGGAGGTCCCCGGTTCGAATCCGGGCGCCCCGACCAGTTTCGTCGTTCGGCCCATATCGCCTGGGATCCTCACGATGCGCGCCGCCCGCCTACTTCCGCTGATCGTCGCGGCCGCCACCGTCGCCGGCGCCCCGGCGACAGGCACCGCCCAGGGACCCACGCTCGAGGCCGTGCTCGAACGCGCGGCGGCCTACGTCGAGGGCTACCAGACTGAGTTGGGCAGCGTCATCGCCGAGGAAGACTATCTCCAGGTCGCCGACGGCCGGCGGACCCGCCGAATGGTGTCGGACCTCCTCGTCCTGAGCACGCCCGGCCTCGAGGAGCCCTGGCTGGCCTTCCGCGACGTCATCGAGGTCGACGGCACGCCGGTCGAGGACCGTCTGCAGCGTCTCGAGGATCTCTTCCTCGAAACGCCCCGGATCACGCCCTCGCTGCGGCGTCGTCTGGTCGTCGAGAGCGCCCGCTTCAACATCGGCGCGATCACGCGCAACGCCAACGTGCCGACGATGGCCCTGCAAATCCTCTCGGCCACCGATCAACCGCGCTTCACCTTCCGCAAGGACGGCGACCGCCGCATCGACGGAATCGACACTTGGGAGATCGAGTTCGAGGAGACGGCGCCGCCTGCCCTGATCACCGGCGGCCGCGGGCAGGACCTCTTCAGCCACGGCACGATCTGGATCGAGCCCTCGACGGGACGCGTGCTCGAAACTGATCTTCGCGCAGAGGATGAAGCCGTTCAGCTCGAGATCCAGATGCGCGTCACCTACCGACCCGACGACACCCTCGAGATGCTCGTGCCGGCGACGATGTCCGAGCGCTACCGCGTCCGTCTGAACCCGGTCACCACCGGACAGCTCGCCCGCCGGAGCATCGAAGTCACCTGCGAAGCGACCTACTCCAACTTCCGCCGCTTCCTCGTCGAGGTCGAGGTCGATATCGGGGAGTAGGCGTCTGGCAATTCGTCGCTGGGGCCCCGAAGGGAGACGCGCGAGGGATAGTTGAGGCCGGCCGGACACGCCACGCCGGTGCCACCGTGGCCGCAGTATCCGCCCGGATTCTTCGCGAGATACTGCTGGTGGTACTCCTCGGCGTAGAAGAAGTCCGGCGCGTCGACGATCTCGGTCGTGATCGGAGCGCGGTGTCCGGCCGTGCCCAGCGCCTTCTGGTACGCGTCGCGCGTCGTCTCGGCCAGGCGTCGCTGCTCCGCAGCGTAGACGTAGAGACCCGACCGATACTGCGTGCCGACGTCGCCGCCCTGCCGCATCCCCTGCGTCGGATCGTGCGATTCCCAGAACGTCCGCAGTAGCTGCTCGTACGTGACCGCGTCCGGGTCGAAGACGGCGCGGACGACCTCGTTGTGGCCGGTCAGCCCGGAGCAGACCTCACGATAGGTCGGATGCTCGGTCGATCCGCCGGCGTAGCCGACCATCGTCGAGTAGACGCCGGGAACCTGCCAGAAGGCTCTTTCTGCGCCCCAGAAACAGCCCAGGCCGAACATCGCCATCTGCAGCCCGTCGGGGAACGGGGGCACGAGCCGGTTGCCGTTGACGAAATGCGTCTCGGGCACCACGAGCGGCGCGGCCCGGCCCGGCAGCGCCTCACGCGCATCGGGCATCTCGGTCTTCTTCTTGAACGACAGCATCAGGTAGGCCGGCGGTGGTCAGGTAGTCGCAGAGGATCCGCACACCCCGCTCGGTGGCCGACACGCTGGCCGCGATCGCCGCGGGCGTCAGGCCCCGGGATGCCGGCCGCGGATGCGCAGCGCCGCCAGATTGGCCGCCTCCCGCACATCCTGATCGCCAGCTTGAATCATCTCCTGTGCGATCCCGATCGACGACGGATCGCCGCGATGCCCGACCACGTCGAGCAGGCGGATCTTGACGTCGTTGCCCTCGGTGCGGATGTACGGATAGAGGTGCGGTATCTCCTGCGGTCCGAACTCGAGCAGATACGCGTGCGCCTGATCGCCGTCGATCTGGTCGATCAGGTCGCGCAGATACTCGGCCTCGCCGAGCCGATATCGCGCGAACGACAGCGCGAGTCGTGCCGACGCGGACTCCTCCTCGGCGTAGCGCCGGGCGATCTCGGGCAGGTTCGCCGTGTCACCGATCCGGCCCAGCCCCTCGGCTGCGAATTGACGCGACCAATCGCGCTGCGAGTCGAGCGACATCAGGAACACCTGCTCCGCGCGTGCGTCGCCGATATGCGCGAGCGCCTCGAGCACGCGCCGCGACAGATCGTCGGAACCCGAGATCGGCACGAAGCCGAAGAGTGTCCGGCGCTCTTCGACGCCGGCCTCGAGCATCTGGACCAGATCGGGCACCGCCTCGCCGACCCGCAGCCGGCCCGCCGTGAAGATCGCCTCGTCGTGGACGGTCTTGTCGGGGTCGGTGATGCGCGCCACGAGTGCCCGGCCGCCGGCCGGATCGCCAATCTTGTAGATCGTCCGGATCAGCTCGACCTTGACGTTGGTGGCGGGCTCGGTATCGAGCGCATCCTGGATGGCGGGCAGCGCGGCCCGCGCACGCAGGATCCCCAGCGCGACCGCCGCGTCCAGCCGCAACTCTTCACGGGCCGACAAGAGGAGGTCGCTCACGGCGTCGACCGCCGCGGGGTCAACCTCGACGAACGGCTCCACCATCAGCGGGTTGTAATCGTCACTGAACGGATTGACGAAATCGACGACGTTCTCCAGCCCCTGGATGAAGCCCGACTCGTCACCGACGTAGGTATTGATGATCCCCTCGACCGCCTTCTCCTGCGTGGCCGGGTTGGCGTCGCGCGTCAGCAGCACGTAGGTGGGGAGCGCGCGGCGGTCGTGAATGAGCACCAACGACTTGGCGATCTCGAACCGGACGTCCTCGTCGCGATCGATCGCGGCGTCCATGAGCGCCGGCACGGCCGCATGCACCTTGTTCTGCCCGAGCAGTCGCGCCGCTCGAATCCGGCGATCCGCCTCGGGATGCTGCAGGTCGTACACGAGCCCATCGACGCTCCGGCGCTCTTCCTGTTGCTCCGGTCCTGCGGCGACACCCGCCGACCCCGCAACCATGGCCACCATCACGATTCCGATCCACTGCGAAGCTCGCATCGTCCTTATCCCTCTACCCTCTGCCCCATCCGACCGTCAGCGCGTCGAACTGCAAAAAATTCCCTAATCATCCCACACTATACACGTATCTCACCGTGTCGGGCCACAACATCTAGTGTCTCCGACGCGTGCGCTATAATCCGCCGGCATGAGCGCCTCGCAGGCCGACGTGATCGCGGCGGAACTGGTCGCCGTCTCGCGCGCCGAGTTGAAGGAAGAGCTGCGGCGTCTGGAGGCCTGCGTCGGCCGGCTCACCCTCGAACAACTCTGGGAGCGGCGCCACGACGCCGAGAATTCGGTGGGCAACTTGCTGCTGCATCTGCGCGGCAACGTCCGGCAGTGGCTGGTCTGCGGAGTCGGCGGCCAACCCGACGATCGCGACCGCGACGCCGAGTTCACGCAGCGCGAGCCGATTCCGGCCGCGGATCTGCTCGAACCGCTGCGCCACACGCTCGCCGAAGCCGACGCAGTCCTCGCCACGCTGTCGACGTCGGATCTGCTGGCCAGCCGCCGGATCCAGGACCACGACGTGACGATCCTGCATGCGATCTATCATGTCGTGGAACACTTCTCGGGCCACGTCGGGCAGGTCATCTGGGCGACCAAGCGAGCCACGGGCGAGGACCTCGGGTTCTATCGCCATCTCGACGCGAAAAAAGCGGAGGCGTGATCCCTTCTGCCGCGTTTCAGAATCGTAATCCTCTGCCGACGATTGTGACGTTCTGGCACACGCGACCCGGCCCTCTCGAGTGCGGCCGGGTCGAGAGATCACCGTATAACGTTGTGAACCAAGCAATTAGAGAGCTGCGACAGAATTGATGCAAACCTGGTAACAATATTGCGTATTGGTCAGTATCCGATAGTTACGGTACGCCCCCGATTGACGGAGTGCCGGTTCGTGAACCCGTCTTTCGTAAAGGACGTTGACCAGTGGCTACTTCCCAGGCAACCGCCGTGCCCCTCACCGAAGGCACCCAGTAAGAAGTCGACGCGGCCAAGCTAGGCATCCTGAAGACCCTCGAAAAGGCCAACAAGGAGCTCTGGCTGCTGCTGTCGCTGTTCGTCATCATGGCGATGATGAACCTGCTCGTCGATTCCCAGCGCATGGTGCTGGGGTTCTACACGTTCCCAACGGTGTTCTCGGCCTACTCGTACGGCCGGCGGCACGCGACGCTCACGGCCTTCGCGAGCGTGCTGCTCGTGGTGCTGTTCACCTACTTCAACCCCGCCGGGTTCGAGCAGGCGGCGTCCGGCGATCTGATTCCGCGCCAGTGGCTGGACATCACCGTCTGGGGCGGCACGCTCGTCGTTATCGGGTATCTCATGGGCTCGCTCTACGAGCACCAGGAACGGGCACTCGAAGACCTGCGCTCCACCTATCACGGCGTGTTGATGATCCTCAGGACTTCATCTCGAAGAACAAGTACACCGAGAACCACAGCTATCGCGTGTCGGTCTACGAGACGAAGATCGCCGGCAGCCTGAACCTGCAGAATGAGCGGATCGAGGACATCCGCGCCGCGGCGCTGCTGCACGACATCGGCAAACTCGACATTAGCCGGGAGTTGCTCTACAAGGCCGCGCGCCTGACGGCGGACGAGTTCACCGAGATCAAGGCCCACGTGAACAAGGGGTCACGATGCTCGAACCGGTCGGCGGGTTGCTGCGGCGCATCCTGCCGGTCATCCTGTCGCACCACGACAAGTACGACGGCACCGGCTACAACCCGACGGCCGGCGAGGAGATCCCGCTCGAGTCGCGGATCATCAGTGTCGCCGACGTCTACGACCCGCTGACGAGCGACCGCCCGTATCGCAAGGCGATGTCGCCGTTCGACGCGAAGGAAATTCTGGTCAAGGGCTCGGGCACCGACTTCGACCCCGCGGTCGTCGAGGCATTCAACGACGCCTTCCGCCGTGGCGAGATGGAGGTCCCGCAACTGGTCGTCTGACAACGCTGACGATCCGATACGAGACACTATGGCGACGGGCGCGGCACTCGGCCGCGCCCGTCGTGCGTACGGACCAACCGCGCGCGGTATACTGTCGGCAGGCACCCCAGGTAACAGATGGTTCCAACGGCCCCGCGGCTTGCACGTCGACTCCTCGTCCCTGCACTGGTCATGGCCGTGCTGTCGGCCGGTGCCTCGGCCTGGTCCGTCGCCGCGCAGACCGCGCCGCCAGGACTCGTCGTGGTCCTGGTGGTCGACCAGATGCGCGCCGACACGCTCGAACGCTACGGCGCCGGGTGGACCGGCGGCCTGCGGCGGCTGTTCGACGACGGCGCGGTCTTTCGCGAGGCGAAGCATTCCTATTTCGGCACGCTGACCTGCGCGGGCCACGCCACGATTGCCACCGGCACCATCCCGAGCACCCACGGGATGCTGCTCGATGGGTGGTGGGACGCCGTCGCTGGACGCCGCGTCCGGTGCACGGCGGACGACTCCGTGGAGGCTGTCGCCTACGGCTCGGGCGCTCGGGAACAGCACGGTCCAGCCACGATGCGCGTGGCGAGCCTGGCCGACGAACTCCGGCTGCAGAACGACCCTTCGGCGCAGGTCGTGGCGTTCGCGGTCAAGGCGCGGGCCGCGGTGCCGCTGGCCGGGCACCGTGGCGACGCCGTCGCCTGGTTCGACCCCGGTAACGTCTGGACGACGTCGACCGCGTTTGCCGAGACGCCCGTGCCGTTCGTCGCGGAACACATCAGGACTCACCCGGTCGAGGACGCGCGGGGGCAGGTCTGGACGCCGGTGTCCTCGACCAGCGACGGCACCAACGGCAGCGACCCTCACTTCGCGCATCGGCTGGCGTCGGAGAGTGACGCCGGAGAAGCCGACCGAGCGTTCTACACCGCCTGGCGGCGCAGCCCTTGGGCGGACGAATACGTCGCCGGCCTGGCCACGGCGGCCGTGGACGCGCTCGAGCTCGGCCGTGGCCCCGGCACCGACTATCTGGCGGTGGGCTTTTCGGCGGCCGACTACGTCGGCCACGATTTCGGCCCGCACAGCGCCGAAGTCGAAGACACCTACCTGCGCCTCGACCGGACGCTCGGCCGGTTATTCGACCATCTGGATACGGCCGTCGGGCGTGACCGCTACGTCGTCGCGCTGTCGGCCGACCACGGCCTCGGCCCGATCCCCGAACAGGCGACGGCGATGGGGCTCGACGCCGGTCGGATCGAGCGGGGCGAAGTGCTCGCACACGTCAACCGGGTGCTCGAGCCGTTCTTCGGCCCGGGTGAGCATGCGGTCGGCATGGGCCATATCGAGTTGTACTTCGCGCCAGGCGTCTACGATCGACTGCGCGCGAACGAGGAGGCACTGGCCGCCGTCCTGGCTGCGCTCGGGACGTATCCGGGCGTGCAGCGGGTCTATCGCGGGGAAGAACTGGCGACGGGCCCCTTCGCCGACGCCTTGACGGCGCAGGTGGCGCGCAGCTATTTCCCCGGACGTAGCGGGGATCTTGTGGTTATTCCGAAGCCCTACTGGTACACCTGGATTCGCGCCGCCGACCACGGCACCGGCTACGACTACGATGCGCGCGTGCCACTCGTGCTGGCCGGTCCGGGCATCGTGCCAGGGCGCTATTCGGGCGCCGCGGCTCCCGAGGACATCGCGCCGACCCTGGCGTTTCTGACCGGCATCACGCTGGCACGCCCCGATGGGCGGGTCCTGACCGAGGCTCTCGCCGATCGCGATCGACGGTAGCCCCTCCGGCCGATGGCTCAGCCGCCCCGTTTCACGCCGAGAACGATCCCGTTCCTGCGCGCCCTGAAGCGACACAACGATCGCGACTGGTTCCGCGCGCGCCGTGACGAGTACGACACGCACGTTCGCGGGCCAATGGTCGACGTGATCGATCGCCTGGCGGAGGACCTCCGCGGGTTCGCGCCCGAACTGGTCGCCGCACCCAAGATCTCGCTCTTCCGGATCTATCGTGACACGCGGTTCAGCGAGGACAAGTCCCCGCTGAAGACCCACGCAGCGGCCGTGTTTCCGCACCGTGAGCTGGGACGGCTCGAGGGCGCCGTGCTCTATCTGGAAGTTGCGCCGACGCGTGTCATGTTCGCCGGCGGGTTGCACGCACCCGCGTCACCCGAACTGCGGCTGATTCGCGCGCACGTCGCGCGACGCTACCAGCGGCTCCGCGGCATCATCGGTACCGCGGCGTTTCGACGGACGTTCGGCGCCCTTGACGGGCGAGTGATGCAGCGCGTGCCGCGCGGCTACGCGAAGGACCATCCCGCGGCCGATCTGCTGCGGCGCCGCGAGTTTCTCGCCTCGAAGGAGTACCCGGCCGCCTTCGCCGCCGACCCGAAGTTCTACCGGGAGCTGCTTCGCGTCTTCCGGCAGATCGCGCCGCTGGTGGGTTTCCTGAACGAACCACTCGTCGGCCGCGTCAAGGATCCGCTGCGACCCTGACGGCCACCGCCGTGTTCAGCGAGGACGCCTGATGGCCGCCGACCCCATCGTCACGACGCTCGATGCGACAACGCAGGGACGTTACGTCGCCCGCCCGCCCGAGTCCGAGGGCCCGCACCCGCTGCTGGTCGGATTCCACGGCTACGGAGAGAACGCCGCGGTGCACCTGCGCCAGCTCGAACGGATTCCGGGAACGGCGTCGTGGCTGCTGGTCGCCGTGCAGGCGCTGCACTGGTTCTACGAGCGGAGCCATGCAGACGTCGTCGCCAGCTGGATGACGAAGCTCGGACGCGAGCAGGCGATCGCCGACAACCTGCGCTACGTCGAGCAGGTGGTGACCGACGTCCGCGCCCGGTACGCCGCCGGCGACACGCTGGTCTACGCCGGCTTCTCGCAGGGCGCGTCGATGGCGTATCGCGCCGCGTCTGGCGCGGGGCACCCGGCCGCCGGCCTCGTCGTCCTCGGCGGCGACATCCCACCCGAGTTGCGGCAGACCGCGTCGCACGCCCTACCCCCGGCGCTCGTCGGACGCGGGAGCCGGGACGAGTGGTTCACTCAGGCGAAGCACGATACCGACGTGGCGCTGCTGGCGTCGTGGGGCGTCGATGTCGAGGCGTTGGTCTTCGACGGCGGACACGAGTGGACCGATGCCTTCCGAGCCGCCGCCGGACGGCACCTGGACGCCTGCCGCTAGCGGCCCCTCCAGACGCCGATTGACTTCTCGATCCCGCGGCAGCGTCGCGCCGTAGCGATCGGCGATCAGCACCGCTGTTGGGCGGTCGACCCGGATGCCGTCGATGCCCAGCATGCGCATCCGACCGGTCACCGCCTCCGACCCGCCGGCTCGGGCCAGCAGCATGTCGGTCGCGCTGTTGTCGCTGATCCTGAGCATCAGCTCCATCAGGTTCCGAACCGATAGCGACACACCCGGTTGGGCGAGGAGCGGCGACAGCGTGCCGCTGCCCGGGTGGAGGTCGGCGGCCATGACATCGAGCATCTCATCGAGTGAGAGTGTGCCGGCATCGGCGCGGGTCAACAGTTCGATGGCAATCGGCACCTTGTAGGTGCTCGCCATCGGGAACGCCTCGTCGCCGTTCACCGACACCGTCCGCCCCGATTCCAGATGAATGGCCGTCGCGCCGACCAGCCCGCCAGCGACGGTTGCACCGCGCTCGATCGCCCGCTCCAGCCGTTCGAGCGAGGCATCGGTCTGGGCCGTGGCCATGTCCGACACGAGGCAGACCGCGGCGGCGGTCGCGACCATCACACCGATTCTGCTCTTCACCCTCATCGCGTCTCCCCCTCCTTGCGCAGCACGACCCCCGGTGTCACCGACGTGAACCGGCCCTGCTCACGAACGATCTCGCCGTTGACGACGACCGTGTCGATCCCCTCGGCCAGTCGATGCGGCTCGGCATAGGTGGCGCGGTCGCTGACCTCGGCCGGATCGAAGACGACGATGTCCGCCCACGCGCCGATACGCAGTTGGCCCCGGTCGCGCAGGCCGAACACGGCGGCGGGCAGCGAGGTCATCGATCGGACCGCCGCCTCGACCGACACGACGTCTCGATCGCGCGCGTAGAGTCCAAGCTTCCGGGCGAATGCGCCGTAGTTCCTGGGGTGCGGGCGTCCGTCACCCATCGGCACGAGGCCACCGTCGCTCGACGTCATCGTGTAGGGCCGTTGCATGATGTGGGCGATGTCGCGCTCCGACATGTTGAACGAGATGATCGACACACGGCCCGCGCGGATCAACTCGAGCGCCGTTTCCACCGCGGGCCTGCCACGGGCCGCGGCGATCTCGGCCAGGCTCTGCCCCTCCAGCGCGCGATCGGGCTCGTGGAACGCCACGACGATCGCCTCGGCGCCGCCGCGCGGCCTCAGGTTCTCGCGCATCGCCTCGACGATTCGGGCGCGGGTCGCCGGCTCCATGAGGCGGCGCGAGAACTCGTCCGCTCCGCCCGCCTGAGCCCAGCGCGGCACGAGCGCCGCCGACAGACCGGTCGACGACGCGCCGTAGGGATACTGATCGGCGTAGACCTCGACGCCGCGCTGCCGCGCCGCGTCGAGCCGCGTGGTCGCCGCCACTGACAGCCCCCAGTTGTCGGGCCCGAGCGCCTTCATGTGGCTGACGATGCCAGGGATGCCATTGGCCTCGGCGATCCGGATCACCTCGTCGACCGCGGCGACCAAGCCAACCGAGTAGTCCCCCTCGTCTCGAATGTGGCTGGTATAGAGACCGCCGTACTCTGCGACGACCGACCCGAGCGCCACCAGTTCCTCGGTCGTCGCGTAGCTGCCCGGTGCATAGAACAGACCGCTCGACAGGCCGTAGGCCCCAGCTGCCATCCCCTCGCGGACGAGACGCTGCATCTCGACCATCTCGTCCTCGGTGGGAGCCCGGTCGGCCATCTCGAGGACGGCGCGCCTGACGCTGGCGTGACCAATGAGGAGCGCGACATTGACACCCAGGCCGGTTCTGGCCAGGTCGGAGCGCTGCTGTTCGAGATCGACGGGCCCTCCGCCGTCGGGATTCGCGACGATCGTCGTCACGCCCTGCGCGAGCAGAGGCTGTCCTTGCCCCAGCCCCTCCAGTAACAGGCCGCCACCCGCATGCGAGTGCACGTCGATGAAGCCGGGGGTGACCAGCCGATCGGCGGCATCGAGCACACGGCGCGCGTCGGCGCCGGCGAGATCGCCGATCGCCGCGATGCGGCCGTCGCTGACACCGACATCGGCGCGGCGCCACGGGTTGCCGCTCCCGTCCATCACGCGGCCGTTCGTGATCAGGAGGTCGTAGGGAGGAGAACTCTGCGCTGCCGCCGGAGCTGCGAAACCCAGCAGCCCGACGACCAACGCGAGCACCCCGATGGATCGCACGATCAGCTGCCCGGCGTGATCGTCACCGCGTCGAGGAACGGCATCATCTTGCGCAGCGCGCTGCCGACCTGCTCGATCTGCGAGTTCTGTTCCTGCTTCCGCACCTCGTTGAACCACGGCCGGCCGGCGGCGTTCTCGTCGATCCACTTCTTGGCGTAGGTGCCGTCCTGGATCTCGGCCAGCATCTTCCGCATCGCGTCGCGCGTCGCGTCGGTCACGACCCGCGGTCCGCCGGTGTAGTCACCGTGCTCGGCGGTGTCGCTTACCGAATAGCGCATGTAGTTCAGACCGCCGCGATACATCAGGTCGACGATCAGCTTCAGTTCGTGCATGCACTCGAAGTAGGCGATCTCCGGCTGGTAGCCCGCCTCGACGAGGGTGCCGAACGCCGCCTTGGTGAGCGCGCTGACCCCGCCACACAGCACGGCCTGCTCACCGAAGAGATCGGTCTCGGTCTCTTCCGCGAACGTCGTCTCGATCACGCCCGCGCGGGTCACGCCAAGCCCCTTCGCGTACGAGAGCGCCAGCGCCTTGGCCCCGCCGGTCGCATCCTGTTCGACCGCCAGGAGCGCCGGCGTGCCGCCGCCCTCCAGGTAGACTTCGCGCACGCGGTGCCCCGGTGCCTTCGGCGCGATCATCGTGACGTCGACGTCGGCCGGCGGTGCGATCGTCTTGAAGCGGATGTTGAAGCCGTGTCCGAACATGATCATGTTGCCGGCGGTCAGGTGCGGTGCGATCGACTCTTCATAGATGGTCGACTGGGAGGTGTCGGGCGCCAGAATCATGATGACGTCGGCCCACGCGGCCGCATCGGCCACCGACGCCACCTCGACGCCGTCGGCCTCGGCCTTGGCGCGTGACTTGCTGCCGTCGTGGAGTCCGACCTTCACGCTGACCCCGCTGTCCTTCAGGTTCAGTGCATGGGCATGCCCCTGCGACCCGTAGCCAATCACCGCCACCTTCTTCGCCTGAATCAACCCGAGGTCCGCCGCATCGTCGTAGTAAATCTTTGCCATTCGTCAACGCCTCACGAAATTGAAGGATGAATACACGGTCACCAATTACACAGAATACGATACGTTGCTGTCGTCGGCCGGCGCATCGTCAGCGACCTGCGTGCCGCGCTCGACACCGTCGCCCAGTCCGCCGATCTTCGGACCGCGCGCCATCGCGACACATCCGGTCCGCACCATCTCGATGACGCCGTACTGCCGCAGCACCTCCACCAGACCGTCGATCTTGTCCTCGGGGCCGGTCGCCTCGATGATCACCGAATCGGGGGCGACGTCGATCACCCGCGCCCGGAAGACGTCGACGAGCTGCATGACGTGCGTCCGCGTCTCGGGCGTGGCCGCCACCTTGATCATCGCCAGGTCGCGTTGAACCGACGGCCGAACGGTGATGTCATCGACGCGCAGCACGTTCACGAGCTTGTAGAGATTCGCTTCGAGCCGCAGCGCACCGTGATCGTCGGTGTCGGCCACGATCGTCATCCGGGAGACCCCGGCCGTCTCGGTGTGACCGACGGTCAGCGATTCGATGTTGAACGCACGGCGCCGAAAGAGCGAGGCGACGCGATTCAGCACGCCGGGCGTGTCTTCAACGTGGACTGCAAAGGTATGACGCATGTCAGTTCCTAGTCTGCGGCGGTCTCCACGATTGGGTTCGGCCGCCGGATCATCTTGTCGAGGGCGGCGCCCGCCGGTACCATCGGGAACACCGAATCCTCCTGCTCGACCTTGAACTCGAGAATGACGGCGCCGGCATGCTCACGCGCGGCCTCGACGCCTGGCACGACACCGGCGCGCTTGGTAACGGCCATGCCGCTCAACCCGTAGGCCTCGGCTAGCTTGACGAAATCGGGGTTCAGCAGCGGCGTGGCCGCATACCGTCGATCGTAGAAGAACTCCTGCCACTGGCGCACCATGCCGAGGTAGCCGTTGTTGATGATGGCGACGTTCACCTTGATCTGCTCCTGCGCGATCGTCGCCAGCTCCGCCTGGGTCATCTGAAAGCCGCCATCGCCAACGACTGCCCAGACCTCCTTGTCGGGGCAGGCGAACTTCGCCCCGATCGCGGCCGGCAGCGCGAAGCCCATCGTGCCCAACCCGCCTGAGGTGATGAGCGACCGTGGATGGTCGTGGTGGTAGTACTGCGCCTCCCACATCTGATGCTGGCCAACGTCGGTCACGACGATGGCGTCCCCGTCGGTCACGCGCCAGAGATCGTTGATGACATGCGCGGCGTAGAGGTGCCCGCTGTCGGGCAGGTTCTGGATGTCGCGGACGGCGCAGTCGCCCTTCATCTCTTCGATCGCCGCCCGCCAACTCGAGCGATCGCCCTCGGCGACGTGCGGGAGGATCTCCTCGAGGACCGTCCGGAGATCACCCGTCAGCGGCACGTCGACCTTGACGTTCTTGTTGAACTCGGCCGGGTCGATGTCGATGTGAATCTTCTTGGCGTTCTGTGCGTAGGTCGCCAGGTTGCCGGTCACGCGATCGTCGAAGCGCATGCCGAACGCGAGCAGCAGATCCGCTTCCTGGATGGCCGAGTTCACCCACGCCTCGCCATGCATCCCCATCATCCCGAGGTTCAGCGGATGGCGCGCGGGGAAGCCTCCGATCCCCAGTAGCGTCATCGCCACCGGAATGTTCGCGCGCTCGGCGATGGCGCGCACGACATCCATCGCACCGGACAGCATGATGCCGTGCCCGGCGAAAATGATCGGCCGTTTGGCCTCGTTGATCATGTCGATCGCGCGCTGGTAGACCTCCTGCGTGGCGCGCAGATCGGGCCGGTAGCCCGGCAGGGTGACCTCCGAGTCGTCCCACTCCACCTCGCAGCTCGACTGCTGCGCGTCCTTCGTGATGTCGAGCAGCACCGGTCCCGGGCGCCCAGACTTGGCAACGTAGAACGCCTCCTTCACCGTCCGGGCCACGTCCTGCGGGCGGCTGACCAGATAGTTGTGCTTCGTGATCGGCAGCGTCACGCCGGTGATGTCGGTCTCCTGAAAGGCGTCCGAGCCGATGAGCTTGCCGCCGACCTGCCCGGTGATGCAGACCATAGGCGACGAGTCCAGCATCGCCGTCGCGATGCCGGTCACCATGTTGGTCGCCCCGGGCCCAGACGTCGCCACCGCGACGCCGACGCCGCCGCCGGCGCGGGCATAGCCATCGGCCATGTGCGTCGCGCCCTGCTCGTGGCGGACGAGCACGTGCTGGATCGGGAACTCCAGCATCGCGTCGTAGGCCGGCAGGATCGCACCGCCCGGATAGCCGAAGACGGTCGACACGCCTTCGCGGATCAATGCTTCCCAGAGAATCTGTGCGCCCGTTCGTTTCATGACTGCCTCCACCGGCCCGAGCCGGCGTCTTGCTCGCTCGCTCGCCCTACCCCATCATCCCGTCACCGCGCCGGTGGCCGCCGAGGTCACCAGCCGCGCGTACTTCGCCATGACGCCGGTCGCGAAGCGCGGTTCGGGTCGCGGCCACGCGGCGACGCGCGCCGCGATCTCGTCGTCGCTCAACTCGACGCTGAGGGTCCGCTGATCGATATCGAAGACGACCATGTCGCCGTCCCTGATCGCCGCGATCGGACCGCCATCGACCGCCTCGGGCGCCACGTGGCCAGCCATCAAGCCGCGGGTGGCGCCCGAGAACCGGCCGTCGGTCAGCAGCGCCACCGAATCGCCGAGGCCCGCGCCGACGATGGCCGCGGTCACGGCGAGCATCTCGCGCATCCCCGGACCGCCCTTCGGGCCCTCGTTTCGGATGACGACGACATCGTCGGCTGCGATACGGCCCTGCTCGACCGCCTCGAACGCCGCCTCCTCGCTGTCGAACACCTTGGCCGGCCCGCGGTGATGCAGCCGCGTGTAGCCAGCGACCTTCACGACACAGCCTTCAGGCGCCAGATTCCCCTTCAGGATGACCAGGCCGCCCGTCGGCTTGATCGGCTGGTCGAGCGGTCTGACCACCTCCTGCCCCGCGGTCTCCTTCGCCTCGGCGGCCTCGTCGCCGAGGGTGCGGCCGGTGACGGTGAGCGTGTCACCGTGCAGCAGACCGGCGTCGAGGAGCCGCTTGGCCACCAGGGTGATGCCGCCCGCCCGATAGAGATCGGTCGCCACGAACTTCCCGCCTGGCTTCAGGTCGGCCAACAGCGGCGTCCGCTCGCTGATCCGGTCGAAATCGTCCAGCGACAGCTCGACCCCGGCTTCCCGCGCAATGGCCAGCAGGTGCAGGACGGCATTGGTCGACCCGCCGGTCGCCGCCACGGCCGCGATCGCGTTCTCGATGGCGTCCTTGGTCAGAATCTTCCGCGCGTTGTCCGCGCGGTTCAGCACGCCCATGACGAGCCGGCCCGCCCGCTCGGCCACCACGTCCTTGCCGGCATCGGTCGCGGGCACACTGGCCGAGCCCATCGGAGAGATCCCAAGGAACTCGCAGACCGTCGCCATCGTGTTCGCCGTGAACTGTCCGCCGCAGGCGCCGGCACCGGGGCAGGCCTGATTCTCGAGCGTCAGCAGCTGCGTGTCGGTGAGCTTGCCCGCGGCGTGGGCGCCGACCGCCTCGAAGACATCCTGAATCGTGACGTCGTGGCCCTCCCAGGTGCCCGGCTCAATCGAGCCGCCGTACAGGATGACGCCCGGCACATCGAGACGCGCCAGCGCCATGACGCCGCCCGGTATCGTCTTGTCGCAGCCCACCAGCACGACGACCGCGTCGAACGAGTTCCCGCGCGACACCAGCTCGATCGAGTCGGCAATCACCTCACGGCTGACCAGCGACGCCCGCATCCCCTCGCTGCCCATCGCGATGCCGTCGGAGATCGAGACGGTGTTGAACTCCATCGGCGTGCCGCCGGCCTCGCGGATGCCGGCCTTGACCCGCTCGGCCAGCTCACGCAAGTGGTAGTTGCACGGCCCGACCTCGATCCAGGTGTTCGCCACGCCGATGAGCGGCTTGTGCAGTGCCGCGTCGTCGAACCCGACCGCCTTCAGCATGGCGCGGGCCGGCGCGCGGCTTGGGCCTTCGACGAGCGCGGCACTCTTGCGGCTGGCGGGCGGCATCGGCATTGCGATGTGTCTCCTCGTGGGTGCAGATACGAAAAAAGGCCATCATCCGCTCGGGGATGATGGCCTGGGTTCTATCTCATCTGGACTGCGGCTACATCATCCCGTTCGCGGCGTCCGGCACGACCGTGCCGGTAATGGTAATGACCACGACGCCCACCGGCGCGACGGGCACCCGTCGCGGAATGACGGCGCCGAGTCGAGAGCCGATGCGGCGGAACCCCGCGGAATCCATCGATGCCCCAGCTTACACCGCGCCCCGCCTATCTAGTCAAATTTATAATTCTTACGATTCTATAAATCTAGAGAATACTACCCTCAGTCGTGGCACCGGAATCCGGTGACTTTATTATGATGGGCGCGGGAGGAATGTGGATGCGACGGCGGATGGCGGCAATCGGACTGCTTGGGGCGCTGGTGGGCACGGCCGCGACGGCGCAGGTCGGCCCGTCGCAGAACGCCCTGAAGGATCTCGGCGCGGTGCGGGTCGAGGTCGAGATGGCCCGGAACCCCGGGGCCGCTCGGCGCGGGGTCGATGCCGACTACGTCCGCGACACCGTCGAACGCCGGCTCGACCAGCTCGACCTCGAGCTGGCGCAGGGCGAGGCCACCGATGACGGCGCATATCTCTCGGTGCTGCTCAACCCGGCGCGGGTCACCGACGGCTTCGCGGTCGACCTGTCCGTCCGCCTCTTCCAACCGGCCACGCTGGCGAACGGCGAGACCGTGATGGCCGCGACGTGGCACGCCGAGTCGTTCGAGGTCAGCGACGCCGAGAACCTGCAGGACTACGTGCGCAACGTGCTGCAGGCCCATCTCGAAACGCTGGCCACCGACCATCGCACCGCCAACGAGCAATAGCCATGGCTACCATCAGACCCGAACTGGAAGCCGATCGCGCCGCGATCTTCGAGGTGAATCAAGAGGTGTTCCCCACCGATGCCGAGGCGCGGCTGGTGGACACGCTGCGGGCCAAGGTGGCCCCGACCACGTCATTGGTGGCCGAGGTGGACGGCACGATCGTCGGTCACATCTTCTTTTCACCGGTGACCATCGACGGCGTCGGCGGCGAGGGCGTCATGCTCGGACTCGCGCCGATGGCGGTGCGCGAGAACTTTCAGCGCCAGGGCATCGGCCACCAACTCGTCGAGGCGGGCCTCGCCGCGTGCCAGCGGGCCAACGTCGAACTGGTCTTCGTCCTCGGCCACCCCGACTACTACCCGAAGCTCGGCTTCGCACCCGTCGCCTCGTTCGGCCTTCACTACGCGGATCCGAAGCTCGACGTCTGTTTCTTCGTGAAGGAACTGCTGCCGGGCGCACTGCACGGTGCGAAGGGCACCGTCGCGTACCATCCTGCCTTTGACGAGGCGTTTGGCGCCGACCAAGGGACCGAGCCACCATCGTAGGCGCGGGCGACTTCCAGCGGTTCGGGGTCAGCGTCGATTCGACACGAGGAGATGAGATGGCGCGAGGATCACCGGGCCTGAGCATCGCGCCGGCGGTCATGGTGGCGGCGATGGCCATCGGCCTCCCGACCTCGCTCGTCGCCCAGAGTGGCGACGCGGGCTGGTACCAATGGGGCGGCCCGAACCGCGACTTCGTCGTCGAGGCGACCGGGCTGGCCGATCGCTGGCCCGACGACGGCCCGCCCGTCCTCTGGTCGCGGCCGCTGGGGGTCGGCCACTCCGCCATCGTCGAGGGTGACGGCCGCCTCTTCACGATGTACCGCGTCGGCGACGGGCGGAACCGCGAAGGCCCGTGGGATCTCGAGGAAACCGTCGTCGCACTGGACGCCGCGACCGGTGAGACGCTCTGGGAGCACACCTATCCATCGGCGCTCGCGGACTTCAACTTCGGCGCCGGCCCGCACTCGACGCCTCTCCTGGCCGACGGCCGCCTCTTCACCGTCGGCACCTACAAGCAGTTCTACGCCTTCGACGCCGCCACGGGCGACATCCTGTGGTCGCACGATCTCGTGGCGGAGTTCGGCGCGCCTCGGCTGTTGCTCCGCCCGGTGGTCAGGTCTGGCTACGGCTGCAGCCCGATCGCCTACCGCGATCTCGTCATCTGCTCGGTCGGCGGCCCGGGTCAGTCGGTGATGGCGTTTCGCCAAGCGGACGGCGCGGTCGTCTGGCGAAGCGGGCATTTTCTGACGTCGCAGGCGCCGCCGATCCTCATCAACGTCGACGGGCAGGATCAGCTCGTCTTCTTCGCCGGCCAGTCCGTGAACGGCCTCGACCCCGCTTCCGGCCACGTGCTCTGGTCGCACGTCCACGATGCCGGGAACGACCTGAACCTCAGCCACCCGCTCTGGGGCGACGACAACATCCTCTTCGTGTCGTCGGCGTACATCGCGGGGAGTCGCGCGCTCAAGCTCTTGCGCGAGGACGACATCACGCGCGTCGAGGAACTCTGGTTCAACTCGCGGCTCCGGTTCATGTTCCTGAACGGGATCCGTCTCGGGGATCACGTCTACGGCACGAGCGGCGACTTCGGCCCGGCGTTCCTCACCGCGATTCACGTGCCCAGCGGGGAGGTCGCCTGGCGCACCCGCGGGTTCAGCCGGGCGAGCCTCCTCTACGCCGATGACAAGTTGATACTCATGGACGAGGACGGCGACCTCGCGCTGGCCCGCATCACGCCCGAGGGAATGACGGTCCTGTCGCGCGCCACGATCTTCGAGACGACGGCGTGGACCGCGCCGACGCTCGTCGGCACCACCTTGTATGCGCGCGACCGTGAGAAGATCGTGGCCATCGATCTCGGTGACGGGACCGCCGCCCCGGTTGCGAGCCCACCGACGGATCTCTCCGGTACCTGGCAGCTCGACGTCGACGCCAGCCGCATTGCCGGCCCGCTCCTTCGGGGCGGCGGCGACGGCGGCCCGGCCGACGCGCTCCACATCACGCAGGCCGCCAACGGCACGCTGGTCGTCGGCAACCTTGTGAACGCCGGGCAGGCCTGGAGCTACCGGCCCGACGGTGAAACGACGGTGCCCGTTGGCGTAAATGCCGGACTGGAGGTGACCTCACGCTGGGACGGCCAGCGGTTCATCGCCGAGGGGGCGTTGCCGTTGGGCACCGACGGTCCGGTCACCCAGCTCCGCGAGGTGATGGCCCTCGCCGATGGCGGCGCGGTGCTCACGATCGCCGTCACGGCGACGACGGCCGACGGCGAGATCACGAACCACCTCGTCTACCGACGGAGCGGCAGCTGAAGATCGGAGATCAGATCAGAAGGGTGATGCCAATGCTGATTCGACGATCGTCGATGCTAGGGCTTCTTGTCGTGGGAGTCGTGTCGCTTCTGGTCGGCGCCTGCGGGCCGAGCGCTCCGACGGCGCCCGCCGCGCAGACCGCGGCGGCGCCCGACCACGTCGTGCCGTCGCGCCCGGAGACGGTCGTGTGGGGGTGGTATCCGATCGACCGCGACCCGGTGCTCATCGTCGAGTCGGGCGAGACGGTCCGCATCGACACGCTGACGCACGCCGGCGCGACGCAGAACGAGGACCCGGAGACCTATCTGGGCGCCTACGGGGTGGCGCGTGGCGAGATCCTCCCGGACGTCTTCGGCTTCTGGGCGTCGCGAGAGGGCCGGCCGCGCGAGGGCCGGAGCGGCCACATCATCACTGGCCCGGTCGCCGTCGCCGGCGCAGAACCCGGCGACATGCTCGAGATCGAGATTCTCGAACTGGCGACGCGGGTGCCCTACGGCATCAACAACACCAGCGCGGGCGGTGGGGTCTTTTCCAGCGGCTATCCCGGCGTGCGCGAGGACGACCCGGAGCTCGACATTCCGCGCGGCACCCGGCACTTCATCGAGACGGCCGTCGTTGACGGGCGCGAGGTCGCGCTCTTCTCGCCCGAGATCCAGGTGCCGCTCGGACCCTTCATGGGCATCATGGCCGTCGCGCCGGAGAACCCGACCGTCGGACAGCCCGGCGTGACCGTCGCCGGAGTCCAGGGGTCCCGCCCGCCCGGCCCCTTCGGCGGCAACATGGACGTGAAGGACCTGGCCGCGGGCAGCACGCTGTATCTCCCGGTCTTCCACCCGGGCGCCCTCTTCTATGTCGGCGATCCGCACTCGGCGCAGGGCGACGGCGAGGTGAGCGGCACCGCCATCGAACAGTCGCTCTCGGGCGTCTTCAGGTTCACCGTGCACAAGGGGCAGACCATCGCGGGGCCGCGCGCCGAGACCCCGACGCACTACGTCGTCATGGGGATCGATCTCGACCTCGACCGGGCGCTGACGAACGCGGTCCGGGAAACGGTGAGCTTCCTCGTGAGTGAGAAGGGCCTGACGCCGGCCGAGGCGCTGTCGCTCGCCAGCATCGGCGTCGACTACCACATCGGCGAAGCGGTCGACCTCACGCAGGTCGTCACCGGACGGATCCCGAAACACCTCTTCCTGCACGACTGACGCGGCCGCCGACCGGAAGCAGCCGCGAAGGGAGCACCGATGCATCACGGACGGTTGAGCAAGAACACCGCCAAGGGACTCAAGGTGCTGCGTCAGCGGATCGGGCGCGCGAAGATTCCGTCATCGTCGCTCGACGAACGGATCACGATCGCCACCTGGAACATCCGGGAGTTCGGGCGCAAGCGCCGCAAGACGGCGGCGATCCACTACATCGCCGAGATCATCGGCCAGTTCGACCTGGTGGCGCTCACCGAAGTGCGCGACAACCTGCGCGACCTCGAGCGGGTCCTGCAGTTCCTGGGCCCCTACTGGAAGGTGATGTTCTCGGACTACATGACCGACAGCGGCGGCAATCGCGAACGCGTCGCCTACGTGTACGACAAGCGTGCGGTGGTCTTCACCGGGCTGGCCGCCGAGCCGAGTCCGCCCAGGAAGAAAGTCGAGGGCGAGTATCTCCCGACGCTGTCCTGGTGGCGCGCACCGTTCATGGCGTCGTTCCGGGCGGGCAACTTCGACTTCATCCTGATCACCACCCACATCCGCTGGGGCTCGGGCGCCGACGCCAGGGTGGCCCCGCTCAAGGGACTGGCCGACTGGATCCACAAGCGGCGCACCGAACCCTACGTCATCGACAAGGACATCGTGCTGATGGGCGACTTCAACATCCCCAAGACGAACGACCCGACCTACCGGGCGATCACGAGCCGCGGCCTCCGGATGCCAGCCGCGCTAAGGGGCGTCCGCGGCACGAACCTCTCCGAGCGCGACCGTTACGACCAGATCCTCGCCTACCCGCGCTTCACGAAGTCGTTCACGAAGAACGGCGGCACGGTGAATTTCGTGGGTGCCAACTACAAGAAGCTCTTTCCGGGCACGCGGATGACGAAGAAGGAGTTCACCTACCAGCTCTCCGACCACCTCCCCCTGTGGATCGAGGTCGACGTCGATCTGGAGCGGGAACGCCTCGACCAGGCGCTGAACCGCTAGGAGACCGCGCGGCCCCGGAAGCGGCCGGCGAGCAGCTCGGCGACCGGCGCAGTCAGTTCGTTCCGCTCGAGGACGATCTTCAGGACAGCCGTCAGCGGCGTCGCGAGCAGCATCCCCACGAAGCCCCAGAGCATCCCCCAGAAGATCAGGGCCATCAAGATGACGGCCGGATGCAGATCGAGCGAACTCCCCATCAGGCGCGGCTCCAGCACGTTGCCGACGCCGAACTGCACGGCCCCGGGGATCGCCAGCGCCAGGACGGCGGTCACGCCGGTGACGTCCGGCGAGACCAGAATGATCGGCAGGGGCAGCAGTGTGGCGACGAGCGACCCGACGTTCGGAATGAAGTTCAGCAGAAACGCGAATAGCCCGAACAGGAACGCGAGATCAATGCCCAATAGCCAGAGCGCGGTACCGACCAGCACGCCGGTCAGCGCGGAGGTGAAGAGCTTGGCGGCCACGTAGCCTTGCACGCTCGACTCGATGTCACGCCAGACGCCGGTGGCCGGCGCCGTGCGGCTCCGGCCGCCGAGGAGAAACAGGGCGAAGATGAGGACGAGCACGCTCTGTGAGAGCAGTCCGCCGAGGGCGTTGGTGACCGAGCTGATCCAGCCCGCCACGGTGGCGGACGATGGCAGCAGCGCGTCGATGCCGAGCCCCGACCGCCCGAACAGTTCGAGCGCTCTCGTCTGCAACTCGGTCAACCGCGCCCGGTAGGCGCCCGCATCCTGCCCCAGCTCGATGATCGACCGTGAGACCAGCCCCCCGAGCAACCCCACGACGGCGACAGCCACCACCGCCACCACCGCCATCGCAAGCGGTGTGGGCAGGCGGAGGCGTGCGCTGACCAGATCGACGAGAGGCCACAGCACGATCGCGATGAACGACGCGAGGACGAACGGCACCATGACCGGCGCCAGCCAGTAGAGCGCCGCCGCCACGGCCAGCGCCGTGAGCGTCGCCACACAGCTGACCTGCACCCGCTCCAAGTGGACTGATTCCATCTGTTCGCCTGTCGAATCCGGCTGGCGCCCGGCTCAGGCCGAGGCGAGCGTCCGAAACGCGTCGAGCCAGGCCTCGGCCATCAGGGCGTGGCCCGCCAGCGACGGATGCACGCCGTCGGCACACCAGTAGTCGACGGACGCTCGGGTCAGCGCCTCGTCGAAGATCGACTGGTAGGGCACCCACGCCGCGCCGTGGTCGTCCGCGACCCGCCGGGTCGCCGCCTGGTAGTCGGCAAACGCCGGATACCACGCCTCGCCGAGCGCCGACCCGCCCGTGACCGCGAACGGCTCGCCGATGATGATCCCGACATCGGGCAGCGCCTCGCGGGTGCGGGCGACGAGCGCGCGATAGTCCCGCTCGTAGACCTCGACCGTCCCCTCGTAGCCCGAACTCAGCGTGTGCCAGAAGTCGTTGACGCCGATGAGGATGCTCAGCACCTCGGGCTCGAGGTCGAGGCAGTCGGCCTGCCAGCGCTCGAGGAGCTGGAAGACCTTGTGGCCGCTGACCCCGCGGTTGTAGCAGCGCCAGCCGGCCTCGGGAGCCCCGGACAGCAGCTCCGCCGCGGCCAATGCCGGGTATCCGCCGCCCAGCGCTTGTGGGTCGTTCGGCTCGGCGCGCTCACGGTCCCGCCGGACGTCGGTGACCGAATCGCCTTGAAAGAGGATGACGCGCGCACCGGCCCTGGCTCTCGCCGCCTGCGGCATCACCTTACCGTCCGCGGCTTCAGTCGGCTCCGACGCGGCCGCATACGCGGCCAGGCCGACGCTGGCGGCCGACAGGCTCAAGAAGCGGCGTCGGTCGATCGGGGTCGGCATCGAGCAGTTCGCGGATGGCCTCATCAAAACAGCCAATGCTGGCGCCTGGCCCATGTGGTGTCAAGGTAGGCTCGGGCGTCATGGAGGCCGCCAGGGTGCCGGTCAGGGCCGAGCCGACGACGCGGGGTGGGTCCCAGCTTCGGAGTTGACAATTTCCCCGCTTTCACCCACGCTATGGGTTCGGTTTGTTGTAGTCGGCGTCACACCGTGTGGCGTCACCCCGGGCGCGGGACAGCGCCGCAAGCAGTAGTCGGCAGTACGGGTAGGACCGAACTCCGACGAATAGGCAGCAAGTGGAGTACGGATGCCTACTAGTGGAACAGTGAAGTGGTTCAACGATAGCAAGGGTTTTGGCTTTTTGACGCGCGACGACGGTGAGAAGGATGTGTTCGTGCATCATTCGGCCATCCAGGGTGAGGGCTTCAAGAGCCTGACCGAGGGACAGCGAGTCGAGTTCGAAGTCATCCAGGGCCAGAAGGGCCCGGCGGCGGAGAACGTGATCAAGCTCGACGGCTAGACCAGCCCGGACGTTGAATAAGGGTTAGTATGGGCCCTGTCGCGCTTCGGCGCGGCAGGGCTTTTCGTTTTGCCGTTCACGTCGTTTCGCCACGGCTGGAGCACCCAGACGGCATCCGACCTACGCCGACGCCCTACGCCGCCAGGTCGGTCTGCTCGACCGGAGCGCGATACGCGACCTCTCGCCGCCTGACGCGCCACGCGCGGAAGCGCCGCCACGAGAGCGCGAGGCCGGTCCAGACGAGGACACACGCGCCCAGCGAGGCGAGACCCGCGACCGCCTGACCCGGCAGGCCGAACACCTCCCCGGTATGCGCGAAGCGCAGTATCGACCGCAGGCGCGCGCCGAGCGTCCCGTCGCTAAACTCTACCCGCTCAACGAGTTCGCCCGAGGCTCGTGATACGACAAAGCGCTCACGTTTCTGCGGCTCCCCTCCTGTTCCAGCGTCCACGGTGACGGTCACCGTCGGCTCGGCCGATCGCGGAAGTGGGATCGAGATCGTTCGCCATCCGGAGGCGGCCGCGAGGGTGCCAGCGTAGACACGATCGAGACCGCTCCAAGCCGCAAACTTGGGCACGCCGTCAGCCTCCGGATGGGCGCCGGCGACCGCCACCGGTCGGGACCGAGACACAGGGGCCTCCCCGACCGACAGGTAGACCAGATTGCTCGCCCAGCGATACGAGATCACCGCCCCCGAGCCGACCAGCACGACCAGCACGACGGCGCTCCACAGCCCGATGACGTTGTGCCAGTTGAAGTCACGGGCCTTGCCGTCGAGGCCCGACCGGAACCAGACCACCCCGCGCAGCTTCGACCAGGTCCAGTCGCGAGGCCACCACAGATAGCAGCCACCCAGGATGATGAACAGGAACCCGAGATTCGCCGCGCCGGTGACTGCCCGTCCGGTCACTCGATTCTCTCCGGTCGCACCGAGCCAGCGGTGCCAGTTGACCATCGTGGCAAAGAACTGCCGCAGACCCTCGTTCCCAACGCCGAGGATCCGGCCCGAATAGGGATCGACGTAGACCCGCTCGACCCGACCAGCCCGAAGCATCACCGGCGCCGCCGGATAGGGTCGGAACACGATCGACGTCGGCTGGAACTCCGGGTTCCACTGCCCGACGGCCTCCTCGAGAGCGGCGAGCGGCTGCCGAGTCCCCGTCGGCTCGGCCCGAAGACCTGAATCGGCCCATTCGACCATTTGCTTCTCGAATGTGAGCACGACGCCCGTGATCGACATGATGAAGACGATCGCCGCACAGCCGACGCCGAGCGTGAGATGCAGCCAAAAGAAGATCTTCCGAACCGTCATCGAATCCGCCTACCGAACGCCGCTCCGGGTAATTCCGGAGGGGGGATGGAAATAATACTGAGACTCAGTCTCACTATGCAAGACAAAAATTCAGGCGCTCCGCTACCATGGCCGGATGCCACGACTGATGCGATGCGGCCTGGTAGCGGTCTGCTTGCTGGCGGTTGCGACGGAAGGCCTGGCGCAGCAGGGCGTCTCCGACGGAGAGTGGCGACACTCGAACGGCGACGCCGGAGCGACGCGCTACGCCGCGCTCGACCAGATCACGGCCGAGAACGTCGGCAGCCTGCGTGTCGCCTGGGAGTGGGCCGGCGCCAACTTCGGCCCGACGCCGGAGTTCAAAAGTGAGACGACGCCCTTGATGGTCGACGGCGTCCTCTACTTCACCGCTGGCCTCCGCCGCGACGTCATCGCGATCGACGCCGGCACCGGTGAGACGCTCTGGATACACCGCTTCGACGAAGGCGCGCGGGGCCTCGCGGCGCCGCGCCGGAACTCGGGGCGCGGGGTGTCGTACTGGACCGACGGGGTGGGCGACGAACGCATCTTCGTCATCACGCCGGGCTTCCACTTGATCGCGCTCGACGCCGCGACCGGTTGGCCGATGCCCAACTTCGGCAACGACGGCATCGTCGACATGAAGCGCGGCTTCGACCAGTCCGTCGCCCTCGACGAGCAGAACCTCGGATCGAGTTCACCGGGCATGGTCTTCGAGGACCTGATCATCGTCGGCCCCGCGATGGCCGGCTCCGGCCGGCCCGCCTCGCAGGTCGGCGTCCCGTCGCACATCACCGCCTGGGACACGCGCACCGGCGACCGCCGCTGGATCTTTCACACCGTGCCGAAACCCGGAGAGTTCGGCTACGACACCTGGGAGGACGATTCGGCTAGGATCGGCGGCAACGCCGGCGCGTGGGCCCCGCTCGCGCTCGACCCGGAGCTGGGCTACGTCTATCTGCCCCTCGAGGTCGCGACGAGCGACTACTACGGCGGACACCGGCTCGGCGACAATCTCTTCTCGTCCAGCCTCGTCTGCCTCGACGCACGAACCGGCGAGCGGGTCTGGCACTTCCAGACCGTCCACCACGACGTCTACGAGTACGACAATCCGTCGGCGCCGATTCTGATGGACGTGACGGTGAATGGCCGTGAGGTCCCCGCGGTCGTGCAGCTGACGAAGCAGGCGCTCGTGTTCGCGTTCGACCGGGTGACCGGCGAACCACTCTGGCCGATCGAGGAGCGGCCGGTGCCGCAGTCCGATGTCCCCGGCGAGCGGACCTCCCCGACGCAGCCGTTTCCGACCAAACCCGCGCCGATGGATCAGCAAGGGGCGACCGAGGACGACCTCATCGATCTGACACCAAAACTGCGGGAGGAGGCCCTGGCGATCGCCCGGCGATTCAGGCTCGGCCCGTTGTACGCCCCGCCGTCACTCGCCGAAGCCGACGACGGCACGATCGGAACGTTCCAGGTGCCCGGCACCGCCGGTGGCGCGCTGTGGGAAGGCGGCGCCGTCGACGTCGAGACCGGCGTGCTGTACGTCGGGACGACGACCGGCTTGACCGTGCTCTCGCTCACCCACGACCCCGACGCCTCCGACGTCGAATACATCTCGGCCGGCGTGCGGGTCGCCGGGCCGCAGGGCTTGCCGCTGTTCAAGCCACCGTTTGGCCGGATCACGGCGATCGACATGAACACCGGCGAGCACCTCTGGATGAAGCCGAACGGCGGAACGCCCGCGGCGATCCGGAACCACCCCGCCCTTGCCGGCGTCGACTTCCCCCCAACCGGCAGCCGGACGAGAGCCCTGCTCCTCGCGACCCCGACGCTGCTCTTCGCCGGGGAAGGCTGGGGCGGCGAGCCGTACTTCCGCGCCTACGACAAGCGCAGCGGTGAGATCGTCGCGGAGATCGAGCTGCCGGCGCCTATGAGCAGCCTGCCGATGACCTACATGCACGACGGCACGCAGTTCATCGTCTTCGCCGCCGGCGACCGTCGGACCGGTCAGCCCGGCAAGCTCATCGCGCTCACGCTGCCCGACGACGGCGAGTAGCGCCGGTCACAGCAGCCAGATCGTGATCAGGACCGCCACCGCGGCAAGCCCCAATCCGGCGACCCAGACCCCGCGCCAGTCGAGGGAGAGTTCGGCAGACCCATCCGCCATGGGAGTTGTTGAGGCGTCGAGGTGCGTGCAGAGGCGGTTCAGAGCCGGGGTGGCGACCGATGCCGTCGCGGCGAGCGCACGGAACTCATCGGCCAGCACTCTCATTTCGTTTCGGGCTCCGAGCGCGTGCCCGATCTTGATACTCGCCTCCTCGCCCTCGATCATCCGCCGCATGATAGCGACGAGCAGAGGCTCGGGCAGCCACCGGAAGATCCGGTGGATCGCCGGCGTGATCGGAACACCAAGCGCGCTCAGAACCCCGTGTCCCTCACGGATCGCTCGCCGCATCAGCACCAGCGCATCGCGAGTCCGTGCCAGCCGATGGCGGTCACCTGCCGCCATGTAGAGCGCGGTCGCCGTCGGACCGATCTCGGCCGCGTGCGTCTTAAGCCAGGCGACCATGTTGGAGCAGATGGCTGCCGAGAACCCGGCGGCCTGCAGCGCCTGCTCGATCGCCTCGATCCGCGGGGACCGTATGCCCTCGAGCTCACCGACCGTCGTCGGCTGCTCCTGCGCCGAGGTGATCAGGTAGTGGATCTCACCGTCGCGGCGGATGGCCGCGGCGCCCGGAAACCCGAGCAGGACGCGGTCGCGACCAAGCGCGTCGACCAGTTCGCGAGGTCCGGCGGCGTTGTGCCCGAAGAACATGACGCTGGGGGTCCCCTGGTTGGCCGCCAGGATCGGCAGGACTTCCGACTGGTGATCCCTGGGCAGGACGACGAGAGTCAGGTCGTAGGCGTCGTTCGGGCCGAGCCGCTCGACGACGTCGACCCGGACCTCGGTCGCTGCTCCGGTGACAGCATGCCGAAGCTTGATCCCCTGCTCACGGATCTCGTCGAGCCGCTGCCCTCTCGCGAGGATCGAGACGTCGTGCCCTGACGCCTGCAGGAGACCCGCATAGAGACTGCCGATATTGCCGGCGCCGTAGACCAGGATCTTCACAGCGTCCCCCGGTGGTCATCTTGCAAGGGTCATTCCCGGGAAGTCGTTTCCACACTTGCCGGGAGATCTCCGCAGAGAATGAGGCGAACTTCGCGACGACACCCCTGAGCCAGGCGGCGTGGGCGTAGACCCTCGGGTTGGCGCTGCGGAGGATTCCGCGGTTGCAGCCCTGCCTGTGCCTGTAAGATCAAGAAACACCGGACGCGCCCGTAGCTCAGCTGGACAGAGCATCGGCCTTCTAAGCCGAGGGTCCCAGGTTCGAGTCCTGGCGGGCGCGCCATTTCCTAAAGAAATCGCGGATTCCGTCTTCAGAAAAAATGCTCGGCGAATGTCGGGCGAAAAAAGTGACCGGTTGCGCAAGTTTGCGCCAGAACTCGCATGTTCAATTTCTCGAGCAATTCCGAGGATTCCGAGATCGCCGGCAAAGTCAATAGCTCACCTGGACAACAAGATCCTCGGCCACACATGCCGAGGGTCGCTTGACGATCAGCGACCACGATGGCATCGTGCCCGCGCGATCGCATGGGTGAACTGCGCGAGCTGCGGCGTTCGGTCAGGCTTTCTCAACAAGCATGCGCCGAGGTTCTGGACGTCTCGCTGGAAACGTTCCGGACCTGGGACAGCGGACGACGCCCGGTTCCAGCCGCAGAGATTCAGAAGGCCAGGAAGACTTTCGCTGACCATGCTCGACAGACCGAGCTTCTAAGCTTGCAGCAGCTGGCTGCTGAGCTCGGTGTGCACGTGCGCACCTTGCGGGCTGCGGCGCGCACCGGCCGGCTCGAGACGAATTTCTCTGTCAGGTCGGTTTTTGGTCACCCGCTGAGGATGGCTTCGCGAGCTGCGGGTGAGAAGTTCAAGCGGACTTACTATCGTCGCTTCGCTGGCCAGGCCACGTGCCCGGCTCCCCTCCTTGTGGTGCCAGCCGACTACGACCGGCAACTGAAGCGGCTGCGCTCACGGCTGAAACTGAGCCAACAAGCGCTGGCACAACGCATTGGCGCGGCCGGGAAGGCCATCATCTATCAGTGGGAATCCAGGAAGCGCACACCTTCACCGGTCTTCTGGCGACGGATTCGGGCACTTGGTCAAGACGGTTAGGCCTCCTTTGCTCGGAAGGAGTCCCCGTTGGTACCTTCAACGATGTTAACGATCCGGTTAGCCGAGCCAGGACCGATGCTCAACTAGCCTAGATTCAAGAGGCGCTGAGTCGAGAAGCGCAGCCATCCCTCAGCGAGCCAACTCACCCGCCACTGCCTGGGCGACATCCGTCAACGAGCCTTCATTCCGAGCGGACTCGAACGCCTCGGAACCGAGCTCGGCTCGCATCGCCTCAAGGTCGCTCTCGTACGTCCTGCGGTCCGCTGGCTGAACCACTGCCTCAATCTCCTTCCGGATCGCGGCGGCCGCCCCCACCAGCCGAGTCGCGCGCTCCGCGAGACCGTCGTCGATCGCCAGACCAGCCAATCCCTCCAGGCAGTCCAGCGTGCCCTGCTTGGTCTGTGCGTCGCGGTTGTTCTCGAGACTCTCCCTGAATGCGTCGCGCGAGCGCGTGGCCCTGGG
>DCWN01000042.1:304757-334724 GCA_002328835.1 Acidobacteria bacterium UBA2161 | reverse complement strand
GGCTGCATGGTCAACGGCGCCGGGCTGGCGATGGCGACGATGGACATCATCAAACTCTCCGGCGGGGAGCCGGCGAATTTTCTCGACGTTGGTGGGGGCGCCAACGCCACGCAGATCCGCAACGCGTTTCGGATCGTGATGTCCGACCCGAGTGTCAAAGCGGTCTTCATCAACATCTTTGGCGGCATCCTGCGCTGCGATGTGCTCGCGGAAGGGGTCATCGCGGCCGTGACCGAGCTGGACGTGCGGGCGCCGGTCGTCATCCGGATGGAGGGCACGAACGTCGAGCAGGGACGGAAATTGCTGGACGCGAGTGGCCTGAACTTCACGACCGCGGCGACGATGGCCGAGGCAGCGACTGAGGTCGTCCGGCTGGCAGCCGAGGCCTGACGGCGAGCGAGCGATGGCGATCCTGATTGACGCGACGACCCGTCTGCTGGTCCAGGGGCTGACCGGACGAGAGGGCACCTTCCACGCGAAGCAGGCGGCCGCCTATGGCACCAACGTCGTCAGTGGCGTGACGCCCGGCAAGGGCGGCACGACGCACGAGGGCTGGCCGATCTTCGACACGGTGGCCGGGGCGGTCGAGGCGACTGAGGCGAATACGTCGCTCATCTTTGTGCCGCCGGCCTTCGCGGCTGACGCGGTGCTGGAGGCCGCGAGCGCCGGCGTGGCCCTGGTCGTCTGCGTGACCGAAGGGATCCCGACACTCGACATGGCGCGCACGCTGGCACTCGTCGACCCGTCGGCCACCCGACTGATCGGTCCGAACTGCCCGGGCGTGATCTCGCCCGGACGCAGCAAGGTGGGGATCATTCCAGGCCATATCTGCCGCGAGGGCCGGGTGGGCATCGTCTCCCGAAGCGGGACGCTGACCTACGAGGCGATTCACCAGTTGACCGGCCTGGGCCTGGGGCAGAGTACCTGCATCGGCATCGGCGGCGACCCGCTGATCGGGACCTCGTTCGTCGACGCGCTCCGGTTGTTCGAGGGCGACGACGAGACCGACGCGGTCGTGATGATCGGCGAGATCGGTGGGACGGCGGAGGAGGACGCTGCCGCGTTCATCCGCGAGGGCTTGTCGAAGCCGGTGGTCGGTTTCATCGCCGGCCAGACGGCGCCGCCCGGGCGGCGGATGGGCCACGCCGGCGCCATCATCGCGGGCGGCAAGGGGACGGCGGGGGAGAAGATGGCCGCACTGACGGCGGCCGGCGTCCACGTCGTGGAGAGCCCAGCCGACCTCGGGCAGGCGATGGCGCGCGCACTGGGCCGCTGAGCGAGCCGCACACCTTCGAGCGACGCCGATCGGTGTCGCGGGTTATCGTCGAAGATCTTCCGAAAGAGCCAAATTTTGGCCCAATTTCGTGCTATACTCGGTCGGTACATCGGTTGAGGTTTTCCCCAGCCTTCGAGTCACAGCGCACCCGCCTCGTACACCCGGCGGTCGGGGAGTGAGGTTACCCGCGTGTCGAGCGATCAGCTCGGCAAGGACACGGTCGAATGTCGCCCACAGGTGTTGCGGTCCAGGATGCCGCAGCCGGATCGTCCTCCCGCCAGATCGTCAACGATTTCAACATTCAAGTCGCCACGGTGAACGGGTCGGGGAGCCAGACCGCGAACATGGTGCTCTTCCGCTCGCTCTTCCAGATGGGGATCCCCGTCTCGGGCAAGAACCTGTTCCCGTCGAACATCGCGGGTCTGCCGACGTGGTACACGATTCGCGCGAGCAAGGACGGCTACGTCGCCCGCAAGCGTGAGATCGACGTCCTCGTCGCCATGAACGGTGAGACCGCGCGCGACGACGTCATGGGGCTTGAGCCGGGCGCGGCGGTTGTCTACGACGAGCCGATGCAGCTCAGCGCGCTCCGCGACGATGTCATCTTCTACGCGGTGCCGTTCGACAAGATCGTCGCCGAGGTCTGTCCGGATGCGAAGCTGCGGCGGCTCGTGCGGAACATGATCTACGACGGCGTGCTGGCGAAGCTGCTCGACGTCGATCTGGCGCAGGTCGAGGCGGCGCTCAACAAGCAGCTGGGCCGGAAGGTGAAGGCACTCGCGCTCAACCAGGCGGCGCTGAAGGGCGGCTACGACTACGCGGTCGAGCACCTGACGAAGCAGGACCCGTTCGTGCTCGAATCGATGGGGAGTTCCGGGGACAAGATTCTGATCGACGGGAACGCCGCGGCGGCGCTGGGCGCGCTGATGGCGGGCGTGACCGTCGTGGCGTGGTACCCGATCACGCCGTCGTCGTCGCTGTGCGAGACCCTGATCGAGTACCTGCGGAAGTACCGGGTCGACAAGGAGACCGGCAAGGCGACCTTCGCGGTCGTGCAGGCGGAGGATGAGGTCGCGGCGATCGGGATGACCCTCGGTGCGGGCTGGGCCGGCGCGCGGTCGATGACGTCGACGTCCGGCCCCGGCATCTCCCTCATGGCCGAATTCACGGGCCTTGGCTATTACGCCGAGGTGCCGGCGGTCATCTTCGACGTGCAGCGCGGCGGTCCGTCGACCGGGCTCCCGACACGCACGGCGCAGGGCGATATTCTCTCGACCGCGGTGCTGTCGCACGGCGACACGAAGCATCTGATGCTGCTGCCGTCGTCGATGGTCGAGTGCTACTCGATGGCGATCGAGGCGTTCGACCTTTCCGAGCGGTTCCAGACGCCGGTGTTCGTGATGAGCGATCTGGACCTCGGCATGAACGCGTGGATGTCGGAGCCGTTCGAGTATCCGGCCGAGCCGCCCGACCGCGGAAAGGTGCTCGACGCCGAGACGCTGAAGCGCCTCGGCGAGTGGGGGCGCTACCGCGATGTCGACGGTGACGGCATTGCCTATCGGTCACTGCCGGGCGATGGGATGCCGGCGTACTTCTGCCGCGGGTCCGGCCACGATGCCGATGCTGCCTACAGTGAGCGAGCCGACGACTACGAGGACAACCTGAACCGGCTCGCGAAGAAGTTCGAAACCGCGCGCTCGGCGGTTCCGGTCCCCGTGACCGAGCGTGAGGGTGAGGGCACCGTCGGGATCCTCGCCTACGGGACGACGCACTGGGCCGTACTTGAGAGCTGCGATCAGTTGGCTCGCGAGGCGGCCCTGGCGCCGACCTACGTCCGGCTGCGAGCGTTTCCGTTCACCGACGAGTTGGGCGCGTTCATCGATCGGTGCGACCGGGTCTACGTCGTCGAGCAGAACCGGGATGCCCAGATGCTGGCGCTGATGCGGATGGAGATGTCGCCGGAGCGGATCGCGAAGCTCCGGAGCGTCCTGCACTACGGCGGGATGCCGATCGACGCGCGCAGCATCACCGACGCCATTCTGGCCGGGGAAGGACACGCGCTGGCGCCGGCCAACGGCGACATGCCGGCGTAGTGCGTAGGACCGATACGTAGAGCAAGGCAGGTACCGGAGTCGATGGCCACCACAGCATCCTCATCGCAGAAGAAAGCCAATCGTATCGGGCTCGAGTTGCAGCCCTACCGGGGCAGCAAGACCACGCTGTGCGCCGGCTGCGGACACAACGCCATCTCGGAACGGGTCATTCACGCCTTCTTCGAGATGGGCATCGAGCCCAGCCGGGTCATCAAGCTCTCGGGGATCGGGTGCTCCAGCAAGAGCCCGGCGTATTTTCTCGGCGGGGCGCACGGCTTCAACGGCGTCCACGGACGGATGCCGTCCATCGGGACCGGTGCGGTCATCGCGAACCAGCAGATGATCGCGGTTGGAACCTCGGGCGACGGGGACACCGGCGCGATCGGCATCGGCCAGTTCGTGCATCTGATGCGGCGCAATCTGCCGATCATCTACATCATCGAAGACAACGGCTGCTACGGCTTGACCAAGGGCCAGTTCTCACCGACGGCCGATCTCGGTTCGAAGCTCAAGACCGGCGTCGCGAACGATCTGCCGCCGATCGATACCTGCGCGCTCGCCATCGAGTTGGGCGCCTCGTTCGTGGCTCGTTCCTTCTCGGGTGACAAGAAGCAGCTCACGGCGGTGCTCAAGGCCGCGCTCAGCCATCGCGGGACGGCGATGCTCGACGTGATCTCGCCATGCGTGACCTTCAACGATCACGCCGGATCGACGAAGAGCTACGCCTACGCGCGGGACCATGACGAGCCGCTGGGTGAGGTCAACCTCATTCCGTACTTCCAGGAAATCGACGTCGAGTACGACGCCGGGTCGACGCATTCGGTCAAGATGCACGACGGGTCGCATCTGCTGCTCAAGAAGCTCGAGGCCGACTACGATCCGACCGATCGCCTCGAGGCGATGCGCATTCTGCACGAGACGAGCCGCCGGGGCGAATTCGCGACCGGCGTGATCTACGTCGAGCCCGACAAGGAAGATTTCATCGAGTTGCTGAATCTCGTGGACGAGCCGCTGTCGACCTTGCCCCTCGAGCGGGTGCGGCCGACGAAGGCGGCGCTCGACGAGATCATGGAGGAGCTCCGCTAGCCAATCGGGTGGGCGGCGGGAGTACTGCGGAGAAGGTCTAGGCCGCGCCGACGCGCGGCTTTTCTTTTGTGCCTGGGCTCCCGGGAAGGAGCGAGGCGGAAAGGTATAATCGGCCACCATGGAGCGGACGCTGGCGATCATCAAGCCCGATGCCGTGGCCGCTCGGCACGTGGGCGCCGTCGTCGAGCGCATCGAGAGCGCGGGGTTCGAGATCCGGGCGATGCGTCTGGTGCGCCTGTCTCAGGCCGACGCGGAGGGGTTCTATGCCGTGCATCGTGAACGGCCGTTCTTTGGCAGCCTGACCGCCTTCATGTCCTCAGGGCCCGCGGTGGTCCTGGCGCTCGAGGCGCCCGACGCGATCCGAAGGTGGCGGACGCTCATGGGGGCGACGGATCCGGCGAAGGCCGAGCCGGGCACGATCCGACGCGACTTCGGCGCCTCGATTGAGCACAACGCGACGCACGGTTCCGACGCGGCCGAGACGGCGGCGTTCGAGTTGGCGTATTTCTTCGCCGGCGTGACACTCGCCGGGGCCTAGGGCGGGTGGGGAAGGTCCTCGTGTTCGTCGGTCTGGCGGTGGCGGCGCTCGGGGGGTTGATGATGCTCGGGCTGCCGCTGGGGCGGCTGCCCGGTGACCTGGTGTTCCGGCGGGGCAACGTCACTGTCTACGTGCCGATCGCCACGTCGATCGCGCTGAGCCTGCTGGTGGCGCTGATCGTGACCATGATGCGGCGCTGACGGAGCGCGTGGGAGGCTGACTCCGAGATGACCATCAAATCAGACCGTTGGATTGCCCGGATGGCGAACGAGCACAAGATGATCGAGCCGTTCGTCGACACGCAGGTCCGGAGCGGCGTGATTTCGTACGGGTTGTCGTCGTACGGCTACGACATTCGGGTTGCCGACGAGTTCAAGATCTTCACCAACATCAACAACACGGTGATCGATCCGAAGTCATTCGATCCTCGTTCGTTCATCGATCTGCGGGCGTCGGAGTGCATCGTGCCGCCCAACTCGTTCGCGCTGGCGCGGACGGTGGAGTACTTCCGGATTCCGCGCGATGTGCTCACCGTGTGCCTCGGCAAGTCGACCTACGCGCGCTGCGGCATCATCGTCAACGTCACGCCGTTCGAGCCGGAGTGGGAGGGGACGGCGACCCTGGAGATTTCCAACACGACGCCGTTGCCGGCCAAGATCTACGCAAACGAGGGCATCGCGCAGGTCCTGTTCTTCCAGAGCGATGAAGCGTGCCAGACGTCGTACGCCGACAAGAAGGGTAAGTATCAGACGCAGCAAGAGGTGACGCTCCCGCGTATCTAGCCGGGATCCGTCGGTGGACCTGGCCGGTTTTGACCGGCCTCGGAGCTTGCGCTAAAATTCACGAGGGCGTGAGCGCTGCTGGAGAGCCCGCCCAGACCAATTCAGGCGTGGAAAAGCTCGACGAGCGTGACGACGCGCAGGATGGTGAGGCACGGTCCGTGCCCGCTTTGGCCGTTCAGTTCTTCATCATCCCACTGGCCGTGGTCGTGGCGGTCGTCAGCGTGTATGGCGGATTCCGCTGGCTGGTCGACGACGTCAGGACCCCGCAGGAGTACCTGAACGACGTGCGCGCCGGCGGCCGGGAACGCCGCTGGCCAGCCGCGTTCGAGTTGTCGCGGCTGATGGCCGATCCCGAGGTGCAGGCGGCCGAACCGACGCTCGGTCCGGCACTCGTCCGGGCCTTCGTCGAGTCGGAAGGCGACGACCCGCGTGTGAGGCGGTATCTGGCGATGGCGGTGGGCCAGTTGCTGGCGCCGCCGGCTGACGCAGGGGCGAGCCTCGTCGCCGCGCTGGGCGATCCGGAGAGTGAGACCCGGATCAGCGTTATCTGGGCGCTCGGGTCGCTGGGCGATACCAGCGTTGTTCCGGAGTTGGCGAAGATGTACGCGTCCGACGACGCCGGCGTGCGGAAGATCACGGTGTACGCGCTGGGGGCGCTTTCGGGCGACGCGCAGATCGACACGTTGCGCACGGCGCTGAACGACACCGCGCCGGACGTGCAGTGGAACGCGGCGGTGGCCCTGGCGCGCCACGGGAACGCGGAGGGCGGGACCGTGCTCGGCCGGATGCTGGACCGCGCCTACGTCGAGCGCATCGCGGAGCCGGCCGCCGGCGTCGGCATTGACGAGATCGACCGGGTCGGCGACGTGATGATCAGCGGCTTGAACGCCGTGGCGGCGCTCGGCGCCGAGGGGCTCCGCGAGTCGGTGGCTCAACTGAGCCGGGACGACGAGAGTCTGCGTGTGAGGCAGGCGGCCATCGAGGCGCTGGCTGCGCTCGACGCGGCGGCGGCCGAAGCGGAAGGGCAGGCGCGAGGCTGATTCGTCGGACGTAGGTGCATTCATAACCGCGCGAGCAGAAGAAAGCAGATTTCATGGCAGACGAACCCAACGTTCCGGCGTCCGGCACTCCGGCTCCGAAGCCGGCGGCCAAGCCCGCCCCGCCCTCGGTGCCGCCCGGCCTCGCGGGCAAGACGACGTCGGCCGCGGCCGCGCCACGGCGGCCGGCGGCGAAGAAGAAGGTCGAGGACGACACCTCACCGCTGTTGTCGCGCCGGGGCTGGATCGGCCTGGCCTGGGGGTCGTTCACGGCGGCCTCGGCGGCTGGGCTGGCCGCCACCGGGCGCTTCATGTTTCCAAACGTCCTGAACGAGCCACCGCAGCAGTTCAGAATCGGGTTTCCGGACGAGTACGCGCCCGGCGTCGACGAGCGCTGGAAGGATCGATTCGGCGTCTGGATCGTGCGGACACCGAGCGACATGGTGCAGGAGGCCGCCGGGTTCTATGCGCTCCTGGTGACCTGCACGCACCTCGGGTGCACCCCGAACTGGCTGTCGGCGGAGGACAAGTTCAAGTGTCCGTGCCACGGCAGCGGCTTCCGGCCGACGGGCATCAACTTCGAAGGGCCCGCCCCGCGTCCGCTCGAACGGGCGCGCATCGTGCTGGCCGAGGACGGCCAGATCCTGGTGGACAAGGCGCAGAAGTTCCAGTTCGAGCTCGGGCAGTGGGCCGATCCCGAATCGTTCCTGCGCGTGTAGTGACCGACCTGATTCCCTAGGTAGATTTCCGAGTCTTCATGGCTGATACAAAGACCGTCGCTCCCAAGGAGGGCGCCCTCGAGCGCTCCTGGAACTGGCTGACCGAGACGCAGATCTGGAAGTCGGTCTTTCGGCACAACGCGCCGATCACCGATCGCAACCGCGTTCTCGTCGTCCTGTCGAACGTCTTCCTGCACCTCCATCCGGTGCGCATCAGGAAGTCGGGCGTCCGGCTGCGCTACACCTGGTGCATGGGGGGGCTGAGCTTCTTCCTGTTCCTGACACTGACCTTCACCGGCGTACTGCTGATGTTCTACTACCGGCCGACGCTGGAGTACGCCTACACCGACATCGTCGGGCTGCGCGAGCACGTGCCGCTCGGCATCATGCGCGAGATGCACCGGTGGGGTGCCCACGCGATGGTCATCACCGTCTGGCTGCACATGTTCCGCGTGTTCATGACCGGGTCGTACAAGCCACCGCGTGAGTTCAACTGGAACGTCGGCGTCATCATGCTCGTGCTGACCCTGCTGCTGTCGTTCACCGGCTACCTCCTGCCGTGGGATCAGCTGGCCATCTGGGCGATCACCGTCGGGTCGAACATGGCGAGGGCCACACCGTTCCTCGGCTATGAGGGACCCGGCGCCTCGCTGCTGGCGCTGGGCGACGTGCAGCTCATTCACGCGGCCGACGATGCGCGGTTCGCGCTGCTCGGGGGCACGTTCGTCGGGGAGGGCGCGCTGCTCCGGTTCTACGTCCTGCACTGTGTCGGATTGCCGCTCGCGATCGCGGTGCTGATGGCCGTGCATTTCTGGCGCGTGCGCAAAGACGGCGGTATCTCCGGTCCGCTCTAGAGCCTGAGGACAGCTCGAGTCTGAATCTATGGATGCGATCAAGGAATTCTTCAACTTCTTCGCCGATCCCCGCGTCTTCTTCCTGCTGACGACGGGTGCGTTCGTGTTCGCGGTGTGGCGGCGGGATCTCTTCGTGAAACCGAGCGTCGGCTACGGATTGCAGATCTTCCTCGTGTTGTTCTTCGGGCTCGGCCTGCTCGACGAGAACTTCAGGCTGATCATCGGAAAGCCCGACAATGTGCCGATTGTCGGGCTGATCTTCCTGCTGCTGTTCTTCACCTGGTACTCGATGCGCCAGGCGGTCCTGAACGATCAGCGGATCGCCAACGCGGAGCCGGTCGCGGAGAAGGTGGAGGAAGACCGCGTCTGGGTCTGGCCGGATCTCGTGTACATCGAACTGATCTGCCTGGTGCTCTGCTCGGTGGTCCTGATCGTCTGGTCGATAGTCCTGAAGGCGCCGCTGGAGCAGCCCGCCAACGCCGCGGCGACCCCGAACCCGTCGAAGGCGCCCTGGTACTTCCTCGGACTCCAGGAGATGCTGGTGTACTTTGACCCATGGTTGGCGGGCGTCGTGCTGCCCAGCCTGATCATCGTCGGCCTGATGGCGATCCCGTACATCGACACCAACCCGAAGGGGAACGGCTACTACACCTTCAAGGAGCGGAAGGCCGAGATCACCATCTTCCTGTTTGGCTTCGTGGTGCTCTGGTCGTCGCTGATCGTGCTCGGCACGTTCCTGCGGGGGCCGAACTGGAACTTCTTCGGACCGTTCGAGTACTGGGACATCCACAAGCTCGAGGCGCTGACGAACGTCAACCTGTCGGAGTACATCTGGCTCCGAGGCTTGGGTGTTGGCATGCCGTCGCACTGGCTGTTCCGCGAGTTGCCGGGGATCCTGCTCGTCTCGTTCTACGTCTTCGGGCTGCCGGTCGTGTTCGCGCGCACGGTGTTCAAGCGGTACTACGAGAAGCTTGGGCCGGCGCGATTCTACGTGACGGCGTTTCTCTTCCTGTCCATGCTCTCGCTGCCGGTGAAGATGCTCGCACGGTGGCTGTTCAACCTGAAGTACGTCGTCGCGATTGGGGAGCTCTTCTTCAACATCTGATCGATCACCCATATGGCTGACAAGAAGGCTGTCGGACACGCCTACAACATCGATTTCCTGAACGTCATCTTCGCGGCGTCGAGCATCTTGCTCTTCATCTCCACCCTCTGGATGGTTTGGGACGACTACGACCGCGAGTGGAAGAACTACCAGCGCCGCTTCGTGCAATTGGAGACGGAAGTGACTCGCGTGGCCCTAGAAGCGGCCAACGCCGAGGTCGATCCGGCCGTGCTCGAGCAATTAGAGGCCGACCGCGCGACGGCCGAGGCAGCGCTGGTCGGGCAAGAGGAACAACTCACGGCCCTCGAGGCGCAGGAGGCCGCCGTCGCGATCGAACTGACGGTCGCCAGCCAGATTCACCAGTTCGCCAAGGCCGACTACGACGTCGACAAGTACACGCTGGAGATCGATCGTGAGGGTGCGGAGGAAGGTGCGTTCGCCGAGCGCGAGGCGGAGGTCGCGGCGCAATACGACGAGTGGCTGACGCTGGGACTTGAGGCCGAGCGGCTGACGGCCGAGCGCGACGGGCTGCGAGGGCAGATCAGCGAGATCCGCCAGGGCGTGACGGATCTCGACGACGAGATTCGGGGATTGACCTCGGAGACGACGCGACTGGAAGAGCTGCTGGCGGATCTGGCCCCGAGCCTGATCGACGACTACCTGCTCAACGCGCCGCTCATCGACTTCATGGCGCCTTCGATCACGGTGCGCCAGGTCATCTTGCCGAACATCCTCGACGATCTGAACTTCATCCGTGTGCCGAAGATGGACCGCTGCATGACCTGCCATCTGGCGATCGACCGGGAGGGCTACGAGGCGTATCCGCAGCCGTTCGCCACGCACCCGAACCTCGACACCTACGTGAGCAGCGGGTCGCCGCACCCGCTGGAGACGACGGGCTGCACCGTCTGTCACGAGGGGATGCCGCAGTCGATCAGCTTCCGAGATGCCGCGCACACGCCGGTGAGCCTGGACCAGGAGCACGAATGGGTCGAGGCCTACGGGTGGGAAGAGCCGCATCTCTGGGACTACCCGATGCTGCCGAGCGGAATGGCGGAGGCGTCGTGCGCGAAGTGCCACCTCGAGGAGGTGCACGTGCCTGAGGCCGGCGTGCTCAACCTCGCCTATGGACTCTACGAGCGAGCCGGCTGCTACACCTGTCACAAGACGGCCGGGTTCGAGGAGCTGCGCGAGCCGGGCCCGAGTCTGCGGCGGATAGGAGCCAAGCTGACGCCTGAGTGGGTCGCCGGCTGGATTCGCGATCCCCGCGCGATCAAGCAGACGACCTGGATGCCGAGGGTCTGGTACGGGTCGAACACGTCGACGCCCGAGGATGCACGCCGCAACGAGGCCGAGATCGACGCTGCGGTCGCCTACTTATTCGCGGCCTCGACAGACTTCGAATTCGCCGTGCGGTCCCCTCGGCGCGGCGATGCTGCTGAGGGCCAGCGCCTCGTCGAATCGGTCGGGTGCCTGGCGTGCCACGTAGCCGGCGACGAGGGGCGTCTCGAGGCGGGCCCGCGGCGGACGTTCGGCCAGGCGCTGCAGAACATCGGCAGCAAGACGACCTACGAGTGGGTGTTCGACTGGGTGCGCGATCCACAGCACTACAGCGAGAGCACCTACATGCCCGACCTGCGCCTCACCGACGACGAGGCGGCCGACGTGGCGACCTACCTGATGTCGCTGACCGGCGGCACGCCGCGGGTGGCCGAAGCGACCTACGACCAGGCCTACGCCGACGAGGTGCTGCTGGATTACCTGAAGGCGATCGTGCCGACCGCCGAGGCGGAGGCGACGGTGGCCGCCTTGTCGGCGGAGGAGCGGACGGTCGAGCTGGGCGAGCGGGTCATCGGCCGGTATGGCTGTTTCAGCTGCCACGATATCCCCGGCTTCGAGGAGACGCAGCCGATCGGGACAGAACTGTCCGAGGAAGGCACGAAGCTGATCACGCAGCTCGACTTCGCGCACGTCGAGATTCCGCATACGAAGATCGACTGGTTCGAGAACAAGCTGCTCGATCCTGGGATCTACGACGAGAACCGTGTGCTGCAGCCGCTCGAGAAGCTGCGCATGCCCGACTACGGGTTCAGCGAGGAAGAGACCCACCTCCTGGTCACCGCGATCATGAGCTTCCAGCGCGAGGTCCAGCCGACCGCGGCGCTCGTGCCGGGCTCGGCGCGGCAGGACGCGCTCAGGGTCGGACGGACGCTGACGCGACGGCGCAACTGTGTTGCGTGCCACGAGATCGAGAACGACGGCGGCGACTACGTGACGCTGGTCGACGACCCGTCACTGGCGCCGCCGCTCCTGACGCCGCAGGGCGCTAAGGTGAAGCCCGACTGGAACTACGCCTTCTTCAAGGATCCGATCTCGATCCGACCGTGGCTCGACGTCCGGATGCCGACCTTCGACCTAGAGGACGAGCAGTGGAACGAGCTCCTCGGGTACTTCGCCGCGGTGTCAGAGGCGATCGGCCCGTTCCGGGCGCATACGGTGGCGTCGGCGCGGGGTGACTTCATGGCGACCGGCGAGGAACTGTTCGACCTGCTCCGGTGCCAGCAGTGCCACGTGCTCGACACGATTCCCGAGGACCAGCCGACTGAGAACCTGGCACCCGACCTCCGGATGACGCCCGAGCGGCTGCAGGCCGACTGGGTCATCGACTGGATCCGGATACCCCAGACGATTCAGCCCGGGACCCGGATGCCTGCCTTCTGGCCGAACTATCCGGAGACCTTCTATCAGCAGTTCGATCAGGATGCCGAGCAGCAGATCCGGTCGATCCGGGACCACATGCTGACCTTCAGCGGTGGGCCGCGGCCCGAGGAGCCGGTCGTCCAGGTCGGCGACCAGCCGTAGGCTGACCGGGATACGAATCGTTTCGAGATGGACGGGCGCGGCCAGGGCCGCGCCCGTCGTCTGTACGGTCCTTGAGGAAATGGTCTTGAGCGCGAGGCGGGGCGTTGCGGTAGTCGATCCCTTCTTAGGGAGGCGGTCGCCTGGCTGCTCGACTACAGAACAGGCTGTGTGAATGTTCGACGGCGGTCGATGGATGGCTCACACCTGCGGAGAACGACCGCCAGCCTGCTCCACGGCCGCCGACGGGATCGACGGCGCAATGCCCCGCCTCGTACCATGGAAACGGCCTTCACACTTCGATAGCGTCGCTGCGGGTGAGCCTGGCGCCGGCGGCGGCCATCGCCTCGAGGGCGGCGGCGCCGTCGCCGGGGCTCAGGTCGCCGGCGGCGATCGCGTCGATCAAGACGGTGACCTCGAAGCCGTGACCGAGGGCGTCGAGGACCGAGTGTTTCACGCAGTAGTCGGTGGCGAGGCCGCCGACGTACAGCCGGATGACCTGTCGCTGCTGCAGCGCCTCGAGCAGTGGCAGCCCGGCATCCGTCCGACCGTCGAAGGCGGAGTAGCCGTCCTCGGTCGGTCCGATCCCCTTGCTGACCACGACCGTGCCTTCGGGCAGGTTGAGATCGTCGTGGAATGCCGCGCCGTCCGAGCCGGCGATACAGTGCGGTGGCCAAGCGCCGCCGGCATCGCGAAAGTGGGCCGTCTCGGCGGGATGCCAATCGCGCGAAGCGAGAACCAGGGCGCCCCGCCGGTCGAACGACCCGACGAGCCGATTCAGGACGGCGACGACGCGGTCGCCGCGGGGGACGGCCAGGGTGCCTCCGGTGCAGAAATCCTTCTGCACGTCGACGACCAGCAGTGCAGCCGGCTCCATGGACGCTAAGATAGCAAATAGCGATGCCGACCGCGCTCTCGACCGACCTGTACGAGGTGACGATGGCGGCGGGGTTCGTCGAGGCCGGCCATGGCCGCGGCACGTTCGACCTTTACGTCAGGACGCTGCCCGAGACGCGGTCGTTTCTCGTCGCGGCCGGTCTCGAGCCGGCGCTCGCGCACCTGGAAGCCGTCCGGTTCACGGCGGCCGAGGTTGCGTACCTGCGCTCGGTGCCCGCGCTGGCGGGCTTGCCCGCGGCGTTCTTCGACGACTATCTCGCACGATTCAGATTCACCGGCGAGGTCTGGGCGATGGCGGAGGGGACCCCGGTCTTCGCGAACGAACCGATCCTTTCGGTGACCGCGCCGCTGGCCGAGGCGCAGATCGTCGAAACGGCGGTGCTCGCCATCGTCGGCTTCCAGACCTCGATCGCGTCCAAGGCGGCGCGGGTGGCGGCGGCGGCAGCCGGGCGGCCCGCCATCGAGTTCGGCGGGCGGCGGGCTCACGGCACCGAGGCGGCGATGTGGGCCGCGAGAGCGGCGTTTCTCGGTGGCTGTGACGCCACGTCGAATCTTGATGCCGGGCGCGCGTTCGATATTCCGGTGTCGGGAACGATGGCCCATTCGTGGGTCATGGCGCACGACGACGAACTCGAGGCGTTCCGTCGCTACGCCGACCGCTTCGGTGAGCATGCGGTCCTGCTGCTGGATACTTACGACACGTGCGCCGCGGCGCGCCGCGTCGTGTCGAGTGGGTTGACGCCGGCGGCCGTCAGGCTCGACAGCGGCGACCTCGGAGCGCTGAGCCGCGACGTCCGCGGCATCCTCGACGGCGGAGGGCTGCGCGGCACGCGCATCCTCGTCAGCGGCGATCTCGACGAACATCGGATCGCGGCGCTCGTGGCTGGTGGGGCGCCGGTCGATGGCTTCGGCGTGGGCACGGCGCTGAGCACCTCGAACGACGCGCCGGCGCTCGGTGTCGTCTACAAGCTGGCGGAGGTCGAGCGGGCGGGGTCCTGGGTGCCGACGGCCAAGTCGAGCCCGGGCAAGGCGACCTGGGCCGGCCGGAAGCAGGTGTGGCGGATGCGCGCCGAAGGGCGGGACCGTGTGGGGCTGCGTGACGAGCGCGGACCCTCGGGTGGGCACGGCTTGCTGCACTGCGTGATGCGCGACGGCACGAGGGTCGGGGACGCACCCGCGCTCGCCGACCGGCGAGCGGCCTGCCTGGAGGCGGTGGCGGGACTCCCGGCCGGTGTGCGGCGCCTCGAGGACCCGCTCGGCTACCAGGTCGAGGTCAGCGACGCGCTGCGGGCGCTGTCGAAGGCGGCGATGACACGGTGAGGGCTGTGGCGGTCTGCACGCATTGATGAACGATGAACATAGATGAGCGCTTCCTGCGCGCGCTCCGCGACATCGTCGGCGAGAGCGGCCTGATCGACGGCGTGGCCGACCGCATCACCTACGAATCCGACGCGCTGACCCACCTGCGGGCCGTGCCCGGCGTGGTCGTGCTGCCGGTGAGCGTGCCGCAAGTGCAAGAGGTGGTCCGCCTCTGCCACAGTGCCGGCGTGCCGTTCGTGGCACGGGGACACGGCACCGGGCTGTCGGGCGGCGCCTTGCCGGTCGAGGACGGCGTCCTCATCGTCCTGACGCGGCTCGATCGAATCCTCGACATCGACGCGCCCAACCGCCGGATGACCGTCCAGCCAGGGGTCACCAACCTCGAGATCAGCCGTCGGGCGGCGCCGTTCGGGCTCTACTACGCGCCCGACCCATCGTCGCAGCAGGTCTGCTCGATCGGCGGCAACGTCGCCGAGAACTCCGGTGGCGCGCACTGTTTGAAGTACGGCTTCACGGTGCATCACGTTCTCGGCCTCGAACTGGTCATGCCCGATGGCGCACTGGTCCGGTTGGGAGGCCCGGTCCCCGACACGCCGGGGTTCGACCTGGTCGGTGCGCTGGTCGGATCCGAAGGCACCCTGGGCATCGTGACCGAGGTCGTCCTGCGACTGCTGCGGCTTCCCGAGGATGTCAGGACGCTCCTGGCGGCGTTCCCGTCCACCGACGCCGCGGGCGCGGCGGTGTCCGGCATCATCGCGGCTGGGATCATCCCGGCAGCGGTCGAGATGATGGATCGGCTGACGATCGAGGCGGCCGAGGCCGCCGTGCATCCCAACTTCCCGCAGGCGGAGGCCGTGCTGATCGTCGAACTCGACGGTCAGCGTGCCGAAGTCGACGCCTTGTTTCGTCGCGTCGAGTCGGTCTGCCGCGAGGCTGGGGCGAGCGAGGTCCGCGTGGCGGCCGATGCCGAGGAGCGCGCGCGCTTCTGGACGGGGCGGAAGGCGGCGTTCGCTGCGATGGGTCGGGTCTCGCCGGACTACTACGTCCAGGACGGCGTGATCCCCCGGACGAAGCTGTCGGAAGTCCTGCGGCGGATCCGCGCGCTGGCAGGGCGATCCGGACTGCGGATCGGGAACGTGTTTCACGCGGGCGATGGCAACCTCCACCCGCTCATTTGCTACGACGGCGCGGTGGTAGGGCAGGCCGCGCTCGCGGCCGACGTGGGTGGTGAGATTCTCCAGTACTGCGTGGAGGTGGGTGGGTCGATCACGGGGGAGCACGGCGTCGGCGCCGACAAGGCAGCGCACATGCCGAAGATGTTCAGCGAGGTCGATCTCGACACGATGCAGCGCCTGCGGTGCGCGTTCGATCCCTCAGGACTCTGCAATCCGCAGAAGATCTTCCCAACGCCCCGCCTGTGCGGGGAGGTGCCGGGCCCCTACCGGGCGCACCCGGCCGAGCGCGCCGGATTGGCCGAGCGGTTCTGATGGCCGCGGTCGACGAACTTGCGGCGGTCGCGGCGCGCGTGGCGGGGGAGGATGCCGTCCAGGTCGGCTCGACGGCCGTCTGCGGGGTCGTGCCGGCGATCGTCGTCGCACCCGAGAGCGTGGCGGCCGTCTCGGAAACGCTGCGCTGGGCGCACGGGCGGCGTCTGGCCGTCGTCCCCACGGGCGCCGGCACGAAGCTCGAGTGGGGCGGGGTCCCGCGACGGATCGATCTCTTGCTGTCGCTCGGCCGTCTGGATGCTGTCGTCGCGCATCGCCATGGCGACCTGACGGCGACCGTGCAGGCCGGTGCCCCCCTCGGCCGGGTGAACGAGTTGCTTCGGCGCGAGGGCCAGTGGCTGCCGCTCGACCCAGCGTACGCCGCGCGCGCAACGATCGGCGGGATCGTGGCCACCAATGACGCCGGCCCGCGCCGCCACCGACATGGCGCGCCGCGCGAGCTCATTCTGGGCGTCACGTTCGTGCGTGCCGACGGCGCAATTGCGAGCGCGGGCGGGATCGTCGTGAAGAACGTGGCCGGCTACGACCTCTCGAGGCTGCTGACCGGGTCGTTTGGCGCGCTCGGGGTCGTCGTCCAGGCGACTTTCAAGTTGTCGCCATTGCCGCCAGCCTCGCGAACGGTCGTCGCTGCCGGCCTCAATTCCGGGACGATCGAGGGCGCGATCCGCGCCGTCATGGCGAGCCAGCTGACGCCGAGCGCCCTGGAGGTGCAGGGACCCCCGTTCGCCCTCCTGGCGCGCTTCGAGACGGTGCAGGAGGCCTCTGAGCGCCAGGCTGAGGAGGTCGCCGCTCTCTGGCGCGGATGCGGTGCGGCCGACACGCGGGTCCTGACCGGGGCAGCCGAGACCGAGCGCTGGACGGCGCATCACGATGCGGTCTGGGGCCGTGAGGACGATGTCTGCCGGATAGGGCTCTTGCCCGACCAACTGCCCGGCCTCCTGGAGGAGTTCGCCGGCCTGCTACGGCATCACGGGGTCGACGGGCAGCTGGCCGGCCGCGTCGAGACCGGCGCGCTCCACGCCCGGATAGGGAGCGACGCTGCGGCATCGCAGTCGATCGTCGACCGGTTGCGGCTCCGGGTGGAGGGCGGCGGCGGCCACGTCGTCGTACTGCGGGGCTCCCCGGCACTTCGGGCCAAGGTCGGTCCGTGGGGGGCGATGGGTGATGCCGCCCGTGTCATGGATGCGGTCAAGCGCCGGTTCGATCCCGAAGGCATCCTGAGCCAGGGACGATGGCCCTTCGCCGAGGGCCGAGCATGAACACCGCGTCTTCCGAGCGCCGCGCTCGGCTGGCCGCCTGCGTCCATTGCGGCTTCTGTCTGCCCTCCTGTCCGACCTACGTCCTGTGGCGTCAGGAGATGGACTCGCCACGCGGCCGGCTGCATCTGATGCGGGCCGAAGCCGACGGCCGCGTGCCGATCGCCGATGCGCTCGTCCGGCGGATGGATGCCTGTCTCGGATGCCTGGCGTGCACGACGGCCTGTCCGTCTGGCGTCGACTACGGTCCGCTCATCGAACAGACCCGCGCAGGCATTGAAGCGGAGTTCCGGCGTCCGCTCGCCGATCGCCTCTTCAGGACCCTCGTGTTTCAGATCCTGCCGTATCCAGGCCGACTGCGGTGGGTCGCCGCGCCGATGGCTGCCGTGACGAGCCTCGGCGACTGGCTCGACCGACGCGGTTGGCTCGATCGGCTTCCGGCGAGGCTCGGTGCCCTCGTTCGGCTGGCGCCCCGATCGGTGGCGGCTGGTCGGTCGCTGCCGGCGCGAACGCCGGCCGAGGGGACCCGACGCGCCACAGTCGGCCTGCTCACCGGATGCGTCCAGCGCGTCTTCTTCGCGGATGTGAATCGGGCCACGGCGCGCGTCCTCGCGGCCGAGGGATGCGACGTTGTGGCGCCGGTCGATCAAGGGTGCTGCGGCGCGCTGGCGCTGCACGCGGGGCGGGAGCGCGAGGCCAAGACGCTCGCACGCCGCGTGATCGCCGCGTTCGAGCGGAGCCCCGTCGATCGGATCGCGGTCAACGTGGCCGGCTGCGGCGCCGCGATGAAGGAGTACGGCCGGCTGTTCGTCGATGACCCGGAATGGGCGGAGCGCGCCGCGGCCTTCGCCGCACGCGTCGGTGATGTCACGGAGGTACTGGACGAGATCGGGCCGACGCGGGCCACGCGCCATCCGATCGACGCTCGCATCGGGTACCACGACGCGTGCCACCTCGCGCACGGCCAGGGCGTGCGCGCGCAGCCGCGCCGATTGCTCGAGGCGATCCCGGGGGTGAGCGTCGTGACGCCGGCCGCGGGGGAGCTGTGCTGCGGCAGCGCGGGAATCTACAACCTCGTGCAGCCCGAGGCCGCCGCCGCGCTGGGTGCCCGGAAGATCGCCGCCATCCTCGACCTCGACGCCGACCTGGTCGCCACCGGGAACGCGGGCTGCCTGCTGCAGCTCGCCGCGGCCGGACGCACGGCGGGCCAGCCGGTGCGTCTCGTCCATCCGATCGAGATCGTCGACGCGGCGATCCGCGGGACACGGCTCTAACCCCAGTTGTGGGTCTAGGCGCGGGACCGCTCACGACGACGGCGGTTCGGTTGCGTGAATCCGCTGGACGCGCATCATGCGCGGCTGCGTTGCGCGGTTGGGCGCCGGTGCATGCAGCAGCCACGGGTGGCCGATGACGACGTCGCCCGGCGCGCCGATCAGTTCGGCGACCCGAACCTCGACGCCGTCAATCGTCGCGTCGCGCCCGACATTCCGCTCCAGCCAGTCGTCTCCCCCGTCCGACGCGCGCCGGGTCAGCCAGGGGTCGCTTTGCAGGAGTGCCTTTCGGGCGCGCTTCATCGGCTCGAGTTCGGCGCGGGGCCGAACGGAGACGAACCGTTGGACAACCCGATGCGACCCCTCCAGGATGGCCGTGCCGCCCGAGTGCGGCGCCACCGTCGAGAGGAAGCTGAAGACGAGCGCGCCCGCGAGCCGATCGGGATCGGTCGCGTAGTCGAAGTCGCTGTGCCAGATCGCTTTCGTGAACGGATCGATCGCGTCGCCGCGGCGCGGGAAGGTCACCAGGAACTGGCCCCACTGACGCGGCCGGAGCCAGGCATCCGGACCCAGCAGGTCGTCGAGCGCGCCGGTCGTCGCTGGACCGCCAATCGGATCGAAGACCGCGTCGGTCTTGAGATCCTGGAGACCGGTGATGACCGCCGCCGACCACGACTCGGGCTCATCGCGTGTGACGCCCTGCCGCTCGGTCAGGGCCGACCAGACGAGGTCCTCCATGGCGGCCGCCTCCGACGTCGAGAACGCCTGCTCGAGACGAAGATAGCCTCGATCGGCGAATTCCTGCCGCTGTGTCTCGGTGAGCATCGTTCCTGGTTCATGATATCCGCGCCGACCGGTCGACGGCATCGAGGGCGGCCTCGGCCGGCGCCTGAATCGCGAGGTCGAGCGTGGCCGACGCCGGCGTGGTGTCCGGATTGATCTCGACCGTGTAGGCGCCCCGCCGCTTCGCCTCGGGCGCGAGCGACGCCGCCGGGTAGACGACCGAGGACGTGCCGATCGTCAGGAAGAGATCGCAGTCGAGGGCGGCGTCACATTGCCGCAGGACCTCGGGGTCGAGCGATTCGCCGAACCAGACGACGCCGGGGCGGACGAGGCCGTGGCAGTGTGGGCATCGCGGCGGGAGTTCAACGAAGTCGGCGCGGCGGTCCTCCCAGCGCGCCGGTGCGACCGCGCAGCGATTCCAGCACTGGAGTTCCCAGAGCGACCCGTGCATCCGGACGACGTGGCGGGTGCCGGCGGCTTCGTGGAGGCCGTCGACGTTCTGGGTGATGAGGGTGAAGTCGGCATATCGCCGACCCCAGGCCGCGATCACCTCATGCGCCCGGTTCGGCCGGCAGGCCGCGATCGTCGACCGCCGCCAGGCGTACCACTCCCAGACCAGAGCGGGGTCGCGTGCGAACGCCTCCGCGGTTGCCAGGGATTCCGGTCGGTGCTGCTTCCAGAGACCGTTCGCTCCACGGAAGGTCGGGACGCCGCTGGCGGCCGAGACGCCGGCGCCGGTGAGGACGGTGACCCGGGTCGCGGTTCGCAGCCGCTCGGCGAGTGGTGTGACGAGGGCGACGAGCGAAGCCACGGCGTTCAGCAGCTACTCCAGTGGCTTCAGGCCACCGCGATCAGGGCCGGCCTGGCCGGTCCCGATCACGATCGCGTCGTATCGCGTGGGCATCGAAGGCGTCCTATCGGCAGCAGGTTCCCGTCATCGCGCTGCAACACGACATAATAGCCAAAGGATGGAAGGAACCCTGCGCCAGACGATCTCGGGCGACGCGGCGTTCACCGGTGTGCTCCGCGACGCCACGGCCGAGTGGGAGACGACCGGACGCGTCGCCCGGCTCTGGGCGCGCGACGCCACGCTCTGGACCGGAGCCGACGAGGCCGGCTGGCTCGGCTGGCTCGATATCGTCTCGACGCAGCAAACACGCGCCTCCCACTTCAGGGCATTGGCGAGTCATGCCGCGCGCGGGGGCTTCCGCGACGCGGTCGTGCTCGGCATGGGCGGCTCCAGTCTCTGTCCGGACGTGCTGAGTCGCTGCCTGGGCCCGTTCGACGGCGCGCCGCGGCTGCGGGTGCTCGATTCGACCGACCCGGCGCAGGTCGCGTCGGTCGAGGCCGCGGTCGATCTCGAACGCTGCCTGTTCATCGTCGCCAGCAAGTCGGGGACGACGCTCGAACCGGATCTCTTCTCGGACTACTTCCACGGGCTGGTTGCGGAGCGCCTGGGCGATCGCGCGGGCGAGCATTTCATCGCCGTGACCGATCCCGGCTCGAGGCTCGAGACGGTCGCGAAGCGACGGCGATTCCAGGCGATCGCCCCGGGCGTTAGGAGCATCGGCGGACGCTACTCGGCGCTGTCGGACTTCGGCATGGTGCCCGCCGCGGTCATGGGCCTCGACGTCGAATGCTTCCTCGCGCGCGCCGCCGAGATGGTGGCAGGCTGTGGGGTCGACCGGCCGGTCGCCAGCAATCCGGGCGTGCAGCTCGGCCTCGCGCTTGGCCTCGGCGCGCGGTCCGGGCGCGACAAGGTGACGCTCGCTCTGTCGAGCGGTGTGCGTCCGCTGGGCGCCTGGTTCGAGCAGCTGCTGGCCGAGTCGACTGGCAAGAACGGCGTCGGGCTCGTTCCGGTCGACGGCGAACCCGCCGGCTCGCCCGAGGTCTACGGTAACGACCGCGTGTTCGTGTCGATCGGTGTGGACGCCGATGCGGACGCCGACCAGGCCGGCGCGGCAGCCCACGCGGCAGCGATCAATGCGCTCGAGGCGGCCGGGCACCCGGTCGTCCGGATCACGCTCCGCGACCCGTACGACCTGGCGGGGGAGTTCTTCCGGTGGGAGATCGCGACGGCGGTCGCCGGTGCCGTGCTCGGGATCAACCCGTTCGATCAGCCTGACGTCGAGGCGAGCAAGGTCGCGACGCGGGCGCTCACCGATGCCTACGAGGCCTCCGGCCGCCTGCCGTCGGAGACAGCGTTCGCCGCGGACGACGAGCTGGCCCTGTTCGCCGACGATCTGAATCGGGAGGCGCTGCGCGCCGCGGGGGCGGCGCCCGCGGACGTGCTGGCAGCCCATCTCGGCCGACTCGGCTCGGGCGACTACTGTGGGCTGCTCGCCTATCTGGAGATGAACCCGGCGCACGAGGCGGCGCTGTGTCGGATGCGCCGGGTCATCCGCGACCGGACCCGCGCGGCGACCTGTGTCGGGTTCGGGCCGCGTTACCTCCACTCGACCGGCCAGGCCTACAAGGGCGGGCCGAACAGCGGTGTGTTCCTGCAGATCACCGCCGACGATGCGGCCGACCTGTCGATCCCGGGCCGGGCCTACTCGTTCGGCGTCGTGAAGGCGGCGCAGGCGAGGGGCGATTTCGACGTCCTCGCGGAGCGGAAGCGCCGCGCGCTGCGGGTGCACCTCGGCGCGGACGTGGCCTCGGGCCTGGCGAGGCTCGAGTGCGTCGTGGGCAGCGCGCTGTCAGGGTGAGATCCACAGACGACTGACCGGAGCAGACATGCAGCTAGGAATGGTTGGCCTCGGACGGATGGGCGCGAACATGGTGCGGCGCCTCATGGCGGGCGGCCATCAGTGCGTCGTCTTCGACGTTGATTCGAACGCGGTCGAGCAGATGGTCGCGGAAGGCGCGACGGGCGCCGCGTCGCTCGACGCGTTGGTCGAGGCGCTCGAGGTGCCGCGCGCCGTCTGGGTCATGGTGCCGGCCGGACGGATCACCGACGAGACGGTCGTGGCGCTGGGCGAGCGGCTAGCCTCGGGCGACGCCGTCGTCGATGGCGGCAACAGCTTCTACAAAGACGACGTCCGGCGTGCCCGGACGCTGGCGGGGCGGGGCGTCGGCTATGTCGACGTGGGGACCAGCGGGGGCGTGTGGGGCCTGGAGCGCGGCTACTCGATGATGATCGGCGGTAAGCCGGACATCGTGGGGAGACTCGACCCGATCTTCCGGACGCTGGCGCCCGGGCGCGGTGAGATCCCGCGCACACCCGGGCGCGAGGAGGTCGCCGGTACGGCGGAGCAGGGCTACGTCCACTGCGGTCCTGTCGGCGCCGGCCACTTCGTCAAGATGGTGCACAACGGGATCGAGTACGGCCTGATGCAGGCGTACGCCGAGGGCTTCGACATCATGCGGGCCGCGGGCCGAGCCGATCGGCCCGACGGTCTCCGGTACGACCTGAACCTCGCCGACGTCGCCGAGGTGTGGCGGCGGGGCAGTGTGGTGTCGTCCTGGTTGCTCGATCTCACGGCGGCCGCGCTGGTCGAGGACCCGGCCCTCGATCGCTACACCGGGGTGGTGGAGGATTCGGGCGAAGGGCGGTGGACGGTCCAGACCGCCGTCGAGGAGGCCGTTCCCGCCGACGTCTTGTCGGCTGCGCTCTACGCCCGTTTTCGGTCGCGACAGGATCACACCTTCGCCGAGAAGGTTCTGTCGGCGATGCGGGAGAAGTTCGGCGGGCACGTGGAGCCGGGGCGGTCATGACCACGCGCACCGATCCGTTCCACGCCACGCCAGCCGGACCGAACGCGATGGTGATCTTCGGTGCGGGCGGCGATCTGACGATGCGGAAGCTCGTGCCCGCGCTGTATCACCTCGCCCGGCACAGGCTGCTGTCGGACCAGTTCGCCGTCGTCGGGTTCGGCGGGCGTGATTACACCGACGAAGCCTTCCGCGATCACCTTGCCGAGCGGATCGACCCGCACGTCGACGGCGGCCTCGACCGCGATCTCTGGGCCTGGCTCGCCGGGCGGCTGCACTACGTGCGGGGGAGGCTCGGCGAGCCGGGAGCGTTCAGTCGGCTCGTGACCGCGCTCGACGGCGTCGATGCCGACCGTCGCACCGGGGGAAACCGTCTCTTCTACCTGGCAACCCCGCCGGAGTTCTTCGCGCCGATCGTCACCGAGCTGGGGGCCGCCGGATTGGCCGCGGAAGGCGATACCGGCTGGCGGCGCGTCGTCGTCGAGAAGCCGTTCGGCCGCGACCTCGAGTCGGCCGAGGCGTTGAACGGTGCGCTCAAGGGGGCCCTGCGCGAGTCGCAGATCTACCGGATCGACCACTACCTCGGGAAGGAGACCGTTCAGAACATCCTCGTCTTCCGGTTCGCCAACGGGATTTTCGAGCCGATCTGGAACCGGCGCTACGTCGATCATGTGCAGATCACCGTGGCCGAGCAGCTCGGCGTGGAGGGACGGGGGCGCTACTACGAAGGCGCGGGCGCCCTGCGCGACATGGTCCCCAACCATATCTTCCAGCTCCTCGCCCTGACGGCGATGGAGCCGCCGGGGTCGTTCGAGGCCGAAGCGGTCCGTGACGAGAAGGGCAAGGTGCTCCAGGCGCTGCAGCCGATCGCGCCCGAGGAAGTGATCGCGCGCGCCGTGCGGGGCCAGTACGGCGCGGGCACTGGCGCCGGTGGCGAGCGGGTGCCCGGGTATCGCGCCGAAGCCAGCGTGGCCGCCGACACGGAGACCGAAACCTACGTGGCGATGAAGCTGCTGGTCGACAACTGGCGGTGGGCGGGCGTGCCGTTCTACGTCCGGACGGGGAAGCGGATGCCGGTGCGGCTGACCGAAATCGCTATTCAGTTCAAGCGCGCGCCGTTCATGATGTTCCGCGAGACGGCGGTGGAGCAACTGGCCTCGAACACGCTCGTGATGCGGATCCAGCCCGACGAGGGAATCTCGCTGCACTTCGGCGCGAAGATGCCGTCAGCCACGCTGCAGATCGGTGGGGTCGACATGGACTTCTCGTATACCGACTACTTCGGCCGGATGCGGTCGACCGGCTACGAGACGCTGCTCTATGACGCGATGAAGGGTGATGCCACGCTGTTCCAGCGGGCCGACAACGTCGAGGCGGGATGGCGGACCGTGTCGCCGATTCTCGATGTCTGGGGCGCGCTGCCGGCGCGCGACCTTCCGAACTACGCGGCGGGTAACGCCGGGCCGTCGGCTGCCGACGAACTGCTCGCCCGGGACGGCCGTCGCTGGCGCCCGCTCGCTCCGTAACCAGCGACGAGGACGCACCGGCGACGGGCGATCCCTATGGAATGCTGACCTGCCCGCCGATACGGTCAGAACGAATCCGTCCACTCCCATCCTGCAACACACGGAAGCTGCCGTCGACATCGGTCACGGTGATGCTCCCGCTGCCATCTTCCTCAATCACGACGTCCCCGGTCACGTCTGTGATGCGGATAGAACCCGAACCGTCCTCCTCGATCGTAACGCTGCCCCCCACCTGCTCGATGTTGAGGGAGCCCGACCTGTCAGTGACGGAGACGTGGCCCGCTACCCGCTCGATCCGGATGCTTCCCGACCCGTCATCGAGTTCCAGCGCTGCGACATCGGAGACCACGGTCGACCCGCTGGCGTCGTCCACCACGAGAGGCAACCCGGCCGGTACCTCTAGACTGACATCCAGTCGACCCTGTTCGGTCACGGTCTCGACCACGACGATATCGCCGTCTCGTCTGGTCAGGAGCTGAACGTCGTTCAGGCGTGCCTGGCTGTTGGCGCACGCCGTGCCGGACGCGCGGACCTCCCCCAGATTCGGGTGCCCTGCAATCTCCAGGGAGCCGGCCCGGGCGATGACGCGGATCTCGGTCACGCCGGACGTGGCCATAGAAGCCTGCCGGTCTCCGGTCACGAAGCACGTGAGACCGGCGAGTGGAATCTCACAGCCCGCACTCAAGACGGCACACACGGTGATCGCGATGAGAGAGATGCGCATCAGGTCCTCGCGGACGACTAAGGGTTGATTCCTTCTTATTCGAGCTGGTTCCGTAAGGCTCTCGCTATCTAGCACTTGCCGGCGCTTCGTTCTCCGTCCTATTCCCGCTCGTTCTCGTAGGTTTGGGCTGCCTCTGTTAGATGGCTGTTAGACGGCATTAGCCCCGCGTCCCTGTGCGGAGTTGCACGACTTGACCGCGCGGCGCTTGTTCCTCGAAATCCTTGTCGCCTCCGCCCTTTCGAGAGATGTACGTGAACCACAGCTTGGGAAACGTGCGGGGCTGCGGGTGTCGGATGTCTTCGGTGGTCAGCCGGACTAAGGACGTGACGTTCTTAGCGATCCACTTTTCGAAATCATCTATGTCGAGCGTGATCTGCCTGACACCGAGCCCTAAATCTCGATCTTGCGTGAGGACGAGGACCACACCACTCTCGTCGGCTATTTTATCGATGGGGTGTCCGTGTGCAACGAAATCGCTGGACGCCCACTCGACCTCAGCGGGCACGGCGCTGGAATCGTCCAGAATTAGCGTGAGGTCGGGGAACCGATCCTGGTTGTCGATGACCTGAACGACTTTCTTACCGTTGATGAGCGGGAGGCGGTCCTTATTCTTGATGACGTACCACTGGAGAAAACGTTCTTGGAGTTTTGGGCCAGCCATCTGGAAAGTCTCTAGCGTCGGTTGTATTTGGTTGCGTTGCCTCGTGAGACGCCCACAGGATACTTGGCTTCGTTGAGGGCAATGTTTTCGTTGACGGCCTCTTCAAGATTGATGTGGAGGACATCGGTAAGGCGAAGTAAGTAGATCATCACATCGGCGAGTTCCTCTTTGGCAGCGGCCATATTCGTGGAGGACTCATCGAGTGTCCGCGACTGGTCCTCCGACATCCACTGGAATACCTCAGCCAACTCCCCGGCCTCCGAAGTGAGTGCCATGGCCAGGTTTTTCGGGCTATGGAACTGGTCCCAGTCGCGTTCAGCCGTAAACTCTCGGAGGCGTTGCTGCAGTTTGGCAATGTTCATCGTTTCCTCGTATGCAGGTTGACACACTAACGGCTGGATGCGGGCGGACACCGGCGGACGGCTGCCCGTCGTTCTCTTAATCTGCGGGTTGGGGGTTCGATTCCCCCCCTGGGGGGGATCGAAAATCCTCCGTCTCACCCGAGTTATTAGATGGCTGTTAGATGAAACAAGACACGGGCTACAAGGAAACACTGCAACTCGTTGTAAAAGTTGGTTGCGGGGGGGGGATTTGAACCCCCGACCTTTGGGTTATGAGCCCAACGAGCTACCGGACTGCTCCACCCCGCGTCAGCATTCTACCGCACACGCCGGCCCGGCGGGTGGGTGCCAAACTCTACGATGTTAACATGCGCCGTTCGAGAGGGTCAACGAGACGGCGCGCTATCGAGGTGCGGTTCGGCTATTCGAGCCGACGAGACGCCGGCTTGACGTCCTTGATGATGAAGAGGATCTCGCCCGGACTGAGCAAGCCGAGGTCGCGCCGTGCGATCGCCTCGATCGCCGCGGGATCCTCGCGCAGGCGCCGGGCCTGCTCTCGCAGCCGTGCGTTCTCCTGACGCTGCTGGGCGATCTCGGTCTGGAGGGCCGTGTCGCGACGGCGCGCCCGCAAGGTCTCCAGCAGGCCGCGCTCGCCGATGATCGCATCCGCCAGCAGGATGCTCGTCACGAACAGCAGCAAGAGCTGGAGCGTCCGCCGGCTGCGCGGGGGAGCCGGCTTGCGTCGGGCGTTTCGGCGCGGGGCGCGGGGCAGTTCGATCTTCGGCATGGTGCAGACGGACGTCCATCTGGTATTTCGGCCGCAGGCTGCGGGGCGAATAGAGCCGGCGGCGCGGAGGGCAGCGTGAGCGCAGACAGATGTGTCATTGTCCTGACGACGATGCCGACGGAAGAGGCAGCGCTCGACCTGGCGCAGACGCTGATTGCGGAGCGGCTGGCCGCGTGCGTGAACATCCTCCCCGAGATGCGATCGGTCTATCGCTGGGAGGGGCGGGTCGAGCAGGGCAGCGAACACCAGGTCGTCATGAAGACGACGCCCGGGAAGGTCGCGGCGCTCCACGCCAGGGTGGAGGCGCTGCATCCGTACGCCGTGGCCGAGATCCTCGACATCCCGGCGAGCGGCGGCGGCGAGGCCTACCTGAACTGGGTGGCGGAGTCGGCGGGCTGACAGCCGAGCCTCGAGGTACGGCTCCGGCTCAGAGGAACCGGATGACGAGGAAGCCGCCGACGAGCAGCGCGAGGAAGAGCAGTGCGGCCAGGTCGAAGTTCCGCTCGATCGTCTGCCGGACGCGGGGGCCCCAGATCCGGAGAATCGTTGAGACGAGGAAGAACCGGCCCGAGCGGCCGACGAAGCTGACCAGCAGGAACGGCCAGAACGCCATCCCCGTGGCCCCGGCGGCGATCGTCGCCACCTTGAACGGAATCGGCGTGAAGGCCGCGCCAGCCAGGAACCAGACGCCCCACACGCCGGTGTAGATCGCCACGACCTGCTCCCACCGCGCCTGGGCTCCGTAGAAGTCGACGATCGGCTGCCCGACGGTTGCCATGAACCCGGCGCCGATCAGGTAGCCGATGGCGGCGCCGACCACCGACCCGGCCGCGCAGAGCCCGGCCGCCTGGAGCCAGCGCTTCGGGTTGGCCGCGACGATCGCGATCAGCAGGACATCGGGCGGAATCGGGAAGATCGACGATTCGGCGACGGCGATGCCGGTGAGCGCCGCGAGGCTGACGGGCGTGTCGGCCCAGTGTAGGGTCCAGTCGTACAGGCCGCGGAGCCATCGGCGCGGCGCATTGAGGATAGCGAGCGCGGGAGCCATGGGTGCCGACTAGGCGCCCAGCGCCTGGTGAAGGTCGGCTTCCAGGTCGCCGACGTCCTCGATGCCGACCGAGAGCCGCACCAGGCCGTCGGTGATGCCGCGGGCCCGCCGCTCATCCGCGGGGACCGAGGCGTGGGTCATCGTGGCGGGATGACTGATCAGGCTTTCGACTCCACCGAGGCTCTCGGCCAGCGAGAACACGCTGACGCTGTCGAGGACATGGCGCGCGGCCTCGAGCGACCCCAGCTCGAAGGCGACCATACCCCCGAAGCCGTGCATCTGGCGCCGCGCCAGCGCGTGCTGTCGATGATCCGGCAGGCCGGGGTAGAAGACGCGCTCGACCTTCGGGTGGTCCGCAAGGTACTGCGCCAGGGCGAGGCCGCTGGCGTTGTGCTGTGCCATCCGCAGCGCCAGGGTCTTCGTGCCGCGCAGCAGGAGCCACGAGTCGAACGGGCTCAGGATCGCGCCGGCGGCGTTCTGGACGAACCGCAGCCACTCGATATGGTCGTCACGCGCCGCCACGACCATGCCGCCGACGCTGTCGGCGTGCCCGTTCAGATACTTCGTGGTGCTGTGGACGACGAGGTCGGCGCCGTGTTCGAGTGGCCGCTGCACGTACGGGCTGGCGAACGTGTTGTCCACGACGAACGCGACATCACGCGCGCGTGTGATCTCCGCCGCGGCGGCCAGGTCGGTCAGGTCCAGCACGGGATTCGCCGGCGTCTCCACGAAGAGCATCTTCGTGGCCGGGGTCATGGCGCCGGCGATCCGGTCGAGGTCGCCCGTATCGACGTACGAGAAGTCGAGCTGGTACCGCCGGCCGACCTGCTCGAAGAGTCGATAGGTGCCGCCGTAGGTGCTCTCGGTCACGACGACGTGGTCGCCCGCGCGCAGTAGCGTCGACACCGCGTCGATGGCGGCCATCCCCGAGGCAAACGCAACGGCCGCCTTGCCGCCCTCGAGCGCCGCGATGTTGGCTTCGACCGCTTCGCGCGTCGGGTTCTGGGTGCGCGAGTACTCATAGCCCTTGTGCCGCCCCAGGGCTTCTTGCACGTAGGTCGAGGTCTGGTAGATCGGCGTGACGATCGCGCCGGTCGTCGGGTCGGGGGGCTGCCCGGCGTGCACGCACAGCGTCTTGAAGCGGCGTGTGGGTCTGTTCGTCACGTGAAGTCCTCGCGGCTGTCCGGTGTCGTCAGCCGCAGCGGTCGCGCCAGTCGGCGGCAGCTACGATACATCTGATATATTTCGTTTTCAAACCGCCATGGTCGCCCAACCGCTTGGAGACGCGCCGCCCGACGGCTTGTCCCGCCTGACGCTCCATGCGATGGCGGACCGGGTGTCGGCCTGGTTCGTGCGGTCCTGGCCTGGACGCACCGTCTCGGCCGCGCTCCTCATCAAGATCCTCACGCTGGTCATCGCGCCGACGGCGCCGGTCCTCGAATTCGCAGACCTGGCCGCGACGCTCGTGTTGCTGGTCGCGGGGCTGGTCGGCTTGGCCAGGGTGCTGGCCGAAGTGCGGCGGCGCTTTCTCTGGCGGGTTCGCCGGAAGCTAATCGTCTCGTACCTCTTCATCGGCTTCGTGCCGGTCCTGCTGGTGGTGGCGTTCTTCGTCCTGGCCGGCGTACTGATGTTTCTCAACGTCAGTTCGTTCCTCATCCGCACCGGGTTCGACGATCTCGTCGAGGAGGCGGCGCTGCTGGCGGACTCCTCGGCGGGCGAGCTGGTCCGCGGCGCGGGCGTGGCGGACGCGCCGTCGGTGCTGGGCGGCAAGCGAGCGGCGATGCT
>DCWN01000042.1:129135-304380 GCA_002328835.1 Acidobacteria bacterium UBA2161 | reverse complement strand
CGGCGGCGGTGACCGGACCGTGGCGTCACGTCGAGCCGCCGGGCCGGGTGCCGGCGTGGATCGATCCGAGCGGGTTCGGCGGCCTCGTGGCCTACCCGATGCCAGGGACGGAGGGCACCGAACTCGTGGCGCGCGCGGTGAGCTTTCAGCCGGACGGCGCCGACTACGCGGTTGTCGTGGACATCCCGATCACCGGTGTCACGCGCGACCGGATCGGCGCGGCGACGGGCATCGTCCTGGGTCGCGCCGCGCTCGTCACGAACGAAGGCGAGGTCGTGGCGCCAGTAGGCCGAGCGAGCGCGTCGGGCGAACCGTCCGGAACCGGGGTGGTGAGTGAACCGCCGGCCGTGGCTTCGGCCGAGGCACCAGCGGTCCTCGAGGGCTACACGCTCGACTGGGTCACCTTCGTCGACTACACCGACTGGACGACCGGCCGGGGTGGCCAGGTCACGACCGCGATCGAGGTCGGCTTGGGGGACTTCTACACGCGCATCACCGGGGCGCAGGCCACCCTGGGCACGGTCAGCCTCGGCTCGATCTTCGTCCTGGTGCTGACGATCATCGGCACGCTCTTCCTGATCATCGAGGGCACCGCCTTCGTCATGGGCCTCGCGCTCGCGAAGTCGATCACCGGGTCGGTCCACGAACTGTTCACCGGCACCGAACGGGTCCGTGCGGGCGATCTGAAGCATCGTATTCAGGTGCGGACGCGGGACCAGCTGGGCCAGCTGGCCGAGTCGTTCAACTCGATGATCGGCAGCATCGAGCGCCTCGTGAAGCAGGTGGCCGAGAAGAAGCGGCTCGAGGAGGAGCTGCGCATCGCGCGCGACATCCAGGTGTCGCTGCTGCCATCGGGATCGGTCGACATGCCGGGCGTGAATTTGACGGCGATGTGCGTCCCGGCGCGCGAGGTGGGCGGGGATTACTACGACTTCTTCCGGCTCGGCCCCGACCGGCTGGGGATCCTGATCGCCGACGTATCGGGCAAGGGCACCTCGGCGGCGTTCTACATGGCCGAACTCAAGGGTCTGGTGCTCTCGCTCAGCCAGGTCCACGACTCGCCGAAACAGCTCCTGATCGAGGTCAATCGGCTCATCTCCGACAACCTCGATACGCGCAGCTTCATCACGATGACCTATGCCGTGCTCGACATGGCCGCCGGCGCTCTGACCCACGCGCGCGCCGGGCATACGCCGCTCATTTATCTGCCGAGCGGCGAGCCGACGCCCCGGGCACAGGTGCTGGCGCCGGACGGCCTGGTGCTGGGTCTGCGGTTCGACGGAATAGCGGAGAAGTTCGAGCAACTGCTCGAGGAGCACACCTTGCCGGTCGGGCCGGGCGATGTCATTGCCCTGTACACCGACGGGGTCAGCGAGGCGATGAATCCGGAATCCGACTTCTTCGGGGAATCCCGGCTGAGCGAGGTAATCGAAGCGCATGGCCATCGGTCGTCTGACGACCTCAAGCACGAGGTGCTGAACGAGGTGGAATCATTCGTCGACGGCGCGGAGCAGCACGACGACATGACGATGATCCTGGTCAAGGTCGATTCGGCGGCCGAGGCGTCGGCCGAGGGCGGGCCGGTGGCGCGCTCGTGACAGCGCCGCCGGACGCCTCGCGCGACGACCTGGTCACGGTGCTGGCGACCTCCTCCGACGCCGAGGCCAGCGTCGTGCGGGCCCTGCTCGAGAGTCACGGCGTTCCTGCGATCATCACGTCTGACAAACTCGGCGCTCTGGTCCCGCTGCGCGGCGACGACCAGCCGACGGTGCGCGTCCGCGTCGCCGAGGTACACGTGGCCGATGCGCGACAGATCATCGAGGCTTCCCGCGATGCGGGCGACGAGGACGGCGCGCGCGACGATGCCGGCCTCGATCAGGCGCTGGACTACCGGTTCCGCGACCGTGGTCTGCTCGAGCACGCGCTGACGCACCGTTCACGCGTGCACGAGGATCCGAGTGGCGGGGTGGCCGACAACGAGTCGCTCGAGTTTCTGGGTGACGCCGTGCTCGGGTTCGTCGTCGCGGACCTGCTGTTCCGCGAATTCCCGGAGCACGACGAAGGCGGAAAGTCGAAGATGAAGGCATCGCTCGTGTCGACCGCGACGCTGGCCGAGCGGGGCGCGGCGCTTGGACTCGGTGACTTCTTGCTGTTGGGGAAGGGCGAGGCAAGGTCTGGAGGTCGGGCGAAGCAGGCGCTCCTGGCCGATGCGTACGAAGCGGTGATCGCCGCCATCTATCTGGACGGCGGCATCGACGCGGCGCGGGCGTTCATCGAACAGCAACTCGCCGGCATGATCGACGAGTTTCGCCGGGGGCGCCGGCCCGAGGGGTTGAGCGTCGACTACAAGTCCGCGCTGCAGGAGTGGGCCCAGGCGCACGGCCGCTCGTTGCCGGCCTATACCGTGGTGGGCGAAACGGGCCCGGACCACGAGAAGGTGTTCGTCGTGGCGGTGCGCGCCGGGGACACCGAGGCGGCGCGTGCGGAGGGTCGAAGCAAGAAAGAGGCGGAGCAGCGGGCCGCCGCCCTCGCCCTCGAGGCCCTGCGGCTGGCCGGGGGCTGAGCGCGGGACGAGGTTCAGTCGATCTCGACGACGCTCCAGCTGCGCTCGACGACCGGGGTGCTGGCGGCGACCGCAAGCGCTGGCTCCACCTCGGGCAGGACGCCGTGGGCGAACCGCTGCACCTCCCGGGCCAGCTGTTCCTCGTCGAGCGGTTCGGGACGGCAGTGCAGCCGCACCCAGAGGCGGAGCAGCGGGTCCACGAACCCGTACCGCTTTTGGCGGGCCGAGATCAGATCGACATCTTCCAGCCAGGACAGATAGTCCTTGGTCGAGCCAGGTGTTCGGCGCAGACGCTGAGCGATCTCGGTGAGCGTGAGTGGCTCCTGTTCGGCCAGCACCTGCAGGATCGCCTTCAGCGCGCCGTAGCCGCGCGCGCGATGCAGACGCAGTTCGTAGCAGAAACGGCAGCGTTCCCACAGGAGGGCGCCGCGCGCCATCTGGCCGGCGAGCGCCGCCACGGGGTCGTCGCCCACCGAGCCGTCCATGTCCCGCATCGCGTCGTCGAGCAGTTGCACGTAGGACGGTCGCCCGTCGGTCAGCGCGTGCACGGCGCGCGCCAGTTCGGCTCGGCCGAGTGTGTCCCGCGGGGCGTAGTCGTCCGAGAGCACCCCGGCGACCTCGGCGGGTGAGAGCGGCGGCACATGGATGACCTCGTATTCGGGCGAGGCATCGCGCAGTAGCCGATGTGCCCGGCTCATGTACCTCGTGCTCAGGACGAAGCGATTCCGGCTCCCTCGCAGCGCCTGAACGAGGTCGCGGAGCACCATCCGCAAGCCCGGAAAGCTGTCGAACGTCTTGAGTTCGAGGGCCTCATCCAGCAGGAATACCGCCGGCTGGCCATCCGGAGTCTGGGCTGAGTCGAGGAACGCCAGGGCCGCCTGAAAGGCGTCACGCGCCGACACGCCATCTTCGAGCGGCCGCGGGTGCGCCGCGCTCGAAAACGGCGAAGCGGTGGTGAGGGCGCGCAGAAAGCCCTCGGGCGTCGTGGCGGCCTGCTCGATGTCGACGTACTGGCACCGATCCGCGCCGAGGATCTGTCGCAGGCGCAGCAGCAGCGTCGTGCGACCCGTGCCGCACGCGCCGAGCACGAACGGCAGGCGGACGGGGGCTGCCTCGATCGCCGACAGTACGCGCCGCTCCACGGCGGGGCGTTCGACCATCATGCGAGGCCTCGTCTGCCGTTGTGGGGAGCGCGAGCGTTAGTCGTCACGAGGTGGGGAATCGAACGGTGATGACGCGTGACGATCGTCATGATCTCGGTCGTCCGGTTACGCGACGCGCGTCGTGTCAACGAGCCGCCCGCCGGACAAGTAGAACTTATGGAAACGTGCCGAATGTTGTCAACGGCAATCGAATATTCATGGCCATGCATTTCGTGCTTGACTTCTGTTCAAAGCGTGTTTTCGTCGCGGTTGTGCGGAAACCTTGCGCGAATCATCGGGTGCGACAGGCATTGGCGCGCCCGACGTTTTCGTTCGTCGCCGTCTTTTGTTACGATGGCAGGCTGCAGTAGGCGGATCACTCGTCGGAGGGATGCGAGCGATGAATCTTGCGGTACTCGGCGCGCAGTGGGGCGATGAAGGCAAAGGGAAGATTGTCGATCTCCTGGCGCCGCGATTTGGCGTCGTTGCGCGGTACCAGGGTGGGCACAACGCCGGCCATACGGTCTATGTCTCTGGCCAGAAGTTCGTGCTGCATCTGATTCCGTCGGGCATCCTTCACAGCGGCACGACCTGCATCATCGGAAACGGCGTCGTGATCGATCCGAACGCGTTGATGACCGAGATCGAGATGCTGGCGGCGCTCGGGATCGAGGTCGGGCAGCGACTGCGCATCAGCGACAAGGCGCACGTGATCATGCCGTATCACCGTGACCTCGAGCTGCTGGCCGAGGCGCGCCGTGGTGAGCGGAAGATCGGGACGACGTCGCGCGGGATCGGTCCGGCGTACGAGGACAAGATCGGCCGACGGGGTATTCGGATTGGCGATCTGGCGGATTGCTCGCTCACGGGCCCGCTGGCCGGGGTCGTCAAGGAGAACGTGGCGGCCAGAAACCGCTTGATTTCAGGGGCGGAGATGGACTGGCAGGCCGTCCTGGGCCGCCTGGCGGCGTCGTGGGACCGGCTCCAACCCTGGGTGACCGACGTGTCGCTGGCGCTGGCTGAAGCCCGGGAGGCGGGGCGGGCGATCCTGTTCGAGGGGGCGCAGGGCGCCCTGCTCGACATCGACCACGGGACCTTTCCCTATGTGACCTCGTCGAACGCCACGATCGGCGGCGTGTGCACCGGGCTCGGTGTCCCGCCGCGGGCGATCGACGGTGTGCTCGGCGTCGTGAAGGCCTACACGACGCGCGTTGGGGAAGGGCCGCTGCCGACTGAGTTGACGGGTGAAGCCGGCGAACGGCTCCGAGAATCGGGACAGGAGTACGGGGCGTCCACCGGGCGGCCGCGGCGCTGCGGGTGGTTCGACGCGGTGGCGATGCGCTACGCCGTCCGGCTGAACGGCCTCGACGCGTTGGCCATCTCCAAGCTGGACGTCCTCGACGATCTCGATGAGATCTGTGTGTGCACCGCGTATCGGCGCGAGGGAAAGCTCCTGCACGATTTTCCCGCCGACTCGGGCGTCCTGGCGTCGTGCGAGCCCGTCTACGAGACGCTGCCCGGCTGGTCGTCGCCGACGCAGGGCGCGCAGCGCGAGACCGACCTGCCTTCCGAAGCGCGTGCCTACGTGGCGAGGCTCGAGGAACTGGCCGGCGCGCCAGCCGTCATCCTGTCGACCGGATCGGACCGTGTCGACACGATCCTCCGCGACCACGCGATCCTCGAGGACTGGATCGGCTCGAGCCGCTAGGGGTTGGCCGCTAGGCTTGGGGGAGCGCGGCGCAGAAGCGGTCGATGCGCGCCGGGTCGGCGTGTCCGAACGCCAGGCCCGCGCGGTACTGCGCGGTGCCTTCCGGCGCTTCGAAGTTGGCCCAGACGACGCGAGCCTCGAACTGCAGGGTCTCGGTCTCGCTCGTCAGGTCCGCCTGGTACTGATGGTTCGGCTTGAGCGCCTGCTGCGAGATCACCTGGGCGCCGGTCTCCGAGAGGTCCACTAACGTCACCGGGCTGCCGTCCAGCTTCAGTTCGGCGCCCGCCCTGACCGGGAGGCGGGGCGCGATGCGCGTGCCTTCTGCGTCCAGCGCGGGTTCACCGGCGTCGGGCGAGAGTCCGGCCGTCGGCGGCGCACCGTCCGGCTCCGCGGGTGCGGCCTCTGGCGCGGCGGCGGACCGTCGACGCGGGATGACGCGGGAGTAGTCGCTGTCGTGCTCCAGAACGCGGATCTCGGTGTCGGCGAGCGCCGGATCGGCTTTGATCCGGTTGACGAGGGCGGCGCCACGCGGCGTGACCGCGAAGAATCGTTCCTGGACGATGAGCGGTGGTCGGTGCTGCGTGACCGCGGCGATCGCCTGCAGCGCCTCGCCATCGGAGAAATTCAGCACCGATCCGTTGATCCCGGCGCGTGTCGTCAGTGCCGCTGCGTGTTGCGCGGACGAGACGAGAATCTCCGCCAAGGCGCCCATTGTGGCCAGTGTACCCGGGCCGATGCAGCCAGGCAATGTGCCCTGGGGCTCGCACACCTCATGATGCGGCACGACGATGTTCGTCGTGCCGCTCAGGATCTTCTGGGGGTACTGAGGCGGGGTGCTCAGCGACCGCTGGCCGCGGCGACCTCGTCCTCTGTGTAGGCAGAGAAGATGTAGGGGAGCGCCTCGATGTGGGCGGCCACCGCGTCGAGGTCGAGGCCCAGGTCGCTCAAGCGATCGCGATCGATGAACATCTGATTGTCCGCCGCGTCGCCATAGAAGAACACCACGCGCCGCTCGTCGGGGTCGAATCGGTCGTGAATCCCGTCGACGATATCCGTGATGTAGCGTCGGTCGGTCGCCGGTGGGTCAGGCTCCGCGGGCGTGCCGTGGTCGGAGACGACGACCACCACGACTTCCTCTGGCCCGGCCACCGCCTCGAGCGCCGCGAGGATCCGGCCGAGTTCCGCATCGAGCGTCCGCAGCGCGCTGCGGAGTTCCTCGGAGTCCGGCCCCCAGCGATGGCCGACGTAGTCGAGCGTCTTGAAGTTTGCGAGGATCAGGTCGGGCGTCGCGTCGTGGCCGACGCCCTCGGCTTCGATCATCGCGACCAACGCGTCGGTCTGAAACGTGGCGAACCAGCCGGTCCGCAGGAGGGTGCGGCTGTCGCTGACCTCGTGGCCGAGCCAGGTCTCCCCGTCGCGCCAGACGCGGTCCGCCGTGTCGCCCGCCACGTAGGCGGGGAGGCGATAGCAGCGGTCGTTCGTCACCCAGGCGCCGCGGCCAGCGTCGAACATCGCCATCACGACCGGTGCGGCGCTGACGAGACAACCCCCGTGCCCCGCCATGGGAATGGTGGCGCGCGGCGTCGTCCCCTGCGCGATGATGACGGCCTTACCCCGCGTCTGCAGATTCCAGAGATCCGCGATCGTCAGTGCCGCCAGGTTGTCCGGCGCGCTTCCGGGAAATGGGCCACTCGGTCGGTCGGTGCGCCGGTCGAACATCGTGTTGGCCACGATGCCGTGGAGGCGAGGCTCGGCCCCCGTGGCGATCGAGGCATGTCCCACGCTGGTGAGCGAGGGCAGATAGTCGACGGCCGCCTGCGTGAACCAGGCGCCACCGGCGCGGAGGCGAGCGAACGTCGGCAGGTCGGCGGCGTAGCGCTCGAAGGAGTCGCGCCGCGCGCCGTCGAGCACGACCAGGAGCACGGCTCGCGGGGGCGTGGCCACGCCCGCCACAGCTTCGTCGAGCACCCGGCCGGTCATCGTCGCGGCCCCGGGAATGCCGAGGACGGCAGCCAGGGTCGGGGCGATGTCGCGGTGGGTCACCGGCGCGTCAAACGCGCCCGGGCGGACGCGTCCTCGTCCCGGGCCGTAGATGACCAGCGGGATCTCGACGTCGTAGTCCCAGGGGGAGCCGTGCATGAACCGATAGAACGGCGAGTCGGGTTCGAGCAGCACCTCGCCTGGCTCTGGCACCAGCATCACCTGACCGCTGCGGCCCGGATAGTAGGCGCGCGCGAACATCTCCAGAAACTTCGCGTCGAGCGCCGTCCGGTCGTCTTCCGCCGGCGGGGGGGCAGTGGAGCCGGTCTTTGCGGGCGCTGCGGGCCCGCAGGCGGCGGTGCCCAGCAGACAGCCGATGGCCGCGGCGGATGCGAGGCGGCGGCGAAAGAAGGGCGGCATGGGGGTCCCGGGCGACCGGAGTCTATCACCGCCACCCGGCCGGCCTACAGCATTGGAGCGGCCGGCCGATAGCAGGTGGTAGAGCCCTCGGTCGGACCGGAATCGGCGTTCCCATCGGGAGATGAACCGTGGCCGCAGTCCCGTCGCTCACCGTGCTCGTCTACACGAAGGACAACCAGCCCGTCGCGCACTGTCTCGAGATGGATTTCATGACGACCGGGTGCTCGCGGGATCGGGTGGTCGCCGAGCTGTTCGAGACGATCCGCGACGAGGTCCAGCAGGCCGTAGAGAAGAACGCGCTCGGCCGCCTGTACCGGCCGGCGCCCGAGCAGTACTGGCAGCGCCTCGCGCAGGCCGACCCGTTGGGCGGCATTCAAATTCCGCTTCCGGCCGCGCCCGCCGCGGCACTGCATGCGGGTGAGATTGATGTGAAGCAGTTCGCCTGCGCGGACTGACTCCGCCCGTCCGGCATCCCCTTCCGGCTCGGTTCCATCGTCGATCCCCTCGTGGTCCCGCCATCGATCTCCCTCGGGATCGGATAGAATGGTGTGTTCAGCGCGCCCCGAACCGACACTCAGAGGGTCTCGAGCTTGCATGCGGTCACCGCCCGTCAACGGACCACAGTCCCCTGCGTCAGCACCGGTTCCGACCGACCTCGGGATTGCCGGGCGGTTCGATGCCCGGATGCTTCGCACGGCGACGGTCGTGAACCTGCTGGCGATGCTGACCGGCCTCGTCGCCGGCTACGGCGCCATCGGGTTCCGGTTCCTCATCGGCTTCTTCCAGAACTCCATCCTCCACGGACGACTCGGCTTCGAACTCGCGTCGCCGCTCGAGCAGACGCGCGGTCCGTGGATGGTTGTGATCCCCGCGGCGGGGTTCCTGCTTGTCGCCTACCTGGTGCGGACCTTCGCGCGCGAGGCGCGGGGCCACGGCGTGCCCGAGGTCATCGAGGCCGTCATGACCCGCGGTGGCCGGATGCGCAAGCGGGTCGTTTCGATCAAGGCGCTGGCGTCGAGCCTCACGATCGCGACCGGCGGGTCGGTCGGGCGGGAGGGGCCGATCGTACAGATCGGGTCGGCCGCCGGGTCGACGCTCGGCCAGTGGTTCCAGGTGCGCGGCAAAGACCTGAAGACGCTAGTGGGTTGCGGCGCGGCCGGCGCCGTCGCCGCGACCTTCAACACGCCAATCGCCGGGTTGGTCTTCGCGATCGAACTGATCGTTCTCGAGTTGAATCCCCGTTCGTTCATCCCGCTCGTCATCTCGTCGGTCTTCGCCACGGTCGTATCGCGCTGGCATCTGGGCAACGAGCCGGCCTTCATCGTGCCCGAGCACGTCCTGGTCCATCCCGGCGAACTGGTCTTCTACTTTGGCCTTGGCTTGTTGGCCGGCCTCGTGGGCTGCCTGACGATCTGGTCGCTCTATCGGATGGAGCACCTGTTCGAGGTCGCGCCGCTGCCGTTCGCGCTCAAGCCGATCATCGGCGGGCTGAGCCTGGGGGCGATCGGCTACTTCGTGCCCGAGGTCTACGGCGTGGGGTACGAAACGGTCTCAGCGGTGGTGCAGCAGAATGCCGAATTCGCGACGATTCTGCTCCTGGTCTTCCTGAAGATCTTGGCCATGAGCCTGACGTTGTCGGCGGGCGGCTCGGGTGGTGTCTTCGCGCCCAGCCTCTTCATCGGGGCGATGCTGGGGGGTGCGTACGGCTGGGTCGTCAACGACTGGTTCCCGGCGATGTCTGCGGGGTACGGCGCTTACGCTCTCGTCGGCATGGCGGCCGTCTTCGCGGCGACGAGCCGGGCGACCTTCACGGCGATCGTCATCCTCTTCGAGATGACGTTGGACTACTCGATCATCTTGCCGCTGATGTTCGTCTGCGTGATCGCCGATCAGGTAGCGGTGGCGATTCTGAAGGACACGACGATCTATTCGTTGAAGCTGAAGCGCAAGGGGCTGACGTTTGCGAACGATCTCGGCATCAATGTCCTGTCGGTGACGCCGATCAAGAACGTAATGAACGACGACGTGGAGGTGCTCCACGTGGACATGACACTCGCCCAGGCGCAGGAGGTGACCCAGCGGCAGGGGCACCACGTGTATCCGGCCATCGGGGGGAAGGGTGTGCTGGCCGGGATCGTGCGACCGCGGGAGCTTGCGCGGGCGATCAAGCGCGACGGGCCGGAGGGCCGGGTCGCCGATCTCGCTCAGGAGGCGCCGATCGTCGCCCATCCGGACGAGACCGTGATGACCGCACTCAGGCGGATCGGTGATGAGCCAGATCCGCACGTCGTGGTCGTCGATCGGTGGGACCGCAAGTTGCTCGGGATCGCAACGCCGACCGATCTCCTGCGACTCAGCTCACGCGAGAGCTGAGTTCGGGTTGGCCGGCGCGACATGGGGGGCCGTGACGCGCTGGAGCGTCTCGGCCGTGATCTGGAGGTGCGACGCGTTCCAGACCGCCTCACCCCCGAGGACGAGAATCGCTTGGGGGCTCCGGTGCGGCACGCCGAGCCGTGCGGCGGCTTCATCGGAGACGTCGCGTTCGGTCTGGATCGTGATCAGCCGATAACGCACCACCTCCGGGGCGTCCTCGAGGTGCCGTTGCAGCTCGTCGAGCGCCATGAAGCTGGCGCCGCAGTCGGCCGAGTGCTTGAAGAGCAGGAGCGGATGCACGCTCGATTCGGTCAGCGCGGCGTCCAGGTCGGCGATCGACTCCAGCGGAATCAGCTGCGTCGCCATGTCCCGATTCTAGCAGACCCTGTTCATCGCCATGTCGACCGAGCCACTAACCCCGCGCACGATCCTTCGCTTCTGGGCGCCGCTCGCCGGCACCTGGCTGATGATGGCGATCGAGGGGCCTCTCATCGCCGCGATCATCGCCCGGTTGCCGGACGCGAGGGAGAATCTCGCGGCCTACGGCGTGGCCTTCGCGTTCGGGCTCATCCTGGAGTCGCCGGTCGTCATGCTGCTGAGTGCGGCGACGGCGCTGGCGACGGACCGGGACAGCTATCTGACGCTGCGACGGTTCGGGTACGGCCTCTGCGCGCTGCTGACGGTCGCGATCTGCGTTGTCGTGCTGCCACCGGTGTTCGAGGCTGTTGCCGGACGGCTGCTCGGCCTGCCGGAGGAGGTCCGCAGCCTCGCGCACGGTGCCCTGGTGTTGCTGCTGCCGTGGCCGGCCGCGATCGGCTACCGCCGGTTCAAGCAGGGTCTCCTGATCCGTCACGGCCTGACCGGTCGCGTCGCGTACGGCACGATGCTGCGTCTCACGGCGATGGCGGCCACCTCGGTGGTCATGGGCGGGCTGACCTCGGTGCCGGGCGCCTATGTCGGGACCCTCGCCCTGTCGGTCGGCGTCGTGGTCGAGGCATTGGTCGTGAGCCGGATGGCGAGGCGCGCGGTGCGCTCGCTCGAGCAGCTCCCGGTCGGCTCGGGGCGGCGTCTGACGATGGGGCAGGCCGCGGCGTTCTACGTGCCGCTGGCGATGACCGCGATGCTGACGATGGGCATCCAGCCTATGGTGACGTTCTTCATGGGGCAGAGCCGTATGGCCGTTGAATCACTCGCCGTGCTGCCCGTCATCAACGGCCTGACCTTCGTCTTTCGCTGCCTGGGGTTGTCGTTCCAGGAGGTCGGCATCGTGCTGCTGGGACCGCGGATGGAGCATGTCCGCCCGATCCGAGATTTCGGCCTGCTGCTGGCGATGGCGACGTCGCTCGGCCTCGCGCTGATCGCGTTCGGGCCCCTGGCCGCCGTCTGGTTCGGCGGCATCTCCGGGCTCTCGGTGGCGCTGACCAACTTCGCCATCATGCCGTTGCGGCTCATGGTGCCGTTGCCGGCGCTCTCGGTCGTGCTGTCGCTGGAGCGGGCGGTCCTCGTGGCCTCGCGACGGACCACGTCGATCACCTGGGCGTCGATCGCGGAGATTGTGACGATCGCGGGAATGCTCTGGATCGGCATTCACGTCTTCGATGGGGTCGGTGTGATGATGGCGGCAGTCGCCCTGGTCAGTGGCCGCGTGCTGAGCACGCTGTGGCTGGTGCGGCCGAGCTGGCACGCGACGGCGGCGGCCAGGGCTGGCCGCGATGCACCCGCGGACGGCGAGTGAAGCAAGGATCTGATGGCCCTGACCCTGTGGGACGCGGCATCGTTCGTGATCTTTCTCGGAGCGGTCGTCGGCGTGTCCCTCTACGCATCGCGGCGCGAGCGAACGGAAGAGGACTACTTCCTGGCCGGCCGGGGCCTCACTTGGCCACTGATCGGCTTCTCGCTGATCGCGTCGAACATTTCGACCGAGCAGTTCGTCGGCATGGCCGGCTCGGGGTTCGGCCAGGCGGGCCTCGCCGTGGCGAGCTACGAATGGGTCGCCGCCGCGACCCTCGTGTTCGTCGCCCTGGTGTTGCTGCCGCGGTTCCTCGAGCTGGGTATCTACACGATGCCCGAGTTTCTCGAGCATCGCTACGGTCCGGTCGCGCGCTTGGTTATGGCGGTGTACATGCTGGTCGCCTACGTCGGTGTCGCGATGGCCGCGGTGCTGTACTCGGGCGCGATCGGATTGGAGGCCATCTTCGGGCTCGACCTGACCACCGGCATCTGGCTGATCGGCGGGCTGGCCGGTGCGTACACGATCTACGGGGGCCTGAAAGCGGTGGTCTGGTCCGACCTGCTGCAGGGCGCCGCACTGCTTGTGGGCGGCGGCATCGTCACGGTCGTCGCGCTCGAGCGCGTGGGCGGCCTCTCGGCCTTTCTGGCCGCGAACGAGGCAAAGCTGCACATGGTGCTGCCGGCTGACCATCCGGAGCTGCCGTGGACCGCGCTGCTGGTCGGCATCTGGATTCCGAATCTCTTCTACTGGGGGTTCAATCAGTTCATCACGCAGCGGACGCTCGCCGCGCGGACCCTCGCGCAGGGGCAGCGCGGTATCGTCTTGGCCGCGGCGTTGAAACTGGTGATCCCCTTCATCATCGTCTTTCCGGGCATCATCGCGTTTCAGCTGTTCGGTGCCGAGATCGCGAACGGCGACCAGGCCTATCCGATCTTGATTAGCCGCCTGCTGCCGGCCGGGCTGCGCGGGGTGCTGTTCGCCGCGCTGTTCGGCGCCGTCATGAGCAGTCTCGACTCGATGCTCAATTCGGCTTCGACGATTTACACGATGGACGTGGTGAAGCGATGGTTCCGACCCGCCGCATCGGCCGGTGAGTTGGTGCGGACCGGCCGCGTCTCGACGGCGGTCCTGGTCGTGCTGGCGTGCCTGCTGGCGCCGCTGCCTGGCCGATTCGAAGGCGTGTTCCAGTACGTCCAGCTGGTCTGGGGCTTCATCTCCCCGGGCGTCGTGACCGTCTTCCTGGTTGGGCTGCTGGCCCCGCGCGTGCCCGGAGTGGCCGCGACGGCGGCGCTGCTGCTGGGCGTGCCGACCTACGGAGGGCTGCTCTGGGCGCTTCCCGAGGTTGCCTTTCTGAACCACATGGCGATTACGGCCGGGGTGTTGACGCTCGTCATGGCGGGCGTGACGTGGGTCGCGCCCCGCTCGACGCCGTGGCGGCTCCAGGCGTCAGTGGGCGCCGATGGCGGCGTGGTCGACACCATACCCGATCCGATCGCGTGCGGTGTGGGCGCCGCGGTGGTGGCCGCGACGGTGGCGCTCTACGTGGTGTTCTGGTAGGTGCCCGGGAGGACCCCTGAGGTTCTCAGAACTGGTACGCGTCGCGCAGCGAGGCCCCGCGAACGAGGTCGGCGCGCGTCGCGTCTTCCTTGCCCTGCAACTCCTCGACGAGCCGCGCGACCTCGTCGATGGCCTCGACCGGAACGACCAGGGCGCCGTCGACATCGGCGGCCACCAGATCGCCGGGCCTGATGACGGCCCCGCCGCAGGTGACCGGAACGTTGGCGGCCACTGGATGGATGACCGCACCGGGGCCGTACAGGACCGTTCCCGTCGAGAAGAGCGGGAGCTCCAGGCGGCCGATCGCCTCGATGTCGCGGCACCCGCTGTCGGTGACGATCCCCGCCAGGCCGCGCTGGCGGCAGGCTACCACGATCAACTCACCGAGCATGCTCACCCGTTCGGTCGTCCCGCTTTCAATCACCCAGACCGACCCGGCCGGGGCCGTGTCGACCGGGTCGAAGACGAAGCGGCGGATGTCGTCCGCGGAGCCGCCGCTGCCCGGCGCGTACTGCGTCGTAACGGCCGGACCGATTATCGTGCCCTCGGTGGCCACTGTCGGGCGGACGTTGTTCGCGAGCGTGAACCGCGCGCGGTCATGGCCGAGGCGCGTCAGCGCGTCGCACAGCAGTGTCGCGGGGACACCCCGCAACCGCTCGGCGCCCGCCGGCTGGGCGGCCGGGGTGTCGCTTCGGGTCGGCGCGCCCTCGATCGGCCGGAGCCGGCCCTCCGTGGTCAGCGGCAGGGCCGCTGCGGCGCCGAGGCCGAGAAACATCCGGCGGCTCGGGTGGCCCTCGCGCGTGGCGTCGTCCGCGTCAGGTCGACCGGTCATTGGAGTCGTCATCAGGATCCCCTCGTCTTCAGACCCGGAGGTCAAGGCGCGATCAACCGCTCGATTTCCTCATCGCTGTAACTGAGCAACCGGCCGAAGCGGCGCGCGATGTCGGCCCGTGGCTCGTCGGCGTAGCGCCCGTCGGCGATGAGCGCGTCGCGGTCGGCCTTGATCGCGTCGTACTCGGCCTTCACGGGATCGCGATAGATCAATAGGACCTCCTTGCCCTCGGTCAGCGCCTCGGGGAAGAGGTCGGTCACGAGGAAGTCGGTCTCGTGGTAGAGCAGCACGTTGTGGCGCTCGGCAATCTGCTCGGCTTCCGGACGGAGCCGAGCCATGTACTCGGGATCGACCGCCGCGCTCAAGGCGAGGCGCTTCACCCCGAGTTCGACGACCTCCGAGAACGCGCCGATGACGCCGAGGTCGTAGGACCACGGGTCGATGGAGGTGCCGTCAGGGCTGTCGGCTTCGCTCTCGGTGACGGCGGGCTCCGGCGGCGGCGCCGCGCACCCGCCCGCGAAGACGAGGGCGGCCATGGCGATGACGAACGTCGAGACTCGATGCATGAAGAACTCCTCGTGGACGGAGCGAGTGGCCTGGCGGCGCGATCATCGCTCGACCGGCCGTCGGAACAGGATGCAGTAGGCGTTGCCGAACCAGTCGTCGATCACCTGTTCGACGGCGAACCCGGCGGTCTCCATTTCGGCAATCAGGGTTTCCTGGGCTAGGCCGTGGCCGCTCAACTGCTCCGGCGTGCCCTCGCCGAAATCAATCACCGCCATCCGGCCGCCCGGCTTGAGGTTTTCGACCAGGCCGCGGGCGATCGTCTCGCGATCGGGGAAGTCGTGATAGACGCCGCGCAGCAGGATGGCGTCGCAGCAGTCGAGAGGCAGGCGTTGCGAGGGGCCGGGCGTGCGACCAATGACGTTGACGTTGTCGATCTCCGCCTCGGCCAGGGCTTGGAAGATCTCGTGCGCGGGATTGTTCGGGCTCACCGTGGCAAAGATTCGCCCCGATTGGCCGACGCGCTTGGCCATGTCGACGGTCCAGCCGCCACTACCTGCCCGGACGTCCGCGACGATGAGGCCAGGCCGCAACTGCAGGACCTCGGCGATCCGATCGGCTTCCTCGCGGAAGCCCAGGCCCTCGTCGTACTGGAGCAGGAGCCAGCCCGCACCGATGCCAGCGCCAAGGATGACGACGAACGCGGCCCCGACACGAACAGCTGTCAGTCGAACGATATCGAGAATGGTCACCGGAGGCTCCCCCCAAGCGCCGGGTGTGATCCGGCTGTGCGAATAATACACCGAGGTGCGGCGCACGGTATGATCGGGCCCGGTCGCCCGAGCCCGCCGCCCGTTCCTGGAGGACCAGATGCTCGCCAACGCGTGCGCCACGATTCTGGACGCCATCGGCCACACGCCGCTCGTGAAGCTGAATCGAGTGGCGCGTGACGTCGACGCCGCGATCTACGTCAAGTGCGAGTACATGAACCCAGGCGGATCCATGAAGGACCGGATGACGCTGAACATGGTTGACCAGGCCGAGGCCCGCGGCGACCTGACGCCAGGCGGGACCATCATCGAGGCGACAAGTGGGAATACCGGCGCCGGGCTGGCGATGATCGCGGCGGTCCGCGGGTATCACTGCGTGTTCGTCATGCCCGACAAGATGTCCACCGAGAAGATCGGGTCGCTGAAGGCATTTGGGGCGAGGGTGGTCGTGTGCCCGACGGCGGTCGAGCCGGAGGATCCGCGAAGCTACTATTCGGTCGCGAAGAAGCTCCACGCCGACACGCCGAATTCGTTCTATGCCAACCAGTACCACAACCAGGATAACCCTGGCGGGCACTACCTCTCGACGGGCCCCGAGATCTGGGAACAGACCGAAGGGAAGATCGACGTGTTCGTGGCCGGGATGGGCACGGGTGGAACGATGGCGGGGACCGGACGGTACCTCAAGGAGCAGAAGCCCTCGATTCAACTCGTCGGCGTCGACCCCGTGGGCTCGCTCTACTACGACTTCGTGAAGAGTCAGCGGATCACCAAGGCGTTCACCTACAAGGTCGAGGGGATCGGCGAGGACTTCTTCCCGACGACCTTCGATCCGAAGTGGATCGACGACATCGTCCGGGTCGACGACAAGGAGTGCTTCCTGATGGCCCGCGATCTGGTCCGGCTCGAAGGTCTCTACGCCGGCGGCTCGGCGGGGGCGGCCGTGGCCGGAGCAGTGAAGTTCGCCCGGCAATCGCACAGGCGCCAGAACATCGTCGTGCTACTGCCTGACGGGGCCGCGAAGTACCTCTCGAAGGTGTTCAACGACGAGTGGCTGCGGGAGAACGGGTTCCTCGAAGACGAGTGGGGGCTGGGCACGGTGGCCGATCTGCTGGCGCACCGGCAGGCCAAGGTGATCACGGCGAAGGCGGGCGACCGTGTGCGCGACGTGATCGCCAAGATGAAGTCGCGCGGGATCTCGCAGCTGCCGGTGCTGTCGCGCGGAGCCCTGCTGGGCGCCGTGGCCGAGGTCGATCTCCTACGATATCTCGCCGCCGGCGAGCATTCGCTGGACACGCGCGTCGACGCCCTGGTCGAGAGCGACTACGCGACGGTCTCGCCACAGACCCGAATCGAGTTGGTGCAGAATCTCCTGGCCGAGACGCGGATGGCGATCGTGCTCGAGGGTGACGACCTGATCGGGGTCATCACGAAGATCGACCTGATTACGTATCTGGCGCGTCCGACGCTACGCCGGTCGGCGGCTCGCTCGGGGCGGAAGCGGAAGCGCAGTTAGCGGCGCTCAGAATCCCAGCGCCACGGTCTCGCGACGGACGTCGGCCGCCGCGATCATGGCCGGGTCGCCGGGGGGGCGGTAGGTCACCGTCACCGCGCCGGTCCGGTAATTCCACGCTCCCCACGAACGAACGTCGTGGCCGAGGTTCCGCAGCGCGTCGCGCGTGTGGGCAGGAATCCGGTCCTCGACGTTCAGTCGCGCCGGGGTGAAGTTGACCTCGGTGCCGGTTGTCGGGAAGTTATCGCTGCCGAACCGTGGCTGGTCGAGCGCATGCTCCGGCGACATGTCCCACACGATCACGTTCAGGAGCACCTGGAGAATCGCCTGCAACTGCTGGTCGGCGCCGGGTGTCGACAGGCCCATCAGCGGCCGGCCGCCCCGCATCACGAGCACCGGCGCGTTCGTGTTCCGCGGACGCTTACCGGGCGCCACGACGTTCGCCAGGCCGGGGTTGAGGTTGAACTGCGCCATGCGGCGTCCGAGGCCGAAGCCCCATCCCGGGATCATCGGGCTCACGATATGGCTGTCGCTCTCGGTGAGCGAAAACAGGTTACCGGCGGCATCCATGACGTTGACCGACGACGTATCCAGCGGTTCGAACGCCGACTCTGGCCCGGTGCTGTTCGAGGCGGTGAAGCTCGTGGGCGCGTCGGCCGCGATGGCGCGGCCTGCGCGCGGGTCGCCCCAGGGCGGCATGTCGGGGAACGCCCGGTCCATGTCGATCAGATCGGCCCGAAGTCTCGCGTAGGCATCCGTGTAGAGCGCCTCCGGCACGTCGATCACGTCGGGATCGCCGATCCAGCGGTGACTGTCGGACATGGCCAGGTCGATTGCCTGCGACAGGAGATGGATGTAACTCGAAGTGTTGAAGCCGAGCGACCGGACGTCGAATTGGCGCAGGATGTTCAGCGCGAGAACGAGTCGTGGTCCTTGCGACCACCCAGCGGGTACGTGAACGTCGACGCCTTCGTAGCGGGTCGCGATCGACGGCATCCAGGCGCCGGCGTAGCCCGCCATGTCGTCATAGGCCAGGATGCCGCCGTGGCTCGTGAGGAACTCGGCGACCGCTCGCGCGGGCTGGCCGCGATAGAACGCGTCTCGCGCCGCGCGCAGGCCGTCGCTGCGGGTGCCGCCTCCTGCGAGGGCCTGTCGCTCGGCGTCGACCATGTACTTGATGAGCCGGCCGAGATCGCGGTTGACCATGAGATCGCCGACGCGTTGCCGGCCGACCCCGTTCGGGAACCAAAACTGGACGTTGTAGGGGAAGCGCATCGCCTGCTCGGTCTGGGTATCGAGCAGCCACTTCTGCATCTTGTGCATCAGGTAGCCCTGCTCGGCGGCGTCGAGGGCCGCTGCCGAGGCTCGAGCGAAGCTGAACGAACCGAACCGATCGAGCGCGGCGAGCCAGACATCCACGTCTGCCGGCACGAGCGCGGTGTTCGTGGCGGTCTTGCCGTGCTCGAGGAAGTAGTCCAGCGTGGCGGCGCGTGGAGCCGTGCCCGCGCCCACCCGCGTCACGACGATGTCCTCATCGGCGCTGTAGGCGATCAGGGGGGCCACGCCGTTCCAGCCGGCGTAGCCCATCTTGGTGACCTTGAGCGTCATGGCCGCGGCGACACCCGCGTCGAACGCGTTGCCACCGGCCTTGAGTGCCTCGAGCCCGGCGGTGGTCGCGAGATAGTGCCCGGTCGACACGACGCCGCGCGTTCCCATGACCCGGGGTCGCATCGCTTCGACGTTGTCCGGGTCGTAGACGTGGCCGTAGCTGTCGAAGGGCCGCAGGAGGTCGACGGCGCTCTGACCAGATCGTTGCTGGCCGGTCACGGCGGCGGCGAGCGCCGCCAGCAGGGTGCACGCGACGGTCAAGGTGCGCATCGACCAACTCCTCAGGTGAAGCCGCCTGTACCGAGTGCGGCTACGGTGTCTCGGCTGCATACACGACGCGTCCGCCGACAATCGTCGTGACCACGCTGACAGTCGGGAGATCGGTCGGATCGATTGCGAAGATGTCGGCGTCGAGCATGACCAGGTCGGCCAGCTTGCCGACCGTGATGGACCCCTTGTCGGACTCCTGAAACTCGGCGTAGGCCGATCCGAGCGTGTAGGCCGTCACCGCTTCCTCCAGTGTGAGCGTTTGCGCGGGTATCCAACCGTCGGGGTGCGCGCCGTCGAGCGTCGCGCGGGTGACGGCCGCGTGCAGTGTCAGCATCGGGTCGAGCGGTCCGCCGTCCCAGTCAGTTCCCAGCGCCAGCCGCCCCCCCCGGTCGAGCAAAGTCCGGAAGGCAGCGCCCGCCCGGGCGCGCTCCGACCCGAGGCGGTCTTCCGCCCAGCGGCCGTCGTCGACCGCCCGGTACGGCTGCACCGAGGCGATGACCTCCAGTTCGGCGAACCGGTCGAAGTCGGCATCCGCGAGGTGCTGGGCGTGCTCGATCCTGAGACGCCGATCGCGCGTCGGGTCGATCGCCGACAACTCCTCGTAGAGATCGAGCGCCATCGACACGGCCCGGTCGCCAACGGCGTGGAGGGCAATCTGGAGGCCGGACGCGTCGGCTGATGAGAGTCGGGTATGAGCATCCTCGAACGGCGTGAACTCCTCGGTGAGCATGCCGGTCGACCCTGGAGCGTCGCCGTACGGCTCGAAGAACAGGGCGGTCGACGACTCCACTGATCCGTCGACGTAGCCCTTCAGCGCGCCGAGGCGGAGGAACGCGCTGCCGAAGGCCCGGCGGATTCCGACGTTGGCCTGATCCTGCCAGTCGGTCTCCATCGGTGCCAGGTAGAGCCGGAGCGTCAGCGCGTCCTCGGCCGCGAACTCCATAAAGAGCGCGACGTCGTCCGCCGTCGTGCCCATGTCGGTGGCGCTGGTGACACCCAGCCGGGCGGCGTGGGCGAGGGCCCGCTCGCCGGCCGCGCGTCGCGCGTCTGGCGTCGTCGCATCCTCGACCTGCTCATCTTCATCGAGGAGTCGCCGGCCAGCCTGCATCAGGTGGATGTGCGCGTCGTTGAATCCCGGTAGGACCAGCTGGCCGGCGCCGTCGACGACCGAGGTGTCGGGCCCTTGCCACGCGGCGATCTCGTCGTTCGATCCGACGGCGACGATGCGCGCGCCGATCATCGCGATAGCTTCGGCGCGGGGATGGTCCGGGTCAGCGGTCCAGACCGTGGCGTTCGTGATCAGGAAGTCCGCTGCTGGGGCGGGCAGACCACCGCCGCACGAACTGGCGACGATCGTGGCGAGGAAACCGAGCGACGGCAGCGCGCCGCGGCGACGAGGTGCCAGCGGCCGCCCACGGTCAGGCTCGATGGTCGCGTGACGCATGACGGCGTGGAAGTCGGGCGAGTCTACCACGAGCGACCGGCGGGTGCGGGCGGGCGAGCAGACTGTTCGGCTGGCGCCGTCCTTCGACGAGGTGTACGCGCGGCTGCGTCGTGGACGACCGTATCGCGCCGACGTCGACACCGGCCGGCTCCAGCTCGAGCGGGCGAACCGCGACGGGGTCGCGCCCGCCTATCAGGTCGTTGTTCCTGCGAACTGCGGGCCGGATCTGCGGCATCCGGTCCAGGTGTATCTGCACGGCCGCGCTGAAGTCGTCATCGCCGCGGTGAGACAGGCTATACTGGCGAGCCGTCCGTCAAATTGGCGCGCTCGTGGTGACTGAGGAGCCGTAGAGGATTGTAGCGATGCAGCTAGAGAGCAATCGACGAGACCCGACCGTGACGCGGGGCGCGGCCTTCGCCGTGTTCGTGGCCGCGGGGCTCGCGGCTTGCGGGCCGTCGGCACCCGACGAGGCCGCCGATCTGGTTCTGGTTGGCGGCAACGTCGTCACGATGGCCGACGGCGCTCCGGTAGCCGAGGCTGTCGCGGTCGTCGGCGATCGGATCACCGCGGTCGGGACCGATGCTGAGATCCAGGCGCTGGTGGGTCCGACGACCGAGGTGATTGCGCTCGAGGGGATGACGGTCATCCCGGGGATGATCGACGCGCACGTCCACTTCACCCGTCTCGGCCGGCAGCAGCAGATCCTGAATACGCGGGGGCTGACCAAGGAAGAGATCGTTGCCGAGGTCGACCGCCGCGCAGCCGCCGCGCAGCCGGGCGACTGGATCGAAGGCCGCGGGTGGGATCAGAACACGTGGGAGGTCCGGGAGTTCCCGACCGCTGCCGATCTCGATGCGGTGTCCCCTGACAACCCGGTGTACCTCGGCAGGGTCGACGGCCATGCCGCTTGGGTGAACAGCGCCGCACTGGCGGCGGGCGGCATCACGCGGGACACGCCGGATCCGTCCGGTGGCCAGATCCTTCGGGACGCCTCGGGTGAGGCGACCGGGACGCTGGTCGACAACGCGTTCCGTCTGGTGCTGGCCGAGATGCCGCCGCCGTCTTCGGCCCAGCGACGCGAGGCCGTACAGCTGGCGATCGAAGAAGCCCTGGCGTCGGGCCTGACCGGCGTCCACGAAGCCGGCGGCAGTCGCGAGGAGATCGAGGTCTATCTCGACATGCTCGAGGACGACGAGTTTGGTTTCCGTCTGTACGAATTCGTCCGGTGGCCGGCCGGTGAGGGAGAACGGCCGTACAGTTACGACGACCTCGACCATTTCCTCGAGCAGGGGCCGCAGGTGGGCCTGTACGACAACCGGCTGACGATCCGCGGCATCAAGATGAGCATCGACGGCGCCATGGGCTCGCGCGGCGCGACCTTTCTGGAGCCCTATGCCGACGACCCTGGGAATACCGGACTGTTCCGGCTGACCGAAGACGAGATCTACGACACGATCTTGCGCGGCCTCGAGGCGGGCTTTCAGACCGCGACGCATGCGATCGGCGATGCCGCCAATCGCGTCGTCCTTGACGCGTTCGAGCGCGCGATCGCGGAGTCGAGCGTTGAGGATCACCGGCTGCGCGTCGAGCATGCGCAGATTCTGCACCCTGACGACATCGGCCGATTCGCCGAGATGGGCGTCCTGCCGTCGATGCAGCCGACGCACGCGACGAGCGATATGGACTGGGTGGCCGATCGCGTCGGTGAAGAGCGACTTGAGTTCGCCTATGCCTGGCGGACGCTACTCGATTCGGGTGTTCCCATCATCGGCGGGTCGGATGCGCCCGTGGAGTCGGTCAAGCCGCTCTGGGGAATCTACTCCGCGGTCACGCGACAGCACCACGCCCCGGGCGACGCCGACCCGTGGCATCCAGAGCAGTTGGTCAGCCGCGAAGAAGCGCTGCGGATGTTCACGATCGACGCGGCCTACGGCGGATTCGAAGAGGAATTGAAGGGGTCGCTCGAGGTCGGCAAGCTGGCCGATATCGTCGTGCTGTCACGTGACATCATGACGATCCCCGCTCCGGAGATCCTCCAGACCGAGGTCGTGATGACCATTCTGGGCGGGCGCGTCGTCTACGAGGCCGGGGCCCAGAACTGAGTGGCCGCTAGTTTCCGAGGTAGGCCGGCGCCAGAACCAAGCCGGCCATGTAGACGGCGTAGAGCCCGAGCAAGAGCGTCCCCCCCGGGCGCGTCAGCGTCCCCCGCCGGCCGAGCATCAGGATCATCGCCGCGAAGAATACCGCCAGCCACGGGTAGGAGTACCACTGCGTGAACGCCGACAGGTCGAGGGGCCGGATGGCGCTCGACATGCCGATGATCAGGCCCAGGTTGAGCAGGTTGGCGCCGACGATGTTGCCAATCGACAGGTCGGCGGCACCTCGCCGCGCGGCCGAGATGCCGGTCACGAGTTCGGGGAGCGACGTGCCGATCGCCACGATGGAGAGGCCGATGATCACCGAGGGTACGCCGAGGGCCGACGCGATCTCGATGCCCGACGTGACCAGCAGCCGGCTACCGACGATGACCAGCAACGCGCCGGCCAGGAACCAGCCGGCCGCCGGGCCGAGGCCCTCTCCGGCGGGTTCGCCGCGGTCGATAGCGTCAGCTTGTCGGGCGCGAATGCTGCGATAGTCGCCGTACAAGTAGACCGCGGTGAACAGCAGCAGAAAGGCGCCGGCCGACTGACCGATCGCGCGATCCCAGGAGAACGCCATGACGAGCAGGCCGGCGACCGCCATCCAGCGGGCGCGGCGGCGGAAGTCTGCGAGGTCGACGGTGACCGGTGCGATGAGCGCCACGGCTCCGATGATCAGGCCGATGTTGGCGATGCACGACCCGACGGCGTTGCCGACGGCGATCCCCGAGTCGCCCATGACGCTGGCGGTGACCGAGACGACCAGCTCAGGGGTCGTTGTGGCCAGGCTGACGAGGGTCCCGCCGACGACGATGCGCGGGACGCGCAGCACCTTGGCAATCGTGATGCTGGCGTCCACGAAGAGGTCGCCTCCCTTGGCCACGAGGGCGAGGCCGGCCACGAGGGCGACGATGTCATAGAGCATCAGGTCGGGCAGTGTACCGGACGCCACGGCCGGCGGCAAACCGCGGGCCACGACTGCCGCGCTATAATGCACGCCGGCTCGCGGAGCCGTTGACGGATGATTCCCCTTGCTCGTCGTGCTGTCGCCGTGTGGGTCTGCCTGATGGTGGGTTGGGCCGGCGTGGTGCCGATGTCGGCGCAGCGGGCCGCCTCGCCGAATGCCGGCGCGGCGGTATCACGAGGCCTCGGCAGTGTCGAGCGCGTGCGTCGCCTCGCGTTTGCCGTCGATCGGTCTGTCGGCGTCGAACGAATCGAGGTCGTCGCGGCCCGGGCGGCGCGGCAGCAGGCACAGGAAGCGCCGCCGGCGCCAGCCGAGCCGCCGTCGGGCGGCGGCAACGGCGGCGCAGTCGCGGCACTGGTGATTGGGGCGGTGCTCTTCGGCTGGTTGATCATGCGAGGACCACCGACGGGTATCGACGCGGAACCGCTGCCGGGCGAACGGGAGCCTGGGGCGCGCGTCGAAAGCGAGGAGATCGTCGACTACGCGATCTTCGCCGGCGCGGTCACGCTGATCGGCACCGGCGCTGTCATGCTGCTGGCCGGGTCCTGATCCTGACCCCGGCAGTGGTTCGGCGGTCAGTGCAGCGGCGACGCGATGGCACGCGTGAGCACTCTGACGGCCGAGAGGTACTCGTCGAGAACGATGTGTTCGTCGGGGGCGTGGTCCAGCCGCGAATCCCCCGGGCCGTAGGCCACGATGGGACACTGCCAGGCCGGCCCGACGACGTTCATGTCGGAGGTGCCGGTCTTCAGCTTGAACGTCGGTTCCCGCGCTTCCTTCCGGATCGCGCGGATCATCGCCCCGACCAGCCGGGTCTTCCGGTCGCTGCGGAAGGCCGGCACATAGCCACTCAGCGAGACGTCGCCCCAGGTCGCGGCGAGTTCGGCCAGGCGGAGGTGGAGTTCGTCGACTGCGGTTCCGGGCGGTAGCCGCATGCTGCCGCGCACGTCGACCCGGTCGGTGAACCCGTCGGTCGAGGTGTGGAAGTCGGACAGATGCGGATCCAGACGGTCGAAGATCCGATGGTTGTGATTCCGGCGGTCGCAGTATTCCTCGACGCGGGTCCACCATTCCGCGGCGAGTGATGCGACACTGCGTCCCTCGCCCGCCGTGTGGGCATGGGGCTGCTGCGTCACCAGGGCCAGACCGACCCGCCCCTTGTATCCCAGCGTGATCCCGCTCGTGCCGCTCGGTTCACCGATGATCGTGGCGGCCGGCGAGTATTGGTCGCAGACGTAGTGCGCGCCCTTCGAACTGGGCGTCTCTTCCTCGACCGCGCCGATCACGACGACCTTGACGTCCTCGGGAATCGCGGCACGCGCCGCGGCGGCCACGAAGGCCGCGAGCGGCCCTTTGGCATCGACGGCACCCCGGGCCTGCAGCCGGCCGTCGGCGACGGTGGGGGAGATGAATCCTTCGACGGTGTCGATGTGGCCGAGGAGGACGACAGTCGTCGGGCCATCGCCGCGGGCGCCGACGAAGTTACCGGCTCCGTCGATTGACGCCGTGAGCCCAGCCGCCGTCGCGCGCTCGACGAGCAAGGCGACGGCCTCGGCTTCTTCGCCCGATGGCGAGTACGCGCTGCAGAGATCGCGGAGCAGGGCGACCGCGTCCTGGTCGTTCACGCCAGCACCTTGCCCAGGGCCGTGATGACCCGGTCGATTTCTTCAGGCTGGATGACCAACGGTGGCAGCAGCCGCAGAACCGTGGAGCCGGCCAGCAAGACGAGGATCCCCTCGTCCATGAGGCTGCGTGCCGCGGGTCCGGCGGGTTGTTTCAGTTCAATGCCGATCATCAGGCCGAGCCCGCGGACCTCTCGGACCCGCGGGCTCGATAGCGTCTCGACCGCGTCGATGAGGCGTCGCCCCTGGGCGGCCGCGTGGGCCGGCAGATCGGCGCTCACGATGTGCGCGATGACGCGGTCGGCCACGGCGCAGGCGAGCGGATTGCCGCCAAATGTCGTCGTATGGCTCAGCTTGGGCAACTGGCCGACCGCATCGCCGAAGGCCGTGACCCCCATCGGCACGCCGCCGGCCACGCTCTTCGCGAGGGTCAAGATGTCGGGTGCGACGCCGTGATGCTCGAATGCGAAGAGCTTGCCGGTGCGGCCGAACCCGGTCTGGACCTCGTCGATGATGAGGAGCGCGCCCCGATTGGTGCAGGCGGTTCTGAGCGCCTGCAGGTACTCGGTCGTCGCGGGCCGCACGCCGCCTTCGCCCTGCACGACTTCAACGAGAACAGCCGCCGTGGTGTCGGAGATCGCCTCGACGACGGCGTCCGGGCGGTTGAACGGCACCATCCGGAATCCGGGCACCAGCGGTTCGAACGGCGTTCGATAGCTCTTGCCCCACGTGGCGCTGAGCGCGCCGAAGGTCTTGCCGTGATAGCCCCGCATCGCCGAGACGATCTCGGGCCGGCCGGTGGCCGCGCGAGAGAACTTGATCGCCGCCTCGTTGGCCTCGGTCCCAGAGCTGCTCAGAAAGAACCGGTCGAGCGCCGATGGCGTCACGGCGTCCAGCCGGTCGAGTAGGGCCGCGCGCTGGTCGTTGTAGAACCCTTCGTGGCAGGTCACGAGGCGGGCGGCCTGTTCGGTTAGTGCTTCGACGACCACCGGGTGGGCGTGACCGAGCGCCGCGACACCGATGCCGGCGGTGCAGTCGACGTACTCTCGACCGTCGGCATCCCAGACCCGGGCGCCCTCGCCGCGTACCAGCACCACCTGGCGCTTGTGGTACATCCCGGATGAGTGAGTGTCCTCACGCTCGATGATCTGTTGGGTGTCCAATGACCGTTCCTCTGCCGCCCAGCGCCGCCTGGATGGGCTGCGCGATGCGGGCGTCGCCGAGCACGACGCGACCGACGCCGCCGTCGAGGGCTTCCCGGGCGGCCATGAGCTTCTTCTTCATGCGGCCCTGGGCGTAGTCGAAATGCGCGTTGAGGGTGTCCGGGGCGATGTGCGGGATGAGCGTCTTGTCGTCGTCCGGGTCCCGCAGGAGGCCGGGTACGTTCGAGAGGATGACGAGATCATCGGCCTTGACGGCCTCGGCAATCCGGGCCGCGGCCCGGTCCCCGTCGACGTTCACGGCGACATGATCGTCACTGATGGCTGGCGGGCAGACCACCAGGGCATATCCCGCGTCGTACAGGACGCGGATCAATTCGGTGTTGACCGTCGTGATCTTCCCGGTGTGGTCGTCGCGGAGGACCTTCTTCTTGCCGCCCTCGACGATCGTCACGGTCGACTTGCGGCGGCCCGACAGCAGGCGCCCGTCGAGCCCGGCCAGGCCGATGGCAGGCACGTCGAGACGCTGCAGCCGCTCGACGATTCCCTTGTTCACCTTCCCGCAGTAGGCCATCTCGAAGATCTCGAGGGTTGCCCGGTCGGTATACCGGCTCTCGTAGCCCGAGGCCGAAGTGACGAAGCGCGGCGGATGGCCGAGGGCCTCGGAGAGGACGTTGGTCTCGTGCGAGCCGCCGTGCACGAGCAGCCACGGCCGCGCCAGCCGGTGGAGTTCGGCCAGGTCGGCGCAGACTGCGTCGTAGTCGATCCCCCGGCCGCCGCCGACCTTGACGACGAGCATGGCCATCAGACCGGATGGAGGCCGGGGAAACCGAGTCCCGTCCGCTCGTCCCAGCCGGCCATGACGTTCATCGCCTGGATCCCGTTTCCGGCAGCGCCCTTCATGAGGTTGTCGAGGGCCGCGAGCACGACGAGCCGATCGCCATGCGGGTCGCGCTCGAACCCGACATCGCAGTAGTTGGAGCCCGCGAGGATCTTCGGCTCCGGATACCGGAAGACTCCACGGGTCTCCTTGACGATTCGGATGAACGGCTCGTCGCGGTAGGCGGCGCGATACAGGTTCCAGATCGCCTTGGTGTCCAGGTCCTCGGCGAGTCGCACGTGCGCGGTGACCAGGATGCCACGGACCAGTTCGATGGCCGTGGCGGAGAAGTGGACGGTCGGCATGCCGTGGACGGCCAGTTCCTGCACGATCTCTCCAGTGTGCCGATGCCCGGTGGGCTGGAACGACCGGACGGTGCCGCTGCGTTCGGGGTGATGTGACGACGGGCTCTCCTTGTTGCCGGCCGCCGACGAGCCGACCTTCGCCTCGATGAACACCTCGCGATTGGCGACGACGTCCGCCCGGAACAGCGGGAGCAGACCGAGAATCGCGGTCGTGGCCAGGCAGCCGGCGCCGGTGACGCAGGTGGCGCTGGCGATGGCCGTCCGGTGGAGTTCCGGGATCCCGTAGACGAACTTGCTGAGGGCAGCTGGATTCGCGTGCTCGTGTCCGTACCAGCAGCGGTACGCGTGGGGGGAGCGCAGTCTGAAATCGGCACTCATGTCGACGATGCGCGGCGCGATGGCGCGGACCCCGGCAAAGGTCTTCGCGAAGCTGCCGTGGGGCAATGCGGCGAACAGTAGGTCGCAGGGTGCCAGGTCGCCGAGGCGACTGAAGCGCAGGGTTGTTCGGCCGCGCAGATTGGGGTGGGCGGCGGTGACGAGCTTGCCGGCCAGCCGCTCCGACGTGACCTGCTCGACGGAGACCTCCGGATGGTCGAGCAACAGACGCAGCAGTTCGCCGCCGACGTAGCCCGACGCGCCGAGTATGCTGACCTTCATCGGGCGGCCGTGATCGCGGCCTGGCCGACGGACAGCGTGTAGTCGACGATCCGCTCGTGAATCGGCACACCCGTGACGTCGATGCTGTTTCGAAATTCCATCGTGTAGTTGACTTCGTTCACCTGGAGCCCATGTTCGCTCTCGAAGACATCTACCGCGAGCACGCCGCCGCCGACGGCCTTGGCGGCCGCGATGCAGATGGCATTCAGTTCGTCGGTGACCGGGCAATTCGCCGTCGTGGCACCTCGCGCGGTGTTCGTGATCCAATGGTCGCTCATCCGATAGATGGCGGAGATGGTCTGGTCGCCAACGACGAACGCGCGGATGTCTCGGCCGGCCTTCTCGACGTACTCCTGGATGTAGAAGATCGAGTGATGGTACGAGCCCAGGATCTGCTTGTGCTCGAGCAGGGCCTCGGCGGCGTGCCGGTCGTTCGCGCGGGCGATGAGGCGGCCCCAGGAGCCGACCGCGGGCTTCAGGACAACCGGGTAGCCCATGGATTCGATGGCGGCCAGGGCGGAATCCGGCGTGTAGGCGACGATCGTGCGCGGAGTTGGCACGCCGGCCCGTTCCAGCGCGTTCGTCGTGAGCACCTTGTCGCCGCAGACGTTGGCCACTTCCCATCTGTTGATGGTTGGCAGTCCGCGGTCATTGAAGATCTTGAGTGTATGGAGGGCTCGAGCGTGGTTCACCGCGCGCTCGAGGACCACGTCCCACGGGAACGTCGAACTGTGCAGGTCGAGTGCGAGCTGCCGATCGTCGATCTTCTCGAACTCGACACCGCGATTGCGGAGCGCCTGCAGGATGAGCTTTTCCTCGGTGCGGATAATCGAGCAGAGCAGTCCGAGTCGCATCGGGTCTATTCGCCCCAGTCTTCTTCTTCTTGCGGGGCGTGGTCGAGCGTGGGCGGGTCGACGGAGCGCACCTCGAACTCCGTGCCGCAGTCAGGGCAATCGATAATTTCACCGGTCTCGACGTCGGCCTTCAATGTGATCTCCGCGTCGCATTCGAGACACTTGGGCATGCCACCTCCGGACGCCGGCAAAAAAAAGCCCGCCGACACGTCAGTGCAGCCGGCGGGCTCGTGAAAAGCAGCGCGTAACGGTTCGTCAGCGCCTGGGCCAGCACGGCCCGCCGATGTACGGACACTTCCGCTTTCGAGCGGAGTGCGGTCCGTCGTGGCGTGGTCTCTGGATACTCAGCATGCTGTCAGGCCGTCGGAAAGTATAGAGCGCGCGGCGTGAGACGGTCAAGCTGTCGGTGCGGGGGCATCGGGGTCGTTACCACCACGACCGCCATGGTCGCGGTGTCTGGTGAGTGCCGACGCCGCCTCGAGCATCACGAAGACCGCGGCGATGACGATCAGAATGTCGAGAACGAGGAGCAGGTACTGCGACGTGCGGTACAGATCCCAGAGCTGATAGAGCGCGGCCAGGAGCGCCACGGTCGTGACGAACGCCATCGGCACCAGTGTGTAGCGCGCCGGTCGGCCCAGCTTCACCAGGATGACGCTGACGACGAGCAGCGTGAGGCCGGCCAGTAGCTGATTCGTCGTCCCGAAGAGTGGCCAGAGCACCATTCCGCCGGTCAGGTCGGTGCCGCCCGCCCCGAAGGCGAGGATCAGGCAGGCACCCACGGCTGTGAACGTGGCGACATAGGCGTTTCTCAGCACCGCGATGCGGTAGATCGCGCCCCATTCCTGGACGATGTAGCGCTGCAGGCGGACGCCGGTGTCCATCGTCGTGCCGGCGAAGAGGACGGCCATCATCGTCAGCAGGGTCGCCGCGGTCTCGTGGCGAAGCCCCGAGCCGTCAGAGACGATCGTGGCCCCGCCTTCCACGAACGCGGCCAACCCGCCGCCGCCAAATTCGGTGTAGACGGCGCGCCACTCCTCGAGCGAGGCGAACCCGGCGGTCGCCGCGATGATGGCGGCGAGGGCGAGCGCGCCTTCACCGGCCGAGCCCAGATAGCCGACGAATCGCGCATCGGGCTCCCGATCGAGCTGCTTGGACGTCGTGCCGGAGCCGACAAGGCCGTGGAAGCCCGAGACGGCGCCGCAGCCGATGGTGACGAACAGCAGCGGCATGAGGGGCGGTGCGGCCGCCGGGACCTCCGCATTGAACGCCGGGGCCACGATCTCCGGCCTGGCGATGAACAACGTCGCGTACATCAGCCCGAGGCCGACGAAGAGCTGGACGCCGTTGATGTAGGCACGCGGCTGGAGCAGGATCCAGATCGGCAGGAGCGACGCGATCGCCGCATAGGCGAACAGAATCAAGATCCACTGCGCGCCTGGGCCGAGGCCGAAGAGACTTGCCGGCAGCTCGATCGGCGTTACCTCTCCGACCCAGATGACGGCGTAGAGGATGACCGTGCCGATGACGGTCGGCCACAAGAGCGGGACCTTCATCCGGAACAGCAACTGGCCGAGGGCGAGGGCCACGATCGTGGCTGCCCAGACGGGAATCACGCTGCTCGGTGTCGCCTGAAGCGCGTCAGCGATCACGACGCCGAAGACGGCGTTCACCATCAGGAGCAGGAGAAAGATGACGATCATGAAGAGCGAGCGCGCGCGCGGGCCCACGACGTCTCCGGTCAGCGCGCCAATCGACTGGGCTCTGTTCCTGACGCTGGCCCATACCGCACCGAAGTCGTGAACGCCGGCGAAGAAGATCGTCCCGATCGTCACCCAGAGAAATGCCGGCAGCCAGCCCCAGATGACGGCGATCGCCGGGCCGATGATCGGCGCCACGCCGGCCACGGCGGTGAAGTGGTGGCCCCAGAGGACGAACCGCGGCGTGGGGACGTAGTCGATGTCGTCGCGCATCGCATGGGCCGGCGTCTGGAACTCCGGGTCGAGCCGGTAGATGCGCTCCGCGATGAACCGGGAATAGAAGCGGTAGCCGAGGAAGAGGAGCGTCAGGCCGATTGTGGCGAGCAGGATGGCTGGCATCAGACAGATGGAGTGCCTCAGGACGCGCCCTGGGCGCTGATTATAACGAACCCACGCGGCTTGACCCCGGCACGACCCGGGCACTAGCCTCCGCATGACGCAGATGAGGAGGGAGTCACGAATGACGAAGCAGACGAGAGTCGTGGGGCTGGTCGCCGCGGTGGCCATCGGCGCCGCAGGGGCAGTGCAGGCCGCCGAACCGTTCAAGCTGGGGACGTTCGAGCATGCGGGTGAGGAGATCATCGGCGTCGTCCTCAGGGACCGCCATGTCATCGACCTGGCAGCCGCCAACACGTCGCTGGAGCGCCATCAGCGGCTCTGGGTCACGCTGCCGATGCCTGCCGACATGAGCGAGCTGATCGGTCGTTACGAGTTGGGGATGCGCGATCGGATCCACGCCATCGTCGACCTGATCGCGCCGGCGATCGACGCCGGCGAGCCGCCGGCCTACGTTCACGACCTCGGCGAGGTCGATGTGTTTCCGCCGGTCCGGCCGGGCGTCATCCTCTCCGCGGCGCTCAACTACCGGGAGCACATGGACGAGATGACGACCGGCGTGGCGGCCGAGATGTCTGACGCCAGCGCGGTCGATGACGCGCCGGAGTCGATGCAGCACTTTTGGGAGCGCACGCCCGGCGATACACGTCAGAACCCCTATCTCTTCAACAAGCCGGCATCGATCGTCATCGGCGACGGCGACCCCATTCTCCTGAAACCCGAACGGGAGCAGATCGACTGGGAGTGCGAGTTCGCCATCGTCATTGGCCGGCCGGCGAGCCATGTTCCGCGCGACGAAGCCCGCGGCCATATCTTCGGCTACACGATGATGAACGACGTTGGTGACCGCGAGGGTCGGGGCGACGATCGCTACGGGTCGGACTGGCTGGTGTGGAAGGGGAGCGACACGTTCGCGCCGCTCGGGCCGTTCATCGTGCCGGCCGAGTTCGTCGCGGATCCGCATACGCTCGACATTCAATTCACCTTATCGGGCGAGCTGATGCAGGACGCGAACACCGAGCTGATGCAGCACAGCGTGGACGAACTGGTGCACTTCGTGTCGAACAACGTCATCCTGCGGCCGGGCGACGTGATCGCGACCGGGACGCCTGGCGGCGTTGGCTACGCCCGGACCCCGCCGGTGTTCATGGAGCCGGGCGATGTGGCGAGGTGTAGCGTCGAAGGGATCGGCACGCTGACGAACCCCGTCAGGGAGTGGCTCGACGTCATGCCGCGGTAAGAGAAGGTAGGAGGCCAGGGCTCACGCGCGAGACTGGCAATTGCGTCGTCGATCCCGTCGGCGGCCGTCGAGCGGACCACTTGAGGTCCTCACACCGTGTGAGCCAGCGGACGACCGTGCAGACGTCCCCGCCACCCCTCCTCTCCAATCGGGTCGGAATGGGGCACTCGGGGTCCCCACGTAGACCCGCGCGGGGGTTCGGGTCGAAGCCCCGAGGTAAGGAGGTCCGGGGGCGGCGGCGGACGGAAGACCGCCACCCCCGGCGTGGTACTCGCCGTGTCGTGCCTCAGACGGCGCTGGCGACCAGGCTCGGCTGCAGCGCCGGCACGCCCTCGAACGTCGCCGTCTCGGCTTCCCGCTCCGATCCGGCCACCCACTCGTCGGCGAGAATCGACCACATCGCGTGGTCGCGGTACTCGTTGCCGACTTTGTGGCACCGGCGTAGCGTGCCCTCGTGCACCGCCCCGAGCTTCCTGAGGGCCCCGTTCGCCCGGGGGTTGTCGGCTGCCGCGCGAGCCTCCAACCGCCGCACGCCCATCGTCTCGATTGCGAAGTCGATGACGAGCTGCGCGCACTCTTGGAACATCCCCGTGCCCCAGAACGGCGCGCCGAGCGCGAAGCCCCACTCGGCCGTGGCGAAACCGGGTTCTACCGGCCAGACCTGGAAGACGCCAACGGCGGCTTCACAGCCCTTCGGCACGACGCCGAAGCAGGCGTACTGGCCCGACTCGCGCGTCTCGTGGGTCCAGCGGATGAACTGCTCGAAGTCACGGACACTCTTCGGTCCGGGCGCCAGGTAGCGCTGGACATCGGGTGTCGCGATGAGGTCGTGCAGCGACTGGGCGTCGGACGGCATCAGTTCACGCAAGCTGACCCGCGGCGACAGCAGAGCGGGCAGCCCCGTCTGCCAGTCCACCGGGGTGCGCGTCGGCTGTTCGCTGCTCAGCATGACCAGATTGCCTTTCTCGTTCGCGCTGGTCTCGGTCGTCTGACGTGCAAATGAGGTAGCCATGGTCATTCCGCCTCCGCGGTGAGCGTTTCGGCGTCGAGATTGCCCCAGACCAGGCGGTCGGCCGTGACCGCGGCGTTGCCCCAGACGAGGCGGTTGCCCCAGACCAACCGGTTGCCCCAGACCAGCCGCTGGTCCTCTACCAGGTCCACCGGGACGGTATTCCCCCAGACGAGACGATTCCCCCAGACGAGGCGGTTGCCTTCGACGTTGGCGTTGCGAATGGCGTTGCGTCGGCGGTCGCCTCGCCCGGGGGCGGTCCGCCAGACCCGCTCGTCGCCCCAGACGACGCCCGCGGACCAGGCCGGATCGTTGTAGTAAACGGTGTTGCCCCAGACGAGGCGGTTGCCCCAGACCAGGCGCTGCGACCAGGTGAGCGTAGCGGTGGCGATCGTTTCGACCGGCGACTCGGCGGAGGTCAGCCACCAGTCCGCGAAGTCGGACGACGTGTCGATCGAATTGGCCAGTCGGGCGGCACCCGCCGCATTCAGCGATCCCGTTCCCTGCGTCAGCTCGTCGACCCCGTCGATCGGCAGCGCCGTGAACTGCAGCACCGCCTTCAGGGCGTTCGGCGTCAACGCAGGTCCATCGGGGTTCGCCTCGAGCATGACCGCGACGACACCCGCCGTGACGCCGGTCGACATGCTCGTGCCGCTTAGCCGGAGATACTGTGCCGGCCGGTTGCCCGCGCTCTCCCCGGGTCCGGAGACGGCGCTCGGCCTGGCGAGCCGGCACGAGGACGTCATCGACCTCGTGCTGACGGACATCGTCATGCCGGGCATGAACGGTGAACAGATGGTCGAGGTGCTCAGGCGGCAGCGCCCTGAGGTCAAGGTCCTGTATATGTCGGGATACAACGATACGAGCGTCTTTGTGGACGGTGTGCCGCCCACGCTGCTCGATAAGCCGTTTACCCGGGACGTCCTGTTGGGCCGGGTACGGTCCGTGTTGCATGCCGATGACGCGCGGACCAGGGGGTGAGGTGCTGTTGCAGATGACCCGCGTCCGTGGCCTGAGTGCCTGGCTGGTTCGAGTGATCGTCGTCGGGCTCGTGGCGACACCCCTCGAGGCGCAGTCGCCGACCGCGGTCAGCGCGGATAGGGTCCTGATCGGCATGGAGGCTGAGACCGGAGTCTTTCCGGTCGATGAGGAGAACGTCGGCATGCGCCTCGTCATTCGTGAGGTCAACGACGCTGGCGGGGTCCACGGGCGGGCACTCGAGGTGCGCGGGTACCCGCGGGCCGGCGGGGCTGCCGTCGACCAGGCGGTCGCGAACGCTCGCCGACTCGTCGACGAGGATGGGGTCTTCTTTCTGTTGAACTTCGGCGGTCCGGCCGCTGTGGGTGTGGCGGAGCTGGCGATGGCACGAGAGGTGCCGCATCTCTTTCCCCATACCGCGCTGGTCACGATGGACGGGGGGCGCTACGTCTTCACGTCGTACCCACGCTATGCCGGCGAGAGCCTGGTGATGCTCGAGCACCTCACCGAGACGCGTGGCGCGCGACGGATAGGCATCGTGCATGCCGCTAACATCTATGGTGAGTACTTCCGCGACCGGTTGGGCAGCCAGGCAACGCGGTTCGGCTACGCGGTGGCCGGCGCGCACGCGCTGGAAGAACGGGACCCCGGGGATCTCTCCGACGCCATGGCAGCGCTGAGGGCCACGCGACCGGATACGGTCGTCATGGCGGTGTACCCGGCCCAGGCGCGGCGGGTCATGGAGGCAAAGGCGGCTCTGGCGTGGGACGACGTGACGATGGTGTCGTCGGGCCCGCTGACCGACGAGCAGTATCTCGACGTGCCGGGCGGAGCCGCCGAGGGGACGGTCGGCTTCTGCCACTATCCGGATCCGAACCTCGCCGAGGCCCCCGGCATCGAGGCCTACCGCGCGTTGATGCGTCGATACCATCCCGGACATCCGATGAACCGGTACTCGCTCTACGGATACGTCTTCGGACGCCTCGCGCTCGAGGGACTGGAACGCGCCGGCCGCGATCTGACGCGCGAGCGGTTCGTCGACGCGATGGAATCGATCCGGGAGTGGGACAGCGGCGGCATCCTGCCACCGGTCAGTTTCTCTTCGACCGACCATCACGCCCAGCCCGCCGGATTCATCTGCGAGCTTCGCGACGGCCGATTCGAAGCGATGAGCGGCTGGATCGAACCGTAGCCGTCGCGGGCTTTCGGCTAGGCGCGCAGCTTGCCGATGCGCCGACCGGAGACGCGCAGGGGTGCGCTCATCCGGGTTGCCTCAGGAGCGGGGCACCGCCTGCCGCAGCGCGTCGAAGTTCACCTTGATGAACTCCTCGATCTGCTGCGCCGCCGTCACCGCCGGGGTGCGCAGCGCGTCGACCTTCGTGCCAAGGAAGTCGCTGGTGAAGACGTTGTTTCGAATCGTGAGCCGGGCGATCAGGACATCCTGAATCGCCGAGGTCGTGACCGATGACGAGGCGGTCTGCCCGGTGCCCGAGCGGATACCCGCGCCCTGAATCATCCCCTTGACGCTCGTCGCGACGACCTCGAGGAAGAGGTCGGCTTCCTCCCGGGTCTCCACGACTTCCATCAGCTCGCGCCGCGAATCGGTGCGGCCCAACTGCCGGGCCAGTTGCTCGGCGTGGTAGAGCGCCTGATTCAGCTTGAAATAGTAGGAATTGCCTTCGGGGCCCCAGGTCATCGGCTCCAGCTGCCACTCGCCGGGCGGCAACTTCGGATCGACGACGGCGTCCTCCGGGCGTTCGTCGGCGCAGAAGACGAAGACACGGATCCGGTCGGTCTCTCCGTCCTGCGCCGCGGCTGATGCCGATCCCAGCAGGACGAGCGCGGTGGCGAGAAGCGCGAGGCTCGATGACGATTTCAGGGACATGAGCATTCCTCCCCCGTGGAATGTCTGGACCGATATGTCCAACGAGAATAGGGAAGTATACCAGGGACCCGCCGCCCGGATTCAGACCGGGCCGGGGCGGTCCGTGGCGCCATCAGACGCCGGCCGCGTCAGGACGCGCTGGCCGCCGCAGATGACGCCGATGCACGGATTGGCCCCGATCCAGTAGCTCAATTCCGCCGGTTCGTCGATCGCCCAGACAGCGAGGTCGGCCCGCTGGCCGATCTCGAGCGTGCCCCGGTCCGACAATCCGAGGGCACGCGCGGCATGGCGCGTGACGCCAGCGAGCGCCTCTTCCGGCGTCATCCGGAAGAGGGTGCAGGCCAGGTTGAGCATCAGCACGAGTGATGTGGCGGGCGCCGACCCCGGGTTGCAGTCGGTTGCGAGTGCCATCGGCACGCCGGCCGAGCGAAACCGGGCGATCGGCGGAAACCTGTCCGCATGTGTGAAGTACGACGCCGCGGGCAGCAGAACGGCGGTGGTGCCCGCCTCGGCCATCGCCTGGATGCCCTCGACGCTGGCGTACTCCAGGTGGTCGGCGGACAGGGCACCGTAGCGCGCCGCGAGGGCGGCGCCATTCGAGTCCGAGAGTTGATCGGCATGCAGCTTCACGGCAAGCGCGGCGGCGCGCGCCGCCTCGAAGACCGTGGCGGTCTGGGCCGGCGTGAAGGCGATCCGCTCGCAGAAGACGTCGACGGCCTCTGCCAGTCCGGCCTCGATGACCGCCGGCAGCATCTGGCGGCAGACGCTCTCGACGTAGTCGTCGGCACTCCCCTGGTATTCCCTCGGGATGGCGTGGGCGCCCAGAAACGTCGTGCGCACCGTGCCCGGGAAGCGATCGGCCACCCGGCGGGCGGCGCGCAGCATCTTCAGTTCCGTGTCGAGGTCCAGTCCGTAGCCCGACTTGATTTCGACGGTCGTGACCCCCTCGGCGTGGAGCGTCGCGAGGCGGGCCGTGGCGGTGGTGGTGAGTTGGTCTTCTGAGGCGGCGCGGGTGGCGTCGACCGTGCTGAGGATGCCGCCGCCTTGACGCGCGATCGACTCGTAGCTCTCACCCTGCAGCCGGCGCTGAAACTCCGCCGCTCGGTGGCCGCCAAACACCAGATGGGTATGGCAGTCGACGAGGCCCGGCGTGAGCCAGGCGCCTGCGAGCGCGGTCACGCGGCTCGCGAGCTGGTCGGGAGCGTCGGGCAGGTCGGCGCGGCGGCCGACCCACGCGATCCGCTCACCCTGGACGGCGAGCGCACCGTCGGTGATGGCGCCGTAGGCGGTGCCCCCCGGCGCCATCGTCGCCAGGTGGGTGTCGAGCCACAATTCATCCCAGCGCGGCATGGTGTCGGCATGCTAACATGTATATACAGGTCTGTATATGTCGGACGCCCGGACCTTCCACCTCGAATCGGCGCTTCTGCCAGACGGCTGGCGGCACTCGGTCCGCGTGGAGGTCGCACCCTCGGGCGACATCGAGTCGGTGACCCCGGATGCAGTGGCCGACGCCGACGGCGCGGAGGTCGTGGGTGGTCCGGCCGTGCCGGGCATGCCCAACGTCCACTCCCACGCCTTCCAGCGCGCGATGGCGGGCCTGGCCGAAGCGGGTGCAGCCGGCGCCGACTTCTGGTCCTGGCGTGAGGTGATGTACCGGTTCGCCAACCGGATGGGACCCGAGGCGCTCGAGGCCGTGGCCGGCCAGCTCTTCGTCGAGATGCTGAAGGCCGGCTACACCGCCGTGGGCGAGTTCCACTACCTGCACCATCAGCCCGACGGCTCGCCGCATGACGAGGCGGCACGGTTGTCGCTGAGCGTTCTTGCGACGGCGTCGCGGGTGGGCATCGGTCTGACCCACCTTCCGGTCCTCTACGCCCGGGCCGGGTTCGGCCAGACCAATGCTCGGACCGAGCAGCGGCGGTTCGTCAATTCGGTGGAGAGCTGGCGCGCCATCATCACCGCCTGTGGCCTGGCGAGCCGAGAGATGCCGAACGCGCGCGTCGGCGCGGCGCTGCACAGTCTGCGGGCCGTGCCGCCCGACATGCTGCACCAGGCGCTCGAGGGCCTCGACGAATCGATGCCCCGGCATCTCCATGCGGCCGAGCAGGTTGCGGAGGTGGAGGAGTGTCTGGCCGCGACCGGTGCGCGGCCCGTCGCGTGGCTGCTCGACGAGGTTGGCGTCGACCCTCGCTGGTGTCTCGTCCATGCGACCCACATCGACGAGGCCGAGGTGGTCGCGCTGGCACGCTCGGGGGCGGTCGTCGGGCTCTGCCCGACGACCGAGGCGAACCTCGGCGACGGTGTCTTCCCGCTCGACGCGTTCGTCGCGGCGGGAGGGCGGTTTGGCGTCGGTTCCGACAGCAACGTGACGGTCACGCCGTCGGCCGAGCTCTGCTGCCTCGAGTACGGCCAGCGTCTGACGACGCGGCGGCGCGTCAGAGCGGGTGGCGGGGAGGCGGGGACGCGGCACGCCGGAGCGGAACTCTGGAAAGCCGGCCTCGCCGGTGGGGCGCAAGCGCTGGGTCGCCCGATTGGCGCGATCGCACCCGGCTGCCGGGCGGATCTGATCGTCCTCGATGCCGCGCATCCGAGCCTGACGGGTCGAGTCGGCGATGAGCTGATCGACAGCTGGCTCTTTGCGTCGCACGAGAGCCCGGTCAGACACGTCATGGTCGGGGGCGAGTGGGTCGTGCGCGATGGCCACCATCGCCTGGAAGCCGAGATTCTCGAATCCTATCGGGAGACCCTGGCGGGTTGGCGATGAGGGCGCAGCTGCGAAGGGAGACGGGCCGCTGATGACGAGCCGGAAACGCCCGCCCGCGCCGCTGTACGAGGTGGTCAAGCGCCACGTCCTCGACCGGATCGATTCGGGCCGGCTGCAGGCCGGTGAGCGCATTCCGTCGGAGCACGAGTTGACCCGTCGCCTCAAGGTCTCGCGGATGACGGTTAACCGCGCGATCCGGGAACTGTCGTCCGAGGGCAGGGTCGTGCGGATCGCGGGCGTCGGTTCGTTCGTGGCGACACCGGCGCAGGCGCATCCGCTGGAGTTGAGAAACGTGGCGGACGACATCCGCGCGCGCGGCGGGCGGCACGCCTCGCGGGTCGTCGAGCTCGGGAAGGTCCGGCTCGACCCGGAGGCCGCGCGCACGTTCGATCTGCCGCCGGGCCGCCCGATGTTTCATTCGGTGATCGTGCATGCCGAGAACGGCCTGCCGGTCCAGCTCGAGGAGCGCTACGTCGATCCGCATGCCGCGCCCGACTACCTGGCGCTCGACTTCACCGAGATCACCGCGAGCGAGTACCTGGCGCGCGTCGCGCCGATCCAGGAGGTCGAGCACGTCGTCCAGGCGGTGATGCCGACGCGGCGGGTCCGACGGCTGCTGAAGATGCCGGCCGGGGAGCCTTGCCTCACGCTGCTGCGGTGGGTCTGGGCCGGCGGGGCGCTCGCGTCGACGGCCCGGCTGCAGCACCCGGGAACGCGGTATCGGCTGGGTGGTCGATTCGAGCCGGCGGTCACGTCTCGGCCCCGGCTTCGCGCCGCGGGTCGCTAGGGAGGTGAGGGATGGCAGTACCGACAGAGAAGGCGCGGCCGCCGATCCGGGCGCCGCGTGGCGTGGAGCTCAGCGCGCGGTCGTGGCAGACCGAGGCGCCGCTGCGGATGCTCATGAACAATCTCGACCCGGAGGTGGCGGAGCGGCCGGAGGATCTCGTCGTCTACGGTGGGATCGGCCGCGCGGCGAGGAACTGGGCCTGCTACGAGCGGATCGTCGAGGCGTTGAGGGCTCTGGCCTCGGACGAGACGCTGCTCGTCCAGTCGGGCAAACCGGTCGGGGTGTTCCGGACGCAGGCCGACGCTCCTCGCGTCCTGATCGCGAACTCGAATCTCGTCCCCCACTGGGCGACGTGGGAGCAGTTCCACGAACTCGACCTGCGCGGACTGATGATGTTCGGGCAGATGACGGCCGGATCCTGGATCTACATCGGGAGTCAGGGGATCGTCCAGGGCACCTACGAAACGTTCGGCGAGATGGGCCGGCAGCACTTCGATGGCGACCTGGCTGGACGGTGGATCCTCACGGCCGGGCTCGGCGGGATGGGCGGCGCGCAGCCGTTGGCGGCGACGATGGCCGGGGCGTCGATGCTCGCGGTCGAGTGTCGGCCCGATCAAATCGAGCGTCGGTTGGTAACCGGCTACCTCGACAAACGCGCCGCTGATCTCGACGACGCGCTGGCGATCGTGCAGGCCGCGGTCGCGCGGCGCGAGGTGGTGTCGGTGGGCCTCGTGGGCAATGCTGCCGAGGTGCTGCCCGAACTGGTCGCGCGCGGCGTCCGGCCGGACGCCGTGACCGACCAGACGTCGGCGCACGATCCCGTCAACGGCTACCTGCCGGTCGGCTGGACGCTCGAGCAGTGGGCGGAACGTCGCGACGCGGATCCCGAGGCGGTGAAGCAGGCTGCGCTGACATCGATGGTGCAGCATGTCGAGGCGATGATCGCCTTCCATCGGATGGGCGTGCCCACGTTCGACTACGGCAACAACATCAGGCAGATGGCGCTCGAAGGGGGATGCGCCGACGCGTTCGCCTTCCCGGGCTTCGTTCCCGCCTACATCCGTCCGCTCTTCTGTCGTGGCGTCGGGCCCTTCCGGTGGGCGGCGCTTTCGGGGAATCCGGAGGACATCTACAAGACCGACCGGCGCGTCAAGGAATTGATTCCGGACGACCCGCACCTGCACAACTGGCTGGACATGGCGCGCGAGCGGATCGCGTTTCAGGGTCTTCCGGCGAGGATCTGCTGGGTGGGGCTGGGGCAGCGAGATCGGCTGGGGCTGGCATTCAACGAGATGGTCGCGCGCGGCGAACTCGATGCGCCGGTCGTCATCGGACGGGACCACCTGGACAGCGGGTCGGTCGCCAGTCCCAACCGGGAGACCGAAGCGATGCGCGACGGCTCGGACGCGGTTTCGGACTGGCCGCTCCTCAACGCCCTGTTGAACACGGCGAGTGGGGCGACGTGGGTCTCGTTCCATCACGGTGGCGGCGTGGGCATCGGGTATTCCCAGCACGCGGGACTCGTCGTGGTCTGTGACGGTACGCCGGAGGCGGCGCGCCGGATCGAGCGCGTGCTATGGAATGACCCGGCCAGCGGCGTGATGCGGCATGCCGATGCCGGCTATCCCGAGGCGATTGCCTGCGCGCGCGAACACGGCCTGACCCTCCCGATGCTGGGGAGCGACGGCCCGGCGGGTGGTGAGGGCGAATGAGCGAAGCGCACGAGGCGAAGGGGCAGCCGTACTCGATCGCGCTGGCGAACCCGGCAGACGCCGTGGTGCTGGCTGGGTGGCGGCGGGTCTACGAAGCGCCGGCTCGACTCACGCTGGGTCCGGCAACGCGCGCGGCCATCGACGCCGCCCGGGCCACGGTGGCGGCGGTGGTGCGCGAGGAGCGCGTAGTCTACGGCATCAATACCGGGTTCGGGCAGCTGGCGCAGACCGTCGTCGATCCCGACCAACTGAAGGCGTTGCAGACGAATCTCGTGCGGTCGCACTCGGCCGGTGTCGGTGACCCGCTGGGTGACGCGACCGTGCGGCTGGTGCTGATGCTGAAGGCGGTCGGCCTGGCCCGCGGATGCTCGGGTGTGCGCACGAGTCTGGTTGAAGCATTGGTCGGAATGCTCGAGCACGAAGTCTACCCGGTCATCCCGGCGAAGGGCTCGGTCGGCGCGTCGGGCGATCTGGCCCCGCTGGCGCATCTGGCGGGCGCGCTGATCGGCGAAGGTGAGGTCAGGCATCGGGGCACGGCGATGCCCGCCGCCGAAGGGTTGCGGGCGGCGGGGCTCGAGCGGATCGAACTCGGCCCCAAGGAAGGCCTGGCCCTTGTCAACGGCACCCAGGTCTCGACGGCCCTGGCCCTGAAGGGCCTCTTCGCGATCGAGAACCTCTTGGCCGCCGCCGTTCTGGCCGGCGCGCTGAGCGTCGAGGCCGTCCAGGGCAGTGACGTGCCGTTCGACGAGCGGATCCAACTGCTGCGCGGTCAACGCGGCCAGATCGACATAGCCTCGGCGTTTCGGGCTCTACTCTCCGGCAGCGCAATCCGCGAGTCGCATCGTGACTGCGGTCGTGTGCAGGATCCGTATTCGCTGCGCTGCCAGCCGCAGGTGATGGGCGCCTGCCTGGACCTCGTCGCCTCGGCGGCCGGCATTCTCGAGGCCGAGGCCAATGCAGTGACTGACAATCCGCTGGTCTTTGCCGACAGCGGCGAAGTGCTGTCAGGAGGAAATTTCCACGCCGAGCCGGTCGCGATGGCCGCGGACATGCTCGCGATCGCGGTCGCCGAACTCGGGGCACTGTCAGAACGGCGCGTGGCCCTGCTCGTCGATTCGCATCTGAGTGGCCTGCCGCCGTTCCTGACGACTCGTGGCGGCGTCGAGTCGGGCTTCATGATCGGGCAGGTGACGGCGGCCGCGCTGGCCTCGGAGAACAAGACGCTGGCCCACCCCGCCAGCGTCGATTCGCTGCCGACCTCCGCGAATCAGGAAGACCACGTCAGCATGGCCACGTTTGCGGCCCGCCGGCTGACCGAGATGGCCGAGAACACGGCCGGGATCGTCGCCATCGAGCTGCTGGCGGCGGTGCAGGGCGTCGAATTTCGCCGTCCGCTCCTGACGACCGATCGCCTGCGACAGGTCATGGATGCGGTGCGTGCGCTGGTGCCGGCCTACGATCGCGACCGTGCAATGGCGCCCGACATCGCGGCGATCACGGCCCTCGTGCACAGCGGCCGCTGCCGGGCGTTCGTGCCGGAGCTGCAGCTGCCGAGCAACGGCTAGCGAGAGAGCGCCCAAGGCGCGAAGGGTTAGAAGTGGTTTCAAGACCTGCGGCGTGGCAGCGAGGTCGCCGAGGCGCCCGGCCTGCAAGGCGTGAGGAGCGAGAATACCGGGCGTATTCGACCGACGAGCAACGCAGCAGGACGGGATGCATCGGCGGCCGAATGCCGGCGGAGGTCTTGAAACCGCTTCTAGCCTGTCTCGGTCCGCTTCCGGAGGCATTCGAAGAAGCCGTCCATCATCATCTTCGACGCCGAGCCCAGGAGTCGTTGCCCGACCCGGGCGATCGTCCCGCCGACTTCGGCCCGCCCCTGCACGCCGAGCCGCGTGCCGCCGCCGTCCTCCTGAAGGTCCAGTGAGGCCTCGCCGTTGACGAAGCCTGCGCGTCCCTTGCCCGTGACGACGAGCCGGTAGGCATGAGGTGGGCGCTGGTCAGCCAGGGTGACCGTGCCCTCGTAGCGCCCGGTGACGGCGGCGATGCCAACCGTGAGGACCGCGCGGTACGCATCGGGGCCGACGGGCTCGAGGGCCTCGCAGCCGGGGAGGCAGCTGGCGACGACCGCAGGGTCGACGAGCAGCGGCCACAGCGTCGCGGGCGGAACGTCGAAGCGATACGACGCAGTCAGTTCCATGAAGTCGCCGCGACCGGTCCCTCCGGCACCTGTCCCTGGCCGGCTCGTGAGAATAGCGCGACTCCGCCCCGCCCGGCGCGGGCGGGCAGCGCGTTGAGGTGGGCCGCGAGCGCGTCGAGGCTGACCAGATTGTGGGCCGGGAGGAAGTCGTCGACGTAGGGCAGGGCCGCCCGCATGCCGCGCGTCGCCGGCGTGTAGCTCGGCGCTCCCAGGAGTGGGTTCAGCCAGATCAACCGGTGAGAGGATCGCTGGAGCCGGGCCATCCCTTCGCGCAGCAGCTCGGGATCGCCGCGGTCCCAGCCGTCGGAGATCAACAAGACGACGGCGCTACGCACGCCGAGGCGCCGTGCCCACGTGCGGTGAAAGGTGCGGATCGCTTCGCCCGTGCGCGTGCCGCCGCCGAGGTCGGGGACATGCCGGGCCAGGCGAGCGAGGGCTCGACCCGGCCCCCGGCGCTCGAGCAGCGGTGTGAGCCGGGAGAGCCGCGTGGCGAAGACGAATGCCTCGACGCGCTCGCGTCCGACGCTGACGCTATAGATGAACTGGAGCAGCATCCGGGTGTAGCGCTCCATCGATCCGCTGACGTCGCAGAGCAGGAGCAGGGGCCGGGCCCGGGTCCGGCGCCGCCGCGTCGGCAGTACGATGGGCTCGCCGGCGTGCCGTGTGCTGGCCCGGAGCGCCCGCCGGAGGTCGAGCGCGCCGCCCGCGCCGCTGTGCCATCGATGCGTCGGCCGGGAGGGTGGCGTCCACACCAGGCGCGCGAGCATCCGCTCCGCCTCGAGGATCTCGTCCGCCGTGAAGTCCGCGAAGTCCTTCGTGCGAAGCGCGTCCTGGCTGCTGGCGCTGGTTGGCGCGGTGCGCTGGACGCGAGCGATCGGCTCTCGCGTCGTCGCATCGTCCTGCTCTCCTGCGGGTCCGATCATCTCTGGCGCGCCGAACTTTCGGCGTTCGCCAAGGGCGCGCAGGTCGAGCTGGGTCCGGTCGCCCCGCGCCGGGCGCCAGAAGACCTGGAACGCTTCGTCGAAGACGGCAAGGTCGCGCCTGCGATGCACCAGGAGGCTGCGAAGCGTGTGGTAGACGTCGTCTCTCACGCCGAGATCAACGCTCTGCAAGGCCCGGCCGACGTCGACCATGCGGCCGGCGGGCACATCGAGGCCGAGGCCGTGGAGCAGGCGTGCGAAGTGGAGCAGGTTCCGGAACAGCGCACTCACGAACGGCCCCGCGCCCTCCCGCGATTCAGGAGCGTCTGCACCCGCTCGCCGCGGACGGCATCGAGGTCCTCCTGGTTCTTGAGGATGATACCGAGCGTCTCGTCGATCGTGGCGGCGTCCAGTTCGTCCTTGTCCAGCGCCACGAGCGCCGCAATCCAATCGAGGGTCTCGGAGACCCCCGAGACTTTGTAGAGCTCGGCCGTTCGCAGTTCCTGCACGAAGGCCGTGACCTGCTCGGCCAGGTGCGCCGGGGCGTCCGGCACCCGGGTGGTCACGATGCCGAGTTCCTTCTCGAAGGAGGGATAGTCGATCCAGCAGTACAGGCATCGCCGCTTCAGAGCATCGTGCAGCTCGCGGGTCCGATTCGACGTGATGATGACGACCGGCGGAGTCGAGGCGCGCACCGTGCCGAGTTCTGGGATGGACACCTGGAAGTCCGAGAGCAGCTCGAGCAGGTAGCCCTCGAATTCCTCATCCGCGCGGTCCAGTTCGTCGATGAGTAAGACGGGGGCCTGGCCGGAGCCGTTGTCGCTGTCCAGAGCGCGTAGCAGCGGCCGCTTGATCAAGAACTCGTCGCTGAAGAGTTCGCGGGCCGCGGCGTGCCGATCGACGGTGCCACCAGCTTCCATGAGACGGATCTCGAGCAACTGGCGCGCGTAGTTCCACTCGTACACGGCGTGGGTGACGTCGAGCCCCTCGTAGCACTGGAGCCGGATGAGCTCGGCGCCGAGGGCCGAGGCGAGGGCCTTGGCGACTTCGGTCTTGCCGACGCCGGCCTCGCCCTCGAGCAGGAGCGGCCGGCCGAGCCGCAGGGCGAGAAAGATCGAGGTGGCGAGGCCTCGGTCGGCCACGTAGTGCTCGGCCGAGAGCATCGCGTGAACGGCATCGATCGAATCGGCGCGCGTCCGCTCGGTCATCGGCTGCTCGTCCACCTCGCCCGGTTGGACTCCCGCACGGGGACGCCAACCCCAGAACTCACTTGGGTTACCACGTCTGGCTGGTTCTGCGCGACGAGGGCGTCGTTGCTCCTCAGTCGTTTGGGCCCACCAAACTCCATCGTCGCGCCTAGCCCTCGCCGTCCAGCCCGGCGCCAGCCGTTGTCAACACAAGTGGTTCTGGGGCTAGCGGGCGCGGGCGGCCGCGGCGGTGAGCGCGCGGGCGACGTAGACGGGCGCCATGGCCTGGCGGTAGTCGGCTGACGCGAAGACGTCACCCAGAATCTCGTCCCCGAGGTCGTCACCGGCGCGCGCGGCAGCCTCGGTGATGCTCGCCTCGTTCAGCGGCTGCCCGCCGATCGCCTGCTCGACGTGCGAGGCCCGTACCGGCGCCGGCAGGAGGCCGCCCAGGGCCACCGCCGCCGACCGGCAGGTGTCGCCGTCAGCCGTCACCACGGCCGCGACGCCGATGACGGCGAAGCGCGAGGCGGGATGTGGAAACTTGGCGTAGGCGCTGCCGTGTTCTTGTCCCGAGTGGATCTCGACATGGGTCACGATCTCGTCCTCGCCGAGCGCCGTGGTCATCATGCCGAGGAAGAACTCGCCGGCCGACACGGTGCGGTCTCCGCCGGCGCCGACGATCCCGATCGAGGCATCGAGCGCGCACAGGACGGCGGGCAGGTCGGAGGCGGGATCCGCGTGGGCGATGTTGCCACCTACCGTGCCCCGGTTTCGCACGGCCGGGTCACCGATCTGGCCGGCGGCGTCAGCCAGCGCCGCCGCATGCGTCGCCACCTCGCTCGAGGCCGCGACCTCCGCGTGCGGCGTCAATGCGCCGATACGCAGCCGGTCGCTTGCGACGGAGATGCCGCTCAGGTCCGCGATCCGCCCGACGTCGATGAGCGCGGGCGGGACGGCCAGGCGAAGCTTCAGCAGCGGAATCAGGCTGTGTCCGCCGGCAAGAAGCTTCGCGCCCGGATGTTCGCTCAGGAGCCGGCCCGCGTCCTGCACCGAGGACGCCCGATAGTAAGCGAAGTCTGCTGGATACATGACTCAGTGTCCCTTCGTAGCCTGCTGGATCGCGCGCCAGACGCGCTCGGGCGTGAACGGCATGTCGATCGCCTCGACGCCGAGCGGACTGAGCGCATCCATCACGGCGTTGTAGACAGCGACCGTCGAGGCGATGGTGCCGGCCTCGCCGATGCCCTTCACGCCGAGCGGATGGTGCGGTGATGGCGTGACGGTCGAGAGGACTTCGATCTCGGGCAGGCGGGCGGCGCGCGGTAAGGCGTAGTCGAGCAGCGAACCCGTGACCAATTGGCCGGAGTCGTCGTAGATCGCGTGCTCCCAGAGCGCCTGCCCGATGCCCTGCACGACGCCTCCGTGCACCTGGCCCTCGACGATGACCGGGTTGATCTGCGGGCCACAGTCGTCGATGGCTACGTAGCGCTTCAAGTCCACCTGTCCCGTCGCCGGGTCGACTTCGACGACCGCCAGATGGGCGCCGAAGGGGAAGGTGAAGTTCGGCGGATCGTAGAACGTCGAGGCCTCGAGGCCCGCCTCGACGTCGGCCGGCATGTTCCAGGCGACGTTCGCCATGAGCGCGACGTCGGCGAGGGACTTGGCCTTGTCGGGCGAGCCTTTGACCGAGTACTTGCCATCGACGAACTCCATGTCCTCGACGGCGGCTTCGAGCAAGTGGGCCGCGATGACCTTGGCCTTGTCGCGGACCTTCCGCGCGGCCTTGGCGAGCGCGGCGCCGCCGACGGCCGTGGTCCGGCTGCCGTAGGTGCCCCAGCCCATCGGCGTCGTGTCGGTGTCGCCGTGGATGACCTTGACGTCGTCGGCGCCGACGCCGATCTCGTCGGCGACGATCTGCGCGAACGTCGTCTCCTCGCCCTGGCCGTGTGGGGAGGTGCCGATGAAGACGTGGACCTTGCCGGTCGGATGCACGCGCACGATCGCGCTCTCCCACAGGCCGCCCTGGAAGCCGATGGCGCCGGCGACCTGGGACGGCCCCAGGCCGCACATCTCGACGTAGGTCGACAGGCCGAGGCCGATGTGCCGCCCCGATGTCCGTGCCGTCGCCTGCTCGGTCCGGAGTGCCGTGTAATCGGCGTGCGACAGCAGCTTTTCGAGCGCCGTCGGATAGTCGCCACTGTCGTAGGTGAGTCCAGTCACGGTATCGTGGCCGTCGTCGAACGCGGCGATCAGGTTCTTCTTGCGGACATCCGCCGGGTCCATGCCGATCTCACCCGCGAGCCGGTCGACCATCCGTTCCACCATGAACGTTGCCTCCGGGCGTCCTGCGCCGCGGTAGGCTTCGACTGGCGTCGTGTTGGTGTAGACGCCGTAGACGTCCTCCTTGACCGCGGGAATGCCGTAGCAGGCCGGCAACATCAGGCCATGAAGGATGGTGGGGATGCCGGGGGCCGCGGTCGAGAGATACGCGCCCATGCCGGCCCAGACGGTGCAGCGCAGGCCGGTGATCGTCCCGTCCTTCTTGGCGGCGAGTTCCACCTCCTGGACGTGGTCGCGGCCGTGGGTCGTGGCCTGGTAGTTCTCGCTCCGGGTCTCGTTCCACTTCACCGGCCGTCCGAGCTGCTTCGCGCAGAAGACGGTGATGAACTCCCCTGGATAGACCGGAATCTTGCTGCCGAATCCGCCGCCCACCTCGGGCGCGATGACGCGCGCGCGATCCTCCGGAACGCCGGTCACGACCGAATTGAGAAAGCGCAGGATGTGTGGGTTCTGGGTCGTGTTCCAGAGCGTCAGATCGCCCGACGCCTGGTTGTACTGGGCCACGGCTGCTCTGGGCTCCATGGCGTTCGGGATCAGGCGCTGCTGGACGATCCGCTCCTTCACGACGACCTCGGCGTCCTTGAAGGCCGCGTCAACGTCGCCGCCCGACACCGCCCAGTGAAACGCCTGGTTCTTGTCGACATCGGCGTGCAGCTGCGGCGCGCCGGCGCGGGCGGCCTCGGCCGGGTTCGTGACCGACGGCAGCGCGTCGTACTCGACGTCGATCAGGTCGAGCGCATCGTAGGCCTGATAGCAGTCCTCGGCGACGACCACCGCGACGATGTCGCCGACGTAGCGGACCGTGTCCGTGGCGATGCACGGATAGGTTGCGACCTTCAGATCCGCGTCGGGTACGAGCCAGGCGCAGGGCATCGGTTGCAGACCTTCGCGTGTGTCCTTGCCGGTGTAGACGGCGAGGACGCCGGGCGCGGCCTGCGCCCGGCTGATATTGATGGCTCCGACCGTCGCGTGCGCGTGGGGACTTCGCAACATGGCGGCGTGCACCATGCCGGGCAGTGCCAGGTCGTCGGTGTAGGTGGCCGAGCCGGTGATCAGTCGCGGATCTTCGCGACGCCGGATGCCTGAGCCGAACAGTCTGGTAGCCATCTATTTCTCCGCCAGCGCGTCGGCCGCGTGGCGCACGGCCCGGACGATGTTCTGGTAGCCCGTGCAGCGGCACAGGTTGCCTTCGAGGCCATGCCGGATATCGGCGTCGCTCGGATCGGGGTTGTGACGCAGCAATTCGTGCGAGGCCAGGATCATGCCGGGCGTGCAGAACCCGCACTGCAGGCCGTGCTTCTCCCAGAAGGCCTCCTGGAGCGGGTGCAGCGTACCCTGGTCAGCCAGGCCCTCGATGGTCGTCATCGACGCGCCATCGGCCTGAACCGCCAGGCAGGTGCACGACTTGACGGCGACGCCGTCGAGCAGGACCGTGCAGGAGCCGCACTGGCTCGTGTCGCACCCGACCTTCGTGCCGGTGAGGCCCCCCAGATCCCGAATGAAGTGGACGAGCAGTTGGCGTGGCTCGACGTCGCGTTGATACGACCGGCCGTTGATCGTGATGTCGATGGGAACCTTCACCGTGCCCTCCTCGGTAGTGCTGGCGGACGGCCGTTCAGGGGCGCGCCCGTGCGAGGCAGGGATTATATCGCCGGCCGCCCGGCCGTGTCAGGGCGATCTGGCGGGGGCCGACCCGTGGGCGACGGGCTCAGGCCGCGCACGGCGCGGCCCGCGGGCGCGGAGCGGGGCTCTCGGGGTCCCCGCGCCGCGCCCGCGTGGGGATTGGGGCGCAAGGCGCCCCATCTGGATCTAGTCGATCGCGAAGCAGTAGTACAGACCGTTGCCGCCGGTCCCGATCAGGTCGTCCTGGCTGCAGCCTCGGCTGGCGTGGGCCGCGTGCCACGACGTCGGGTTGTCACCGCCGCCCTGGCGGTCATGATGGCCCACCGCGGCACTGCCGGCGCTGTTGCTGGTCCAGTTGCTGCAGGTGTGGTCTTCGCCGTCCGCATACGCCGTGCCGTCGAGCTGCGACCCGGTCAGCACATCGTGCATGTTCGGGCTGTCACCGCGCCCATTGATTGGCTGGCCCTTCTCGCTGAGGCTGTTCGCCTTGTTCAACTCGTTGTTCGCGCTGTGAAGGTCGTCGACGCTAGCGGCCACTTCGAGCCCGCTGGCGTTGTACCAGGGGCCGGTGCCGATGCGATCGCGCGCGTTGATTGCCGGCTGGTTGCCGGCCTCACTCTGGCTGAGATAGGCGCGCCAGGTCTTGGTGCTGCCGGCCGCCTCCGCCAGCATCTGGCAGTGTGCGTCGGCGCCTGAGAGGCCGCCCAGGTTGGCCCCGTCGCCCGGCCCGACGCTGGTGATGAAGAAGGACATGGCGCTGTCTTGGGCGTCGAGGCTGGCCGTGCCCGCCACGGCGACGGTCGCGAGAGCAACGGCGATGACGAGGAACTTGAAGAGCTTCATGGTCATTTCCCCCATGGCGAAAGCGATTCGACCCGGCGGGCCTTACGTGAGAGCTGTTAGTCTATCCCAAGCCGGGCGCCGGATCCTGGATGGTGGTGTCCGCGACGGCTGCCTGGCCTGGCCGGGTGGCAGGCAACGCCAGTTGCGTGGAATTCGTCTACCCAGCGGGAAGGGGGAGGCTGATGTCGACACTCGGATGGGAAATCCGGCATGCGCTACGGGCGATCATGCGGGAACGGGCCGTCTGTGCCGTCATCGTCCTGGTTCTGGGCGTCGGCATCGGTGCGAACGCGACGGTGTTCAGCGTCGTGCACGCCGTGTTGCTGGGGCCGCTCCCGTTTCACGAGCCCGACCGGCTCGTCTGGATTCGCAACCAGTACCCGGGAAGTGACTCCAGCGCGCTCTCGACCGTGACGTCGCGGGTGGACGTGTTCGAGGAGTGGCGCGACCGGGTGACCGGGTTCGACGCGTTGACGGCCTACAACGCGTTCTTCGGGTACGGCAGCTACACCTTGACGGGAGCGGGAGAGCCCGAGCGGCTCATTGGCGTTCGGGTTGCGGACAACTTCTTCGACGTGCTCGGCGTCCAGCTCGTAATGGGCCGGGCGTTCACGCGAACGGAAGCTGGGTTGAACGGCTCCCCCGCGGTCCTGCTGACTCATGGGTTCTGGCAGCGACGGTTCGCGGGTGACCCGGATGTGATCGGTCGGGCACTGACGCTCGACGGCTCGGCGGTGACCGTCGTGGGTGTCGTGCCGGCGAGCTTCGAGTTCAGCTCATTGTTCGCGCCGGGCACCGAGGTCGATGTGATGCTGCCGCTCGTCTACGATGTGGCGCGCCGGCAGGGCAACACCCTCGCCGTCATCGGCCGGCTACGGCCGGGGCGCACTCTGTCCCAGGTCAGAACAGAACTCGAGGCCGTCACCGCGCAGGTGCAGCAGGAGCGGCCTGAGCTCGGACGGTTCTTCGGTGCCGCGGCGATCGAGTTGAAGGACCAGATTAGTAGCGGCGCGGCCGGGGCGCTGCTGACGCTCTGGGCGGCCGTGGCTGGCGTCCTGCTCATCGTCTGCGCCAACCTGTCCAGCTTGATGCTCTCCCGTGCAGCGGCGCGTCGCAAGGAAGTGGCGCTGCGGGCAGCGCTGGGGGCAGGGCGAGGCCGACTCCTGGGGCAACTCGTCACCGAGAGCGCCGTGCTGTCGAGTGCGGGCGCGGCCACCGGACTCCTGTTCGCGTGGGTGGCCACCTCCGTGGTGGCGTCGTTGGACGGTGTGAGCCTGCCGCTGTTGGCGACGGTGCGGGTCGACGGGACGGCCGTCGCGGTAACGGCGCTGGTATCGGCCGCGGCCGGACTGCTCTTTACGGTGGCGCCGGCGTGGCAGCTATGGCGGTCGAGCCCGCAAGGCATCCTCAAGGAAGGCAGCGGCACGGGCGGGCGACGGTCGGCGCGGGTTCGCTCAGCGCTGGTCGTTGGCGAGACGGCGGTTGCCTGCATGCTCCTCGTCGGCGCCGGCCTGCTGATGCACAGCTTCATCCAGATGCTCGATGTTCCGCTGGGCTTCGAGCCCGATCGTGCGGTGACGCTGCGTATCGATCCGCCGCGGACCCTCGAAACGGCTGCGGCGCGGGCGGCGTTCTACGAGGACGTGATCCGGCGGGTCGAGGCGCTGCCGGGGATTGACTCTGCGGGTGTGACCGACGCCTTGCCGCTGGACCGGCAGCGTAGCTGGGGTGTTCGGGCCAAGGGCGTCATCTATCCCGAGGGAACGTCGCGCAGCGCCTACGTCCGGATGATCGGTCCGGGTTATCTCGAGAGCATGGGGATCGTGCGGTCGTGGTCATCAACCAGACGACGGCGAGCCGCCTCTGGCCTGATCGTCCGGCGGTCGGCCAGACCGCGCTCATCAGTGGGGACGAGCATCGCGTTGTCGGCGTCGTGGCGGACGTGAAGCAGAGCGATCTGGAATCGCCGTCTGGGATGGAGATCTATCTGTCGATTTGGCGAGCCGACGGGCGCTCGGCGGACCTCGTGATGCGGACCTCGCGTCGCCTCGAGGCGTTGGCGCCGGAGGTGCGGGGGGCGCTGCGGGCGCTGGATCCGGCGATGCCGGTCTCGGATATTCGATCGCTCGAGCAGTTCGTCGCCCGCGCCGTCTCCCCTCGTCGCTTCTTCGTCTTGCTGCTCGGCGGCTTCGCGGCCGTGGCCCTGCTGCTCGCCGCGCTGGGGATCTACGGGGTCATTTCGCACGCGGTGGCGCAGCAGACGCGGGAGATCGGCATCCGGATGGCGCTTGGGGCGTCGGCGGGCAGCGTGCAGCTCGACGTCCTCCGGCGGGTCTTCACACTGGCCGGTGCGGGTCTGGCGCTCGGAGTGATGGGCAGCGTGCTCGTCGGGCGCGCTATGCGGGCGATGCTCTACGGGGTGTCGGGCTGGGATCCGCTGAGCTTCGCCGGGATGACCGGCGCGCTGCTCCTCACGGCGTGCTGCGCCGGCTATCTGCCGGCGCGACGGGCGTCGCTCGTGGATCCGATGGTTGCGCTGCGCGAGGAGTGACCGCCTCAGCAGAAACCGCGGCGATCGGGCTACTGGCTCGCCGGCGGCACGACCCCGTTCAGGCGCAGGTAGACGGTCTGGACGCCATACTCGCTCCAGGTGTGGATCATCGTGCGATAGACGACGCGCGCCCGCGTCGACTCGCCGAGAAAACCGCCGTCGACCTTCTCCTGCAACGACGCGTCGGTCTGGCCGTTGAGGATCTCCGTGCCGAAATCGAACGAGTCGCTCAACGCCTGCACGAAGCCGGCCTTGTCGGCGGGCTCTCCGAGATCGAGCGGCGTCGCGGCGGCGTCGAGCCGGCCCATCAGGCCGACTTGTGCGCCGGCGACGTGCATCACCTGTTCACCGAAGTCTCTCAGCTCGTCGGTTGGCTTGTAGCCGTAGTTCTCTTCAGGCATCTCCTCGGCAATCGCCACCATCAAGGACTTCAGGCTCTCCCAGTCGGCCAGGAGTTCATCGGCCAGGACGCCTTCGTCCATCGGCATCGCCTCCTGTGCCGCTTCGGCAGGAGCCTCCTCGGCGGGGGCGCATGCCGCGAGACCCAGGGCGGCCGAAACGATCGTCAGCGTGAACAACAGAGAGCGGATAGCGGAGTACATCGGACCTCCTAGATAGTTCGTTTCGGCGCGGTGCGCCGCGACAATGACGCCGAGGCCGGAAGGGTCCGACCTCAGCGTCATTCAGCGATCTGTCCCGGGCCTAGGGCAAGGCCAACGCGATGAGAGAGCCGGAGTAGCCACGCCCGCCCACCGGCAGGATAATGTACTGCCGCCCTTCGTGCATGTAGGTCATCAGCGCCGTGTTCGTGGGCGCGGGCAGTTCCACCGTGCCGAGGCGCTCGCCGGTCGCCTTGTCGTTCGCGTAGAGCAACGGCCGGCCGCCGCGGCCCTCGGCATAGATCAGCAAGCTCTTCGTCAGCAGCGCCGTGGCGTGGGTCCGGTTGCCGGTATTCGGGATGTCGATGCCCTCGAGCAACCGGTGGTTCTGGATGTTGTTCGGCGTGTCGCCGTTCGGGATCCACCAGAGATGGTCCCCGCTGTTCATGTCGATCGCCGTGATTCGGCTGTAGGGCGGCTTCAGGAGCGGTAGCCCCTGGATCGCTCGGGGGCCGGCGCCGGCCCCGCTGGCCCACTCCATGAGCGTCGTGCCTGTCGGGTTGTCGTACTGCAGATCCGCCTCGGCGCCTGGGACGAGGAACGGCGCGCCGCAGGCCTTGATCGACGCCGTGTACAAGATGCCCGTCTCCGGATCGGTGACCGTGCCGCCCGGAATGTTCGTGCCGCCGTTGCCGCCCGGGCAGAGCAGGGCCGACCGCTTGCCGAGGTCGTTGTCGCGGTGGAGCGGCGGGTTGAAGAGCGGCCCCATCTGGTACTCGGCCATGGCCTCGATTGCCTGCTGCCGAAGCTCAGGCGTGAAGTCGATCAGGTCGTCGACTGTCACCCCTTGTATCTCGTAGGCCGCGGGTCGGGTCGGGAACGGCTGGGGCGGCGAGGTCTGCTCACCCGGAATCATCGACTCGGGGACCGGCCGCTCTTCGATCGGCCAGATCGGCTCGCCGGTCTCCCGGTTGAGGACGTAGGCGAACGATTGTTTCGTCGTCTGGACCAAGATGGGCACCCGCTCGCCGTCGATCGTCACGTCGAGCAAGTTCGGGGCGGTCGGATTGTCGTAGTTCCAGATGTCGTGGTGCACCGTCTGGAAGTGCCACCGACGTTCCCCTGTCTCGGCGTTGAGCGCGAGAATCGTCGTGGCGAAGAGGTTGTCGCCGGGGTGGAATCCCCCGTAGTGATCGTTCGTCGGCGGGTCGGTGACGATGTAGACCAGGCCCAGCTCCGGGTCGGCCGAGAGCGGCGCCCACGCCGAGACGTTGCCGGTGTAGGACCAGGCATCGCTCTCCCAGGTGTCGTGGCCGAATTCGCCGGGCTGCGGAATGACGTTGAACTTCCACTTATGCTCGCCGGTCGCCGCGTCGTAGGCCAGGATGTGGCCCGGCACGTTCTCGCGGCGCGATTGGTGATAGCCCTGCTCGTGGGCGTTGCCGACCACAACGGTGCCATTCACGATGATCGGCGGCGAGGAATTCGTGATGTAGCCGATTTCCGGCGGGATGCCGTCGTACGGATCGTACTCGTAGCCGAAGTCGGCCAGCAGGTCGACAGTACCGCCGTCGCCGAAGTCCGCGATCGGCAGGCCCGTATCGGGGTCGAGGGCGTGCAGGAAGAAGGCCGGTGTCACGACGTAGATCCGGCCGTCGCCATCCACCTCGTCATAGGCGACGCCCTTGCCGTAGTTCTTCCGCATCGACAGTTCCCACCGCTTGGTCGTCGGTTCGCGGAACGTCCAGAGCGTCTCGCCCGTGGCGGGATCGATCGACACCACCGTGCGTCGCTGGCCCGCCACGCCGTACAGCCCGCCGTTGACGTAGATCGGCGTCGACCGGAGGATGTTGTCGACGGTTGGGCCGTAGTTGTCGCCCTTCCAGACCCACTGGATCTCGAGGTCCTCGAAGTTCTCCGCCGTGATTTGATCCAGCGGGGAGTACCTGGAACTGGCGGCGTCGCCGCCCCAGTACCGCCACTCACCATTCTCGGTGCCGGAATGTGTCGTCTGCTGCGCGAAGGCCGCCGGCATCGCGCCGAGGACGGCTCCCAGGGTCAGCGCGGCCAGCGCCACGGTCGGCCATCGTCGCGTCGTTCCAGTCATGCGCACGGATCTCCTTGCTTGTCGGGCCCGGATGCCGGAATGGTCGGGGCACAGGCCCCCCCCCGCCCCGACCGATTGAAAAGGTGCCCATAATCATACCCTACATCTTCAAGTCGGGGTTGCGGCCCGAACCCCCGCGCGGGTCTCCGCGGGGACCCCGAGAGCCCCACTCCGACCCGCGCGCGGCGCGCCGTGCACGCCGTGGCTCCCGGAAGCGCCGCGGTCGCGTTAGCGTGGCAGCGGGCGTAAACTAAGCGGGCTTCATGCGGTCCGGCGCTGCGGTGCGGCCCGCGCTCGTCCATCGCTAGGTGAGGAGGTCGCATCATGTCGCGAAGGGTAGTGCTCATCGGCATCGGTCTCGTCCTCGTTCTGTCGTCGCCGGTGGCCCACGACGCCTTCGGACAAGCGACCGCCCCCTACGTCGCGTCTCGGCCGTTCGGCACGCTCCGCGAGCAGGCGGCGATTCAGCAGGCCTGGTTGCGGGAGCGCCTGGAGGTGAACCTGCCGAACGTGATGCGTGCGCACGGCGTCGACATGTGGGTCGTCGCGATGCGCGAGTACAACGAGGACCCGGTCTTCCGCGCGCTGGTCTCGCCCACGAGTTTCGCGGCGCGCCGCCGCACCGTCTATGTCTTCTTCGACCGGGGCGAGGCCGAGGGCGTCGAGCGGATCGCGCTCGGTGGTGGGTCGATGGGCGGTCTGTACGAGGCCTATCGCACCGAGCTGGCGACATCGACGGGGCAGCAGGCGGAACTGTGGGGTGCGGGGCAGTGGCGCCTTCTTGCGCAACTCGTCCGCGAGCGCGATCCGGCCACGATCGCCGTCAACATCTCCGACGAGCACAACTTCGCTGACGGTCTGACAGCAGGCGAGTGGGAACAGATGCGGGAAACGCTGGGGCCCGAGTTGGCCGGCCGGGTGGTGCGGAATCCGCGGATCGCCATCGACTACCTCGCGATGCGGGTGCCGAGCATGACCCAGGTCTACCGGAGGCTGCAGGGGATCGTGCACGAGATCATCTCGGCGGCGTTCTCCAATCTGGTCATCACGCCCGGGGAGACGACGACCGACGACGTCGTCTGGTGGATGCGGCAGCGACTGAACGACCTTGGCTTGCAGACCTGGTTCCATCCCTCGGTGAGCGTCCAGCGGCGCGGCGCGACGTCGAACGAGCTGGGTAGCGACCCGGTCATCGAGCGGGGCGACGTCCTGCACTGCGACTTCGGCATCACCGCGATGGGGCTGAACACCGACACGCAGCACATGGCTTACGTCCTGCGCGACGGCGAGACCGGCGCGCCGGAGGGCTTGCAGGTCGCGCTGGCGCGAGCCCAGCGCTTCCAGGACATTCTGTTGGAGGAGACCAAGGTCGGGATGAGCGGCAACGCGGTGCTCGAGGCGGTGCTGGCGCAGATGCGGGCGGAAGGACTCGATGGCACGATGTACTCGCATCCGATCGGCGACCATGGGCACGGTGCCGGACCGCTGATCGGGCTCTGGGACTACCAGGAAGGCGTGCCCGGTCGCGGCGACGTCCCCGTCCTGGCGAACATGTGGTACTCGACCGAGTTGCAGGTGACGACGCCGGTTCCCGAGTGGGACGGCCAGCCGGTTCGTATGGCGCTGGAAGAAGAGGCCGAGATCACCGCCGACGGCGAGATGCGCTGGGTGTTACGCCGCCAGACCGAGCTGCACCTGGTACGGTGAACGTTCGATCTCGTCAGCGGCAGCCTCTTGGCACGAGGCTGGGTATTGCGGGCGGCAGAGCCCTTCTTAGGGAGGCCGTCGGCGAGGTCTACAGGCGGGGTACAACCTTCGTGATCGACATCGCGCGCGACCAGGACGGCGGGCGACGACGGTCGCTGAGAACGACATTCGCCCGCATTGTAGTCGGCTGAGGGTAGATCGTTTAGAAGAACTGGTAGAGCAAGCATGAGGACTGGAGAAGCCTTAGCGAAGCTTCTGGCTCGCGATCCCGTAAGGGGACTGCTACTGTTCAACCTGCGCACGGGTCTTGCGACACAGGCGCTGCTCGCAGGATGACCCGCTGCCGCCTAGAAGGAGGCACCATGCTTTCTGTAGGGACCGCGTGGTTCGCTGTCGCAAATGTGCTTCTCGTTGGTGTCTCGGTGCCAGGGATTTCGCAAGAACAAGCACCTCTGCCAAGGCATCTGCGCGAGGCGCAGAAAATTTATCTTCTAAACGACTCCGGGGATCTGAAAGCAGGCGACCATCTCTATACAAAACTCACCGAATGGGGCCGCTTTGCGGTAGTCGATTCTCGGGAGGGGGCGGACGTTGTCGCCGTCCTGACGCAAAGGCCTGACTACAGCTATAGCTTTACCTCGGCGTCGGGCGTTGTCATCGGATCTCTCGCTATTGGCGGAGGAGTTACGGTGTCCGACGAGAAGCTATTTCTCAGAATCTTCGACGGCGGGACGGCAGAGTTACTGTGGGCCGACTCTGCGACGAAGTGGGTTACGGCAGGACACGCGCCTGGCGAGCTTGTGAAACATCTCCGAGAACGGTTGGCTGGACCCCAATGATCTGGGTTTCTGGCGCGGGTGCCAACGGGACGGTAGACAGCAGCGCATTCGGCTAGAGCCGCACTATCACTCGTACCGTGCCACGAGACCTTTGGCCGTCAGTTCCCGACAGGGATCCGGACACTCCTCCCGACGCCGATCGAGAGGAGTTGGCACGCCGGGACGAGATTCGGCGCAACCTCGAAGAATCGGGACTCGACCTTGATGAGTTCGATGATGACGAGGCAGAGGAACTTTCGGACCTGTTGTAGAGAACGGCGTTCCGACAGACGGTACGACGGCTGTTCCAGGAAACACCTGTTTGTTGAGACACCTCGCCCCCGGATCTCAGGTCACGTTTTCCGAACAGTTCTCGTCGTTGAGTCCTCCCGATCCCGAGAGGTTTTCTGAAACATCCAGCGGTAGGCGGTCGCCGGGCTGACGCCGAGGCGCTTGGCAGCTTTCCGGACGGAAAGGCCCCGCACAGGGGCCAGGACGGCTCTGAGACGGTGCGTCGTGGCCGCCCGAGTTTCTTCCCCTGTTGCTTCGCCCGCGCTAGCCCTGCCGTGACTCGTTCCGCGATCCGCGCCCGCTCGAACTCCGCAATCGCGGCCAGGATGTGCATCTGGAGCTTTCCCGCCGGGGTCGTGGCGTCGATGCCTTCAGCGAGCGAGACGAAGGCGATGCCTAGTACCTGAAACTCCTCCAGAGTGAGGACCAGGTGCCGCAGGCTGCGCCCGAGCCTGTCCAACCGCCAGCACAGGACGACATCGAACTTGCGCTTCCTGGCGTCGGCCAGGAGCCTGTCGAGAGCCGGACGGCGATCCTTGGCCCCGCTCACACCCCGGTCGAGGTACTCCTGGGCTGTCCAGTCTCTCGAGATGGTCGTGATCGCCGACGCCTCGGCCGATCCGGCCTGGGTCGCTTCGGATCTGCTGGCGCAGGCGGAGCACGATCCGGACGCGGTCCCGATTCTGATCTCGCTCGACGAGGCACTTCCGGCGCGGGTCGAAGAGGAACTCGAGCGGCAACTCGGCGGGCTGCCGACCGCCGCCACGGCGAGGTCGGCGCTGAACAACGGGGGTGTCATCGTCTGTGCGACGGAGGCGGACGCCTGCACCGTCTGCGACGACATTGCGCCCGAGCACCTGCAGGTTGCCGTCGCGAACGCCGAGGCGTGGCCCGATCGACTGCGCCACTACGGCGCGCTGTTCATCGGCGCGCGTTCGGCAGAGGTGTTCGGCGACTACGGGATGGGGCCCAATCACGTCCTGCCCACGGGAGGGACGGCCCGCGCCCGTGGCGGGCTCTCCGTCCTCGACTTCTTGCGTGTCCGCACCTGGACGCGGGTGGACTCGGCCGTGGATCCCGACCTCGTCGCCGACGTCGCATGGTTCGCGCGGCAGGAAGGGCTCGAGGCCCATGCCCGTGCTGCGGAAATGCGTCGCCAGGATTAGGGTTTCACGTTCGACCTGCTAGTAGGTTTCTTCCTTGAGCCGGAAGGTCGCGTCGAGTTCCGGGTCGGTCGGCTGGCCGGTGACGCGTCGGGCGACGTAGTCACCGAGCACGGGCCCGTGCTTGTAGCCGTGGCCCGAACCGGCGCCCAGCAGCCAGACATTCTCCAGGTCCGGATGGTGGTCGACGATGAAGTGGGCGTCGACGCTGTTGGTGCGCGGGCTCACGCGTGTCTCGAGCAGCGGCTGACCCGCCAGTGAGGGAAACGCGTCGTCGGTGAACTCGTGAATCCGCCGGATCTCGTCAGGCGTCACCGTCCGATCGCCTTCGTCCGGGTCGAGCGTGCCCGAGTCCCAGTACGGCCCCAGCTTCAGTCCCTTGCCCTCGATGCTCGGGAATCCGTAGACCCCGCGCGTGACGAACGTCGGGCAGTTCGGGAAGGCGAGCCGATCGTCTCGGTCGGGCACGCCCATGAAGAAGATGGCGCGGCGGTTCAGGCGGAGCTTGTTGCCGAGGACCTCGGGAAACATCTTCACGTGCCACGGGCCGCACGCGAAGACGAAGTTCTGCGCCGCGACGGTTTCGCCCGTCGACAAGGTCACGGTCTGTAGCCGCCCGCCCGTCCGCGCGCCGGGCACGGCGCGTGCCAGCGTGAACCGTCCGCCGCCACGCTCGAACGCGTCGGCCACCGCAATACAGCCCTCCCGACACTTGAGCACACCGGTGCTCGGCACGGAATGTCCCACCGTGACGCCGTCCAGATTGAACTGGGGATACCGGTACTCCAGTTCGTCGCGCTCGACTCGCTCGTTCTCCACACCGAGTCGATCGAGCACGGCTTTCGTGTCGCCGAGCGTCCGGGTCCACTCGCGGCTCAGGGTGATCTGGCCCGTCGGGTAGAGCAAGCGCCGGCCCCACTCGGCCTCCCGCGCCTGCCATCGCGTCAGGGCGTCGGCGGCCCATCGCGAATAGATCTCGCGATTGCCGTAGCTGGCCCGGATCTGCCGCGTCTCGCCCGCCGAACTCGACCTGGCGTTGCCCGGCCCATAGGCGTCGACGAGGCGGACGGCGTGGCCCATTTCCCTGAGATAGAGTGCGGTCCAGCCGCCGAAGGCGCCGGCGCCGATAACCACCACGTCGGGCGCGGCTTGGGCGTGCATCGCCGGCGCACGGCCGATCGCGGCGGCGCCCAGGCTGGCTCCGGTCAACTGGAGGAAGGTTCGGCGCTTCATGGGGTTCGCTGGGCGGCTCATCGCGCGGCGACCGTCGCGCCGGTCAGTTGCGCGATCGCGGCCAGGGTTGTCTGTCCGGCATTCAGGCCGAGCCGGAAGTCGTCGTCGCTGAACGTCGCGTAGACGTCGGTCACCTGGTGCCAGTGCGGGTCCCAGCCGGCGCCGACGTGGGCACCCCGCTCGTTCTCGCGCAGGCTGATCGACGGCACGAGGCTCATGAACGGCGTCGAGTCGGTGTTCGTCATGTGCGGGCCGACCGTCGCCGGGTAGTCCGTGGCATAGGCGTCATTGGCCGCCTTGAAGAAGAATGCCAGCTCCCGCGCTTCGTCGGCGAGATCCGCCGTGGACTGATACTCCACGTTCACGTCGGCCTCGGGTCGCTGATCGCGGCTCACGGTGCCGTCGGCGCGCGGCGCGCCATGGTCGAACATCATCATGTCGTGCTGGATCATGCCGAGCCAGCGCGGCTCGGGATAACGGCCCGAGCCGGGCGGGTCTTCCTGTCCCTGCAGGTCGACGCGCTGTTCGACGTAGGCCCGGGCGCCGTTCAGTCCGGTCTCCTCGTTGTTCCAGAGCACGAACCGGATCGACCGCTCGGTCTCGACGTCGGGCGCGCTGAAGACCCGGGCGAGTTCCATGACGAGCGCGGTCCCGGAGCCGTCGTCGTTCGCCGCTTCACCCCAGCCGTGGCCGTCCATGTGGGCGCCGATGATGTACATCTCGTCGGGCCGGGTCGTGCCCACCTTCGTGCAGTAGACCTCCTGGCGCGGGCCGTTGGTCGCCGGCTCCATGTTCAGCTCGCGCAGCCGCTCGTCGGGCTGGGCCATCGGATCGGTGTTCACGCCGGTGCGTCCGCGATAGCCGAAGATCGAGCTGCCGCCGGGCCCGCTGCCGTTGCGGCCGATCCGTCCGCCCGTCGGCGTGCCGTCGCTGGGGTTGAGGTCACGGCCGCCGCCGCGCCGCCGCCCGCCGCCCTGGCGAGGTGGAGGGTCGAAGACGTAGCCGATGCGCCCGGTCGCCGTGCAGCCGACGGCCACGAGTTGCTGCTCGATCCAGTCGATCGCATCACGGTTGCGCTGGGTGCCCTGGCGGCGGTCGCCGAACTGCGTCAGGCCCTTCAGCGTCGCCTTGTACTGGTCGAGGCTCAGCCGACTGACCAGCGTCCGAACGTCCGCGTTGTCGGGATCGTGCGCCTGCTGCGCCTGCAGCACGGATGCGCCGAGTCCCATCGCGGTCGTCATTCCGAGTATGAACGTGAGTGAAGTGCGCATGTGAGGGTCCTCGACATTCAACGAGTTACTGGGCCTCTCCGGACAGTTCCGCGTACACGGCGGTCAGGAATCGGGTCGGGTCGCCGTAGCGTTCGTTCCACTCGGCGGTCGGGTCCGCCGCCGCGACCTCTTCGTAGCTCCGTTCCTCATCCACCAGCGCCTTCACGCGGTCGGCCACGACGAGAATCATGTCGCGAAACGCCATGACGTCCTCGCGGCTCGAGACCACGCCGTGGCCGGGGATGATCTTCGTCTCCGGTCCGGCGACGCCGACGGCCATGCCGAGCGCCGCGATCGTCCCGTCGAGCGTGCCGCCGTTGTTCCGGTCGATGACCGGAAACGCGACGGTGCGAAAGACGTCGCCCAGGTGAAGCACGTCCGAGCCCCGGAAGTGGATGAAGCTGTCGCCGTCGGTGTGGGCCGGTGGCACCGGAAAGGCGTGCACCTGTTCGCCGTTCAGGTGGATGGTCGCGGTGTCGCTGTAGGTCAGGACGGGCAGCGCCGCCTCGGGCAGCCGGCCGGCCAGGCGCACCCGAACGCGGTCGTGGGCCAAGATGACGACCCCCATCCGGCCGAGGTTCTCGTTGCCGCCCGTGTGGTCGGGGTGCACGTGGGTGTTGATGACGAACCGGATGTCGCCGTTCGACACATCTTCGATCGCCCGGACGATCCGATCGGTCAGCGGTGCGTACTGATCGTCGATCATCACGACGCCATCCTCGCCGATCGACAGGCCGATGTTGCCGCCGCGGCCTTCCAGGTAGTGCACGCCGCCGGCGACGTGATGCACCGAGATCTCCACGGCGTCCCAGTCGACGTCTTGCTGCGCTGCGGCCGGCGCGGCCCAGAGCAGCGTGGCGAGCCCAACGACGACGGCGCAACGGAAGACCTGCATGGCGACCTCCTGGAGTCAATTCCTGCCGACGGGTCGCACCACTATAGTGGCCGGCCGGATCTCCCTCAAGCCGTGCGGCGCTTGGCGGCCCGTACGACCGCGAACGCGCCTCGCCGCCAGACGACCTCGACCCGGAAGCCGGCGGCCCGCAGCATCTCCTGTTCCTGCGCGAGCGGGAAGTACCGATCCTCCTCGGCCCAGGCTGCGAGGTGGCCCCGTGCGGTGCGGCGCGAGTAAGTCCGGGTCATGTGGTCGAGCCACGCCTCGGTGGAGATCGCCTGGAGGCCAGGCTCGGCCGGCGGCATGCAGTCGATCGACACGAGGGCGCCGCCGCGCCGCAGGGCGTCGTGGCAGCGCCGGTACAGCCGGATCTTCGGGGCGGGTGTCAGGACGTGGTGCAGCGAGATGCAGGCCGTGAAGAGGTCGGCGCGCGGGAGCGCGCCCCGGGTGAAGTCCTGCCGTCGAAGCTCGACGCGGCGCCCGCGGCGACGCAGCCGGCGGGCGGCGACGGCGAGCATGGCGGGGTCGGTATCGAGGCCGACCAGCTGCGCGGCGGGCACGGCCTTCAGGCAGGCGGCGGCGAGGGCGCCGGTGCCGACGCCCAGATCCACGATCGTCGGTGCCGGACGCCGCGGGCGCAGGGCATCGCAGGCCACGCGCAGCATCTCGCTGTAGTGGGGGATGAACGTGCGAATCGTCCGGTCGTACTCAGCGACCCGGATTCTCAGGTGCGCGGCGACTGACATGGTCGGAGGTCGGTGACGGTGCGTTCGGGAAGACATACACCATCAGCCGGACGAGTCCGGCGACGATGGCGGCGAGCACCCCCCACTGCGCGACCGTGATCAGTAGAGGCAGATCGAATGCTGGGAGTCGGAACTCGTGCAGCGCCAGTTCCGCGCCGCGCTCGGTCATCCAGTGCCAGCCGGTATGGGCCACCAGCGCCGAGAGCAGGACGGCGCCGATTGTTTCCGGCACGACGTGTCTGAACGTCAACGTCAAGGCCGGCACGAGTACCGCCAGGACGGCGAGTTGACCCAGCTCGACGCCGAGATTGAACGAGAGCAGCGACATCAGCAGGTGCGATCCGGCGAACTGCAGCGTCTCGCGCAGGGCGAACGAAAACCCGAAGCCATGGACCAATCCGAAGCCGAACGTGATCAGCCATCGCCGCTGGAGCTTCACGCCGACGATGTTCTCGACCGCCATGTAGACGATGGACAGCGCGATGATCGTCTCGACGAGCGGTGGGAACCAGGCGGCCTCGGGCGCCAGGTCGAACGCCGACGCGATTAGCGTGACCGAGTGGGCCAGGGTGAACGAGGTGACGATTGCCACGAGCGGGCCGAGCCGCCTGAAGGGGATGACCAGGCATGCCAGGAAGAGCAGGTGGTCGATGCCGTCCAGGATGTGTTCGAAGCCGAGCGCCACGAAGCGGAGCGCCGCCTGGTGCCATCGCGGGTCGAGGCGAATGAGGCCCGCGTTGCCGGCGTACTCGAACGCCCGGACGGCGCCGTTGGGCAGAACGAGCCGCAGCACGGTGATCGTCCGGAGTCCCAGCCGGCCCAGCGTCAGGTCGGTCGAGAAGTTCGAGGTGCCCGATCGGATCGGATACTCGAAGAGCGCGTCCAGCAAGCCATTCTCGAAATAGACGTTCGTGGCGTTCGAGAGCGGTTGCTCGGTGATCCGGGCCAGTGCCTCCGCATAGGTCGCGAACGAACGGTCATCCGGCTCGGACACCTGGACGGCCACCAGCCGCTGGCCGGTCAGGCGCGTGTCCTGTTCGTAGACGTTCAGTTCGTCGCCCACCCAGACCATCATGGCGTCCCGGAACATCGCCCGGGCGGCCTCGACGTCAATGTAGCCGTCCGAGCGCTGCGGAAAATTGAAGTCCTGCATCGCCACCAACGGCACGCGCACCAGCATCTGCAGCCGGCGTCCCTCGGCCCGGACGATCGCCTGCACGGTCACGTCGGCCGGAATCTCGTGGGCGACCGGGCCCACCGGTGAGGCGACGACAAGCCCTGCGACCAGGAGGCCGAGACAGGCGGCGCCACGGTGCCGGCGGACGCCCGGCCGCCGAGGCGCGCAACACGTTGAAGACGAACGGGATACGGAACTCGAGCGACGAGAAGTTGGGCCCGAAGGCCCGCGAAGGAATCGGAATGAGGAAATCGGGTGCATCCGAGCGGTTCGCCAGTATACTTGTCGGCGCTATCAGCCGCCAAGACGATGCCGGGCCCGTGGTGTGGCGCGGCTTGGTTCGCATCTTGGCCAGGGGGAGGAGTGGGATGAAGCGGAAGCAGAACCTTTTCGTTGGAGCCTCGTTGGCCGCGCTCCTGATCGCGCTTGGCTGCGGCCAGGCGATGGTGGAGGAGGAGGCCAGTGAGGGCATGGCGGCGGCCGCGGGCGACGGAACACAAGCGCCCATGTTCGAGGTCGACCCGGTGTGGCCGAAGAACCTGCCGAATCACTGGCTGATGGGCCCGACGATCGGCGTCGACGTCGACTCGCAGGACCACATCTGGGTCGTGCATCGCAACACGCCGGACCAGTTCGCCGCGACCACCGAGATCGGCCTGGCCCAGGACCCGCCGCTGAGCGAGTGCTGCCAGCCGGGTGACCCGGTGCTCGAGTTCGACCAGGAAGGCAATCTGGTGGGGAGCTGGGGCGGACCCGGCACCGAGACCGGTGACTACGTCTGGCCGCAGTCGAATCACGGCATCACCATCGATCACATGGACAACGTCTGGATCGGCGGCAACGGCGGCGCCGACTCGCACGTGCTCAAGTTCACGCGCGACGGCACGTTCGTGAAGTCGTTCGGCCAGTTCGGTGCGCGCCAGACCGGCGAGCGCGACGGCCGGCCGGTCTTCGAGCGCGACAGCCACGACATGGAGAGCTTCGGCCGGGTCGCCAAGATCGGGATCGACCCCGACGCGAACGAGGCCTACTTCGCCGACGGCTACTACAACAAGCGGATCGCGGTCGTCGACATGGACTCAGGCGAAATCAAGCGGTACTGGGGCGCGTATGGCGAGCCGCCGGACGACAGCGTCGATCTCGGCCGGTACTCGCCGGACGAGGCGGAACCCGCGAAGCAGTTCCGTGGGCCCGTGCATTGCTCTGAGATCGCCAACGACGGCCTGGTCTACGTCTGTGACCGCGCCGCCGACCGGATCCAGGTCTTCCAGAAGGACGGGACGTTCGTCGACGAGTACATCATCGCGCCGGCGACGCGGTCGCAAGGCTCGACCTGGGACCTCGACTTCTCGCCCGATCCCGAGCAGACCTACATCTACCTGGCCGACGGGCAGAACATGAAGGTCTACATCATCCTCCGCGAGACGATGGAAGTCCTGACGGCGTTCGGCGATGGCGGACGGCAGCCCGGCATGTTCTTCGCCGTGCACAGCATCGCGGTCGACTCGGACGGCAACATCTACACGACCGAGACCTACGAGGGGTCTCGCGTGCAGAAGTTCGTCTACAAGGGCATGGGGCCGATTCCGGCAGGTGCCGAGGGGCTGAACAGCCAGGGCGTGCTCTGGCCGACCCAGTAGGCGCGCCTCAGATCGAGCGTACGCAGACGGCCCGGGCCTCCTCGCGATGCCCGGGCCGTCTTCTTGTGGCGTCGAAGTCCGTCAGCGCTGCGCCTCGCTCGTCGCGCCGGTCTCGGACGTCTCGTCGTCCGCGTCCAGGTCGAGCGTGGCCAGCACGTCGCGCCACTGGAACTTCTCACCAAGATCACGGACGTAGAAGTCCATCCAGGCCATCTCGCTAACGGCCTTCACGAGTCGGTTCCGAGGATCCGGGATGCCGTGGCTGCGTCCCGGATACATGAACAGCTCCGTGTCGACACCGAGCTTCTTCAGCGCCATGTGCAGTTCGACCGACTGCGGGCTCGGGACGCGCGGGTCACCCTCGACGACATGAATCATCGTGGGTGTGGCCGCGTCCTTGATGTACTTGAGCGGCGACTGGTCCCAATACATGTCGAAGTTGTCGTAGAGCAGGTCGTCGCCCACGTAGAAGCGCCGGTTTCGCTGGACGTCGCTCTGGGCGTACATCGAAATCCAGTTCATCGTGCCGGCGCCCGAGCTGATCGCCTTGAACCGATCGGTGTGCGTCAGGATCCAGTTCGACCAGTGGCCGCCGGCGCTCCAGCCGAGCGCGCCCATGCTGTTGCCGTCGACGATGCCCTCGGCGATCAGGTGGTCCACGCCGGTCATGATGTCGTCGTAGCCCAGCGTGAAGTAGTCGCCGACGATGTCGGTCCGGTGCGCGTAGCCGTAGTTGCGCGAGCCCCGGTAGTTCGGCTTCAGGACGGCGTAGCCGGCGCCGGCGTATACCTGGGCGCTGTAGCCGCCGTTGAAGCGGAGGACGTCGGCCGAGGCCGGGCCGCCGTGAATCGCGACGATGAGGGGATACCTCTGGCCTTCTTCGTACCCGACCGGCTTAACCAGGATGCCGCCGACGAGCTTGCCGTCGGTCGAGCGCCAGTTCACCTCGGCCTCCTCGCCCAGCGCGAACTCGGCGACCTGCGGGTTCGCCTCGACCAGCCGCGTCCACGAGGCGCGGTCGGCCACGGCGTCGACGTCGGGCACGCCGAAGACCGTGGGCGGCGTCTTCGGATCGGCGTAGCCGACGAGGATCCGGCCCGAGTCGTCGTCGCGACGCACGCTGAGTGCCGCACGTTCGGTCGTGATCTGACGAACGTCGCCACTGGCGACGTCGAGCGCGTGGAGCTGTGTCGTGACCTTGACGCCATGATTGAAGTAGATCGTGCTGCCGTCGTCGGACCAGAAGTCGATCCTGGGGCTGCCGTCGAACGTGGCGCCGATCTTTCTGAACGCCTGCCCACGGTCGCCGGTCGCCCGGATGTAGACGCGATTCTCGGTCATCGTGTACCGCGTCATGTCATCCGGCGCGGAGAAGGCGACCCACCGGCCGTCCGGAGAGACGCTGGCGAGGCTCTCGCCGACCTCGAAGTTGTCGGTCAATCGCTCGACGTCGCCGCTCTGGAGGTTCAGCAGGAACTGGTCGGCGTAGAGCCGCGCGCCCGTGATGTTTCGCTCGTAGCGCGCGGCGGACCCGCCGGTGAACGTGGCCCAGCGGCCGTCGTCGGACAGGCGGAAGGCCGAGACGCTGATGTCGGCCTGGTCGGTGAGCTGCCGGGGCTCACCGGCAGAGGGCGCGAGATCGATGGCCCAGAGGTGGGAGAGCGGCGTCACCATGTTGCGGATGTCGACCGTGAACTTCTGCTCCCGGCGCTCGACCTCGTCCGCGTCGTGGGCGTCGGGGCGGGTGAAATAGATCCGCCGGCTGTCGCGCGCCCATTCCCAGTCTTCGACCCCCGCCTCGCCGTCGGTCAGTTGCTCGGATTCGGCCGAAAAGAGGTCGCTCACCGGGAGTCGATAGAGCTGCTCGAGACCGTCGTCGCCGCTGCGGTAGGCAAGCCAGTCGCCGTCCAGACTGAAGGCGAAATCGGCGATTCCGTCCGGTACGTCGGTGATCCGGCGCGCTTCGCCGCCGTCGGGACGCATGTAGAACAGCTGGTCGTCGCCATTGTCACCGGCGTCGCGGTCGGACAGGAAGGCGAAGAAGCTCCCGTCGCGCGCCCAGGCCGGCGACGTCTCGTCCGCATCGGCCGTGAACGTCAGCCGCCGGCTCGACGCCGCGCCATCCGACATCGACACGAGGTGGAGGTCGACCTGCGACTCGGCCTCCTGCCAGTCGGGAGTCGAGATCGTGTAGAGCATCCACTGGCCGTCCGGGCTCGGGGTCCAGGCGCCGGGCCGGGCGAGTTCTTGAACGTCGAGGAACGTCATCGGCCGGGTCGCCTGCGCGGAGACGACGGCCGGTGCCGCGGTGGCGAGGCTCAGCGCGGCCACGAGGCCGAGCATCGCGCGTGACGTCGAGGGCGTGGGGGCAAGTCGCATGAATACCTCGTCTTGGCTAAGGGTGGGGCTTTCGCCCGGATCGTCGTCCCGGTGATACAGGCGCGCATGCGGGCGATCTGGTTCAGACGCGGATTATACGGCAACGTGGCTCGACGTCGGGACGCGGAGCGCATAAGCTCGATGGGCTCGCATGTATTTCTGCTATGTCGTGCGCTGCGCCGATGGCACCCTGTACACCGGCGTCACGACCGACCTGGACCGCCGAATCGGTGAACACAATGGGGAGCACGACGCGGCCCGGAGCGCACGCTACACCGCCGGCCGTCGGCCGGTCCGATTGGCCTGGACGGAATCGCATCCGACGCGGTCGTCGGCCCAGCGGCGCGAGGCCGAGATCAAAGGGTGGCGCCGTTCGCGGAAGCTGGCACTGATTATGGACAGGCGGGAGACCACCCTGAGACACGCGGTAGAGTAGGCTGACACCCGCGCGCGCCTCGACCATCATGCCCGACAGCCCCGTGGCCATCGTGACCGCCGCCGGCAAGGGGATGGGTGCGGCGATCGCGCGAGAGCTTTCGGCGAATGGCTACCGGCTGGCCCTGATGTCGATCTCGGGCGCGGCCGAGACGCTGGCGAGCGAACTGGATGCCCTCGGCGTGACCGGGTCGGTCACGGAGCCCGACGACTTGCGTCGGCTGGTCGACGCGACGCTCGATCGCCATGGGCGGCTCGACGCCGTCGTCAACAACACGGGCCACCCGCCGAAGGGGCCGCTCCTGGAGTTGACCGACGACGATTGGCGGAACGGGCTGGAGCTGGTGCTCCTCGGCGTCGTCCGGATGGCGCGGCTCGTGACGCCGCCGCTGAAGGCGGCGGGCGGCGGCGCCATCGTCAACATCTCGACCTTCGCGGCCTTCGAGCCATCGGCGGCGTTCCCGATCTCGGCAACGCTGCGCGCCGCGCTGGCCAGCTACACGAAGCTCTATGCCGACGCGCATGCCGCGGACGGCATCCGGATGAACAACGTGCTTCCGGGGTACATCGATTCGTTCCCGGCCGACGACGAACTGGTGCGGCAGATCCCGATGGGCCGCTACGGCTCGGTGGGGGAGATCGGCAAGACGGTTCGGTTCCTGCTGTCGGCCGACGCCGGCTACATCACCGGACAGAATCTCAGGGTGGATGGGGGACTGACGCGCAGCGTATAGGCTGCGGGTCGCACGGGGGAGGCGAGGATGAATCTCAGCAGACGTGAACTCATGCGAACCGTCGGCGGCGGAGCCCTAGCGCTGGGGATTGGGCGCCCGGCGAACGGGGAGTCAGGCGCGTCAGGCGCCGCAGAGGCTTTCGATGTCGCGACCGTGCGAGCGGATTTCCCGCGCGCCGCGAAGAACCTCTGGCTGGCGGCGGCGGAGACCCATCCGTTCAGTGTCCACACGCTGCGGGCGATCGATCAGTACGCCGAGTACCGCGCGTTGGGCTCGGGTGACGGGCGGCACAGCTTCACCGCCGACCACCAGGCCGAGACGAAGCGGTTGTTCGCTCAGCTCATCAACGCCACGCCCGACGAGATCGCCTTCGTGATGAGCACGACCGACGGTGAGAACGTCGTCGTGGCCGGTCTCGACCTGGCGGCGCGCGGCGGCAACGTCGTGATCGACGACCTGCATTTCTCGGCGTCGCGCTATCTCTACACGGCGCTGGCCGACGCGGGGAAGATTGAGCTGCGCGTGGTGCCGCACCGCGACTGGAAGATCGACGTCGCCGATATGGAGCGGGCGATCGACAGCGAGACACGACTGGTCTCGATGGCGCTGGTCTCCAACATCAACGGCTACCTCCACGACGCGCGCGCGATCAGCGACCTCGCACACGCGCAGGGCGCCTACGTCTACGCCGACATCATTCAGGCCGCCGGCAACACCCCGGTCGACGTCCGCGCCATGGGCATCGACTGCGCGGCGTCCAGCACCTACAAGTGGCTGATGGGCGACTTCGGCCTCGGCTTCCTGTACGTGCGCGACGACCTGCAGGGCGACGTCGTGAAGCAGACGCGCTACGGGCTGCGGGCGGTGGCTCAGCGCGACGGAGCCTTCGTGCCGCGGCCAGGCGCCGCGATGTACGAGGGCACTACAACGATGCCCTACCTGCCGGCGGTCTGCGCGCTCGAAGGCCTCAAATACGTGACGAAGCTGGGCGTCGACAACATCCGCGCCCACTCCGCCCGTCTCGTCGAACGGCTGCAGGGCGAAATGCCCGGGCTGGGCTTTCCCTCGATCACGCCGCCTGGCACGAATACGCCGATTGCCAGCTTCATCACGCCGGATCCCGACGCGACCCAGGCCAAACTCGAGCGGGCCTTTCCGGAGCGCGTGGTCTCCGGTGGTCGCTGGCGGAAGACCGATGCCACGGGCGCGGTCGAGCAGGTCAGGGGACTTCGCATCGGGGTGTCCGTGTACAACAACGATGCCGACATCGACGCGTTCCTGAACGCCCTCGACTAGACGCGCCTTGTTGTTTCGGGCTGCCTAGAATCGAAGTAGCCGCGTGACCTTGATGACGAACGAGCGGTTCTGGAGCCGCGGGAAGCCGTCGAGGCCGGTGTCGCGCCCGCTACTGTAGACGACGAAGAGATCGCTGCCGGGCTGGTATTCCCAGCGGAACCTGATGTTGGTGTCGAGCGTCGCGTTGCTCGAGTTGTACTGCACCAGTGCGGCCGCGAACATCCGAGGCGAGAAGGTATAGCTCGTGCGGGCACCGACGAGCGTCGTCGTGAAGGGCCCTTCGGCGAGGTCGACGTCGTTGACCGCGATGCGCGGCTCGACCGCGAGCTGCGGCGTGACGACGACGCGACCCTGGTACGCCGCTTCCGTGCGGGCGCCGCCGAAGAATCCGCCCCGCAGCAGGCTCACCCGGCCCGAGATGCGGCGCTGCGGCCCCAGCTCGTACTCGGTGCGCACGTCGCCGAAGTTGTAGCCGCCGACGGGCAGGATGATGCCGTCGACGATCTCGAATCCCTCTTGCAGTCCCTCGAACGCGTCGGTGTACTCGACGTGCCACTTGTCGTTGTTCTCCAGCTCCAACTCGAATCTGGCCTTGCCTTCGCGTGTCTCGAGCACGCCGTCGGTGTCGGTGATGTAGTCGAAGCTGCCTTGATAGATGATGCGGCGCAGCCAGCGGACCGAACGGGGGCGCGGGCTGAAGCGTAGCTGCGCGAAGTTGCGCCGGAAGTCGTCGCGGCGGACGAAGCCGATCTCGGGGTTGAACTGCTCGTCGACCGTCAGGTGTTCGAGTTCCGCGCCGTAGCGGTCGCCGGTGTACTCGAACCGCCCGCGAAAGCTGGCATCGCCCTCGTCGAACCCCGGCGTGTCGGTGCGCGCATAGTAGCTGCTGAGGTTGACGTTCTCGTAGAACCTGAAGTTCGCGTCGGCGCCGTAGGCCTGGTTCACGCCGTCGCCGTCAGTCAAGCGGCTCCGGCGAGTGTAGATCAGGCCGATATTGCTCCGACGCAAGAGGTCCCGCTTCAGGCGAATGACGGAGAAGTTGGTCGACAGTGCCTCGGCCGTTTCCGAGTCGCCCGTCTGGATGTTCAGGAGCCCGATTGAGAACGGCCCCGCGCGCCCCGTCACACGGCCACCGGCGCGAATGGGCACATCCTCGCCGTCCTCGAGGCCGATTCGACGGCTGAAGAAGATGACCGGCGTGTCGCTCGGCCTCGCGTTCTGCCGCCGGGTCCCGCCCGGGTCGCCGAACGCGAAGATCCCCTGGCCTTCCAGGAAGAACTCGCGCTTCTCGGGAAAGAACAGGCTGAAGCGGGTGAGGTTCACCTGCTGCTCGTCGGCTTCGACCTGGGCGAAATCGGTGTTGACCGTGAAGTCGGCGACGAGCGAGCGGGTGAGGCCGTACTTGACGTCGAAGCCCGCGTCGCCAGTGAAGTCGTTCCTCGGGTCGGGCGTATCCTGCTGCTCGGCGAGCGCGCCGGTGATGCCGTAGGGCTTCAGCTCGAGGTTCCTGCTCGTCGTGGGCGGCTCGATGCCGACCAGCGTTGCGGCGGCGGAGATCTGGAGGATGCCTCGGCGGTCGAGCGAGGCCGGTACCGGGCTGAGGTAGGACGACTCGTTCTTCCACTGCACCCGTCGGGAGACGTTGATTCCCCAGGTCTGTGCCCCGCCCGGCTGGTATCGGAGCGACTTGAACGGGATCACCATCTCGATGATCCAGCCCTGGTCGAAGATGCTGGTCCGGGCGTCCCAGACGGTGTTCCAGTCGGTGTTGACGGCGTTCTCGTCGGTGACGAGGCTGTCGAACAAGCCGCCCAGCGGGTTCGCCAGAAAGGAGATCGCGTTACGGCGATCGTGAAACGTGTCGAAGACGACCGAGATGCCGTCGTTGCGCCAGAGGTTGCGTGAGTCGCGCGTCATCTCGTTGGCGATGATCCGCTCGGGCTGACTGTCCCAGCACCGGGCGGTCAGGTAGACGTTTCGATCGTCGAAGAGGATCCAGAGGTCTGTGGGCTCGGTGGCCGGGGCGCCCTCGTCCGGTAGTTGCTGGATGAAGCCGTCGATCGGCGGCACCTCCCGGTAGACCGGGTCGTCGAGCCGTCCGTCGGCGACGATCGGCTCCGCGACGCGAACGGCGCGCACGGTGACGCGGCCCTCGGCATCGCGAGCCACGACCGCCGGCGGCACCGGACCGCGGTTGCCAGGGGCGTCGCCGCTCTGCGCCCACGCGGGCGTCGCCGTGGCTAGCAGCAGTGCGACGACGGGGCCCGCGCGGTTCACGGCAGGCGTCATCCCGAGTGCTGCCACGCTCAGCTGTACAGGAAGAGGCGGACGGGGCAGAGCGCCCCGCCCGCCGATGAAGTGTCCGTGCTCGGGCTCAGCGCTGGCTCGCGGTCAGACCTCTGAGCGTGTCGGCCAGGGCATGCAACCTGGCGGCGGCGCGCGGCAGGGCGGACGCGTCGCTGTCCAGCTGCGTGGCCAGCGCATCCAGCTCGTCGAGCAGGTCACCGTCGGCCTGATCGCGGTCGATGCGGCGGAGCGCCGTGTCGAGCGTCGTGAGGTGGGCCACCCGGATGCCGTTCTGCCGGGCGAGCTGGTCGACGTAGGACTTGGCGACCGCGGTGGTCGGCTCCCACGTGATCAGGCGCTGGTTCTGCGCATTGAACCCGCCCAGTTCGACCTCCTCGGCCGCGGCGACCTCACTCGCCGACAGATGCTCACTGGGTGTCAGGCGGAAGACGTCGACGCCGCGTGAGATCTCGGCGCCGTAGACGAACCCGTTGTACCAGTAGCTCGACCAGTAACCGCCCATGATGAACGCTTCGTCGTTGATCGGGCCGCGGTCGAAGAAGGCGATCTCGACCGGGTTCGCCGTATCGGTGAAGTCGAAGACCGAGACGCCGCCCTGGTACCACGACTGCACCATGATGTCGCGTCCGGGCACGGGGATGAGCGAGCCGTTGTGCGCGACGCAGTTCTCCATCTCGGTCTGCGCCCCGGGCATCTTGTAGTAGCTGCGGAAGACCAACTTGCGGTCGACGATGTCGAAGAGCGCGTTGGCGCCCCAGCTCGGCAGGTCGGTCGCCAGGCAGCGCGGCCGGCCGCCGCCGCCCCACTCGTCGGTGAAGACGACCTTGGTGCCGTCGTTGTTGAACGTCGCCGAGTGCCAGTAGGCGAAGTTCTGGTCGACGACCTCGTCGAGCCGCTCGGGATTCGCCGGATCCGAGATGTCCAGCAGGATGCCGTTGCCCGAGCAGGCACCCGCGGCCAGCCCCATCTCCGGATAGACGGTGATGTCGTGGCACTGGTTCGTCATCCGCGAGTTCTGCGTCCCCTCGCCGTGGTCGCCGCCCTGCCAGAGGCCGGAGATCGACCCGGTCTCGGGGTCGGCGAAGATCCTCGGCCGGTTGACGATGCGGGCGGTTGCCGGCGCCGAGAGCGGCACCTCGATGACGTCGATGCTGAACAGCGCCGTGTCAGGGCGTTCGTCCGGATCCTGGTCCTCCTCGAGGTCGACGCAGCCATCCAATTCGTCACCCGATCGGACCGAGCCGGTGCCCTGGCCGTAGAGATACAGGGTGCCCGGGTCGTTCGGATCGGGCACCAGCGTGTGGGTGTGCGAGCCGCGGCAGGTCTGGATCGCGGCGATCTGTTGTGGGTTCCGGATGTCGCTGATGTCGAAGATCCGGATGCCGCGGAACCGCTCGGCGCTCACCGGCTCCTCGACGCCACCTGTGCCGCAGTCGAGCCGGCCGCGCGTCTGCTCGACCGACATGAACAGCAGGTCGCCGTAGACCGAGACGTCGCCCTGGCCGCCCGGACAGATGACCGAGACCAGCAGCTCCGTCGATCGTGGGTCCTCGATGCTGTAGGTGTTGAAGCCGTGGTAGTTGCCGACGAACATGTGCGTATCGCCGAACGCCAGATCCGAGTTGGTGAAGTTGATCTGCGGCGGACGCGGCGGCGCGGGCGCCGCGTCGGCCTCGGGCGTCGCCTCGGCCTCGGGATCGGGCTGCGGTGGACGCGGCGGGCGCGGCCGGCCGGCCGGTGCCTCGGGGTCGAAGAACCCCTCGGGCTTGGCCAGGTTGACGACCAGTTCCATGTTCCGCGCAGCCTCGCCGGCGTCCTGGAAGCCGGCGGCGAGTCCGACGCGAGGGTCGGCCTGGCGCTGCTGCGCGAGAACGGGGACGGCGGCCAGCACAAGCGCGGCCAGGCCGCAGATCAGCGTGAGCCTCGAGAGGCTCGAGTGTCGAATCAAGGTTCTCGGTGTCATACGGGTCCTCGGTTTCTCGTGTCGTGAAGCCGACGGCTACTGGTTGTCGAGCGAGCCGCGCATCCTGCGCATCCGGGTGATCTCCATGCTCTGGTCGGCCACGACGTCCGACGCGAAGCTGAAGATCACCGATTCCTGACCGGCGCCGGTGCTGGCGAAGAGCTCCTCCACCATGATGACCGCGCCCTGGTGGTGCATGATCATGTACTCGAGAAAGAGCTTGTCGAAGTCGGTGCCCTGGGCTGCTTCGAGTTCGGCCATCTGCTCGGGCGTCAGCATACCCGGCATCAGCATGCCCTCGTGCTGATGGTGCTCGTCGCCTTGGGGCACGTCCTGGCCGCGGGCTTCCAGCCAGCCCTGCATCATGCCGATCTCGTCGGCCTGCGACACGTCGATCCGCTCGGCCAGCAGCCGCATGTCCTGCCATGCAGTCCGCTCGTAGAGTAGCGTCGTCATCTCGAGTGCCTGCGCGTGATGGCCGATCATCCCCTGCATGAACGCGATGTCCGGCGCGGTGGCTTCGATGCCTGAGAGGTCGGTGGCGGCAGCGGTGTCGATCAGGCGGGTGGCTTCACCCGGCGCGCCGGGCTGGACGAGCGGCGGCCGCTGGTCCTGAGTCTGGGCGTGGCCCCGTCGTTCGTCGCTGGCGGACCAGGCAGCCGCGAGGAGCAAAGCAAGGATGGCGGTGGTTCGAGTGGTCGAGTTCGGCATGGGCGTTTCCCTCCGGGCGTTCCTATCCGAAAGAGCATACACCGTCCGGCCGGCGGGCGTGGGCTACAATCCCGGCGTCGGTCGGAACCGTTTGGAAAGGGGTAGAAATGTCGAAGCTGCTGCAGGTCGTCACCGCTCTTGCCGTGCTCGCGCTGGCCAGCGCTCCGGCCCTCGCACAGGATCCGTATGCCCGGCCGTCGCTGGAGGTGCTGGCGGCAGCGGCCGGGGCGGACGGCATCCTGCCGCAGCCATTCGTCGCGCTCACCGGCGCGAACGTCGTCGACGTGCGCTCGGGCAGCGTCCTCGGCGACGTCACCATCGTCCTGCGGGAGGGCCGGATCGTGTCGGTGGGCTCCGGGGTGCCGCCCGCGGCGGCTGAGGCGATTGACCTCGGCGGGCGCTATGTCACCCCCGGTTTCTTCGAGGGGCACTATCACGGGAGCCGCGTCGCCTCCGCGCATCGAGCGCTCGTCTCCGGCGTGACCACCGCGCGGAGCGCGAGCGTCGACGGATTCTCGGACATTGCGCAGCGCGATCTCGTCAAGGCCGGCTACCTTGCCGGGCCCGACATTCTTGCGGCCAGCGTGTACGTGACCCCGGAACTGGGCACGACCGACGACGTGCTGGCCGATCCGCGTCTGGCGAAGTATCTCAACCGGCCGGTGCGGGGTGAGGCCGCCGTGCGCGAGATCGTGCGGATCAACGCAGAGCGCGGCGTCGACTGGATCAAGACCCGGACCAGCGGCTTGTCGTCGCGCACGTCGGGCCCCGACGCCTTGGCCATGGCGTTCACCGTCGAGGAACTGGCCGCCATCATGGACGAGGCCGCGCGGCACGGGATTCCGGTGGCCTGTCATGCCCACGGCATCGAGGTCGTGATCGCCGGCATCGAGGCCGGCTGCCGGAGCATCGAGCACGCCTCCTACATCAACGAGGAAGCGCTACGGCTGATGAAGGCGCGAGGCACGCTCTGGGTACCGACCTACATCTCGGTCGTCGGGTTCGAGTTGCCGCACGACGACTATGCGACGACGATCGCGCGTCAGCGCGCGCCGCACATCCTGGAGAACCTGCAGCGGATGATCCGGCTCGGCCACGAGATGGGGATCCCGATCTTGACCGCCGTCGACACCAGCTACGGTCCGGAGAGTGTCTATCGAGTGGCGGGGGAGATCAATGCCTTCATTGACTTCGGGATGAGTCCGATCGACGCGCTTCGTGCGGCGACGATCCGCTCGGCCGAGGCCTACGGGCTGGCCGATCGCACCGGCGCGATCGAAGCCGGGCTGGAAGCCGATCTCCTCGTTTTCGATCGGAATCCGCTGGAGCAGCCGTCGGTGCTGCACAACCCGCTGGCGGTGCTGAGCAACGGTCGCGTCGGGCTGAACCGCTCGGTCGGTTCGGTCAAGGTCCTGCCGGGCTACTGAACGCGAGAAACCACGAGCCGGAAGCCGATGAACGGCCGGCGGACGTGGGGACGGCGCCGCCCCCTGGGCCGAGCGGGTCTACTTCGGCTGCGGGACGATCCGGATATAGGGGAGCGGCGACTGCCACCCGTTCGGGTACTTCTTCTTGGCGTCGTCGTCCGACATCGACGGCAAGATAATCACGTCGTCTCCGTCCTGCCAGTTCGCCGGGGTCGCAACCTTCTGCGTCGCCGTGAGCTGGCACGAGTCGAGTAGGCGCAACACTTCGCTGAAGTTCCGGCCGGTGCTCATCGGATAGGTGAGCGTCGCCTTGATCTTCTTGTCGGGTCCGATGACGAAGACCGAGCGCGCCGTGGCGTTGTCGGCCGGTGTCCGTCCCTCGCACGTCTCGCCGGCGTCGGCCGGCAGCATGTCGTAGGCCTTGGCCACTTTCAGCTCGGGGTCGCCGATCAGCGGGTAGTTAAGGGCGTGGCCCTGCGACGCCTCGATATCCTTCGACCACTTCTCGTGGTTGTCCACGCCGTCGACACTCAGGCCGATCACCTTGCAGTTCCGCTTGTCGAACTCCGGCTTCAGGCCGGCGACTGACCCGAGCTCGGTCGTGCAGACCGGCGTGAAATCTTTCGGGTGCGAGAAGAGCACGGCCCAGCCGTCCCCGATCCAGTCGTGAAAGCTGACCTCACCCTCGGTGGTCTGCGCGGTGAAGTTCGGGGCTTCTGCGTTGATTCTCAGTGACATCGGTCCTCTCCTCTGCTCAGCGTACCGGGGAAGCCGACATTCTAGCGCCAGACGCGCCGGTTGCGCTACTGCGGTGTGCGGCCATGCCGGGTCGCGGCTGTGAACTGGCTCACACAAAGGGGCCGAAGAAGGGTCGGGCCCGTCTACTGCGCGGCGATGAGATTGGTCAGGTAGATCGTGTTCGACGACCGGACCGTCACGAAGACCCGCCCCCGCTCGTCGACGCCGAACCGCTGGTCCCCCCGGCTGGCGCCCCGTCCCTCGGGGACGTAGTCATCGCCGTGGATGATCCGGGTGAACAGGTCCGGCTCGCTGCCGTCGATGCTCGCATACATGACGTGGAGGGTTGCCTGCGTATCGTTGGCATCGGCGGCCAGGAGTTCCTCGAAGTCGACGTGGAAGAACGCGCCGCTCGGGAGGTCGGCGAAGACGAGCTGATCCTGGAAATCCGGATCGTTCGGGTCTGAGGCGACGAAGCCCCCGACGATGGCCGCGCGGCGGTACGATCCCGACCCCGGGTAGTACTGGAAGTCATGGTCGTAGATTGCCGCCGGGTACTCCACGGTGAGCGCCGGCGACGGATTCAAGCTTGACGTGCGCTCGGGGCTCCGGTCGACGTCGACCGGGCCGTCGATCGTCGGCCAGCCATGGTTGTCCCCGACGTCGACCAGGTTCAGCTCTTCGTAGTCGTCGGCGCCGATGTCGAAGACCAGAAGGCGTGACGTGCCGTCGGGCTCCCGCGCGAACGTCAGATTCTCCGGATAGCGGAAGCCGACGGCGGCGATCTCCTCGGCGTTGCCGTCATCGTCGAGCAGCGGCCCGCCGTCGGCGAACGGGTTGTCCGGTGGAATCGCGTAGCGGTCGTCGCCGTGCTGGAGCGGGTCGATCCGGAGGATCTTGCCGAACGGGTTGTCGGAATCCTGGACGTGCTGCCAGTCCCACAGACCGCCGCCCGACCAGGTGTCGCCGAGCGGGATGTAGAGCAGGCCGTAGTCGGGGTCGCCCGGCGCGACGAACGGGTTGAAGGCGATGTGGCCCATCGAGTGGTTGTCCTGGTTCGGGCCACTGATCTCGAACCGAATGATGTCGCGGTACGACGTCGGATCGATCCGGCTCGGGTCGTCAGGGTCGACGGTCCACTCGGCGACCGCGAACCGGCCGATTACCTTACCCGGCTTCGTGGGCAAGACGGTGCCGCTGTAGTCGGGCTCGCGCGCGCCGGGAATCGTCGAGCGGTAGAGCGTGTAGAGCTTCCCTTCGCCGGGCGCACCGGCTCGACCGTAGTCAGGGTGGAACGCGTAGTAGGAGAGGCCGCGCGTGACGAATCGCAGCGTAGGGTCGAAATCTGGTGTAACGCCGGGCGCGGCGAGATCGTGGAAGATGCCGAGCAGACCGCCGGACGGGTCGAAGGCGAAGATCTTGCCCTCGTTCGTGCCGACGAACAGCCGGCCGGAGCCGTCCTTGGCGTGATCGATATCGATCGCGTCCGATTCTGGGCCCACCTGCGGATGTGTCGTGTAGGTCGTCAACTCCAGAACCTTGGGCGAGTCGACCGGTTCGGGCGCCTGTGCGACAGCCGGCGTTGGGAGGAGTCCAACGCCGAAGGCCAGACACGCGAGGGCGCGCCACGAGGGGGCTGGGCCGCGGTCACCGCCGAGAGTGGATTCGGTCATGAGGTGCCGAATTATAGCCGAGCCCATGTCGATCGGGGCTGATTCCGTAGCGACGACGGGTATCTCCAGCGCGCGTCGTGCCGTGAAGGCCTAGTCCAGACTCATCGACCTGCCGGATGTCGCCGGCACTCGGCGATCAGCAGGTCGCGGATGAGATCGGTGCCGTCGCGGTCGTTGTACAGCCCGTTGACGCCTTCGTGCTCGACGCCCGGCACGACGTCGTGGCTGACCCGCGACGTGCCCTCCCGTCGGAGCAGGTCGCGGTAGTCGGCGGCGTGCGCGACCTCCATTCCGACGATCCCCTCGATGACGAACGCGATCGACGTCGTCGGGTGGGTGTAGTCGCCGTCGCCAGACGCGACCGAGGCCTGCCGAAACATCTCGCGACTCTCGAGATCGCTCGTCGCGCACGGGCCCGATCCGGGCGCGTCCCACCCGCCGGCCAGGGTGCCACCCGCGAAGGTGCCCGCGCGCCCGCCGAAGCCCGCGTCCATCACGTTGCGGCCCCAGACCGAGCCTGCAAATGGTTGGTCCTCGGGGTCGCTCGAACACGCCCGGTCGAGCCGGCCGAACGGCGGGCCGCCGGTGATCACGGCGGCCGACAGCAGGTCGTCGAGGCCGTAGTGGCTCAGCATGTAGCTCGTCTGCGCGCCACCGGCCGAGTGACCCGTGGCGCAGAAGGTTCGCGAGCCCGCCCCGGGAGATAGTTCGTCGGCGATCCATCGGGCGACGGTCGCCGACCTGCATGCCAGCCGGGCGTGCCCCTCGACCGCACCCGGGGCGGCGATCAGCCAGCTGTCGATCCACTGGAGCTGGATGCTCCGGAAGCCGGCATCACGGGTCTCCCGCACGATTCGACCTGCTTCCGGCTCTGATCCGTTGGCCGGAGGCGTGGCGAGTCCCTGGCCGGTCTCGTAGAGGCCGATGCCGAGGCCGCCGGTCATGAAGAGAATGGACCCGCGCTCGGCCCTACCGCCAACCTTGAGCCGGGCGCGCGCGGGCGCACTGACCTCCGGGCAGGTGACGATGAGGTCGTAGCAGGTCTGGCCGTCGCACGGGGTCGGTCCGGCAGTGACCTCGACCGTCCCGAGGGCCCTCGGAACCGGCCCTGTCTGGGCGGTCGCGACTGCGACGGGGGCCGCCACGAGTGCGAGTGTCAGGACAATGGCTGTTCGGGTCATGGCTTCGGTGGACGCATCAGACCGACGGCACGAACTGCGGGACGACGTAGGCGAAGATCAGCGTGACGATCGCCATGAACAGCGCCAGGATGAGGCTGTGCTTCAGGGCGATCCGGAAGAGGCGCCCCTCCTCGGATACCGCCATGCCGGTCGCCGCGACGGCGACGGCGATGCTCTGCAGCGAGATCATCTTCCCCATGACGCCCGTGGCGGCGTTCGTCGACGCCGTCAGGATCGGATTCAGGCCCAGCGCGTTGGCCGTCACGACCTGCAAGTTGCCGAACAGCGCGTTCGACGCCGTGTCGCTGCCGGTCAAGAAGACACCGGTCCAACCGAGCATCGCGCTGAAGAAGGGAAACAGCGAGCCGGTGGCCGCGAACGCCAGGCCCAGGGTCGAGGTCATCCCCGCGTAATTCATCACGAATGCCACGGCCAGGACCGACGCGATGGTCAGCAGCGGAAACGCGAGCTGCTTCAAGACCGACCCGACGATGCCGGCGAACCGGGTCGGCGAGAGGCCGAGCAGCAGCGACGCGGCGAACGCCGAGAGGAAGCACGAGGTCCCGGCCGCCGAGAGCCACTGGAAGTTGTAGATCGCCGCGTAGGGTGATGGTTCCGGGGTCAGCGGCGGCACGCGGAGGATCGTTTCGTGGAGCCCCGGCACCGGGATCATCGTGCCCAGGGCGTTCAGCCCAGCCGTGATCGGCGGGTAGCGCCACGCAAGGACGAAGATGACCAGGAGGATGTAGGGACTCCAGGCCGAGACGAGTTCACCCGTCGTATGCGCGCGGGCGACCGATGTGGCCTCGACGTCGCCCTCGAGCCGGAAGATTCGGCTCGGCTGCCAGGCCTTCATCACCAGGACCATCGCGACCATGGCGGCGATCGACGCGAGGATGACGGCGACCTCCGGGCCGAGCGTGTTCGTGACGCCGAAGAGCACCGCGGCGAAGGTCACGGCGCAGGTGGCGACCGGCGGCAGGACCTCCAGCGCGCGGCTGAATCCAGACATGATGACGACCATGTAGGCGGGGATGACGATGGCGATCAGCGCGCACAACCGGCCGGTCATCGAACTCAGCGCATCCATCGGCAGGCCGGTGATCCCGGCCAGCGTGACGACCGGGATGCCGAGCGAGCCGAAGGCGACCGGTGGCGTGTTGGCCACCAGACAGATGAACGCCGCGTAGAACGGCGAGAACCCCAGCCCGGTGAGCATCGCGGCGGCGACCGCCACCGGCGTGCCGAAGCCGGCGGCGCCTTCGATGAACGCGCCGAAGGCGAAGCCGATGAGGACGGCCTGCAGCCGCCGGTCATTGCTCAGGGCGCCGATCGAGTCCTTGATGATTTCGAACTTCCCCGTGTCCAGCGTCACGCGATAGAGGATCAGGGACGCGATGACGATCCAGCCGATGGGGAAGAGGCCGAACGCCGCGCCGTAGACCATCGAGGCGCCGGCCTGCGGCACAGGCATGCCGTAGACGCCGACCGCGAGGACCAGCGAGACGCCCAGCGCGCTCAACCCTGCAACCCAGCTCGGTTTCCGCAGAACGCCGAGCATATAGAAGAGGATGACGAGCGGGATCGCCGCCACCAGGGTGGAGTAGCCCAGGCTGCCGGCGATCGGGACGTAGTCTTGTTCCCACATGGTGGAGCCCACTCTACGTGAATCGGTCGCTGATGTCCCAGCGCTCCGACTGCGGCCCCCAGGTGCCGATAGGAGGGATAAGGTGTGCTGGCCTTTGCCTTCGGGAACGCCGAGAATCGACTTCGCCAGGCTGTGTATTCCGGGGTTGAGGATACGAGAAATGTAATCGGGTGTCCTATCGTGACACCAGAAAGTTGGGGCCCAAGAGTTCGGGGGTGATTCTCGTTAAGTGCTTTCTGGTCAGGAACTTTGCCTTGGTTGAACGGACGGCGGGGAGCGTCGAACGCGTGGCATGCATTGTGCTACAAGCGAAGTGATGGAGGCGGTCTGTTGAATCGCTCGGAAGCCGGTTTCACGCTGGTCGTTTGAGGAGCGGACGAAGCTCCACGGGAACGTCGTCCCACTCGGGTTCCTGAGTCTGGGTGGCGGCCAGCGCGTCGGACATCGTCCCGCCCTCGAACGGCCGGTGTCCGGTGAGCATTTCGAACAGCACGACGCCGAAGGCCCAGATGTCGACGCGCTTGTCCAGCACCTCCCCGCGAGCCTGCTCCGGACTCATGTAGGCCGCGGTCCCGAGGATTGCTCCAGCCCGCGTTGCCGCCGTGACCGTGGGCGAGTCGGCGTCCCCCGCGACGCGCTCAGCGTCGCCGGCGAGCGCCTTGGCGAGGCCGAAATCGAGTACCTTCACCGTGCCAGCGGCTCTCACCTTCACGTTGGCAGGTTTGAGATCGCGGTGGATGATTCCCTGCTCGTGCGCGGCGTCGAGCGCTTCGGCGATCTGGCGCGCGATCGGCAGGGCCTCGTCGAGCGGCATCGGGGCCTGCTCGATCCGGTCCTGCAGCGTCGGGCCCTCGACGTACTCCAGGACCAGGGCGGGTGAGTCCCCAGACTCCTCCAGGCCGTAGATCGCCGCGATGTTCGGGTGGTTGAGCGAGGCCAGGACCTTCGCCTCGCGCCGGAAGCGGACCAGTCGTTCCGGGTCGGAGACGCACGCCTCCGGCAAGATCTTCAGCGCAACGTCGCGGTCGAGCTGGGTGTCACGGGCTTTGTAGACCTCGCCCATTCCGCCCGCGCCGACCTTGGCCGTGACCTGGTACACGCCGAGCAACGTACCGGCTTCGAGGTGCATCGAGGGACGGCTTGATTATAGTCAGGGGATGGCCCAAAGCTCGTACCGGTACTCGCTCCAGGGGCCGGTCACGACCCGGATCTCGATGTCGACGACCGGCCGGCCGTTGAGGAGGTCGAGCGGGATGATGAAGTCGGCTTCGGCCCAGCGCTTGCTCGCGTTGGTGGCCGGCGAGTACCAGATGCCCGCGCGCGCGCCGTTTACCCAGACCTCGGCCTCCTGAATGGCCGCCTGGTCGTACAGCCGTCGCAAGCGTAGGCTGGAGGTCGTGCCCTCGTCAGGCGCGCGTAGGGAATAGCGTGACGTCTCGGTCACCGCCCGCCCGTTCTCCGCGACGTCGACCGCGTCATCGACACCCTCGAACTGCGCTACGCTCCGCTCGACCGACGTGGCGGGCACCGCGCGGTAGTCGTGCGCGGCCTCGTCCCGGGGGTCGCCGACGTCGAGCGCGTCGACCTGCCGCATCGGCGTCGGGTGCTCGTAGTAGTAGGCGACGCTCGGGTACATGGCAGCAGCCGAATTCTCGGTGCCGTGCTCGGTCGACACCCTCAGCGCCGACTGGTAGGGCACGCCGCCGGGGAAGAAGCGGTAGACCGTCGTCGCGGCACTCCACTGAAAGTCGACCTGGGTGAGGTCGCGCGTCGCCGGCTGGCCGTGCATCGGCAGCGAGTACGGGTTCATCAGCCACTCGTTCGACCACCCGCCGAGGTACTCGTCCTCGTGGCCGGTGCCATGGAAGGCGGGCTGGCGGCGGCCGTCGACGTAGATGCGCAGGTCGCCCTCCCACCAGCGCTTCACTTCGGGCCGGATCGGCTCGACGGTCATCACCTGGCCGACGTAGACGCCCCGCCCCCGTGTGTCGAGGATGCCGTAGTCCGCGCCCTCCGTCGTCGGCCACTCCCGGCGATAGCGCGCCTTGAAGTATCCGCTGGTCTCCTGAGAATAGTTCGCCTCGGCACCGGTCGCCAGGCGCACCTCCCACCAGATCGGTGGCATCGGATCGGGGTTGGTGTTGACGAGTTCGACCCTGGCGCGCTCCCAGAAGGGCATCGGCAGGTAGCAGTAGTACGCGCCGTTCGGGTGCATGCCGAGCGGCACGGCCCGAACCGCGGCCTCGCCGAGACCCGAGCCGAAGAAGCTTCCGAGCGGCACGTCGACCGAGGGCGTCGCCTCGCCGTCCCACGAGATGCGAAGGAAGAGGTGGTTGAGCTGGTAGCGCGTGAGCGGCGCGAGCGGGTTGAACCTGAGCGCGGTAACGGTGCCGGCGCCGCGCCAGTCGAAGACCTCTACGACTGTCGGTGCCATCTCGCCGTCTGGCATCGCCGGTGCCGACAGGTTGACCGAGCCGGAGAGGACCTCCGCCTCGGTCTCGCTGTTGGGGTTCTGGCCGGGTGCGTTCCAGATCCGGACGACCCGGCTCGCGTCTTCGTCCCCGGTCCAGCTATCGACCCGGCGAGTCGGAGCATAGGTGTGGTAGTAGGCGTTATAGAACCCGACGCGGTTCTCCGTCGTGATCTTCAGACGCTGCTGGAAGGGGAACGGCAGGTGGCTGACGTGGCCACCCGAACTGGTGAACCGGTCGAAGACGAACGGCGGAACGAACGGGGGTCGCTGGGCGCCGAACAGTTCGTCGGCGTCGATGTCGAGCCGCGGCTCCGGTTCGTCGTCGAAATAAAATCTGATCCGGCCCCATCCGAGCGGCGCGAAGCCGCTCTCGCGGCTGGTGAACCAGAGAGTGTAGAGCGATCCGGGTCCCTTCACGTCGAAGATGACGTGCTCCCCGCGCGCGTCGACGTAGAGGGCGGAGTAGGTCCCGTCGAATCCGTCGTCATTCCCGCCGGTGCGGTCGTGGCTGGACAGGTAGTGTGCCTGGGCGTCGGGCACGAGCAGCGGGTAGCGCTCGAACCGCGCGAGCGTGTCGAGGCCGGGGCGCGGAGCCTGAGCCTCGACGACGTGAGGCGAGACGGATCCCGCCAGCAGGAGCACGGCGCCAAGCCACGCGGCGGGAGCGATCGGTGGCACTCGGTCGGTCAGCATCGGCGTCGGGTCGCGGTGTGGCCCGGATTATGGGTGCAAACTCGGGAAGCCTTACAATCGCGGGGTATGGCAGTCCGATCGGACGATGAGCAGGTCGAGGTCGGCTTCGAATGGATCCGATCCCACCGCTTCGTGGATCGGTGTCGTCGATTCCTGGACGAGGCGCGGGCGACCGGACGCCTCGAGGCTCTCGACCACTGGCGAGAGTTGAACCCGGATCTGACGATCTCCGACGAGCCGTTTGCCGACCGTCTGGCGCCGCATGCCGTCTCCGCCGCCGACGCGAGCCGGTTCACCGGTCGGGTACGGGACGAGGGCTATTCGCTGATCGGCCCGATCGTCCCGGCGGCGGCGGTCGCCCGCCTGCGCCGCGGGATCGAGCGGGTCGTGGAGGCGGGGTATCCACCGTTCTTCGTGGCGGTGTACGACGAGTTCTTCCAGATATTCGACGGGCTGCAGGCCCTGCTCTCGCCGCTGCTGGGAGACGACTATCTGATGGTGCCGGACGGCCTGTCGGCCTTCTACGCCGAGTCGGGCGACCGGGGACGCTACAAGCGATCGCTGTTCGGGCCCTCACCCCCGCACCGGGATTCCCTGGGGCCCGACCCGCAGGTCGTGGCGGGAGTCGGCCCCTCGATCCTCAACGTCTGGATTCCGCTGACGGACGCCACGCTCGACCGTTCGTGCATCTACCTGCTGCCGGCCGACCGCGATCCGGCGTATCGGACCGACGCGCGCGCCGTCGAGCCGTCACGGTCGGCGCTGCAGCACGTGCGCGCCTGTCCAGCCGCGGCGGGCTCGGTCATGGCCTGGACGACGCATCTGGTCCACTGGGGGTCTCTGGGTGGCGAGGAAGGGGCCGGGCCGCGGCTGAGCGTCGCGATGTACCTCCAGAACCGAGACGTCTCGCCATTCCACGAGTCGGCCTTCGAGATCCCGTCGCGGGTCAGGTTCGAAGATCGCCTCCGCTGGATCAGCCTCGGCTTGCGGGGCGAGGTCTTCGTCTATCCGTAAGGCCGCCGCGGCCACGCCGTCTTACTTGGCCAACGGATCCGGCCGCACCTGGAAGTGGACGACGAGCGGGCGGTTCGCGGTGCCGCCTTCCATCAGCCACGGCGTCCGGTCACCCTCCGAGACCCAGAGTCCGCGACCCTTCCAGCCGGCATCCGGGTCGTCGATGCGGCCGTCGAAGCCCTTGCTGTAGAAGCCCAACGGATACGGCACGCGGAGCGTTACGAACTCACCGTCGACGAGCGCATGCACGCCGTCGAAGAGGTTCCCGGTGGCGATCGGCACGTCGGTGCCAAGGCCGGACGTGTTGTGCTGGTCGACCCAGGTGTAATAGCTCGATTCGATGCTGAACTCCGGGAGATCGTCGAAGCCGGGGCCGGGCAGCCGGTGCAGCGTCCAGCCCTCCGGACAGTGGTCGCCGGTCGCCTCCGGACCGTTCAGCGACCCTTCGCACTTGCTCCGGTCGAACTCACCGAGGTGCCCGCTGCCGAGCGACACCCAGACGACGCCGTTCGAGTCGATGTCCGCGCCGCGGACGCCGAAGCCGGGCAGCGGCGGCGTGTAGATCTCCGCCAGCGCGGTCTCCGACGGGTTGTCGCCGGGGTCCAGCCGCAGGATGGCGCCCGGGTAGCGGAACGCGACCGACCCCCAGATCGAACCATCAGCCGGATTCGGCATGACCGCGTAGAAGCCAGCGCTGATTCGAGTGTCGCGTTCAGGGTCGTTCGGCTCACCCGGCTCCACCCACGCGTCACGCCGGCCGTTGCCGTTGGTGTCGAGGATGAACGGGGTCCACCCTTGCGACGCTGCGGCGTCGCCGGTCTCGTCGAACATCTTCGTGTCGAGCCATCCGGTCACCTGCCCGCCGCCGCTCGTCCAGAGTGTGTCGTTGGCATCCGCGGCGAACTGCAGATGATGCGTGCTGAAGCATGTGTCGACGAAGGTGTAGTCGCCGCTGTCCGGCTCGTAGATTGCGAGGTGCCGTCCCGATCGCTCCAGTGGGAAGACGCGGGCCGACGGGTGCTCCGACCCTTCGAGGCAGAAGTCGGGGTTCCCCGGCCCGCGGATCCGCGACGTGTACCAGACCCGTCCGGCGCCGTCCATCATCGGGTTATGTGCGTTGGCCCGGCTGTCCCAGAGCAGCTCGTCGTCCCAGTAGGGCGACGGCTCGACGACCGGCGCGCTCCCCGTCGTCGGGGTGTCGTCGTCGCGTACGGGTGCGTGGAAGCTCGTATCGGTGTTGGCCTGCGGATCGAGAATGGGGAAGTCATCGGTACTCAGCTCGGGCGCACCGAAGATCCGGCCGTAGGCGTTGACGGTCGGGTCACGCCGGTCGGTGGAAATCAGGTCGTGCATGTAGACGGTCGGGCTGGCCCAGTCCCTGATGGTGGCCACGACGTTCCGCTCGACGCCGGCCGGTCGCTCCGGACGCGTCGAGGGCAGGGCGCCGTCGGCGACGCGATCGGTCCAGTCGGCCAGGTACTTCAGCGGCAGGCCACCCAGGCGTCCGGTCACCTGCCCCGCCATCTGGCGTCCAGCCTGCCCCGATGAGATCCGGCGCAGCCAGGCGTCCTCGGACGTCGCGAACTCGCCGAGGCCCGCGGGAATCGTCCGCGTCGACTCCTGGCCGAGCTGATGGCAGCCGACGCAGCCCATGTTCTTCATCCACGTGAGGTACTCGTTCATCCCGCCGTCGAGTTCGGCGTCCGCCAGCTCGTCCTCGGATGGCAACGCCATCATCGAGTACCAGTAGGCGGCGGGGTAGGCGTGCGCGGCCGAGGCCGGATCCGGCGCGGCCACGGCGGCGAGGTCGACCACCGCGCCCGGCGACGCCTCGGTCTTGGCCGAGTCGAGGAGGCCATAGCCGCGAACCCAGAGTTCGTAGTCGGCCGCGGGAAGGTCCGGCACGATGAATCGGCCCTGGTCATCGGTGACGACGACGCGGGAAAACCGCGTGCCGAGGTCGTCGGTCTCGGCGATCACCCAGACGCCGGCCTCGGGGCCGCTGGCGCTGGAGACGATGCCGCCGATGTCGTCGGCATCGATGTCTATCTCGACCGGCGGCGGCGCCTGGCAGGCGAGAATCAGAGCGCCCGCCACGCCGCACGCGACCAGAGACGAGGCGAATCGGAACGGCACGTTCATCTGGACTCTCCTTGGGATATCACCAGGGCGCCCGCGTTTCCGTGTAGTCTGTCCTTCAGCCTCGTTATACACCGATCGAGGAGCTGTGCGCGTGACTCGGTTTCTGGTCTCTGGATTCCTCACTGTGGGAGCCCTCGCTGTTCTCGGTATGGCCGAGCAGCAGCAGCCGCTCTTCCGCGGCGAGAGCGACGTCGTCCGGGTATTCGTGACCGTGACCGATGGTGACGGCCGGCTCATCACGACCCTGACGCAGGGCGACTTCGAGGTGCGGGATGAAGGCAGAACGCAGCCGATCGTCCTGTTCGACAACACGCCGCAACCGGTCCGGTTGGTCGTCATGCTGGATCTGTCTGGCAGCATGCAGGGCAACCTGCCGCTACTGCGCGGCGCGGCAGAACAGCTCGTGGCGAGGCTCGACACGGAGGATCTCGCGCGGGTCGGCGTGTTCGGGCACGACATCGCCGTCAGCCCTGCGTTCACCCGCGATCCCGACGAGCTGTTGCAGGCGCTTCCGGAGGCGATCGCAGCCGATGCACCGACGCCGCTCTGGCGCGCGCTCGACGAGGCGATGAACGCGTTCGCCGAGGGGGGCGAAGGGCGGCCGGTCATCCTCGTGCTGAGCGACGGAAAGGACAGCGGATTGCCCAGCTTCGGTCGCGGCGTCGCCAGCCAGGGCCAGGTGATCGATCGGGCGCGCGACGAAGACGTGATGATCTACGCGATCGGGATGCGCAGCCGGGGACCGCGGCCGATGCAGCCGGGGGTTGGTCCCGCCGGGCTTCGGGCGTTGATACTGGCCGACATGCCCGATTCCGGTCTCGCTCGCGTGGCGGAGGACACGGGTGGCGGCTATGCGGAGATCCGGTTCGGGCAGGATCTCGGCGCCGCGTTCGCGCGAGTTGCCGATGAGCTGCACAGCCAGTACCTCATCGGCTTCGCGCCGCCGAAGCGCGACGGCAAGGTGCACGACATCGACGTCCGGGTCTCCCAGCGGGGCCTGAAGCCGCGCGCCCGAAAGGACTATGTTGCGCCATCTAGCCCCGGAGACGGTAGAAACCACGAGTGAGGACGCCATGCTACTTGGAAACAGATTCGGGTTCGTCGGTGTCGGGTGCGTCGCGGTGGCGGTCGGCCTCAGCCTGGGCGCTGGTCCGGCGGGGGCCCAGTCGTCCCAGACGGATCAACGGTTCAGAGCCGAGGAGTTCGACTACGGTGCGCGCTTCGAGCTGCCCGACGGGGAGCATCCCGAGATCTGGAATCCGGCGAAGCGGAAGCTGATCGCCGGCGGCCCGATGATCGGCGGCACCATCCGTGCCACCGATGCGCGCACCTACTGCGCCATGGCCGGCGCCGGCTACGACTTCCTCTGGGTGGAGATGCAGCACGAGGCGATCTCCTGGGAGCAGGTGGCGCGTCTCTGGCGGACCTGCCCAGGCCCGGCCGCGCCAGGGGTCCGTGTCGCCTACGCGGACGAGCGTGAAATCCAACATGCCACCGACATGGGCTCGCTCGTCATCGTGGTGCCGACCGTCGACAGCGTCGAGGAGGCGCAGGCCGCCATCGACTGGACCTACTTTCCGCCGATCGGCCGGCGCAGCTCCGGTGGCGGGCAGGGGCCGAGCGAATTGTGGAACGACGTGCCCGGCGGGTACCGGCAGACCTGGAACGACAACGTCGTCCTGTTCCTGATGATCGAGACGCTCGAGGGTGTCGAGAACGCACGCGAGATTGCGAAGTTGCCCGGTGTCACGGGACTATTCGCCGCAAGCGGCGACCTCGGAAACTTTTCCGGCTTCGGGCAGGGCGACGCCGAATACGAGGCGCTGATCACTGAAGTCGCCGACGCGGCTCTCGAGGCGGGGATTCACGCCTGCGGGCCGCTCCGCTGGGCGGACCGGCCGGCGTTCACCTGTTTCCAGGCGGGCACCGAAGCGGCGAACATCCGTCGAGGTGCGCAGGCCGAGATTCAACTGGCAGAAGAGCGCTTCGGCCGCACCGGTTCGGGTGGGGCGTCGACGTCACGGTTGGGCGCGGCCGGCGTCCTGGCGAATCTGACGGCCGAGTGCGGATCGATCACGTATCCCGACGATTGCTACGCCGCCGCGACGGATGCGGTCACGGCGGCCGGTGCGATGGCGGCAGCGGAGCAGGCGCAGGTCCGGCAGCGCCTGCGCGACATCATCGGCGCGAATCCGAGCCATGCCGCGCGGCTTCGCGACATCGCCTCGCACGGCGGGCTGGCCCTGGACCCGTGATTCCTAGGAGTACTCGGTACAGAGCAGGTACTCAGCCGGCTCGTCTTCCTCGATGGACGGGAACCGACTAACCGGATCGATGAAGTAGTTGTCGGTCTCGTCGTCGTTCAGCGACGAGACCTCGCCGGCGACCACCGCGCCGCCGACGGCTGTGAACTGATGGGCCAGCCTGGGCGGCAGCGTGATGCTCTCGCCAGGCGAGAGCTCGATCCGGCCGCGGGCCGCGACCGAGCGGCGAACACCGTCGATCGAGACCTCGACGGCGTCGTCGGTCAACCGGCCCTCCACGTCGGCCCGGCAGACGTCAACGACGAGTCGTCCGCCGCTGCGGTTGATGATGTCCTCCATCTTGACCAGGTGGTAGTGCCAGGGTGTGACCTGCGCGTCGCCGACGATCATGATCTTCTCGGCGTAGGGCTTCACCCCTTCGATCGGCTTTGCGGTCGCCCGGCCGTTCCGCAACGTGAAGAGCAGCAGGCCGCATCGGGTGAAGTCGTCGCGGTCGAAGTCGGTCAGATCCCACCCGAGGCGGCACCGCCGGATGTCGTCGGCTTTCGTGCCGGCCTCTCTCCAGGCCGCCGGGCTCCACGAGGCGAACGGCGGGAGGGCGAACCGGTGGGTGTCGAACAGGTCGATGGCGGCACGGATTCGAGCGTTGATCGTGGAGCGTTTCATGGTGACCACGCGGCCCGGCGTGAACTCCCGATTGCCGCGCTACGACGAACATTGTACGCTGCTCCAGTGGGTGGCAGACGCCCGTCCTGAGTGGACGGAAAGGGGATGCTCATGTGGATTCGTAGCCTTATTGCATTGACGGTTCTCGCGTTCGGCACCGCCGCGCCAGCCCAGGCCCAGCGGGGGCCGGTCTCCCTTCCGGACGGCGCGGGCAAGCTCCTGGCGGAGGCGGCCTGCGGGAGCTGCCACGGGCTCAACACGATCACGCGCTCCCAGGGCTACGACACGGCGGAGGAATGGCGGAAGATCATGGCCACGATGGTGGAGCTGGCGGAGCCGCAAGAGGAGACTCTCGCCGACTATCTGGCCACGCACTTTCCCGAGAAGCCGGGCCGGCGTCCGACGCTGATTCCCGGCGACACCGAGATCGAGATCGTCGAGTGGACGGTCCCGACGCTCGGGCAGCGGTGCCGGGATCCGATCGAGGCGCCGGACGGATCGATCTGGTGGACCGGGATGTGGGCGAGCCTCGCGGGCCGGATCGATCCGGAGACGATGGAGATGGAGGAGTACCACCTTCCGCCCGAGGCGCGGCCTCACAGCCTCATCGCCGATGAGGACGGCAGCATCTGGTACACCGGGAACAGCAACGCCACGCTCGGCCGGCTGGAACCGAGGACCGGCGTGATTACCGAGTACAAGACCGAGGCGCGCGACCCGCACACCGGCCTGTTCCACCCCAACGGTCAGCTCTACTTCACGGCGCAGCAGGCCGGCATGCTCGGCCGCCTCGACCCCGAGAGCGGCGAGCTCACCGAGATTGTGACCGAGCCCCGCCCCTACGGGATTCAGGTCGGCCCGGATGGCACGCTCTGGATCGCCTACAACGGCACGAACAAGATTGGTGCGATGGATCCGGACACGATGGAGATCCGGTTCTACGAGATCGCCGAGGCCGAGACGCGCATTCGCCGCCTTGCCCTCTCGAGCGACGGGATGGTCTGGTATGGGAACTCGACGATGGGCCGGCTCGGCCGGTTGAACCCCGAGACGGGCGAGATCAAGGAATGGCCATCGCCCAGCGGGCCGACCTCGCACCCCTACGCCGTGGCCATCATCGACGACGTCATCTGGTACAACGAGTCGGCGATGCGGCCGGAGGCGCTGGTGCGCTTCGATCCCGAGACCGAGGTATTCCAGAGCTGGGCGATCCCCTCGGGCGTCGGCATCATCAGGCGGACATGGGTGACCCAGGACGGAGATCTGCTCATTCACCAGAGCAGTTCGAACACCGTGGGGCTCGTGAAGATCCAGCCACCGGCCGAGTCGCAGCCCTAGCCGCCGGCGACCGCCGGTGGGAGAATCCGTGGGGCGGCGCGTCAGGTGGTAGAGTCCCGCTGATGGCGGTGCCTGCTGAGGAGGTCGGCTCGGGGGAGGAACGACTAGGGAAGCTCCTCGAGATCAGTACCGCCATCATCGCCCACCTCGACAAGCCGTCGCTGTACGACGCCATCTTCGAAGCCCTCGGCCGGGCCGTTCCGTTCGATCGTGGCAGTCTCACCGTGCTCGATCAGAACAAGGAGAGCCTCAACGTCCGGGCCATCTTCGATCCCTCGGAATCGGAGCCAGTCCCGAAGTCGGAGCGACGTTTCCCCCGCCGCGAGAGCCACCTGGCGCGGTTGTACGACGAGAAGCGACCGGTGGTCCGCCGGGACCTTCAGGCGGAACACCGCGTCGGACTGGAAGATCGTCTGCTCGAGCGAGGGATCCGGTCCTACGTGGCCGTGCCGCTGTTGCGACGGCGTGAGGCCTTTGGCAGTGTTGAGGTCGGAAGCCGCCTCCCCGATCGGTACTCCGACGCCGAGACCGGCTTCCTGGAGGAAGTGGCGCGCCAGGTCGCCCTCGCGGTCGAGAACACGCTCGCCCACGAGGAATTGGCGGCCAGGAGGTCGAGGCTCGAGCAAGAGAACTCTCACCTGCAGGAAGAGATCACCACCGAGCACAAGTTCGGCGCCATTCTCGGCGAATCGGAGGCGATTAAGGGTGTGCGCCGAGCGATCGAATCGGTCGCGCGGACCCGGTCGAATGTCGTCGTCAGTGGCGAGACGGGGACCGGAAAGGAGTTGGTCGCCCGCACGCTCCACACCCTGAGTCCGAGAAAGCGGAAGCCGCTGATCAAGGTGAACTGCGGTACGATGCCCGCTGAGCTGTTCGAACGTGAGTTCTTCGGCTACGCGAGGGGTACCTTCATCGGCGCGCTGCGCGATCACGCCGGCCGTTTCGAACTGGCCGACAAGGGGACGCTGTTCCTGGACGAAGTGGGCGAGATTCCACCCGACATGCAGAGCAAGCTCGTCGAGGTGCTGCAGGCGGGGAAGTGCGCACGGCTTGGGGAGGAGCGGAAGCGCCCGGTGGATCTGCGGGTAGTCGCGACGACGAACCGCGACCTCAAGCAGGAAGTCGCAGCCGGTCGTGTGCGTCAAGATTTCTACGAACAGATCAGCGTCTTCTCGATCGAGCTTGCGCCGTTGCGACGTCTGGGAGGCGACATCTCCGTCTTGGCGGCCTACTATCTACAGGAGGCGGCCGAGACGCTGAAGCGCACCTGTCCAGCGCTGACCGAACCCGGCGAGCGTCAGCTGCTCGCGTATGACTGGCCGGGCAACGTGCGCGAGCTGCAGAGCATCGTCGAACGAGCTGTCATTACCTACCGGTCGGGTCCGCTGATCTTCGACCTTCCGGCCGTCACCGTCCAGGAGGAGCCAGACCCGGACGCGCCCGCGGCGCCGACGCACTCCGGCGGCTTGATGGTCCGGCTCAAGCAGATGCTCGGCAAGACCACCTGAGCGACGCGATGCGTTCGATCCGACTGGCGCCTGGCCTCGTCCTGATGCTCGGCGTCCTGCTGGCGGCGGTGCCGCGGGCGCAGCGCGCTGACCCGCCCAACATCGTTCTCAGGGGTCTGAAGGGGACGATGTACGAGGGCGGCATCAGGGTGGCGGGCCTCATCGAATGGCCGGGCGCGAGCCCGCCGTTGTGGAGGGGCTGGAACTTCAGCTGCGCGACTGGCAGCTGTCGGTGCTCAACAGCCTGACCGGCGCCGACTACCGCTAGCGAACTGAGGAGGCTTCGCCAGCCCTCCGGCGTTCAGACCGGACGCGGGAGGCGGGGCACCCTGACCGGGCTCTCCGCCTGCACCCGGTTCCAGATGCGGCGCCCGACCCGGTCGGCCTCGTCGAGGACGGCGTCCTCGTCCATCGTCAGAACGCGGTGGTCGCGCATGACGAAGCGGCCGTCGATCATCGAGGACTCGATGTCGGACGGTTGACCGTTGTGGATCCACGCCGAGGCGATCCGGCCGGCCGGAACCAGGTGGGCCTTCAGCGCATCCAGCACGAGGAGATCGGCCTTCTTGCCGACCTCGAGCGTTCCAAGGCTCTCACGCTGGTGGACGGCGCGCGCGCCGTTCTCGGTCGCGTCGGCGAGGATGTCCTCAGGCTGCGGCTGGAGGCCGGGCCGCTCGTCGTCGCGCCGGATCCGTTCCGTTCGAAGCGCGGTCCGCATCACCTCGAACAGGTCGTTCGTGTTGTTGTCGGTACCGAGTGCGATCGGGCAGCCGGCGGCCCGCAGCGCTGGGACCGGCGGGCTCACCCCGCGGTTCGCCGCCATGGCCGCCTGATGCGAGATGATCGTCCCGGAGCGGGCCAGCATCGCGATCTCGCCCGCGTCGACGTACCGGGCGTGCGCCGCGAACAATCGGGGGCCGAGGAAGTCGTGCTGGTCGAGGTAGGCCGTCGGCCGAACGCCGTGATAGCGCTGCATGAACTCGAACTCGGCACGACTCTGGTTCAGATGGATCGTGTAGCCGACGTCGTGCGCCTCGGCGAAGGCGCGGACGGCCTGCAGGAGTTCCGGTGACGATGTTTCGGTGAGCGCGGCTGCGGGGAAGACCGAGATCCGTCCATCCCGCGCGCCGTGCCACGCGCTGAAGAGGTCCTCGATCCGCTGCAACCCCGCGTTCCGCCGGTCGGGCGAGAACCGCGGCGTCTCGCTCGCGGCGAGCCGTTCCGGAGAGAGCGGGCCGGCGACGTTCTCGCTGTCCCGGACCGATTCGGCGAGGACGCAGCGGAGGCCGCTATCGGCCAGCGCCCCGGCGTCCCGTGCGATGTTCCCCGTGTATTCGACGATGGTTGTCGTCCCCGTGCGAATCGCTTCGAGTGCCGCCACGGTGACCATCAAGGTGGCTTCCTCGCCTTCGAGCAGGCTCCCGGGGGAGAGCGCCAGGCGATAGGAGTTCGGGAAGCCGAAGTCCTCGTTGAAGCCGCGGGCCAGGACGGCCCCCATGTGCGCGTGGCAGTTGATGAGGCCCGGAAAGAGCGCCTTGCGCCGGCCATCGTACACCTCGGCCCGCGGATACGCCTGGAGGACGTCGTCGGTAGGGCCGATCGCCACGATCACGCTGCCCTCGACGGCAAGGGCCACGTCGTTCTGCACGCCATCGGCGTTCACCACCGTGGTGTGCGTGAAGACGACGGTGTCGCCCTGTGTCTGCGCGTGCACGCCGCCGTGATCGAACAGCATGGTGGCGGCGCCGGCACCGGCGCCGACGAGCAGCCGGCGCCGGTCGGGGTCGGTCGGCGGAATCGACGACGACCGGGGTTCGCCGGGCGCCACGTCTACTGCCCGGCGACCGAGTACTTCGTGAACGCGCCGCCGGCGAAACGCAGCGAGTTCGGACCCTCGGCGGCGTACACGTTGCCATCCGCGTCGACCGCGACACCTTCACCCGCCGCGCCCTGGTACGGCCGGCTCTCCGCGTCGTGCGGCGGGATGTAGCCGGTGACGACGTCTTCGTCGAGGGGGCCGATCCGGACGCCGTTCGTCCACGGGAAGTGGTTGTTCGGGCTCGACTCGGAGTCGATCGCGTAGAGCATCCCCTCATGGATGAAGATGCCGCTGATCCGTCCGTAGGCGTAGCGCGACTCGAGGTAGTTCCCTTCCTGGTCGAAGATCTCGATCCGGTGGTTCCCGCGGTCGGCGACCCAGAGGCGACCCTGATCGTCGAACTCGAGGGCGTGTGGGGTGCGGAACTCGCCGTGCAGCGAGCCGATCTGGCCCCACTCCGTCAGGTAGTTGCCCTCGGCGTCGAACTTGATGATCCGCCCGGTCGAACCCTCCGGGTGCGGCGGGCGGTTCTGCCCGTTGTGTCCGTCGCTCACGTAGATACTGCCGTCCGGTCCAACGATCACGTCGTTGGGCTGATTGAACTGGCCAGGCTCGCTGCCCGGCTGGCCCGCGACACCAAGTGACATCAGCAGTTCGCCGTCGGGGCTGAACTTGTGAACCTGGTGTCCCCGGGTGCCTGCCTGGTTGCCGGCGAAGTCGGTCACCCAGACGTTCCCATCGTCGTCGACGTGGATGCCGTGCGGCGTGACGAAGACGTCGGCGCCGATGTTGGCCAGGATCTCACCGGTATTCCGATCGAACTTGAAGATCGGGGCAACCGTGTTCGTCTCGCAGTCGACCCGGCCCCCGCTGAGCGCGCCCGCGCCGCAGCGCTCGTAGGCCCAGATGTGCCCGTCGATCGGGTCGATGTCGATGCCGGCCGTCGATCCCCATTCGCGGCCCTCGGGCAGGGTGCCCCAGTTCCGTGTCTCGTTCGGCGCCGGGTTCGGCAGACCCTCGCCTGTGATCAGGCTGCCGCTGGCGACGGGCGCCGCGGCCTCCGGTATCGCCTCCGGCGCACCCGATTCGGAGGCGCAGCCGGCCAGCAGGAAGACGGCAGAGATGAACAAGACGGGCTTCAGGACTCGAAACGATGACATGGCCACCCCCTTGGGTATGACAGATCCGATCGACGCGGATCGATACCGTAGCACGAAGCGCCCAGGATTACAGCCGGTGCCCACGATGGCTACTGGAAGGGCCGTCTTCTCATCGTGGCCGTCCGGGGCTGAGGCCGGAATAGGGTGAACGCCTAGTCCTCGACGGGCACGAGTCTGATCACCGAGCCCGGTGTCGAGGCGGTCAGCGACACGCCGGTGCTGCCGCCGGTCGGATCCTGCCGCGCGACGTAGACGTAGCCGTCGGGGCCGACGACGACGTCCCGCACGCGGCCGAACTGGGCGAACAACACCTCCTGGTGCGTCACCTCCCGGCCGACGATCTCGAGTCGTCGGAGCTCCTGGCCCCACAGGCTGCCGACCAACAAGCTGTTCGTCCATTCCGAAAATGGATTGCCTGTATAGAACGCGATCCCCGCTGGGGCGAGCGTCGGCGTGTAGTAGACGATCGGTGACTCCATGCCGTCGCGGGCCGCCTCGGTGATGCCCCGCTGGATGCCGGACGAGATGACGCCCCAGCCGTAGTTGTGTCCGGGTTCGATGAGATTGATCTCGTCACCGCCTCGCGGCCCGTGCTCCGATTCCCAGAGCGCGCCGGTCTCCGGGTGCCAGGCCAGGCCCTCGGGGTTCCGGTGGCCGTAGCTCCAGATCGAGGGCACGGCGGCGCCCTCGCCGACGAACGGATTGTCGTCGGGGATCGAGCCGTCGTCGTTGACGCGATGAATCTTGCCCAGCGGGCTCGACAGGTCCTGCGCGTGTTCCATCACGCCGCGCTCGCCGATCGCGAAGAAGAGGTGGTTGGCATCGTCGAAGACGAGCCGCGTGCCGTAGTGCGTGTCGCTGGAGGTATAGAGATCGAGTGAGGCGCGATAGATCAGTTCCTGGTCGACCCACCTGTTGTCGTCGTCGATCCGGCCGCGAATGAATACCTGCATGTTCGGTGGACTCGGCGGTTCACGCCCCGGGGGTGAGCCTGGCGTCGCCTCGGACGCGGACGGCGTATGGCCGGGCGCGACCTCCGAATACGCCAGATAGATCCAGCCGTTGTCGGCATACTCTGGATGAATCTCGACGTCGTGCATACCGGCGTCCTGACGCTCCCAGACCTCGGGGGTGCCTGTCACCGGCTCGGAGAGCTCATTGTTGGCGACGATGCGCAGGGTCCCGCGCCGTTCGGTCACCAGCATCCGCCCGTCGGGCAGGAACACCAGGGCCCAGGGCGTTTCCAGCCCGCCGACGACCGTGTCGACCCTGAATGTGTGGCGTTCCGAGTCGACGACTTCGCCGTCCGCGCGGGCTACATACGCAGGCGCTTCGACGAAACTGCCGGCACGGGTACGGATGAACTGGACGAGCGCCCATACGTCCGGGGCCTCCAGCAGATCGCGGTACGGTGCCATCTCGGTGTCGGGCACGCCGTTCTCGATTGCCGTGACGATGGCGTCGTCGTCGGTCGAATCGAGCCAGGCCTGATCGAACAGGCTGACCGCACGACCGCCAGAGCTATCGGAGCCGTGACATGCCGCGCACTCCCGCTCGAAGAGGGCGGCTGCCGCCTCGAAACGGTTGCGGGGCGTTGTCGGTGCTTGCGGCTGCCACGCCGCGAGGACGCCGGCCGCGACCAGCACCATCCCGCAGAGGATGGCCGCACCGACGAGCGTTCTACCAGTCGACGACCGAGCCGTCATCGGAGTCGAATTGAGCGGTGTACGGCCTGGGTTCGCCGACCTCCGCCATCAGCTTGTCTTCGTCGATGGTGATGCCGAGGCCGGGGCCCGTCGGGATCGGCCGGTAGCCGTCCACGACGGCGGGCATGGGCTCGGCGAGGAGGTCGTACTCTCGGTCGCCACGCTCCTGAACCATGAAGTTCGGGATGCACGCGGCCAGCTGCAAGCTAGCGGCGAGCGAGCATGGGCCATTCGGATTGTGCGGCGCGATCGGCGCGTAGTAGGCCTCGGCCATCCCGGCGATGATCTTCAGCTCGGTGATGCCGCCGGCGTAGCAGACGTCGGGCTGCAGGATCATCGCGGCCCTCTTCTCCAGGATCTCCCTGAACCCCCACTTGGTGAACACGCGTTCACCGGTAGCCAGCGGGATGTTCGTCTTCAGGGCGAGGTCGGCCATGACGTCGATATTGAGCGCCTGGACGATCTCCTCGTAGAACCAGGGATGGTAGGGCTCGAGGGCTTTGATGAGCAGGCTAGCTGTGGTCGGCTGAACGGCGCCGTGAAAATCGAGACCGATGTCCACGCCGATGCCGTGCTGATCGCGCAGCGCCCCGAAGCGTTCGGCGACCTCCTCGATGAACTTCCGGCCTTCCGTGTATTTGAAAGGCTGACGGGCTGATCTCGGACCGACCTTCATCGCCGTGACGCCGGTTTCCTCACTGACGGTGCCGTAGACCTTCGCCCGGTCGCGCGTCGGCCCGCCGAAGAGTTGGTAGACGGGCACGCCATAGCACTTGCCGGTGATGTCCCAGAGCGCCTGGTCGATACCGGACGAGATGGCCGTCTTGATCGGACCACCCCGGTAGAACGCGCCCCGGTGGATCGCCTGCCAGTGGTGCACGACGGGGCGGGGGTCCTTCCCGATCAGGTAGTCGCCGACCTCGAGCGCGCCCGCGGCGCAGGCCTTGGCGTCGTCCTTGAGCATTTCGCCCCAGCCGGTGATGCCGGCATCGGTGGAGATCTTCACGAAGACCCAGGAGTTCGTCAGGACGAAGGTTTCGATATTCGTGACCGTGATTGCATCCGTGGGGCTGACCGGGGCTTCCTGGGCGTTGACGCCCAGGGCATTGAGACCCACGAGGGCCGCGGGCCCGGAGGCCAGGAAGGCGCGACGGTCGAATCCGCTCTCGGACATGGTGAGACTCCCTATTGCTGGGAACGCGTGTCCTCTGCTATTCCTAAGGTTATGCCAAGACGATCTGACAGGCGAACCTTCATCAAGGCGATCTCTGGTGCGGTGTGCGCGTCACCATTCATCCGAGCCGCTCCGGCCGCGAGTGGCGGACGAGCCCAAGTGTCGTCGCCGCTTCGATTCGCGGTCGCATCCGATGGCCACTTCGGTCAGGCGAACACGAACTACGTGAGGTTCCACGAAGAGATGATGGCGTGGCTCAACGACGAGCACCGGAGCAAGGGCCTCGATTTCGTCGTCTTCAACGGCGATCTGATTCACAACGAGCCGCGGCTGTTGCCGCAGGTGCGAGAGTACTACGAGCGCCTCGAGGCCCCTTACTTCGTCACCAAAGGCAACCACGACATGACGACCGCGTCGCACTGGGAGGAGGTGTGGGGATACGGCGAGAACCACGACTTCGAACAGGCCGACTGTGCCTTTCTGCTCGGCACGACATCGAATATCGATGGGGACTATCTCTGCGTGAACGTCGACTGGCTCGAGGAGCGGCTATCCCACTATCGAAACAAGCGGCACATCTTCGCATTTCTCCACATCAGCCAGCGCAAGGTGACGAGGTACGGTGTCGACTGCCTGGAGGCGTCGTCGCTTCTCGAGACCACCTCGAACGTCGCGGCCGTCTTCCACGGTCATGATCACGATGTCGACGGCTTCATGTATGCCAACGAGAGAGCCTACCTGTTCGATGGCCACATCGGCGGCGACTGGGGCACGAACTATCGCGGCTATCGCATCGTGGAGATCGACGAAGAGGGGAACGTCGGCACGTACCAGTGCAATCCGCAGGCCTTCATCGTGAACAGAGCAGAACTGTAGAGACCTGACCGAGGTGCTCGGAAGCGAGCGCGGCGGAGTTACTCTGGGACGACGTACGTGAACTCGAGAAGCGCGCCCGGATTCGCCAGTTCCCGCGTGCCGGCGCCGGAGCTGTCGCGTGTGGGGCCGCGGGTGTCCGTGACGATGTAGACGGCACGTCCGTCAGGATGAATTGCCAGGTCCCGGTAGCGATTCGTCGACTTGAACATCTCGACCGGCGCATCGGGCGCCCGCCGGCCATCGTCGCTCAGGCCAACCCGATAGATCGCGCCGCGGTTCAGGCTGGTCACCATCAGCGAATCGGCCCACCCGGGGACGCCGTCTTCGACCGAATAGAGATCCAGGCCGCCCGCGGCGATTGTGGCGCCGCCGCTGGTCTCGAAGTCGTAGCCGTTCGGCACGGTGAAGAGCGTCAGCAACGGATCGGCCTGGTGCGGATGCGACCATCCCGTTTCGGTCGCGACGGGCACCGAGCTGGGCCGGATGCCGTCGGCCTCTATGGCGTCGGCGCACGGCATCGGCGCCGAGGCGGCCCAATTCTCGAAGGCGTACATCTGGTCGTCGGCGTAGCCGGCCACCTGTGTCCGGGTCTGGCTCGACAGGGCAACACCGCCGGCGACGAGCAACAGCAGGCCCACGATCGTCGTTCGCACGACTACCCCTTCCGCTGCGATCATCCCACGGCGGCGGAGCGGTCGTGAAGATTTCGTCCAGAGCAGGTAAGATCGGCGCCTCACCATGACGGTCCGAGATCTCGGCCTTGCGTCCATCTTCGTGCTTGCCCTCGCGATCTGCCCGTCGGTGTGGGCCCAACCGTTCTCGGCGCGAGCGGCCGGCGATGTCGTCCGGCTGGAGGACGCGCGGACGGGGATGGCGGTCTCACTGGCACCAGGGGTTGGCAATCTGGGCGTCGCCCTGACGGTGAACGGCGAACCCGTCGTCTGGTGGCCATACTCGTCGCCCGCCGAGTTCGCGGCACGGCCCGGCCTGGGCGGCATCCCCTTCATGGGCCCCTGGGCGAACCGCCTCGACGAGCAGGCGTTCTACGCTAACGGACGCCGGTATGCGTTCGACATGGGGCTCGGCAACGTCCGCGGGGAGATTCCGATCCACGGGTTTCTGGCGACCGCCGAGTGGCAGCTGGTGGAGGCGGCCGCCGACGCGACGTCGGCGTGGGCAACGAGCCGGCTCGAGTTCTACAAGCACCCGGCGTGGATCTCGCAGTTCCCATTCGCGCACACGATCGAGATGACCTACCGGCTCGGAGACGGGATGCTCGAGGTCGCCACGCGGCTGCACAATTTGTCGGAAGCGCCGATGCCCGTCGCGATCGGCTTTCATCCCTACTTCCAGCTCACCGATTCGCGTCGTGACGAGTGGACGATCTCGGTCGGCGCCCGGACCCGATGGCTGCTCGACGACCGGAAGCTGCCGACGGGGGAGACTGAGCCGATCGAGCGGTTGTTTCCGGATCCCGGAGCGATCGCGCTGCGGGAGCACGAACTGGACGAGGTGTTCGCCGATCTCGTGCGTGACGCCGACGGCCGGGCGGTGATGTCGGTGAAGGGCCGCCGCCAGCAGGTCGACGTCCTCTTCGGCCGCGACTGGCGCGCGGCGGTGGTCTGGGCTCCGAAGCCCGCCTCGCCCGATCAGGATCGCAACTTCGTCTGCTTCGAGCCGATGGCCGGCATCAGCAACGCGCTCAATCTCGCCGAGCGCGGCGTCTACGCGGAATTGCAGAGCATCCCCCCGGACGGCGTCTGGGAGGAAAGCTTCTGGGTGCGGCCGACCGGGTTCTGAGGGGGCGGCGAGGCGCTGCCCGGGCGGCCGCGGCGGGTGTATAAAGGTGCGTTCGGGTTTGTGGGTCACCGAAGGAGGAGTGGTCATGGCAGCCAGTCACGAGGGACGTTCGAACGGTCTGAGTCGGCGGGATTTCGCGCGCATGGTGACGGTGGGTGGCGCCGCCTCGTATTTCGTGGCCGGGCGACCCTGGACCGGCCCGGCGCAGGCGCTGCCGCAAACCCCCGCCGCGCCGACCGAATCGTTCTGGGGCGCGGTGCGCGACCAGTTCGTCATGCCCCGCGACCTTGGCGTGATGAATGCGGCCAACCTGTGCCCGTCGTCCGCGCCCGCGCTCGACGCCATGTACGAGAACACCCGCGACATGGACCGCGATCCGTCGCCGCAGAACCGCGTGAAGATGGGGCAGGGCAAGGAGGACACGCGCCAGCTCCTTGCCGACTTCCTGCGGGTCACGCCCGAGGAGATCGTCATCACGCGCAACACCAGCGAAGCGAACAACATGGTGTCGAGCGGCGTGCATCTCGACGAGGGCGACGAGGTCATCCTGTTTGCCGACAACCACCCGAGCAACAAGCGAGCGTGGGAGAGCAAGAGTGAGCGCTTCGGTTTCACGATCAACGAGCTGCCAAATCCTAGTCCGCATCCAGGGCCCGAGTACTACATCGAGGCGGTGCGCGCGGCGCTGATGCCGCGGACCCGCGTCCTGGCGTTGACGCATCTGACCAGTTCGGTCGGTGACCTGATGCCGGCGCGCGAGCTGTGCCGGCTCGCGCGTGAGAACGACGTCCTCTCGCTCCTCGATGGCGCCCAGAGTTTCGGTCTGCTCAACGTCGACCTGAGCGACATCCAGCCCGACTTCTACACCGGCAGTGCCCACAAGTGGCCCTGTGGCGCCAAGGAGGCGGGGGTGCTGTTCGTGAACCAGCGGTCGCACGACAAGATCTGGCCGGTCATCCTCAGCGCCTACTCGGGCCGCGTCGGAATCTCCCGTACGCACGAAGGCTTTGGCCAGCGGGACGAGCCGGCGATCATCGCGTTTGGTGAGGCCTTGAAGCTTCAGACCCGCATTGGCCGTCAGGCGATCGAGCAGCGCTCGCGGCACCTGGCGTCGCTGGCGATCGAGGAACTGAACAAGATCGATGGTGTTCAGGTCTGGACCAGCCCCGATCCCTCACGCCGCGCGGCGGTGGTCTCGTTCCTTCCGGGGAATCTCGATGTTCGGCGGCTCTCGGCGGCGCTCTACGAGAACGACCGGATCGGCTGCGCGACCCGGGGCGGCCAGGATCGCGGTGGCCTGCGATTCTCACCGCACTTCTACAACCTCGAGTCGGAGGTCGAGCGGGGAGTCGCGGCCGTCAAGAAGTACGTCGCCCAGGGCGTGTAGCGCTGCGGCGGCGGCAGTCGCGTCGGCCGTCTACTCGGTGGGCCAGACGACGCCCTGGTGCCCCCGGGGGACATTCCCGATCCCGGTGTAGACGAACTTCTGGACCCGGCGTCCCTCGAACGTCTCGGTCGTGTAGATGTTGCCCTGCGAGTCCGTGGCGATGCTGTGCGCGCCGTAGAACTGGCCGGGCTGCCGGCCGCCGTCGCCGAAGCTGGTCAGTACCTCGAGCGTGTCTCGCAGCAGGATGTGAATGCGCTGGTTCACGCCGTCGGCCAGATAGAGGTACGTCTGCCACTGGTCGCGTGAGAACGCGACGTCCCACACCGACCCGCCGCTCAGCGTCCGCTTCTCGACGAACTGCTCTTTCACGAACGTGCCATCTGGACGGAACACCTGGATCCGGTCGTTCGCCCGATCGCAGACGTAGAGCAGACGGTCGGTCGACAGCTCGGAGCAGTGGACCGGACTCCGGAACTGCTGCGCTGGCGGCCCGTCCGGGTCGTAGCGTCCGAGGTCGCCGTCGTCCGGACGATTGCCGTAGGCGCCCCAGTAGCGCTTGAATTCCCCCGAGTCGGCATCGAGCACCGCGACGCGCCTGTTGCCGTAGCCGTCGGCCACGTACACTTCGTTCTCGAGCGCGTCGACGAAGACCTTGGCCACGCGCCCGAAGTTCTCACGGTCGTGGCTGCCGCCGTTGGCGCCCGACCGGCCGAACTGCGCCACGAACTGCCCGTTTCGGGTGAACTTGAGGATGTGGGCGTCGTTGGCGCCGTTGCCGCCGATCCAGAGATTGCCCCGGTGATCGAAGGCCAGTCCGTGGTTCGACTCGGGCCACTCGTAGCCCTCACCCGGTCCGCCCCAGGAGCCGACGAGGTTCCCGGCGGGGTCGAACTCCAGGATCGGTGGGGCGGCCTCGCAACACTCCTCGGCGTTGCCGTTCGCCGCCGGGCTTTCGCCGGCGGAGACCGAGCCCGGCCGGTGGACGATGAAGACGTGGTCGCGGGCATCGACGGCGACCCCGATCGTCATGCCCATGACCCAGTGGTTGGGCAGCGGTTTTGGCCAGAGGGGGTCCACCTCGAACCTCGGCGCCTGGACGCCGCTCTGGGCCCGCACGACCCCCGTCCGCTCGACGAACGACTGGCCGGCCCCGAGAACAGCGATCGCGGCCAGGAACAGTGTGCCCAGCATCAGATCTCGCGTGCGCATGGCGATACCCTCAATAGGAAGCGTGTTAGGCGACGACGGTCTGCGATTATAGAGGCAAAGCCAGACGCGGGACAGGGTACGCGCCGCGACGAGAAAAGCGAAACGCTGGGTTGAACCGGGTCGTATCTCTAGTGACGCTAACGATTAAGAGGGATCACTGACATGCGGAGATTGCTCGGAGTGGTATGTGCGCTGATGGTCGCGGCCGGATCGTCGCTCCTGGCCGACAACTGGCCACACTGGCGCGGCCCGACCCACAACGGCGTCAGCTCCGAAACCAGCCTGCCGGTGAGTTGGAGCGCCGAATGCCTCGGCGCCCCGGTGCCCCAGGCATCCGCGGGGCCCGCGAGCCCTCGCATTGTCCAGGCTAGCCTGACCCTGCCGGGGAACCAGCCACAGCGCGGCCGAGGGCAGCGCGGGCGACGACGCGGCGGGCGTTCGGTGGCGGTGCCGACGCATCCGCCGAACTGCGATGACTTTACGACCGAGAACATCGCGTGGCGGCTCCCGCTGCCGGCCTACAGCGGGTCAACGCCAATCATCTGGGGCGACCTGGTCTTCCTCAACATCGCGACGGAAACGGCCTCGGGCAGCCTCGAGCTCTGGGCGGTCGACCGCCGAACGCAGGACGTGGCCTGGAAGGCGCTTGTCGCCGACGGCAACAACATGCAGCGGAAGCAGAACATGTCGTCGCCGTCGCCCGTGACTGACGGCGAGCATGTCTGGGTGATGACCGGTGTCGGCGCTCTGAAAGCGTTTGATTTCGACGGCAACGAGATCTGGTCGCGCAACATCTCGGACGACTACTACCCGTTCGGGCTCAACTGGGGATATGCCTCGTCGCCGCTACTGCAGGCCGACGCCCTCTACGTGCAGGTGCTCCACGGCATGCGGACCGACGATCCGTCGTACCTCGTCAAGGTCGACAAGATGACCGGCGAGACGCTGTGGTACATCGAGCGGCCGACGACGGCACGGCGCGAGTCCCCAGATTCCTACACGACGCCGGTCTGGCTCGAGTACGACGGCAAGACGGAACTCGTGATCACGGGCGGCGATGCGGTCACCGGGCACGATCCCGATACCGGTGAGGAGCTCTGGCGTGCGAACGTCCTCAATCCGGAGAACAACGGGGCGTATCGTATCGTCGCGTCGCCGACGATCATGGGCGACCTGATCGTCGCGCCGAGCCGGGTGCGTCCGATGGTCGCGATCCGGCCGGGTGGCACCGGTGACATCGGTGACACCCACATTGCCTGGGAGTTCGATCGAGGGCCCGACGTGCCGACGCCGGTGAGCGACGGCGAGTATGTCTACGTCGTGACCGACCGCGGCGTCGTCTACTGTCTGCGGCTCGACACGGGCGAGATCGTCTACGGTCCCGAGCGCCTGCCAAGCGGGACCTACAGCTCGTCGCCGATCCTCGGCGACGGCAAGATCTATGTGTCGACCGAGGAGGAGGGGCTCTGGACCGTGTACCAGTCAGGCCCGCAGTTCGAGATCCTCTCGTCGAATTCGTTTGACGACGGCTGCACGCCGTACTGCCTCAGCACGGTGGCGGTGTCACAGGGGCAGCTGTTCATCCGCTCGAGCGCCAACCTCTGGGTCATCGGCGACCGAACTGAGTAGCGGCGCTCACTGGAGCTGGCGAAGTTCGACCCTGCGAAACTGGATCGGGTGGCTCTCTGACTGCAGCGAGATCGTGCCGCCGAACAGCCTGAGGTCTCCCTGCGGTCCGGCGAGGTCGCGGGAATGCGCCTCGCGGTCGTCGAGTTGCGGCGCCTCGTATTCGAGGACGGCCTCGCCGTCGATCAGGTGCCGGATCACCTCGTCACCTCGCACCTCCACCTCGACCGTCACCCACTCGTCGCCGTCGTAGGTCAGTGACGACGAGCTGGTGCAGTGTCGCGTGACGAGTTCGCCGGCCATGACGACGTTGGTGCCCGGCGTACACAGGTTGGCCGTGGGGCGCTCGCCCTCGCCGGTCCCGCCGAGAAACTGCACCTCGATCGACACCGGGAAGTCCTGATCGAGCGCCATCTCCGAGGCCGGCTCGCCGTGCAGCATGACGCCGCTGTTGCGGATCGCCCACTCGGGTCCGCCGGGTGCCTGCTCGCCGACGAAGCGGTATTCGATCCGCAGCAGGTAGTGCGAGAACGACTGCTCGAAGAAGAGATGCCCGAAGCGGCCGGCGAAGTCGTCGTACTGGTCGTACGCGACGGTGAGCAGGCCGTCCGCAACGCGAAAGGTCTCACCGTAGTTGTCGCCGAGTGCGTAGCCGGTGATCTTGGGCGTCCAGCCGGTCAGGTCGCGGCTGTTGAAGAGCTGGATCCAGTCGGACTGAGCCGGGCTGGTCGGGCGCGCGCGGTCTTCGGCGAGGGCGATCACGCTCACGGCAGCCACGATCGCGGGAACGCCAACGAGGGTGAGCCAGTTCGTTGATCTCATCTGTCGGGAGGCGTCTGGAATCGCCTGATTATAGGGGAAGCTGACTCGTTCGGCCCGACATGCCTCGCGCTGGCGGGGGTGTCGGGTGTATATAGGTCATGATTCTTCGTTCGCAGGAGACCATGCCTCGTCATCCCCCCAATCGGCGAGCCAGGCCGGTCACTACCTTCGGTGCGGTGTCGTGCGTGGCGGTAATCCTGCTGGGCGCCGGCGTGGCGGGCAGGCAGGACGACGCGAATCGGGGCAGGCAGGTCTTCGACGACGCAGGGTGCGCGACGTGTCACGGTCCTTCAGCCAAGGGCGGCACGGCACCGGAGCTCGTGGGTACCGACCGACCGTATCCGGATTTTCTGAGGGTGGTTCGCGAAGGGATCGGCGAGATGGAGGCGCAGGCCGACGGCGACGTGCCGGACGAGCAGCTTTCCATCATCTACGAGTGGCTCGTGCAGTCATCGTCGAATCGGATCGCAAGCGACGGCGCGACGGACACGCCGTGAGCGTGCGGACCGGCAAGCCAGAGGAGTCTCAGATGGATCGGCGACGCTTTGTGAAGACGGTGGGAGCGAGCGCCGGGACGCTGGCGCTCGGGGGAACGAGCGTTCTGAGCGCGGCGGCCGAGGACGTCGAATCTCTGGCGTTACAGCCGGCGCAGCCGATGGGCAGCGACGTCACCGTGGACGTGGCGGTCATCGGCGCCGGGGTGATGGGCAACTGGACAGCGCTCCACCTTCGGGAGATGGGGCTGTCGGTGGCGCTCGTCGATCAATACGGTGTTGGCAACTCGAAATCGAGTTCCCCGGGCGAGATTCGAGGGATGCGTCTCACTTACGGCGAGGACGAACACGAGATGCTCTGGGCGCGCGACGCCTGCGAGCAGTGGAAGCTGCGTGGGGCGGAGTTCGGTACCCAGATGTTCTACCAGTGCGGCGGTCTCTCGTTCAGGCGCGAATGGACGGCACGCAACACGGTGGAGCGCGCGTTGTTCGACAAGCACCAAGTGCCGTACGAGGTGATTCGCTACGACGAGTTGGTGCGGCGGTGGCCGCAGGCGCCGCCCCCGAGCGAAGAGCACTTCGGGTTCTATCATCCGTGGGGCGGTGTGCTGTCGCCGCGAGACGCCAACATGGCCGTGGCGACGTCGTTCAAGAAGAAGGGCGGCAAGTTCTTGCTCGGGAAGGCGGCGCCCGGCGCCCGTGCCGGGGGCTCGCTCCAGACGGTGACCCTGTCGTCCGGCGAGACTGTGAGCGCGGGAGCGTTCGTCTTCGCGCTGGGGGCGTGGCTGCCCAAGGTGTTCCCCGAGGTGATGACCGGAAAGTTGTCCGTGCGGAAGGCGGCGTACAACATGATCGGCACGCCGCCTGGCGACCATCGCTTTGCCGTGCCGAATCTGCCGAACACCGGTCTCGGACTGCCGAGCATCAATGGCGCCGGCTTCGGGCTGCTGATCAACCCGACCGACGAGGTCGACCCCGACGAGTACGAGCGTCTGCCGAGCGCGGACGAGACGGCCAGAGCGAGACGGACACTGGCCACGCGTTTTCCGGCGCTCAAGGACCAGCCGATCCTCCACGTCTGGACCTGCCAGACCGAGAACTCGGTGGACGGGCAGTGCATCTTCGATCTCCATCCGGAGATGGACAACGTCTGGCTCGTCGGTGGGGGCTCCTGGCACGCGTTCAAGATCGGCCCCGTGATCGGCGACTACGTCGCGCACCGGGTCATCGGTGAGGAGCAGGGGATCCCAGAAGCGAACCTGAGCGGGCCGGAGTTGGCCGCGCTCTTCAAGCTGAAGGCAGAGACGTTCGCCTGAGGCCCTGAATCCTTGACACGATCTCCCCGTCGTGCCATTCTCCCATCGATAGACGATGGGAGCGACTGACAGTTCTGACCTCCTACCCGGCACGCTGGATCTCTTGATCCTGAAGACGCTCACCCGCGGGGCCCAGCACGGCTACGGGATCGCGCGGCACCTCGAGACCGTCTCGAATGACGTCCTCCAGGTGGGGGAGAGTTCTCTCTACCCGGCCCTCCGGAGACTACGGTTGAACGGATGGGTCAAGGCCTCGTGGGGGGTCTCGGAGAACAAGCGTCGGGCGCGTTTCTACGCCCTGACTCCCGCCGGGCGCAAGCAACTGCAGCGCGAGCGTCACGAGTTCGGCCGGATGATTCTCGCGATCCACAAGGTGCTCGGCGCGACCTGAGGGCGAGTTCTGATGAGAACAGTACGACGACTCTGGTACGTGTTCCGGCGAGCCCGCGAGGCGCGCGAGCTCGAAGCGGAGCTGAAGTTCCATCTGGAGATGAAGCAGCAGGAGCTCGAGTCGGATGGGCTCGACCGTCGCGAGGCGGCCGTCGCGGCCCGACGCACGGTCGGCAACACACTGTTGACCCGCGACCGCGCGCGGGACGTGTGGATCTGGCCATGGCTGCACGATGCCGTGCAGGACGTTCGCTACGCCCTGCGCATGCTCGGCCGCAATCCGGGGTTTGCCAGCATCGCCATCCTGACGCTCGCGGTCGGCATCGGCGCCAACACGGCCATCTTCAGTGTTGTGAACGCTGTGCTGCTGCGACCGCTCGCCTATCGGGCGTCGGAGGAGTTGGTCCGGATCCATACGCGGTTCCTGCCGGAGTCGGGCCGCGACGTCCCCAAGTTTGGCATCGCACCCGCAGAGGTGCTCGACTATCGTGACGCGAGCAACGCGATGGCGGACGTGGGCTACTACGCTGTCAACGGCGTCACGCTGCTCGGCAGTGGCGACCTGCCCGCGAGAGTGCGTGCGCTCCAGGCAGACGACCGACTCCTTCCGCTGCTGGGCGTGGAACCGGCTATCGGCCGTTGGTTTGGGCCAGAGGAAGACGAGTCTGGCGTGAGTTGGACGGTGCTGCTGGGTCACGCGCTTTGGCGCACCCGTTTCGGAGCCGACTCGGCGGTGCTCGGCCGCACCATCTCACTCAGTGGGGCGGAGGCCGAGATCATCGGCGTGATGCCCCAAGACTTCAAGGTGCCTGGGGAAGACGTCGATCTCTTTGCGCCGCTGCGATATCCGGAACACTCTCGTGAAGAACGGGATTCGCACAACCTTTCAGCCATCGGGCGGTTGGGGCCAGGGCACACGCCGGAATCCGCTCGCCTGGAGTCGGAGGGCATTCAAACCGGTTGGGCCGAACAGTATGGCCATCCAGGCCCCGGTCACGTCCTTGTGTTTGCTCCCCTGCAAGACGACGTGGTGGGCTCGGCCGGAGCAGCGTTGTGGATACTGTTCGCGGCAGTCGCCCTCGTCCTCGTGATCGCGGCGGCGAACGTTGGCAACTTGCTCTTGGCTCGCGGCGAATCACGCATGGCTGAAATGAGTATCCGCGCGGCCCTGGGGGCGAGTCGTTCTCGAGTGCTGCGCCAGATGCTCACCGGAAGCATCGTGTTGGCCATTCTGGGCACCGCGATCGGCGTGGGAATTGCGGCCTGGGGCGTTGGCGTGGCGCGAGCGATGGACCCGTCCACGCTGCCTCGGGCGAGCAGTATCGCGCTCGATCTGCCGGTTCTTGTCTTCACCGCGGGCATGGCGCTGCTGGCGGCCGAGGTGGCGCTTTGCGTCGTCGTCTTGGTGGGTGCGGGGCTCCTCGTCCGCAGCTTCGTGGCACTCGTCGGGGTCGACACTGGACTCGAGACGGAAGGCCGTCTCTCGTTCGAACTCGCCGTGCCGGCCAGCCTGTACGAGAACGGCCAGAACGCCCCGGCCATCATCAGTCGAATTCGCGAGCGGCTTCTGGCTCTTCCTGGTGTGACGGGAGGGTCCTACACCTCCCTGCTCCCGTTCTCCGGCATCCGAGGGCGAAGAGGCTTCACGCTTGAAAACCGCCTCGAGCCCGCACAGGGCGACACCGCCTGGAACGCCGAGACGGCATCGGTTCGATCAGGCTGGTTCCAGACACTGGGGATCCCGCTCGTGAAGGGCCGCGCCTTCCGGGAGAGTGATGGCGCGGAAACCGAGTTGGTGGCTGTGATCAGCGAGGAAATGGAACGGTTGTTCTGGCCCGAGGAGGACCCGATTGGAAAACGACTTGGATTCGAGTGGTGGGCCAGTGCGCGAGGAGAATCGATCGCGTGGGTCACGGTCGTTGGCGTCGTAGGGAATACGCGTACACAGAGGCTCGACGGAGGATTTCAACCTGAGATGTATCTTCACCACGATCAGGCCTACCGGGTGCACGGTGATCCGGGCCGCAACGGCTCATTCGTGCTGCAGACGATCGGCGACCCGCTGGCGCTGATGTCCGCAGTGCGTCGAGAGGTTGCCGATGTCGAGCCCCGCCTGGCCGTCGCCGATGTCAGCACGCTGCGGGCGCGCATCGACGGCAGTGTCTCCCAGCCGCGCCTCGCCGCGACGTTGATGGGCGGCTTCGCGGCCATCGCCCTATTCCTGGCGACGGTCGGCATCTACGGGGTCGTGTCGCACTCGACCGTTCGGAGGACTCGGGAAATCGGGATACGGCGCGTGCTCGGCGCGGACGGCCGCAGCGTCGTGGGCATGATGGTGCGGGAAGCAGCGGCGCCTGCCGTGGTGGGGCTGGCGGTGGGGCTGTTCGCCACGTTCGCTCTCGTGTCGTTGCTCGAGACGCTCCTCTTCCAGATCAGCCCGCGCGATCCCGGCACGTTTGCGGCGATTGCCGCCATGGTTGCCGCGGTGACGCTCGTCGCAGCGTGGCTCCCCGCCCGGAGGGCGGCTCGTGTCCCGCCCGCCATCGCGATACGATTGGGGTAGAGGACCGATATGGTGCCGGGACTCCGAGCCCCTTTTGCATGCGATGATCACGGACAAGCAGTCGCTCTCGAGTGGTGAACCCTGGGCGAGCCTTGCGGCTCGCAAGATCCTTGTGCTCGGCCTGTTCCTGAGCCTCGTGTCCATAGCGAGCGGAGCGGCCGGACAGGACGCCCTTGAGGACGAAGTCCGTCTTGACCTGGAAGAGAACGGTGGACTGTTCCTGCCGGACGGGTTCGAGGCGCAGGCGCTGATCAATCAGCTCGAGGGCCGGGTTCGCCACATCGCCGTGGATGACGAGGGTGATGTGTACGTGAAGCTCCGCGATGTCCACGAAGAGCAAGGCAACGCGGTCTTGCGCGACACGGACGGAGACGGGCGAATCGACGAGGTCGGATACTTCGGGAACTATCCGATCTTTGGCCGCTACGGGACCGCCATGCGGATCCACGAGGGCTACCTGTACTTCAGTTCGCAGAAGACGGTCTACCGCCAACCGCTGCGCCCTGGCGAGTTGGTGCCGGCGGGGGAGATGGAGGCCATCGTCATCGACCCCAACGAGCCGCCCGCACGCGAACACGTTGGGAAGCCGATCGCGTTCGACGACGAGGGACATATCTTCGTGCCCTTCGGCGCGCCGTCCAATGCCTGTCAGGATCCCAAGCGCACCCCGGGACAGCCAGGCGTGGATCCGTGTCCACAGCTCGAGCCCTACGGTGGCGTCTGGCGATTCGATGCCGACACGCCGAATCAAAGCCAGGAAGATGGCGTCCGACTCGCCACCGGAATCCGGAGCCTCGTGGGCATGGATTGGAACCCGGTGGATCGCACGCTCTACACCGTCATGCACGGGCGCGACGATCTGGTGCGGATGTTCTCCAATCATTTCAACGCGTGGGAAAGTGCCTTGTTGCCAGCCGAGGAATTCCTGCGAGTCACGGAGGGCACGGACTTTGGCTGGCCGTATTGCTACTACGACCAATTGCAGGGCAAGAAACTACTGGCTCCCGAGTACGGAGGAGACGGGCAGATCGTCGGCCGATGCAGCAACTACGACCTACCCATCAGGGGCTTTCCGGGCCACTGGGCGCCCAATGACATCGTCTTCTATCGAGGCGAGCAGTTTCCTGCACGCTACCGAGATGGTGCGTTCATCGCGTTCCACGGCTCGACCAACCGGCGGCCCTATCCGCAGTCGGGCTACATCATCGGGTTCGTGCCGTTCGAGGACGGTGAGCCCAGTGGCCCGACGGAGGTCTTCGCTGATGGATTCGCCCGGGTCGACCCGATCGTGGCGGCTGGTGACGCGGTCTTCCGCCCGATGAGCATCGCGATCGGACCCGATGGCTCGATGTATGTTGGCGAAACCGAGCACGGGGCGATCTGGCGGATTCGCTTCACCGGCGACGCGGCGACGTTTGGGGAGGCCGAACTGGCGGCGATGAAGGCGCGCGAAACGCTGAGCCACATCCGCACCCCCGATCCCGTGGCCGACAATCTTTCGCCCACCGTGCTCACCGGAGGCGCGCTCACGTACGAGTCCTATTGCGCGACCTGCCATCAGGCCGATGGCGAAGGCGACGGTGCCCGCTTTCCGCCCATCGCCAGAACCGAGTGGGTGAGTGGCGACAAGAGCCGGCTCATCGATCTCACCCTGAATGGGATGGAGGGAGACATCGACGTGAACGGCGAGAGTTACAGCAACGTCATGCCGCAGCATAGCTTCCTGACCGATGAGGAGGTCGCGGAACTGCTGACCTACATCCGGGCGGGGTTTGGCAACAACGCCAGCGGGGTCAGCGAAGAAGACGTGCGTCGGCGCAGGAACGGCGCTCGATGACAGCAAGGGTTGCTCGAGTCGGATTGGTCCTGGCCTTGCTCGGCGCGCTTGGCCTTGTCGCGTGCGAATCGGGAACGTCGTCCCCCGAGCCGGGTGCGTCGCCGCCGGCCACAGCCTCGATCGGGCTTGCGGAGCTGACTCGTCTGGATCATCTGCCACGGTTCAAACGCTCCGCGACGGTCGGGTCGTTTTCGAGCTACGACCGCACGGGCGGCAACGACGACGGCTTTTCCGGGACGTACTCGTTCATCCGCCAAAAAGGGGAGGGGCTCGTGCTGGCGGAGCTCGACGGTCCGGGAGCGATCTACCGTATCTGGACCCCGACGCCGACGGACGATGTCTTTGCCTTCTACTTTGATGGAGAGACCGAACCGCGGCTCGAGATCCCGTTCAGGCAGCTGTTCACCGGCGAGCGCGAGCCGTTCGTCTCGCCGGTCGTGGGCTACGGAGCGGGTGGGTTCTACTGCTACCTGCCGATTCCGTTCGAGCGCTCGATCAAGATCGTGGCCCGGGCTGAGACGATTCAGTTCTACCAGATCAACTACGCCATCTACCCGAACGACGTCGACGTGCGGACCTTCGACGGGTACGAGACGCCCGAGTCACGCGAGCTCCTGGCGACGGCGGTCGAGCTATTCGAATCCGCGGGGGAGGATGTCAGCGCCAGCGCGGCGCCTCCGGGCGCCGAGTTGAGAACCGAGCGCAGGTCGGTGTCGCTCGCTCCCGGGGCATCGGCGAGGCTGTTCGAGACCGACCGACCGGGACGGATCGCTGGCCTGCGGCTCGCTCCGGCATCGGCGTTCGCCGGAAAGGGACGCGACGTCGTCATCCGGATGTTCTGGGATGGCGACGAGGAGCCCGCCGTGCTCAGCCCCGTCGGTGACCTGTTCGGCTACAGCTGGGGCGATCCGGCGATGCGATCGGTCGTGGCAGGGACCGCCGGCGACACGAACTACCTCTATCTCCCGATGCCGTTCGAGCAGTCGGCGCGGATCGAGCTGACGTTCGAGCGAGACGGCGGCGCGCCGGTCGAGCTGGAGGTCGAGGTGGTCTGGGCCGAGATTTCAAGGATGCCGGACGAACGACACTTCTATGCGCTCTGGCGGCGCGAGAATCCGACCAGGGAAGGCGAGCCGTTCACGTTCCTGGATACCCAGGGCCGTGGTCACATTGTCGGCGCCGTGTTGCAGGCGCAGGGGTTCGAGTCGGCGCAGACCGGGTTCTTCGAAGGTGACGATCAGGCGATCCTCGATGGCGAGCTGGTCATTCATGGCACCGGCTCCGAAGACTTCTTTAATGGCGGCTGGTACAACGTGACGGGGCGCTGGATGTCACGTGTGTCGTTGCCGCTCAGCGGGTGCCTGGACTACAAGAATCCGCTCGGGCGGAGCGCCGGATATCGCTTCATGCTGACCGACGCCTATGCGTTTCGCACGAGTGCTCGGCTGACGATCGAGCACGCGCCGACGGAGAACCGACTGCCGACCGACTACGCGTCGGTTGTCTATCTCTACTCGGAGGAGCGACCGACGATGCCCTGGGAGCTTCCCGACGTGGCCGCACGGCGGGTCGCCGATCCCGATCGCATCGTCTTCCGACCCGGCTGGAGCGTGCCGATTGACTCTCTGTCGTTTCAAGGCATGACCATGACGAAGCTCGAGGAGTCGATCGACGGCGTGAATACACGCTATCTCCAGGTGAACGCCGAGGGCGAGGATGTGTTCGGACCCCACAGCGTGGGATTCCGCTGCGAGTTGCCGGAGGCGGGCACCTACGCGGTGTCGATCGAAGCGCTGGCCGGGCCCGGCCAGGCAACCGTGCAGATCTTTCGGAACGAGCGAGCCGAGGGCCAGGCCGTCGACCTCTATCGGGAGACGCGCCAGCGGGTCGGGCCGATGCGTTTGGCCGAACTCGGGTTCGCGGAAGGGGAGAACGTCGTTCTGCTGAAGTTGGTCGGAACGAATCCGCGATCGTCCGGCCAGGGACTCGATCTGATGAGCCTGGTCTTCGAGCGGGTGCCGTGACGCGTGAGTGGGGAAGGAGAGGAGGCATGGAGAGGCCGAGGACGTTTGCGTGCGGAGCGGCCGTCTTGGCAGTCGCCCTGCTGGGCGGTGGCGTGAGCGGCCAGCAGATCGGCGGCGCCGTTCCCACGTTCGAGGTCGAAGACGTGCCGGCGACCTACGAGCGGTTGCGGGAATCGGGCGTCGACTTCTTCACCGAACCGACCGCCGTCGGCACGGCGACCATCGCGATCTTCGACGACACTGGCGGCAACCTGATCCAGATCTACGAGACGCCATGACGGTCTCGCGTTTCGTGTCGACTATGCTAGTCTCGCGCTGAGCGGGTGGGCCGGAAGCCGGGAGGACTCGATCATGAACACCTCAAAGAAGACCAGCGGGGCCGCGCGGTCCGATCTGTCGCGGCGGACGTTCCTGGGATCGGCGTTGGCTGCCGGGGGCGTGATGATCGTTCCGCGACATGTGCTCGGCGGGACCGGCTACCAAGCCCCGAGCGACCGGCTCAACATCGCCGGTGTTGGGGTCGGCGGCCGAGGTGCCGGCGTCCTGCGCGGGGCCAGTGGCTACACCGAGGAGACCGGCAAGACCCTCGAGAACGTCGTCGCGCTGTGCGACGTCGATGACGAGCAGGCCGCCGTCACCTACGAGCGGTTTCCTGGCGCGACGCGCTACAAGGACTATCGCGTGTTGTTCGACGAGATGCCGGACGGCATCGACGCCGTGATGGTCGCGACGCCGGACCATATGCACGCGGTCGTGGCGATGGCGGCGATGCAATTGGGCAAGCACGTCTACGTCGAAAAGCCGTTGACGCACGATGTCTACGAGGCCCGCATGCTCACCGAGGCGGCCCGGCGCTACGGGGTTGCCACGCAGATGGGCAACCAGGGAAACTCCGGTGAAGGCATCCGCCGGATCTGCGAGTGGATTTGGGCCGGCGCGATCGGCGAGGTGCGCACCGTTCACGCCTGGACCAACCGGCCCGTCTGGCCGCAGGGGCTCACGCGCCCGCGCGACAGACCGCCCGTGCCGGCCACGCTGGACTGGGATCTCTGGCTGGGCACGGCCCCAGTGCGCGCGTATCATCCTGCCTACCTGCCATTCAGCTGGCGCGGGTGGTGGGACTACGGCACCGGCGCCCTGGGGGATATGGCCTGCCACATCATCGACCCGATCTTCAAAGCGCTGAAGCTCGGGTACCCCACGAGCGTCGAGGCGAGCGCGTCGGTCTTCGTCGACGACTGGGAGCCGCTGCCCAACTTTGGCAGCGCGCCCAACTCCTCGGTGATCCACTTCGATTTCCCCGCGCGCGAAGGGATGCCGCCCGTGCAGGTCACCTGGTACGACGGCGGCCTCTTGCCTCGCCGACCGGCGGAGCTGGCGGAGGACGAAATGCTGGGCGACGGGGACGGGGGGTGTCTCTTCGTCGGGAGCCGCGGCTCCCTCATGTGCGAGACCTACGGCCGCAACCCGGTGCTCTTGCCGACGTCGAGGATGGAGGATTTCGAGCAGCCGGCTCCCACGCTGGCGCGCGTCGACGGCGATACGGAGGGCCACCAGCGTGTTTGGGTAGAGGCCTGCAAGGGTGGCGCGTCGTGCAGCTCGAACTTCGACTACTCGGGGCCGTTGACCGAGATGGTGTTGATGGGCAACCTCGCGCTCCGCAGCTTCATGCTCAGCGAATCCGTCCTAGACGACCGAGACCGCGAGCAGACCCACTATCTGGGCAGGAAGAAGCTGCTCTGGGACGGCGAGGCGATGCGGATCACGAATCTCGAGGATGCCAACCAGTACGTTCGCCGCGAGTACCGCGGGGGCTGGTCGCTCGGCGTCTGAGCTGTTCGCCCGCCGTCGCTCATGATGAGCCCATCCGTGGCCCTCGTCGCCGTGGCCCTATTCCTTATGGGCAGGGCTCTAGAGCGACCTACCAGGCTCGCGGCCTGAACTCGTCGATGCGGGCGGAATCGCCGTCGAGGTCCTGGGAAGCCGGCGCCTCCATCCCGCCGAAGATCCGTTCGAGTCGCAGCGAGAGCGAGGGGAGCTTCCCGGCGTAGGAGATGTTGGTGGTCACCGCGACGACGATGCCGTGCTCGGGCAGCGTCAGGAACGACGTGGAGCCGCCGCCGGTGCTGCCACCGTGTCCGATGGCGGTCGTCGCCTCCTCTCCGAAGGGTACGGACCGGACGAACCATCCAAGGCCGTACCCTGTCGATTCGCCGGACTCGAGTTCGAGCGGCGTTCGCAGCAGGTCGAGCGTGTCGGAGCGCAGCAGGCGACCGCCCAGCATCGCGAGGCCGAAACGGGCGACGTCGGACGGCGTCGAGAGAAGTGCGCCCGCGCCCTGGATGCACGAGATGTCGCCGTCGTTGGCAGACTCGACGCCGAGACGCGGATTCCGAGCGGCGAAGGGCCAGTAGAGGCGCGTCCGCCGGGCAGCGGGCCGGCGAGCATCGTCGAGCGCCGTGTCCTTCATCTCCGAAGGGTCGAATACCTCGCGCTGCATGAAGTCGAGAAAGGGCTCGTCCGCGGCCGCCTCGACGACGGCGCCGACCAGGGTCCAGCCGTAGCTGGAGTAGGGGGGGGAAGTGCAAGGCATCGTCGGCGAAGCGTTCCAGCCCGCCCCCCGGGCTCGCGCAGCGGCCGCGCATGTACAGGAGTTCGTCGTCGTCGCCGTAGTGGCGCACGCCGGCGACGTGGCCCATCAACTGGCGCGTCGTGACGGGCCACGCCTTTTCGGGAAAGCCGGGCACGTAGTCGCGCACCGGCGCGTCGAGGCCGAGCAGGCCGCGCTCGACGAGCAGACCAACGGCCGCGGCGGTCATCGGTTTGGCAACGCTTCCGATACGGAACAGCGTGCTGGGCGTCACGAGGCGCCGCTCGTCGATATCGGCCCACCCGAAGCCCTCGGCCCAGACGACCTCTCCGGCGACTCCCACCGCGAGCGACAACCCGGGGAGGTTCTCGTCGGCGACGAAGGCACGGGCCAGTGGGCGAGCCCGCTCGACGGCGTCGGTGTGCGCGGCCGCCGGGGCCTCGTCGATTTCGGAACGCACGGCCGAGGCGTCGTCGCGGTGGACGTCGAAGTAGCAGGCGCTCCAGGAGTTGACCGTCTCGCAGATCGGGCCGCAGGCGGAGAGCAGCGGTGCGGTCAGTAGGGGGAGCGAGGCTAGCGAGAGCCGAAGGGTGCGGCCGAAACGACTCGTTGGAGTATTCATAGCGTCGCTACCTCTTGTCGATGCGGGCCCATCCGTTCGAGCGCGCGGTGGACCTCGTCGACCGTTTCGTCGAGCGTCGATGTGCCGGCCGTCAGTCCGACGGTGTGGACGTCATCGAACCAGTCGGGGTCCAGCTCATCCGCGCGTTCGACGTGCAGCGCCGGGGTCCGATGCTCGTGGCAGAGTTGCACCAGTTGGTGAGTGTTGTTCGAGTTGCGTCCGCCGACGACTACGATCGCGGCCACACGCTGTACCAGGTCGAGGACGGCGTCCAGCCGAAGCCGGGTGGGCTGGCAGACCGTATCGATCACGCGTATGTCGGCGAGTGGATTGCGCTGCTGGATGCGCGTGCAGATGGCGGCGACGAGGTCCGGGGGCGTGGTGGTCTGGGACACGATGCCTAGCCGCTGATGCTCGTAGCGCCTGACGGCAGTCGGATCGGCGATCACGTCATAGCTGTCCAGATCACCGATGAGTCCTCGTACTTCGACGTGGCCGGGCTGGCCGATGAGTAAGAGATGCCGGCGCTCGGCCTGCAGCTCGACGGCGGCGTCGTGCGCGCGTCGAACGAGCGGGCAGGTCGTGTCGATTACCGCCTCGTGGGCGGCTGACAGTCGGTGCCGTTCCGTGTGGCTCAGGCCGTGCGCCGCGATGAGGACGAGCGGCGTCCTTGCGACCGTGTCGCGGTTGTCCTCGGCGGACTGCCGAAAGCCTGCCGCACGCAGGCGTGTCGTGACGTGTGGGTTGTGAACCAGTTCGCCATGGATCGTGACCTGGGTCGGATCGGGAACCGAGTGGTGACGTAGAGGGCGTCCTTGACGCCGAAGCAGATCCGCATTTCCGCGGCGCGGATGACTCTCATCGGCCTGCAGCCTCTCTTGTCATCAATCGTTGCATCGCAAAGTGGGCCCCAAAAAAAAGGGGCGTGCCTTCACGCTGGCGACCACCCCTTTGACAACTGCGGACCGGCGTCGGGCTGCACCTCCGCCTGGGCATCGGCGACAACCTTCTCCAGGACACCGATGTAGTCGGCGAACCGGTGCCGGCCACGGGCCGTCAGGCGATACATCGTCTGGGGCCGTGGCCCCGTCGTGCCCTTCCAGGTCTCGACCAGTCTGGCTTCGCTCAGGACGGTCAGGTGCCGGCTGAGATTCCCATCGGTCAGCGAACAGAGCTGCTTCAAGTCGTTGAACAGCAGGCCGCCGAGATTGGCCGCGAGCGAGGCCAGAATGCCCAAGCGGGCCTTCTCGTGCATGACGCGGTCGAGGCCCTCGTAGGAGAAACGGCCCGTGCCGGCGACAGCAGGCTTGGCATTCTCAGTCTGTCCGTGACGAGGCATCGGTCCTTTCCAGGGTCCAGTACAGAATCGCCGCGCTCAGCAACTGGCCACCGCCGAAGCTGACTCCCATCAGCCAGGGTGAGAATGCGTTGTCACCCTGTCCCCAGAGGAGGCAGGCGCAGCCACACACCACGTAATACGATCCGACCCAGAACACCTGCCGGGGCAGCAGCCGGTACGAGGCGAACACGCCAAGGCCGTAGAGCAGCGACCACAACCCCGGCAGCATCCAGGCGACGTGCGGCGCGCTGCGATAGATGGCCAGCGTGAGCAGGGCGCCTACCACGACACAGGGCAGGAACTGGTTGACCGCCAGGAGTGTCCGTTGGCGGGCCAACCCGGCCCCGGCGCCACGCGCCCGCCAGTACATCTCGGTTCCGCCCACCGCCAGGCTCGCAGCGGCGACAGTCAGCCAGAGGCCGAGGTAGCGCCCCAGATCGTTCTCGGGCGAGGCGACCCACTGCGGTTGAAATGCGGCCGCTAGGAGGCCGGCGGCGCCAGAAAAACCGACAGTCACCGATCGATAGCCGCGAAACAGTTCGCTTCGCGCCATCTGCTGGCGAATATCCGAAATCTGGCGCAACGCCTCGTCGAGCTGCATACGGAGCGACCTCAGCCGGCTGGGCCCTTCGGCGAACTTTACAATGCAAAGTATTGTCGACGTCTGGAGTGAAGTCAAGCACTCTTCGTCGCCGGGCTCAGTGGCGTATACTTTCGTCCACCGAGAAGATGATCTGCGGACAACCTCGTCTGCGAAGGAGAGACCCATGGGTTCCACACGACCTGGTCGAAGGGGATTCCTGAAAGGCGGAGCCGCGTTGGCCGGCGGTTTGACCATGGGGGCGGTAGAACCCGCGCTCGGCCAGACCCTAGGGTCCGGGCCGCTTGGCTACATCAAGGGCACTGACGAGCTGATCGCCTATGGGGAGCGCTCCCGCTTCGTCACCTCGGTCCGCATACAGCATCCGCCCGGCGGCAGGCCGTCGCCCGATGGGTTCGGGCTCGTGTTTCATGTGGCGACTCCGCTTCAGGACTCGGTGGGGGTGATTACGCCATCCTCGCTCCACTTCGTGGGGACGACGCGTGGCTCCTTCATGCCCGACATCGATCCCCAGGAACACCGTCTCATGATCCACGGCATGGTGGACCGTCCGCTGACGTTCACCATGGAGGACTTGAAGCGTCTCCCGTCGGTCACTCGCACACATTTCATCGAGTGCGCGGGGAACAGCTCGAGGTCCGATCGTCGGACCGCGCAGGAGACGCATGGCATGACCAGCTGCGCCGAATGGACCGGCGTGCCCCTGTCCGTCCTGCTCGAGGAGGCCGGCGTGCAAGACGGCGCACCCTGGATCGTCTGTGAAGGGACGGAGGAAGTGAAGGGATCGTCGAGCATTCCGATGGCGAAGGCGATGGAGGATTGCCTGGTGGCCTACGGCATGAACGGCGAGGACCTGCGTGCCCAGCAGGGGTTTCCGCTGCGGCTGATGGTTCCCGGCTTCGAAGGGATCTTCCACACCAAGTACCTGAGGCGCATCAAGGTGGTTGACCGGTATTACATGACCTACAACGACTACGGCCATCTCACGCAGGACCCGGATGCCGCGGCGCTGGGGTACCAGATCGGCCCGAAGTCGGTCATCACGTATCCGTCCGGCGGACAGGAGCTGCCCGGCCGCGGATTCTACGAGATCAGCGGCCTGGCCTGGTCGGGTGGGGGCGCCATTCGCAGGGTGGAGGTCTCCACCGACGGCGGCCAAAGCTGGTCGGATGCCGAAATCAAGGGGACGGCGGATCGGATGGCGCACGCCCGATTCGGTTTCTCATGGAACTGGAATGGGCAGGCAACCGAGCTACAGTCGCGCTGCACGGACGAACTGGGCCAGGTGCAGCCGTCGCGAGCCCAGGTCGCTGAGTTTTTCGAGGTGCCGCTGGGCCCGTCATTCAGGGTGCCAGGCCGCGACAACTCGATTCAGCCGTGGCGGGTCGCGAGCGATGGGAGTGTGCACAATGCGATCGCTTAGCCTTCTTCCGCTGCTGATGCTCGTCGCGGGCTCCGCGCTGGCGCAGTCGCCCACGTATGGTCTCGGACGGACGCCGACCGCAGAGGAAATCCGTGCCTGGGACATCTCCATCAGTCCGGCGGGTGACGAGTTGCCACCGGGGAGGGGAACCCCCGAGGAAGGCGCGCTGGTCTACCAGCGGAAACGGTGCGGCACCTGCCACGGGCCCGAAGGGGAAGGGGGCCGCGCCGACCGGCTGGTGAAGCGTGAGAGCGGGTCAGCGGCCGATCCCTGGGCATGGGGGCGAGTGCTCCCGATCCGCGCGCCGTACGCGACCGTGGTCTGGGACTACATCAATCGCGGAATGCCGCTCAATAGAGAGGGAACGCTCACGGCCGATGAGGTCTACGCGCTGACCGCCTATCTGCTCTACATCAACGACGTCATCGCGGAGGACCAGGTCCTCGATGCCGAGAGTCTGCCGCAGATCGAGATGCCGAACCGCGAGACGTGGGCTGAGCTCCCGGACTGGAAGCCCGGGATGCCGAGGCTTCAGGGCTATCCCTACTAGAGCTACGGGCGCCGGCGAGAGCGTGAGACAGGGCCGCGACCCGGCCCGTCTCGCGACCCGAGTCGCGCGCGATCACCTCACGGTGATCCGAATCGCCGCCGCCAAGCCATCTCCTGGCAGGGTGCGATGCTCGCTGTCGCCGGGCTGGCGGCAGAAGCGATGGGGGCCCGGTTCGAGTTGCACGACAATCTCGGAGGTCGCGTCAGGGAAATGGATCCAGGGCTGACCGTCCGGGACGATCACGCCCGGCGGGAGACACTCCGCGTCGACCCCTAGTTGGTAGTGCCCGGCGCCGTCGCGGCCCTGACGGTGCGCCACCGCTTCGATCCTGAAGTTCTCGGCTCCGAATCGAAACGTGACGGGACTGCTGACGATCGCGCCGTCCCTGGGCTCCAGGAAGAAGACCCGAGGCTCGCCGGATGCGACCGTGCCAGCCGCGGACTGGTTGGCCAGGTAGGTGCGCTGGGTGATGTAGACGTAGGGAACCATCAAGACCGCGAGCAGGAAGGCGAAGCTCACGGCCGCGAACGTGGTTCGCAGGTGGATCCGTTCGAGGAACGAAATCGGGGCGCCGTAGCGCTCGCCGGGCCCTTCGAGCAAGAACACGAGCAGGGCCGCATGGATGATCGTGTGTCCGATGACCTCGGTCTTGCCGAAGACCATCGTCGTCAAGAAGAAGACGAGCGTGATGAGCAACGCCAGCGGGCGCTGCAGGAGACAGATGATCAGCAGGTAGCCGAGGCTCATCTCGACGAAGGTCGCGCCGATGAGGAAGAAACTCGGCTCGAACCCGAGCGTCAACTGCGGGTGCACGTCGAGCAAGTAGCTGCTCCACTGTGGATAGACGATCTTCTCCAGGGCGGCCCAGCAGAGAGAGAACCCGAGCGTCGTATAGAGCGCGGGCACGCCCGAGCCTCGGAGCGCCGGTGTGGTCGAGCGGCTGACGGCGAGGTAGTAGCCGACACCGATGAAGAAGGTGTAGTCCAGCATGTGGAAGGCGCCGTAGAGGCTCAGGCCCAGCACGAACAGGACCATGACTCCGATGCCTGCCAGCGGAACCGCGGTGTCGAAGAGCAACAGGAAGGCGACGAGAAACTGGAACCACCCGACCGATTCGCTGACCGTGCCCTCCGGCACGAATAGCGTTCCCGCCTGCCACGAGAGCAGCAGCGTGGCGCCCAGGCCGATGCGCATGACCAGCACGCTCTGGCCGCGGCGGGCTTCGAGCCATTCGCTCACCCGCAGATACCAGACGGTGCTCGCCAGATGGCGATCGAGGTAGACGAACAGCGCGATCGTCGCCATGCTCAGGCCGGCGAGGGCGATGAAGGTCGGCGTGACGGCTTCGCCGAGCGTCAGCGGGCGGTCGTTGAAGTCGAACTCGCTGAACCACTTGACGTGCGCCTGCACCGGCAGCACGGCCAGTACCCATGTCGCGGCGACCGCGTACGGCAACCGGCGTGGCATGCCAGGCTTCTTCGGCTCGGGAAGGGCGTCGAATGGTGAGGTCATGCTGGAGTCCGCTGAAGAGTCAGGGAACGTGCCGATGGCGCAAACGTCACGTGATCGCCCGGAGCGCGTCCCTGGCCTCGCGCCGCACGATGAACGCCTGGTCCCAGGTGTGCTCCTCGGAATCACCCTCCCCGAGGGCTCCCAGCAGGGCGTGCCTGAGCTTGTCCGTCTGCGTCGTATCGAGCAGTCCGGCTCGCGCCATCTTCCCGAGGCTGCGGAACGACTTGGCCCGCACGGGCGCCTGATGGTAGTGGGACGAGCGCAGCAGCGCGTCGAACATCTGTTCGCGCATCTCGACGCTCAGCGCTTCGGGCGGCACGGCCTCGGCGATCTTGCCGACCGTCCGGGCGGCCGAGTCCCGGACTTCCTTGTCGGGATGGATCAAACATCCCAGGACCTCCGGCAGCGCATGCACCACCTCGGGAGTGGTCAGCTTGCCCAGGGCGTACAGGGCGAACGACAGCGAGTAGGGATCCTCCGCCTCGGCCAGGTAGTCCTGCAGCTTCAGCAGCGCATCGTGGCCGATCTGGCCGAGGATGCGCGCCAGGTAGAAGTGCGACTTCATGTCGCTGCCCTCCATCTGGGCCAGCAGGATCGAGACCACCTTTGCGCCCTGGTCCACGAGGACGTCGGTCGCGCGGTCGGCCGACGGTTCGAGATCGGGCCGATCGGCGACGTCCGCGTAGAACAGGCTGCACAGCGCCTCGACGGCGCGGCGATAGTCCGCGCCCTCGAGGTTGCCGAGCTCGGCCCGCATCTGCTCCACGGCGGGCCCCAGAATCGCGGGATCGTCGCTGGCGAGTTCGTCGATCAGGCGCCGCAGGGCGGTCGGCGACTCAGTCATCGGCGAATTGTCCCCTCTCGGTCTCCAGCAGCGCGACGTGCTCCTCTTCCTCCGCCGCAAGCTCCAGGCAGACTTCCTTCTCGGGCCCATCGGGCAGCTCGCTAGACAGCAGCCGGAAGTGGTCGCGGGTCTGTCGCTCCATCTCGATCGCCTTGTCGTACAGGGCGAGCGCGCCGCCCTGCTGGTCGGCGAGGTCGATTCCCCGGAACAGCTCGTCGGCGAGGAGTGCCTCCGCATCCGGACGCAGGTTCAGCACCTCGTCGTCGAGGTGGGTGTGGTAGCGCTCCTGCAACGTGTGCAGGTGGTCCACCTCGTGCTCGTAGAGCTGCTCGAAGATGGCGCGGAGCAGAGGTTTCTCGACCTTGGTCAGGGCGAGGCGATAGAAGTGGTACGCGTTCAGTTCGAACTGCACCGCATCCCGGATCGGCCGGATCTTCATCGGGTCCTCGAAGTCGTGTCCCTGGATGAGCTCCAGCTTGCCACCGCAGAGGAAGCAGGTGCCGTAGGGAATGGCGAACCCGGTCGAGACCTTGTGACACGTGCCGCATTTCCAGGCGTACTCTACCCCGGCGCAGCAGACGATGTCCTCCGGCACCACCTGGCGGCACTTCGGGCAGGTGGACGGCATGGCTAGTCGGCCTCCTGGGCGGCAACGAGGGCTGGTGCCTGCTCGACGCCGAGATAGCCGAGGATACCGGCGGCTGCCTTGCGGCCGGCGCCCATGGCCAGGATCACCGTGGCGGCGCCGGTGACGATGTCGCCGCCCGCGAACACTCCGGGCAGCGACGTCGCCCCGGTCTCCTCGTCGGCGTCGATGTAGCCCCAGCGGTTCACGTCCAGGCCAGGCGTGGTCTGGGCGATGATCGGGTTGGCGGTGGTCCCCAGGGCGCAGATCACCGTGTCGACGTCCAGGATCTGTTCGGTTCCTTCGACCGGGATCGGCCGGTGCCGGCCCGAATCGTCCGGCTCGCCCAGCTCCATCTCCACGCACTCCATCCCCACGGCCCACCCGGCGTCGTTGCCGAGGACGCGCACCGGGTTCGTCAGCCAGCGGAACTTCACGCCCTCGTCCTTGGCGTGGTGCAGCTCCTCGACCCGGGCCGGCGACTCCCGCTCGCTCCGGCGGTAGACGATCGTCACCTCTTCCGCGCCGATCCGCAGGGCGACCCGCGCCGAGTCCATGGCGGTGTTGCCGGCGCCGATGATTGCCACCCGGCGGCCCATCCCCACCGGCGTGTCGTACAGCGGCTGCTTGTAGCCGCGCATCAGGTTGACCCGCGTCAGGAACTCGTTGGCCGAGAAGACCCCGTTGAACGCCTCGCCGGGGATGTTCATGAACCGGGGCGAGCCGGCCCCCGTCCCGATGAAGACCGCGGCGTAGCCCATCTCGCCCAGCATCTGGGGGATCGAAAACAGTTTCCCGATGACGGTGTCGAGCTCGAACCGCACCCCCTGCTGCCGGAGGGCCTCCACCTCCCGATCGATGATCTGGTCCGGCAGCCGAAACTCGGGGATGCCGTACTTGAGGACGCCGCCGGCGACGTGGAGCGCCTCGAAGACCGTGACGTCCAGACCGTGCTTGATCAGGTCACCGGCGCAGGCGAGCCCGGCCGGACCGGAGCCGACGATGGCGACCTTCTTGCCGACCTTCGGCACCGCGGGCTCCACGTCCCAGCCGCGGTCCGCGGCGAAATCGGCGACGTAGCGCTCCAGGCGGCCGATACCCACCGGCTCGAGCTTCTTGCCGACGATGCAATTCGCCTCGCACTGGCTCTCCTGGGGGCAGACCCGGCCGCACACCGCCGGCAGCGCGTTCGCGTTCTTGAGGATCCGGTAGGCCTTCCGGAGGTCGCGGTGGGCCACGGCGATGACGAAGCCGGGGATGTCGATGCCGACCGGGCAGCCCGGGACGCAGCGTGGCTTCTTGCAGCCGAGGCAGCGGTCGGCCTCGCCCACGGCGCCCTCCAGCTCGTAGCCGAGGTTGACCTCCTCGAAGTTCCTGGCGCGCAGCTCGGCCGGTTGCTCCGGCATCGGCGCCTGCGTCGGGGCGATCGTGCGGACCGTCTTGATGCGCCTGGGGGCGTCGGGCAGGGGCGGGCTGGGCTCGGGCGCTGGGTCGAGCCCCATTGCCGGAGCCCGGGCCAGGGCACTGAGGGCGGTGGCGGAGATCGCGGCAGCCAACGAGCCGGGGAGTGAAGCGACCGCTTGCGTCTCGCGCTCGTAGCGCTCCATTGCCTCCTTCTCCTCGCGCTCGAAGCGCTTCTGCCGCAGCATCAACTCTTCGAAGTTCACTCGGTGGCCGTCGAAGTCGGGCCCGTCCACGCAGGCGAAGCGCATCTGCCCGTCGGCCGTCACCCGGCACGAGCCGCACATCCCGGTGCCGTCCACCATGATCGAGTTCAGGCTGACGATCGTGCGGATCCCGCGCGGCCGCGTCGCCTCGGCGCAGGCGCGCATCATCACCAGCGGCCCGATGGCCACCAGTTCGTCGACGTCCTTGTGAGCGTCGAGGACCTGTTCGAGGGCATCGGTCACCCTGCCTTGCAGTCCGTACGAGCCGTCGTCCGTCGTCACGTGGAACTCGTCGCTGAACTCTCGGAAGCGGTCCTCCCAGAACATCAGATCGCGGTTGCGGAACCCGATGATCGAGATGGTGTACGCACCGCTCTGCTTGAACGCGCGCAGCTGCGGGAAGATCGGCGCGACCCCGAGGCCCCCGCCGACCACGATGACCTTGCCGGGTCGTTCGATCTGGCTGGGGACGCCGAGCGGTCCGACGAAGTCGAGGAGCTCCGCGCCCTCGGGCAGGGCCATCATCTGCCAGGTCGTCTTCCCGACTGCCTGGATGACGACGGTCACCGTGCCGCGGTCCGCGTCGTAATCGGCGACCGTGAGCGGGATCCGCTCACTGGCATCGTCGATCCGGACCATCAGGAAGTGGCCGGGCCGGGCGGCCGCGGCCACGCGGGGCGCCTCGACGTCCCACAGGAACGTCGCCGGGCCGAACTGCTCGCGTTTGGTGATGCGGTACACGGTCACCCCAAGGGAACACGTGGGCGGGGTGGGTCAATTCCCGCACCGCTCCCCCGGAAAAGCCCCGCAACGTCGCGCGAGACAAGCCATATGGGACCTCTCCCGTCGAGAAGATCGCCTTGTGGGGCGGTAATTGCAAGCCGGGTGCCACGCCAAGCCGTGTTGAGGCGAGGGGCTGTCGCGATGGACCGGATGCGGGCTCGGTTGGGAGCGACTTCGACCTTGCTATTGAATCGGCACGGCCGGCGCCGGTGGGGCGCCATCCTGGGTGTCTTGGATCCGACTCGAGCTCTGATAGACCGTTCCGCCCTGATTGGTCCCAAAGAACCGGCGGCCATCGGCGAGCTCGGGCTCGGCGCCGATGTAGTACGTCGTCGCCGAGCGGCCGGGTTGCACGCCGTTGCACGTCGGAGGCGAGGCGCCGCGCAAGCCCGGCCGGAAGCGAAATCGGTAGCCGCTCCGGTAGATCGTGTTGAGGTTGAACTCCGGGCTGATGTATCCGTCGCCGCCGTCGGCGGGTAGCCGGGTGAGGTCTAGCATCGACGACGCATAGAACCCCGAGGCGCAGCTCGCGGCGAAGGTTGCCTGCGCGGAGTTGACGGTGTGCAGGATTCCGACCGCCGAGGTTTCGAACGCGACAGCCCGCGCGCGGGTCAGCGCGGGCAGCGCGACGGCGGCGAGGATGGAAATAATGCCGACGGCGATGAGCAGCTCGACGAGCGTGAAACCGGCGTGCCGGCGCCGGGTCGGCCGTGGTTGCGGGTCCGTGGGCACGGTACACGACGACAGACGGGCCATCACTCCTGCAAGACCACCTCTCCTGGATAGTCCGTCTGCGTGACATCCCAGCGAATCGTTCCAGCGTCGTGCAAGAGATCGGCGGTCAGTTCGAACGGTGCAAGTTGCCCGGGGTTGAGATCGGCAATGAAGATATCCTGCGGATAAGCGATCTCGTTCGCAAGCAGGGTCTCCCCAGGATCCTCGAACAGGATCAGCTCGACGGCTGGGCTGTAGGCCGGTCCGGTTCCTGTGTTCAGGACCGTGCCTCTCACGATCAACCCGGCGTCGGCGCGCTGCGTCGACTGCACGGTCACGACCAGGAATGGTTGAGGGCTGGAGTCATCCGGCGGCGGCGGCGCAGCGCTCAATCCCCCGATCGTGACGCCCACGTAAGCCAGGGCGAGGCCAATCGCGAGGCCGCCGCCCCACTTGACGACGTGGGATCCCTTGAGGCCCAGACCGCACCCGATCCAGACGGCGACGGACCCGTACGCCTGCCAGTCTGGCACGAACGTCGCGAGAAAGCCCGCCAGGAGGAGCACCGAGCCGAGCCTGCTGACGGCGAGGGTCGTTGCGTCGCTTCGGTCCGCGGCCTCGCGCGCCTCACTGCGTGGGGGCTTGGGTGCCGCCGATGCCGCCGGCCGGCCGGGGGACGCGTCCACCGGCCGACCGCAATGCGAGCAGCGGGCCGCGTCTTGTAGGATCCTCGTGCCGCACTGCGGGCACCTTTTCATCAGATCGTCTCCGGCCACGGCACACGCCGAGGCTCAGGCCATTGGCTGCCGGGAAACAGGCCAATTGTAGAGGGCTGGCAGGGCTGACACAACGCCGTGAGGAGTTCGCAGTTTACTGTCTCCGGTCGGCACCCGAGCCCCTGCGGCGTAGAATGTCTCTCCTCGGCCCCAGTGCACCATTCGGCGCGCGGTAGGATCATATCGCCCAATCGGGCCAGCGCGGTTGTGTGCCGCCGGGAGGCGGCCATCGCGGAGAGGACTAGTCATGGCGACAAGAGGCGACCGTCGCGACAACGATCCGGGAATCGAGAGAGAGAAGGGCCTGAACAGGCGAGAGTTCGTCAAGACGGGAGTTGCGGCCGGACTCGGTTCTGGTGCGCTGTTGGGGGCAGACGAGGTACAAGCCCGGGTCTCGGAGACCGGCGCCGAACAGAGCGCCTGGGACTACGCAGTCGACATCGTGATTGCCGGAGGCGGATGTGCCGGCCTGACCGCTGCGATCCGCGCGCGGGATCTGGGGGCCAGCGTGCTGGTAGTCGATCAGAACTTCGATCTCGGAGGTCGGATGCTGCACAGCGCAGCTCGGCTGTCACTCGGCGGAGGCGACCCGGTACAGCAGAGAGACATGAGGGGCGAGAGCGACCGGGAGGGGTTCGTCACGGTGGCGCCCATCGAGGACCCGGAGGAGGTCGATGATGATATCGAGCTCCTCTTCACCGATATCACCGACTGGTCGGTCGTCGATCCCAAGGCCCAAAGCCCCTACCGGTACAACGAGCGAGAGCTGGCGCGAGCCTGGGCCGAGAACTGCCCGGCGACTCGGCAGTTCCTGATCGACAACTACGTCCGGTTCTCGAGGATCAGCGGCACGCACGGCGGCGGCGGGTTGTCGCGCGCGCGGCTGGCGACCTGCTTCCTCATGCTGGGCGACACGACGGACATCAAGGCCGGGACCATTACGGCGGAGGACGCGGGCGTCGCCGCTCTGGAGCGCACGAGTGCGTTCTCGCCGGTGCAGATGAACAATGCCACCCGCTCCGTCGGACCCAACGCCGTGGCGAATGGAGTGGCCCTCTCACGGCCGCTGGAGTTCTCGGCACGGGAGAAGGGCGTCGAGTTCATGCTGCACCGCCGGTTCGACGAGATCGTGCGTGAGGAAGCCGTCTCGGGCAGGGTGCTCGGGATCACGGCGCGCTATTCGCCGCGGCACCACCCCGAGACCGGTGAGCTCCTGCAGAGTTTTTGGCGGAACGGCAATATCGACGAGCAGCGGGACACCGTCCGCATCAGGGCCCGGCAGGCGGTCATCCTGGCCAGCGGCGGCCACGCGGGGAATCCCGAGGTCCGCAGCATGTTCTACCCGGCCTTGCGAGAGCCCGCCTTCCCGACCAGCGGGCAGGCCCTACTTGGCCCCGGGGGGCAGGACGCCTCAGCGCTCATCGCAGGCCTGAGGGTCGGCGCCAATCTGGCAGGGATGCAGCAGAACATTTCGTACTCCACCACGTTCCACATCTCGACGCGCCTCGGTACCCGCGATGCGTACACCTCCATGATGCCCGGTCATCCGACGTTCGGGTTTCGCGGCTCCGCCGGGCTCAATGTCGGCAACGCGGGCTTCGAGGAGTTCATCGCCGTGAACCAGGTCGGGAAGCGTTTCTTCAACGAGGTCCGCCTTCCCGCACGGCCCGGGACGAACGGGTACCCGGGTGACCGTGGCGCTCCGGGGCGGGGGCTCGCTCACACGCCGCTTGACTGGCGCAATTGCCGCAAGGAGTGGGTCCGGGAGATGTACAGCTACGACCACGGCCTCGATGCCGCACTGGCGATGAACGAAGGGTCGGAGCCTCCCGACTACTACTCGGGGCCGCTGTGGGCGATCTTCGATCAGGATGCGGTCGAGCGGAACGGGTGGGAGCTCCGCTTCCCCTACGTGTCGGACAACGGCTACTTCTTCCGCGCCGACACAGTCGAGGATCTGGCCGAACAGATCTACGCGGGCCATGAGTTCCAGCGCGTACCTCTGAGTCACCTGGCTGAGACCGTGGCCTCCTGGAACGGCTACGTGGAAGCCGGTGCAGATCCCGACTTCGAGCGGGAGGCGGAGGCTCCTATGAATTCCATTGGGACGCCGCCGTTCTATGCGCTCTCGATCATGGTGATCTGGCACGACTCCTACGGTGGCCTGCGGGTGAACGGCCGACAACAGGTCGTGGACATGAAAGGCGAGGTCATTCCCGGCCTCTATGCGGGTGGCGAGGCCGTGGGCGGGTTCAACAAGCATGGCCTGGGCAAGGGTCACGTCCACGGCTACATCGCCGGCACGCATGCCGTCGAAGAGCCGTCCACCTAGTCGTCACCGAGATTCTTGGCGGCGCTCGTACAGCACCGGGCTCGCCATAGATGGCTGAAGAGAACCTTCCGATGTTGAAGCTCGGGGTCGGTGCGTTCGGTCTCGCGTTCATCATCGCTCCGGCAGCCGTCGCGCAGGAAGGATCCGAGCAAGGACAGCAGCTCTACCAGCAGCACTGCGCGCTCTGCCACAAGGACTCGGGCGCCGGCGACCCGCCGACGTTCCCGGCGTTGAACGCCGACGACCAGCTCGGCGACCTGGTGCGGATCGTCCGTAGTATCAAGGCGGGTAGGAGGCGCATGCCTCCGTTTCCCTCCCTGACCGCGGAGGAGGTCTCTTCGTTGGCCAATTACATCCGCGACGCGTGGGCGAATGACTTTGGCGGTGTGGCCACCGAAGACGTGACGGCGGTGCTAAGGGGGCTAGGGGACGCCGATCCGATGGCCTCCGTTTGGGACGGGGTATTCACCGAGGCACAGGCGACCCGCGGGCAGGCGGTGTATGACGGTGCCTGTGCTCTCTGCCACGGCCGCAGGCTGAATGGTGCTCCGGACGATCCCGACTTACGGTCCACCCCGCCGTTGGCGCGGGCGAGGTTCCTCCGCGTCTGGGAGGGCCGGTCGCTTGCCACCCTGTTCGAATACACGCGAGCGACGATGCCGGAAGACAACCCGAACTCTCTGACGGTCCAGGAGAACGTCGACGTTATCGCCTACATGCTTTCGGTCGGTGGGATGCCCGCCGGAGCTGACGAGCTGCAGCCGGACCCGCGGAGCCTTTCGCGGGTCGCGGTGGGACCGCGGCCGTAGGGGATCGATGGGGTGGCGTTCCGCCTACCTCGTTCAACTGAGCAGGCGCCGGTTCTCGGGATCGTACAGTGGCTGCTCGACGACGTGTGCCGGTCGGCGCTCGCCGAGGATGTCCACTGCGAGCTCGGTGCCCGGCTCGAGGTGTGCAGCCGGCAGGTAGGCCAGAGCGATCGTCTTTCCGACCGTATGCCCGTAGCCGCCCGAGGCGACGTAGCCGACCCGCTCTCGGCCGGCCAGAATCGGCTCGTAACCGTGCGGATCGGCATCCGCGGCGTCGACGACGAGGCAGGCGAGGGCACGCTCGAGGCCGCGCTCTTGTTGACGGAGGAGCGCGTCGCGGCCAATGAAGTCGCCCTTCTCGAAATCGACGAAGCGGTCCATCCCGGCCTCGAGGGGGGTGTAGTCCGCTGACATGTCGGAACCCCAGAGACGGTAGGCCTTCTCGAGCCGCATGGAATCGAGTGCTCGATAGCCGAAGTCGACGATCCCGTACTGCCGGCCGGTGTCCATCAAGCGATCGTAGAGGTACCTCTGATCGGCCATGGCATGGTGCAGCTCGTAGCCGAGCTCGCCGACGTACGAGACGCGGAGCGCCCGTAGGGGAACCGTGGCCGCCGACAGCTCGCGGCAGCGGAAGAAGGGGAAGGCCTTTCGCGAGCAGTCGGTGCCGGTAATGGCTTGCAGCAGGTCGCGCGAGCGCGGACCCGCGAGCGAGAGCGCCGCGTCCCGGTCCGTGACGTTCGCCAGATCGACGCTGCCGTCATCTGGCAGATGGCGCGCCATCCACTCGAAGTCGTGGCACTCGGTCGCGGCCGCCGACACCACGTAGAAGCGATCCTCCGCGAGCCTGGTTACCGTGACGTCACACTCGATGCCGCCCCGGGGCGTGCACATCTGTGTCAGCGACATTCGGCCGATCGAGCGAGGCAGTGCATTCGCGCACAGGCGGTCGAGGAATCGCTCCGCGCCAGGTCCCGAGACTTCGTACTTGGCAAAGCTCGTCTGGTCGAGCACCCCGACGGACGATCGAACGGCAGCGCACTCCTCCCCGACGGCGGTGTGCCAGTTCCCCCGATGGAAGGAGTACTCGTCTTGTGCCGGGCCTTCGGTGGAGAACCAGAGCGGGCGCTCCCACGCGAATCGGGCGCCGAAGACCGCTCCCTTGGCGAGCAGTCGCTCATAGAGTGGGCCCGTCTTCAGCGGCCGCCCGGCCGGGAGCTCTTCTTCTGGGTAGTGGATGGCGTATTCGCGTTCGTACACCTCGCAGGCGCGTGCCGCCACGTAGTTCGTCGAACTGGCGTAGGCGCCGAAGCGGCGCGCATCCAGCTCCCACATGTTGTCCCTCGGCTGTCCCTCCACGATCCACTCCGCGGCATACTTCCCCGCGCCGCCGCCGAAGACGATTCCGAAGATACTGAAGCCGGCCAGGACGTGAAAGCTGGGGACACCGGGCACTGGCCCCATCAAGCAGCGGCCATCCGGCGTATAACCATCGGGTCCGTTGACGATGCTCTTGATCCCCGCATTCTCGAAGGCGGGCACCCGTCTGGCGGTAGCCTCGAGCACCTCCTCGAGCCGGTCGAGATCGGGCTGCAGGAGGCGGCTGTGGAAGTCTTCGGGAATTCCTTCGAGCGCCCATGGCTTCGTGTTGCGCTCGAAGGGGCCGACGAGCAGAGCGCCTCCCTCGGTTCGAACGTAGAAGGAGGCGTCCGCGTCACGAAGCACCGGCAACCCGCCCTCGATCGAGCTGAGCTCGTCGAGCTTCTCGGTGATGAGATAGTGATGCTCGAGGGGCACGATCGGGATATCGACCCCGACCATGCGGCCGACCTGCTTCGCCCACTGGCCGGCGGCATTGACGACGATCTCAGCGCGGATCTCGCCCTTCGAGGTCTTGACGAGCCAGCTCTTGCCGGACCGCTCGATCGCGGTCACGGCCGTGTGGCGGAGAATCTCCGCCCCCGTGGCGCGAGCGCCCGTCGCGAGCGCCTGGGTCAGGCCGCTCGGATCGACGTATCCGTCGGTCGGGAGATGGGCTGCGCCGACGATGCCGTCCAGCTCGATGAGCGGGAATAGCTCTCGGGCTTCCTGGGCAGACACGATCTCGAAGGGAACGCCGAGCAGATCGGCGATGCCCTTCCGGTAACGAAACTCGTCGAGGCGTTCCTGCGAATTCGCCAGCCGTACACTCCCGCAGCGATGGAAGTCGATGGCCTGCCCGGTCTCGGCCTCGAGCGACGTGTACAGATCGAGGCTGTACTGGAGCAGCTTCATCAGGTTGTAGCTCGGGATGAACTGCGTGCAGAGGCCTGCCGCATGCCAGGTCGAACCGCTGGTGAGTTCGTTCTTCTCCACGAGGAGGACGTCGCTCCACCCCAGCCGTGTCAGGTGATAGAGCAGGCTGCAGCCTGCCACGCCGCCCCCGATGATGACGACTCTCGCGTCACGTCGCGCCGAGCCCACGGTCTATCTCGACGGGAGGAGGTCGCTCTCTGAGGCCCGGCGCCGGGCGCGGCTTCGAGCGACGAGTTGCTCGCGGGCCGCTCGATGCGCCTCGTCGATGGCCGAGTCCGTGTGGGTCGAGGCAGCGGCATCGGAGTTGGCGATGGAAATCCTGCCGAATCGCCGCCGCCCGATCACGCACGGTCGATCGTCGGGGGCGAACAGCGCCCACTCGATCGGGTCGTTCAAGGTGTCGTAGCTGTAGGCATAGCCGTGGGGCCAGCGATTCACGGTGATCGCTTCGATGTCCCGGGCCGGGTCGAATCCCCCACCTTGCAACGTTCGACCGAGTTGGTCTCGAATGTTGCGTTCGAACGTCTCGAAGGTCGTGGCCAGCAGATCCGCTCGCCCGATGCGATGCTGCTCCTTCTTCGGCCGTCCAGGCGCGCAGGGCGACCTGGACATGTGCAGAATCATCGCGTCGTCGGGAGATGTCGAGGGTTGGTAGGCGCCGAACTGCACGGAGCGGCCCAGCCTGACCCCGGTGTGGTACATCCCCGGAGCGCTGGCCCCTGAGATGCCGAGGTTCGCGAACGCCGTCCAATTCCGGATCAGGACGTTCGTGTAGACGTTGGCCATCTTGACGCCATACATCAACGCCGCACTCTGCTCGTCGGACATCTCGGAAACGAGGTGCGGGATGACCCCGTTGTAGCACGCCATCACGCAGTGATCGGCCCGTACTCTCTCGGCCTTGCCGCCGCGCACGTACGTGATTTCGACCTCGCGGGCCACATCGGGATCGCCCAGATGCCGGACCGATACGGCCGTGCTGTTGAGGCGAATCCGGGCGTCGGAGTCCGCACGATCGATCCGATCGTACGCGAGGCGCGAGGTGATCGAGTCGTCCAGCGAAGTGCCTGGAAGCGCGTCGGGAATCATGGCCCGAACCAGGAGCCGGGCTACGGTCGCGTTCCCGTCGGGCAAGTAGAGATCGTCTCCGTGGTTCCATTCACTCTCACGACCGTGTTGTCCGCCCCCGATCTGGCTCAAGGGGCCCACGCGGGGGAGGGGCTCGAGGTTCATCCCTTGGAAGCCGGGATAGCCCTGGGCCCATCCATAGAGCGCCGGATAGGCGTCGATCCCTACGCAGAAACTGCCCTTCGGGCGGTCATCGAAGAACGGAATGACATCAGGGTGAACCCTGGCGAGATCGAGGAGGAAGTCCCGATAGCTGATCCGGGCCAGCCGTTCCTTCTTGTCTACATCCGAGAGCCCGGGCATATAGTCCGGGTTTGCGCCGTCATCGTAGAGCCGCGCTATGTCCCTCCGCGCATCCGGAGAGAGCGGGGTCTGTGCGAGCCAATCGGCCCATCCGCGGCTGCCGGTTCCCGCTCGCGCACCGCGTCCCTTCACCAGCCGATCCTCGCCGAACACCTCTTTCGCAAAGAACGTGGCGTTCCTGAGCCCCAGCGATCGGTAAAACCCCATCCCCGCTACGCTGGTGGCAATTCCGCGTTCCACATCGATGCCGATCGCCGCGAGGAGCGTCCCGGCGACGGTGCTGAATTGGCGCACGGACTCGAGGTAGGAGGTGCCGCCGTTCAGCATCAGCGTGCGGCCACGGTAGGTCATCTCGTTCCGCTTGGCGTGGCCACCGAAGTCATCGTGGTTGTCGAGCACCAGCACACGTGCGCCGCGGCCAGCTGAGGTCAGGAAGAAGTAGGCCGCCGAGAGCCCGCTCAGCCCCCCTCCGACCACCACCATGTCGTAGCGCTCACCCGTATCGGCGACATCGGTCCAGGAGTTCCCATCGCGGAGCGCGTGGGCCACCTCGAACGACCCGGCGTGACTTCCGCGCATTCCAGTCAGGGCCGGTGGATAGTATTCCTGCGCCTGGGACGCATCGGACGTCCCCTCGCGCGCCGAGCTCCAGGCAGGTGCGACGAGCGACCCCCCGATGGCAACCCCCACGCCATTGACGAAGTCGCGTCGGGTGATATTCCGGTGCATCCCGAGATCACGATCCTCACTCCCGGACATAGCTCCTCCGATTCTCGAACGCGCTGACGTGACTGGTGAAACCGGCCTTGTCCAGTTTCAAGGCCGACCTCAGATGTCGTCTGCTGGATTCTAACCCGGAGCGACCCAATGCGTGCCGGGTGACAACGCCTGAGAGGGTATAGTGATCCTGAACTGGAGGTATACGATGTGCGGTATCCGGTCCGGCCTCGTCCTCGCGGCGCTCGGTTTCATCGCCACCTCGGCCGGCGCGCAGAGCACGCCGCCGAACTTCCTCGAGGAGTTCGAGGGGCAGCTTGGGGCATCGGCCTCCAAGCTCGTCGCGCTCGCCGAGGCGATGCCGTCGGAGACCTACACCTGGAGCCCGGGTGAGGGCGTCGCATCGGTGGCGCGGGTGTTCATGCACGTTGCCAGTTACAACTACATGTATCCGGATCTCAACCTCGGCATTCCCGCACCGATGGGTCGTGAGGAGTACGGCCGCTGGGAGGCCGACGTGCGCGACAAGGACCAGGTGCTGGAGATCCTCCGCGCATCGATGGAGCACGTGCGCGGAGTGGCCGGCCAGATGACCGCGGACCAACTGGACCGCACGACGCAGCTGTACGGCCGCGACGTCGGTGAGTGGGCCGTACTGTTCCAGCTCATTGCTCACATGAACGAGCACCTGGGCCAGTCGATCGCGTACGCGCGGATGAACAGCGTCGTGCCGCCCTGGTCACGGTGAGGCACGCCCGTCGCCGGTGCCCTCTGCCTCGTTGATCAGTCAGTGGCAAAGCAGTACAGCAAGCCGGCTCCTCCAACAGCAACGAGATTCGCCTGTGTGCAACCCGGTGTCCCGTGGGCGGAATTCCAGGGAGAGCCCGGGGTCGTGAAGGAGTAGCGGTCGGCGTGGCCTACCCGCGCGCTGCCCTCGCTATTGCTGGTCCAGTTGTTACATGTCTGGTCTTCACCAGGCGGAAAAGCAGTGCCATCAATGTGTGAACCGGTCAGCACGTCATGTTCCGTAAAGTCGGGATCCCCGTCTGTGCGTGAGGCGAATTGATTGCCATTCTCGTCCAGCGTGTGTTCCCGATTGAAAGTCGAGTTGTCGTAATGCAAGTTCTCTACGCTGGTGGCCATGACGAGGCCTTCGGCGTTGGCCCAGGGTCCTGACCCGATTCGGTCACGTGCATTGACCGCTCCGGCCCCCTGAGTACTCAAGTAGGCGCGCCATGTGCGGTCGCCGGCGCCTGCCGCGTCGGCCAACGCCTGGCAATGCGCGTCCGCGCCTGCCAGCCCGCCCAAGTTTCCGCCATCGCCGATGGTGACGCTGGTGATGAAGACACCCATCTCCGGCGGCTCGTCACTCTGCTGCTGTGCAACGATCGAGAGCCCGGATAGTGCCAGCGCGCCGATCACTGCAATAACCGCTATCGAGGTTCGCTTGCTGTTCATCGTTGTGTGCCTCCTGAGTCCAAGTCGACGAAGACGCCCTCTCAGTCTACGTAGGCGATGCAATCGATCTGCAAGAGTTGACCCTTGCGACGGAAGCCCGTCGCTCCGAAATAAGAGCGCACCGGCCGGTCTTCAGGGAAGAACTGATTATAGGCCTCGTTCATCCCCTCCCAGTTGGCTTCGGGGTCTACCAGTGAGACCTGCACTTTCAGGACATACTCCATCGAACTACCGGCCCGCTCGAGCGATTCCTTCATGATGCTCAAAGCGTCGCCGGTCTGCTGCCTGACGTCGCCCGGGCCCTCCGGGCGTCGCTCGGGGTACCAACCACCGATGCCACTCAGGAACAACAAATGCCCAGAGCGGATGGGGCCGCCCATGCTTTGCTTCTTCGGTTCCCACGCCTGGAGAGAACCTCCGGCCGAAGCTCCGGCGAGGCCGAACGCCATGGCACCTAGCGCCTCCCGTCTTGACCTGGAATTCTCTGCGTCGGCCATTACTTCGCCTGCTACCCCTCGCCCAACCCGCCGGCGCCGCTCTGTGCGGTGACCTGGTGGAGGCCGAGGGTCGAGCCGATTTCCAAGGGCATGGCGGAAACGAGGAATTATAGCCGACTCACGGCACACCGCTAGCGTTTGCCTGGTGCTAGAATCCAGGAGCGCGAGCCTGCATCAGGCCGAGATGGAGCAACTCCTCAGAAGCGTCGATCGTCGGGTGGGCCGGATCGAGCAGATTCTGCCGACACTGGCCACGAAGGCCGACCTAGAGAGGTTTGCACGAAGGCGGACTTGAGCTGAGCGGCCGATGAGTAGACTGCTTCGTTCTGCCCGACTGCTGGGTCGTGCGCTTCTGGCATCGGCCGCGGTGGCCTCTGTCATGGCAGCTGCCGCCTCGGTCCAGTCGATCGAGCAGCGGATGTACGTGTCGGCTCTCGACGCCTTGGGTGCCCCGGTAGCTGACCTCAGCGCCGGTGACGTCACGGTGCGCGAGGACGGCCTGGCGCGCGAGGTCCTGCGCGGCGAATCGGCCACGGATCCGATGCAGATCGCGCTGCTGGTCGACAACAGCGCGGCGATGTGGCGCTATCTCGGCGATGTCCGCGACGGGTTGGCCGGGTTCATCCAACGAGTCGGCGAAGCCGGCGAACACGAGATCGCGGTCGTCGCGTTCGGGGAACGGCCGGTCATCGTGGCGGACTACTCGACGAGTCTTGTCGAGCTGGGGCGGGCGTTGGCTCGGATCGGCCCGCGGCCGGACGGCAACGCACCGCTCCTCGACGCGGTCTACAACGTGAGCCAGGGGCTCGTGCGGCGCGAAGCGCCACGTCCGGTTGTCGTGGCGGTGACGGCCGACAGCACGGAGTACGGCGATCGACGGCCTCCGGCGGTCCTCCAGGCGCTCGCCGATACGGGGGCGACGCTTCACGGCGTGGCGGTGACGGGTGCCGGGACGGTCTTCGGGGGCGGGCGGCGGTACCGCGACGAGCTGTTCGCGCAGGGGACCGAGGGCGTCGGCGGTCAGCGGATCGAGTTGATCGGCGGTGAGGGGTTCGGCGACGTGATGGGGGCGCTGGCTGACGAGCTGCTCTCGCAATACGTCGTGACCTACGCCCGGCCCGTACTGCTCATCCCGCCGGAGACGGTCGAGGTCGCGTCAGCCCGTAGGGATCTGACGATTCGGGGCCGTATCGTTCCGGCACGCGAGTAGCTGCGCCGGCCGGGGGTGGCGCCCCTACTCCTGCCGAAGCGCCGTGACGGCGTTGACGCGGGTCGCGCGGTGCGAGGGAATGGCGCAGGCGGCGAGCGCCACCGCGGCCAGCAGCACCATCACGAGCGCGAACACTCCTGGGTCGGTCGGCGCCACGCCGTAGAGCAGGTTCGAGACCAGCCGGCCTAGCCAGACGGCACCGGCCGCCCCTACCAAGAGGCTAATGGCGACGAGGCGGCCGCCCTGCCAGAGCGTCTGTAGCCGCACCTGATTCGGTTCGGCGCCGAGCGCCATTTTGATGCCGATCTCCTTCGTGCGCTGGGTCACCGAGTGCGCCAGCACGCCGTAGATCCCGACGGCCGACAGGAACAGGGCAATACCCGCGAAGACCATCAGCAGGGTCATCGGCGCCCGCCGTGTGACGAGTGCCCGGTCCATGCGCGTTTCGAGCATCTCGGTGTCGAAGTAGAGCGGGAGTTCCGGGTCGAGTGCCTGGACCTCGCGGCGCACCGCGTTCGTGATCGGCCCCTCGGGAAGCTCGGACCGGACGATGAACCAGGCCGAGCGCTGTGGGCTTTGGGCCAGCGAAAAATACACGGTGCCGACATCGTCCAGCTCGGCCAGATCGTTGTTCTTGATGTTGCCGACGATGCCGATGATGGTCGCCCAGGGTGCCGCCTCCACGCCCATCTCCTCCGGGTTCGGCACGCCCTGGCGGAGGCGCTTCCCGAGCGGGCTCTCGTTCGGCCAGTAGAGATCGGCGAGCCGTCGGCCGATGACGACGACGCGCATCGCCTCGGCGGTGTCGGTCGGCTCGAAGAAGCGGCCTTCCAGTAGCGGGATGCCCAGTGCCTCCAGATACCGCCCCCTGGCGAACGTGAAGTGGGGCACCGGCGGACTCTCTCCAGGCGCGAGCACCTGGCCGTCGATCGTGATGACGCTCGAGTTGTTGTTGCCGCTAAATGGCACGTTCGTCGACATGCCGACCGCGGTGACGCCGGCAACGGACTCTAGGCGCTCGAGTGCGCGCTCCCCGAAGGCGCGAAACTCGTCCTCGCCGTCGTAGCGGCTCTCGGGCAGCGCGACCCCGGTGGTGAAGACCTGCTCGGGGCGGAAGCCCGGGTCGACGGCAAGAATGCGCGCAAAGCTCGTCAGCATCAGGCCGGCGCCGATCAGCAGGACGAATGCCAGCGCGACCTGCGTCACGACGAGGATGCTGCGCGTCGCAACAGCCGACCGACCGGACGAGCCGCTCCGACCGCCCTGACGGAGGACGTCCTCCAGGCTGCCCCGGGAGATCTGGATCGCCGGGACGAGGCCGAACACCAAGCCGGTTCCGAGAGCCGTGACCAGCGTGAACAGCGTGGCGCGGACATCGAGGCTCACGCCTTCGGCGCCCGGCAGTTGTTCGATGCCTAACAGGGGCAGCGCGCGAACGGCGGCCGCGCCCACGGCAAGTCCGAGGAGGCCGCCGAGACCGGCCAGCAGGACGCTCTCGGTCACCAACTGGCGGGCGACGCGCCCGCGCCCGGCACCGAGGGCGGTGCGGATGGCCAGCTCCTGACTCCTGCCTGTGGCGTGCATCAGTAGGAGATTGGCGATGTTGACGCAGCCGATGAGCAGGACGAATGCGACGCCCGCCTGCAGGAGGATGAGCGTCGGCCGGATGGTCTCGACGATCTCGTCGTGCCAGCCGTTCACGACGGTGGCAAAACCGGCGTTCTCGAGCAGGTCACGGAACTCGGGAAACTGTTCGTTGTTCCGCTGGTTGAGCGCGTCGATCCGCTGCTGCGCGAGGCGGCGGTCGACGCCGTCGCGCAAGCGGCCTACCATCGTCGCGAAGTTACTGTGGCGCGCCTGATCGGAGCGCTGCTCGGCGGTGAACGTGAGCGGGACGATGACGCTCACCTCGCGCGAGAGCAGCTCGAAGCCTTCCGGCATGACGGCGACGACCTCGCGCGGGGCGCCGTCGACCCGGATCTCCTGCCCGACGATGCTTGGGGTGCCGGCGAACATCTCCTGCCAGACGTCGTGGCCGAGAATGACTACCTGGTCGTTGCCGATCTCGCCTTCGGCCTCGGTGAACGGGCGGCCGAGCTCGGGCATGGCCCGGAGAACCGAGAAGAGCGTCGGCGTCGTGTTGAGCCCGGAGACGCGCAGCGGCGATCCCTCGCTCCCGAGTGTGTAGTAGCCGAGGGTGAACAGGGACAGCGACTCGAAGATCTCGGTCTCCTCGCGCCGGTCGAAGTAGTCGGGGATGCCGTTGGCGCCCTTGTCGACGCCGACGTTGGGATAGATGTTGTAGAGGATGACGAGGCGCTCGCTGTCGGGGAACGGCAGCGGGCGGAGCAGGACGGCGTTGATGACGCTGAAAATGGTCGTGTTGGCGCCGATACAGAGCGCCAGGGTGACGAGCGCCACCCCGCTGAAGAGCTTGTTGCGCGAGAGCAGCTGGAGGCCGAACCTGAGGTCCTGCAGGACTGAGCGCATCGCGTTCCTGAAAGGTTCGACGAGAGGACGGGGCGGCGGGTTCCCCTGCGACCGGGAACCTGGAGTGGCCTTGAGGGCTGTAATACAATCCGTTCCACTCGGAGCGAGCGGCCGAACCCGGCCGGGAGGATTCCATGAGAGATCGATTCATCGTCGCTGGTGGCGTGGCGTTTCTGTTGGTGGCGTTCGGCACGGTCGGCGCGGTCGCCGCCCAGGAGCCGTCGCTGCTCGATCACGACTCGTTCTTCGAGATGGAGACGATCCGCAGCCCGGCGATCGCGCCCGATGGCAGCCTGATCGTCTTTTCCCGAGAGTGGGTCGATCAGCAGGCCGATCGGTTCCGGAGCAACCTCTGGATCGTCGACAGTGACGGCGCCCGCGTGCGCGAACTGACCCACGGTGACTGGTCGGACAGTGCGCCGGTCTGGTCGCCCGACGGCACGCGGATCGCGTTTCTCTCGGACCGGGATGAGACGACGCAGATTCACGTGATGTGGGTCGACACGCGCGAAGTGGCGCAGTTGACCCATCTGGAGCGTGCGCCGTCGAACCTGCGATGGTCGCCCGACGGGACCCGGATCGCGTTCTCCTTGTTCATGCCCGACGAGACGTCGATTCTGCCGGTGAAGCTGCCGAAGGCCCCGCGCGCGGCGGAGCGCGCGGCACCGGCGGTCGTCATCGATCGGTTGAGCTGGGCACGTGATGGCCGCGGACCGGTCGAGCCCGGGTTCACGCACGCCTTCGTGATCGGCGCCGAACTGGGCGGGACGCCCCGGCAGATCACCGACGGAGACTACAACCACAACTCGCCCGAGTGGTCAGCGGATGGCCGGACGCTCTACGTCTCGGCGATCCGGAGGCCGGAGGCCGAGTATCTCCGGGGCAACAGCGAGATCTACGCGTTCGACGTCGAGACCCGAGAGGCCACAGAGTTGACCGACCGGAACGGGCCGGACACCTCGCCGCTCGTCTCGCCCGACGGCGAGTGGATTGCGTTCACCGGCTACGACGATCAGAACTTCACGAGCACGCTCCGGTCGCTCTACGTGATGCGGGTCGACGGGGCCGACCGTCGGCCGTGGGCGACCGACCTGAACGGCTCGCCGGGCAGCATCCGGTGGGCGTCGGACAGTTCGGGGGTCTATTACACGGTGGGTGAGCGGGGCGTGACCAACGTGTACTTCTCGCCGCTTGACGGCGAACCGGGCCAGATGCTGACCGGTGTGCACACGCTGGCCGGCCTAAGCATCGCCGAGAACGGCCAGGCGGTCGCGGTGCGGTCGTCGTTCACGCAGCCGGGCGATCTCGTGACGCTCCGGTTCGACGGTGGGACCGATGCGGAGGTGCGCTCGCTGGTCGACGTGAACGCCGATGTACTGTCGACCGTGGCGTTGAGCGACGCCGAGGAACTCTGGTACGAGTCGAGCGACGGGTTTCGCGTGCAGGGCTGGCTGATCAAGCCGGCGAACTTCGACCCGAGCCAGGAGTATCCGCTGCTGCTCTGGATTCACGGCGGGCCCTGGTCGATGTACTCCGTCCGTTTCAACTGGGCATTCCAGAACTTCGCGGCCCAGGGCTATGCCGTGCTGTATACGAACCCGCGTGGCAGTACCGGCTACGGCCAGGAGTTCGTCAACGGGATCCAGTTCAGCTATCCCGGGAAGGACCTCGACGATCTGCTGGCCGGCGTCGACGCGGCGGTCGAGACCGGCTGGATCGACGAGGACAACCTCTTCGTCTGCGGCGGGAGCGGCGGCGGCGTGCTGACGGCCTGGATCGTCGGGCACGACACGCGGTTCGCCGCGGCCGTCTCGATGCGGCCGGTGATCAACTGGCATTCGTTCGTCGGGACGACCGACGGGTCTGGGTGGTACCGCCAGTTCGAGCAGTATCCCTGGGAGGACCCGATGGAGTACGCGGTCCGCTCACCGCTGCACTACGTGGCGAACGTCACGACACCGACGATGGTGATGACTGGTGAGGCGGATCTCCGGACGCCGATGTCCCAGAGCGAGGAGTACTACCGGGCGCTCAAGATGCTGAAGAAGGAGACGCTACTAGTCCGGATGCCTGACGAGTTCCACGGCTGGCGCCGGCCGTCACACCGGCTGCTGCAGCAGCTCTACCTGCAGGCCTGGTTCGAGAAGTACCGGCGCGGCGGTATGGAGACGACCGAGCAGCCACAGTGAGCGAGACGAGGATGGATAGGTGATGGCATGACGTGTCGAGGTGGTCGGCGGCGGTTCCTCGAGCGTGGCGGCGTGCTGGTGGGGATTGTCGGGGTCGCGCTGGCAATGGGCGCCGAGGCGCGGGCACAGGACGCCCCGCTCTTCGTTGCGACGCCACTGACCGAGGCGAACAGCTTCACCTCCGGGATCGAGGGGCCGGCGTGCGATGTTGACGGCACGGTCTATGCGGTCAACTTCGCGCGGCAGGGGACGATTGGCCGGGTCACGGCTGACGGGGCGGCCGAGCTGTTCGCGGAGCTGCCCGAAGGGAGCATCGGGAACGGCATCCGGTTCGGTCCGGACGGTCAGCTGTTCGTCGCCGACTACCCGCAGCACAACGTGCTGACGATCGATCGAGCGACGCGGGTCATCAGGGTCCACGCGCACGACGCCACGATGAACCAGCCGAACGACCTGTCGATCGTGCCCGATGGAACGCTGTACGCGTCGGACCCGAACTGGGCCGAAGGGACCGGACAACTCTGGCGGATCGGGCCGGACGGCGAGGCCACGCGTCTCGCGGAGGGCATGGGCACGACGAATGGGATCGACGTCAGCCCAGACGGCCGGACGCTCTACGTCGGCGAGAGCGCCCAGCGTCGGATCCTGGCGATCGATCTCACCGACGCCGGGCTCGGGGACCGGCGGGTGATCGCCAGGTTCCCCGATTTCAGCCTGGACGGGCTGCGGGTCGATATCGACGGCAATCTCTACGTGACGCGCCACGGCGCGGGCGTCGTCCTGAAAATGACGCCCGAGGGGCGGGTTCTGCAGGAGATCGAGGTTCTCGGCGAGCGCCCCAGCAACATCTGCATCGGCGGGCCGGACGGCCGGACGGCGGTCGTCACGGAGATGGAGCACGGCCGGCTGGTGACGTTCAGGATCGACCGGCCGGGCCTAGCCTGGTCGCGGCTGCCGCGCTAGACGCGGTCCGCCCTGAATTCCTCGACCATGTACTCGCAGGCGCGGGTCGCCAGCGCCATGAACGTGATCGTCGGGTTCTGGCAGGCCGACGAGGGAAGGCCCGAGCCGTCCATGACGAACAGGTTGCTCACGTCGTGCGCCTGCTCGAAACCGTTCAGGACCGAGGTCGCCGGGTCGGCGCCCATCCTGGCGGTGCCCACCTCGTGGATCGCCAGCCCGGGATTCGAGATCTCGCGCTCAACCTCGATGTCCTCGGCGCCGACGGCGCGCAGCATCTCCTCGGCCGCGTCGGCCATGTCGTCGACCATCTTCTCTTCGTTCTCGCCGTAAGCGGCCGAGATGTGCAGGATCGGGATTCCCCACGCGTCGGCGTGCGCCTTGTCCAGTTCGCAGAAGTTCTCGTAGCGGGGCAGGTGCTCACCGAAACCGCCGATCGAGATCCGCCAGGGTCGGCTCTCGCGGACCTCTTGCTTGAAGGCGCTGCCGAAGCCAGGAATGGCCAGCGCATGGCCCCACTTCACGAGGTTCGAGCCGCCCTGGTAGCCGTAGCCGCGCAGGAAGTCGGGGTGCCGGTCCTCGAGATTCCGAAACCGGGGGATGTAGATTCCGTTCGGCCGGTTGCCGCGCGTGTCGGGCACGCGCTTGAGCACCGGCAGGGCGCCCGAGGCGCCGCCGCCCATCACGTGGTCCATCAGGTAGTGGCCCAGGGCGCCGCTGGAATTGGCAAGGCCGGTCGGATAGCGGTCGGAGGTCGAGTTGAGCATGATCCGCGTCGATTCGAGTGTCGACGCACAGAGGACGACCGCTCTCCCGAAGATCTCGCGCTGGTTCCGGGTAATCCTATCGACGTAGTAGACGCTCCGGCACCTGCCGGCGTCGTCGACCTCGACGTGGCTGACGACCGCGTTCGGGATGAGCGTCAGCCGCCGGGTCGCTTCAGCGGCCGGCAGGCTGGACGAGACGCTGCTGTAGTACGACCCGGTGCGGCAGCCCCGCGAGCACGGGCCGCAGTAGTGGCACTTCGGCCGGCCGTGCAGGTCTTCCGTCAGAATCGCGCAGCGGCCGATCGTCAGCGTGCGGCCGAACTCGTCGCGAATCGCCGTTTTGAGCAGCTCCTCCCCGCACGTGAGCGCCATCGGCGGGAGGAACTGGCCATCGGGCAGCTGCGGCAGCCCCTCGGCCTGACCGCTCACGCCGATGAACCGCTCGGCGATGTCGTAGTACGGGCCGAGCGTCGCGTAATCGATCGGCCAGTCGATACCGAAGCCGTCGCGTGACGCCGCCTTCATGTCGTAGTCGCTGAGGCGATAGGTCTGCCGGGCCCACGTGATCGACTTCCCGCCGACGTGGCGGCCCCGGAGCCAGGTGAACGGCCGGTCGGCAGGCGTCGTGTACGGGTTCTCGGTGTCGTCGACGAACAGGTGGTTCGTGTACTCGTCGCACTGGTAACAGAGCGACTGTACCGGCTGGCGAGCCTGGATCGCCTGCGTTCCGAGCCGCCGGCCACGGAAGGGCATGTCGAACGGCCGCTTGTGCTCCGTGTAGTCGACCGCGGGGTCGAGCTTCCGGCCGGCCTCGAGCACCGCGACCGAGAGGCCCGCCTCGGTCAGCTGCTTGGCGGCCCAGCCGCCGGTGGCGCCCGAGCCGACGATGACGACGTCGTACTGCTGGTCTTGTGCAGCCATGGCTATGCCTTGTGCTCCGGGTGCTGACAGCCGAGCTTCTCGGTGAAGGTGACGGCGGCGTTGTCGTCGAGTTCCTGGAGCATGCCGATCCGCGACGTGTAGTAGCCGGTCACCGTCAGCGACTTCATCGCCTGGAAGAACTCGACGCCGATCCGGTCGGCGGGCGAGTCGTTCTCGGGCGAACTCACGATAGTCAACAGTGCCGTCTGCTGCTCGGGCGCCGCGGCGGCGAACGTCGCGCCGAACAGTTCGGCGCTGCGCGCGTCGAGCCAATCGAGCCCATCGAGAAAGCGATCGCGTTCGGCGCTGGGGGCGTCCGAGAGGATGGTGTCGATGAAGGCCGCGACCCGCGCCTGGCGGGCGCCTGCGGTGTCGGTCTCCGGGATGACCAAGTCGCTCAACAGATCGACTGTCTCGTACTGTGCCTGCGTGAAGACGCTCGGGGCGGCGGACTGCGCGGCGCCGCTGGTCGCCCGGGCCTCAGCCACCTGCTGAAGGGTCGACACCCAGAGGGGGAGGGTCGCCGCGCCGGCGCCGGCGGCGGTCAGCGTCTTCAGGGCATCGCGACGATTGATTCCGTGTCTGTTCATGACGGAGGCTCCAGTCAGGGCAGTCTGAACGCCTGCGGGTTGGCCTGAATGTTAATGCAAACCGGCCGCGGAGCGCAGTAAGATGCCTCCCAGCCCGGGCGGGTACCCTCCGCGGGGTATGGGAGACAGCATGAAGAGCACTGGCGCGTCACGACGTGATGTCCTGAAGATGGCGGCCGTGGGGCTCCTCGTGTTGGCGGCATCGGTCGGTGGACAGGAACGGGCGCGGGTGCTGTACGTGACCCACCCCGCGGCGTTCGTGCATGCGGTGCTGCCAGTGGCCGAGGAGGTGATGCGCGAACTCGGCGGGGGTGCCGACACGTTCGACGTGACGGTCATCGACGACGCGTCGTTGATCACGCCAGAGCAGTTGGCCGCGCACGACGTTGTCATGTTCAACACGACGGGCGAGCTGCCGATGAGCGCCGCGCAGAAAGCGGCCCTGCTCGGGTTCATCCGTGGCGGGGGCGGCTTCGTCGGCGTCCACAGCGCCTCGGACACGTTCTACGAATGGCCGGAGTACGGCGAGATGCTGGGAGGCTACTTCGACGGGCATCCGTGGCACCAGGAAGTTGTCGTGAGAGTCGAGGATCGCGACCATCCAGCGACCCGGCACCTCGGGGCGTCGCGGCCGCTATACGACGAGATCTACCAGGTCCGCGATTGGTCTCGGGACGACGTGCACGTCCTGGTGAGCCTCGATACGTCGTCGGTCGACATGAGCGCGAACGGTATCAACCGGACGGACAGTGATTTTGCGCTGTCATGGACACGGTCCTTCGGCAATGGCCGAGTCTTCTACACCGCACTCGGTCACGAACCAGATCTCTGGCGAGATGAGGGGTTCAGGCAGCATCTCGTCGGTGGCATCCGATGGGCCGCGGGACTTGACGACTGAAGGCGAAGGGTTGAGGGCGATGAGAATGATGCGGGTGACGGTTGGCATCGGCGCGGTTGGCCTCCTACTCGGGAGCTTGGGGATGCATGCGGAACAGGCGGACCCGAACACGCTGACGGCCGCGGAGCGAGCCGACGGTTGGACCTTGCTGTTCGATGGCGAGACGACGGATGGCTGGCGGGGCTACAACGCGGAGTCGATGCCTGACGGCTGGCAGGTTGTCGACGGCGCGTTGGCCCGGGTCGGCCAAGGCGGGGACATCATCAGCGAGGCGCAGTTCGAGAATTTCGAGTTGCGGATTGAGTGGAAGCTCGAGACCGGAGGGAACAGCGGCATTTTCTTCCGGGCCACCGAGGGCGCCGGGGCGGCCTGGCACACGGCGCCCGAGATGCAGGTGCTCGACGACGACGCGCATCCGGACGGTCAATCGACGATGACCTCGGCGGGTAGCGATTACGCGCTCTACGGCCGCTCGCGCGACACCGTGAAGCCTGTCGGTGAGTGGAACGCAGCCCGTATCATCGCCGACGGGAGTCATGTGGAGTACTGGCTGAACGGCGTTCGCGTCGTCGCGTACGAGCTGTGGAACGACGACTGGGAGGCCCGCGTGGCCGCGAGCAAGTTCGGCGTCTATCCGCAGTTCGGTCGCGCGCGGCGCGGACACTTCGCGATTCAGGACCACGGCGATCCGGTGTACTTCCGCAACATCAAGGTGCGCGAACTGCCCAGTAGTCGTTCGACGGCCGGCGACCGATAGCGATGCCGGCGGCGGTCCGCGGCAAGCTCTTCGTCATGATGTTCCTCCAGTACTTCGTCTGGGGGGCGTGGTACGTGACGGTGGGCACCTACCTCGGCGAAACCCTCGGCTTTCAGGGACAACAGATCGGGCTCGCGGTGGGCACGACGGCGGTCGCGGCGATGATCTCGCCGTTCTTCGTCGGGATGATCGCCGATCGCTACTTTGCGACCGAACGGATCCTGGCAGTCTTGCACCTGGCCGGGGCGGCCGTGCTGCTGGCCGCCTCGACGCTCGAGCCGTTCGGTCCGTTCTATGTCGTGCTGCTCGTGTACACGTTGCTGTACATGCCGACGCTGGCGCTCACGAACTCGCTGTCGTTTCACCAGATGCGAAATCCCGAGAAAGAGTTCCCGGCGGTCCGCGTGCTCGGGACGATCGGCTGGATCGTCGCTGGCCTGACGATCGGATTTCTCGGCCTGGAGTCCACGGTGGTGCCGCTGCGAATCGGGGCCGCGTCATCGGTCGTGCTCGGCCTGTTCTGCCTGGCGCTGCCGCATACGCCGCCGAAGCGGGTGGCCGAGCGGGTGACGGCGCGGGACGTGCTGGGCCTTGACGCACTGCAGTTGTTCCGGGACCGGTCGTTCGCAATCTTCGTGATCGGGTCGTTCCTCGTGTCGATCCCGCTCCAGTTCTACTACGCGTTCGCGAACCTCTTCTTGAACGAACTCGGGATGGTGAATGCGGCCGGCAAGATGACACTCGGGCAGATGTCCGAGATCGGGTTCATGCTGGTGATGCCCTGGTTCTTCGTGCGCCTGGGCGTGAAGCGGATGCTGCTCTTGGGCATGGTGGCCTGGGCGGTGCGCTACGGGCTGTTCGCCTTCGGCGATAACGGCGGGGCGGTCTGGATGCTGTATCTCGGCATCCTGCTGCACGGGATCTGCTACGACTTCTTCTTCGTCACCGGGCAGATCTACGTCGACCGCAAGGCACCCGAACACCTGCGCGGCGCAGCGCAGGGGCTGATCGCGTTCGTGACGCTGGGGATCGGGATGTTCATTGGATCGTGGACGTCGGGCATTATCGTCGACCGGTTCAGCCTGGCGGATGGCGCGCACGCGTGGGGCAGCATCTGGCTGGTCCCGGCGTTCGGGGCGGCCGGCGTCCTGGCGTTGTTCGCGATCTTCTTCAGGCACGATGACGGTTCGGATCAGGTGCCACGATCTGATCCGGAACCGGCCGGCGTGAAGGCGGGCTGACCGCGCGTCGGGCGACACGATGGTGGGCGCGGCCGTGATCGATTGGAGCGCGGTCGCCGCCATCGCGGGTCTCTACCTCCTCCTTTACATCCTGGGTTCGCGGGCGGCGGGCCGCGCCGACCGGGCGGGGTTCGCGGGGATGGCCCTGGCCGGGCGCAGCCTGCCCCTGGGCCTCGGTGTCCTCACGATGACCGCCACGTGGGTCGGCGGGGGCTACGTGAACGGTACCGCCGAAGCGACCTACGGCGGCGGGCTCTGGCAGGCGCAGGCACCCTGGGGCTACGCCTTGAGCCTCGTGCTTGGCGGCCTCTGGTTTGCGCCGGAGATGCGCCGACGCGGCTTCACGACCATGCTCGATCCGTTCGAGCAGCGCTACGGCCGTGAGGCGGCCGGGTTGCTGTACCTGCCGGCGCTGACCGGCGAGTTGTTCTGGACGGCTGCGATTCTCGCGGCGCTGGGCACTACCTTCGAGGTGATCGCCGGCATCCCGTTCGCCCCCGCCGTCGTCCTGTCGGCTGGTGTGGCGGTCGCCTACACCGCGCGCAGCGGGCTCTGGGCGGTGGCCGTTACGGACGTCGTCCAGATGGCGTTGCTGTTCACCGGGCTCTGGCTGGCCGCGGCGGTCGCGGTGGGTGAGGTCGGCGGCGCAGAAGCGGCGTGGGCGGCCTACAGCGCGAACGACGTCGCGCGGGCTCCCGTAGCGCGGTCCTGGCTGGCCTGGTGGGATTCCGCGCTGCTGCTCGTCTTCGGGGGCATCCCGTGGCACGTGTACTTCCAGCGGGTACTGGCCACGACCGGACCGGCCGCCGCGCGCCGACTGTCGATCTGGGCGGGGGCGCTCAGCCTCCTCGCGGCGGCACCGGCGCTGGCGATCGGCGTCATCGGTACCGCCGTCGATTGGAGCGCTCTGGGCGTCTCCGATCCGGAGGCGGCGATGATCCTGCCGCTGGTACTGCGCCACCTCACGCCGCCGTTCGTCGCACTGCTCGGTCTGGGCGCGCTCGCCGCGGCAGTGATGTCGTCGGTGGACTCGTCGATCCTGTCGGCATCCTCGATGGCGGCCTGGAACGTCTACCGGCCCCTGGTGCGTCCGGGGGCGACGTCGGCCGAACTGACCCGGGTGGTCCGTCGCGTCATCGTGATCGTCGGCTGCGGGGCGACGCTCATCGCCCTGAACGTGCAGAGCGTCTACGCCCTCTGGTTCCTGTGCAGCGATCTCGTCTACTGCATCCTCTTCCCGCAACTGGTCTGCGCGCTCTACGACCGACGGGCGCACCGAGTGGGCGCGTTCGCGGGCTATGCCGTGTCGCTCACGTTGCGACTGGGGGCCGGGGAGCCGTTGCTGGGGATTCCCGGACTGCTGACGTACGGCGCGGACGGGGCGACCGGTGTCGCGACGTTCCCGTTTCGGATGTTCGCCATGCTGAGCGGACTGGTGGCAATCGTCGTTGTCTCTCGGGTCGTGCGACCGACGGCGTCGACGGCTCAGTCGTCGTAGCGGACGCCGAGGCGGTCGAGGGCGGCGGGTGGGCACCCTCTCCACGCGACGCGGTATCTGTTGCCGAGGTACTGGAGATCCTCGATGCCGATCTGGCTCGTCCAGAAACCTGTCGCCGTAAGGTCCCTGACGTTCGAGAAGAACCCAACGCCCTGGCTGAGTGAGGCCGGCGCCCGATCGGGCCAGGCGATGTCCTCGAGGACCGCACCGCGCTGGACGGCGTCGCAGACCGTGAATCGCCGGTCGAAGCGCCGCTGACACTCGACGTCGAGCCAGGCCAAGCCGCCGCGCAGTGCATCCTGCTGCGTCGGCTGGTCGATCATCATGAAGTCAATGAACTCGGGGACGCCGGCGTCGGCCGCGCCGCCGGAGCGGTCGTCGGCCGGGAGAATCATCTCGACGAGCGCGGAGAGCGTGGCGTACTCGTCCGCCGTGAAGAACTGGGGCGCGTAGGTCGTCTGGGCCGCCACAGCTTCGCGGCGGGCCACGTTGGCGCGCTTCCGCGCCGTGTCGGCCTCGGCGGCGGTCCAGGCCAGGCCGGCGGCGAGCGGCGCCGCCGTCAGTTGCTTCAGCGCGTCACGGCGGAGAAGACCGGGTCTCACAGTTCCCCTCGGTTTCTGGCGTCGGCGATGTATTCGCTCGTGCGCATGGCGAGGGCCATGATCGTCCAGGTCAGATTCTTGTCGGCCTGGGAGACGAACGGGCCGCCGTCGGCCACGAACAGGTTCCGGACGTCGTGGGCCTGGCACTGCGCATTGAGTACCGAGCTGTCAGCAGAATCGCCCATCCGCGTCACGCCCGCCTCGTGGATGATCCGTCCGCCCGGCTCTAGCCCGAACTCGCCTCCCGGCGCCGGTTCGGGCGTCAGCGGCGTGCCGCCCATGTCGTCGATGATTCCCCGAAAGGTGTGCTGCATATGACGGGCCTGCCGGCGCTCGTGGTCGCTCCACTGGAAACGGAAGCGCAGCACCGGAATGCCCCAGCGATCGACGACGCCGGGGTCGATTTCGCAGTAGCTCTCCGCGTTCGGGATCATCTCGCCCCGCCCCGCGAACCCGACCACGGCGCCGTAGTACCGCCGGTAGTCCGCCTTGAGGCCTCGGCCCCAGCCGCCGCCGGAGGGATACCGCTCGATGCCGCCCAGCACGCCGAAACCCGGCATCCGCCGGCCGCCGCCGGGCTCGATGTGATATCCGCGCGGGAAGTCCAGGGCGACGTTGTCGAGCCACCAGGGCATGTAGACGTGCATCCCGCTGCCGTCTTCGTTGTGCGGGACGCCGTCCATCAGTGACGGGATGAACCCGGAGGCCGAGGCGCCAGTCGAATCGGTCAGGTAGCGGCCAACGGCGCCGCTCGAGTTTGCGAAGCCGTCGGGGAACCGTGTCGAGGTCGAGTTCAGGAGTAGTCGGGCCGATTCGCACGCGCTGGCGGCGAGGACGACGACGCGGGCGCGCACCTGGTGCTCCCGGCCGCTGGTGGTATCGACGTACGACACGCCCGTGGCGAGGCCGTCCGGGCCGGCCGTGACCTCTCGTGCCATGGCGCCGGTCAGGAGCGTGAGGCGTCCCGTGGCCAGCGCGGGTGGCAGCAACACCGTGGGCGACGAGAAGTTCGACGCGGTGCGGCACCCCCGGCCGCACTGCCCGCAGTAGTGGCAGGGCGAGCGGCCGTTGAGCGGCTGCGTCAGGATCGACATCCGCGACGGGATGCACGTGATGCCCAGTCGGTCGCACGACTGTTGCATGAGGAGCTCGTAGCAGCGCGGCCGCGGCGGCGGCTGGAAGACCCCGTCGGGCTCGTTGGGCAGGCCCTCTTCGGAGCCGAACAGCCCCACCAGCCGGTCCAGCTTGTCGTAGAACGGCTTCAGTTCGTTGTAGGTGATCGGCCAGTCGGCACCGAGCCCGTCGAGGCTTCGGCGGCGGAAGTCGTCGGGGCCGTAGCGCAGCGAGATCCGGCCCCAGTGGTTCGTCCGGCCGCCCAGCATCCGTGCGCGGAACCAGTCGAACCGCTCGCCGGTCCCGACGGTATACGGTTCACCGTCGAGTTCCCAGCCACCGAGGCAGGCGTCGAACTCACCGAAGGGCCGGTCGGTGCCGGCGCCGCGGCGCGGCGACTCGTAGGGCCACGCCAGCATCTGGGAGTCTTGCGCGGTGTCCCACATCGGGCCGGCTTCGAGCAAGACGACCTCGGCGCCGGCCTCGGTGAGCACCTTGGCCGCCATGCCGCCGCCGGCGCCGGAGCCAACGACGCAGACGTCGTACACGCGCGGAGAGCGGATGACCTGCATGCGTGGCGCGATCGTAGCGAGGGCCGCGGTCTATCGCCAGGGCAGTGCGTCGAGCTCGGCCTGCGTCAACCGTGGCAGCAAAGCCCTGCCGTCTTCGACGCGATGGCCTCGGCCGTCGTGGACCGCGAAACCCGTCCGACGCAGCGCACCGCAGCCGTAGCGGCCCTGCTTGTCGAGGGCGACGAACTTCAGGTTGAACATCGGCTTGCCGTTGTGTCGATCCATGACACGCTGGCAGACGGCCTCGCAGGCCTCTTGCGGGGATAGTCCCTGGCGCATCATCTCGACGACGTGGAAACTGCCGGAGTTCTTGACGCACTCTTCTCCGTGACCGGTCGCCCCAGCGGCGCCCACTTCGTTGTCGACGTAGAGTCCGGCACCGATGATCGGCGAATCGCCGACGCGGCCGACGAGCTTGAAGTGATGGCCGATCGTACTCGTCACGCCCGCGATGTCGCCGTTTCCATCGAGGGTGAGAACGTTGATCGTTCCGCCGGGGGGCTCCGATGGTGCGCTCGGCGGGAAGTAGTAGTCGCGGTTCGAGAGGTTCTCCTTCCAGTCGACCCAGTGCTGGCGGGCCTCCTCCGTGAGGAGATTCTCTTCTTCGAATCCGTGCATCTTGGCGAACCGCAGCGCCCCGCGGCCGACGAGCATCCAGTGGTCGGTGCGGTCCATGACGAGCCGCGCGACCGACGACGGCGTCTTGATGTTCTCGAGCGCGGCGACGGCGCCGATGTTGTTGTTGTCGGCGCCGTTCATCACCGCGGCGTCGAGTTGGTGGAAGCCATCCTCGTTCGGATCGCCGCCGTAGCCGACCGTGGCGTCGCGGGGATCGCGCTCGGAGACGTTCGTGGCCCGCTCGGCGGCGTCCATGGCACTCCCGCCGGCACGCATGATGTCCCAGGCGGTCGTCGTGATCTCCTCTCGAACCGCGTTGTTCGTCTTGCTCGTGACGACCAGCGGCCGGTTCGGCGGAGCCTGCGCAGCCGCCGAGGTCGTGAGGCTGGGGAGCGCGAGGCCGGCGCCCACAAATCCCGAGAGAAAACCGCGTCGGCTGAGGTCTACTGATCGCATCTGTCCTCCTGTGTCGTGTGATCGACGGCGGTTAGGTGTCCGCCAACGTCGACGATGTGGGGAGTTCGAGCCCCACGAGAGCCTCTACCGTACCGATGCGCGTGCCCAGGTCGCCATCGCTCGGGGAAGCGGCCACGATCGGGCCACCGGTGGGCGTGGCCGCGGGCGGCGAAGCCGGTCCCAGCGCGGCCGCGAAGCGTTCGCGCATCACCGCCTCGAACCTGGCTGCATCCTCGCGAGGCAGCTCGCGGACGCGGTCGGCCCAGGCTAGGTCGGGGAAATCGTGCCAGAACCAGCCGGGCCTGTCGAGCGGGTCGGGCGACGCGCTTGCCGATAGCAGGCGCCGGAGCGCGCGGGTCTGTTCGAGGTAGACGAGTTCGACCGCCTCGGGCGAGAGCACCAGGGGGTAGCCGTTGTAGAAGTCGCATCCGAGCGTCCAGAGCGAATCGACGGCGCGGTTCGAGAGGGCCGCGGTCGTGCCGATCCGGCGGGCCGTTTCGACCAGGGAGAGTTCGGGATACGACGCGAGCGCGCGGCCGAGGGCCGCCCACGTCGCCTCGGCGGCCTCGAGCCAGCGTCGCGTGGCCTCCGCGTCACCGGCGGCATGCGCGCGTGACGCGGCGGCTTCGAGAACGTGGGCCTGCCTGAGGGCGACCCAGGTCGTCAGGTCCGTCAGGTCGCGTCCGAAGAGCGCGGGCACGGCGGCGCGGCCGCCGCCGGCCGCCATCGTGGCGAGGCCGGAACGTGTGTCGATGAGTAGCCGAAGCTGGTCCGGCGCAAGGAAGTAGGGGACGAGGAGGCGCTTGCGCGGGGTCGCTACGACGCGCGCGTTACCGGCGGCGAGGAGGGGCCGGAAGCCGGCCAGAAACGCGTCCGCCGCCGGGCCATGTCGGGCGGCGGCGAACTGCTCCAACGCGAGGTCCTGCACGAACCCGCGCGGATCCCAGGCAAGACGGCGGATGATCTCCGACAGCCACGGTGAGGTATCGGACCACTCGGGCCACTGGAAGTACCCGCGGCATGTCGGGTCGGCGGTGGCGGCGCGCGCATCGCGCGCGAGGCTGCGCCCGTCCGACCAGGCTGTTTGGAGCAAGGTGTCAGCGCCGCTGAAGACGGTGAACTGGCCCGAGAGCCAGACCCGACCGGCAGGAATGTCGGGGCGGCCATCGGCCTGCTCCCGTCCGATCCCCACGTCGTCGAACATTCCGCCCATCCCATGTCGAATGTGCGCCGCGTGAATCTGATCGGGCAACGCCTCGAACAGATCGGGGATCTCTTCGGCCCAGGTCCAGGCGGTTGGCGTCGCTTGAGGATCGACCGTTCGCAGGACCTCGAAGGCCTGGTTGAAGCCATCGGCCTTGGTGACCGATCGACAGGGATCGCTGTAGGACTGGCCCTCCTCGCCCCGGTGGCGGATGGCGTAGAGGTGATCCGTGCCGAACGTGGCGACGAGTTCCCGCCAGACACTGGTCGTGAATGCCCGCAGCTCTGGCTGATGCGCGCAGAGGAAGCCGCCGCGCCATTCGAGATCGGGATGGAGTGCGCGTACGGCGTCGGGAAGCGCGCCGTAGGCGATCACGTACATGAACTGGATGCCGAGTTCCCGGCCACGCGCCAGGGCTCGCTGGGCGATCGCCTCCTTCGCCGACGAGCCCCACACGGCGCCGTGGTCGAGGCCGACCGCCTCAGGAAACGCGCGATGGAAGACCGCCTCCATCGGTGGATAGAACTCGAGGAAGTTCAGGCCGCTACGCGCCATGAAGAGCAGGGCGCGCTCCCAGTCGGCGTCGTCCCAGGCCGCGGCGCAGAACCGCCGCGGTCCGAGGTAGTTGTCCCAGATCATGTCCCCGCGCCACCGAAACGCCGGGGCCACCTCGTGGTCGCCGACCGGGGGCACGGTCGCCTCGCGGGCGAGCGACGGCAGCGTCTCGCCATCGCGGAAGAAGCCGAAGCCGAGCGATGCGAGCCAGGCGTACAGGCCGTTGCGCGCGCCCTCGCCGTCCGCTCCGCAGACGACGATCGCCGGCCCGTCGGGCGGCGACAGGAGGCGGTAGGCCCCAGGCGCCCGGCTGGCGCACCGCCAGGCCGAAGTCGTGGCCGCCGAGGCGTTCGTGGTGAGGAGCAGGCTATCGGGTCCAACCGCGGAGGCGGTCGGGCCCACCACCGCACCTGCGTCGCGCAAGAGCGAGGCGGCGTCGGCAAGCGTGGCCCGGCTGACCGCGTCGTCGATGCCGTCGACAACACGAAGGTTGCTCCATGTTGGCCTCCCGTTGGCACGCGCGCAGCCGGTCGATGCCGAGACCAGAGCAGCCCCGGTTCCCAGCGCGAGGAAGTGACGACGGGTCAGCGGGGAACGTGAAGACGTAGTTGGATCGGGCATCGGCGAAGGGCCCGTCAGACGACGTTGGCCTCTGGATGGGTTTCTCCGGTCGAGACCCGGTCGAGGGCGAACGACCCGAGATCGACGTCGGAGCGGTGACCGGCGATCAGCGTTGCCAGATGGCGCCCGACGGCCGGAGCGTGCTGGAAGCCGTGGCCGCTGAAGCCGTTGATCAGGTAGAGCCCGTCGACCTGACCCGCGGGGCCGATGATTGCGTTGGCGTCCGGCGACATAGCGTAGAGCCCGGCCCAGGCGTGCGAGACCGTACCCTCGGCGAGCACCGGCAGGCGGGTCAACGCGACTTCCACGACCGAATCGAGAAAGTCCCATTGCACGGTCATGTCAAAGCCGGGCACCTCGTCGGGATCGCCCATGCCGAAGAAGATGTTCGCACCCTCGCGATGGAAGTAGAACGAGGTGGCGAAGTCGATCGCCATGATGTGCGTTGCGGGGAAGTCGACGCCGGCGACGGCGGAGCCCGGCGGCTGGGCAATGAAGATGTGGCGTCGAAGCGGTTCGACCGGCAGTTCCACGCCAGCCAGCTTCGCGACGGACGCGGCGTGCGGCCCGGCGGCGTTGACCACGATGGGGGTCGCAATGGTGCCGCGCGTGGTCGCGACGGCGGTGATCCGGTTGGCCTCGACGGTGATGCCGGTGGCCTCCGTGTCGCGTTCGATCTCGACGCCGGCGGCTTGGGCCGCCCGGGCGAAGCCGGTGGTGAGGCCGTTGGGGTCGGCGATGCCATCGCGGGCGCAGTAGCTGGCGGCGATGACGCCGTCGACGTTGAGCCCGGGAGCCAGGCGCGCGGCGTCGGCCGGCGTGAGCAGATCGGCCTCGACACCCAGTCGTCGCTGCAGGGCGATGTTCTCCTTGAACGTGGAGACGGACTCCGGCGTCGAGAGGAGAAACAGGTAGCCATCCTGATGAAAGTCCATCGGGTAGCCAACCTCGTCCTCGAAACGTTCCATGAGGCGGATCGATTCAATCGAGAAAGCGATGTTCTCCGGGGTGGAGAACTGGTGCCGCACGCCTCCGGCGTTCCGACGGGTGGACCCGGTGGCCAACTGCCGCTCGCGCTCGATGAGGACGACGTTCGTGATGCCGAGGCGGGAGAGGTGGTAGGCGGTGCTGGTGCCCATGCAGCCACCACCGATGATGACGACGTCGGCGGCTGATCTCATCTGCGTCTGGTACCCTGACGCGGCAGGACTGCCGCGCGTTGCCCAGATTAGCACACGGTGTCCGCGGGGCGTCGCGGAAGGCGCCACGGATAGTGCGGGGAGAATCAACTCATCGTGCCGTCGAGCCGACAATCACTAGTGATGGGTGCTCGCGGCAAGTTCGTGTGGAGCGGTTCGCGGACGCGACGCCAGGCGCGGCGGCGGCGTACGCTCCGTCCAGCCCGCCTCCCGCTCTCTTGACCCCGTGCCGGCGCGCGGACCCGGCGACCTGACACGAGCGACGCGAATGATCGACCCCGGTCACGACCGCCCCGGCGGGCCAGTTGCCCTCGACGAACTCCTTCGACAGATTCTGACGAGCCGCGTCTACGACGTCGCCCGCGAGACGCCGCTGGACGCGGCGGCCAAGCTCAGCGCCCGCCTAGGCAATCAGGTGTCACTGAAGCGCGAAGACCTTCAGCCGATCTTCAGCTTCAAGGTTCGCGGCGCCTACAACAAGATCGTTCAGCTCTCGGAGGCAGAGCGCAAGAGTGGCATCGTGACGGCCAGCGCCGGCAACCACGCGCAGGGCGTGGCCTTCGCCGCGAAGCGGTTGGGCATTCGGGCCGTGATCGTCATGCCGCGAACGACTCCGGCGATCAAAGTCGACGCCGTCGTCGAGATGGGCGCGGAGGTGATTCTCGACGGCGACACCTTTGGCGAGGCGAAGGCGCGTTGCGACGCCCTGGTCGAAGAGACCGGAATGACGTTCGTGCATCCGTTCGACGATCCGTTGGTCGTGGCGGGGCAGGGCACGATCGGCGACGAGATCGTCAGGCAGAGCCGTGAGCTGCCGGACGTCATCTTCGTGCCGATCGGCGGCGGCGGCCTCATTGCCGGGATCGGGGCGTTCATCAAAGCCCTGCGTCCGGAGATCCGGATCGTCGGCGTGGAGCCGTTCGAGGCCGACGCGATGTTTCAATCGATGGCGGCCGGCAAGCGCGTGATCCTCGATTCGGTAGGCATCTTCGCCGACGGCGTGGCGGTGCGGGAAGTCGGTGAGTTCACGATGGCCGTGGTGCAGCGGACCGTGGACGAGGTCATCCGGGTGTCGAACGACGAGATCTGCGCGGCTCTCAAGGACATCTTTGACGACACACGCAGCGTGATGGAGCCGGCGGGCGCTCTGGGCGTCGCGGGGCTGAAGACCTACGTCGAGCGGGAGCAGATTCGCGGCCGGCATCTGGTCGCGATCCTGAGCGGCGCCAACATGAACTTCGACAGGCTGCGTTTCGTGGCGGAGCGGGCCGAGCTGGGCGAGGCGCGGGAGGCGGTGCTGGCCGTGACCATTCCGGAGCGCCCCGGCGCGTTCAGGGAATTCTGTGCGGCGGTTGGCCGCCGGGTCGTCACCGAGTTCAACTATCGCTTGAGCGGGCGCGCCGAGGCCCACATCTTCGTCGGCGTGACGATCCGGTCGAAGGCCGACGCGCAGGAACTGGCCGAGCGCTTGACTGCGGAGGGCTACGCCACGGTCGATCTGTCGGACAACGAGGTCGCCAAGCTGCACGTGCGACACATGGTGGGTGGGCGGGCACCTGACGTCGAGAACGAACAGCTGTGCCGGTTCGAGTTCCCAGAGCGACCGGGCGCGCTGATGCAGTTCCTCGAGCGCCTCGGCGGCCGGTGGAACATCAGCCTGTTTCACTACCGGAATCACGGGGCGGACTTCGGCCGGGTCCTGGCGGCATTCGAGGTGCCCTCGGATGAACGTGCCGCCTTCGGGGAGTTTCTCGACGGCCTGGGCTATCCCTACCATCCAGAGCCCGACAACGCCGCGTACTCGCTCTTTCTGTCCTGAACGTCCGTCAGGAGACGGGGTGGAGCGATGTCTGAGAGGCCGCGCGATCGACGGCGTCGCAGACCGCGGCATAGTCGTTCGGCAGATCGATCGCGCGTCGCGCGTGGGCCGGTTCGACATCGGCCAGGGTGCGGGCGTGGTACGCTCGCTTGAAGTCGGTGAACTTGAGGCCGTTCGCCGTGGAGATGACGACGACGCGATCGGTCTTCGCGATCTGCCCGCGGTCGCGCAGTTTGACGAGCGCCGCGAGTGCCACGCCCGTATGAGGGCAGTTGAACATGCCGGTGAGGTCGGCCCGCGCGGCGGCATCGGCCAGTTCCGTCTCGCTCGCCTGCTCCACGACGCCGTCGTAGCGCTGCAGGGTCCGGATCGCCTTCTTGATTGAAACGGGATTCCCGATCTGAATAGCGGAGGCCTGGGTCGGCTCGGCATGGACCGGCTCGAATCGCCAGTCCTGCTGGTAGGCGAGATAGAGCGGATTCGCCTTGGCCGCCTGGGCCACGACGATCTTGGGACGCTTCCGGGTCAGGCCAAGGGCTTCCATCAGGTCGAGGCCGGCACCCAGGGCGCTGACGTTCCCGAGGTTCCCGCCCGGAATCACGAGGACATCGGGGACTTCCCAATCGAACTGCTGAACGATCTCGACCGCGACCGTCTTCTGGCCCTCGAGTCGGAGGCTGTTCATCGAATTCGCGAGATAGATGCGCTCTTCTTCAGCGAGGCGCTGGACGATCGCCATGCAGCCATCGAAATCGGTATCGAGCGCGAGCACCGTGGCGCCGTTGGCCAGCGGTTGCAGGAGTTGAGCCTCGGATACCTTGCCGCGCGGCAGGATGACCAGGGCAGGAATGGCCGCGGCGGCTGCGTAGGCAGCCAGCGCGGCCGAGGTATCGCCGGTGGAGGCGCACGCGACTGCCTGGAGCGTCCGTCCCGAGCGCATCATCTGTCGGACGACTGAGACCAGGACCGTCATGCCGAGGTCCTTGAAAGAACCGGTATGCGAGTTGCCGCAGAGCTTGATCCAGAGGTCGTCGACACCGATCTCGCGACCGAAGCGCTCCGCCCACAGCAGGTTGGTCCCACCTTCATCCATCGACACGATGTTGTCGTCGGCGAGTTCGGGGCAGACCCATTCCTTCTTGCCCCACACGGCCGAGCCGTAGGGCCAGACCGTACGCTTGTATCGCTGATCGAAGAGCTGCATCCAGGCCGGGGCTGAGCGGTGCCGCAGGGCATCGAGATCGTGCACCACTTCCAGCAGATCCCCGCAGGTTGGGCAGCGATAGATCGGCTGCATCACGGCGTGGTCGCCGTGGCACCCGGCGATGCAACGAAAGACGGCGCGATATTCCATCTCAGGCGGCCTCAGGGTTCGACGCCGGAAGGCTCCATCACGACGAACGATACGTCTTCGACGACGGCGGCGTCGGCGAGGTGGTCGATGACCTGGATCTGGAGCGTGTACGACCCTTGTGGGAACGATTGGAGCGGGACGCCCTGCGACGTAGGAAGCTGCGCGCCGACGGCACGCAGGTCGAACCCGTCTGGCAGCGTCTCGGCGTTGAATTCCTGGGGCGCCGTCGATCGGAACGGCTCCACGCGTTCCATGGTCAGGCTGTGGAACGTATAGCGTACGGTGACGTTCGGTCGGCCCCGCGAGTCCGTGAGCAGGTTGTACATGAAGAACACGAGCGACAGGTTGTCCTGTGAATCGAAGATCGTATCGCGGGCCGGCGTGATCTCGGCGCCGCCGAGGGCATACGGACGCCCGAGCTGCTCGGCCAGCGACAACGGTGCGGAGAGCGGGTCGATGGCGTCGGCTACGATCACGCTGCTCAGTTGGAGTCGGTCGACGCCGAAGGCCGGGACGCGGAGGCGTCGCTTGAGCAATGCCGACTTTGCGTCCGGCCTGGCGGTGCCGTCGAGGGCCGCCTCTCGAATGGCGACGTACACGTCGTAGTCCCCGGGCTCGACGGTGAGCGAGCGGCGAATCGTGTACGGGGGCGAAGCGTTCGTGCCGCCGAGATCGATGAAGTGGACGTCCTCGAATGGGTAGGTGGCCTCGTCGATGCCCTCGGGATGGGCGAGCCGTAGCATCGCCGAGTTCTCGCTGGCCACGGGCGCGCCAGCCGGCGCGAAGTCCCGCTCGGGCACGTTGATGGGGACTTCACCTGGGTCGAAGCCGGTCAGCCGGCTCCGACGCATCCGTTCGCGGCCTGCCCTGGAGCTCTCGCCATGCTTGGCGACGCGCACGTAGACGCTCGCCGTATGGAACGCATCGGGCGCCTCGTCGACCACGACACTGAACGGGATGTAGACGCGGCCGTCCTCACCGCGGAGGAGATGATGGCTCCACTTCAGCCAGGCATCGCCGCCGGCGTATTCCCCGTCGGCCACGGCGTCCACCATCTGCGCCAGGCGGGCCGCTTCGTCTCGCTGGTCCCAGCTCAACCGCTTCTGAGCAGCCGACGGCGCCGCGATGAGGACGAGTGGGATGAGGAGACGGAGCACGGCACGGTCCCACGGGTTGACGGGTCGCCAGTCGCGCATGGCCACTCTCCACTGTCGTATGACGCCTCGGGCATTGTACTCCGCGGCGACAAGGCCGGCGGCGAAATTCAAGTAGTAGGATGAGCGCGTTGGCGTGAACCGCCGGCGAGACGCCTGGCGTCGAACAGATAGCCGCGTCTGGCGCCCACAGATCGATCTCTCAGATGTCAACGATGACCAAGCGGGCGGTCTTCGAAGCTAGCCATCCAGGTGTGTTCTTCCTGGATGAACGCGACCCGGATGGGCTCGCGGCGTTCCTTCGGGAGAGGGGATGGCTGGCTTCGGACGAGGCCGTGCGTCGGCTGTCGAAACCGGGTGAGGGGAACATGAACCTCACGCTTCGGGTGGAGACGTCGCAGCGCACGCTCATTGCCAAGCAAGCGCGGCCATGGGTCGAGAAGTACGACCACATTCCGGCGCCCCCGGAACGCGCAGTCGTCGAAGGGCGCTTCTACGAGTTGATGGCGCAGTACCCGGCGCTGCGGGATCGGATGCCGCGACTCCTGGGCTTCGCACCCGAGGCGCGGCTGCTCCTGCTGGAAGACCTGGGTTCGGGCACTGATTATACCGGCCTGTACATCGGCGAGCCGCTGAGCGAGGCCGACCTGGACGCCCTGGTGGAGATGCTCGCCTCGTTGCATCGCGCATTCGCCGGGTTTCAGGACGATGGCCTCTTCACGAACCGCGCGATGCGCGAGCTGAACCACCTGCACATCTTCGAGGTGCCGCTGGATGCCTCCAATGGCCTGAACCTCGACGCGATCACGCCGGGGTTGTCGGAGGTAGCGGCCGAGCTGCGTCAGGATGCGGCTCTCGTGGCGGCCGTCGAGGGTCTGGGACGCGTCTATCTGCGCGACGGAGGGTCGCTGCTGCACGGCGACTTCTTTCCGGGCAGCTGGCTGCGGACGGCGGATGGGCCGCGGATCATTGATCCGGAGTTCTGCTTCCTCGGGGCGCCCGAGTTCGACGTCGGGGTGCTAGTGGCGCACCTGCGCCTGGCGGATCAGCCGTCGGCGATCATCGACCGAGCGTTGACCGGGTATGCCGAGCGAATCGGGACGCGGCACGATGACGCGAGCCGGACGCTGGTGATGCAGTTTGCCGGGGTGGAGATGATGCGGCGGCTGATCGGGGTGGCGCAGTTGCCGCTGACGGCAGACCTGGCGCGTAAGCAAACGTGGCTACAGCAAGCGCGGGAGATGCTGTCCTCGGCAGCGAGCCACCCGCGCTCGTCGGTTGGAGGAATCTGATGGTCGAAACGATTCGTCGGACGGTGTGTGCCGGGGTCGTCATCATCGCGGGTGCGGCTGGCGATGCGGCGGTCGGGCTCGAACGGCTCGCCCGGCGGGTCGCGTTGTGGCCGGCGATCGATCCGCGAGAACATCCGGCGATCGGCGACGACGACCCCACGGTTCAGTCGTACGCCGCGGAAGGGGCGGGCACGCCGATCGCGGCGAGGCCGCTCTGGCCGTTCATCGGGTCGTCCTCCTCGGTCTCGGGGCTCGAGCGCGCGTGGCACATCTCCAGGGAAGACGACGCGCTCGAGGGCTTCCGCTACCGGATGTCGCGCATGGGCATCGATGCCGACGCGCAGCACGCGGCGGGCGAGTTCGGCTCCTACGTACGCGCGGTGCAGGATGCGCTGGATCTCGTCGATGCCTGGGTCACGAACGGCGTGCCCGCACCGGACGATCGGACTGTCGACGACGGTGAGGGCATTGACGTGGAAGAGTGACGGAACGTGACGGGCCCGGGCGTCGACTCACCGCGGTGGGGAATCGGCGGGCGGATGAGCCTGACGCGCGCCACAGTGTCGCCGTCGGCGAGGTCGGGAAGCGCGAGCAGCGGGACGTAGGCCTCGATCAGAGTCTCGGCGACGTTCGAGGGGACGATCTGCTGGTCGGCAAGATACGCCAGGACCGCGGCCTGGGGATCGGCGGCGGTGGTGGAGAGGTGGATCGCGACGGCGACGGCACCGTTCTCCGAGAGCGGGGCGTCGGCAGCGAGGTCGTCGGCCTCGTCCGGCGAGGTGACGGCGCGTTTGACGAGGTCGCTCAACTGGGACTCGAGCTTGGGATACGTGGGCTTGCGCGAGTTGGGGACTTGGGCCTGTAGCTGCCAGGCGGCAAGCCAGACGAGGCAGAGCGTCGCGGTCGCTCCTCGACTGCGCCCCAGAGTCATCGCGGCGTCCTGAGCCACGCCAAGCCGTAACCCCACGTGTTGTTCGGTCGCGGGCTCCCGCGGCGCCTCGCCGACTCCTTCAGGCTGTCGGACAGTTGAACAGGGGTCATCGTGGGGTTGGTCTGGAGTAGCAACGCCGCCAGACCTGCGACGTGTGGCGACGCTTGGCTGGTGCCGAACCAGGGGCCCCAGACGTCCGAGTCGGCATTGTCCACGCCGACGATGTCCGGTTTGACGCGGTCGTCGCGCGTCGGTCCGCGGCTGCTGAACCGCTCGAGCGCCGCGGCCCGGAGTTGATTCGAGGCGCCTACCGCGAGTACGCCCGGGTCGGCGCTGTCGGCCGGTTCACCGACGCTCCGGCCGGCCTGACGTCGCTGGAGTATCTGGCTGGTGAACGCCTGTACCTGCCACCAGGCGGGCGCCGGGCCAGCGAAGTGTTCGACTCGGACAAAATACCTTGTGAGCGTGGCCGCTGCGCCGCCGATTGCCCGGGGAGCGGTGAAGCTGAAGCCCTCGATCGGATCGTCGCTGCTGGCGCCGTTCTGCCCGTCGACCGAACGGGCGACGAGGGTTCCCGATCCGGTTCGCAGATAGAGGTCCAGGTCGGTGGCGGCGCCGCCCCAGGTGTCATCCCAGCGCAAGAGGATGATGACGGATTCGCCGCGCGCAAGTCGGACGCGGTTCCGCTCGAGTCGGTTGTTATTGAACTCGAGCACGCCGTCGTTGTCCCGGTCGCGATAGGCGCCCGACCAGGTGGATCGACCCTCGTTGCCGGCCGCATTGACCCAGAGGATACCGCGCTGGACGGCGTCGGCCACCGTCTTCAGGGCGCTGTTCGAAAACCTGGACGTTCCATCCCCAGGACCGGACCAGGCGTGGCTAACCGAGTAATTGACGACCTTGACGCCCCGGTTGGCCATCCAGCGCACGGTCCGCTGGAGGTCGGTGAGGGAGACGGGATTGGCCACGTACAAGGTGACGCCCGGCGCGATGTCGAGTAGCGCCTCGGCGACGGCTGTTCCGTGCGCGGTATCCGCTTCGCACGCCGCCAGGCGCTGGTTGAACCGGCCAACCCGCGTATAGCAGCGGCGGCGGATCTGACCCGGGAGTTCGCCGTTCGCCTGGGCGGTGCGTATGCCTTCGAAGCCGACATCGATCACGCCAACCTTGACACCCTGCCCGGTCATGTCTGCGTTGTGGTACGCCCGCGCGTTGTGTCGGATGACACCTTCACTGACGATGTTGCCGAAACCAACGGCCCTGGAACGTCTGCGCGGACTGCCGAGAGGCTTGGGCGGGCGGATCAGGGTGACCCGTTCGACCAGCGGGTGCTCACTGAGGTCGGGCACGTCGAGCAGGTCGACGTAGGCCTCGACGAGATCGGCCTCGACGTTGGCGACGACGCCGGCGCGCTGTTCGACGGCGCGCGCGATCGCCGCCGGCGCGTTCCGGTGATGGATCGTCACGGCGACCTGGCCGTTCAGGGAGGCCGGGGCGCCGGCCGCCAGCTGGGCCGAGGCCAGGACGCCGTCTTGAATTGCCCGCTGCGCCAGGTCGCTCAGCTGCGACTCGACCTTCGTGTAGGCCGGTTTTGTCGTGCTCGGAAGGTCGGGCTGCTGACCGACCGTTGCCTGCGATGCCGGGAAGAAGCAGAGAGCGGCGAGGGCGGCAACGATGAGCCGGCGACGCATGTCAGGAGCTTTTCTCGCGGAGCGGAGCGTCCGGCTCAGTTCGGCGGGACGTCGGCCGCGGTGCCAACGAGGTCGACCGTGAAGCGCACCGCGTCTCGGTCGTCGAGACCGCGGAGTCGAGGATGGCCGTCACTTCCAGCACGGTGCCCCGGGGTAGGCGCATCGGCTCGGTCAGCCAGTATCGTGTGCGCCACTCAGGCCTGGCGCTGGCCAGTCGAATGACTGGCCGCCGTCGGCCATCCTCGGCCGCCGCTTCGATCTGAACGGCGAGCGCGTCGACGGTGATGGCGAGAAGCAGCGCGACACGGGGCGCGATCGTTCGGGACACGTCGTGTCTCGGCGCCAGCGTCGGCGGGGCCGCTCGGCATCCCTCACAGCGCCATCGGTCGAATGCCTCCCGACAGGCGGAGGATTCGGCTGCAGCCAACGTCATAACGAATGAATATCGGTTCGAAATTATACACCAGCGGATCGCCGGGCTGAGACGGCAGACGCTGGAACCTGCTGAGAAATTGACAACTCTTGAGGGCTCGGCCACAATCGGCGACTTGGTGGGGAGCCGGATGGAACTCTTCCGGTCGGTGATGGGAAGCGCTCCGCAGGAGGAAGACACCGAATGGCCAAGCAACTGAATCGTCGAGATTTCGTGCTGACGGGTGCGGCGGCTGCCGGCCTAGCGGCGACCCGGCCGGCGTTCGGGCGCGCGGCGGCGTCGCAGATGTCGAGTGCGCGACCCGTGGTCGTGGCCTCGGGTAACGGACACCGGTCGAGGAACGCCAACAATGAGACCTGTGTCGAGGTGGCGTTCCGGATGATGACGTCAGGCGAAGACGTACTCGATTCGCTCGTGGCCGGCGTGAACATCGTCGAACTAGACCCGGAGGACGCGAGCGTCGGTTACGGCGGACGTCCGAATGCCGACGGGGTCGTGCAGTTGGACTCGTGCTGCATGCACGGCCCGAAGCGCCAGGCCGGTGGAGTGGGAGCGATCGAGGGCGTTCGGGCTCCGTCGCTCGTGGCCAAGGCGGTGATGGACCACACGGATCATCACCTGCTCGTTGGCGATGGGGCGCAGGCCTTCGCCCGGAACCTCGGTTTTGAGATCGAAGCCGATCTGAACACTGAGAACTCGAGGCGTCAGTATCTCGAGTGGAAGCGGCGGACCGACCCAGGGCACTATCTGACGCCGGAGGAGCGGATCCAGGCTGGCCTGCAGGCCGGCCTCGCCATGGTGGCCGAGGGCATCATCCCCGAGGACGAGTTCTGGGGCACCATCAACTGCAACGGCGTCAATGCGCAAGGCGACGTCTGCGGCGTCACGACGACGAGCGGGCTGTCGTGGAAGATTCCGGGCCGCGTTGGTGACTCGCCGATTCTCGGTGCCGGGCTCTACGTCGACGGGACCTACGGTGCAGCCGGCTCGACGGGCCGCGGCGAGGCGAACCTGTACAGCCTGGCGTCGTTCCTGATCGTCGAGAACCTTCGGCGCGGCATGAGCCCGAAGGATGCCGGCATGGAAGGCCTCAAGCGGATTCAGGAGAACACGGTGGAGCAACGGTTGCTGAACGAAGAGGGCAATCCCGCCTTTGGTGTCAACTTCTACATCATCAACGCCAAAGGCGAATACGCCGGCGTGTCGATGTATGCGAGCGAGCGCGGCCGGTTCGCCGTGTGCACCGAGAACGGCGCTGAGTTGGTGCCGCTGGACGGATTGCTTCAACGGCCGAATGCGTAGACCGGCCGGCGCCGGGCCGATGGGGGAGGAGACGCCATGAGAACGAGGATCAATCGACGCGACTTCATGCTGACGGGCGCGGCCGTCACGGGCCTCGCGGCCGGCTCGCCCCGGCGCGTGCTCGGCCGGGCCCCGGCGGTGCAGACCTCAGGGGTCAGCCCCGTGGTCATTGCCTCGGGCAACGGCCATCGAATCCGCAACGGCGGCTCCGAGACGTGTGTCGAGACGGCGTTCCGCATGATGACCGAGGGCACCGACGTGCTGGAGTCGCTGATTGCGGGCGTCAACCTCAACGAACTGGACCCGTCGGACGGTGGGGTTGGATTCGGTGGATCCCCAAATGCGGACGGCACCGTGCAGCTCGATTCGTGCTGTATGCACGGGCCGACGCGGCGAGCGGGCGGCGTGGCGGCGATCGAAGGCGTCAAGACCCCGTCGCTCGTCGCGCATGCCGTGATGCAGTACACGGATCACCATTTGCTCGCGGGCCGCGATGCCACGGACTTTGCCCGCAACATGGGCTTCACCGTGCACGACGATCTGAACAGTGAGCGGTCGCGCGAGCGGTGGCTGGAGTGGAAGCGGCGGATCGATCCGGGACACTATCTCGATCCGAAGCAGCGGGCGTGGGCGGGCTACGAAGCTGGCCTCGGCATGATGGCCGATGGCTTGATCTCGGAGCACGACTTCTTCGGCACGATCAACTGCGACGGCATCAACTCGCGCGGTGAGATCTGCGGTGTGACGACGACGAGTGGGCTGGCCTGGAAGATCCCGGGGCGGGTCGGCGACTCGCCGATTCTGGGCGCGGGACTGTACGTCGACGGGACGTACGGGGCCGCCGGTTCGACGGGCCGCGGCGAGGCGAACCTGTTCAACCTCACGTCCTACCTCATCGTCGAGAACCTCCGTCGCGGCATGAGCCCGAAGGACGCCGGTCTCGAAGGGCTGAAGCGGATCAAGGAGAACACTGTCGAGGCGCGTCTTCTGAACAGCCGGGGAGAACCGGCGTTTGGCATCAGCTTCTACGTGCTGAATGCCAAGGGCGAGTACGCCGGCGTGGCGATGTACGCGAACGAACGGAGCCGCTACGCAGTCTGTACCGAGAACGGTGCGGAACTGGTGCCGCTCGAGCCGCTGCTGGCGAACTCGGCGACCGACTGAGGCGAGGAAGGCCAGGGGCGACGTCGAGTCCGAGTCGGCCCACAGTCCATGGACGGGCGATGCGCTCTGCGCGCGTCGCCCGTTTTTCGTTCGTGAGGAGACGATGCAGGTATTCGTTCCGGAGCACCTTGCCGACGAGGAAGCCGACCCGAGGCACTTCACCGGACGAGCCCGGATGACGGCGATGCGCGGGGTGGCCGGCGAGGCCGACGTCAATGCCTATCGTGTGGCGTTTCAGGCGGGGGCCCGCACGGCGTGGCATACGCACAGCGGTGTGCAGTTGCTGATCGTCCTGGAAGGCACCTGCTGGCTTCAGAAGGAAGGGCAGTCGCGGCAGGACATTCCGGCCGGCGGGTTGGCTAGCATTCAGCCGGGCGAGAAGCACTGGCACGGCGCGGGCCCGCAGGCGGCCATGACGCATCTGGCGATCAACATCGGGGCGACGACGACCTGGCTCGAGCAGGTCACGGACCGCGAGTACCGCCGGACGTAGCAGGAGGCAGCGTACCTCGTCGGTGCCTCTTCACCGGCGCGTGACTGGGCATTGCGCCGTCGATCCCGTCGGCGGCCGGCGAGCAAGCGAATTGCTGTCCGCACACGGTGTGCGCCATCGATAGGCCGGTCGAGCGTCTATGAAGTCCGGTTCGGCAGCCGGGAATCCGGGCGGCCGCCTCCCAACAGAAGGGATCGACTATCGCAACGCCCAGCCTCGCGCCAAGCACCAGTCGGGCGCAAGGCGCCCCATCTAAGGCTAGAACCGGTGGGTGAAGACGAACTTGGCGGCCGAACGGCGATCGAGCGTGGCGAAGCGATCGAGGAACTCGTCGTCGAGGCAGTTCTGGGTGTAGACGACGAAGAGATCGTTGCCCGGTGTCAGAATCCAGCGTAGCCGAGACTGCCATCCGAGCACCTCGCTGACCGAATCGAACTGCACGTTGTTCACCAGGTAGATCCAGGGGCTGAACTGCGTATCGGCCACCATCCGGTACAGCCGGGTCTGAAAACCTCCTTCGGCGAGCGAGATGTCGTTCCACTCGTGTTCCAGCCTGAGCGTGACGCCGGGTCGAGGCCGGATGCCGAGGGAGACGGCGATCTCCTCGTGGGTGCCCGAGAAGAACGACCCCACTTCGAATCGCGTCCGCGCAGACAGCACACGCCGGTTAGCGGTGTTCCCGGAGATCCGGAACCGCGTGAAGTCGTACTCGCTGCCGGCGGGCAGGATGATGCCGTCGCTGATCTCGAAGTCGTCCTCGAGGCTTTCGTAGGTCGGAACGAGGCTCAACTCGACATTGTCCTGCGAGTGCAGCTCGAGTCTGAGCAGCGTGACGTCGATGCGTCGCGTCAGCGACTGATTCGCCATGTCGGTGCGCAGGTCCGCGTTGACGCCGACCGCCACCTGTCGCAGCCAGTCGTGCTGGGCGGGCGGAGGCGCGAACCGCAGGCGGGGCTGGTAGGCGCGGAAGGCGGTCCGCCGCGTGAAGCCGACGGCTGGGTCGTGGTCCTCTTGCACCTCCGTGAACGACATCCCGGCTACCCAGCGATCGTTCGGATAGTCGAGACGGACGCCGTAGGCGAGATTGTCGCCGGGGTCCGAGTCGGTCGGATCGGTGTTCCAGAGAAGGAAGCCGTTGACCTCCAGGTTGTTCGAGCCGCGGAACGTCGATGTCGCGAGTCGGAAGTCGGCGCCGGCGGTCTGCTCGGTGATCGACGTCGCGTCGCGCTCGGCGCGGCGGCTGTAGAACATCCCGAGGTACGACTGGGTCAAGACGCGCCGCTTGAGGCGGAGGACGGTGAAGTCCTCGCCGATGACGTCGTCCTCCTCGCCGGTTCGGACGTGGAGAAAGCCGATATCTTGCTGGCCGTACTGCCCAGTCAGCTTGGTGCCATAGTCGATCTTCTGTGGCTGGCCGCTCTCGTCGAGGCCGATCCGCCGGCTGAAGAACGGCTGCACGGCGATGTTGGGGTTCTGACGGTTGCGGGGAACGTAGAAGTCGAAGAACGTGGCGCCATCGAGGAAGAAGTCGCGTTTCTCGGGAAAGAAGAGCGGGAACCGCGTCAGATTGACCAGGCGTTGGTCGACTTCGGTCTGCGCGAAATCGGTGTTGATCGTCAGGTTCGCGCGGAGACCGGGTGTCAGGTTGTAGAAGAGGTCGACGCCGGCATCAGCCGAACCCGTCAGCGGCGTGGCCGGATCACGGCCCGGCGATTCCTCGCCGCTGCCCGCGAGGTAGGGCTTGACGTCGAGGCCCAGCCCCTGCGTGACGCCCTCGCCCTGGATGTCGATGTAGAGCAGTCCGGCGTTGGCCATCCGCCGCAGGCCTTGATTCCGCTCCTGGCCGGTCCAGAGGTTCTCCTCGTTCTTCCGGCGGATGGTCCGTTGGAAGTTCACGCCCCAGGCCAGGCCGTTCGGGTCGAAGTTGAGGGTGCGGAAGGGAATCTCGATCTCGAGCGTCCACCCGAGATCGCTCCGGAGCACCTTCGCGTCCCAGAT
>DCWN01000042.1:70429-128791 GCA_002328835.1 Acidobacteria bacterium UBA2161 | reverse complement strand
ATTCGCGGCTCTGGCCGCCCCCGGCGCCCATGAGCGAATCGGCCATCAAGCCGGAAGGGTTCATCTCGAAGAAGTATCCCGACTGTCGGTCGAGGAACGTGTCCATCACCCACATGAAGCGATCATCGGCGCTCAAGAACTCGTCGCGCTTCATCGTATTGCCGAGCAACTGGTCGGGTTCGGAGTCGAAGCAGAGGACGCCCATGTAGAGGCTGTTTTGGTTGAAGATGAACCGGACTTCGGTTCGTTCGGTCGGGGTCCCGCCGAGCAGCGGGTCCTGCTGGATGAAGTCGGTGGCCGGGACGGCCCGCTGCCAGGCGGCTTCGTCGAGTACCCCGTCGAGCGCGATCGTCTCTGCATCGGCCATGCGCTCGGCCGTCACCGAGCGCTCGGCGCCGGCGACTTGCAGGGGTTGCGCCGAGAGACCCGTGGCGGCGAGGGCGAGGAGGAGGGCGGCGAGGAGAAAACGGCGACGCATCGGTTCGACGTGAGACGGCAAGCGATCGTCCGGTACTGACGTGCGGGACCGGGCTAGCGTTTACCGTCGCCCGGGGCGGGCGATGCGCACAGGCTCGGAATGGCGAGCGGCTTCATCAGGCCGATCCCGCGAGGCCGCCGCCGTCGACGACGAGCGTGGTGCCGGTGACGAAACCAGCGGCGTCGCTGGCCAGATAGAGCACGGCGCGCGCGACGTCGTCCGGGCTCCCGATGCGCCCCAGTGGCCGGTGGGCGGCGTCGGCGCGGAACGTGGCCGGTTCGGCACCGAGTTGTTCGGCTTCACTGGTGAGCAGCGGTGTATCTGTGTCGCCCGGGCAGACGCAGTTGACGCGGATGCCCTGCGGGCCGTGGTCGAGTGCCATGGCGCGGGTCAACTGAACGACGGCGCCCTTCGACGCGCAGTAGGCGGCGGCGTCGCGCCCGCCCACGAGTCCCCACCCCGAGCCGGTGTTGACGATGACACCGCCGCGAGGCATCGCGGGAACGGCGTGCTTGGACATCAAGAAGACCCCGCGCACGTTGATGGCCATCACAAGGTCCCAGTCGTCAGCCGTCGTGTTGGGGACCGAGGTGCGCCGGATGATCCCAGCGTTGTTGAACAGGATGTCGAGGCGCCCGAACTCCGAGGCGGTGCCGGCGATCGCGCCGCGGCAATCCTCCTCCCGGGTGACGTCGGTCGGGATGAAGCGCGCCCGGCCGCCTGCGGCGGCGATGAGCTGGACCGTCTGGCAGCCGGCGGTCTCGTCCACGTCTGCGACGGTGACGGCCGCACCCTCGTGTGCCAGCAGGACGGCCGTGGCGCGGCCGATTCCCGAAGCGCCTCCAGTGACGATCGCGACCCGGTCGGTCAGGACGCCAGGCGGCGGGTCACTGGGCATCGGTCTCGGCCAGGGCGGCTCGGGCGGCGGCGAGCGTCGTCTCGACATCCGCGGGAGTGTGGACGACGGAGGCGACCGAGTGCAGCGCCGCCGCGGGCGTCATGTAGATGCCGTGCCGGAACAGCGCGTGGGCGAACGCGCGATATCGGGCGGGGTCGACGAACTCGCAGTACTCGCGGTAGTCGGTGATCCGGGGCCGGTCCGTGAACATGATCTGAAACATCGGGCCGACGCCCTGGACGATCGCCGGCGTGTTGGTCTCCTCGAACACCCGCCGGAACCCGGCGACCAGCGTTTCACCGATACGCCAGGTGTGGCGAAAGGCCTCGGCATCGCCGGCGGTGAGCATCTCGAGGTTCGCCCGCGCCGCGAACAGGCCGATTCGTGAAGCGTTTTGCGTGCCGTAGTGCAGGACGCCGCCCCAGGCCAGGGCCTCCATGATCTCGGCGCGGCCGACGAAGGCCGCGACCGGCAGGCCGCACCCGAGCGCCTTTCCGAACGTGGTGATGTCCGGGTCGAGACCGTAGTGCTGCTGACATCCGCCGGCGGCGATCCGGAAACCCGTCACGGTCTCGTCGAGGATCAGCAGCACGTCGTGCGACCGCGCCAGCTGCCTCAGCCCTTCCAGGTAGCCCGGATGTGGCGGAATGACACCCATGTTGGACATGATGCCTTCGGTGATGATCGCGGCCACCCGGCCCCGGTTCGTCTCAAGCGCCCGCTCGACCGCGGCGAGATCGTTCCACGGGGCGACGATGGTGTCGTCCACGGCGCGCCGATTCAACCCGGAACTGTCGGCAATCTTGATCGGATCGCGCCGATGTCCCAGGGATGTCACGGGGTGCGGGTGGGCGTTCACGAGGAAGTCGTCGTACCACCCGTGGTAGTGGCCTTCGAACTTGATGAACTTGGGGCGGCCTGTGTAACCCCGCGCTAGCCGAATCGCGGCCATCGTGGCCTCGGTGCCGGTGTTCGCGAAGCGGACGCGTTCTGCCGACGGGACCATGTGTTGAATGAATTCCGCGACCTCGATCTCGATCTCGGTCGCCGCGGCGACCAGCGCGCCGGTTGCCACGGCCTGGGTCACGGCCTCGACGATACGGGGATGCGCGTGGCCGTGGGGCAGCCCGCCGTAGGCCATCATCCAGTCGAGATACTGGTTCCCGTCGGCGTCGAAGAGGTGCGCGCCTTGACCGCGCTCGATAAACAACGGGTACTCGCCATAGTTGGCCGGCCCGCGCGACGGCGAGCTGCCGCCCTCGACCATGACCTGGACCGCGCGTTCGAAGAGTGCCTTGGACTTTGCCGTCGAGTACGACATGCCGCTCAGGATACAGGATGGGCTGTTTGCACAACAGAGGGGGAGTGGCGGGCCGGCTCAGTCGACGCCGTTGCCGTAGCGATCGGCGTAGGCGCGAAACCGCGTCAGCAGCTCGTCGGCGCGCGGGGCGATCTCGGAGGGCGGTAAGCGGTCGCAGCGGTAGCCGAGTTCACGCGCCATGATTCCGGCGGGCTCGGGGCGGAAGACGACCGTGCCGTCGGCTTCGATGGCCTCGATCCCGTCGAAGGCGTGGGAACGCTCGTTGATGTCGATCGCGGCCTCCCGTGACAACCCGTCGATCGGCGCGACGCGCACGCCGCCTGGTCCGGCAAGCACGGGATATCCGCCCGGCAGCCCCTCGGGCCCGGGCGCGTGCAGGCGCGTGTCGGCATCGACGAGCGCCCGCATCAGTCGGACGGCCGAGCCCGAGGTCAGGAAGTGGATGGCGGGCCCAGGAGGCAGCGGGTAGGGGTGGCGCAGCAGCGCATCGCCGTCGACCGTCCCGGTCACGTCGGTGCCAGCGTAGACGATACGGAGGAAGTACGGCGGCATCGGGCCCGCGGTCGGCTCGAACACGTGCGTCTCGAGCGCGTGGTGCGCCACGAGGCTGACGTCGACAGCGTCGACAGCAACGCCCAGCCGGGCCGCAGCGAGCGACGCGATCTTCGGGACGATCTCATCGAGGTTGCCAACACCGGCGGTCGGCTCGAGGCCGAGCCTGGCGAGCACGCAGTTGGCGACGTCGGGAAACGGCGCGATGAGAACTCGGGTCGCGCTGCCAGCGGCGCGCACGGCGCGCATCAACTTGAGTGAGAGCACCAGATGAATGGGAAGCCAGACGCCGAAGCCGGCCGCGGCGAGCTTGGCACGGGGCGCTGGCGGAAGCTGCTCGGGCGTCCACCACGACTGCCGCGCCGCCGTCGTCAGCACGATGTCGGGGGACAGGCGATCGAGCAGTTCGGCGGTGGCGTCCTCATCGTCGAGGTCGAGTGACACCGCTTCGATCGAGGGCCGGTACCCCTGCGCCATCGCGCCGAGTCTCGCCAGGTTGACCCGGGCGCCGGTGCGGGCGAGATGGCGACTCCCCGCGACAATCCGGCCCGGCCAGCGCTCGCGCGCCAGCAATTCGAGGCAGACCCCGCCAAGGTCGCCCAGGCCCGCGATGAGGATGGTGGGCCCCGTGGTCATCCAGCACGGGTGCCATTGGGCACCGCCGCCTCGGGCACGCTGAGGACAGGCCTGACCCCATCGGCATAGCCGATGTCGAAGAGCATCCCCTCCGACAGTTCCCCAGCCATGGTCTTCGGTGAGAGATTGACGACGAACAGCGCCTGGCGACCGGTGATCTCGGCGGGTTCGTCGCGCTCCTGCTTTAAGCCGGCGAGAATCTGGCGAGTGTGGTCGCCGAAGTTCACGCGCAGCTTGACGAGCTTACGGGACCTCGCGATCTCGTCGACGGACTCGATCGTGCCGACGCGAACATCGATCGCCTGCAGCGCGTCGATCGTGACCAGAGGTTTGATGGCGGCTGGTGTCATTGGAGCGCCTCGGGCGTCGGCGCGTCGAGGAGGAAACTCCCGCGCCGGCGGATGTTGAGGGTTACCCTACACGGAGCGAGAGAGACATACAATCGGCGCAGCGACGCGCCCGTCAGGGACGGAGGCGTTAGCGAATTCCTGGTACCGAGCGTGGCGAAGACGAAGACAACGACAAGGAGAAGCAAGATCGTGAGGTCGTCGAAGACCCGGTCCCGGTCGAGGACGCAGCCCAAGGCTGGACAGCGAACCCGACGCGGGCCGCGACAGTCCCGGTCGACGGCGCTGGTCGATGCTTACTTGGACCATCTGCGCGTGGCCCGGCGACTGGCCGACCACACGCTGGAGAGCTACGGTCGTGATCTGGGGTGGCTCCTTCGCTTCGCCGAACGGGAGGGCGCGTCGGTCGACCAGCTCGATCGTGCTCAGCTCGAGGCCTTCGTGCGCCATCTCATGGCGGCCGACTTCGCGCCGCGCTCGGTGGCGCGGATGGTGGCGTGCGTGCGTGGCTTGTACCGCTTCCTGGTGCTGGACCGACGGCTTGAGACGAGCCCTGCCGACGACCTCCGGGCGCCGAAGTCGTGGCCGGCACTTCCCAAGTACCTCTCGATAGAGGACGTGGATCGATTGCTCGAGCAGCCCGATACCTCGACGGCGCGTGGGCTGCGTGACCGGGCGCTGCTCGAGTTGTTGTACGCGACCGGCATGCGGGTGTCGGAGCTGATCTCGCTGAAGCCGGCCGACGTCAATCTCGAGGCCGGGTACCTGACCTGCATGGGGAAGGGGTCGAAGGAGCGTATCGTGCCCATTGGACGCGAGGCGACCACGTGGGTTCGGAAGTACCTCGAGCACGCCCGGGGCGCGCTGCTACGCGAGAAGCGTTCGCCTTGGATGTTCGTCAACGCACGCGGCGGTACGGCGTTGAGCCGCGTCGGGTTCTGGAAGGTGCTGAAGGCCTACGGTGCGGCCGCCGGCCTTCGGCACGGCCTGAGCCCGCACGTGTTGCGCCACTCGTTTGCGACGCATCTGCTCGACCGCGGAGCGGACCTACGCACGATTCAGGCGATGCTGGGTCACGCCGACCTATCGACGACCCAGATCTACACCCATATCCTCGACGCGCGATTGAAGGCCGTCTACGACGAGTACCATCCACGACGCTGAAGAGCGGTGCGGGACTGGAGTTGCTGGTTGACCGTCGTTCGAGCCGTCTGCTATCGTTACGGGATCGCGCACATGTCGTGCGGCCCACCGGAGGGCTCGCGTGCACGGTGCGTCGCCCATTCGACATCGCACGCGCGCGGCAGCCCCGCGAGAAGGAGCCCGCTTCATGAACCGTACCGGCCATCATCTCTTCACGTCGGAGTCCGTCACGGAGGGACATCCGGACAAGATCGCAGATCAGATTTCGGATTCGATTCTCGACGCCATCCTCGCGGAAGACCCGACAGGCCGCGTCGCGTGCGAGACGCTCGTGACCACCGGACTGGCGATCGTCGCGGGCGAGATCACGACGACGTGCTACGTCGATTTCCAGAAGGTCGTGCGCGACACGATCAAGGAGGTCGGCTACACGCGGGCGAAGTTCGGCTTCGACTTCGAAACGTGCGCGGTGATCTCGGCCATTCACGGCCAGTCACCGGACATCGCGATGGGCGTCGATCCGGGCGGTGCCGGCGACCAGGGACTCATGTTCGGGTATGCCTGCCGTGAGAGCGAAGAGCTGATGCCGCTGCCGATTCAGCTGGCGCACAAGCTCTGCCGGGGGCTCTCCCAGGCCCGGCGGAATGGCGTGCTCGACTATTTGCGGCCGGACGGAAAGTCCCAGGTGACGATCGAGTACGACGGCCCGAGGCCGGTTCGGGTGGACACGGTCGTCGTCTCGAGCCAGCACGCCGATGCCGCGAGCGCTGAAACGATGCTGGACGACATCATCACCCACGTCATCAAACCGGTCATTCCCGAAGCCATGCTGGACCGGCAGACTACCATTCATGTGAACCCCACTGGGCGGTTCGTGGTCGGCGGCCCGCACGGTGACGCCGGCGTGACGGGACGGAAGATCATCGTTGACACCTACGGCGGTGCCGCGCCGCACGGTGGCGGCGCGTTTTCGGGGAAGGACCCCACGAAGGTCGATCGCTCCGCGTCGTACATGGCCCGCTACATCGCGAAGAACTGCGTCGCGGCCGGCCTGGCCGACCGGGTACAGGTGCAGCTGGCCTACGCAATTGGTGTCGCCGATCCGGTGTCGGTGCTGGTAGACACGTTTGGCACCGGCAGGGTCGGAGACGAGAAGATCGGCGAACTGGTACGCTCGCACTTCTCATTGACGCCGAAGGGCATCATCGAGTCGCTCAACCTGCGCCGTCCGATTTACCGCCAGACAGCGGCGTTCGGCCACTTCGGACGGTCCGAGCCAGAGTTCACCTGGGAACGGACCGACGTCGCCGAGGTTCTGAAGCGCGACGCCGGTGTCTGAAGCAGTCATGTCCGGACGCTGAGCCGCCGGACCACACCGGACGTCGAGGACGCCATGTCTCGAGCCGTTGCACGCGCGACGAGTGGCGCGGTCGTCGCCCTGGCGCTCTTGCTGCTCGGGGTGCTGACCCTTCCCGCACCTGCCCGTGACTTGGGGGCGGGACGCCTGACCTCGGACGCTCCGATGCCGCCGGTTGTCGCCGGCGCCTTTCACGTTCATTCGAACCGCTCGGACGGCGCCGCCAGTCTCGAGGCGATCGCCGAAGCGGCGGCCCGAACCGGCCTGTCATTCGTCGTCGTGACGGATCATGGCGACGGGACGCGCGCGCCAGAGCCCCCGAGATACCACGCGAACGTGCTCGTCCTCGACGGCCTCGAGGTCACGACGACCGACGGACACTATCTGTCGGTGGGGCATCTCCAGGCGCCGTATCCGCTCGGTGGGGAAGCCCGGGATGTGGCAGCGGATATCGAGCGACTCGGCGGGTTCGGCGTGGCCGCACACCCCGCGTCGCCGAAGCCGGCCCTGGCCTGGACGGACTGGTCGACCTCCGTTGGCGGGATCGAATGGTTGAACGGGGACAGCGCCTGGCGCGACGAGTCCTGGCCTCGACTCGGGCTCGCCCTGCTGCACTATCCCTTCCGTCCGGCACAGGCGATCGGGGCGCTGTTCGACCGTCCGACGGAGACGTTGCGGCGGTGGGACACGATGACGCAGGCACGCGCTGTCGTCGCCCTCGCCGGCGCGGACGCTCACGGCGCGGCGGCGGTGCCCGGCGTCGCCGACGTTCGGCTCAGACCGATTCCGATCCCGTCGTACGAAGCGGTCTTCCGCACCTTCGCGCTCCGCGTGCAACTGGACGAGGTGTGGTCCGGGGATGCCTCCGCGGACGCCGCGGCATTGCTCGAAGGCCTGCGCGAGGGGCGCGTCTATACGGCCATCGACGCGTTGGCGACTCCCGGCCGATTCCATTTCGCCGCGCGATCGGGGGGTGACGTTGCGCAGGCGGGAGGGAGTCTTCGCGCGGGCCTGGGCGTGGAACTGACCGTACGAGCGGACCTGCCGCCGGGCGGAGAGATTCAGCTGCTCGAGAACGGCGCGGTGGTGCAGCGCTCGGACCGGCCCGAGCTGCACTACGTGACCACTTCGGGCCGCGCGGTCTACCGGGTCGAGGTTGTGCTGACTGACTCACCAGGCCGCCCGGCGATTCCTTGGATCGTCGGCAATCCGATCCGGGTGGGCTTCGCCGAGTTGCCGGGAGCCCAGGGCCAGGAAACGACGGGGAGGTCCGCTGCGCTCTTCACGGATGAGCCTGCTGTGGCCGGCTGGTCGGTCGAGCACGAGACCGAGTCGCTGGCCGCTGTGGACAGCACGGCAGCCGTGGAGGGGCAGGAGCTAGCGCTGCGCTACGCACTGTCCGACGGGCTGGGCCAGGCTCCCTTCGCGGCGCTCGTGCGCGAGCGGGTCGGGGAGGCAGGGGAGTTCGACCGGATCCGGTTCCGCGTGCGGAGCGACGCGCCAACTCGGCTGTCGGTCCAGCTCCGGGCGGGTGGGGGCGACGCAGACGTCCGCTGGCGCCGATCGGTCTACGCCGATACGACGACCCGGGAGGTGACCGTGCGGCTGCAGGAGATGCGGCCGGTGACCTCGGCCGGCGTCGGTCCCCCGGTCGTGGGTGCGGAGAGTTCGCTCCTGTTCGTCGTCGACTCGGTGAACACGCCGCCGGCCACGTCCGGCGTCGTCTGGCTGGACGATGTGCGACTCGAGAGCCGCTAGCGGTCCGCTAGGTCCTCACCGTCAACAGCAGATAGCTGGCGCCGGCGCTGAACAGGATGTTCGGTGCCCAGGCGGCCAGGGCTGGCGCCAGCAGGCCGGCGGCCCCCACCGCACCGAAGACGCTGATCGCCACCCAGTAGGTGATCGCGAGCACCAGACCGACACCGATGGCATACATGGGGCCGCCGCGGCCGGTCATGACGGCGAACGGCACGGCGATCAAGGTCATGACCACGGTGACGAGCGGGAACGAGAGTTTGCGTTGCAAAGCGACGGCGAGCTGGACGACGCTGAAGCCGCTCGCCTGGAGCTGTCCGATGTACTCCTGGAGCTGGCGATAGCTCATCCGTTCGGCGTCAGGGCGCTCGGTGACGAAGAACTCGAGCGGCTGGAGCCGGATCGGAGAATCCCCGATGTATTGATAGGGCATTAACCCTAGTTCATCGCGAAATGACCGCACCCAGACCCCTTCACCACTCCAATCGCTCGAAAACACAGCCTTGTTGACGAACGTGCGTCGGGTCAGCCGCCACGGAGCCTCCTCAAACTGGTAAATCGAGAAGCCGTGGAGCTCCTGGCGCCGCGGATCGAGGTAGGTGTAGTTGTAGATCGCGCCGTCGGGTGCGACGATCCACTTCCGGTTCAAGACGTCGAACGTCTGGGGTGACCCGCCCCGAATGACGTGGCGGATCGCTTCCGCCCGTCGGTTCGCCGAGGCCAGCACAGTCTCGCCCAGCCCGAACAGCGCACCACTCCAGATCACCCCGAAGAGGACCAGCGGGACGGCGGCGCGGTAGAGGCTGATGCCGCAGGCCTTCATCACGACCAGTTCGGAACTCTTGGTCAGGAGGCCGATCGTGACCAGCGTGGCCACCAGCGCCGAGATCGGCAGGACGTAGTAGATGTACTGCGGCGTGGCGAACCAGAAATACTCGAGGAGCGTGCGGCCGGTTGTCTCGCCCTTGAACAGCTTGTCCGAGAGATCGATGAACGTGGCGATGTAGAAGATACCGAGCATCCCGACGAAGGCCAGGCCGACGATGCGCAGGTAGTGCTTCAAGACGTAGCGATCGAGCAGGTTCAGGCTGGGCAGCCAGAAGTGGGGGAGCCGGACCACCACCTTGACCCGGTTCCTCCCTTTCCCGGCGGGAGCCGCCGTTCGCGACCGGACCGGCTGCCGCTCGACGCCCCAAGAGACGGGCACCCGGAACGGCAGGCTCAGCCTGCGGCGCGCCATGAACGAGCGCTGCACGACGAAGGCGAGGCCTGGGACACCGAGGGCCACGTTCGGCAGCCACATCGCCATGTGGGGCGACACGAGCCCCCCCTTCGCTGCCGCCTCGGCCATGTACATGCACACGTAGTAGGCGAAGATGACCCCGATACCGATAACGAAGCTCGCGAGCTTTCCGTCCTTCCGCGAGCTCACACCAAACGCCAAGCCGATCAGGGCGAAGACGAAGCAGGCGGCCGGGATCGAGAACTTCCGATGAATCCACATGATCGGCCCGTGGGGCGAGAGCCCGGCTTCCTCGAGCCGGCCGGCCTCGGCCTCGAGTTCCTCGATCGTCAGCTCGGGGTAGCCCCGCTGCGGACCGACACGTGGGAACACCGTCTCCGGGTCGAGACTCATCGCCATCCGGTCGAACTCGTGGACCTCGTACTCCTCGGGCAGCTCAGGCGTGACCGCGTGGCGCGTGCCGTTCTCGAGGAGGATGGCGACGCGACGCTCGTCGCGGTCGAGCAGCATCCGGCCACGCTCGGCGACGAAGATCTCCGGCTGGGCGGGGTTTCGGGTATCGGCCAAGAAGACGTCCGTCCACTCGGAGGAATCGGGCGGCGCGTCGCGAACGTAGAGGACGACGTTGGGGAAATCCTCGAAGAAGACACGCGGCTTGACCTCGTCCTGGGCTCGTGAGGCGATGACCGAGTAGGTCAGTTCCCTAAACGCCTGGTTGGCGTCAGGCAGCGCGACGACCAGCACGTAGGTCGTCGCGGCTGCCGCCACGGCGCCGATCGCCAAGATCGGGCGCAGGAGCGTGCCGAGGCTGACCCCGCAGGCTTGCAGTGCCACCGCCTCGCGATCAGCCGAGAGGCGCCCGAGCCCGATCAGCAGCCCCATCAGGAACGCCATGGGGATCGTGACGCCGAGCGACTGGGGCACCAGCGTGAGCATGATCCGGAGAATCGTCGGGGCAGCCACGCCCTTGGCGATGAGGTTCTCGGCGACGTCCATCAAGGGTGGAATCATCAAGATGAACGTGAAGACCAGCAGCGCCAGAAGGAATGGCGGCACGATCTCGCGCACGAGGTAGCGATCGAGAATCCGGAACATCAGAAGAACGATAGCATGCGGGGCCAAAGGCGGACCGGCACCAACCAGCCCTCGAAGGCTCGAGTCGAGCCACCCTGTGAGGGGTTATCGGCGGAAGGCGCCTGGTATATCCAGGGTCTGATAATGGATGTTATGTTAACTTGCCGATCCGGCTCAGGCCCTGAAGACAGGACCTGAACGGTCTTTGGCCTCGACTCCTCCCGCAACGGGTCTCGCGGTGTCGAGCGGACGGGCTCTCGCTGCTTCCTCGCCCGTCGCATCGCCATCGAGTCGTCCAGGCGTCGCTCCGGTTCGGAGGATGACTACTTCTTGTTCTTGGCCTTGCGAAGTTCCTTGAGGATTGCTTCGAGCGCTTGGATGATCTCGGCACGGTCGACGCGAGACTTCTTGAAGTTCAATCGGAGATTAAAGTCCTTCGTCGGTGCCTTGTACTGAAAGACGTACGACTTCGGCCGGCCGACCTTCGGCTTGGCCGTCTCTTTTCGGATGTCTGCCCGAGTCGTCTTCCCGTCGCGAGTGATTCGCTCGACGAGCTCTGTCATTTTCTGGGCATCGGGTTGTCTAACTATCTGGAGAAGCAACGACTTGGACGTAATGTCGGCCAGCCGACATAGATTCTTGATCTCCTCGGGCATGCCGTTCAGCGTCAGCGACTCGGTAATCGCGGTACGCGACTTCCCCAGACGCTTTGCTAGTTGCTCGTGAGTGTGTCCGTGAGCGTCGCAGAGCATCGAAAGGGCTTCGGCCTCCTCGAAGGCCGTCAGGTCCTTCCGTTGGATGTTCTCGATGAGCGCGATCTCGATGACCTCAGCCTCGTCCGCTTCGCGGATGACGACCGGGACCTCTCGCAGTCCGACCTGGACCGCGGCCTGGTACCGTCGCTCACCGGCGACGATCTGAAAGCGCTGGCCGCGATGCCTGACGATGAGCGGTTCGATGATCCCCTTCTCGGCGATGGACGCCATCAACTCCGAGAGATCGCCCATGACCTGGCGCGGCTGATTCGGATTGGGATCCACCTGGTCGATGGGCACGAGTCGACCAACGGGCATCCCGCCAGAAGCGGCCAGGGTCTCGACGTAGTGCTCGTCGTGCCGCATCCGAACTGACGACGGTAGTCCCCGCCTAGGCACGGTCCATCACCTCCTCACACAGCCGGTAGTACTCGCTCGCGCCAGACGATTCCGGCGCGAAGCTGAAGATCGACTCTTTGTAGGCTGGACTCTCCTCCAGCCGTACGCTCTTCGAAATGACGGTCTGAAACACCTTGCCGCCGAAGACCTTGTTGATCTGGCTCTGGATATCCTTGGCGAGCGACGTCCGCCGGTCGTGCATCGTGATGACGACGCCGAGAATCTTCAGATTCGGGTTCGCGCGGGCCCTGACCTTCTCGATGGTCTCGAGCAGGTCGTCCGTCCCCTCGAGCGCGAAGTACGACGACTGGATCGGGATGAGCAGATGCGTTGCCGCGACCAGCGCGTTGACGGTGAGTAATCCGAGGGCCGGCGGACAATCGATCACGATATTCGGGTAGCTCTGCCGCACCGGCTCGAGACGGTCCTTGAGTCGGAAATGGGCATCGATCTCGCCCACCAGTTTCGACTCGAGCTTGGCCAGCGAGATGCGCGACGGCGCCACCGAGAGGTTCGGCTGGGTCGACTCGACGATGGTGTCGGCGATCGTGCACGAGCTGTCTTCGATCGCGTCGTACACCGACCTGGTGATGGTCTGGATGTCGACGAACGACATCGTCGAGTTCGCCTGCGGGTCGAGGTCGATGAGGAGCGTCGGCTTGCCGTGCAGCGCCAGCGCGGCCGAGAGATTGATCGCCGTCGTCGTCTTTCCGACGCCGCCCTTCTGGTTGGCAATCGCGACGATCATCGACATGACGGCGAGCGGAAACTACCGTGTCCCATTGCGGGAAGCCGGCTAGAGAGCCGAGGAAGATCGGGAGGTATTCTAGGGAGGCGGGTCGGGCGGTGTCAAGCCATGGGGCTCGGAGGCCGCCCTGAGCGGCTACATCTTGTACTTGCCAAGCTCTTCAGCATCAAGGCTTTCCAGCCACTGCTGCAACTGTTCAGAATCGCCCTTTTCGAGTGCGACGTCCGTCGGCTTGGCTTCGTCGATGACGCTCTCCTCGACGAAGATCGGGGCCTTGACCCTGAGTGCGAGCGCGATGGCGTCGCTGGGTCTGGCGTCGATCGCGACGCTCTCGCCGTTCACGAGGAGGTGCAGCAGTGCGTAGAAGGTGTTGTCCTTGAGGTCGCAGACGACGATCTTCTGGATGTCGCCGTGCAGGTCCTCGATGACGTTCTTGAGCAGATCGTGTGTCATCGGACGCGGCGTCGACACGTTCTCGATCTGCAGGGCAATGGCGTTCGCCTCTGCGCTCCCCACCCAGATCGGCAGCACGCGTTGGCCGTCCCGGTCTCGAAGGATGACGATCGGCATGTTCGTCACCGGGTCGACGACCAGTCCCTTGATAATCATCTCAATCTGCATCGCACTGCCCCACCTGAGGTCGACCTAGGCCGGCACGCCCCACAAACTATTTGGTCCGGCCTTCTGGACCGTGACATCGAGCATCCGGCCGAGCCACTCCGGTCTTCCCGGGAAGTTCACGACGGTGTTGCCGCTCGTGCGGCCAGACAGTTCGTCGCTCCGGCGCCGCGATCGATCGTCGGCCAGGACCGTGACGCGGGTGCCGACGGCCTGTTCGTGCAGGCGCAACTGGATTCCGCGCTGCAGTTCCTGAAGGGCGACGATCCGGCGCGTCTTCTCGGCCTCAGGGACCGTGTCGCGCAGCCGTTTCGAGGCCATCGTCGCGGGCCGCGCGGAGTACTTGAACGAAAACATGCTGTGATATCCGACCTGTTTCACGAGCGAGAGCGTCTCCTCGAAGTCCGCGTCGGTCTCGCCCGGGAACCCCACAATGGTATCGGTCGATAGCGCGATATCCGGGATGGCTGCACGGATCTGCGCGACGAGCTCAAGGTATTCGTCGCGTGTATGCCGCCGATGCATCGACGCCAGGACGCGCGTCGAGCCCGACTGCACCGGCAGGTGCAGGTGCCGGCAGACGCTCGGCAGGTCGCGCATTGCGGCGATCATTCTCGGCGTGACGTGGCGGGGGTGCGGGCTGGCGAAGCGGATCCGCTCGACGCCCCGAACGCCGTGCACGCGCCGGAGCAGTTCGGCGAAGTCACACGCGGGGTCGTCTGGGGCGTGATAGTGGTTGACGATCTGCCCCAGCAGTTGAATCTCCCGGCGTCCTGTCGAAACGGCCTCCTCCACCTCACGAGTGATCTCCGCGGCCGGGCGCATCCGCTCGTGCCCGCGCGTATACGGCACGACACAAAAGGTGCAGAAGTCGTTGCACCCTTCGACGATGGTCACGTAGGCCTTGACGGAGTCCCCTCGAACAGCCATCCCGAGCGGGAACGAGACGTCGTCGTAGGGGTTGACGTCGATCTGCGGAGCGCCGGTCGCGCCGGCCTCGTCGAGCAGTTCCGGGAGGCGCCGCATCGCCTGCGTCCCGACGACGACATCGACGGAGCCTGCGCGTTTGAAGATCTCGCCTCCCTGCTGCTGCGCGACACAGCCGGTCACCGCGATCAACGCGTGGTCACCCGCCCGGTCGGCGCGTACCTCCCCCAGTCGACTGAACAGCTTCTCCTCGGCGCGCTCTCGAACGGAGCAGGTGTTCAGGACGACGACGTCAGCCTCGGTCGCATCCTCCACCCGGGCATAGCCCGCCGCCTCCAGGAGCCCCGCCATCCGCTCGGAGTCGTGAAAGTTCATCTGGCAGCCGAACGTCTCGATCGTGTAAGTCCTAGCCACGTGTCCGGCTCTTAACGTTCGTTCTTTCTTCGCGTTGTGTCGACGCCGCCTTTTCGAGCAGTTCGGCCGCGGTCTGTCGGCTCTTGGCTGTCGCCTGGCCCCCAGCCATCATAGCCGCGATCACCTCCACCCGGTCCTGGCCGGCGAGGCCTCGGGCGGAGGTGGTGGTGCGTCCTCGACTGACCTTCTTGGCGATTTCGACCTGGGTCGCGCCGTATGCGGCGATCTGTGGCAAGTGCGTCACGCAAAGCACTTGGAACCGCCTCCCGAGACTACTGAGTCGCTGCCCAACCACGTCGGCCGCGCGACCCCCGATTCCCGCGTCGACCTCGTCGAAGACCAGCGTCCGCCCGGGCGCATCTGGTGCCGCCGCGGTCGTCAGCGCGAGCATCACCCTCGACAGTTCCCCGCCCGAGGCGATGCGGGCTAGGGGCCGCGGCTCCTCTCCGGCGTTCGGCGCCAGATAGAGTTCGCCGCCGTCGATGCCCCGCTCGGTGCCGCCGTCGGGCGTGGCGTCGAAGCGGAACTCGCAGTGCGTCTCGGGCATCGCCAGTTCGGCGAGCAGGGCTTCCATCCGCTCCGCCAGCTTCGGCGCCGCCGCTCGCCGCTTCTTCGAGAGGCGTTCTGCCGTCCGCTGGTACTCCTCCTGCGCGTCCTCCACCTCGCGCGCCAGCGCGTCGATCTGATTCGCGCCACCTTCGAGGGTCTGGAGTTCCGCCTCCAGTTCCGCACGCCGCTCCAGCACGCGGTCGACACTGCCCTGCCCGTACTTCCGGGCCAGCGCCTCCAGCGTCGCGAGGCGGTCCTCGACCTCTTGCAGTCGCGCCGCCGTGTCGTCGACCTCGGCGACCCGCTCCCGCAAGGCGTAGGCCAACTCCTCGAGGTGGGAGGTCACGGCGTTGCGCGCAGCCCGAAAGTCCGGGAGCGACGAGTCGAGTTCGCCGAGCGTCTCGGTCGACCGCCAGACGGCGGCGAGGGCGTCGAGGATGGCGCCCTCGCCCTCGTACAGGGCCGTATGGCCTTCGGCCACGAGCCGCTGAATCGCGTCGGCGTTGGCCAACCGCTGCTTCCGCGTCCGAAGCTCGTCGGCTTCCCCGGCACGCACGTCGCCCGCCACGATCTCGGCCAACTGGAACCGAACAACCTCCTGGCGATCGCCGGCGTCGCGCCCGCGTTGCCGAACGGTCTCAAGAGCAGCCCGCGCGGATCGCAGCCCACCGAAGCGCTCACCCACACGCGCGCGATCAGCGATCGTGCCGGCGAATTCGTCGAGGAGGTCGAGGTGCGCGCGGGGGGCGAGCAGGCGTTGATGGGCGTGCTGCCCATGCAGATCGACCAGTTCGTGGGCGATCGTTCGCAGCGCGCCGGTCGTAGCCAGCGCGTCGTCGATGTAGGCTCGGCTACGGCCCTGGGCGCCAACCTCGCGGCGGACCAGCACCTCGGCCCCGTCGGCGCGTTCGAAGACCGCTTCGATGGAGGCGGCGGCTTCACCGGTGCGGACGAGGTCGGCGGACGCTCGCGCTCCGAGCAAGAGCGCGAGCGCGCCGACGATGATCGACTTCCCGGCGCCCGTTTCGCCGGTGAGGACGGTCAGGCCGGGCTCGAGCTCCAGCTCGAGCTCTTCGATCACGGCCAGATGCTTGATGCGAAGGAACCGGATCATGGTCGTGTCGGGAGGCGCGAGGAGAGACGCCGCCTGACTCGGCTCGTCGAGAGAAACTCCATGCTATCATACATTTGACAGCCTTCGGGTGCCGTGCTACTCTGTCGCGTCGCGCTGTCCCAGCGGCGCATTGAGATGCTCGGAGGCTTCGTTGCGCACGCTTGGATTCTTCGTTCTCGCGCTGTTGCAGGCGCAGGGCGAATCGGCTGATGGCGCGCTGGGCGGTGACCTCATCGGACTCGTCGCCCGGTCCGGTCCGCTCTTTCGCGTCGTCCTGCTGATCCTGATTCTGTTCTCCATCGCGTCCTGGGCGATCGTGCTGCACAAGGTCTGGCAGTATCGCCTCGTGGAGGCGCACACCGCGAGATTTCGCGATGTGTTCCGCCGCAGCAACAAGTTCTCGGAAGTCCAGTCGGTCTGCGGATCGCTCGGTCGTAGCCCGCTGGTCGGGATCTTTCAGACCGGCTATGCCGAGTTGAACGCTCAACTCCGCCACGGCGGCGACGCCGAATCACAACCGGAAGGCGCTGGCGCTCGTCCTACACTGAGAAGCATCGATGCACTCGATCGAGCGCTGCAGCGGGCGGCCACCGTCGAGGTGAACCGGATCGAGGCCCGGGTGGCCTTTCTCGCCACGACAGCGAGCATCACGCCGTTCATTGGCCTGTTCGGCACGGTCTGGGGGATCATGGGCGCGTTCCAGGGCATCGGCGAGACTGGCTCGAGCAGCCTGGGTGTCGTCGCGCCCGGCATCGCCGAGGCGCTCCTGGCGACGGCCGCGGGGTTGTTCGCGGCCATCCCGGCCGTCTACTTCTACAACCATCTGACGCACCGCGTGAAGCTGTTCGTTTCGGAGATGGACGACTTCGCCCTGGAGTTCCTGAACATCGCGGAGCGGAACTTCTCGTGAACGACGGCGTCTGGACTCGGCAATGAGGGTTCACAAAGCGCAGCCGACGGGTGGCACGCGGCGTGCGCGCGGGGAACGCGTGTCCTCTGCGCTCTCCGAGATCAACATCATTCCGCTCGTCGACGTGATGCTGGTGCTGCTGATCATCTTCATGGTGACCGCACCGATGATGCAGCGGGGTCTCGATGTCAGCCTGCCGATCGCTCGCCGGGCCGCCGCGATCAACGCCGAACGCGTGTTCGTCACGATTCCCCTGAGCTACCGGACCGACGGCGCCGTGCAGGTCGGCGAGGATGCCGTGCCGCTCGAGGTGCTCGACGAGCGGATCACGCAGGTCCTCGCGGGGCTGGATCAGAGCGACGTCTATCTTCGCGGCGACGCGGCGGTCACGATGCAGGAACTGATGACCGTCATGGACAAGTTGAAGGAGGCAGGTGTCGAGCGGGTCGGATTGGTGACGCGGCTGCCGGAGGACCGCTGACGCTCCGCGTTGCTCATGAAGGAACTCGCAACGCAGGTGCTCGCGGCGCGCTCCGGTGACCGTGATGGCTGGGGCCGCATGTTCGGCCTGTCGGCAGGGGCGCACGTGGTCGGTATCCTGCTCTTGCTGTTGATCCCGGCCGATTGGGGAGTCCGGGCGGCGCCGGATGAGGGGCCCGTGATGACGATCAGCCTCGGTGGGCCGCCGGGACCGGACACCGGCGGGTTGACGCCGCTTGGCGGCCGGCCGGTGCAGCAGATCAACGAGTTGCCGCCGGATCCCCGGCCCGGGGCGGTGAGGGTGCCGGCGCGCGAAGAGCCTGAGATGACCGTGCCGACGCCCGAGGCACGCCGGCGGGAAGTCGTGAACCCGCCCGACGTGGAATCGTCCCCCGAGGGTGCTCGGGGCCGCACACGCGCCGAGGGCGATGACATCCGATCTGGGGATGCGCTGGCCGAGACTGGTGTGCAGGGACTCGGGTTCGGCCTGTCGACCGGCGGCGCTGGAGGCACGGCCGGCTACCTTGATGTGGGGTCGTTCTGCTGTCCGGAGTACTTGCAGACGATGCTCGACTTGATCCGCCGCAACTGGAATCCGCGCCAGCAGGTTACCGGCGACTCGTGGGTGAAGTTCACGATCCGGCGCGACGGGAGCTTGGTCGACGTCGAGGTCGAGCGGCCGAGCGGGTACATCGCGCTCGACATGGCCGCGCAGCGCGCCCTCGCGATGACCGCGCAACTGCCCCCCTTGCCCAGCGCGTTCACGGAGGACTCGCTGACCGTTCACATGGATTTTCAGTATCGCCGCTAAATGACTCAGAAGCTGCACGCCGTTGGACCGCTCCTTCTTGCGCTCGGCTACTTCACGCTGCAGGCGCCCCAGACTCCCGCGCCGTCCCAGCAAGCGGCCCCGGAGCAGCCGTCCGAGCTCAGCCTCATTCTCGGAGAGAGCATCGGCACGCAGCCCCGCTTCGCGGTACCCGACTTCGTCGCGCTGTCGGACGACGCCGAGACGGCCGAGATCGCCCGGACGCTGGCGCAGGTTCTGTGGGACGACCTCGACTTCGAGCGCGAGTTCTACATGATCCCGCGGGACACCTACGAGACGATTCCGCCGGCGACGTCGATGACCGACGTGCCGTTCGAGGCCTGGCGTGAGGTCGGCGCGGATGGCGTGCTCGTCGGCACGGTTCAGAAGACCGGCGAGATGGTCCAGGTGAGAGTGCGCTTGTTCAACGTCCGCGGGCAGGATTCGGTGTTCGGCCGTGAGTACACGGGGTCGGTGGACAACCCGCGCCTCTACGCCCACACGATCGCCGACGAAGTCCATCAGAACCAGCGTGGCCTGCGCGGTGTGGCGCGGACGAAGCTGACCTTCGCGTCCGATCGCAACGGCGAGCGCATCGTCGGCCCGGTCGACAACCGGACGATCAAGGAGGTCTACATGGCCGACTACGACGGTGGGAATCAGCGCCGCGTGACGGTGAACCGCTCCTTGAACATCACGCCGGTCTGGTCGGCCGATGGCCGCGCCATCGCCTACACCTCATACCGGCGGGGCTTCCCCGATGTCTTCGTCTCGTTCATCTACGAGGGCCGGCTCGAGACGCCGGCCGCGGGTACCCCCGACGAGCAGAACTGGCTGCCGGCATGGTCCCCGGACGGTCGGCGGATCGCGTTCACGTCGAATCGTGACGGCAATCCCGAGCTGTACGTCATCGACGCCGACGGCGGCAACCTTCGCCGTCTGACGAACAACCCCGCCATCGACACGAGCCCGACATGGTCGCCGACGGGCACGCAGCTGGCCTTCACGTCGGATCGCTCGGGCCGACCCCAGATCTACGTGATCGGCGTCGACGGCACGGGCATTCGCCGAATGACCTTCGAGTCGTACTGCGACCGCCCGACGTGGTCGCCGGCACCGTTCAACGAGATCGCATATTCTTCACGTACGGGCCCCGGTCACGACATCAAGATTCTCGAACTGGCGACCGGAGCCGTTCGCCAGCTGACGTTCGGCCTCGGCACGAACGAGAGCCCGGCGTACGCGCCGAACGGCCGCCACCTGGCCTTTACGTCGACGCGCTCCGGGGGGAAGCAGATCTTCACGATGGCGCGAGATGGCAGTAATCTCCGTCGCGTCACTCGCGCTGGCAACAACGAGATGGCGAACTGGTCCCATTGACGACTGAATCACTAGAAGTTGGAACGATTCTCGCAAAGGTGTGGAATGAAGAGCATCGCCATGCAGACACGAACGATCACTCGACGCTTTGCGCTTCCGGTAGCGCTTGTGGGCATCCTGACCGCTGCGGCGTGCGGTGGAAATCCGCCACCGGCGTCACGCCCTGCTCCACCACCACCGCCACCGCCGACGGCCCCGCCGCCCCCCGCGGCACCGGAGCCCGCCCCGGTCCGCGAGCCGATTCCCGTGCCGCCGGAGCCGGTGCGCGAGGAGGATTCACTGGCGACGCGATCGCTGGACGACCTGAACCGTGAGTCTCCCCTGGTCCCGGTCTTCTACGCATTAGACAGCGCGCAGCTCGATCCCGATTCGCAGGGCGACCTCGAGCGCAACGCCGAACTGCTGGGCCAGTATTCGAGCTGGGTCATCACCATTGAAGGACACTGCGACGAACGCGGCACGGCGGAGTACAACCTCGCACTCGGGGAGCGCCGCGCCCTGGCCGCGCGAGACTATCTGGTCACGCTGGGCATATCGGGCGACCGACTCCGCACGGTAAGCTATGGCAAGGAGTTCCCGTTCGATCCAGGCCACGATGAGGAAGCCTGGCAGCGGAATCGCCGTGCGCACTTCGTCATCACGGCGCGTTAGCGAGACTGCGAGGATCGACATGAGACGTGGCATAGCGGTCGCGGCGCAGGCGGCCCTGGTCCTGACGACGTTCGCGGCCGGTCCCGTGGCGGCCCAGGAGGAACGCCAGATCATGGCGGACATCCGGATCCTCCAGATGCAGACCCAGGAGTTGCACGTCCTAGTGTCCAGCCTCGCCCAGGCACTGACCGACGTCACGAGTCAGGTCGACGAGCAGGCCGCGATGAATCGAAAGGCCTTTGCGGACAGCCGCCTGCTGGTGGACACGGTCGCCGATGGGATCCGGATCTTGCGGGAGAAGGTTGACGATACCAACGTGAGGATCTCGTCCTTCTCGCAAGAGGCGGAAGCGCTGCGCCTGTCGATTCCTCGGATGCCGATGCCGGTCATGGGCGACGAAGTCGAGGACGGTGGCGAGGCGCCGGTCGCCATCGCCCCGCCGATGGCGCAGCCGGCGAATCCGGGGATTTCCCCGCAGCGGCTGTACGAGATGGCCTGGGCCGATTATTCCACCGGGCAGTGGTCGTTGGCGATCACCGGATTCGACACGTACATCAAGACCTTCCCGCGATCCGACCTGGCCGATGACGCGCAGTTCTACATCGGCGAGACGTTGTACAACGATGGTCGCTTCGCCGACGCCGTGGGGGCCTACGATCAGGTCATGCGCACCTACCCGAGCGGGGACATCGTTCCGGAAGCCCAGTACAAGCGAGGGCTCGCGCTCGATCGGCTCGGCGACACCGACCAGGCGCGCGAGGCGTTTCAGATGATCGTGGATGACTTCCCCGACAGCCGGATGGCCGCCCTGGCGCGCCAGGTGCTCGACCGACTCAATCGCCCTTGACTCCTAGACCGAGGTCCCGAGGTCTCCGATCCTGCATGCCTGAGGCCGCGGAGGCCTTGGGACGAAACGAACGCGCCCAGAGGGCGCACGCGAGGAAGAAGAGAAGCTGATGGGTAGTGTGAACAAGGTCATTCTGGTTGGCAATCTGGGGCGGGATGCGGAATTGCGCTACACGCCCGGCGGCGCGCCCGTGCTGAACTTCAGCATGGCGACCACGGAAACGTGGAAGGACAAGCAGACCGGCGAGAAGAAGGAGCAGACCGAGTGGCACAAGGTCGTGCTCTGGGGGCGAATGGCGGAGACCCTCAATGAATACCTGGTGAAGGGGAAACAGATTTACGCCGAAGGTTCCCTCCGGACGAAGGAGTGGGAGAAGGACGGCGTGAAGCGCTACACCACCGAGATCAACGCCAGACAGATCGTGCTGCTGAGCGGCGGCGGTCGCGGCGCTCGTGGCGAGTCGCCCGGCGGTGGCAGCAGTGGCGGCGGTGGCGGCGGCGGAGAGTCGCCAGCGCTCACCGACGACGACATCCCGTTCTAGCGGGTGGCGGCCGGCCGGCCGCGGCCCTAGCCGGAGGTCTGACCCCGGCCGTAGCGATCTTCGAGCCGGATGACGTCATCGAGCTCCGGTGTCGACACCTCGATGATGTCGCTGTCCTCGATGGCGGTCATGCGATGGACCGTGCCGGGGGTGACGTGGACGCGATCGCCTGGGTCCATCTCGCGCCGGACGAGCACATCCCCCTCCTTGATCTCGAAGACGATCTTGCCGGACCAGAGCAGGATCGTTTCGTCCTTCTGTTCGTGGTACTGCAAGCTGAGTGCGTGTCCGGCATTCACGTGAATGATCTTCCCCACGTACTTGTCGGTCTTCGCCCAGTGCACCTCGTAGCCCCACGGTTTCTCCACGCGCGCGTTGCCCACTCGACCCTCCTTTAGCCCTTCACGGTCCCGGCTGGATGCTGCCGCGCGTGCTCGGCCAGAAGCCCTTCGATCTCTCGCACCGTCCCGCAGCGTAACACCGCGTCGGCCAACGCCCTCGCCTCGGCCGCCACGAGCTTGCGCAACACCTGCTTGGCCAGCGGAATGGCCGCAGGCGTCATGCTCAACTCGGTGATCCCAAGTCCGACCAGGAGCGGCAACATCGCCGGATCTGACGCCATTTCTCCGCATATCGACAGCGGGCGCGCGGCGCCGGCGGCAGCGGTCTGGATGGCGCGGAGCATCCGCAGCACCGCTGGATGCAGCGGCTCGTAAAGTTCCGATGCCCGAACGTCGGCTCGGTCCACGGCCAGCGTGTAGTGCACGAGGTCGTTGGTGCCGACGCTGAGGAAGTCAGCCTCTGCAGCCAGCAGGTCGGCCGTCAGGGCGGCCGACGGGACCTCGATCATCACGCCCACCGGGACGCTCGGGACGTTGACCCCTCCCTCGCGAACGTCGCTGCGGGCCTCTTCGAGCAGCCCTCTTGCCTCGCGCAGCTCCTCTACGCCGCCGACTTGCGGGAACATCAGTCGGAGGCGCCCGTGCACCGCCGCCCGGCACAGCGCGCGCAGCTGCGTGCGCATCCGGTCGAGGCCGGCGGGAGCCGAGCGCGTCGCCCGGAGCCCGCGCACCGCATCGAGGCGCCCGCCGGCATGTTCCACCGCGTCGAATGACCGGATTGTGACCGGCTCTGGCGCCATCTGCTCGACGAGCGCGCGGTACACGTCGTATTGCGTGTCTTCGGTCGGCTCCTCGGCCGGAACACCGGCCAGCAGAAACTCGGATCGGTACAGCCCTATGCCCTCCGCCCCGTACTCGCGGGCGCGGGCGACCTCATCGGGCCGCTCGATGTTGGCCAGCAGCCGAACCGTGATGCCGTCCTGAGTCTCTGCCGGAAGCGCGCGCAGTTCGCCGAGTGAGCGCTCGGCCGCGGCATGGCGCTGCTGCCGCGCGCGCGCGTCAACCAGCGTGGCCTCGGACGGATCCACCACGACGTCCCCCGTCGTGCCGTCGACGACGAGCATCGCGCCGGGTGCGACCTGCTGAGTGGCCGCCTGGAGGCCCACGACGGCCGGAACGCGCATCGAGCGCGCGAGAATTGCGGTGTGCTGGGTGCGACTCCCCCGCTCGGAGACGAAGCCCGCGATTCGGCTCCAGTCCATCTGCGCGGCCACCGACGCCCGGAGCTCGTCCGTGACCAGAATCACCTGCCCTTCGGCCGCGTCGGCCAGCGCCGTGAGCGCGGGGGCCCAATCGGTCTGGTGCAGGTTCGATTTCAGCCGACTCACGACGTCCGAGACGTCGCCACCGCGCTCTCGCAGGTAGACGTCCGACGCCGACCCGAGCAACGCCGCCAGGTCCTCCCCGGCCCGATGCAGAGCCCATTCCGCGTTGAGGTGTTCGGCCCGGACGAGTTCCCCGGCCCGGTGCACGAGCATCGGATCGTCGAGCATGAGCATCTGGGCATCGAACAGATATCCATGCCCCTCGCCCGCGGCGCGCTCGACGCGGCCCTTGATCGCCTTCAGCTGTTCTCGAGTGCGCTCGACCGCCTGCCGCAGACGTTCGAGTTCCGCTGGGACCGTGGCGTCGCTGACCCGCACCCGGACTCCGCCACCCGCACTGCGGGGCATCAGGACGGCGCGCCCGATGGCGACGCCCGGTGACGTGCCGAGGCCGTTCAACCGTTCCATCCGTCCTCGCTGAATCCGGACGTGACGAGGCCGCTCAACCGTTCGAGCGCCGCCTCCGCGTCGCTGCCGCTGGCCTGAATCGCCAACCGTGCACCCTGCGGCGCCGCGAGCAGCAGCAACCCCATGATGCTCTTCCCGTCCACCGTGCGGTTGCCGTGCGCGACGGTGATGTCGGCCTCGAAGTCACTGGCGGCGTGCACGAACCTGGCTGCGGCCCGGGCGTGCAGTCCCAACGGGTTCGTGACGTCGACGGTGCGACTGCCCATGCCCTAGGACTGTTTCGTCTCGCCCGCATCGCCGGAATCGGGTGACGCGTTGACCTGCAGGAACTCCGAGGCGACCCAGATCGCGCCCCGCGCGTGCTCGCGGACGTCCTGGGCGAACGCGGCCAGCGATCCGGTCCGCTCCAGCCGCGCGAGCTTGATCAAGGTCGGCAGGTTGACCCCGGTGATCACCTCCACGCGATTGGCCTCGAGGAACGTTATGCTCAGATTGGAGGGCGTTCCCCCGAACATGTCCGTCAGGATCAGGACGCCCCCCGGCTGGTCTACGCGGCCAATCGCCTTGGCGATCTCCGCCCGGGCATCTGTCGCGTCGTCATGCCAGCCGATGGACACGGCGACGACGTGCGGCAGATCCCCCACGATCGTCTCGGCAGCGTTGACCAGCTCGCTAGCCAGTCGCCCATGGGTTACGACGACGACCCCGACCTTCTGTGCCGCGCCGTTCTCGGCTCCTTGCGTCATGGTGGCTCCGAAGCTCATCCGCTCCCGACGTCGCGATGCTTCACGCGCAGCCGGACATCGCCGAGGTCCTGCAGCCGCCGCTTCAGGGCCTCGGCCACCGCGACCGACCGGTGGCGGCCGCCGGTGCATCCGACGGCCACGGTGAGGTGGCTCTTGCCTTCAGTCAGATACTGCGGCACCAGGAAGCGCAGCAAGTCCTCGGTCTTCTCCAGAAAGGTCGAGGTGGCCTCGTGCCGGTTCAGGAAATCGTTCACCGCCTTGCTCCGGCCGGTGTGTGCCCGAAGCGCCGGGACGAAGTGGGGATTCGGCAGGAAGCGCACATCGAAGACCAGATCGGCATCGGAGGGGTTGCCGAACTTGAAGCCGAACGACAGCAGCATCATGACGAGCTTGGCGTGCGAGCCGCCCTGCGCGAGCTTCTGGAAGGTCCGCCGCAGTTCGTGGACCGTCATGTCGCTGCTGTCGATGATCTCGTCGGCTAGCGCGCGAATGGCCTCCAGCTGCTGGCGCTCCTCCTGAATTCCCTCACGCGGCGAGCGCCCCGGGGCCAACGGATGGGGCCGCCTGGTCTCGCTGAACCGTCTTAGCAAGGCATCATCGTCGGCTTCGAGGAAGATCAGGCGAGCGCCGATCGACGGGTCGCTCTTGAGCTTCCTGAAGATCTTCGGGAACTGGGACAGAAACTTGCCCTCACGGACGTCAATGACGACCGCGACCTTCGCGCGGTCGCCGCCGGCTTGCGCCATCAATTCCGCCAGCATCGGGATCAGCGTCGTCGGCAGGTTGTCGACGCAGTAATAGCCTTGGTCCTCCAGGGCGTGGATCGCCTGGGACTTTCCGGAGCCCGACAGGCCCGTCAGGATGACGAAACAGGCGTCCACCGGTGCTCTCGAGTTAGTCATCACCCTGCGCCATCTCCGCCGCGGCGCGCTCCAGACGGCGTTCCAGCTCCGCGACGAGGCGGTCGGGCGCCCGATAGCCATCCGCTCGCAGCAACTGCACGCGGACCGCGACCTCGACGAGAATCGCCAGGTTGCGCCCCGGCGCCACCGGAAGGCAGACGAACGGCACCGCGATATCGAGAAGGTCGTGGTGTGCTTCGTCCAGCCCGAGACGGTCGTAACGGCGGCCCGGGTCCCAGCGCTCGAACCGCACGACCAGTTCCACCCGCTTCGACGGGCGCGTGGCGGCGACGCCGTACATCGCCTTCACATCGATGATCCCGAGCCCCCGAATCTCCATCTGGTGTCGGGTCAGGTCCGGGCAGGCGCCGATCAGGACTCGGCTGCCACACCGCCGGACCTCGACGCCATCATCGGCGACCAGCCGGTGGCCCCGCGTCACAAGCTCCAGCGCGCACTCGCTCTTCCCGATGCCGCTGTCGCCCACGATGAGGACCCCCAGGCCCAGCACATCGAGCAGCGCGCCGTGGACCACCTCGCGGACCGCGAGGCTGTCCTCGAGCTGCGCGGTGAGGATGCCGATGCTCTCGGGGACCGAGCAGAGGGTCAGGAGCACGGGCAGCGCGGCCGCGTCGGCTTCGCGGATCAACTCCGCCGGTACGTCCGCAATCCCGGCAATGAGGACACACGGCAGGTCGCGGCCGAACGCAGCGCGCAGCCGGGCGATGCGCTCGGCGGACGAGAGCTGCTCCAGGAAGCGGATCTCGCTCTCGCCGAAGATCAAGAGCCGCCCCGGCTGCAGGTGCTCCTCGAAGCCCGCCAGGGCCAGGCCGGTCTTCTGGATGTAGGGGATCGTGACTTCGCGGTCGAGCCCGTCGGCTCCACCGAGCAGTACCAGGTCGAGGGGCCCGTGGCGAGCATCGGCCATGACCGCTCGGACCCGCACCGTCGGTGTCTCTGGCGCCATCGCGTCTCTGGGAGGTCGAGACAGTCGCGCTTCAGCTGGTCGCGGTTTCGGGGGGCTTCCCCGGCGCCGTGCCGGCCCTCTCGCCGCGCCGGTGGCGGCTCTCCCACTTCCCTTTCACTGTCTGCGCCTGATGGAGCACCTTGTCGAACGCCGCATGCAGCGCCGCGTCCCACGATTCAGCTTCCGCCGCGCCATGTAGCAGGTGGTCTTCACGCGCATGCACCTTGACGTCGACGCAATGCCGTCCACCCTCAAGATCCAGCACGACCCGCGCCGAGACGGCCGAATCGTTGAGGAGTCGGTCCAGGCGCTCGACCTGTGCGCCGGCGAGAGCGCGAAGCTCTTCTGAGATTGAGAGGTGTCGGCCGGTCAGATCGAGTTCCACAATTCCCTCTCCGCGCTAGTAGTGCACCTTTCGCTGGCTCGATGTTGGGATCTTCAACTCTTCCCGATACTTGGCGATTGTGCGCCGCGCGAGGATCAAGCCCTCGTCCTGCAGGATGGCGACGATCTTCGAGTCGCTTAGAGGCTTCTTGGAGTCTTCCGTCTCGACGATCTTCCGAATCCGCTGCTTGATCGTGACCGACGAGACGCTCTCGCCGTAGGAGCTACGAATGCCGCTGTGGAAGAAATACTTGAGTTCGAACACGCCCTGCGGCGTGTGCATGTACTTGTTGTTCACGACCCTGCTCACCGTGGACTCGTGCATGCCAATGTCGTTGGCGACGTTACGAAGCACCAGTGGGCGCAGGTGCTCGATGCCATGATCGAGAAACTCGCGCTGGAATTGAATGATGCTGTTGGACACCTTCTGAATGGTCTTCTGTCGCTGATCGACCGATTTGATGAGCCAGAGCGCGGAACGAAACTTCTCCTTGACGTAGGCGCGCGTCTCGGCACTATTCTCCGACTTGCGGTCGAGCAGCCGGCGGTAGACCGGGCTCACGCGGAGTTGCGGGAGGCCCTCCTCGTTCAGCATCGCCACATACTCGTCTTCCGTCTTGACGACGAACACGTCAGGAATGACGTACTGGGAGGACGAGGGGTTGTAGCGACTGCCTGGCTTCGGATCGAGATGTCGAATGACGTCGATATGCTGCTTGACGTCGTCGACCGAGAGCCCGAGTCGGTGGGCCAGGTCGGGCAGCTGACGGCTCTGCACCAGCTGCAGGTGGTCGGCGACAATCGTTTCGGTGGGTGTTCCGGCGAACCCTAGGTGGCGCAACTGAAGCAGGAGGCACTCACGCAGATCTCGCGCCGCCACGCCGATGGGGTCGAAATGCTGGACGATCTCGAGCGCGCCCTCGACGTCCTCCACCGACCAGGGCCCCATCGCCGCGATTTCGTCGGTGGTGGCGACGAGCTGGCCGTCATCGTCGAGATTGCCGATGATCGCCGTGGCGATCTCGCGGGTGGCTTCGCCCTCCTGCCGTGACGAGAGCTGCCACAGCAGGTGGTCGCTCAGGGAGCTCGCGGTCGAGAGCGTGTTCTCGATCGGCGGAAGTTCCTTGACCTCGCGGGGCGCGCGCGGGCGATAGCCCCCGTCGAGGTAGTCCCCGAAGAAGTACTCGTAGTCGGCGTCGTCCCACGTGTCGTTGGCCTCGCGGCTCTCCTCGGCCGCGGGCGTCTCCTCGGCCTTCTCGGCTTGCTGGGCGCTCTCGGCGGGCTGAAGCTCTTCGGTCGGCACCTCCTCCAGCATCGGATTCTCGACCATCTCCTGGTTGAGCATGTCCGACAGCTCCACCGTCGTCATCGGCAGCAGCTTGATGGCCTGCTGCAACGACGGCGTCAGGATGAGCTTCTGTGCGAGTCTGGTCTGGAGTCTCTGCTGGAGCGCCATCTCTCTTGGACTCTAGCCCGCATAATTCAGGCCATGAAGATATCTTAGTCCAATCGAAAATCGGCGCCCAGGTAAATCCGCTTCACATCCTCGTCCGTGGCGAGCGAGGACGGTGTTCCGCTTCGAAAGATCGACCCGTCGTGGACGATGTAGGCGCGGTCGGTGATCCGCAGCGTCTCACGCACGTTGTGGTCCGTGATGAGCACGCCGATGCCGCGCTCTTTCAGGTGGAAGATGATGTTCTGGATGTCGGTCACGGCAATCGGGTCGATGCCCGCGAAGGGTTCATCCAGGAGCACGAAGGACGGCGACACCACCAGGGCGCGCGTGATCTCGACCCGGCGTCGCTCGCCCCCCGACAGCGTGTAGGCGCGAGACTTGGCCAGAGGCGTCAGATTGAGTTCCGCCAGCAGCTCGCGGGCCCTGGCGCGGCGCTCACCTCGACCCAGATCGAGGGTTTCGAGAATCGCGAGAATATTCTGCTCGACCGTCAGACCGCGAAAAATCGAGGGTTCCTGCGGGAGGTAGCCGAGCCCCTTTCGCGCGCGGATATACATCGCATCGTGCGTGATGTCCTCGCCGTCGAGCGTCACCTTTCCCGTCTCGGGCGCCGTCAGGCCGACCACGAGGTAGAACGTCGTCGTCTTTCCAGCGCCGTTGGGGCCCAGGAGCCCCACGACTTCGCCCGAGGTCACTTCCAGACTGACCCCGCGAACGACGGTCCGGCCTCCGTACGACTTCGTGAGGTTGGTCGCCTGCAGCGTCGCCATTCAGTGAAACTGCGGAGGGGGGCAGCTACCGGTCGTCCTTGTCTGAGTCCGCACTTCTTCGTTGCCGTCCACCGAGATTGTATCGGTGGAACGGAAGAACGTCAGGGTCTTGCCTACCGTCTCACGACACTCGTCTGGAAAGTCCTCGAGAATCTGCACCGGGGCTCCGCGCATCACGTATCGGCCATCTTCGGTGAAATACGTCAACTGCATCCCCGTGGCGATGCGGTCGGTCAGCAGCAGCTTGACCTGCTGGTACGACTCCACGCGCTCGAGCTCATGCTGGGACGCGCCGAAATACAATTCCACGCGATCCCCACGCAAGTCGCCCTGTGGGCCATTCACGTGCGCCTCGGTCGTGTAGGTCGCGCGGCGTAGAGCGTCTTCGTAGTGCATCATCGCCGCCGACGCAATCGTCGGCACGAGCTCGACCTCCTGCGTCTCCTCGTTCACTTCCTCCACGACGAACGCCGAGCGGGCATTGCCGATCGACTTGAGGTCCGCCGTCTGCTCGTACAACTCGATCTGATCGCCCTGAACTGCCGTGTCGCCCTGCCAGAGCCTCGCGCCCCCGGTGTAGGTCGTCACGCCGGAACTCGCCTCGTAGGCGAGCTGCAATCCGGTCACGTACGCCGGTTCGTCCGACGTGAACATCCCGGGCAGCCGGGCCGTTTCCGCTGTATCGGCCTCGGCCTCGTCGCCCTGCCCCGCGCCGAGTGTCAGCATGCTCCGGACGTTACCGCGGGCGCGCATGCCACTGCCGTTCATGGCCAGGTCTATCTCGTCGGCCTCCACCGACGTCCGCGCGTCGATAACCCGGGGGCGGGCCGCCTGATCGGCCATCGGCCGGAGTTGAATGATTCCAGCGTCGACATCGTAGAACGCGCGGCTCGACGCGCCCTCGGCCGCACCGTCCAGAAACACGACGTTGTCGCTGAAGGTGGCGCTGGCCATGGCGTCCAGGCTCCCGCCGAGCTCGGTGTCGAGGCGGTCCGCCGTCGTGACGAGGTCCGGGCGGCCGTCGTCCGCCGATCGCAGCTCCCGGTACTCGACGTCGTCGGTGAACGCGGCCTCCGTCAAGCCCTGGGTCTCGTCTCCCCGCGCCTCCATGACCATGGACCGGACCCGCCTCGGCACGCCGCCATCAGCCCCCGGCAGGTCGACCTCGACGCGCTCGCGGACCCCAAGGGCCGTCACGGTCGCACCGTCGCGCCCCAGCGCGGCGTCGATCCACTCTCCGGCAATGCGCTGCCCATCCGCCGCGGTGGCGCCCGCCAGACGGATCTCGGACTGACCGGCAAGCGTGGCATGTTGTAGCAGACCCGTGCCCTCGTCGTAAGTGAGATTGATGTCGCGCGCTCGCATCGCCTCGAGTTCGCCTGGTGATTCGGCGGTTCCCTCCATCTGCGCCTGCCCGCGCAGCTCCATCATCTCGATGGCGCCCGTGATCTCATCGTAGTACGCGATGGCGCGTTGCGCTGTCGTCGTCCGACCCTCCTGCACGATCTGCACATTCCGCGCAAAGCGCATGTAGTGCTCCGCCCGCGCGAGCGAAGCCACGCGCGAGGTGACGTCAGCGCGTCCGCCGCTGCCCTCGCTGAGCGTGACGTGCGCCTCGGCAAGCAGTCGGAGAAGTTCGCGCTCGTTACTGTAGGTGGCTCCGACGGCGGTCCCGCTGAGCCGGCCGCGCGAGAACTCCAGGTAGCCGGGCAGGTGGACCGAGCCGTTCCGGTCGTTGTACGAGGCTTTCTCCGTGGTGATTACGAGCCCGTCGCTGGCGCGCATGACGACGTCACCGGTGACCGTTACGTCGGACTCGGTCTCGCCGACCTCCGCCTGATCTCCCGTGATGACGAATTCGTCACCCTCAGCCCGCTCCACGGTGATGGTGACGTCCTCGAGTCGGCTCGCACCATCGGCATAGGTCAACTGGCGCTCGGCTTCGACGGTGAAGTCCCTCGTATCGCCCGTGGTCTGCGTGACCACCGTGCCGGTGCTCTCGAAGACCGCCTCCGGATCGAGGCTGTGGATGGCGGACGAGTCCTCGACGGGCTCCCGGTCCTGCAGGGTCAGCCACACGGCAGATCCGAAGATCAGCGTGAAGGCACCGATGATCAGGCGCGCTCGGCGCTGCCATCCCTTCATGAGGTCGGACTCGCCTCGAAATCCACTCTACCGGGGTTCCCGAACGTCGGCAACGGATAACTCGACATGGGTCTCTCCCCGGAAGTGGTTCTCCATCAAGGAGTACGCCACGTCGAGCGCTCCGGCCTGCGCCTCGACAAAAGCCTTGCGTTCGGCCGCTCGCCAGGCGACGGCACGAACGACGCGGCCGGCCTGCTTGACCGACATCGTCAGATGCCGCTGTTTGAGGACCCTCGGGCCCTCCACGACCGTCAACCCGCTCGCCTGGAATATCGGCCGCGGGTTGCCGGAACCGAAGGGCTCCAGCCGCCTCAGGCCCTCCACGACGTCGCTCGTGATGTCCGGAAGCGCCAGCGGCGCGTCGACCTGGAGCCGTGGGGTCAACTCCTCGGGCCCGAGCCGTTCATCGGCGTAGGCGTTGAGCTTCGACCGGAGTTCGCTCACCCGCGTCGCATTCAGCGTCACGCCGGCAGCCTGCCGGTGTCCGCCGTAGCGCAAGAAGACGTCGGCGCAGTGCTCCAGCGCCGACAGGAGGTCGAACCCGGGGATGCTTCGCCCAGAGCCGTGGGCCGTCTCGCCGTCGATCGACAGCACCAGTGCCGGCTTCGCGAACGTTTCCACCAGCTTCGACGCGACGATGCCGATCACCCCGCGATGCCAGCCCGTCCCAGCCACGACGACCATTCCATGCGCGCCAATGTCGGGATTCGACTCGACAGCCTTGCGGGCCTGAGCTGCGATCGCTTGCTCCTCCGCCCGGCGCCGCGTGTTCTCCTCGTCGAGGTTCCGCGCCAGTGTGGCGGCTTCGTCCCGGCGTGCCGCGTCGGACATAAGGAGAAGACGCGCGGCCAGATCCGGCGAACCCATGCGGCCGGCAGCGTTGACCCGCGGCGCAATTCCGAACGAGACATTGAAGCTATCGAGCGTCTTTCCCGTCAGTCCCGCCACCTCGAGCAGTGCGCTCAGGCCGACGCCGTTCGGGCCCTTCGACAGGCCGTCGAGGCCGGTCTTGGCGATGATGCGATTCTCGCCGTGCAGCGGCACCACGTCGGCGATGGTGCCGATGGCCGCGATCTTGACGAGGGCCGGGAGCCACGTCTCGCGCTCCGCACGCTGACACAGGGCCTGCACGAGCTTGAATGCGACACCGACCCCGGCGAGTTGTTTGTCCGGGTAGCCGCAGTCGGGACGCTTGGGATTGACGACCGCCAGCGCGCGCGGGAGGGCCTCGCCGGGCTCGTGGTGGTCGGTGACGATCAGATCCACCCCAAGCTCTCGCGCACGCTCGGCGGCGTCGAGACTGCGGATTCCGCAGTCGACCGACACAATCACCTTGGCGCCGTCGGCATGGAGCCGCTCGACGCCGCCGGGTTCCAGTCCGTACCCGTCGATCAAGCGATTGGGAATGTAGTGGGTGACGTCGGCACCGAGCAGTTCGAGCACACGGCGCACCAGGACCGTAGCCGTCACTCCATCGACATCGTAGTCGCCATGAACCGCGATCCGTTCGCGGCGGGACACGGCCGTGAGCAGGCGTTCGACGGCCTCTGGAACACCCGCGAGATCGAACGGATCGTGAAGCTGTTCGAGGCTCGGATTGAGGAATCGCCGTCCGGAGCCCACGTCGCCCACTCCGCGTTGAGCGAGTAGCCGGCCGATGATCGGTGCGACGTCGAGGTCGCGGCTCAGCGACTCGGCGAGCGGAGCGTCGTACTCGCGAGGCTCCCACCGGCGGGGGCGCACCCTACCCCTCCCCGGCGGCAGGCTCGGCGTCGTGTTCGACGAGGCCGACACTGCCCATCCGCCGGAACTTGTTGTACCGGTGGTCGAGACGCGCGTCCGGGCTCTCCCGACCCACCTCCTCCAGGGCCCGGGTCAAGGCCTCGTCGAGCAGCGATGCCGCGGCCGTCGGGTCCGCGTGGGCGCCGCCCTCCGGTTCAGGCACGATTTCATCGATGACGCCCAGATCGCGGAGATCCGGCGCGCCGATGCGAAGCGCCGCGGCAGCTTCCATCTTGCGGTTGGCGTCGCGCCACAGGATGGCTGCGCAGCCCTCGGGCGGGATCACGCTGTAGACCGCATGCTCCTGCATAAGAATCCGATCGCCGATTGCCAGTCCCAGAGCCCCGCCGCTGCCGCCTTCGCCGCTGACGACGACGACGATCGGCACCGACAGCATCGCCATCTCGCGAAGATTCAGGGCTATCGCCTCGGCCACACCGCGCTCCTCCGACTCGATTCCGGGATATGCGGCCGGGGTGTCGACGAGGACGACGATCGGGCGATGGAACTTCTCCGCGAGCCTCATCGCCCGGAGGGCCTTCCGGTAGCCTTCCGGCTTGGCATAGCCGAAGTTCCTGAAGATCTTCTCCTTCGTGTCCCCGCCACCCTTCTGGTGGCCGACCACGAGCACGGGCGTGCCATGGTGCTCGGCAAGGCCACACACGATGGCGTGGTCGTCCGCGAAGAGGCGATCGCCGTGGAGCTCTGCGAAATTGGTGAAGAGTCTGGCCACGTAGTCGAGCGTGTTCGGCCGGCTCGGGTGTCGGGCGACGAGGACCCGTTGCCATGGCGTTAGGTTCGCGTAGAGGTCGCGTCGAATCGACCCGACCCGGTCGCGCAACTCCGCGATCTCTTGCTCTCGCTCCGGCGTTTGGGGCAGGAGGCCGAGCGCTTCGATCTCCTTCAGGAGAATCCCGATCGGCTCTTCGAACTCGAGTAGTTCCGGAGGCATCACTATCGTCAGTGGTCGCGAGGCTCAGCGAAGCGACACGGTGCCGCGTCCGCACAGCCGTTCCACTTCCTCGATCAAGCCGGACGAAGGCTTGATTCGGACCTGGCCGAGATCCGCCCGCACGCGCATCGTGCGGCCGTTGCGCTGGACCTCGAGTTCGACCGTCACGGGCCGATCTCCACGATGGCGAGCGAACAACTCCGCCAGCTTCTCGAACGTCTGGCGATCGTGGGGGGGCGCCGTCAGGCGCACGTCGAGCTGCCGCACCAGCGTCTCCTGCAGGGCGCTGACGGGCAGGAGCTCCGATGCCAGGATGCGGCGGGTGTCTTCGTCACGCTCGAGCTTCCCACGAACGAGGACCATTCTATCGTTCTCGACCAGCGACGCATGCTTCTCGAACGGCTCGGGAAAGACGACGACCTCCACGGCGCCCAGTGGATCCTCGAGCGTGAAGACTGCCATTCGGTTTCCGCGCCGCGTCTTCAGTGGGCGGCAGCCTCCGACGATTCCCCCGACCAGGACCTCTCCTTCGGCTTCGGCCAGATTCAAGGTGGTCACGGCGCCGACACGACGCAGCTCGTCAGCGAAGCGATCGACGGGATGGCCGGACAGATACAGGCCCAGGGCCTCCTTCTCGGCCGCCAGGTGCTCCGCCTCGGTCCAGGCCTCGGCCTTGGGCAGTCTGATGCCACCGGGTCCGTCGTTGGCGTCGGGATCGTCGAACAGCTGGGATTGGCCTCGATCGCGATCCCGCTGGCTTCGGCCGCCATGCTCGAGTGCCTTGTCCACGACGGCGAACAGCCTAGCCCGCAGTTCCGGCACCGGGCATTTCGAGCCGTCGCCCAGCGAGTCGAAGGCGCCCGCCTTGACGAGGCTCTCCAGCACACGCTTGTTCACGAGCCGGAGATCGATCGCCTCGCACAACGCGTGCAACGACCGGATGCGGCCCTCCGACTTGCGATGGCTGAGGATCGACGCAATGGCGCTCTCCCCTACGTTCTTCACGGCGCCCAGGCCGAACCGCACGCCATCCTCGGTGACCGTGAACGCGAACTCGCTCGTCGCGATGTCCGGCGGCAGGATCGGCACCCCTAGTTCGCGGCACTCTCCGAGATAGAGCGCGAGCTTGTCGGTATTCTGCGACTCGATCGTCAGCAGCGCCGCCAGGAAGTACCAGGGATAGTTCGCCTTCAGGTACGCGGTCTGATAAGCGAGGAGCGCGTAGGCTGTCGAGTGCGACTTGTTGAAGCCATAGCCGGCGAAGTACTCCATGAGATCGAAGATCTTCGACGCCTTCTTTTTGGCCACGCCGCGCTCGACCGCGCCCCTGATGAACCGGTCCCGCTGGGCCTCCATGACTTTCGCGTCCTTCTTGCCCATCGCCTTTCGCAGGAGATCGGCCTCGCCCATCGAGAATCCGGCGAGATCGGACGCGATGCGCATGACCTGTTCCTGGTAGGCGATCACACCGTAGGTGCCATGCAGAATTGGCTCGAGTTCAGGCAGCTCGTACTTGATGGCCACCGTGCCGTGCTTGCGCGCGATGAAGTCGTCGATGACCCCGCCGCGGAGAGGCCCGGGACGATACAGCGCGTTGAGAGCAATGAGGTCGTCGAGGCGCTGCGGTTTTGCTTTGCGCAGGGTGTCCCGCATGCCCGAACTTTCGAACTGGAAGATCCCCAGCGTTTGCCCGTCAGAAAACAGCTGGTAGGTCTTGGCGTCGTCGAGTGGGATGGATTCCAGGGTGAAGTCGGGCACCAGATGTTCGCGCAGCGCCGCCACCGCGTCGTCGATGAGCGTCAGCGTGCTCAGGCCCAAGAAGTCCATCTTGAGCAAGCCGACCCGCTCGATTTCCTTCATCGCCCACTGGGTCGTGATCTCGTCCCGCTGACTCTTGTACAGCGGCACGAACTCGGTCAGCGGCTTGGGGGCGATCACCACGCCGGCGGCGTGCACCGACGCGTGCCGCGTCATGCCCTCGAGCCGGCGCGCGACGGTGAGCAGTTCCTTGACGCGCTCGTCGCGTCCGCTCAGTTCCTCGAGCGCCGGAGTTTCTTCCTGCGCGCGTTCCAGCGTCATGTCGAGCGTGGGCGGGATCAACTTGGCGACGCGATCGACGTCGGCGTAGGGAATGTCCAGCGCGCGGCCGACATCGCGCACCGCCGCGCGCGCCTTCATCGTGCCGAACGTGATGATCTGCGCCACGTTCTCGCGGCCGTACTTCCGCGTCACATACTCGATGACCTCGCCGCGGCGCCGCTCGCAGAAGTCGATGTCGATGTCGGGCAGGGACACCCGTTCGGGGTTCAGGAACCGCTCGAAGATCAATCCGAATTCGAGGGGGTCGACGTCGGTGATCTGCAGGCAGTACGCCACGAGGCTCCCCGCGGCCGAGCCGCGCCCGGGACCCACCGGGATACTGCGTTCGCGCGCGTAGCGGATGAAGTCCCAGACGATCAGGAAGTACCCGGGGTACTTCATCTGCTTGATCATCTCGATCTCGTACGCCAGCCGCGCCTCGTAGGCCTCCACCGGGTGCTCCAGGCCCCCGCGGGCCTGCAGCTCGCGCAGTCGCCCCAGACGATGCTCGAAGCCTTCCCGCACCACGTGTTCGAAGTAGCTGTCGAGCGTGTACGGCTCCGGGACGTCAAAGTTGGGAAGGAAGTTCTGGCCGCCCGCGAGATCCACGTCGCAACGCTCGGCGATGCGGACGGTGTTCGCCAAGGCCTCCGGGTGGTCGGCGAACACGGCGGCCATCTGCTCGGGCGTCTTCAGGAAGAACTGATCGCCGTGATATCGAAGACGCTCCTCATCCTGCACGCTCTTGCCCGTGCCGATGCACAGCAGGACGTCGTGGGGCTTGTGATCGCCCTGCCGCAGATAGTGCACGTCGTTGGTGCAGGTCAGCGGCAGATCGAGCTCACGCGCAATCGGGAGCAGGCCCTCGTTGACCGTACGCTGCTCCGTGATGCCTTGGTATTGCATCTCGAGGAAGAAGTTGCCGGCGCCGAGGATGTCGCGGTAGGCGGCGGCCGCCCCCATCGCCCGCTTGGTCTGTTCGGTCCGAATGCCCGTAGCGACCTCGCCCTTGAGGCAGCTGCTGAGGCCGATCAGGCCGTCGGCGTGCGAGGCGAGCAAGTCCTTGTCGATTCTCGGCCGGTAGTAGAACCCTTCCGTGTATCCGCTCGAGACCAGCTTGATCAGATTGTGGTAGCCGGTGAGGTTCTCGGCGAGCAAGACCAGATGGTTGGCGGTCTCGCCCGGCGATCCGCTCTTGGTGAGACGGCTCTCGGGCGCGACGTAGACCTCGCAGCCCAGAATCGGCTTGATGCCTCGCTTCTTGGCCTCGTCATGAAACGTGATGGTCGAGAACATGTTGCCGTGCTCGGTCACTGCTAGCGCCGGCACGCCCACCCGGGCGGCTTCGTCCATCAACTCGCCGATCCGGCAGGCGCCGTCGAGCAGCGAGAACTCGGTATGCAGATGCAGATGAACGAACTCGGTCATGCCTCTGTCCGAACGGACGATGGCCGCGACGGTGTCACTCCCACTCGATCGTCGACGGGGGCTTCGAACTAATGTCGTAGACGACGCGGTTGATGCCCTTGACCTCGTTCACGATCCGCGACGAGATCGCCGCGAGCAACGCGTGCGGCAGCTCGGCCCAGTCGGCTGTCATCCCGTCGCGACTTTCGACCGCGCGAATCGCCGCCGTGTACTCGTAGGTCCGCTCGTCACCCATGACCCCGACGCTCTGAATCGGGAGCAAGACGGCGAACGACTGCCAGACCCGCCGGTACCAGCCCGCGCGTTTGATCTCCTCGGTGACGATGGCATCGGCATCCCGCAGCAGCGCGAGGCGGGCGCCCGTCACCGCGCCGAGAATTCGCACCGCCAGGCCCGGGCCCGGGAACGGCTGGCGCCAGACGAACTCCTCGTCGACGCCCAGTTCGAGCCCGACGCGCCGGACTTCGTCCTTGAAGAGCTGACGCAGAGGTTCCACGAGTGCAAATCGCATCGACTCGGGGAGGCCACCCACGTTGTGATGGCTCTTGATGGGCACCGACGGGCCAATCACGGAGACGCTCTCGATGACGTCCGGATAGAGCGTGCCCTGGGCGAGAAAGTCGAACTGTCCGAGTTGGGCCGCCTTCTGCTCGAACACTTCGATGAAGGTCGCGCCGATGATCTTCCGCTTCCGTTCCGGGTCGGTGATGTTCTCGAGCCGTTCCAGGAACAGGTCGGACGCGTCGACGAACTCCAGCGGGAGCTGGAGCTTCTCGGCGAAGCGCCGCCGCACCTGCGAGGCTTCATCCCGCCGCAACACGCCGTTGTCCACGAAGATGCAGGTCAGCCGGTCGCCGATGGCGCAGTGAATCAGCAATGCGGCTACGGTCGAATCCACGCCGCCGCTGAGGCCGCACACAACGCGCCCCTCACCCACCTGTGCCCGGATCTTCCCTGTCGTCTCCTCGACGAATGACGCCATCGTCCAGTCGCCGACGCACCCGCAGATCTCCCGGGCGAAGTTGCCGAGAATCTCGATCCCGTACTCCGTGTGGGCCACTTCCGGGTGAAAGAGCAGCGCGTAGAGTCCGCGGTCGGCGGCCTCCATCGCCGCGACCGGTGCGTTCGCGCTCGTCGCCGTGACGGTGAAGCCCGGCGGTGCCTGCGCGACCAAGTCGCCATGGCTGGCCCAGACACGCACCTCGGCCGGGATGCCCCGGAAGAGCGGCCGGTCGATCGCGGGGCTGACCGCGGCATGCCCATACTCGCGATTCGGCGCGGCTTCGACGACCCCGCCCAGCGCGTCCGCCATCGTCTGCATGCCGTAGCAGATTCCCAGCACCGGGACCTGGAGAGCGAAAACCGCCGGGTCGCACCGCGGCGCGCCGGGATCGGAGACCGACCGCGGTCCGCCCGAGAGGATGACGCCGCTGGGGTGTCGCGCGGCCAGTTCCGCCGGTGGGGTGTCGAACGGAAGAATCTCCGCCAGCACCGACAGCTCGCGCAGCCGACGGGCGATGAGTTGCGTGTACTGGGAGCCGAAATCGAGAACGAGCAGTGTCTGGTGTGTCACGCGATTCGACGGCGCGCCCGATGGGGCAATGGGACAGTTGGGAGCTATTATAGCGGGGTGTTCCGTCTTTTGCTCAGGCGATCTCTCCACCGCGCGCTCGGCGTCCGATCTCGCATCGGCGTGGTCGGCGCGACGTGCCTGGTGCTGGGTGTTGCGACCCTCGCTGCGCAGACGGAGTCGGAGACGCCGACACCGTCGATCTTTCCGCTCGGCCCCGAGTGGGTCAGCATGCTGCCCGCGCCGCCCGCGCTCGCGCCCACGACGGACGGTTCGTACCTCTACGTCCCGCTACGCAATGGCCTGCTCGCCGCGGTCTTCGTCGGCGACGGTGTCCTGCAGTGGATCGTCGAGCAGGCGAGCGACTTTCGGCCGACGGTGGCCGGCCAGTCGCTATTCGTCGCCGAGGGGAGCCAGGTGCGGGCCTTGTGGGCCGCGTCGGGCACCGAACGCTGGCGGCTCGACTTTCATGCGCCGGTGTCGTCCCCCGTGTTGTGGAGGGAAGGATGGCTGATCGTCGGCCTCGAGAACGGTGACCTGCTGGCCTATGACGGCCGCGACGGCCGCCCGCTTTGGAGCCAGCGTCTCGCCGCGACGGCTCTGAGCCCCACGATCGATGGCGACCGGCTGTTCGCTCCACAGGCGGACGGCCATGTGGCGGCGCTCGATCTGATCACCGGCGATCTCATCTGGGAGCGCCAGCTGGGTGGTACGCCCGCACCGATCAGCGCGTTCGGCGACCGCGTGTACCTCGGCACGACCGACAACTTTCTGTACGCCATCGATCGGATCGACGGACGCATCCGCTGGCGCTGGCGCACCGGTGCCGACGTGATCGGTGCACCGGTCGTCACCGATGAGGCGGTCTACTTCGTCTCCCTGGACAATCAACTGCGCGCGCTGGCTCTGCGAACAGGCGTGCAACTCTGGAAGCGTGATCTGCCCACGCGCCCCGTGGGCGGCCCTATTCAGCTCGCGCATGTGCTCTTGATGCCTGGCCGGGCTCCGACGCTGCACGCGTTCTATCTGGACACGGGCGAGCCCGCGGGGCAGATCGGCGGCTCGACCGAGTTGGCGGCTCCCCCGATTGTCATCCGCGGCGACCGGATGGACGACGTCGAGTTCGTTCTGCTGACCGGTGAGGGCGAGCTGCAGGCCTACGCCTCCGCGGAGCCCTCCCCTCTCGTGGCACTCGCGGCGCTCGGCTCGACCCCGGGACGCCGCTTCGTGCCCCCGCTCATTCCCGGCTTGCCCACGCTCCCAGGCCACGCCGGCCCGGCCCGGCTTGCGCCGCTCGACCCCCTGCCCGGCACGCTGCTCGGTCTTGGCGGCGTCGTTCGGGCTCCCGCGCCATACTGACAATGGGCGGGGCCAACCTGACGGATTCGCCCGGCCGACCATCCTCCGCGCCCTTCTGGCGAATAGGACGGGTGGGGGCCGCCGCGGCGCTCCTGGTTCTTGCCGTCGGCTTCGGCCTCGAGTTCCAGCGCTTCGGCGGTGGGCATGATGCCGCGACCGCGCGCATCCGGTCCGACGTACAGGCGCGCTTCACGTCGACGGTCGAGGCGACGCGCGAGATGGCTCGTGCGCTGGCGTCCGACCGACAGACGGTCGGCGTGTTCGATGGCGGGGTGCGCGTTCGGAGCGTCTTCGAGTCGCTCTCAGACCGCGCCGGTCCGGACGCCGCGGTCACGATCTTCGACCTTGCCGGTCAGCCCCTAGCGTGGACCGGACGCCCTTCGGAGATCTTCGATCGCCGGCCGCTCGACCGGCCAGAGGTGTTCGTTGATTCCGGGCCGCTGGGCCTCCGCCTGATCGCCGTCGAGCCGATTCTTGACGACCGCGCTGCCGGCACCACGACGCGGCGGATCGGCGCCGTAGCGGTCGAGCGAGAGCTGTCGAACGAACCCGCGGACGCCAGCGGCGCGTTCTTCTGGCCTTCAGCAACGATCGATGTCTCGCTCGGCACACCGCAAGCCGCCAGCGGCCCCGGCGACGCGGCCTTCACTCTCACCGGCGCGGACGGCGACACGCTGCTCCAGGCTCGCGCGTCCGACACCGACCTCGAGGCAGCCCGCCGCGCGTGGCGCCGGGCGGTCGTGGGCTGGGTGGCGTTCGTCCTGGGCTTCACGGTACTCCTCCTGTGTGGCCCGCTGCTCGATCAGCGAGACGCCGCGATCTCCCCACGGGCCTATCGGTTCGCCGTTGGCGCCGTCGTGCTGGCCTTGGCTGGTGCGCGTGGGTTGCTGGGTGCGTCGCTGGTGCCGGCGTCGTCGGCCCTAGCCGACGGCGGGGTCCGCCCTCGGTTCGATGTCGCGCTTGGCGCACTCTTCTGGCTCGTCCTTGTGGCGCTTGCGATCGATGCGGCGGTCCAGTGGCGCCGAGCCGCGCGCCGCCGTCGCCGGAACCTCCGTGGCACCGTTCGCCGACGCCAGTTCGTCTCGGAACAGCTGGTCGCCGGCGTCGCCGCGGCCGGCGTCCTGGCGCTGCACGCATCGGTCCTGGCGAGCACCGACGGCCTGAGCGACTTGAACGCCCGGCAGCTGTTTCCGTATCCCTGGGACGCGGCGCGATTCACGGCGCTCGCCGGCCTCATCATGCTGGAAGCGGCGACGCTGTGGGCCACGGTGATGATTCTCTGGTCCTGCCTCGCGCGTTGGCGAGTCTCCCGAGCGCCCTCGTGGCTGATGGCGACGGTGTGCGGCGTCTGGCTCGCGCCCAGTCTTGTCCTCGTGTCGACCGCCGCCCTGCTGCAGGCGTCCACACCCGACGCGACGACCCTCGTCAGCCTCGCTGCGGCAATCTTCCTGGCGTGGATGGCGCCCCGCTGGACCCCGCGGCTTCGCCACGCGTCGCAGGTCACTCGGTTGATCGTCGCGTTCGGGGCGCTTCTGATTCCGACACTGGCGGCGTATCCCGCGCTCGTCGCCCGGTCGGATCAGGCTCAGCGCGCGCTGATCGAGGAAACCTTCGCGCCGCTGGTATCGGGTCATCCGGCCGACCTCGAAGCGCGGCTGGACGCGGCGTTGCTCGCGATCGACAACCTGTCGACGCTGCCGGCGCTGTTCGAACCGGCCTCCGCGCAGCGCCCTGCGCGCGACGACGCGTTCCAGATCTGGCGTGCGACCGAGTTGGCGGCGTTTCGGCTGACGTCGGCCATCGAGCTGTATTCGGCCACCGGCGCGCTCCTCAGCCGATTCGCGCTCAACGTGCCGGAGTACGCCGCGGCGGCGCCACGCCGCTCCCTCGAATGCACCTGGGAGATCTTCGGTGAAGCGTCACGGTTCGGCGCACCCGACCGGCGCATCTTCCACGCGCAGCGATCGGTCTGTGTTCCCGACGGCCCCGGCGAGCGGCGGGTCGGCGCCGTGGTCGTCCACCTCATGCTCGACTATCGCGTGTTGCCGTTCATTGCCTCTGAGGCACCGTACGAACAGCTCGTCCGCGACCGACTTGGCGCACCGGTCACGTCGTACGACCGTGATGTCGAGGTCGTCATCTACGGGTGGGGCCTCCGCCGTCCGCTGTTCGCGTCCGGCCGGGACGCCTGGCCGATCGACGAGGCGTTGTTCGCGCGGATCGCCGATTCGCGCCGGCCGTTCTGGACTACCCTGGAGAAGAACGACGCGACCTATCACGTCTACGTCTCCAACGATTCCGCTGGGATCTACGCTCTCGGGTTTCCGACTCGACGCGCGTTCGACATGCTGGTCGACACGGCCGAGTTGAGTTCCCTGGTTGGGCTCGTGTTCCTGGCGTTGCTCCTCGGCCGGGCCGCGTTCAGCCGGCTGACGCGTCGCAACCGCGCGCCTGGCCGCCGTCTACTGCGCGAGCTGCGCGCGAGTTTCCACCGAAAGCTCTCGCTGGCATTCGTCGCCGCCGCCGTCGTGCCCGTTCTGGTGCTGGCGGTACTCATCCGCGTCTACTTCGCGGGGCAGCTCCGGGCAGATGTGGAGGCGGAGGCGGTTCGCACGGCGGCGGTCGCGCGGCGCGTGATCGAGGAGATTGCACTCCTGCAGCCACTCGCCGACGACAGCGTCGCGCCACTCAGCGACGATGTCATGGTCTGGATCAGTCAGGCGATCGATCAGGACGTCAACATCTTCGAGGGGGCGACGTTGCTCGCGACCAGTGAGCGCGACCTGTATGCGTCGGGGCTGCTACCCACGCGCACACCGGCGGACGTGTATCGCGCCCTCGCCATCGAGCGCTTGCCGAGCTGGGTCGGCGAAGCCACCCTCGACGAACTGCAGTACGTCCTTGCGGCGACACCGGTTGGCGGATTGGACCGGAACACGATTCTCACCGTACCCCTGACATCGCGGCAGCAGCAGATCGAGCGGCAGATCGAAGACCTCGACCGGGGGATCCAGCTCGGGGTCGTCGCGTTCATTCTCCTGGGCGGCGTCATCGGCCTAGCGGTGGCCGAGCGCATCGCCGATCCGATTCGGCGCCTGACGCGAGTCACGAGTCAGATCGCGCGCGGAGACTTCGACGTGCGAGTCGCCGTGCGGTCGGCCGACGAGCTCCAGCGGCTGGTTGAAGCGTTCAACGGCATGGCCGCGGAATTGAAAGCGCAGCAGACCGAACTCGAGCGCACGCACCGCCTCGAGGCCTGGGCCGAGATGGCGCGTCAGGTGGCCCACGAGATCAAGAACCCGCTGACGCCGATTCAGCTTTCGGCCGAACATCTTCGGCGGGTCCACGCAGATCGCGGCGAGCCGATGGCGCCGGTGCTGGAAGACTGTGTGAGTTCGATTCTCACGCAGGTGCGTCTCCTGCGCCAGATTTCGGCTGAGTTCTGGAGCTTCGCGTCCGCCCCCACCGCGCGCCCCGCCCTCACGCGGCTGTCCGATCTCGTTCGCGAGGTGGCTGAACCGTATCGCACCGGGCTCGAGACCCGTATCGAGGTCGTGATCGAGGTCTCTCAGGATCTCCCGCGGGTGTTGATCGACCCGACGCTGACCGCGCGGGCCTTGACCAATATCGTAGAGAATGCGATCCACGCGATGCCAGGCGACGGGCGCCTACGGATCGCGGTTCGGCCCGAAGCCGGAGGCCTGGCGCTGAGCGTGACCGATACCGGTGTCGGGATGGACGACGACGCGCGGGCCCACATCTTCCAGCCCTACTTCTCGACCCGCTCGAGCGGCACAGGACTCGGTCTGACGATCGCGAAACGCAATGTCGAACTCAGCGGCGGGACGATTGCGGTAGTCAGCGCGCCCGGAGAAGGCACCACCGTGACGATCAACTTCTCACTCGACGGATCACCCGACGTCTCGCGCTGACGCTCAGTTGAACCGCACCGGGCCGTCTGTCCCGCTCGACGCGGCGTCGGGCTCGACCGCGGCGGCCTCGGCGAGCTCTGGCGTCCCGCGCCGGCGAACTCTTCCAATCAGGGCTTCGATCGGGCCGGACGCGAGATAGGTGTAGGCCATTCCCGCCAGGACGAATGGGGGATGCGCGGTGATGACCGCGATGATCCCGGCGATGGCGAGCAGCGGCAGATACGAGCGCCGATGGCCGAGATTGATTTCCTTGAAGCTTCGGAACCGAAGCGTCGTGACCATGAGCGCGGCCGGCAGCAGCACGACCAGGAGGACCGGCAGTGCCTCGGCTACGGTCGTCAAGGGTGCCGGTGAGACGAAGACCGTCGCCGCCAGGACGCAGGCGGCCGCCGGGCTGGGCATGCCGACGAAGTAGCGCTTGTCGACCGTCGCGCTCTGGATGTTGAACCGGGCGAGTCGAGTGGCCGCGGCCACCACGAACAGGAATCCTGCGGCCCATCCCAATCGCCCGAACGGTGCCAAGCCCCACGCCGACGTCAGGATGGCCGGCGCCACGCCGAACGAGACGATGTCGGCCAGCGAATCGAACTCCTCTCCGAAGGCGCTCGCGGCACCGGTGAGGCGCGCGATCCGACCGTCCAGGGTGTCCAGGACCAGGGCGATGCCGAGGAAGGGGGCCGCGGTGGCGAACTCGCCGCGTAGCGTGTAGACGAGGCACGCATAGCCGCAGAACAGATTGGCGACGGTGAACATGCTCGGCAGCAGAAACAATCCCCGCCGCGCACGTCGCTCCTTTCGTCGCCGACCGCGAAAAGCCGCGAGGACTGCCATGCCAGCTACCGCTCCTCCACCGAACGATCGGGCGCTCGATTGTCCAGGCGTGCCACCAGGGTTTCGCCGCCCCGAACGCGTTGTCCCGGCTCGACCAGCAACTCCGCGTGTCGTGGAATGAAGAGATCGATCCGCGACCCGAACTTCATGATACCGAATCGGTCGCCCGCTCGCACCTCATCCCCCGGCGCCACCCGGCAGACCAGCCGGCGCGCCAGCACGCCCACGATCTGCCGGCAGACGACCGTTTCCCCGCCGACATCGAACCCGACCTCGATCCGCGCGTTCTGGGCGCCAGCCGCCCGACGATACGCGGCCAGGTACCGGCCCGGCCGGCGTTCGACATGGGTGATCCGTCCCCCGATGGGCGCGCGGTTGACGTGCACGTCGATCGGCGAGAGGAAGATGCTGAGCTGTTGCCAGTTGCCGTCCGGCGCATCCGGAACGACGACCGCGCCGGCGACCACGACTCGCCCGTCCGCGGGCGCGAGCACCAGACCGTCGCCGTCAGGTGGATGTCGCGTGGGATCTCGGAAGAAGAAGACAAAAAAGGCGCCGAGGACTCCGAACGCCAGCGCCCCCCACGCCTGACCGAACCACACGAGTACCGCGCCCGGCAGTACGGCACCGACAACGAACGGCACGCCCGCTCGGTCGATGCTCACGAGAAGTGAAACGCGGGCACCGGCCGGCGCGCGCTATCCCCCCGCGGCCGGCGCGGCGTCGGCATCCGGCCCCGACCCCGTGACGGTCCGGCCCCGGCGCAGGATCTGCTCCATCTGATCTTTGACCTGGAGCTTGCGCTTCTTGAGGGTGACCTTTTCGAGTTCTTCGGGGGCGGACAAGTGGGGTTGGCCGATCAACGTCGCCAAGCGACTGTCGAGATCGTGGTGCTTCGCGGCCAGCTGCTGGAATTCACCGTCTGTCTGCAGCAGCCGCTCTTTCAATTGCGTTTCCGTCGACATCCTCCCCTCCTCCGAACAAGGTTTGTCGACCCGGACGACCAAAACTGACCGCACCGTACCACAAGGGTTCTGGCCGTTCAAGCGGCTCGGGCGGCGACGGCCAGAGGCCGCAGTTTCCCGGCCATCGCGCAGGCTAGGGCAGCGACCGCCAGAGAATCACGGCATCCTCGACCGGCATCGTGTAGTAGCCCCGGCGGAGCCCCCTTCGCACGAACGCCAGACTGTCGTAGAGCGCGAGTGCCGCGGCATTCGACGCCCGGACCTCCAGCGTCACGCGTCTGGCGCCGAGGTCGAACACGTCATGCAAGAGGTGTTCAAGCAGGCGCCTCCCCAGGCCGCAACGCCGCTGGGTCGGGTGAACGGCCAGGTTGTTGAGATGCAGTTCGTCCTCGATCAGTCGACACGAGCAGTACCCGGCCTGTTGACGATCAGTGGTGCGGACCACATAGGCCAGCGCCACGGCGACGTCGGCCAGCTCTGCCAGGAGCATCTCGCACGTCCATGGATTCCTGAACGATGCGGCCTCCAGTTCGACCAGACCATCGAGGTCGCGGCGCAGATCGACGCGTTCAACGGTCTCGTCGAGAGCCTTCATCGGTGCGAGGTGCCTCGCGTACGCTGGTCTCGCGCCAGTTCCGCGTCCGGACGTCGGATGTACAACGGCGCGATCCCATGGGGTGGGCTCCGCTGCGTCGGCGTCGCCCGAACCGCCAGCTGGCCGACGCCGACGGCCAGCGCAGCGGGCATCGGCAGAATCCTCACCGTCTGGCCCAGGGCCGCCTCGGCCTCGCCCGCATACCGGACCGCGCCGTCGCCTGCCAGGACGACGCTCCGGCGCCCTATCCGATCCCGCCAGCCGCCGGCGACTTCGGCGGCCGAGCCGACACAGTGCGGCTCGAGCTCCTCGAGCCCGGGCGGAACCGTGATCGAGTGAGTCGTCGCGTCAGCCGCTCGGGCACCGCCGCCCGCCGTCAGATAGGCCGCTCCGAAGACATCGCCTCGCTGACCATCGAGCCAGACGCCGAGCACGTCGGCGTCCACGACGACGCACTCGGCCATGGCTGCGAGCGTCGACACACCCATGACCTCGCTGCTGCGGGTCAACGCCAAGCCTTGAATCGTGGCAATGCCGACTCGCAGCCCTGTAAACGATCCAGGGCCTACCGCCACGGCGAAGCGGTCGACGTTCTCGACCATCAGCCCGTGCGCCGCGAGCAGATCGACCGCCTCACCGGGCAGTCGTTCGCCATGCGTCGCCCGCGCGTCGCCCGAGGCGCTGGCAATCACCCGACCACCCCGGACGATCGCCACGCTCCCCGCGCGTGTGGCCGTCTCGAGGGCGAGGACCACGCCGCAGTACACGTCATTGGTTTCCAGCGGTTCCATCTGCGACCAATTCTAGTCGGCCCACCTCCACGCGGAAAGTCAATGTCCTCAGCACCTTGACTGCGTCTTGACCGCTTCGTGACCCCAGGGTTCCCCTGCCTCGACGTGTCTGGCTTGCTCTGGACGTCGAGGGCCTCGTTCCTCCTCGGTCACGTGGACCCGCCAAGCTCCCTCGTCGCGCCTTGCCCTCGACGCCAAGCCCAGCGCCAGACCCTGCCAAGGCAAGTGAACCCTGGGGTTATACTGGTTTCACCCGACACCCTCCACTCCTCGGGCACGCAGTCGTCGAGAGGCCCCTTGCCTTCCCGCACATCGAGTTCTGGCGTTACGCCCGCGATGCGTCAATACCTGGACGCCAAGCAGCAGTACGCCGACGCTCTGCTCTTCTTTCGCATGGGCGATTTCTACGAGATGTTCTACGAGGACGCCCTGACGGCAGCGCGCGCGCTCGAATTGACCCTGACGTCTCGTTCCAAGGACAGGGACGGCGTCGGGATTCCGATGTGCGGCGTGCCGTTTCACGCGGCGGACGGTTACATCGCTCGGCTCGTGAACAAGGGGTTTCGGGTCGCGATCTGCGATCAGGTTGAGGATGCGAAGAAGGCCAAGGGGCTCGTGCGTCGTGAAGTCGTACGCGTCGTCTCCCCGGGCACGCTCATCGACGCCGCGCATCTGGATGCACGTCAGCCGGCCTTTCTGATGTCGCTGATGACGCGATCCGCCGAGGCGCCGAGCCGCAACGGTGAATCGGCGATCTTCGGTGTCGCGCTGCTGGACCTCTCGACTGGAGAGTTCCACGCTGCCGAGTTCGGCGGCCCGTCCGGCCGCCAGGGCGTCCTCGACGAGATCGCCGTCCTGCAGCCGCGCGAAGTCGTCGTGCCAGCCGACCTCGACGCCGAATCGAGCCTGCCCGATCTCGGTGAGATTCCGGTCACTCGAGCCGAGTCGTGGAGTTTCGATGTGGCGCGGGCGCGCGACACCCTGTGCACGCAGCTCGGGGTGCGGACCCTCGACGGTCTCGGCATGGAGGATCGGCCCGCGGCGATCGCGGCGGCCGGCGGCCTCATTCGATATCTGCAGGACACCCAGAAGCGCGATCTCACGCACGTCCGAGAGTTGCACTTCCGGGAGACCGCCCAGCATCTCGTCATCGATCCCACGACGTTTCGCCACCTCGAAATCGTCCAGGCTACCGACGGCACCCGCGACGGCTCGCTCCTGGGCACGATCGACCGTACGGTGACGGCCATGGGTGGGCGCCTGCTTCGCGCCTGGCTGGTGCGTCCGTTGCTGGCTCTCGAACGGATTCAGGACCGCCTGGATGCCGTCGAGGAGCTGGCCTTCCAGGCCGTTCCGCGGGCGAAGCTACGAGACGCGCTGAAGCATGTGGCGGATCTCGAACGGCTCGTCGCGCGGGCCTCGCTCGGCACCGCCGGGCCGCGCGATCTCACGGCGCTCCAGCAGTCGGCGGAGGTGATCCCTCGGCTCCGCACGATCCTGGCGGACCTGCGCGCGCCGCTCGTGCTGAGCCTCCTCGGCGAACTCGACGATCTGGCGGATCTCCGGAGCGCCATCGAGACGACGATCGCCGATGACCCGCCCGCCCTGGCGCGGGAGGGCAAGTGCATCCGCCCGGGTGCCGATGCGGAGTTGGACCAGCTGCGGTCGATCAGCCAGGGCGGGCGGCAGCAGATCGCCGAGATGGAGGAAGCGGAGCGTGCGCGGACCAGCATCTCGAACCTGAAGATCCGATTCAACCGGGTCTTCGGGTACTACATCGAAGTTTCGAAAACGAACCTTGCGGCCGTCCCGGACGACTACCACCGGAAGCAGACCGTGGCGAGCGGCGAGCGATTCATCACGCCGGCCCTCAAGGAGTACGAAGAGCGGGTGCTAGGTGCCGACGAACGGATCCAGGCGCGCGAGCTGATGTTGTTCGAGGAACTCCGCAGCCGAGTCGCGGCGGAAGCCCCCCGCATCCAGGACACAGCGCGCGCGCTCGCCGGCCTCGATACGCTGGCGGGCCTCGCCGAAACGGGCGTCGACCTCGACTACACGAAGCCGCAGCTGCACGACGGCGACGAACTGGAGGCGGCTGACGTTCGCCACCCTGTCGTCGAGCGCCACACCTCGGACAGTTTCGTGCCGAATGACGTCCTGCTGAACGACTCGACCCACCAGCTGGTGATTCTCACGGGGCCCAACATGGGCGGCAAGTCGACGTATCTCCGGCAGACCGCGCTGTTGACGGTTCTGGCCCAGGCCGGGTCGTTCGTCCCGGCGCGTCAGGCGAAGCTCCCAATGGTCGACCGGGTCTTCGCGCGGGTCGGCGCGTCGGACAACATCGCCCGGGGACACTCGACGTTCATGGTCGAAATGGAGGAGACGGCGCACATCCTCAACACCGCCACGTCGCGAAGCCTCGTCCTGCTCGACGAGATCGGAAGAGGCACGGCGACCTTCGACGGATTGAGCATCGCGTGGGCCGTCGCGGAGCATCTCGCGGCTGACCCCGGACCACGGCCGCACACGCTGTTCGCGACGCATTACCACGAGCTGACCGACCTGGCCGATGCTCTGCCCGGCGTCGTGAACTTTCACGTGGTCGCCCGGGAGTACCAGGACGACGTGGTCTTCCTCCGCAAGGTCGTCGCCGGCCGATCCGATCGCAGCTATGGCATCCAGGTCGGCCGTCTGGCGGGCCTGCCGCCCAGCGTCATCCAGCGCGCCCGGGAGATCCTCGCCGGGCTCGAGCAGGACGAGTTGTCCCGGAGCGGCAGGCCGGCCTTGAATGCCCCGTCCGACGACGCGCAGGCCCAGCTCGGCCTGTTTCAGGCCGCCGGGCCCGACGACCACCTCACCCGCCGGCTGCGCGGCCTGGACGTCGACCGCCTGACGCCGATCGAGGCGTTGGCGTGGCTGGCTGAAGCGAAGAAGGACCTGCCTGGTGAGTAGGCCCGGGCCACGTACCGTGCGCGCTCTTTCCTAGACGGCGCGTTCGGACTGCTAGAATGGCGTCGCATGTCGGATAAGCATCGCCTGCTCCACACGCCAGTCGAACCGTTCACAATCGAGCCGCACGCGTCCGCCGAGCAGGTGCTCGATCGGATGCGCGGGATTTCCTTTCAGGGGCGCAATCTGGCCACCGCCCATGACGTCTGGCGGAAGATGCTCGCGGACGACTGCGTCATCTTCCTCGGCGTCGCGGGCGCCCTGAGTGCCGGCGGCCTCCGCCTGGTGATCGCTCAGCTCATCACGCAGCGCTTTGTCGATTGCGTCGTGTCGACTGGAGCGAATCTGTACCACGACCTCCACGAGTGCCGCGGTCGGAGACATTTCCAAGGGTCGCCGGCGACCGATGACCGCGCTCTGCAGGCCGCGCACATCGACCGGGTCTACGACACGCTCATGGACGAGGAAGAGTTCATCGAGAACGACAACTGGATCGCGGCGTTTGCGTCCACGCTCGACCCGCGCCCGTACACGAGCCGTGAATTCCTGCACCGACTGGGCGGCCACCTCTGGTCGGACACCGGGCGCGACGGTATCCTGACGGCCGCGCATCGGGCCAACGTGCCGATCTTCTGCCCGGCGATCGCCGATTCGTCGATCGGGATGGGCCTCTCACAGGCCCGGCAGGAGGCGTCCGGCGCGGGGCACGTCGACGTCATCGGCGACATCATCGAATCCGCCAACATCGTCATCCGGAAACGGCGCACCGCGTCGGTGGTGCTGGGCGGCGGAACGCCGAAGAACTTCATCAACCAGGCGAGCGTGCAGGCCGAGTTCTACAGCGAAGGCATTGGAGGCCACCAGTACGCGATGCAAATCGTCACGGATGTGCCCCACTTCGGCGGGGCCTCGGGCTCCACGCTGGACGAAGCTCAGAGCTGGGGCAAGGTCGCGGCGGGCGCGGACCAGGTCACCGTGAACGTCGATGCGACGGTGGCCTTGCCCTTCTTGACGACCGCACTGGCGTCGACCAGCGCGGACATCTGCGCGGACCGGCGACACGCGACGTTCGACCTGAGCGGCCGGACGATCGTCCTCGACGGGAAGGCCCTGCCGGACGGCCGCTTCGAGACGTCAGCATGACCTCCCCGCCGCGCTACGCGCAGGGTGCCACACGGCCCTTCGGCGACGTGGTCGGTGCGTCGTTCGACGACGCCGCCGCGGTGATCCTTCCCGCGCCGCTCGAGCGAACCACGTCGTACGTGCAGGGAACACGGCAGGGGCCCGCCGCCATTCTTCAAGCGTCTGCGCAGCTGGAACTCTGGGACGAAGAGCTGGGCGTCGAGGTGCACGGACGGGGGCTTTGCACCCTTCCGGAGATGGAGCTGCCCTTCGACGCGCTCGCTGATGCCCTGGCCGAGATCCAACGCGTCGCCGATGGCATCGTGCGCGCCAACAAGTTTCTGGTCACCCTCGGCGGCGAGCACTCGATTACGCCACCCCTCGTGGCTGCCACGGCGGCGCATCACGAGGGCCTCTCGGTGCTCCAGATCGACGCCCATGCCGACCTTCGGGATGAGTATCTCGGAGAGCGCAATAGCCATGCATGTGCGATCCGCCGGGCGCTCGCCTATGCGCCGTGCACGCAGGTCGGCATCAGGAGCCTCTCGACCGAGGAAGCGGCGACGGTCGAGTCGTTGCCGACGATGATCTTCTACGACGCAGAGATGCGAGCGCGCCCCACGTGGATGAACGACGTGGTGGAGACCCTGCAGGCGAAGGTGTACATCACGATCGATTGCGATGGCCTGGACCCGGCGGTGATGCCGGCCGTGGGGACGCCCGAGCCCGGCGGCCTCGGGTGGCGCGAGTTGCTGGAGCTACTGCGATTGACGTTCCGGAGTCGCGACGTCGTCGGGTGTGACGTCGTGGAACTGTGTCCAATCCCGGGACAGGTCCACCCCAATTTTCTCTGCGCGAAGCTCGTCTACAAGCTGCTGACCTATCGACTCGCCGACGCCCACTGAGCCGCGCGCGCCGGCCGCGCGATCAGCTCGCGTCGGCGTCGCGTGTCTGTAGTTCGTCGAGTTCCGTCTGCGCCACCGGGCCGTAGATCGATTGCGGGAACTCGTCGACGATCCGCGCGAAGCTCTCCTCGGCCTCGACCGTGCGGCCGGCACGCAGGTAGGCTCTCCCCAGACGCATCAGGACGCCGTCCAGCGGGACCTGTGCGCCTGTCAGATTGAGCGCCTCTTCAAACAGCGCGATCGCCGCATCCGGGTTCCCGCCGTTCATGCTCGTTTCGGCCAATCCGAGACGGGCCATCCGGCCGTAGATGTTGTCGCCAGCCAACGCGACGACCTCGGCATAGTAGGCCTCCGCCTCATCGCGCCGGCCGAGCGTTCCCAACAACGTGGCGGCGTGATAGCGCGCCGTGATACCCGCGGGGCTCTCCGGAAAGGCCTCGGCGGCCAGCATGAACTTTTCCAGCGCGGCCTCCGCTCGCCGACCTTCCGATGTGAAGCTGCCCGGCTGGAAAGCGGCAGCCGGTGGTGCGGCGGTGGGATCGGACGGATCCGGTGGCGGCGGCGGCGGGACGACCGGCGCGGACGCCGTGTTGAGTGCGTCCGCCAGCAGATCCGTGCCGCGAAGGTCGGCCGACTGCTGGTAGCTGACATAGCCGCCGACGAGCACCAGCGCGACGACCGCCAGTGCTGCCCAGATGAAGACCTCACGCGAACGAGTCTCGAACACGTCGGCCACATCGGCGAGCCACACCGCCAGCGCGTTCTCCTTCAGATGGTGGCGTTCAGAACGTTTCATCGAATGAGGGTCCCTCCGAAGACATCCAGTCGATCTCTAATTATACCGGAAGGAAGTCGTGGCGCGCGTGCCCGGATTCGAACCGGGGGCCTACCGCTTAGGAGGCGGTTGCTCTATCCAGCTGAGCTACACGCGCGTGGTGCGACCACGCGTAGTGTAGCAGAGCCTCTCCCCGAGTCTTGGACGCGTGTTGCCCATCTGTCCGCACGTCACCGTCGCAGACTCGACGGCGAGCGCGGCGACCGCTTAACGTTCCCCGGATCTGGGACCGATACTGCCGTCGTGGTCTGGTTCTTCACGTCGGCTGAAACCTACGTCCGCTGCGAGACGCGTTATGGACCTGACGGGCAGGGGTTCGAGCTCGTCATTTCCCGCTCCGGCGGTTCGGAGACGGTGGAACGCTACGCCGACCAGCAAGATCTGACGGATCGCTGGATACGCCTCGAGACCGACATGCAGCGGGACGGCTGGACCGATCCGCGCGCCCGCGACTTCTAGCGAGCCAGAGCCCTAGTACCGCAGTACCACCCGCACCTGCTCGCCTCCCAGCTTCTTCCGCCCGTTCAGTTCGGCCAGCTCGATCAGGAACGCCATGCCGAGAACCTCCCCGCCGGTCTGCTTCACCAGATCGATCGTCGCCCGCGCTGTCCCACCCGTCGCGAGCAGATCGTCGACGATCAGGACCCGCTGCCCCGACTCGATGGCGTCGGCGTGCATCTCGAGCACGTCGCTGCCGTACTCCAGGTCGTAGCTGACTTGAATCGTGTCCGCCGGCAGCTTTCCGGGCTTCCGCACCACAACGAAGCCGGCGTTCAGTCGATCCGCGACGGCCGCCCCAAGGATGAATCCACGACTCTCGATACCGACGACCACGTCGACCGCGTCCGCGTCGTAGGGCGCGGTCAGATCGTCGAGCGCCTGCTGGAAGCCGCCCGGGTCCCGAAAGAGCGTCGTGACATCGTAGAAGAGAATGCCCGGCTTCGGAAAGTCCGGGACGTGGCGTATCTTCGTCTTCAGATCCATGCGTCTCCTGTTTCGATGCTGAATCCCGTGGCCACGCCGGCTGGGACCCGCTCCTCGACCTCCACCGTGTCAACTCGGGCGCCGGGCGGGCCCTGCCGCAACCCGGCCTCGAGGCGCGCCACCGCATCGATGTCACCCTCGGCAACGACTTCGACGCTGCCGTCATCTCGATTGGACACATGGCCGTGGACGCCGGCCTGTCGGGCGGTGTCCTCGGTGAAGAACCGAAAGCCCACGCCCTGCACCCGACCGCGAACGATGTAGCGTCGCGCTACCAGCATGAAGGTTCCTGGAAGCCGGCCCAACGCTTGATTATAGTCGAGCCGCCGCGGCCGACAACGAACCCCGGAGCTAGGTAGAATGGCGGGGACCGCTCGTCGTCATGTCCACCGGATCACGCGAAACCCATCGTTTCGGCACCTCTCCGATCCAGGTCGTCAAGCTGATCGAACGGCCCGGCCGGCACGACCTCCGGGAGGTCGGCGTGACAGCGCGGTGCGCGTGGGGTGCGGAGTCCAACTCGGCCGACCTGCCGCACGAGACCCTCGTCCGTACGGTGCATGCGATCGCCAAGGACCATCCGCTCGACCAGGTCGAAGAGCTTGGGTTGTCGTTGAACGACTACCTGCTGATGGCCCATCCAGGGCTCGCCCGGCTCGCTCTCGAACTTCGTGAATGTTCTTGGCGGCGGCTCGACGTCGGCGGCCAGGAGCAGCATCATGCGTTCGCTCGGGTCAGCGGAGAGACGCGGGTGGCTCGCGTGTTGGGCGCCCGCGACGGCACGAGCGTGGAGGCCGGACTGGAGGACCTCCGCTTACTGCGGGCCGGGGGGCGCGAGTCGCCGTCCTCGCCGTTCGCCACCGATGTGGCTGCACGCTGGCGCTACGTTCGGCCTGACGTGTCCTTCGGGCTGGCGCTCCAGGGGGTGCGGCAGCTCTTGCTGGAAACGTTCGTGGAGCATCCGACCGAGTCGCCGCCCGCCCTGTTGCAGGCGATGGCGGATGCCGTCCTCGAAAGCGTCGACGACGTCGCCTCGATTCAACTCCGCCTCACGCTTCGCCGCCATGCCCCGGTCGACCTGTCGGCCATGGGCCTTACGAACGATCAGGGCATTTTCGCCCCATTGGAGGGCCCGCTCGAAATCGTCGAAGCCGAGCGGTCACGCTCTGACGCGTAGTCTCCCCGGATGCCGTACAATTCCAGCGTCGCCGTTCGATCGTCACACTCTGACCTCCGAGGAGCGAGGCCACGATGAATCGCCGCGAATTCTTCCACGCCACATCCGCCGCGGCCGCCGTCACCGCGTTCGGGCGTTCGGCGTCGGCGCAGGACGGGACCGACCCGCTCGGCGTCCGAGCCGACTTCCCCGTCGTCGACCACGGCATCTACCTGGACGCCCCCTACATCACGCCGAGCCCACGCACGGCGACCGAAGCCGTCCGGCGGTTCGTCGAGGCCAAGGCCCGTGCCCCGGTGCCGCTCGGCGCCATGCTCGAGCAGAAAGAAACCGTGCGGCGCCAGTTCGCCAATCTCATGGGTGCGAGCCCGGAGGAGATCGGTTTTCTGTCCGCGACCAGTGACGGCGAGAACACGATGGCGCAGGCACTCGACCTCCAACCGGGCGACAACGTCGTTCTGGATTCCCTGCACTTCTCGACGTCATACATCCTGTACCGCCATCTGGAACAGACTCGCGGCATCGAACTGCGCGTCGCCGAGGCCGAGGATGGCGCGGTGCCGGTGGAGGCGTTCGCCCGGCTGGTTGACTCGCGGACGCGCCTCATCTCGGTGGCATGGGTGTCCCACCAGAATGGTTTCCTCCACGACATCCACGGTCTCGCCGACCTCGCGCATGCGCACGACGCCTATCTGTATGCCGACGCGATCCAGGCGGCCGGCATGGTCCCCATAGACGTCCGCCGCACCCCGATCGACTGTTTCTGCGCCGGCACCTACAAGTGGCTGCTCGGCGGCTTCGGTATTGCGCCGTTCTTCGTTCGCGACTCCATTCTCGATCGCATTCCACCCGATCGGCGTGGATTCTTGCAGACCTCCCGTGAACTCCCTGGATACCAGTTCGAGTTCCACAGCGGCGCGAGGAAGTTCGAGTACGCCACGCCGGCGTTTGGCGCCTTCTACGAATTGGGGGCGGGGCTGGCCTATCTCGAGCGGGTCGGCGTCGAGCGGATCCACGCTCACGGCGTCACGTTGGCCCAACGAGCACGGCGTGGGCTGGTCGAACTGGGGCTCCATCCCGTGACACCGGCCGGCAACCAGACGGCAATTGTGGCCTTCGAGAACCCGACCGACCAGGCGACGGCCGCGAGCCGTTTCGAGCAGGCGTCGATCAAGCTGTCATTCCGTGAAGGTGGCCGCGAGATCCGCTTTGGCGCCGCCCTGTTCAACACCGCCGCTGAGATCGACCAGCTGCTGGAGGTCGCTGCGCAGCTTGCCTGAGGCGGGGCGCCCGGGTGCATCTCCGGCACGACCGGTTGTACCGGTGGCGGGGCCGGGTTACTCTTAGTTGATCCTCCCAAGCGTTCGATCGTACCGATGAAACGCTGTCCGATCTGCGGAAGTCAAATCCAGAACCCGGATGTCGGCTGTGTCCGTTGCGCCCGACAGCGGCGGCGTACGCCCCCGCCGGGAACTCGATCTGCGCCCCCGCCACGCTCGGGTCCAGCGGTCCGGACCCCGCCCGCGCGGTCCGCGCCGCCGCCCCGTGAGCGCAGAGCAGCCACCCGACCGGCGAGTGATGCTGGTGTCCCCACCGGCGACGTGCCGACGCGGTGCCCCTCCTGCGGCGCCAAACTGATTGGGCGGTCGCCTGTCTGTCCGCGGTGTCGCTTCCTTCTGGATCCTCAGGCAGTCGGCCGGCCTCGGCCGGATCGCGCTGTTCGACCGACGGGCGACTTCCTGTCCGACGATGATGAGCCGACGCCGGCGATGGCGCTCGCGTCGCGGATCCTGTTGATCGGCGGTTTCGGGGCGACGTTCATCTCAGGCTTCGCACCGGTCGGATTCCTGGCGGTCTGGGCCGGCTGCGGCCTTGGGCTTCCGGGTTCGAAGCAGACTCGGTGGCTCGGTGGTCTCGGCCTCAGCACCGGCCTGTTAATGCTCAGCCTCGCCGTGGGCGCCGGCATCACGACCTTCTCGGCGGACCCGGCGTTGGTCGAAAGCCAGAGTCAGCCGTTTCTCCAATTCGCGTGGTGTTTTGGGATTACACGAACGGCGAACTCCGCGTGCAGGGGACCGTGGAGAACACCGGTGTGGGGCCAGCGTTCAGCCCGGCCATCGAGTTGCTCGTCTTCGAAGGGCCCGAGCAAGCGCAGTTGCTGGCGTCTGACACGGCGTATCCTGACGGCGGCTTCGATCGTGAATTCCACCCGGGTCAGGATGCCCGGTTCCAGTACTCGCTGCCGATTCCGGACATGCCGGGCGAGATCTTCTGGGAGGTTATTGTCAACGAGTACCCGTCGGATGTCAGGGGCGGCCTCTAGGGATTACCGCCTCACGTCCACACGGAGGTGGTACTTGCCGAGCTGCCGTTTGCGATACGCGGTCGCCTCGATCGTGTAAGTCCCCGAAGTCGGTAGGCGCAGGTCGCGAATCCAGGCGTCCTCTCCGTCTCCGCCGTCGTCGTTCGTCGCGATGACGTTTCCCGACGGACCGAGCAGGATGAGGTAGGGATCGGCCAACGGGTCTTCCTCCGGATGTCTTGAACGACCTTCTCCGCAGACTTCGCCTTCGTCATGAGGACCTCCTCCTCGTGCGGCAAAGTCTCTCTTATCTCACAGCCTCATGTGGTCCACATTCGTTTGACCCCGTAGA
>DCWN01000042.1:0-70128 GCA_002328835.1 Acidobacteria bacterium UBA2161 | reverse complement strand
ACATTCGTTTGACCCCGTAGAGCCAACGTCGGTATCTGCCCGATGTTGCAGTTTCTGCCCGGCCCATAGGACACCAACCGACATGAACGTCAGAACTGCCCGCCCCGCCCTTGCACTCCCCCGCTGCATGACTGAGACGCCCATTGTTGCGGTTTGTCACTCCCCTGGCGGCCCAAGATCCTCTCTCGGTACATCCGCCCCGATGGCCGTGAGGTGACCTGTTGGCTCGTCCCAGGCCAGGGCTTCAGCTTTCTGGTGTGGCACCTGGAGGAGCAGCTGCAGGACGTGCGTGAGTTCAGGAGTGCGACAGCGGCACGGCGGTACTTGCGCTATTCGAGGGTGGGCTGATCCATGCGCCTTAGGCCCAGGCCTATTGAGTGGCCCTGGTCCTTCACTGACGGCCACTGTAGTGCGGGTAATCGTTGCCGTCGCGCCAGACCTCCGCAGGTCCGTGGCGTGGGTTTCTATCACTGACACAGGGGACGTGTCGGCCGGCCTCACAGATCGGCGCATCGTTGTTTTTTGCCCTGGGGGCGAACGGGATGGAACTCGCAACCCTCATTTCACGTTCCACCCACCCATCTATCACCACCTTCGCGCGAACGGAGAGCCGGAAGTCTCGGCCGCCATAATGGAAGTCGGACTGATGCTCCATCAGACCGGTACGGTCCCGTGGGTCCGGCTGGTATCCCGGCCGTATGAACAGCTAGAGCCAACTCAAGCAAGTCGCCGTGGAACGAGCGTGCTCGACTTCCCCATCGAGAATCCGGCGTTGTCTGCCGAGATCGAACTCGAGTTCGTCGCTAGTGGAACGAACTCCACCCAAGGCCTCATGTGCAGACAGGTCACCGACGACATGAATCTTCGTCTTCGCGTCGGCTCCTGCCCCCCGTCGGTCGCATCGTCGACCCTATTCTGGCAAGGATAGTCCACGACTGTAGCGATTCGCTGCCATCCTCATTGGTTGTTGTAGTGGCTCAATCAACCCGTGCTCTACAGGGTGCAATCCCGTTGGGGGGACCGATGGCACACGCACCTGCATGAATCCTGCATGAAATCCATGGGAACAATGGGATTTCATCAGCACTTACGGGCAGGTATCCCGTAAGCAATTCGGAAGGAAAACTGCGGGAAAGTTGGTCGGGGCGAGAGGATTTGAACCTCCGACCCCTCGGTCCCGAACCGAGTGCTCTACCAGGCTGAGCCACGCCCCGACCGCTCGATCGTCTATTTTACCCCAGCCTCCCGCCCGAGCGATAGCGCTTCGGCCAGCGGCAGTGCGGCGTGATCCGTCAAGTCCGGACTGAGCGGCGTCACCGAGACCCAGCCGTCGGCCACGGCGTGATGGTCCGAGCGCGCCAACTCCTCCCACCGCGTCTGCCCCTCCTCGATCCAGAAGTAGGGCTGTCCACGTGGGTCGCGCGCTTCGGCGACCGAGGTCACATGGTTCCGCCGGCCCTGCACGGTCACCCGCAGGCCCTTCACGCGGCCATGCGGGACGTTGACGTTCAGGAACGTCCGGCTCGGCAGCGGATTCGTCAGCAGCGCGGTGGCCAACTCCACCGCGGCCGCGGCCGCTTGCGTGAAGTCGAACTCGTCCGAGCGACGTTCCAGCGACACCGCTAGGCTGGGGACGCCCAGCAACGCGCCCTCCATCGCTCCGGCGACGGTGCCCGAGTACGTCACATCGTCTCCGAGATTGGCGCCCTTGTTGATGCCCGAGACCACCAGGTCTGGCCGGCCGCGCAGGACCTTGGAAACAGCCACGTTCACACAGTCGGTCGGCGTGCCGTCGACGCTGTACCGATTCGCGGCGAGTTGTTCGAGCCGCAGCGGGTGTCGCAACGTGAGGGCGTGTCCAACCGCACTCGCCTCCATCAGCGGCGCAACCGCGATCACGTCCCCGATCGCCTCGAGGGCGCCCGCCAGCGCTTCGAGGCCCGCCGATCTGATGCCATCGTCGTTCGTGACGAGAATCTTGGGCATGACAAACGCTCGAGTATAGCACGCGGGCGGCGTACGCTGTCAGCGCGTGGCCGACTCAGTGCCTTCCCCGAACGCGCGTCGATAGAACTCGAACGTCGCATTACCGATCGCGGCCGCCAGAGCGTCGTAGTCGTGAGCGACGTCCGGCACTTCGATGTAGTCGTGCTCGACACCGCGCTGTTCGAGCAGACGATGAAACGCCCGGTTCCACTCGAGCAGGCCGTCCGCGGTGCCGATGATCTGCCGGATGACGGTTCGCCCCCGCACGGCGTCGGCGTTCATCTCGGCCAGCGTCCACGGGGTGTTCTGTCGTGCGTAGTCCGCATCGCCACCGTAGACGGCCTCGTAGATCGCGGCGCGGTTCTCGGCGAGTGTCGCCTCCGTGTGCAAGGCTGCTGCAAATGACGACATCACGCCGAAGAATTCCGGATACTTGAAGCCCAGCCGAAACGTCCCGTAGCCGCCCATCGACATGCCGGCCACCGCGCGGGCCTGCCGTTGCGGAACCGTCCGGTAGGTCGCGTCCACGTGCGGTACGAGATCGTCGACAATCATGCTCTCGACCGGCCGTAGGCCATCCTTCGAGTCACTGTACATGCTGGCGCGTAGTCCGTTGATCGACACGACGATCACCGCGGGCGCTTCGCCCGCGCGGCTGCCCCGGTCCAGGCGCGCCGCCAGACGCGCGCCGCCGGCCTGACGCCCTCCGAGGCCGTGCATCCAGTAGATCACCGGATAGCGCCGGGTAGCCGCGGCCTCGTAGTCCGGCGGCAGGTAGACGAGATAGCTCACGTCGCCGTCGGCCTGCGCGCTGTGAAAGGTCCGGTACCTCATCCCCGACGGTGGCGTACGGTCCGGGTCGACCCACGCCGCTCGCGCTTGGGCCAGGGCCGGGCCGGCCGCGCCGATGACGAGCGCTCCGGCGAGTGCGACGGCTCGGCGTGCACTTGGCTTCAGTCCGATCATGGCGGTCAACTCCTCCTCTCTAGCCTCGTGCGACGGCTCACTCGCGGCGTCCGACCGAAAGCAAGTTCGCCAGCAACCGATAGGCGCCGGGCACGCCGGACGGGAGCTGGCGGTGTAGCGCGTACGCGAAGTACGTGTAGTGCCCCTGCCCGACCGCCACCGTCAGCCAGCCGCCGCGCTGCGGCGGCTGGCCGGTGTCGTGCGACTCGACGACCGCAGTATACGCGTCCGCCCAGGAGCGCCAGAACTTCGAGCCGCGCTGCTCGACCCACCCGTCGAAGTCGGCTGCCGTAATCCGATTCGGCCACGCCAGCACCGGGGCGTCAGGGGCCAGCATCACGACCGGCGCATCCTCCTCCGAGACCTCTTCGGAGCGGCGCGGCAGGTCGCCGGGGAACGGCGCGTGTCGCGACGGAATGAACTCCTGGGTGTTGTACAGGACGATGAGATGCCCGCCTCGCTCGGCAAAGGCGAGCAACCGATCGTTCGACCGGTGCAGGTCTGGTCGAACGGCGTAGGCACGGGTACCGACGAGGATCGCATCGAATCGATTCAGGTCGGCTGAGGCCAGATCGTCTGCCTCGAGCCGCTGCACCGTCGCACCCAGTTGCCCGACCGCCTCGGGCACCGCGTCGCCGATCCCCATGACGTAGCCGACGCGCAGGTCTGGCGGCGTTACCACGTCCACACCACGGATGAATGCTTCGGCCGGCCGAAAGAGCCGGCGCGTTTCGAGATCGCGATGCGCTATCGTGTCGTAGCCCTCCCGGAACTCGACACCATCGAGCCTGGCGACGGCGCCGACGCGCTGCGGCGCACCGGACAGATCGGACGGCCTCACGCGGAAGTCGACTGTCACCTCCGAGCCGTCGCCGCCACGTAGGCGAACCTGCTCCGGCGACACCCGCCAGGCCTCTGGCAGTTGCAGTTCGAGCGTTGCCTCGCAGCCGGCGGGGCCTCGTCGATCCACCCGAACCGAGATCGTCAGCTCCGCCGACTCGACCCCGAGCGGCACGACCGCCACCGCCGGACTGATCGTCAGACCGATCGCCGGAAGGACCTGCAGCAAACGATCGGCATAGCCATACGGCAGCCGCGCTTCTCGAGAGACGACCGGCGTCCGGTGCTCGACGACAACGCCCGCAACGCGGAACCGAGCCACGCCACGCGCGGCCGGTGCCGGAAACGGGTCGAAGAATGCCCTGTCGCCCTCGATCCGATAGCGACTCTCTGCCAGTGATGTTCGGGAAAAATGAGGCCGGGTGGCTGACGTCCCGCCGATCCGAACCTCGACGCGGCGCTGCCAGCGATCGTCCGACGCCACGGGCCTCCCTGACTCCCCGACCCGCCAGTCATCGGGCGTCTCGACTGACAGGGCGACGTCCTCGATGTCGGCGATCCCGGAACCCGACAGCGCTAGGTCCACCTGCACGGTCTGCCCCGAGACCACGGGGCCCAACTCGTCGATCTCGGCGGGTGGCGTGTCCTCGGAGACCGCGACGGCCGACAATTCAAGCCCGAGCATCGCGCCGATCGCCGCTTCGAACTGCTCCGCCTTCCGCTCCAGGAGCAGGCGCGCGTCGGACGTCTCCGCGAGATCCGAGATGGCGTTGCGCGTGGCGTCGAGTGCCGCGGCCAGCGCCACCGCGCCGTCCGCCGGCCGATGCATCGAGAACCCGCGTGCCACCGCCTCCACGACGTCGCCGATGGCCGTGAGCCGCACTCCCCAGTTCGGCGTCGCCTCTTGACCGACGAGTGAAAAGACGCCCGCCCAACTCGTGTCCAACCCGTCGAACGGGGTCGCTTCAATCGCGGGGCCTGGCGTGTCGACACGCGCGTATCGGAAGACGGCCGGACCTGGCGACGCGCTCGCACGGCCCGCATTCTGCGAGCGTTGCAGGCTCAATCCGAGCCGTGCCAGGCGCTGATACGACATGCCGATGCGCGGATCGACCGCGCCCACGTCCACCGTGAGCGTCGCGACCTCGTCGTCCCTCACGCCGCCGACATACAGCTTCCTGGCCTGCCACGGCCGCAGCCCGGCAGCGATCTGGTCTGGAAAGGCTTCCGGGTCTCCAGCCGCCAGGAACGCCTCGCGCGTGATGGCCCCTGCGGCCATGTGGTTGCCGTGGCCATCGCGCGGCGCCCCCTGAAATCGCGACAGGACCACGACAGGCCGTTCGGTGCGAAGCACGGCCACGACTTCTCCGAGCAGCGTTCGGCGATCCCACTTCTCCCAGGCCTCTTCCAGACGTTTGGAGAAGCCGTAGTCGACCATCGAGGTGAAGTACTGCCGGTCGACGCCGTAGTACCGATTCGCCGCCAGCAGCTCTTCGGTGCGGATCAGGCCAAGCGCATCGAACAGTTCTGGACCGATCGCGTTGTCCCCGCCTTCGCCCCGTGTCAGGGTCAGCAGACTCACGCGGACCCCCTGCCCCCGGCTCAACCAGGTCAGGACGCCACCGTGTTCGTCATCCGGGTGCGCCGTCGTGTGCAGGACGCTGCCGAACGTTCGCAGCCGCTGCAGCGCGTGCCAGGCGCCGAGGGCGCCGCGGTCGATGGTCAGCCGTTCGGGCTGTGCGGCGGCCGAAGCGGCGCATACGCCCACGAGCGCCGCAACAGTCGCGCTACGTAGCGTCCTACTCATCGTCATGTGCAAGGCGAAGGCGGTCCCGTGACCATATCGTGAGGCGGAGCGCCGGCGCAACAACACGCGCCCGGCGGAATCGCTGGTATAGAATCCGCGTGGCTCCGCAGTGTCATGGTCGACCGCTCACATCCGTTCGATGCCGTCTTGGTGATCTCGTTCGGCGGGCCCAACGGGCCCGACGATGTCCGCCCGTTTCTCGCCAACGTGCTCCGCGGTCGGCGTGTCAGCGAGGCCCGCGTCGAGGAGGTCGCCGCGCACTACGACCACTTCAATGGCGTCTCACCCATCACCGAACTCACGCGCCAACAAGCCGGTGGTCTGAGCGCGCGCCTCGCCGATGCCGGCCAGCGCCTGCCGGTGTACGTTGGCATGCGCAACTGGCATCCGTTCCTCGCTGACACGCTGCTCGAGATGTCACACGCCGGCGTGCGGCACGCGATCGGGTTCATCATGGCCCCGCACGCCTCCTATTCGAGCTGCGAACAATACCGGCGGAACGTGACCGATGCCCGGCAGCAACTCGCCGAGCGTGGCGATGTCGATGTGAAGGTCACCTACGTCGGGCCCTGGCATACCCATCCCGGCTTCGTGGAGACGCTGGCCGATCGCATTCGGGCGGCGGAGGGCGGATTACCCGAACACCTGCGCCCTCGTGCCCGACTCGTCTTCACGGCCCACAGCATCCCACAGGAGATGGCACAAAACAGCCTCTACGAAGCCCAGCTCGGCGAGTCGTGTGCGGCCGTGGCCCAACGGGTCAAAGGTCGGGACTGGGCGTTGGTGTATCAGAGCCGGAGCGGCCGACCCGGCGATCCCTGGCTCGAACCCGACGTCTGCGACTACCTTCGCGACGCCCGCACCACCGGCCTCGAGGCGGCGATCCTCTGCCCGATCGGCTTCGTTGCCGATCATGTCGAGGTGCTCTACGACCTCGACGTGGAGGCGGTTGGGCTGTGCAGCGAGATCGGCCTTTCCGTGGTGCGCGCGGCCGCCGTCAACGACGCCCCCCGCTTTCTCGATGGCATGGCCGACGTGGTGCGTGCCACCCTCGAGCGCCACGCTCATCGCGTTCCGCTGGCCCTCCTGCCCCCGGCCGTCTGACCTCGCCCGTACAGACGACAGGCGGCGCCGCGCACCGCCTGTCGTGCCCCGTGCTTGGAAGGGCCGCTATCCGTCGACTGCGGCCTTCGAACAATGCTCGTCAAACGCGTCGATCAACTGACGCGCGATGGCGGGGGCTTCCTGGCCTTCGATCTGGTGACGTTCCATCATGTAAACCAATTGGCCCTTCCGCAGCAGACCGATCGCCGGTGACGACGGCGGATATCCGGCAAACAGCGCCCGCGCCTGTTCGGTCGCTTCGGTATCCGCGCCCGCGAACACGGTCGCCACGACGTCGGGTGTGGTCGAGTGCTGGAGGGCGAGGGCCACGCCCGGCCGGGCCTTGCCCGCCGCGCACCCACAGACGGAGTTGACGACGACCATCACCGTGCCGTCCGTGTCTCGGACGATGGAATCAACATCGGCGGGCGTCCGCAGTTCCCGCACGCCCAACCGGGTCAGTTCCTCGCGCATCGGCGCGATCATGAACTCGGGATACCCCATCACGTAGCGCTCCTTTCAGCTTCGACGTCCCACGATAGCACGGCGGTCGGCGCCTCGCCCTCGCGCACATCCGATATGCTGGGGCCATGCCGACCGAACCATCGTCACTCGTCGCCCGTCGCCAGCGCTACATCGACCGTCAGCGCGCGCTTCGACACGGCGTCGCCGACGCCGATGCAACCGGACCGCCAGAAGGCAGCGGGCCCACCAATCGGCATGGCATGCCGCAGCTCCCCGTGGGTCAACGCGTCGTCTCGAACTGGCCGGTCCTCGATCTCGGCGTGCACCCCGAGGTCACCTGCGGCGCCTGGCGCCTCGAACTGCGCGGCCTCATCGACAACCCGCTCACTCTGACCTGGGACGACTTCATGGCCCTGCCACAGGTCGACGACGTCAGTGACTTCCACTGCGTGACCACGTGGAGCCGGTTCGACAACCGCTGGCGGGGCGTTCGCTTCCGCCAGATCGCCGAACTCGTCGTGCCGCGGCCGGACGCGGCGTTCGTCATCTGCACCGGCGCCGACGTCGATCCGAGCAGCGGGACGCCCTACACGACCAATCTCCCGCTCGCTCGCGCCGTCGAGGACGACGTGCTGCTCGCTCACACCTGGGAGGAGCAACCGCTGCCGCGGGAGCACGGCGGGCCCTGTCGCATGATCACGCCGAAGCTCTATGCATGGAAAGGCACGAAATGGATCCGCGCGATTGAGTTCGCGGATGCGGATCGAAAGGGCTTCTGGGAGAGCCGAGGCTACTCGGACACGGCCGAGCCGTGGCGCAACGATCGCTTCAGTCGGTGAAGGAATCCTGCTCCACGGCGGCGGACCGGCGTTTCTGCGCCTCGCGTCGGATGCCGAAGAGGAGCAGGGCGATGAATCCGCCCCAGTTGAGGCCGAGCATGAGCGCCATCATCAGCCACGTTCGACCGCTCATGCGGCCTCCGCCGAGCCGGCGACGCTGGCCCGCGCCATCCGTTTGTTGAAACTGATCAACAGCACGAGCGCCAGGCCCCACTGCACGAGGCAGGTGCCGACCGAAAAGGTGTGCGTCGGATTCCACCACCCGTCGGGATCGTAGACGGTCGCCGCCTGATACATCCACCAGGCGAACATCGCGACGAACTCCGCCGGGACGAGATACTTCAGGATCCAGCTGTACACGCGCCCCAGGTTGAAGTCGTTCCCCGGCACGTTGACCAACTCATCGCGGAATCGCTCCTGCCCGTACTGCGTCGCCGCAATCGAAATGAACAACCCGCTGATCATCAGGGCGATGCCCCAGACCCAGTCCTGGTTCTCGAGGATGTTGACGTTCACGGCCGAGGGAATGCCGCACACCGCGACCGCCCCGGCGACCAAACGCACCGCCCGCCGCCGGACCATCCCTCCGTCGATGAGAATGCGCGTGGCGAGTTCGATCATGGCGATGAGGGAGGACAGGGCCGCCGAGAATAGGGCGAGGAAGAACAGTGGCAGGAAGATCGCACCCCCCGGCACCCGCTCGAACAGCTGCGGGATCCAGATGAACGTCAGGCCGTAGTTGCTCGACGCCATCACCGTCATCGCCTCTTCGGTCGAGAGGATCGCGAACGCCGTCGGGACGACCGCCATGCCCGCCAGGAGCGACGCGGAGTTGTCACCGAAGCCAATGATCGTGGCGTTCAGGACCACGTCATCGCTCTTCCGCATGTAGGTGGCGTAGGTCAGAATCATCCCCCACCCGGCGCCGGTCGACCACGCCGACTGCGTCAGGGCTTCGAGCCATGTTCGATAGTTCGTCAGCGTCGAGAGGTCTGGATTGAACAGAAACTCCAAGCCTCGATCGGCGCCAGGCAGCGTCACCGAGCGCGCGACGGCCACGATGAGCAAGACGAACAGGGTCGGAATCAGCACCCGGTTCGCGCGCTCGATTCCCGAGACGACACCGCGCAGGATGACCGCGGCCCCGATCCCGACGGCGGCCAGGTGGAATGCGATCGGCTGCCAGATCGAGCTGCTGTAGGCGTCCCAGTACGCCGCCGGGGCCTGGCCCGCGAGGCCGCCACTGGCGCTCAGGAGGAAGTACTTCAGCGCCCAACCAGTGACGACCGAGTAGTAGAAGAGGATCATCACCGTCGTGACAGCGATGAATCCGCCCATCCAGGCGAACCGCCCGCCGATCAGCGAGCTGAAAGCGCCGACCACACCGCGGCGGGCGCCACGACCGATACCGAACTCGGCGATGATCAACGGCAACGACCAGACGAAGAGGAAGATGAACCAAGGGATGAGGAACGCCGCGCCGCCGTTCTGGGCCGCAATTCGCGGAAACCGCCAGAGATTCCCGGTTCCGACGGCCATGCCCAGGCCCGCCAGGATGAGCCCCCACCGGGATGAGAACGTCTCTCGAGTCGACAGTTCTACCTCCGCGCAGCGCTGAACGCCGGACGAGTCTATACCAGCCCGCCCGGCGCGAGCCTGAGGCTGGCCGGCAGAGTTGACACGCGCCGTATCAATGCCTATACTTGGAGCGACTTAACTTCATGTTTCCCTTGCCCTGAGGTGACCGTGGACGAGGTGATCTTCATCAGCGTGGCGGCGCGTCGCCTCGGAATGCATCCGCAGACCTTGCGGAAATACGAGCGTCTCGGTCTCGTCCGGCCTCCCCGCACGCTCGGCAGTATGCGCGTCTACTCGGAGGACGAACTGGCGCGGCTGCGCGTCATCAAGTATCTGGTCGACGAGTGCGGGATCAACCTGGCGGGCGTGCAGCAATTGCTCTCGATCGCCGATGTCGCCCAGCGGATGCGGGAACTGACCGACGCGGGCGGGCTGGCGCGGCCGGATCGCCGGCGTCGGCTGACCCATGAAGTCGAACACTTGTGCGGACTGCTCGGGCTCTAAGGCGTCGACCGTATGGATTTCAAGGACTACTACCAGACGCTCGGGATCGCCAAGTCCGCCAGCGCGAAGGAGATCAAGCAGGCGTACCGGAAGCTCGCGCGCAAGCACCATCCCGACGTCAACCCGGGCGACGCGACCTCCGAGTCCAAGTTCAAGGACATCACCGAAGCCTATGAGGTTCTCGGCAACGCGGAGACGCGGCGGAAGTACGACGAACTGGGCGCGAACTGGCGACAGTACGAGCAGGCCCCCGGTGGACCGGGCGGCGGCGCGAACCCGTTCGGCAGCGGCTGGCCGTTCGGGGATGGGCGCTGGACGGTCAACATGGGCGGCGCCGAGGCGCGGGCCGGCGGGGCCGGCGATCCGTTCTCAGATTTCTTTCACACGTTCTTCGGCGGCGCCCACGAGCCACAGCGTCGCCGCGCCCCCAGGAACAAGGGCCGTGACGTCGAGCAATCGATCGACCTCACGCTCGAGGAGGCGCTGCACGGGGTCCAACGCCGGTTCTCGATCGCGACGCGCGGGCAGGCCCGAACCGTGGACGTGAAGATTCCGCCCGGCGTGAGTGACGGGTCGCGGGTTCGGATCGCCGGCGAGGGCGAGGCCGGCGTCGGCGGAGCGGCCGCGGGCGACGTCTTCCTCCGCGTTCGGATCGCCGAGCACCCGAAATTCCGGCGAGAGGGGCGCGACCTGCATACGCCGGTGGACGTGGCGTTGACCACGGCCGTGCTGGGCGGCACGGTCGAGGTGCCGACGCTCGAGGGGCCGAGCCTCACGCTCAAGATCCCGCCGGCCACGCAACCTGGCCAGGTCTTTCGTCTGAAGGGCCAGGGCATGCCCGGGGTGCGATCGCATGGCGAACGCGGCGCGCTCTACGCGACGGTGACCATCGAGGTGCCGCGCCGGCTCAGCGACGAACAACGGGAGCACTACGAAGCGTTGGCCGAGATCGAACGGCCCGGCAAGTCCGGGCGCAAGAAACGCCGTGCTCGGTCGAATGCGTGACAGCGCCGGCCGGACACTCTTTATCGGGTGCACGACATGATGAACATCAACCGCTACACTCAGAAGGCACAGGAGGCCTTTCTCGACGCAGAGCGTCGAGCCAGCCGCGCCCACCATCCGCAGCTCGAACCCGAGCATCTCCTGGCCGCCCTGCTGGCTCAGGCCGACGGCGTGGTCCCTGCGCTGCTGGGCAAGATGCGCGTCGACGCCGCGAGCCTGGCGGCCGCCGTCGAGGCGCGCCTGGAACAGCTTCCGACGGCCGAGGGCGGTGACCCGCCTGCCCTCTCGCCTCGGATGCGGCCGGTGATGCAGCATGCCGAGGATGAAGCTGATCGGCTCAAGGACGACTACATCAGCACGGAGCATCTACTGCTCGGCGTCGGGGCCGAGGACGGCGCGGTGCTGGGCGCCCACGGCATCACGCCCGACCGGATCCTCGAGGCCCTGGTCGCGGTGCGGGGGACGCAGCGCGTCGTCGATCAGAATCCGGAAGATAAGTATCAAGCGCTCGAGCGCTACGGGCGGGATCTCACCGACGACGCCCGGCGGGACAAGCTCGATCCGGTCATCGGCCGCGACGAGGAGATCCGCCGGGTCATCCAGGTGCTGTCGCGGCGGACGAAGAACAACCCGGTGCTCATCGGCGCGCCCGGCGTCGGCAAGACCGCCATCGTCGAGGGACTCGCGCAGCGCATCGTCAGGGGCGACGTGCCGGAGGGGCTCAAGGAGAAGCGCATCGTCGGGCTCGACATGGGCGCCCTCATCGCGGGCGCCAAGTTCCGTGGCGAGTTCGAAGAGCGCTTGAAGGCGGTCCTGAAGGAGATCACCGAGTCGGACGGCCAGGTCGTGCTCTTCATCGACGAGTTGCACACCGTCGTCTGCGCCGGGCCGGCGGAAGGCGCCGTCGACGCCTCCAACATGCTGAAGCCGATGCTCGCGCGGGGCGAGCTGCACACGATCGGCGCGACGACGCTCGACGAGTACCGGAAGCACATCGAGAAGGATGCCGCCCTCGAACGTCGGTTCCAGCCGGTCCAGGTCGGCGAGCCGACCGTCGAGGACACGATCAGCATTCTCCGAGGGCTACGGGAGCGCTACGAGATTCACCATGGCGTGAAGCTCAAGGACGCCGGCCTGGTGGCCGCGGCGGTGCTCTCTCATCGCTACATTGCCGACCGGTTTCTCCCGGACAAGGCGATCGATCTCGTCGATGAAGCTGCGGCGAAGCTCAGAACCGAGATCGACTCGATGCCCGCCGAACTCGACGAGGCTCGGCGCCGGATCATGCAGCTCGAGATCGAGCGCGAGGCGCTGCGCAAGGAGCACGACCCGGCATCACGCGAGCGGCTTGCCCGGCTCGAAGACGAGCTCACCACGCTGACCGCCGAGAGCGCGACGCTCCAGGGCCAGTGGCAGCAGGAGAAGACCGAGATCCAGTCCGGGCGCCGCTTGAAGGAACGCCTGGAGCAAGCCAGGCACGAGATCGAGCACGCCCAGCGGGCGGGTGACTACGCAAAGGCCTCCGAGCTGCAGTACGGAAAGGTGCCGGCGCTGGAGGCCGACGTGCAGGCCGCCGCCGAGCGACTCGCCGAGTTGCAGGCCGGAACGCGCATGCTACGCGAGGAGGTCGACGAGGACGACATCGCCGCCGTCGTCAGTCGGTGGACGCGAATTCCGGTCTCGCGGCTCGTCGAGGGCGAAGTGCAGAAGCTGATCGCCATGGAGGATCGTCTGCGGCGCCGCGTGGTCGGTCAGGACGACGCGATCACCGCGGTCGCCAACGCCGTTCGTCGCGCCCGAGCCGGGCTACAAGATCCGAACCGTCCGCTCGGCAGCTTCATGCTCCTTGGCCCGACAGGCGTCGGCAAGACCGAGCTGGCGCGCGCGCTCGCCGAGTTTCTGTTCGACGACGAGCAGGCGATGATTCGCGTGGACATGTCCGAATTCCAGGAGAAGCACTCGGTCTCTCGCCTCATCGGCGCCCCGCCCGGCTACGTGGGGTACGACGAGGCCGGACAGTTGACCGAAGCCGCGCGACGCCGGCCCTACTCGGTCATTCTGCTCGATGAAATCGAGAAGGCGCATCCCGAGGTGCTCAACATCCTGCTCCAGCTGCTCGACGACGGACGGCTGACCGACAGCAAGGGCCGCCACGTCGACTTCAGGAACGCCGTCGTCATCATGACTTCAAACCTGGGCAGTCAGTACATCGCGGCGCATCCGGCGAGTGCGGAGGGCGACCTGGACGAGGCCACGCGGGAACGCGTGACCGTCGCGCTGCGGGAGCATTTCAGGCCCGAACTGCTGAATCGGATCGACGAGGTGATCTTCTTCCACGTGCTCGGCCGAGACCACCTGCGGGCGGTGATCGACATCCAGCTCGAGCAGCTCGCGGCGCGGCTGGCGCGGCGCAAGCTGGAGCTGACGCTGACCCAGAGTTCGAAAGATCTGCTGATCGCCGAGGGCTACGACCCGACCTACGGCGCCCGCCCGCTCAAGCGGGTGCTGCAACGCCGGATCCTGGATCCGTTGGCTCTGAAGATCCTGGAGGGAGAGTTCGCCGAGGGCGAGGCCGTCGTCGTGGACGCGGCCGATGGCGAGCTGAGGTTCGACAAGCCCCCCAGCGTGTCCGCGACATCCTAGGGGCTACCCCGCCGCCGGGCCGCCGCCGGCGTCGTCCGTGTCTTCGTCAGGGGTGAAGCCGGCGCGCGCGTGGCTCTTGTCGCAGAAGGGCTTCGTGGCGGACACGCCGCACCGACAGAGCGCGATCGGGCGGTCGGGGGCGGGGTACTCGCGGCCGTTCCAATCGATGATGGTGACGTCGTCGCCGTCACCGTCAGCGATGACGCGATACGGGCCGTTCTTGCGCACCTTGATCGTCGTCATCGCGCCAGTCGCAGGACTAGCCCATCTTCTGCATCGCCGACAAGAAGTCGGCGTTCGACTTGGTCTTGCCCATCTTGTCGAGCAGGAGTTCCATCGCCTCGACGGGCGACAGCGGCGTCAGCACCTTCCGGAGCACCCAGACGCGGTTCAGATCGTCCTTGTCGAGGAGCAACTCTTCCTTGCGAGTTCCGCTCTTCTGGATGTCGATCGCCGGGAACACGCGCTTGTCCATGAGCTTCCGATCCAGGTGGATCTCCATGTTGCCGGTGCCCTTGAACTCCTCGAAGATGACGTCGTCCATCCGGGAGCCGGTGTCCACCAGCGCGGTCGCCATGATGGTCAGCGACCCGCCCTCTTCGATGTTGCGGGCGGCGCCAAAGAACCGCTTCGGCTTCTGCAGCGCGTTCGAGTCGAGACCGCCGGACAACACCTTGCCCGACGGCGGAATGACCGTGTTGTAGGCGCGGGCCAGGCGCGTGACCGAATCGAGCAAGATCACCACGTCTTTCTTGTGCTCGACCAAGCGCTTCGCCTTTTCGATCACCATCTCGGCGACCTGCACGTGCCGCTGCGCCGGCTCGTCGAAGGTCGACGAGATCACCTCGCCGTCGACCGAGCGCTGCATGTCGGTCACTTCCTCCGGGCGCTCGTCGATGAGCAGCACGATCAGGTAGACCTCCGGGTTATTTGCGGCCACTGACTTCGCAATGCTCTGCAGCAGCATCGTCTTGCCCGTGCGTGGCGCCGCCACGATCAGCCCGCGCTGGCCCTTCCCGACCGGCGTCATCAAGTCCATCACGCGCGCCGACAGGTTGTCGGAGCCGGTCTCGAGCTTGATCCGCTCCAGCGGATACAGCGGCGTCAGGTTCTCGAAGAACAGCTTGTCGCGAGCTTGTTCCGGCGCCTCGAAGTTGACCGCCTCGACTTTGATGAGGGCGAAGTATCGCTCGCCTTCCTTCGGCGGCCGGATCTGGCCGGAGACCGTGTCACCCGTCTGCAGATCGAACTTCCGGATCTGCGACGGCGACACATAGATGTCATCGGGTCCGGGAAGATAGTTGTAGTCGGGCGCCCGCAGGAAGCCGAACCCGTCAGGGAGGACTTCCAGGACGCCTTCCGAGAAGATGAACCCGCTCTGCTCCGTTTGCGCCTTCAGGATCTGAAAGATCAGGTCCTGCTTGCGCATGCCGGTCGCGCCGGCGACGCTCAGGTCCTTGGCGACCTGCGTGAGCTTCTGGATACTCATCTCCTTCAGCTCACTGATATTCAACGTGTTGCCCTGTTTCTTGGACGATCCTCGCGGCGTCGCCACGGCGGCCCTCCCAGAATCGGATTCCGAATCCTCGGACGCGCGCGCGGAGGGGCGCTTATTTTGTGTAGCCATTGAACCGCAAACCGTAAGTCGAAGGTATGGGGGATGTGGGTTGTGGGCGCGGGACCGGGAGCCCCGCAGTCCGTTCAGTCGAGGTTCGGATTGGAGCCGAACGCAATCCGAGTATACGGAAGCCGTTGCGACCTGTCAACTTGGTGTTCCGGATAGTCGCCGCGCGCCGTCTCGCACACCCGGCCGGGATACAATCCGCGCGTGCCGCCCCCGGTTCGCTGGCTGCTCGTCCTCTGTGTCGTGACGCTGCTTCTCGGCCTGGGCCGGAGCGCCGTGACCGACTCGGACGAGGCGTTCTACGCCGAATCGGCCCGGCAGATGATCGTGTCCGGGGACTGGCTAACGCCGCAGTACAACGCCGAGGTCCGCTTCGAGAAACCGGTACTGATGTACTGGCTCATCGCCGCGGCCTATGGCGTCGGTGGCGTCACCGAGGCCGCCGCCCGACTGCCCTCGGCGCTCGCCGGCCTGGCCCTGGTGTTGCTGACCTACGCCGTCGCTAGTCGCTGGTACGATCGCGCGACGGGCACCCTGGCTGGAGCGATCGTCGCGACGACCTTCGGGTGTGCGGCGATGGCCTGGCAGGCCCTGCCAGATCTCCCCGTCACCGCGCTCATCACGTTCGCCACGTGGGCTCTGGTTCGCGCTCTGTCGTCCGACCGACGCGACGCCGGGACGTGGCCGATCGACGCTCCGGGGCACCGTCGAGCCTGGCTCGTTGTCGCGGCGTTCGCCGCCGCGCTCGCCTGTTTGACCAAGGGCCCGATTGGGATCGTCCTGCCCGCGTTGGTGGTTTTACCGCTGGCGTGCTGGGAGCATCGTGGCCCGGCCGGGACGGCCTGGCACCTGCGCGCGCCTGCCGGCCTGACGATGGCGACGGTCGCCGCGGCCCTCGGCGTGTTTCTCGCCGTCGCGGTGCCCTGGTTCGCCGCGATGGCGCAGGTCCACGGCGCGGCCTACCTCGTCCGTTTCTTCGTTGGTGAGAACCTCACCCGATTCGCCACCCCGGAATTCAACGATCCCCGGCCTTTCTGGTTCTACGTGCCGATCCTGGCCGGGGGCCTACTGCCCTGGACGCCGTTCGCGGTACTCTGGGCTCCGGGAATCGCTCGCGCGATCCGCACTCGCGTCGTCCCGCAACTGGTCGACCTGCGCTTGATCGTCTGGACTCTGGCCCCACTGCTCTTCTACAGCGCGTCGGTCGGCAAGCAGCCGCGATACATCCTGCCGCTCCTGCCTCCCGTGGCCATCCTTCTCGCCCGCAGCATCCGCGAGCACCTTGACGCACGGGCCGAACCGCGCCATGCCAGGCGTCTCCGGATGTCAGCGGCTGGCGTCGTCATGTGCTGGCTGGCCCTGGCCTGGCTGATGTTCCGTGGCGCCCCTGTCCTCGCGGCGGCCGGGATGCCGCAGCCGCTCATACCCGCGACCGCGTTTCTCGGAGCGGCGGTTGTGCTGGGCGCCGCCGTTGCGACGGGCCGCCTCAACACGGCGCCGCTCGCGGTCGTCCTCGGCGGCGCCGTCACGCTCTTGTCACTACATTTTCAGGTCCTCTCTCCGCCGCGCCCCTCGCCGGTCGAGCGCGCCGCCGCCACCTTGAGCGAGGCGTGGCGTGAGGGCCACACCCTCGGGACGCACCGCGCCTTCGGAAGGAACCAGATCTTCTACTCCGGCCTGCCTCGCCGCGAACTCGTCACGCCCGACCAGGTCGTCGACTTTCTCGAGAGTCCGGCTCCCGCCATCGCCGTCATTCGGCGCCGTGACCTCGCGCCGCTCGAGTCACGTATCGCCGGACCCTTGCGCCGCCTCGATCGAATCGACTACGTCGACACCGCCGCACTGCGGATCGGCGACCTGCTGCACCCCGATCTGGAGAGTGTCCGGCAACGCGTTCTGATCGTCACGAACCGCTGACCTCGCCTCCGGTACAATGAACGAGTGCCCGCGCTTGCCGACCTGCTGGCGGGCCATGCCCGCGAGAGTGACCTGTGCTCGCGTCTCCCCGACGGACGAATCGTCTGCCTCGCCTGCGGGCACCGCTGCCCGCTGCCGGACGGTGCCGTCGGCGTCTGCAAGGTGCGGTTCAATCGCGGCGGCCGGCTATTCGTGCCCTGGGACTATGTCGCCGGCGTCCAGTGCGACCCGATCGAGAAGAAGCCGTTCTTCCACGCCTATCCCGGTGCGCTCGCGTACAGCTTCGGGATGCTTGGCTGCGATCTGCACTGCGACTACTGCCAGAACTGGGTGACCTCTCAAGCGCTGCGTGACCCGGCGGCCGTGATGACACCGGCAGCCGCCACGCCGGAGCAGATCGCGCGGGACGCCGTCACCCTCGGGGCACAGGTCGTCGTCAGCACCTACAACGAACCGTTGATTACGGCCGAATGGGGAGCGGCGGTCTTCGACGCGGCGCGCGCGGAGGGGCTTCGCACGGCGTTCGTGTCGAACGGCAACGCCACGCCCGAGGTGATCGAGCGTCTGCGCCCGCGCCTCGACCTCTACAAGATCGACCTCAAGAGCTTCGACGATCGCCAGTACCGGCGTCTCGGCGGCCGCCTCGCTCCGGTGCTCGAATCGATTCGGACCCTGGTCGCGATGGGCGTCTGGCTCGAAGTCGTGACGCTGCTGATTCCGGGCTTCAACGACACGGATGAAGAGATTGACGCGCTGACCAGCTTCCTCGCCGACGTCTCACCCGATATCCCGTGGCATGTGACGGCGTTCCACAGGGACTACAAGATGACGGCACCCGGCGACACGCGCCCGGCCGCGCTCGAGCGCGCCGCCGCGATCGGCGCACGGAACGGACTCAACTTCGTCTATGCCGGAAATCGCCCCGGAGAGGTCGGGCCGCTCGAAGACACGCGCTGCCCCGGGTGCGCCGCAACGCTGATCGCGCGCACCGGCTTCTCGATTCGTGAATACCGCCTGACCGCCACCGGCCGCTGCCCGAATTGCGACCGCGCGATTCCCGGGCGGTGGGCCGAACGGTTCTCTGGGCAGGCGGCCTCGGCGCCCTACCGGCCAGCCTCCGACGGTTGGATTCCGCTGACGTCAGTCTGACGCGGTGACCGGATCCGCGTCAGCATCCGGAAAGATCTTCCCAGGATTCAAGATCCCGTGCGGATCGAACGCAGTCTTCAGTCGACGCATCAGCGCCAGCTCCTCCGCCGACAGCGCGAGCGTCATGAACGAACGTTTCGACAAGCCTATTCCGTGCTCGCCGCTGATCGCACCCTCGAGGCGCACGACCTCTTCGAACAGGCGACGTTCCCCGTCGCGCGCACGCTCGACCGCGCCGCCGTCGTCAGGGTTGACCATGATGTTCACGTGAATGTTGCCGTCGCCCACATGTCCGAAGCAGGCGATCGTCAACGCCAGGTCCTCGCGCAATCGCGCCACACACGCGAAGAGGTCAGGGACGCGCGCTTTCGGCACCACGACGTCATGGTTCAGCTTCAGGCCAGCGATCGTCTTGAGCGAGGGCGACAGCTCGCGCCGAACGCGCCACAACTGGTCTCGCGTCGCCGCATTGGTGGCATGTCGCACCGTCATGGCACCGGCCTGCCGGCACGACGCCTCGACTCGAACCGCCTCTTCGCGGACGGTTTCCGGCAACCCGTCGACCTCGAGGAGCAGCAGCGCTCCCGTGCCCTCCGGGGCGAGTGTGCGGTCGTTCAGATAGCGAGCGACCGCATCGAGCGACGCGCCGTCGATTAACTCCAACGCCGCCGGCACGACGCGCGCCTTGACCAGCTCAATGACCGCCTGCACCGCGCCGTCGACCTCCGCGAACGTCGCCTGGATCGTTTCGCGGTGCGGGGGCAGCGGGATCAGGCGGAGAATGGCCTTCGTAATGATCGCCAGCGTGCCCTCGGAGCCGACCAGCGTCTGGGTCAGGTCGTAGCCGACGACGTTCTTCACCGTCTTGCCGCCGGTGCGCACGATCTCGCCCGTTGGCAACACGGCCTCCAACCCAAGGACGTACCGCCTCGTCGTACCGTACTTGAACGCCCGAGGGCCGCCCGCGCACTCAGCGATGTTGCCTCCGAGCGCGCACTGGTCGAGGCTCGCCGGATCGGGCGGATAGAACAACCCGACGGCCTCGACCGCGCGCTGCAGGTCGCCCGTCACGGCGTTCGGCTCGACGACTGCCAGCAGATTCACCTCGTCGATCTCGAGAATCCGCGTGAACCGCTCCATCGTCAGCACGACACCGCCCAGCGCGGGCACTGCCCCGCCGGTATACCCCGTGCCACCGCCGCGCACGGTCAGGGAGACACGATGCTGATGACAGAGTCGCGCGATCGCGGCGACCTCGTCCGTGGTCCTGGGCCGCGCAACAAGTTCAGCCGGCCCGCTCTGTTTCGACGCATCGGCGCCGTACTCCTCGAGGGCGTCCGCCGCTTGCGTATACCCGTCGGGCCCGACCGCTGCCCGAATGGCCTCGATGAACTCTGGCTCCAGCATGCGGTTCGCACGATCGCTCCGGCCTAGGTAACGTCGGCCGGGCGTCGTCAAGAAGCGGACTGCGCGTCGAGTTTGGGGATTCGGTCGCTCGTCCGGATGAATTCGAGAATCCGGCTGGTGCCCTCCCGCAGCCGTTCCATCGACGTGGCGTACGAGATTCGTAAAAACCCGGGCGCGTCGAACGCCTCGCCGGGTGTGACGGCGACATGGGCCTTGGTGAGCAACTCCTGCGCCAACTCCGCTGAGGTCACGATGCCGTCGACCGACAGCAGGTCCGAGACGTCGGGGAACAGGTAAAAGGCTCCGGCGGGCTTGACCAGGCGAATGCGAGGATCCGCCCGCAGCCACTCGGATACCTGGTCCCGGCGGGAGCGATACTCGTCGAGCATCTCCCCGACGCAGCCCTGCGGGCCGGCGAGCGCGCCGATCGCCGCGCGCTGGGTGATCGAGCAGACGTTCGACGTGGCGTGGCTCTGAATCGCGCCGCACGCCGAGATGACCGGCGCGGGTCCCATGACCCAGCCACATCGCCACCCGGTCATCGCATACGCCTTCGACATCGAACCCGTGAGCACGGTGCGGTCCGGCATCCGCTCCTGCAACACGCGAGGCAGGTTGTGCGGCACATCCTCGTAGATCAGCCGCTCGTAGCAGAGATCGAGGATGACCCAGAGCCCGCGCGAGGCTGCCTCGTCGGCGATTACCGCCAGATCGGCTTCGGCGATCACGGCGCCTGTGGGGTTTCCCGGCGAGTTGAGGATGATGCCCCGCGTTCGAGGGGTCAGGGCCGAAATGACCGCCGCCGGGTCGACGCGAAATCCGTCCTCGGCGTGCGTCCTGACCGTCACCGGCGTCGCATCCGCGAGCTTGATCTGCTCGACGATGGTCGGCCAGCCGGGCGCGTGGGTCACGACCTCGTCACCCGGGCCGAACAACGCCATCGCCGTGTTGTACAGCGCCTGCTTCCCGCCCGCGGAGACGATGACCTGCTGCGGCTCGTACTCGACGCCGTAGTCCGTGCGATAGCGCGCCGCGAGACCCACCTTCAGCTCCTCGACCCCGGCGTTGGGCGTGTACTTGGTGAAGTTTGCGTCGATCGCATCGCGGGCCGCCGCCTTCGCATGTTCGGGCGTCGCGAAGTCAGGCTCGCCCGCCCCGAAATCCACCACGTCCGCTCCGGTGCGCCTCAGGCGCGCCGCCTCCAACCCGACCTTCAGCGTCGGCGACGACGCCACCCGCGATGTCCGATCCGCCAACTTCACGATGCGTGCCCTTCCCTCGTACCGCGTCAGATCCGAACGCCGGCCTTCGTCTCGTGCTTCCGTCGCAGGTGCGCCTTCACGGTGTCGGGCACCAACCCGCTGATCGTGCCGCCGAGCGCGAAGACCTCCTTCACCAGTCGAGAACTCAGGTAGGTGTATTGCTCGGCGGGCATCATGAAGACCGTCTCCGCCTCCGGGTTCAGGCGGCGGTTCATCAGCGCCATCTGCAGTTCGTACTCGAAATCCGAGATGGCGCGGAGCCCCCGCACGATGACGTTCGCCTCACGCCGCCGGACGTAGTCGATCAGCAGTCCGTCAAACGTGTCGACCTCGACATTCGGGTAGGACGCGAACACCTCCCGAGCAATCTCCACGCGCTCGGCCAGCGTGAACAGGGGCGCCTTGTCGGCATTCACGAGCAGCGCAACGATGATCCGGTCGAAGAGCCGGGATCCCCGCACGATGATGTCGACGTGGCCGTTGGTCAGCGGATCGAACGACCCGGGATACACGGCGATGCGCCGGCCGGTGCTCGCACTCGTCATGGCTGCCCCCGTCCCTCTTCAGGTGCGTCGCCCGACGCCCCATCCGTGGCCGTCTCGTAGAAGCTGAGCGTGCTGTCCCCCGCCGACACCCGGCGCACTCGCCGCAGCCTGCCGGCGTCGTCGGCGAGCGCGCGGCGAGTCGCATGCTCGACGACCAGCAGCCCGTCGACCGCCAGATGTCCCGCTGCGTCGGTCACCACGTCGTCGAGTTCCTCAAACTCGTATGGCGGATCGAGAAAGATCAGGTTGGCTGCGAGGTCTCCCATCCGCCGCCACGCACGGCGTAGCGGGCCACGCAGCATAGTATACCCGGCCTCCCGGCCGCACCGGCGGAGGTTCTCGGCGATCAGCCGAACCGCTCGACCGTCCGCCTCCACGAACGTCACGTGCGCGGCGCCACGGCTGAGCGCCTCGATGCCGACCGCGCCGGTACCCGCGAAGACGTCGATGAATTCGGCGTCCACCACGCGCTCACCCAGGATGTCGAACAGCGTCTCGCGAAGCCGGTCGGACGTGGGCCGCAGTCCATCCCAGGTCGGCGTCGTCAGCCGGCGTCCCTTGAACGCGCCGGCGATCACGCGCATCGTGCGTCGCTCCTGGCGCCGCGCGGGCGCATCGCAATCACCCGACCCCCACGAGCTTGAACCGCTGCGCCCAGGTCGATTCCACCAGGTCGACCAAGGCCGCAGCCGCGGGGCCGGACTCCAGCCACTGCTCGGCTTCAGTTCGGGCCCGCTCCATGATCGACTGGTCGCGGAGCAGATCGCCCACGCGGAGCGTCGGGATGCCCGACTGGCGAGTGCCGAAGAAATCCCCAGGCCCCCGCAGTTCGAGATCCTTCTCGGCCAGGACGAACCCATCGGTGCTCTCCGTCACGGCCTTCAAGCGTGCCCTGCCGGCCCGGCTCACCGCCCGGTCGTACAAGAGGACGCAGTGCGACTGCTCGGAGCCGCGGCCGACGCGCCCGCGAAGCTGGTGAAGCTGAGCCAGGCCGAACCGCTCGGCGTGCTCGACGACCATCACCGTCGCGTTCGGCACGTCGACGCCCACCTCGATGACGGTCGTCGACACCAACAGATCGTACTCCCCGCGCGCGAAGGCCGCCATGACCTCGTCCTTTGCCTCCTCCTTCAAGCGGCCGTGAATCAAGGCGACTCGACGGTCCGGGAAGACCTCCTGCTCGAGGTGAGCGGCCATCTCCGTGGCGGCCTTCAACTTCAGCTTCTCTGACTCCTCGACCAAGGGGTACACGATGTAGGCCTGTCGACCCGCGCCCAGTTCGCGCTCGATGAGCCGGTGGACCTCGGCCCTTCGGCCTTCCGGCTTCGCGACCGTGCGCACCGGGCTCCGGCCTGGGGGCAGCTCGCGAATGGTCGACACGTCCAGGTCGCCGTAGCTGGTCAAGGCCAGTGTCCGCGGAATCGGGGTCGCGGTCATCACGAGCACGTCGGGGCACAGGCCCTTGTGTCGCAGCAGCGCGCGCTGCCAGACGCCGAACCGATGCTGCTCGTCGACGATGGCCAGGCCGAGCGCCTTGAACTCGACCGGGTTCTGGACCAGTGCGTGGGTGCCGACGACGAACTGTGCGGCCCCGGTCTTCAGCGCGTTCAGCGTCTCGCGCCGCGCCGCCGCCGCCATGCCTCCCGAGAGCGCGACGATCTTGAACCGTGACGCCGACAGCACCTGTGAGAGGTTCCGATGGTGCTGTTCGGCGAGAATCTCGGTCGGCGCCATGAGGGCGACCTGCAGGCCGTTCTCCATCGCGACCAGCGCGGCCAGCAGCGCCACGATCGTCTTCCCCGCGCCAACGTCGCCCTGCAGCAGCCGGTTCATCGGTTGCGGACGGCACATGTCGGCCACGATCTCCTGCAGGGCCTGCTTCTGTCCTTCAGTGAGCTTGAACGGCAACACGCGGAGGGCCGATTGGCGGATGCGGTCGTCGACCTTCGGCACCCGCGCCTTGTGTTCCGCGTCCAGGCTCCGACGCCGGAGCCGCAGGCCGAACTGAAAGATGAAGAACTCTTCGAAGATCATCCGCACCTGCGCTGGGGCACGAAAGGCGTTCAGCGATTCGACCGGGCTGTCGGGCGGCGGGAAGTGCACGTCGCAGATCGCGTCGCGCATGCCGGGCAGGTCCATCTCCGTCCGGAGATCGGCCGGCAGCGGGTCAGCGACCGCGGCTGGGAGTTGCTGCAGCGCGCCGTGGACGATCCGACGCAGCATCTTGGGCGACACGCCGCCTATGCGCTCGTACACCGGCACGATCCGCCCGGTGTGAATCCGGGCGTCGTCGTCGTCCGCGGGGTCTCCCCCGTCGGCCTCCAGGAGTTCGAACTGCGGGTTCGTGAACTGAAGGCCTCCGCCCCGCCGTGGTTCCACCGGGCCGAACAGCACGGCGCGTGCGCCCGGGGTCAGCACGTCGCGGAGGAACGGCTGGTTCATGAACACCGCCCTCACCACGCCGGTGGCATCCGCCAGAGCCAATTCGAAGATGGCAAAGCCCCGGCGGCGTGTCGCACGCACGCCCCCCTGCAGCACTTCGCCCATGACCGACGCGGTGCCCCCAGGCTCGAGTGACGCGACCGAGTCCAGCCGGCTCCGGTCCTCGTACCGCAACGGGAACCGATGCAGCAGGTCATCGATGGTTGTGAGGCCTGCGCGCGTGAACTCTTCAGCCCGACGAGGGCCGACGCCCTTGAGGTACTGGAGGGGTGTCTCGAAGTAGGTCTCCGGAGTCATCGGCCTCGAATGGCCCGTCGCGTTCTTCGCCCGCGCCCGTCTGCCGGGAGGCTACTGCACGACGACGACTTCACCTGCGAGAATCCGAATCTCCTGTACCCGGTACGGCAGTGGGTACTCACCGTCGAGGTCCAGACCTGCCGGCTGATCGTCGCTGCGCGTGTAGGCCGCGACGAGCTCCCGCAGGAGCAGATGGGGCACACCGATGCCGCCCACCTCGACGCGCTCGACCTCGATACGCGCGACTCCACTGGTGGCATGCAGGACACCGCTCGCCCGTACCGGCAGGCGACCGGACAGATAGCTGAGCGGGTCGGTCCAGCTGCCGGCCCGGCCGGACCGAACGCGGTCGAGATCCACGACCGCCTCGGCAATCACGGTGCCTTCACCGACCAACGTAAGGTCGGGATCGGTGACCCCGTCGGGCAGCGTCACGCCGGCCAGCAGGAACGCGCGCATCTCGGCTTCGCTCGCCCGGGTCTCACGCGCAGCTTGCCGCTCCGCCGGCGCCGAGCCGTGCGCGACGATGTCGGCGAGCTTGGCAGCCATCGACGTCACGGGCGCCTCCTGCGTCCCGCTGGACTGCGGGAACCCGGTGGACGCGATCGCGAACACCATCACGACGAGTCCGCTCGCCATACGTGAGTGGAAGGACATGAACGGCGCGTTCCTGCGCTGACCGCCTCGGAAATCGAGTGTAGCACGCGGCCTAACGCGACGGTGCGCGGCCCAGCAGGGCGTCGACCTCGCGCGCCGTCGGCAGCCCGCCACGCGCACCGAGCCCACGACAGTTCAGCGCGCCGACCGCGTTCGCGTACGCCAGGAGATCGCCGACCTCCGCCTGGGGCCCCGAGGCGAGCCAGCCCGCGATGAATCCGCCCCGAAACGCGTCGCCGGCGCCCGTCGTGTCCACGATGTCGACCGGCCGGCCCGGTGAACGGATCTCCTGGCCACCGACGAGCGCCAGGCTCCCCTCGGCCCCGAGCGTCACGGCCGTCAGCGCGGCGTCGAATCGGGAGGCCAGCTCGCGCATCGCCCGGCCGAGGTCCGGGACGCCGGTGAACGCCGATGGGAACGCCTGCGCCGCGATGATCACATCGACTTCGTCAAGGAGCGCTTCGATCTTCGGGCGTACTCGCTCCACATCGATGATCGTTGGAATGCCGGCTCCGCGCGCGAACCGCGCCGCCTCGGTCGCAGCCTCCGTCTCCGCGCAATCGACGAGGAGCACCCGGCCTGCCGTCACGGCTTCGGCTTCGACGTCCGCCGTGCGCATCCGCAGCGCCGGGTCCCGCTGCCACACGATGGTCCGTTGGCCGCTCTGCCGGTCGACCATGATGATCGCGAACTGGTTCGTGGTCGCCGGCAGGCGGCGGCAGGCCGACACATCAACGCCAGCATCTGCCAGGCTCGACTCCGAGAAGCGGCCGTTATCGTCTCCCCCGAAGTGACCGACGTATCGCGCTCGCCACCCGAGCTTCGCGCAGGTCGCCATCGCCGTGGCCGTCTGTCCGCCGGCGACGCGGCGCATCGTTTCGGCCGGATGCTTCCCGTCGGGGCGTAACGGTCCCGCGATCGCCGCCACCAGATCGACGCTGTTCAGACCGAGGCCGACGACATCGAACGGCAGGTCGCCGGCTGGCTTCGGACCGACGCGAAGTCTCACGGCCGATGATGCTAGCAGATGCCGAATCGACCCGGATTGAACGACGAGGGTTGATTTTCGCCTTTTGTTTGCGTACAGTAGCCTCGCCGGTTCGGATCCGGCGGTCGCCCGACGCGCGACCGACCACGGTGCAGCCGCCAGAACGATGATGACGGGAGGACTTGTGCAACCTCTGACCAAGCGCCAGCGGGAGATCCTCGATTATCTCGATGAGTTCATCCAGCAGCACGGCTACGCGCCGAGCCTCGGGGAGATAGGACGACGGTTCGGCCTGTCGTCGCTCGCAACCGTTCACAAGCACCTGACCAATCTGCAGGAGAAGGGCTTCATTCGCCGCTCCTGGAATCGCAGCCGATCGGTCGAGCTCGTCCCCACGAAGGTCACGGCACGCTCGCTCGAACTCCCGCTGATGGGCTACGTGGCGGCGGGCGCGCCGATCGAGGCGGTCGCCGCCGCAGAGTCGATCGCTGTGCCGGAGACACTCGCAGGCAAGCAGGACACGTATGTCCTCCGCGTCCGCGGCGACTCGATGATCGACGAGCACATTCGCGACGGTGACTTCGTCATCGTCGAGGACCGCAAGACCGCCGAGAACGGTGAGATGGTGATCGCGCTGCTGGGCGGCACGGATGTGACGCTCAAGACGCTCTTTCGGGAGAACGGCCGGGTCCGGCTGCAGCCTGCGAATCCTACGATGCAGCCGATTGTGATCGACGCCGCGGACCTGCGAGTCCAGGGTGTCGTCGTCGGCGTGATGCGCAAGTATTGACCGTCCGCCTCGCCTGACCCGCACCCGCCGAGGAACCCCGATGAGCGCAGACAAGCAGCAGATCAATTTCACGATCGTGCCTGACGACGATTCCGACGCGCCGCGCACCTATGCGAATTTCTGCGCGATCGCCCACACGCCCTTCGATGTCACGCTGACGTTCTGCGAGGTCATGCCTCTCTCGCAGAAGGACGTCGAGGACGCCAAGAGCGACCGTGTAGTCCGAGCGCCCGTGCGCGCCAAGATCGTCCTGCCGATGCAGTTCGTCCCTAATCTCATCACCACGCTCCAGGAGCACGTGCGCGCGCTCGGCGATGCCCCGCCCGCGACGACATCCGGACCCGGCAAGGGACCCGTGCACTAGCGCGCCGATCCCTATGGGTCGATCGCGACATCGTGAGCGCCACCGTCATGGTCCGCCGCCGCCCCACCGTTCGGCCCGCCCAACCGGCAGCCAAGACGCCCCGGATCATGGGCAACCTGCGGCGCCAGCATCCCAAGGCTGATGCCGAGCTGCGTTTCGAAAACGCCTTTCAGCTCCTCGCCGCGACGATTCTCTCGGCGCAATGCACCGACGAACGCGTCAACGAGGTCGCGCCGGCCCTGTTCACAGCGTATCCAGACGCCGCCAGCCTCGCGGCCGCCGATGAGGGCGCACTCGAGGTGCTCATCAAGTCGACAGGGTTCTACCGGAGCAAGGCGCGTTCCCGGCGCGGGATGGCGGCAAGTGTCGTCGCGGACCATGCCGGCACGGTGCCGCAAAGTCGAGACGCGCTGATCACGTTGTCCGGGGTCGGCCGGAAGACGGCCAACGTCGTCCTCGGTCATGCGATGGGCGAGCCCGCAATGCCGGTCGACCGCCACGTCCTCCGTGTCGCCAATCGACTCGGGATCGCGCGCGGTGACGATCCGGAGCGCGTGGAGGAGCAGCTCTGCGCCGTCCTGCCCAGGCGTGGCTGGACACGCGCCTCGGATACGCTGATCCTGCACGGGCGCCGAGTGTGCAAGCCGAAACCGCTGTGCGACCGATGCAGCGTCCAGCAGGAGTGTGCGTTCATCCCACCGAGCACGCCGCCTACGAAACGCCGCACCAGACGTTGATCGCTCGTGAGTATTGCGAAGCGCTCCGCACGTCGACCCGCTGCCGCGCCTGGTCCGCGCAGACGGTTTGGCCAGCATTTTCTCGAACCTGCCTGGGCCAAGAAGCTCGTCACGGCCATCGCCCCGGTACCGTCGGACTGCTTCGTCGAGGTAGGGCCAGGCCGAGGGGCGCTCACCGCGGCGCTCGCCTCGCACGCGGCTCACGTCGTGGCGATCGAGATCGACCGCGACCTCGCGGCCGGACTGTCGGGGCGCGGCCTGGGACGGACCACCATCGTCGTCGGCGACGTCCTGAAGACGGACCTGCGGGATCTCGGGCGTCGCGCGCGGCACGACCAGCCTCACGGAAGGCTTCGGTTGGCGGGCAATCTGCCCTTCAACATCTCCTCCCCGGTACTCTTCCGCATGCTCGCCGCACAGCGAGATGGCGGTCTATTTCACGACGCGACCGTGATGTTGCAGCGCGAGGTCGCCGATCGGCTCATCGCCCAGCCGGGGACGCGCGGCTACGGTCCGCTCGCCATCATGGCGGCGGTCCAGGCTGACACCGCCCGGCTCCTCAGCCTGCCGCCTGGGGCCTTCCGGCCGATGCCGAGGGTCCGTTCGGCGGTCGTCGGATTGACCTTCCGCCCGAGCCCGGTGGAGATTCCCGACTACGCGCTCTTCGAAGCGCTCGTGCGCCGGCTCTTTCAGCACCGGAGAAAGATGCTGGCCAATGCGCTGGCACCGTTCTCCGAGGACGTCGGCGTTGGCGCGGCGGAGTGGCTCGATCGGGCGAATCTCGACGGCAGGCGGCGACCCGAGACGCTCCAACTTGCTGAATTGGCGCGACTTGCCAGCGTGCTCGAGGCCGTCCCTGAGCGTGCTGTGCTATAGTTGGGCACCGGACAACCCGCCTCAGGCCTCACCCAGCAGGCTGAATCTCACAGAACACCGATCTCCCGGGAGGCGTGTCGCCGTTCGCGCATCAGTGGATGTACGGCCGCCGTCGGACATCGCCGTGGCCGGCGACGGCGGCCGGAGTGGATACTGCAGGATGCAACAGTCAGTCGGTTCCCTAGGCGGGGCGAGCGTCGTCGACATCACTCCGCTCGGCGGGGTCGGCGAATTCGGCATGAATATGCTGGCGCTGTCGTGTGCGGAGACCACGGTCCTCATCGACGCCGGGGTGATGTTTCCCGAGCCGGGCATGCCGGGGGTCGATCTCATCATTCCCGACCTGTCGTATCTCGAGGAGCGCCCAGATCCGCTGGCAGCCCTCTTCCTGACCCACGGTCACGAAGACCACATCGGCGCGGTGCCCTACATCTGGCCGTTGCTCGGCGGACCCATCTACGGCACCCGACTGACGCTCGCCCTGGTGGAGCGCAAGCTGACCGCCCACGGCTTCGACCCGACCGGCCGACTCGTGCCGCTCGAACCCGGCGACGCCATCCCGATCGGTCCTCTGACCGTACGGGGCCTGCGGGTGACGCACAGCATGCCCGACTGTTTGGCGCTGGCCATCGACACGCCGGCCGGAGTCATCATCCATTCGGGCGATTTCAAGATCGACCACAGCCCCGTCGACGGGCAGACGATCGACCTCCATCGGTTCGCCGAACTGGGCCAGAGCGGCGTCCTGGTCATGTTCGGTGACAGCACCAACGCCGACCGTCCTGGCGTTACGGGATCGGAGATCGACGTTCGCGAAGCCTTCGAGGAGATCCTGGCCGACGCGAAAGGCAAGGTCGTCGTCGCCCTGTTCGCGTCCAGTCTTCACCGGATTCAACTCCTGGTCGACTTGGCCCAGCAGGCCGGCCGACAGGTGGCCTTCGTCGGCCGAGGGGTCGTCGAGAACGTCGAGATTGCCCAACGCCTCGGCCATCTCCGGATCCCACCCGACACCGCGGTGCACGAATCGCACGTCATGGCGCTGCCCCCGGAACGTGCCCTGTGCATCGTGACCGGATCGCAGGGCGAGCCGATGGCCGCGCTGTCGCGGATCGCCCTCGATGACCACCGCCATGTCAGCCTGCTGCCCGACGACGTGGTGGTCTTCTCGGCGCGCGCCATCCCCGGCAACGAACGGGCCATTGGGCGCGTCATGAACCAGATCGCCCGGCGGGGTGCCGCCATCGTCTCGGAGGACAGTCGACACGTCCATGTCTCAGGGCACGCCAGCCAGGAGGAGTTGAAACTCCTGCTGGCCCTGGTCAGACCTCGCTACTTCGTGCCGATACATGGGGAGTACCGCCAATTGGCCCATCACGGACGGGTCGCGGCGGCGCTGGGGAACGGCGAAACCACTGTGCTGACGGTGCAAAACGGCGATTTGCTGCGATTCGACCGGAACGCGGGCGGCTTGGCCGGCCATGTGCGGGCCGGGCGGATCCTGATCGACGGGACTCGCACCGGCGAGGTCGGCGACGAGGTCCTGCGCGACCGCCGCCACCTCTCCACCGACGGTCTCGCGGTTCCCGTGGTGGCGATCAGCCGCCAGGACGGCGCCCTCGCCGGAGCGCCAGACATCATCACGCGTGGCCTCGTGCTCGACGCCTTGACCGACGACGTGCTGGCCGAGGCGCCCGAGGTGGTGCGCTTGGCCGTCGCCGACGCCTCGGTCGAGGAGCGGACGGATCAGGCGCTCATCGGGGAGCGGATCCGCACTGAACTGCAGCGCTTCTTCAGGAAGCGGACTGGACGCCGCCCGATGGTCGTCCCCGTCGTGATGGAGATCTGATGCCTGGGTCGTGGCTTTCCCGGCGCACGAGCGAGTTCCTGGGCGTGGCGTTCTTCGCCACGGCGCTCATCTGGCTGATCGCCCTGACGACGTACGACTCGTCCGACCCGGTCTGGTTCTTCAGTGCTGGCGGCCCGGACGCGCCGAACAACTTCGCCGGACGGGTTGGCGCCTTCCTCGCCGAACTCTCCTACCAGGTGCTGGGCTATGCCGCCTACGTCATGCCCGCGGTCGTCGCCACGATCGGCTGGCAGGCGTTCTGGTGTCGCCGGGTCGATGCCGCCTACACCAAAGTCATTGGCGCGCTGCTGTTGGTGGCCTGCCTCGCGTCCTTCCTGACGCTGGCGTTCGGCACGGTCCCGCTGTCGGACACCACGATTCGGGCTGGGGGCACCGCCGGCGCCTGGCTCGCTGGCGGCCTCGCGGAGTACCTCAACCGCACCGGCTCGATCATCTTCATCCTGACCGTCCTCTTCCTGGCCGTCATCCTGACGACGCAGTTCTCGTTCGGCCGCATCTTAGCGGCGACCTGGGCGCTGCTCGCGCGCTCCGCGACCGCTCTGGCCGCCGCCTGGCGCGACCAGCGCGCCGAGCGCCAGCGGGCGCGCCAGCGGAAGCAAATCATCAAGAAGCACAGTGACAAGGCGCCGGCCGAGACAGAGGCCAAGCCGGAGCGCGCCGCGCCGGCGCCGAGGAAGGCCCCTCGCAAGACCCCCACGCCCAACATCCGCCACGATCCGCCGGACTGGGCCGCGGCACCGCTCCCGCTGAGCGAGCCGGTCTCGAAGGCCCCGGCCGAGCGCCGCAACGGTGAGTTCTCGCATCCGCCGGCCGCTCTGCTCGACGCGCCGCGCACCGAACGAAAGATCGACGAACGGGAACTGATGGAAGGGGCGCGGCTGCTCGGCGAGAAGTGCCGCGAGTTCAACGTGGCCGGCGACGTGGTGCAGATCCACCCCGGCCCGGTCGTGACGACCTACGAGTTCAAGCCCGACGCCGGCGTGAAGTACAGCAGGATCACCTCCCTTGCCGAGGACCTGTGCCTGGCCATGCAAGCCGAATCGGTGATCATCGACCGCATTCCCGGCAAGTCCACAGTCGGCATCCAGATTCCGAATCAAGCGCGCGAGGTCATCTCACTGCGCGAACTGCTCGAATCCGAGGTCTACCGCCGCTCCACGTCGAAGCTCAGCCTGACCTTGGGCAAGACCATTCATGGCGAGCCGTTCATCACCGATCTTTCCTCGATGCCCCATCTGCTCGTCGCGGGTTCGACCGGTGCCGGCAAGTCCGTCGCGATCAACGCCATGATCACGAGCATCCTCTACCGAGCGACTCCCGACGATGTGCGGATGATCATGATCGACCCGAAGCGCCTCGAGTTGGGCATGTACGAGGATATCCCCCATCTCCTGACGCCGGTCGTCGTCGATCCCAAACTGGCCTCGAACGCCCTGCGCTGGGCCGTTCGTGAAATGGAGGAGCGCTACAAGCACCTCGCGGCCCACGGCGTCCGGAACATCGACCAGTACAACCGGAACGCCCGGCAGGCGGCCGAGGAGCAGGCCGGGGGACGGTCCAGGGCATCGGACGCCGACCCCGAGGAGATCACGAAGCCGCTGCCCTACATCGTCGTCATCATCGACGAATTGGCCGACCTGATGATGGTGGCCAGCCACGAGGTCGAGGAGTCGATCGCCCGACTCGCCCAAATGGCGCGAGCCGTCGGCATCCATCTCGTCCTGGCGACTCAGCGCCCGTCGGTCGATGTCATCACCGGCCTCATCAAGGCCAACTTGCCGGCGCGTATCTCGTTCAGGGTCTCGTCCAAGACCGACTCGCGGACGATTCTCGACGCCAACGGCGCCGAACAGCTCCTGGGCAATGGCGACATGCTCTACCTGCCGCCCGCGTCTTCTCGCCTCATCCGGCTCCACGGCCCGTACATTTCCGAGCAAGAGAGCGCCCGCCTCGCGAGCTTCCTCAGGAAGCAAGGCTCGCCGATCTACGACGACACGATCACCTCCGAGGAGAAGACCGCGGACGCGGTCGAGTTCGAGCGCGATGAACTGTACGACGAGGCCGCGCGCATCATCGTCTCGAGCGGCCAGGCGTCGATCTCGTATCTCCAGCGGCGGATGCGGATCGGGTTCAGCCGTGCCGCACGGCTCGTCGACATGATGGAAGCCGACGGCCTCGTGTCGGCCGGCGGCGGTGGAAAGGCCCGTGACGTCCTGGTCGGGAAAGACTACTTCGAGGAGGTCGACGCGCAGGTCCGCTGACCCCGTCGCTGCCGATGACCATCTCCGCGCATCTGCGTTCGCTCAGCCCGGCCGCCGCCTCCCACGGCGCCCTCGCTGCCTGCGTGGCGATCGTCCTCACGCTCGCCGCGCTCTTCGCGCCGACCGTCGAGGCCGCCACAGCGCGGGAACTCTACGCCGACGCGCTCGCGCGGGAGCGCACGCTCCGCGCTCCTACGCGGCCGCAACCGCCCTCCCTCGATGAGCTGCGGGCACTGGTTCGCCGCTATCAGGAGGTCGTGAGGCAGTATCCCCGCAGCGGGTACAGCGACAACGCCCTCTGGCAGGCCTCCGGCCTTGCCCTCGCCGCCTTCCAGCACTACGGCAATACGCGCGACCGACGCGATAGCGAGCGCCTACTCGACATGCTTCGCAGCGAGTATCCCAGCAGTTCCCTGGTGGCGCGCGTCGACGAGCGCGTCGAACGCCTGGCTACCCTCGCCCATGCACGGCTGCGTCCCACCGCGATCAGCGCCATCGAGCGGACGCGTCTCGACGCCGGCGTGAGGGTGACGATCCAGCTCGACGCGGAGGTCAGCTACCGCCACGAGCGGCTCGAGAATCCCGATAGGGTGTTCTTCGACCTCCAGGGTACCGAAGCCGCTCCGGAACTGCTCGACGCCACGTTCTCCTTCAGTGACGACGTCGTCAGAAAGATTCGGCTGGGACGTCACCCGAACCACATCACGCGCGTCGTGCTCGACCTCGACAACGTCGAGGACTACAGCGTCTTCTCGCTCTACAATCCGTACCGCCTAGTGATCGACGCCGTCCGCGGCCCCGACGCGCCGACTCCAGAACCACTGACGGCACGGGGTGGCGAACCGGCCGCGCCGGCCGCCAACGCCGCCGGCAACTTCTCGTTGTCGCGTCAGCTTGGCCTTGGGGTCAGCCGCATCGTCATCGACCCGGGCCACGGCGGCCGCGACCCCGGCGCTCGTGGCTCCGGAATGTCGGAAGCCACCCTGGTGCTCGACATTGCCCTGCGGCTGAAGGCACTACTCGCTTCCCAGCCGTCCACCAACGTGCTGCTGACACGCGAGAATGACAGGTTCATTCCGCTCGAAGAGCGCACGGCGATCGCCAACCGCCATCGGGCCGATCTTTTTCTCTCGATTCATGCCAACGCCAGCACGAACCGAATGGCCCGCGGGATCGAAACCTATTTCCTCAACTTTGCCACCAACCCGGACGCCGAGGCGCTCGCCGCTCGCGAGAACGCGTCGTCAGGGCGCACGATGGCCCGACTGCAGGACCTCGTGCAGACGATCGCGCTGAACAACAAGCTCGATGAATCGCGTGAGTTTGCCGAGATGGTGCAGGGGGCCCTCGACCAGAAGCTCCGGCCCGTCAATCCGCAACTCCGCGACCTCGGCGTCAAGCAGGCCCCGTTCGTCGTCCTGATCAGGGCCGACATGCCCAGCGTGCTCGCCGAGGTCTCGTTCCTCAGCAACCGCGGCGAAGCGCTCCTGCTCAAACAGGATGACTATCGCCAGCGGATCGCTCAGGCCCTGTTCGAGGCGGTCCTGCGGTACCAGCGCACCTTGAAGAACATCCAGGTGGCCTCGCAGCCCTAGGTCTCGCCCTCGATCATCGTCACAGGCCCAACCGCTGCATCCCGTCGTCGGCGTCTCCTCGGCGCCCGCGACGTAGCCGGAACAGCAGGCCTCCGATGACGATCCCGGCCAGCAACGCGGCGAGGATGAAGGCGCCCGTCAAGCCGATGGCCTGGAGGAGCACATCCGCCACGGTGGTTTCAGGCGTTGGCGGGTCGGGGAGCTGAATGATGATTGGCGTCGTAGGCTGAGTGGCCATCTGCCTGCGTCCTCCCGCTGCTCACCCGCCGATGCCGGTCCATCCCGCGTGCGCACAGGCCAGTTCCACCAGCGTCCGCACGGCCACGCCTGAGGGGCCCTTGGCCTGGTAGGGCCGCGCCTCCTCGCTCCAGGCCGTCCCGGCGACATCCAGATGGGCCCACGGCGTATCACCGATGAACGCCTTGAGAAACATCGCCGCCGTGATCGGTGAGGCTGCCCGCCCGCCGGTGTTCTTCAGATCTGCGATGTCACTTCTGATCTGATCGGCGTACTCGTCGAACACCGGAAGCGGCCACACCCGGTCGCCCGCGACGCCCGCCGCTCGCCGCACCGCGTCGACCCAGCGGTCAGGGGCTCCGAAGAGACCACTCGTGATCTTCCCCAGCGCCACCACGCATCCCCCGGTCAACGTGGCGACGTCCACGAGATGCGTCGCGCCGCACCGCTTCGCGTACCACAGCGCATCTCCCAGTATCAGGCGTCCCTCCGCATCGGTGTTGGTCACTTCGACGGTCTGACCGTCCGCGCTCCGCAAGACATCCCCAGGCTTGATGGCACGCCCACCCGGCAGGTTCTCGGTCGCGGGGACGACGCCGATCACACGAATCGGCACACCGAGGAGACTGATCGCACGCATCGCGGCAATCACGGCCGCGCCGCCAGCCATGTCGTCCTTCATCAACTCCATCGACTCGGGAGGCTTCAGCGAGATGCCGCCGCTGTCGAAGGTGATGCCCTTCCCGACGAGACCGAGAACCGGCGCGTCCGCCCCGCCATCCGGTTCGTGCTCGACGACAATCAGTCGGGGCGGCTCGGCGCTTCCGCGCGCCACGCCGAGCAACAACCCCATGCCCAGCTCTTCGATCTGCTGCTGCTCGAGCACGTCGACCGTCAGCGACGTGCCCTCCGCGAGACGTCTGGCTCGATCGGCGAAGACGGTTGGCGTGAGCGTGTTGCCCGGCTCGTTCGCCATCGCCCGCGCATCGTTGCTGCACGTGCCCAGCAGTCGCCCGCGCGCAACGGCCCGCTCCAGGGCGTCAGCCTGCTCGGCGTCCCCCGCGTCGCCCGCCCTCGCCACGAGGACACGGTCGACCACGTGATGGTCGCCATCGGTCTTATAGCTCCCCCCGTCGAACTCGCCCAGGGTCAGCCCTTCCGCTGCTGCCTGAGCCGCCTCGACCGTCTGGCTCGGCGCACGGAGACAGAATGCGAGGCTGGCCACACGGCGGCCCCTGGCTTCAATCATGGCCGCGGCGGCGACCCGTCTGATCTGCCCGGTCGATCCTCGGTCCGGCCCCGTGCCAATCAGGAGCACCCGACGCGCGGGCCACGCAGCATCCGTCAGCGCGGCCAGACAGGTCGCGTACGCCTTTCCACGCCACTCCCCTCGGGCGCGGGCATCCGCCAACGCACCGGCCGTCGCGACGTCGAGTTCGGGAACGTCGGCGAGGTCGTCGCCATCCCAGGTGGGCAGGACGAGGAGTTCGGCATCCAGAGTCGAGGGTGTGCCACTCACCGCCCGCAAGTCTGACCGCAACGTCGCATCGTGCATCCGGAGATTATACGGCGCTCGCCCACCGGTCAGGGCTCTACTCGCAAGGTCTCGACGATCGCGCGGCCGTCCCGCAGCCAGTAAGCCCGGAGCCCGCCGGTGTGCACCGCGTCCTCGTCGTGCCCAGAGAGCGAGACGATCAGGTAGAGATACTCGGAATAGCTGGCTTCCGCGAGATCCGTGGGAGAGGGAGACGCCACGCTGCGAGGATGGGAATGATATACCCCGACGACGCGGCGGCCGGTCGCGCGCGCCGCATGAATCGCACCGAAGTGGTCCTCGGGATTCACGCGGTACCGGGCCGGGTCTGGGGAATCATTCCGCGCCCGCGTCGCGGTGTCGATCTTCGCCTCGTTTCCCAGGAGCAGTCCACAACACTCGTCAGGACTCTCCGCCTTGGCGTGCCGAACGATCTCATCGACCGCCGAACGAACGATCACCACGTCAGGTCTCTCGCTTCGCTGGGACCGCGTCCAACGCGCTCGTCAGAATCTCTCGCCAGTCGTTGGCCGATTCGAAGAGTTCGTAGAGTCCCGCGCCGGGCCCAGACTTCTGACGCAGCGATGCCATCAGGCTGTCGTGCTCCTCGGCGTCGAGCGTCCGCGGCGCGGCCCCCAGTGCCTCGATGAATGCTCCCAGACGCAGCAGCGCTTCACCTTGCGCGTCACCGTCTGGCGTCAGGAGCCACGGTCGGCCCTTGAAGAGGTCAGCCCGGGCGTGGCCTATCCCTTGGCCGGCGGCGCCGGCCAACGGATGCCCTCCCACGAACCGAAGCCGCCGTAGTAAGGCCCGCGCCGCCTCGACGATCGCGCGCTTCGTGCTGCCAACATCCGAAACGACCGCCGCCCCGCCGACATGATCCGCCACCACGTTCAGCATCTCGAGGTTCTGCCCGCCGAGAGCGGCCAGGATGACGAGGTCGGCCTCGGACAGCACGACGGCGTCGTCCGCGCCGACGTCAACGGCCTGGAGCGCCATCGCCTGCTCGAGTACTTCGCTGCCATCGACGCCGATGACCAGCGCGTTCGGCCACGCCGCCCGGGCCGCCAGTGCGATGGACCCCCCGATGAGCCCCAAGCCGACGATGCCGACCTTCTCGAAGACCGGCGCGGCGCGCGGCGCACCGGCCGGAACGACCGGCAGCGGTCTCCGATCGACCATCGCTCGGCGTGTCCACCCTCATCTGCCCCATGCCTTTCCTCCGACTGGCTCGAGGCAGATGCTTCGCCCGATCGCTGGAGCGATGATCCGCAGTTCGGTCATCAGGCGATCGAACTGCTCCGGGAACAACGACTGCGCCCCGTCGCTCTTCGCGCGCTCGGGATCGTTGTGCACCTCGATGATCAGGGCGTCCGCCCCCGCGGCCACCGAGGCGCGCGCCATCGGCGCCACCTTGTCCCGGCGCCCGGTACCGTGACTCGGATCGGCGACGATTGGCAGGTGGCTCAGCTTGTGGATGACCGGGATCGCCGAGATGTCGAGCGTATTGCGGGTGTAGCTCTCGAACGTCCGGATCCCCCGTTCGCACAGCATGACGTCGCCATTTCCCCCTGCCAGGACGTACTCGGCCGAGAGCAGCCACTCCTCGATCGTCGCAGAGATGCCCCGCTTCAACAGCACGGGCTTCGCGGTGCGGCCGAGCTCGCGCAACAGGGTGTAGTTCTGCATGTTTCGAGCGCCGACCTGCAAGATGTCGGAGTACTTCCCGACCAGCTCGATCTGGCTGACGTCCATCACCTCCGACACCAGCTTCATGTCATGCCGGTCGGCCGCGCCACGCAGCATCTGCAGCCCCTGCTCTCCCAGCCCCTGGAAGCTGTAGGGTGAGCTGCGGGGTTTGAACGCTCCGCCGCGCAGCACCTTGGCCCCGGCGCGCCTCACGGCGGAGGCGGTCGCCTCGACCTGTTCTTCGGTTTCAGCCGAGCACGGGCCCGCCATCACCACGACCTCGTCTCCGCCGATGCGCAGGTCGTCGATCTGGATCACGGTCCGCTCGCTCTTGAACGTTCGGCTCGCCAGCTTGTACGGCTCGGTGATCCGATGGACCTCCGACACCCCGTCCATGACCTCCACCAGCCTGAAGTCGAACGTCCGGTTGCCGCCGACCGCGCCCAGCACCGTGCGCAGCGCGCCGGTCGACCGGTGGACGTCGAACCCCTGCTCCCCCAGGTGCTCGACCACCTTCTCGATCTGACTCTCCGACGCCTGTTCCTGCATGACGATCATCATGGCCTCACTCCCCTTCACTCCCTGCCGTCGGTCGGCTACACGCCCGGATGGCCGGGCAGCCGACGGGTGTCATCAATGACTTCTCTCGCGCATCAGGGGGCTTCATGCCCCGACGTCAACTCTTGGACGTAGGCGGCCAGTGCCGACTCCAGCGTCGCATCTCCGGCGGACTTCTCGATGACCGACACGATCGCACTACCCACGACCGCGGCATCGGCCCAACGACCGATGGCGGTGACGTGCTCGGCTGTCGACACGCCGAACCCGAGCGCCAGGGGCATCTGGGTCTGAGCCCGGATGCGCGCCGCCATCGGCTCTGCGCCGTCCGCCAGCTGCGTCCGCGCCCCGGTCACACCCAGCCGGGAGATCCCGTAGAGGAATCCCCGGCCCAGTTCAGCCGCCCGCTTGATCCGCGCGTCGCTCGTCGTCGGACTCAACAGAAAGATCGTGTCGAGCCCGGCGTCGAGCATCGTCGCTCTGAAGTCGCCCGCCTCCTCGATCGGCAGGTCCAGGGCCAGGACGCCATCGACGCCCGCGTCCCGGGCGCGCGCCGCGAACGTCTGGCTACCCATCGCCAAGATCGGGTTCGCGTAGCTGAAGATCACCACCGGCGCGCGCAGTGCGCCTCGCGTGTCACCGACCATCTTCAGCGTCGCGCCGAGCGTCGTCCCGCCTGCCCGTGCTCGCTCCGACGCCCGTTGGATCACCGGGCCGTCGGCCAGCGGATCGGAAAAGGGCACGCCGACCTCGAGCACGTCCGCTCCAGCCCCATCCAGGGTGCGCAGAATCGACCCGGTGCGTCCGAGGTCGGGGTCGCCCGCGGTCACGTAGGTCACGAGGCCCGTGCGCTCCACGCTCCGAATCCGGCTGAACGTCTCGTCGAGCTTCGACATCCTCCGCCCTTCTAGGCCCCGCCGTCGGCTGTCGACGAATGGTCGAGTCGCGCGGCGACGCTGTCGACGTCCTTGTCGCCCCGTCCCGAGAGGTTGACCAGGATGCGTGCCGAGGCACCGAGCGTTCCGGCCAGCGTCATGGCATGCGCTACCGCATGTGCCGACTCCAGCGCCGGCATGATGCCCTCGCGACGACAGAGTTCCTGAAACGCGTGGAGTGCTTGCCCGTCGCTCACCCAGGTGTACTCCGCACGGCCGAGGTCGCGCATCCACGCGTGTTCCGGCCCGACGGCCGCGTAGTCGAGACCGGCCGACACCGAGTGGGTCCGTTCGATGTTGCCGTGGGCATCCTGCAGCACGTAGCTGCGCGTCCCCTGCAGCACGCCCATCGTCCCGCCCGCGAACCGGGCCGCGTGTCGGCCTGGAGCGATCGCCTCCCCGCCGGCCTCTACCCCCACGAGTCGAACCGCTGCATCGTCCAGGAAGCCATCGAAGATCCCGAGGGCGTTGCTCCCGCCGCCCACACACGCCACGACCACATCCGGTACGCCGCCGGTCGCCTCGATGCACTGCGCCCGCGCCTCGCGGCCGATCACCGACTGGAACTCCCTCACCATCAGGGGATAGGGATGGGGCCCGAGCACCGACCCCAACAGATAGTAGGTGTCCGTCACGTTGGTGACCCAGTCCCGCATCGCCTCGTTGATGGCGTCCTTCAGCGTTCGACTGCCGCCCTCGACGCGCCGAACCGAGGCGCCCAGTAACTGCATCCGCACGACGTTGAGCGCCTGCCGCGCCATGTCGTCCGCGCCCATGTAGACGTCGCAGTCGAGCCCGAGCAACGCGCAAGCCGTGGCCGTGGCGACGCCGTGCTGGCCCGCGCCGGTCTCGGCTACGATGCGTCGCTTTCCCATCCGCACGGCCAGCAACGCCTGTCCGAGCGCGTTGTTGATCTTGTGCGCGCCGGTGTGCGCAAGGTCTTCGCGCTTCAGCAGAATCTGAGCGCCGCCCACGGCCGCGCTCAGCCGCCCGGCAGCCGCCAGGGGCGTCGGTCGACCGACATAGCTGGTCAGGAGGTGCTGCAGGTCGCGCCCGAACGCCGGGTCGCTTCTGGCTTCGCGGTACGCCGCTTCGAGTGCCTCGACGGGCGCCACCAGCGTTTCCGGCACGTAGCGCCCGCCGTAGGCACCAAAGTAGCCCCGCTCGTCCGGGTCCCGCTGACCGAACACCGGGGCCGAGATCACCGACGATTCAGTCATGGCTCACCTCAACGTCCGTCGCCGCGGACCCGCGCTCCGCCTCGATCTCCGTGAAGAACGCGCGTAGCTTCCCGGCGTCCTTCGTCCCGGGCGTGGACTCGACACCCGACGACACGTCAATGCCGTAGGGGGCCACCTGACGGATCGCCGTCCTGACGTTGTCGGGCCGCAGCCCGCCGGACAGCATCACGCGCCGCTGGCGCGCCCAGCGGGCCGCGACGGCCCAGTCGACTTGCCGGCCGGTCCCCCCTCGCCGCCGCGGGTCGTGTACATCCAACAACACGGTGACGTCGGGCGGCAGCGACTCGATCGGCGTGACCGGCCCGGCCGCCCGCAGCCCGACCGCCCGGATGACGGGCCGCGTCAGCTGAGACAGCAACTCGCGTGGTTCGTCGCCATGCAGTTGCACGACGTCGATCTGCGCGTCGAGGACCGCCCGATGGATCTCGTCCACCCTCGCGTCCACGAATATCCCCACGGCCGTCGTCAACGGACCAACCCCATCGATGATCCGTCGGGCAGCGGCCGGCGGAATATAGCGAGGGCTCTTCGGCCAGAAGACGAACCCCAGCGCATCGGCTCCGAGGCCCGCGGCGCACTCCGCGTCGTTCCGCGTCGTGATGCCGCAGACCTTCACGAACGGACGCCTAGACACCGCGGAGCGCCTCCAGCGCGGCCGTCGGGTCGGCTTCAGTCGCCAGAGCCTCACCGACCAGGAACGCCTGGTACCCGAGGGTCCGCAACCTGGCGAGATCCTCAGGCGACCGCAGGCCGCTCTCGGCCACGGCGCACACCCCCTCCGGCATCCGTTCGATGAGCCGCACGCTCGTATCGACCACGACCTCCAGCGTGCGCAGGTTCCGGTTATTCACGCCGACGAGTCGGGCGCCGGCCTCGACGGCACGCTCCAGTTCAGCTTCGTCGTGAACCTCGACCAGCGCGGCCAGGCCGAGTGCGTCCGCCGAGGCCTGTAGCCGCCGGAGCATCGCGCCGTCGAGCGCGCCCACGATGAGCAGTGCGGCGTCGGCGCCGGCCGCACGCGCCTCGACGAGCTGATACTCCGTCACGATGAAGTCTTTGCGAAGGATCGGCAGCTCCACCATCGCTCGCACTTCGCTGAGATGCTCGAGGGCGCCATCGAAGAACGTCGGCTCGGTCAGCACCGAGATCGCCGCCGCACCACCCCGGGCGTAGGCCTTCGCCAGGGTCGCCGGGTCGTAGTCGCGGCACAACACACCCTGGGAAGGCGACCGGCGCTTGCACTCCGCAATGACGTTCACCTGGTCCGACCGCTCCAGGCGCGCCATGAACTCCGCCGCTCTCGGCGTCCTGGCGGCCGCGGCGCGCTCTATCTCACGATCGGACGTCACCCGTCGCCGCTCGTCGGCAGACGCCCGCGCAGCGCCCACGATCGATTCCAGCAGGTCCACGTCCACGCTGGAGCCCCTGCTCGGACCCGTCGCCCCGGAGGCGGCGATGGCGCCCGGGTCAGTCGCGCGGCTCACGATCCCGGCTCCCCGACGGCTTGGTTCGACAATTCGACCATCAGCTCGAGCTTTCGGCTCGCCGCGCCGTCGTCGAGCGAGCGCGACGCCATCGCCACGCCCTCTCGCAGGGTTCCGACTCGGCCCGCAATCAAGAGCCCCGCGCCGGCGTTCAACGCCACAACATCACGCGGCGAGCCCGCCGCGCCGGACAGGACTGATCGGGCGATCTCGGCGTTCTCCTTCGCCGTCCCACCCTTCAGGGCCGCCATTTCCGCGCGCGGCACGCCGTGCTCCGAGGGATGCAGGTAGAAGGTGTTCACCACTCCCCGCCAGCACTCGGACACCTTCGTGTATCCCGTCGTCGAGATCTCATCGAGACCGTCGGCGCCGTGCACGACCCAGGCGCGTTCCGAACCGAGCAGCGCCAAGGCCTTCGCCACCAGTTCCGTGAACTCCGGCCTGGGCACGCCCACCAGTTGCCGAGTCGCGCTGGCGGGGTTCGTCACCGGCCCAAGCAGATTGAACGCCGTCCGCACGCCCAGGTCCTTGCGGGCGGGGCCGGCATGCTTCATCGATGGATGGAACGTCGGGGCGAAGAAGAAGCCGATCCCTGCGCCGTCGAGGCAACGTTCCACCTGTGCGGGTGGAGCCGCGACGTTGACACCCAGCACCTCGAACAGATCAGCGCTTCCGCACTTGCTCGAGACCGAACGATTCCCGTGTTTCGCCACCGTCACGCCGCAGCCGGCGAGTGCGAGCGCCGCGACCGACGAGACGTTGAACGTGTGTGATCGATCTCCTCCGGTTCCACAGGTGTCGAACACGCTGGCGTGCGGCGTGGACAATTGCACCGCGTTCGCCCGCATCGTCCGGGCCAATCCGACGATCTCGTCTGGTCGCTCGCCCTTCATCGCGAGGCCGATGAGGAGCCCGCCAATCTGCGCGGGGGCGGCGCGCCCGGCCATGATCTCCTCCATGGCGCCGGCCGCCTCGTCAGCGGACAAGTCGTAGTGCTTCGACAGCTTCTCCAACAGGGCGGCAAACATCAGATCTCCAGAAACGTCTGCATGAGCCGGCAGCCGACATCGGTGAGAATCGACTCGGGATGAAACTGCACGCCGTGCGCCGGCCAGCGCTGATGCCTGAGGCCCATCACGGCGCCGTCGTCCGAAGCTCGCGCGCCGACCTCGAGGTCGGCCGGCAGTCCATCTTCGGACACCACCAGCGAGTGATACCGCGCCGCAGCGAAGCCTTGCTCCAGTCCGTCGAAGACGCCGCGTCCATCGTGTGCCACCGGCGAACACTTGCCGTGTCGGATCTCGCTGTGACGCCGCACGGTGCCGCCGAAGGCCACCCCGATGGCCTGATGGCCGAGGCAGACGCCAAGGACGGGCATCCGTGGCGCCAACCGGCGGATGAGTTCAACGGAAATCCCTGCCTGTTCCGGACGGCCCGGTCCCGGCGAGATCACCACCCGACTGGGGCTCATCGCCTCGGCTTCATCGACCGTCACCTGGTCGTTGCGACACACCACGGGACAGGCCCCGAGGTGTCCCAGATACTGAACCAGGTTGTAGGTGAACGAGTCGTAGTTATCCAGGACGAGCACCATGGCTACCCCGCGCCCTGCGCCATCTCGATCGCCCGCAGCATCGCCCGCGCCTTCGCACGGGTCTCTTCGTACTCGGCCGTTGGCTCAGAGTCGGCCACGATGCCGGCTCCCGCCTGCACCGACGCGACGCCGTCGGTCACCGTGACGGTCCTGATGCCGATGCAACAGTCAAGATTCCCTGCGAAGTCGAGGTAGCCGATCGCTCCGGCATAGATGCCGCGTCGCGTCGGCTCCAACTCCGCAATCAGTTCCATCGCACGCACTTTCGGGGCCCCCGACACCGTCCCCGCCGGAAAGCACGCCGTCAGCGCGTCGAGCCGATCGACCTCCTCAGCCAGGCGTCCTTCGACCTTGGAGACCAGGTGCATCACGTGGGAATACCGCTCGAGCCGCATGAACTGCGGCACCCGAACGGTCCCGTACTCACACACGCGCCCCAGATCGTTTCGGCCCAGATCGACGAGCATGACATGCTCAGCGCGCTCCTTCTCGTCTCCTTTCAGCTCGTCCGCCAACCGGTCGTCTTCGGCCTCGGTTGCGCCCCGCGGGCGGGTGCCGGCGATCGGATGCGTCTCCACGCGGCCACCTTCCACGCGCACGAGCATCTCCGGCGACGATCCGGCAATCGCCGTTCCGCCCAGCCTGATGAAGTACATGTACGGCGACGGGTTGACGTAGCGAAGTGCCCGGTAGACGGAGAACGGGTCGGCCTGCAGCTCGGTTTCGAAACGCTGCGAGACGACGAGCTGAAACACGTCGCCTGCCTCGATGTGCGCCTTCGCGCGCGCCACGGCCTCTTCGAAGACCGCCTGTGACGTGTTCGAGGTCACCTCGCTGGGATCGGCCGCCACGGGCTCGGGCCGCGAGAGCGCGCGGCCGAGTTCGCGTTCTAGGAACTGGATCTTGGCGCATGCGAACTGATAGAGCGACTCCAGAGGCTCCCCCGACTCGACCCGCGCGTTGGCGATGATCAGAATTCGATGTTTGACGTGGTCGAATGCCAGAACGGTATCGAACAGCATGAAGGCCGCGTCGTCCGCTGCCCCCGCGTCGGCTTCTGGCCCGCTCGCCCAGGCAGAAGCGAGCTTCGGCTCCACCCATGGCGCCGCGTCATAGCCGAGATAGCCGACGGCGCCACCGGTGAATCGCGGTAGCCCCGGCACCTCGGGCGATCGATAGTCGGTCATGACGTCGCGCAGAAGCTCAACGAAGGGCCGATCGGACTCGGTCACCACACCGGCACGCTCCACCCTCGTGCGGGAGCCGGTGGCACGCAGAACGAGGAACGGGTCCTTTCCCAGGAACGAATAGCGCGCGACGTGCTCCCCGCCCTCGACACTCTCCAGCAGGAACGCGTGATCCGAGTGCTCCGCGACCTTCAGGAACGCCGAGACCGGCGTGAGCAGGTCGGCCATGATCTCCTTGTAGACCGGGACGAACGTGCCCTGCGTTGCAAGCGTCGTGAACTCCTCGAACGAGGTCTGCTTCATGCTCCGCGCTCCATCCTGTCCATGAGTCCCGCCTGCGCCGCCGTGGCGAATACCGATCCCGATGGACGCGCACCCGTCCACCATTCAAACTGTCGCTCCGCCTGCGCCACGAGCATCTCCAGCCCGCCGAGGGTGGCGCAGCCGCGCGCCGCGGCCTCGCGCATCAACCGGGTCGGATTTGGGTTGTAGACCAGGTCGTAGACGAAGCGCCCATCCAGCGCCGACGACGGCATCGGCGATACGTCGCTCTTCGGCGACGTCCCGACGGACGTCGCATTCACCAACAGGTCCCACGAGCCCGGGCCGGGCGGAAACGCCCCGACCTGGGCGCCACAGACCGCGGCCGTCTCCTCGGCGCGAGCCGTGACCCGAGCACACACGTCGACAGAGGCACCGCCCTCGACCAACGCGAGCGCGGCCGCCCGCGCCGCGCCGCCGGCTCCAAGGACCGCGGCGCGCAGCCCTTCAAAGGCCAGACGGTCGGTCAGGGGCTCGAGGAACCCCGTCACGTCACTGTTCATCCCCTGCCAGCCATCGCCGCGCCGGCGCAGCGTGTTGACCGCGCCGATCCGGCGTCCGATGTCATCGCTCGTCTCAGTACGCTCGAAGGCCGCGGCCTTGAACGGTGCCGTGACGCTGGCGCCAGCCAGGCCGAACGACTCCGCGAACCCGAAGAAATCGTCGGCATCCGCCGCCGCCAGCGGCAAGTAGACGGCATCACGGCCGGCCGCCTGGAACCCGGCGTTGTGCATCGCCGGTGACAAGGAATGCTCGACGGGCTTACCGACGACGCCGTACAGTTCCCAGTCGACGCCGACGTCGCGATATCGGAACTCCCGAACCATCCGCGCCGCCGAGATCTGCCCCGGTGCGGCCGAGCCCGCGTAACTCCAGCAGGCGCCGAACCGGTTGGCCAGCAGGCGCGAGGCCGCGCCCGCCGGACCCATGCCAATCAAGACCGCACGCTCGCGGCTCGCGGCGGCCCGGCGGCCCAACGCCGCCATGGGAACGAGATCCATCAAGTGCTCGACGGGGGCAGCGATCTTCACGACCGCCGCTCCGGTCGCCCGCATCGCCCGGTAGCAGGGTTCCACCTCCCCGGCGTCAAAGGCGGACAGATGGGTCGACAAGACGACCCGCGACGCATCCACGGCGATCCTCGGGTCCGGGCTGCCCGTCCACTCCAGGTCCACGAACTCCGCGCCTCCCGTCAGCGCCTCGTCCATCATCCGCCGACGCTCGTCCTCGCTGCCGTCGAATCGACCGCCGTCCCGCACACCCCGACAGGTCACGATGACCGGCGTCCGCCGGCCCTGAATCGCGCCGCTCACGTCGACGTCCCGAACGCCGTCCAGCCGCAACTCGATCAGATCCGCGTCGACCGTCGCGTCACGACGCTGTCGAAGCTCTGCGGTACTGTCCGCGGTGACCGTCACGCACAACTGCGGGTGTCCCATCCCTCGCCTCGTCCACTCACCGTCACCGCCACAACAAAAAAAGCCTCCTCAACCGGAACAGGCTGAAGAGGCTCGAGAACTACTCGCTCGTGAACTGTGTGGCGTTTCAGGCCCGCACGGCTGCCTCCTCAGACAGATTCGTAAAGTAGAAAAACCACCACCAGTAGGACAGAGCAACCCGCTCGCGGCCCCTCGGGCCGTCGGTCGCCGCCGTCCGGTCACACGCTGCGAACGTCATCTCGAACTCCACACCGCCAACGTCTCCCGCGGCGCAATAGGGCACGATACCAGGGCGCCCAGCGGGTGTCAATTTCCACCACTCCCGTGCCGGATCCGGCGCCGCAACGCCATGCCCGCGGCCGTTTTCTCCTTGACTGTCAATCATTTCCGGCGCTATAAGGGATCTTGGTTCCTGGCCCAGCCGCGCCCCTATTTCCCGATGAAGAACCTGCTCGTCGCCGGCCTGATCCTCGCTGGTTTCGTGACGCCTGCCGTCGCGGCCGACGTCCTCCCGCTCGCCGAGGTGCGTCCCGGCATGCACGGCGTCGGTGTCACGGTGTTCGAGGGCACGACGCGCGAGGAGTTCGACGTCGAAATCATCGGCATCCTCCACAACATCAACGGCCCGAAGCGGAATCTCATCCTCGCGCGCCTGGACGGCGGCCCTCTCGCCGACACCGGTGTCATCGCCGGGATGAGCGGGAGCCCGGTGTACGTCGATGGTCGACTCGTCGGCGCCGTCGCCTATGCGATGGGCTCGTTCACGACCGAACCGCTGGCCGGCATCACGCCGATCGAGGAGATGCTGGACGCCGTCAACCTGCCCGGCGTCCGGCCCGCCGCCGCTCGGCCGCCCGTCGAGGTTCCCCTCTCGCCTGACCGTCTGGTCGCGCTGTTTCGCGCGTCGATGCGTCCGACGGCGGCCTTCGCGCAACATACCCGGGATGTCGCCGGGATCGGCCCGCCGCTCCGCGAAGTGCAGAGCGTCGCCACGATGCTCCGCCCGATCGCCACGCCCCTGAGCCTGAGCGGATTCGACCGCGACGTGGCCGACCTGTTGACCTCCGCCCTCGACGGGACCGGACTCGTGCCCGTGCTCGGCGGCGGCCAGGCGGGTGCCGCGCCCGGGGCCGCCGAACCGCTTCAAGGCGGAGACGCGGTCAGCGTCTCGCTGATTGACGGCGACCTGTCGCTCGCGGGAACCGGCACCGTCACGCTCGTCGAGAACGACCGGGTATACGCCTTCGGCCACCCGTTTCAGAATCTCGGCCCGACCCAGTTCGTCATGAACCGGGCCTACATCCAGGCCCTGCTGCCGAGCCTGCTGTCGTCCACCAAGATTGCCACGGTAGGCGAGGCGATCGGCACGTTCGAGCAGGATCGGCTGACGGCGATCGCCGGCACCCTCGGCCCCGCGCCGAGGCAGATTCCCGTGACAGTGACGCTCCGGCCCAGCGCCGGCAACACGACCATCCGTGAGCTGCAGTTCCACATCGTCGACGACCAGGTGTTGACGCCCCTGCTCACCTTCGTCACGGTGCTCAACACGCTGCGGGCGTACGAGCGCGGTTCCGGCGCTGCGACGCTCGCGGTGTCGGGCACGGCAACGTTTCAGAACCATGCCCCTCTCGGCTTCGACGACGTCTTTGCGGGGAACGGCCCGTCGCTGGCGGCTGCCACGTCAGTTCTGACGCCGATCACGTTTCTCGTTCAGAACGGCTTCGCCCCGATTACGCTCGACAGCCTGCACCTCGAGATCTCCGCCTCGGAGGACGATCAGCGCGCGCAGATCGAACGGGTCTGGCTCGACGAGCGGAGGGTTCGGCCGGGGCGAGAGGCGACGCTCAAGATCGCCACGCGGTCACACCGCGGCACGGAAGAGGTGCATACTCTGCCGATCCGCATCCCCGCAAACGCGCCCTCGACCGTGTCGCTGTTTGTCGCCGGCGGCACCGAGCTGGCGCAGCTGGAACGGCAAGAGACGCAAGGCCGGGTGCAGCCGCGCAACCTGAACCAGCTGATCCGGATACTCAACGATGCCCGCCGCAACAATCGGCTCTACGTGCGCCTGCTCGCCGCCGATTCAGGTGCGCTGGTTGCCGGTGAGCCGCTGACCGCCCTGCCCCCATCGGCGTTGGCCATCTATAAGGCCGACCGGAGTCGGGGCGCCGTCACACCGCTCCGTCGCGCCACGCTCGACGGCTGGGAGCTGAGCACGAGTGAGGCCATCTCCGGCTCGCGCGTCCTGACTCTGGATCTGGACGCACGATGAAGATGCCCGCGACGCCGTCGCGCGCCCTGGGGGCCAGCCTGACGCTGCTCCTCGCGACGGTCCCGTTACTCCACGCCGCGTCGCCGACCTTCTGGCACGTCTCGACACAGGCCGAGTTGCTGCGTGGTGAGTTCGAGCATCTGTCGGTCGACGAGACCGGCCGGCTGGCGCTGGCCCCCAGCGCCGAACTGCTGCACGAATCAAACGCACCCTTCATCTGGAGCGCAGTGCCCGACGAGCGTGGCGGCTTCTGGCTGGCAACGGGCGATGAGGGCCGTGTGTACCATGTCGCGGCCGACGGCGGGTCTCGGGTCTTCTTCGACGCGGTCGAAACCGAGGTGCACGCCATGGCGCGACGGCCCGGCGGTGGCCTCTACGTCGGCACGAGCCCCGACGGCAAGGTCTACGCCGTCGCACCCGATGGCGAGGCGACGACGCTGTTCGAGCCCGAGGAGGCGTACATCTGGGCCCTCGTTGTCGGCCCGGATGACGCCCTGTATGTCGCAACCGGAACACGTGGCACGATCTACCGGGTCGCCTCCGACGGAACCGCCGCCCCGTTCTATGAGACGAATGCGACGAACGTACTGTCGCTCGCCTTCGACTCCGACGAACAGCTCCTCGCAAGCACCGACTCGCCAGGCCGGCTGTTCCGGGTCGATGCTGACGGCAGAGGCTTCATCGTCCTCGACTCGGAGTACGGCGAGCTCCGAAGCTTGCACGCCCTCGACGATGGCACCATCTACATCGCGGCCATTCGCGGCGCCGGCAACGGCCCCGTGCCGCTGCCGACTGCCGCGACGCCGACGCCTTCTCCGACCGCCACCGTCACGACCCAGGTCACCGTGTCGGTCGCCGACGTGCAGGTCGGAACGCCGCTCGGTGGCTCACCGGGCAACGGCGGGTCCTCCGGCTCCGCGGGTGCCGTCCTTCGAGTACGTTCGGACGGCGTGTGGGACGTCATCTGGGAATCTTCGACCGACGCGCCCTACGTCGTCCGCATGGACGACGACCGCGGCGTCCTCGTCGGCACCGGGCCCGATGGTCGGATCTACAGGCTCACGGGCGACCCCGCAACGGCGACGCTGCTGACGCGTGTCGCCGCCGGCCAGGTCACGACGATGGCCTACGGCCCGGGCGGCCGGTTGCACTTCGCCACGGCGAATCCCGCGAAGCTGTTTGCCCTCTCCGACGCCATCGCTCCCCGGGGCACCTACCTCTCCGATGTGCGCGATGCCACGACCATCGCGAGTTGGGGAACGCTCCGCTGGCGCTCCGTTGAACCGTCGGGAAGCGGTATCGAATTCTCCACGCGCTCCGGGAACACCGAGACACCCGACGAGACGTGGAGCACCTGGTCCGAACCGTACGGCCTGAGCGCCGGCACGCCGATTGCGAGTCCGAAGGCCCGCTACCTGCAGTGGCGAGCGATCTTCACGCTCGGAGAGGGCTCGCCGGCGTTGACGTCCGTGACCGCGGCGTACCTGCCCCGAAACCTCCGCCCAACGATCGCATCGATCACGGTCCACCCCGCAGGCACCGTCTTTCAGAGGAGTTTCTCGGGCTCCGAAACCGACTTCGCCGGCTTCGATCCCCTCGCCGTCGACGGCGCGCCGACCACGCGGCTGGAAGCAGCCGCCACTGCTCCGTCGGGGCAGCCGACGCTCGGCCGCCGCGCGTATCGCAAGGGACTCCAGAGCTTCGCCTGGTCGGCCAGCGACGCAGACGACGAGCGACTCACCTACGCGGTGCTGTATCGCACGGAGGGGAGCCCCGCCTGGACGCCGCTGATCGAGGGGCTTGTCGAGCCGATCTTCGTCTGGGATACAGCGTCGGTGCCGGACGGAAGCTATCTCGTTCGAATCGAAGCCGCCGATGCCCCGTCGAACTCGCCCCAGACGGCGCTCACGGGCAGTCGCGCCAGTCGGGTATTCGACATTGACAACACGCCGCCGCGGATTGCCGTTGATCCGGAGCGGGTCGGCGACGACCGCCTGACCTTCACGGTCCAGGACGCGCAGTCGATGATCGAACGCGTGGAGTTCTCGTTGGACGGCAGCCGATGGCAATCGGTCTATCCGCTCGATGGCATTGCGGACTCACGCTCAGAACGCTACGCCATCACGGCGCCGCGCGCTCAACCCGCGCAGACCATCCTTCGCGCCACCGACGCGATGAACAACACCGCGACCGCGACCACGCCCTGACCCGCCGGGTCGGGCCGGTGTGGCCGGTTTCTGTCGTGTCCGCGAATCTCTTCAGGTTTGGTGGGGTCGTGGCAGCCGGAGGGCGGCCTCGGGGCCGACGCGGCCCGGCGCTCGCACCGTCGTGTGGGTCAGCAGCCAGATGACGCTTGAGGAGAACGGCGCTCCCGCCACGCGGGCCGGTTCGAAGTGGGCCGCCGGCGCGGCACTCAGCACCTGTAACAGCACATCGAGGTCGCGATCGTCCGACAGCAGCACCTCGAGATCGGCGATCCGGCCTTCACGCGTCACAACGCCCGACAGAGTGACCGCAAACTCGCGCCCAGACGTGCTCGTCTGGCCCAGGACCATGAGCAACGCGTCATCGGGACTCACCCGCGCTGACCGTACTCGCCAATCGAACGGTCGCGCGGCCGGGGGCTCGACGGCCACGGCCATCGCCCGCATCACGCCCGAGAGCGAATCGTCCCGACCCGAGGCCGACAGCGACAGCAGCCCGAAGATCGCCGCCACGCAGCACAACAGCGCGACCGTGCCAGCCAGGCCCGCCCAGACCAGGTGCATGTCATCGAACATCCGGTTCATCCGGCTTCCGAGGGTCTGCGCTTCTTCGGCCTTGAACCGGCTGACGACCGCGCCCGCCAAACCCGCGAGTTCTTCGGGCGTCACATCGCGACCGATCGAGCCATCCCGAACGCTCTGTCCGATCGCCGCGACGCCGGTCAGCGCACGTTGGCACGACGGGCAGTGGTGCAGGTGCGCCTCGACCGCGATCTGCCGCCCTACCGACAGTTCCCCGTCGTGGAAGTCCCCCAACATGCGGCGCACCCGCCGGCAGGTCATCCGCGCCATGCATCCCTCACTTCCTTGAGTTCACCCCGCAGCGTGCCGCGCGCGCGTGCGAGCCGAGATTTCACGGTGCCGACGGCCACGCCGAGTGAGAAGCCGATCTCCTCGTAGCTCAGGCCGTCGACCTCGCGAAGCACGATCGCCGAACGCTGCTCGAACGGCAGGCGCGCGAGGGCCGTCCAGAGCCGTTCGGCGAGCTCGCGCTGTCGCAGCACCCCGTCGGGCGAGGCTTCGCTCGCGCTCGTCCGCAACTCGCCGTTGGCTCGAATGTGGTCGTCGAGTGACACCTGGGCGTCACGACGTCGACGCCGCCACCAGCGCTGCCTGTTCCGCGCCTGGTTGACGACGATCCGGTAGATCCAAGTCCGCAGCGCTGACTGGCCGCGGAACCCGTGAATGGTGCGAAAGACGCGGAGGAAGACTTCCTGTGAGAGGTCCAGCGCCTCGTGATGGTCGCCCAGGAGGTGGTACGCCAGGCCGTACACCATCCGCTGCTGCTGTTCGACGAGCTCCGAGCACGCGTCCTCGTCGCCCTGAGCGCATCGCTGGATCAAGGCCGCCTCGCCCTCACCGACCTCGGTCCACTCCGCCGCGCGCGCCGATCTCACCCCCATCGAACTGGATCTTACCACTCGCGCCTCGAATCTACCCGGTTTCCGGGAGCGTTCGTTCGACCCTGTACCGTTAGACCAGCCGAACCCGAAAAGGTTCCGGTTCTTGCTACCATAGCGGCGTGAACCGTGTGGTCATGGCCGGCATCCTGCTGGCAGCCGGTATCGCGGGCGTCCTCGCGTACACCGCCGTCCGTGACGATCGCGAGTATCGGCGCCTCATCGCCAACGGCGACGCGGCCGTCGCCACCGGAGACACCTTCCTGGCCATCGAAGCGTTCAGCGGTGCCGTGGCGCGGAAACCGGACGCGATGCTGGCCCACCTGAAGCGCGGCGAGACCTACCGCCGGCGCGGTGAATTGGCCGCCGCGCTGCGCGACCTGCGTTCGGCCGCCCGGCTCGACGCCACGGCCACTCGTCCGCTCGAACAACTCGGCGACGTCAACGCCGGGCTCGGCCAGTACGCGAACGCCGAAGCCCGATTCCTCGACTACCTGCGCCTCGACGCGGAAGCACCGCGCATCCTGTACAAGCTGGGCCTCAGTCGGTACCGCAACGGCAACGCCGCCACGGCCGTCTCCGCCCTCCGCGACGCCGTCGCCCTGGACCCGCGTCTCGCCGAGGCGCACTACCTCCTCGGCCTGTCGTTGCGCGCTCAAGATCAACTCGATGCGGCCGTCGCGGCGCTTCGTGTCGCCGTTCGACTGGCCCCGGCCGAGACGGAGGGCCGACTCGAGCTGGCGGACCTGCTCTCGACACTCGGACTCCACGAGGAGCGGATCGATCAACTCGAGGCCCTCGCGGCCCTCAATCTCGATCGCCCACAGCACCAGGTCGCGCTAGGTCTGGCGCACGCGGATGCCGGTCGTTCGGACCTGGCAGTCCTGGCGTTGGGCCGGGCTGCCGAGCGATACCCCGATCAACCCCACTTCTACGTCGCCCTCGGTAGAATCTGGCTCGATGTGGCCGACCAGCGCGCCGACCCGTCGGCTCTCGGGAAGGCCCTCGAAGCGCTCGACGAATCAATCGTCCAGGGCGTGAACACCAGTGCCGCCTACGTCCTCCGCGGGCGAGCGCTGCTGCTGGCCGATGATCTCGACAGCGCGCTTGATGCCTTTCAGACGGCCAGCCAGCGCTTTCCGATCGACCCCGACGCCTACCGCCATCTGGCCGCCCTCGCGCTGCAGGCCGGCCAGCTCCGTGCCGCTCGCGATGCGCTGAGCTCGTACGACGCCCTGGCTCAGCATGCCATGACGCCAATGGCCCGAGCCGCGGCGGCCCGCCGACTGGGCGAACTGTCCGGCCAGTTGGCCGACGACACCGCCGAAGCGCGCTGGCTGCGCCTGGCGGATGAGATCGCGCCGCCGACCGCTGGCCGGCCACCCTCGCCCTGACCGTTCATGCTCAACGGCCTCTTCGTTTTTGCCGTCATTACCTCGATCCTGCTCGCTGGGTACACCGGGCGGATGGAGGTGCTGACGCAGGCCATCATCGACTCTGCTCGGGACGCCGTCACGCTCGCCATCGGCCTGGTCGGCGTCATGGCGTTCTTTCTGGGCCTGATGCGCGTGGCGGAGGACGGCGGACTCGCCCGCCGCATCGCCCGCGCCATCGGCCCGCTGCTGCAGCGCCTCTTCCCGGAGGTGCCGGTCGATCATCCGGCGATGAGCGCGATGATCCTGAACATCTCGAGCAACATGCTCGGCCTGGGGAACGCGGCGACGCCGTTCGGCATCCGCGCCATGGAGGAGTTGAACTCGCTCAACGGAAACAAGGGCACGGCCAGCAACGCCATGGTCCTCTTCCTCGCGATCAACACCGCGGGCCTGGCGATCCTGCCCTCAGGCGTGGTCGGGTTGCGCGCGTCACTCGGCTCGCAGGATGCTGCCGGAATCTTCTTTCCCACGTGGGTCGCCAGCGGCTCGGCCACCGTCGTGGGTATCCTGGCGGCGATCTTGCTCTCGCGGCTGCCGCGCTATCGTGCGACCGAGCCGCCCGTCGTCGCTGTCGCCACGACCACGGCCTCGGAGACGCTGACGCCCGACTCGGCAGATGGCCACTCGCGCCGACGGTGGGCGGTCTGGCTGTTCTGGCTGGTCTTCGTGGCGTTGCTCGTTCGGTTCCTGGCCGCGTCCGGGGTGAGCGACGAGACGACGAGCCTCGTGCGTAGCGTGTCGTCGTTCTGGATGCTGCCCGCACTGGTGGCCGCGCTGACCCTGTACGGATGGCAGCGCGGTGTCCCGGTCTACGAGTCGCTCGTCGCGGGCGCCAAGCAAGGCTTCGACGTCGCGCTGCGGATCATCCCGTTCCTCGTCGCGATCCTGGTCGCCGTCGGCATGCTCCGCGCATCGGGCGGCATCGAGCTCATGGTGACCGTGGTTGGTCCGGTGACCAGCCTCATCGGCATGCCCGCGGAGGCGCTCCCGATGGCCGTCCTCCGGCCACTCACGGGCTCGGGGGCCTTCGGGGTCATGGCCGAGGCGATGACCGCCCATGGCCCGGACTCGCTCATCGGCTACATGGTCAGCACCTTCCAGGGCAGCACCGAGACGACCTTCTACACCCTCGCGGTCTATTTCGGTGCCGTCGGCATCGTCCGTACCCGCCACGCCTTGCCGGCCTGTCTGCTTGCCGACCTGGCAGGCGTGCTCGCCGCCGTCGCGATCGTCAACGCGATGTTCGGGTGAGGTCGGCCTTCACGCAACCTCCAGCCGCTTGATGAGTTTGGCCAGCCCCTGGCGGCTGACGCCGAGCGCGCGAGCCGCCTTGCCCCGGTGGCCGCCCACTTGCGCGAGCGCTTCACGGACATGGCGGCGCTCGAACGTTCGCCGCGCCTCGTGCAGGGTGAGCGCGACTCGCCCACGGCCGTCAGCGATGACCCGCGGGAGGTTGCACGCTCGAACCCGGCCACGGCGCGGTCCAGTGACCGCCAGCGCGGTCATCACGTTCTGCAATTCACGGACGTTCCCAGGCCACGAGTAACCTGTCAGCACGTCGATCGCCTCTGAGTCGAGTACGGCGCAGTTTCCGACGGCCCGAGCGGCCTCGCCCCAGAATCGTCTCGCCAGGAGCCGCACGTCCCCCGGCTGGTCCCGCAGCGCGGGCACCGCGATACGCACGACGTCGAGCCGGTACCAGAGGTCGCGCCGGAATCGGCCGGCGTCGACCTCGGCCGCGAGCGGCCGATTCGTGGCGGCGATCACCCGCACGTCGACCCGGCGGGGCCTGTTCTCACCCAGGCGTCGAATCTCGCCCTCCTGCAGCGTCCTGAGAAGCTTCGCCTGCGCCCGGGCTGACAACTCCGCCACCTCATCGAGGAACACGGCCCCCGAGTCAGCCTCCTCGAACAAGCCGCGACGTTCGCGCACCGCACCCGTAAAGGCCCCCCGGGCGAACCCAAACAGCTCCGCTTCGAACAGTTCATCCGTCACGGCGGCGCAGTTGAGCGGGCAGAGCGGACGCGCGGCTCGAGGACTCAAGCGATGCACGGCACTCGCGACCAATTCCTTTCCGCTGCCGCTCTCACCCTCCACGAGGACCGGGTACGGTGAGGTCGCCGCGTCTCGAATCGTTTGTCGTAGATCCCGAATGACCGAGCTGTCGCCTGCGATCCCGAAGGCTCCGAGGTCTTCCTGGATCATCTTCCGTCGCTCATGATCGCCCCGACACACTCAGTGCAAGATTGCCGCCGCATTCACGCCTAAACGTCGCGCGCCGCGTTGCGCACACCTGCTCGGCGGCGAAAGAGACGCAAATTCTTCGTATACAATGAATCCACGATGTTGAGATTTCTCACGGCCGGCGAGTCGCATGGCCGTGGCCTCGTCGTCATCCTCGAAGGGGTTCCTGCCGGCCTCGCACTCGACTTCGACGCCATCACCGCCCAGATGCGTCGACGTCAGGGCGGCTATGGGCGCGGCCGTCGCATGGCGATCGAATCTGATCGCGCTGCAATCCTTTCCGGCGTCCGGGACGGGCAAACGCTCGGCGGCCCGATCGCCATGCAGGTCAACAACAAGGACTGGCCGAACTGGGAACAGACGATGCCAGTCGAGTCGCCGCCACCCGATGCGCCTGCCGCCAACCGGAAGCCACCGGTGTCCCGCCCTCGGCCCGGGCACGCCGACCTCGCGGGTACGATCAAGTACGCTCGGAGCGATCTCCGCGACATCCTCGAGCGGGCCAGTGCCAGGGAAACCGCGGCCCGCGTCGCGGCCGGTGCCGTCGCGCGGCAACTCCTCGAAGCCTTCGCTATCGACATCACGAGTCACGTCATCGCCATCGGCGGCGTCACGCTCGACGCCCCGACCGTGGCGTTCGAGACTGTCCGAGCCCTCCCGATGGATGCGCCACTGCAGTGTGTCGACCCCGACACCGAACACGAGATGATCGCCGCGATCGATGCCGCCCGCGACGCTGGCGACACCCTGGGGGGTACCTTCGAGGTGATCGTCCGCGGCCTGCCCGTGGGCCTTGGCAGCTACGTACAATGGGACCGGAAGCTGGACGGCCGCCTGGCTCAAGCGGTCATGTCGATTCCCGCGATCAAGGCGGTGGGGATCGGGCGTGGCCCGGCAGCGGCGGCCTTGCCGGGTTCGCAGGTCCACGATGAGATTGTTCTGCCGTCCAAGCCCGACGACGCCGCACCTCGGCCGTTCGGCGTCGTCCGGCCGACCAACAACGCCGGCGGTCTCGAAGGCGGCATGACCAACGGTGAAGACCTGCGTGTCTCGGGCTACATGAAGCCGATCTCCACGTTGATGAAGCCGTTGCGCTCGGTCGATCTCGCCACGATGACCGAGGCGGAGGCCACGGTCGAACGCAGTGACGTCTGCGCGGTGCCCGCCGCTGCCGTCGTAGCCGAGGCGATGGTCTCGCTGGTTGTCGCCGACGCGTTTCTCGAGAAGTTCGGAGGCGACTCCGTCGAGGAGATCACACGGCACGTGGCCGCCTCGGCGACGCTCACACGCACGCGGCTCGACGCCGCGGCCGGCACCGCCACGTCCTGACGGCCAGTCCGACGCGCCGCGATGATCCGTCCGATTCTCAAGTACGGCGACCGGGGCCTCCAGCAGCCTGCCTCACCCGTGGATGCGGTGACTGACGAGGTCCGCACGCTGATCGACGACATGATCCAAACCATGTACGCCGCCCCGGGCGTGGGCCTCGCGGCGCCCCAGATCGGCGTCGACCGCCGTGTCTTCGTCATCGATGTCTCGGTCGGACAATCTGTGAGCGAACTGCTGGCTCTCGTGAACCCGCAGTTCGAATCTCGGGATGGCATGCAACTCGAGGAAGAGGGCTGCTTGAGTCTCCCGGGCTTCAGCGCCACGGTCGCTCGGCCCGCCTGCGTGGTCGTGACCGGCCTCGACCGTGACGGACAGCCGCTCAGAATCGAAGGGAGCGACTTGCTGGCGCGCGCGCTCCAGCACGAGATGGACCACTTGGATGGCACGCTGTTCGTTGACCGCCTGCGCGGAATCAAACGCGATGTGATCGTCCGCCGCATTGGCAAGCTTCGACGGACCGGGAAATGGTGACGGTCGCGTTCTTCGGGACTCCGCCCTTTGCCCTTCCGTCGCTCACTGCTCTGCTCGCGTCGTCGCACGACGTCGTAGCGCTCGTGACCCAGCCCGACCGACGGCGTGGTCGCGGCAACCGTCTCTTACCTTCCGAGACCAAGTCGCTCGCGCTGGCGCACGGAGTGACGACGCTAACGCCCGAACGACTCAGCGATCCGCAGTTTCTGGACGCGCTCGCCGCGGTCGCGCCCGACGTCGGCGTCGTGGCGGCGTACGGCAAGATCCTCCCGGACGAAGTGCTCACCCTCCCGAGGTGTGGCCTCGTCAACCTGCACGCTTCGCTGCTGCCCGCCTATCGCGGCGCCTCGCCGATCCAGCGCGCCGTTCAGTCGGGTGATGCCGTCACGGGGATCACGCTCATGCGGGTTGTCGCCGCCCTCGACGCCGGCCCGATCCTCGCCCGCGTCGCTCATTCGATCGGCCCGGATGACACCGCGGCCGACGTCGAGACCGCGCTCGGCCGCCTCGGCGCAACGCTGCTTCTGGAGCACCTCGATGCCTTCGTCGCCGGCGACCTGACCGGCGAGCCGCAAGACGAGGCCGCCGCCACCTACGCGCCTCGCCTCGTCAAGGCCGATGGACAGGTGGACTGGCACCAGCCGGCCCAGGCGATCCACAACCACGTCCGAGCGATGCATCCCTGGCCGCACGCCTTCACCCACCTCGACGGCACCCGCTACGTGCTCCGTCGCACAGCCGTGACCACACACCCCGCCACGGGCCGCCCAGGCCAGATTCTCGAGTGCTCCGGTCGGCTCGTCGTCTCCGCCGGAGCGGCAACGGTCGTCGAGGTCCTGGCGATCCAGCCCGAGGGCCGCGCCGTCATGTCGGCCGCCGCGTTTCTGGCCGGGCACGCGCTCGCGGCTGGCGCGACCTTCACCACCCGGGCGCCCCGATGATCGCTCCAGCGCGCATTGCGGCGTTTCGGGCGCTGCAGGCGGTCACGAGCCGAGCTGCCGACCTGCCGGATGCGCTGCATCGCGTTCGATCCGGTCTACCTGATCGGCGCGATCGGGCGCTGACCGGGGAAATCGTTACGGGCACCCTGCGCTGGCTCGCTGCGCTCGATCACCTCGTCGCGCATTTCGCGGACCGCCCCGTCACCAAGCTCGATCCGGTCGTGCGCGACGTCCTCCGCATCAGCGTCTACCAACTCGTTCACCTCGACCGCGTGCCGACCTCCGCCGTTGTCAACGACGCGGTGGAGATCACCCGAACGGCCGGCCGTCGCCATGCCACCGGGCTGACCAACGCCGTTCTCCGCGCCCTCTCCCGAGCCCAGCCCGATCTTCCCCTGCCACCGCCGCCACCCGAGGACGCGCTCGCCGCCGTCGCATCCCTGTCCTTCTCGAACTGGCCAGACCAACTCCGACAAACCGCCGTCCGCTTCCTGAGCACCACCCAGTCCCACCCAGCTTGGCTCGTCGAGCGCTGGCTCGATCGCTACGGGTACGCCGCGACGGTGGCGTGGACCGAATTCAACAATCGCCCGGCGCGGCTGAGCCTTCGGGTGAACACCCTGCGCACCGACGCCGAGACGCTGACGACCCGCCTCGCAGAGCGGGCCGTCAGCGTCGAGCCCGCCCGATACGCTCCGAACGGCCTCGTTGTGACCGCTGGCAATCCGCTGCTCACCGACCTTGCCTCCAGCGGCGACTTCTTCGTGCAGGACGAAGCCTCCCAGCTCATCGCCCCGCTGGTCCACGCGGCGCCCGGACACCGGGTCTTCGACGCCTGCGCGGCCCCTGGGGGAAAGACGGTGTCGATGGCCGCAGCGATGGCGAACCGTGGCCTCCTCGTCGCGGGCGACGCCCGGGAGCGCCGGTTGGCGCTCCTCGCCGAAACGGTCGAACAGGCCGGAGCCGGAGTCGCGCACCTCATCGCGGCCGACCTCACGCGCGGCGCACCGTTCGGTCCCGTGTTCGACGGTGTGCTGGTCGATGCGCCCTGCACCGGACTCGGCACCATCCGACGCGATCCCGAGATTCGCTGGCGGCGTGGCCCGGACGACCCCGACCGCCTGGCCGCGCGTCAACTCGCGATGCTCCGCTCAGCCGCGGCGACGGTACGCCCCGGCGGTCGCCTCGTCTACGCCACCTGTTCCAGCGAGCCCGAGGAGAATGAACGCGTCGTCGAGGCCTTCCTCGCCTCGTCTCCGACCTTCCGCCAGCAGCCATCGGACTTCAAGGGTGGGGTGGGCCTCACCTCGACCATCGACGCGGCGGGGCACCTGCGCACCTATCCCCACGCCCACGCGCTCGACGCGTTCTTCGGCGCCGCGCTGGTTCACGAGTAAGCGCCAACCTTGTGCAAAACAAGGACTTGTGCTAACTTGGTCCCTTCGATGGCCCTAACGAGTCGGGTGTGGGGCGTCGGGAAAGTCTGCTTGCTGGCCGGCGCGCTGATGGCGACGTATCTGCTTTTCGCCGCCGCCGGCATGCGTGTCGCGCTTCGAACCCGCGAAGTCACCGTTCCCAACGTCTCCGGTCAAACGATTGCCGCCGCGAGTGCGACGCTGGGCGACCTCGGCCTGTTGCTCCGGGTCGAACCCGGCCAGCGACTACACCCGTCGGTCCCAGCTGGCAGCGTCATGCTTCAGGAGCCACCGCCCGGGGTCAGTGCCCGACGGCAGCGCACCATCAAGGTCTGGCTCAGCGCCGGCTCGAGGCCAAGCCGGATCCCGGCGCTGGTCGGCCAGTCCGCGCGCAGTGCCCAGCTGCGAGTGCAGGAAGACCGTCTCGAGCTGATGGGGGTTGCCGAAATCCGCTCCGGCCGCTATCCGAGTGGCACCGTCGTCGCGCAGGAGCCACCGCCTGCGACCGAGAGCACCGCCGTGTCGTTGCTCGTGAATCGCGGTGAACGCGCGGCGACCTATGTCATGCCCGATCTGATCGGCGCGGATGGCACGGCGACTGCCGATATCCTGCGCGCGCAGGGTTTTCGTGTCACGGTCGTCGGCGATCATCCCTATCCGAGCGTGCCACCGGGTATCGTGCTGCGGCAGTACCCCCAGGCGGGATTTCAGATCTCGCCCGGAGAGCCGATCTCTCTCGAGGTCAGCCGATGAGCGTGCGGATCGCGCCGTCGATTCTTTCCGCCGACTTCGCCGCGCTGGGTGACGCCGTCCGGGCGGCCGAGCGCGGAGGCGCCGACGCCATCCACATCGACGTCATGGATGGCCACTTCGTCCCCAATCTCACGATCGGACCGCCCGTTGTCCGAGCCCTCAAGCGCGCCGCGCAGGTGCCGCTCGACGTGCACCTGATGATCGAGGCGCCCGACCGGTATCTGAGTGCCTTCGCCGACGCCGGTGCCGACCTGCTGTCGGTGCACGTGGAGGCATCGACGCATCTGCACCGGACCCTGGCCGCCATCAAGGCACTCGGCATGCGAGCCGGCGTCGCCTTGAATCCGTCGACGTCGGTCACGGCCATCGAGGAGGTCGCAGCCGACGTCGACCTGGTGATCGTCATGTCCGTCAACCCTGGTTTCGGCGGACAGCAGTTCATCCCGCGTAGTCTCGAGAAGGTCCACGCGACGCGCGCCCTGCTGAGCCGAGCGAAGAATCCGGCGCCCATCACCGTCGATGGAGGCGTCGACCGGAACAATGCGGCCGACCTCGTTGCGGCCGGCGCTGACGTCCTGGTGGCCGGCTCGGCCATCTTCAGCCAGGATGACCCGGCGGCGGCCACCCGCGCGCTTCGCGCCGCGGCCCTGTCCGCCACGACGAAGGAGTCGGCCTAGCGTGCGCACGAGCACGTCCAGCGTGCGGGTTCGCTACGCCGAGACCGATAAAATGGGCGTGGTGTACTACGCCAACTATCTCGTCTGGTTCGAGGTCGCGCGCACGGATCTGCTTCGGACGATGGGATGGACCTACCGCGAAATGGAGGAAGCCGGCGTCTCGCTGCCGGTCATCGAAGCGCACTGCGAATACCACCGGCCGGCACGCTACGACGACGAACTCGAGGTCGCCACGCGCGGCGCACTCCTCTCGCCAGCCCGTCTTGCGTTCGACTACGACGTCCTCCAGCACGACGGCACGGTCAGCGCCGTGGGGCGGACGGTCCACGCCGCCATGAACGATCGGGGGCGGCCCTGTCGGCTGCCCGAGCAAATCCGCACGGAGCTGGCATGAGGGCCCTGGTCACCGGCGCCGCAGGCTTCATCGGCTCACATCTCGCCGAAGCCCTGCTCGCGCGTGGCACCGAGGTCGTCGGCCTCGATAGTTTCACCGACTACTACGATCGGGCGCAGAAGGACGCGAACCTCTCGCCGCTGCTGGGGTCCCAGGGCTTTCGGTTCGTTGAGGTCAGCCTGACCGACGCGGATCTTCCGGGTCTGCTGAACGATGTCACCCACGTCTTTCACCTCGCCGCTCAGGCTGGTGTCCGGAAGAGCTGGGGGCAGGATTTTCGGATCTATACGGCGCTCAATCTCGACGCTACGCAGGTGCTGCTCGAAGCGTGCGTCGAACGTCCGCTCGAGCGGTTCGTCTACGCGTCCAGCTCGTCGGTCTACGGTGACCACGTCGCGCTGCCGATGCGCGAAGACGCCCTCCCGCGCCCCGTCTCGCCCTACGGCGTCACGAAGCTTGCCGCGGAGCGGCTGTGCATGCTCTACCATCACAATGCGGGCGTGCCCGCGGTCGCCCTTCGCTACTTCACGGTCTACGGGCCGCGCCAGCGCCCTGACATGGCGTTCCATCGTTTCCTGCTGGCGGCCATGCGCGACGAGCCGATCCATCTCTACGGTGACGGTCGGCAGACCCGTGATTTCACTTTTGTCGCGGACGCCGTGAGCGCGACCGTGGCAGCCGGACTGCAGGGCATCCCCGGCCAGGTCTACAACATCGGGGGAGGCTCGCGGATCTCCATGAACGAGGCGGTCGATCTGATTGCGTCGTGTACCGGACGTCGGCTCGATGTCCGCCACGAAGCGGCCCAGCGCGGCGACATGCGCGACACGTACGCCGACACGTCGCTCGCACGGCGTGACCTCGGTTTCGCTCCGAGCGTCTCTCTGGAGGACGGCCTCCGCGCCGAGCATGCCTGGCTCGCCGCACGGCCCGCCGTCGCCTCATGATCCCCCTGCTCGAACATCGCTCGCCGCCCGCCCTGACCGCGCTTCTGGTTGTCTGCCTGCTAGGTGGCGCCTGTACCGCTCCGGATCCGACGATCGTGCCGTCGGGCACCCCAGAGCCCGACCGGTTCCTCTTCGAGCGCGGTACGGCGTTCTTGGAGGACGAGGACTGGATTCCGGCGCGCAACGTGTTCCAGCGTCTCGTTGACGCCTTCCCGCAGAGTCAGTTCCGCTTCGATGCCAAGTTGGCGCTCGGCGACGCCTTTCTCGGGCAGGGCGGCGCCTCCGCCCACGTGCAGGCCGTCAACGAGTACGACGAGTTCCTCCGATTCTTCCCGACCCACCCGCGAGCTTCGTACGCCCAGTTTCAGATCGCTATGGCGCATCATGCGCAGATGCTGGGTCCCGACCGCGACCAGACCTGGAGCCGGTCGGCAGAGGAGGCGTTTCAGCTCTTCTTCGAGTTGTATCCCGATAGCGAGCTCACCGAGGAGGCGCGCCTCCGTCATCGCGAGGTGCGCGACCGGCTGAGCGAGGCCGACTTTCAAGTCGGCGAGTTCTATTTCAGCCAGCGCTGGTATCCGGGTGCGATCCAGCGGATGCGCGCGGTCCTCGCTGAGGACCCAGCGTACACGCGACGTGATGCGGTGTACTACGTCCTGGCCGAGGCGCTCACGGTGATCGGCCGTGGTCCAGAGGCGCTGCCCTACTTCGAACGACTCGTGAACGAGTTCGAGACCAGCGAGTATCTCGAGTTGGCCCGAACGCGGATCGAAGAGCTGAGAGGAGACGGATCATGACGAGACCTATCCGCCGACTGTCCGGGCTGTGCACCGCCAGCGCCGTCCTTGCGCTCGCATCGGCTGGCGCGGCCTCGGCCCAGCCCAGGGCCGGAACGCCCGACGCGGCCATCGCCGTCGCACGTTCGGTCGAGATCCTCTGCGCGCCGCGCGCCGTCTGGCTCGCGCCTGAACTCCCGACTACCCTCGTCGCCTCGCAGGAAGGCAACGCCAAGCGAATGTTCGGCCCCGGAGAAGCGGTCATTCTCGATGCGGGTCGCAATCGCGGACTCGCCGTCGGCGTGGAGTTCTTCGTTCGCCGACAGTACCGTCCACGCGTCGCATCGGTCGTGCCGCACGGTGAGATGCCGGCCGTTCTCCATACGGCGGGATGGCTCCGCATTGTCGCGGTCGAGGAGGAAATGGCCATTGCCACCATTTCGTACGCGTGCGACGGAGTGCTGCTCGGAGACTACATCGAACCATTCGAAGCGGCCGACCCGCCGGCGGGCTCCCCGCCCGCCGAGGCCGACTACGCGTCGGCGGCTCGTGTCCTCTTCACCGAGGAGGGCGGCTACACGGCCGGCCCCAACCGCTTCGTGGTCATCGACCACGGCCGCGAGGACGGCGTCGTCCCGGGCCTCAGGTTCACGGTCTTTCGGGAGACCACGGCCGCACCCGGTCCGGTCCACAATCTGGGCGAGGCCTTCGCGGTGCTGGTCGATGAGCGCACCGCGACCGTTCGCATTTTCGGAACGACCGACGCGGTCTACACGGGCGACCGCCTCGCCGCCCATCGATGAGCCGCGCTCACCCGCTACGCGCGCGCGTCTCTGACGAACGCTTCTGGTCTGCGGCGAACTCGGCGACCTTCGGATTGATGACGTGATTGAAGCGGCGATAGTAGTCGAGGGCGGACAGCAGCGCCGCAACCAGCACGACCCACAACGCCGCCTGGCCAACGACGAACAGCTGGGGCAGGTAGTCGCCGCCCAGGATCAGCAGGACGATCGCCACGACCTCCGCGACCATCTTCACTTTTCCAAGCGCGGACGCGGCGATCGTGACGCCGCGGGAATAGGCCACGCTCCGCAGAACCGTCACCCCAAGTTCCCGGCCCAGAATCACGGCGACCATCCAAGCCGGCGCCAGATCCAACGCTACGAGCGAGACGAATGCCGCCGTGATGAGCAGTTTGTCGGCGAGCGGATCCATCAACTGTCCGAGGGTCGTCACCTGGCCGCGGCGTCGAGCCAGATAGCCGTCGAGCCAATCGGTGCCGGCAGCCAACACGAAGATCACTGCGCCGACGAGTTCCTTGCGAATTCCGAGAATCATGCGACCCTCGAATCTCGTCAGCAGCACGACAACGAGCAGCGGAATCAGAAAGATGCGGCCGAGCGTCAACGAATTGGGAAGATTCATCTGGGAGTACGCAGTGGCGTCGCGGCGACATTGTAGCGCGGGCGATCCTCACCAACAAGCCACCCACGCCGCCCTCGACGCGCCGCCCAGCGGCGCTCGGAGGCCGCGGTGAAGGCCATTCTCCTGGCCGGCGGCAAGGGCACGCGTCTCCGCCCCTTGACGCTTCATACGCCGAAGCCGATCGTCCCGATCTTCAATCGGCCGTTCCTCCTGTACCAGCTCGATCTGCTCAGACAGATTCCGTCAATCGACGAGGTCATCCTGAGCCTGAACTACCAGCCTGGCCGCATCGAGGACCTTATCGGCGACGGGCACGACCTTGGCGTGAAGATTCGCTACGTCGTCGAACCCGCGCCCCTGGGCACCGGCGGAGCGGTCAAGTACGCCGAACCGTACCTGGACGACGCCGTCGTCGTGTTCAACGGCGACGTCCTGACCCAGATCGACCTCGCCGCCGTGCTCCGGCTACACCGTGAGCGCGAGGCTAGGGCCACGATCGTGCTCTCACCCGTCGAGAATCCGTCCGCGTACGGCCTCGTCGAGACCGACGACGACGCCAATGTGAAGCGATTCCTCGAGAAACCCAAGGCTGACGAGATCACCTGCAACACGATCAACGCAGGCATCTACATCATCGAGCCCGACACGCTCGACCGCATTCCCAAGGAGACACACTGGTCGATCGAGCGCAGCTACTTCCCGTCGCTGATCGAACGCGGCGAACGGTTCGTCGCGTATGTCTCGAGCGGCTACTGGATCGACATCGGCACGCCCGACAAGTACCGGCAGGTCCATCGTGACATCATGGATGGCCGGTTCGCCGCCGCCCCGTTCCGTAATCGCGCGACCGGGACGGCCATCGTCGCCAAGACGGCCAAGGTCGACCCGGGTGCCCGCCTGGAGGGCCCCTGCTTCATCGACGAGGGCGTGACCGTCAAGGCCGACGCACAGATCGGGCCGTACACGGTCCTGGGTCGGGACTGCAAGGTCAAGGAAGGCGCGCGGCTCGACGGCGCCATCCTCTGGCCCTACGGCGAGGTCGAGGCCGGCGCGACCGTCTCAGACGCCATCCTCGGCCGCGGATGCCAGATCGGCGAGAATGCCATCATTGGTGCCGGTACCATCCTCGGCGACAAGTCGGTCATCACCGAGTACGGTCGCTCGGGGCGCTAACCGTGCCGTGAGTGCGCCGCCGCCGATTCCTCGCAGCGGAGCTAGTTCGTGAACGTGCCCAGGGACATCTTCAAGGCCTACGACATCCGCGGGGTCTACCCCCACGAGTTCAACGAAACGGCCGCCGAGCAGATCGGGCGCGCGTTCGTGGCCCACTTGGGTGCCCACCGAATCGCCGTCGGCCGCGACATGCGACTGTCGTCGCCCGCCCTCGCGGAAGCCTTCATTGCCGGCGCCCTGCACCAGGGAGCCGATGTCGTCGACTACGGCCTGATCGGCACCGACATGCTGTACTGCGCCGTGATCCAGGACGACCACGACGGTGGCGTCGAGATCACGGCGTCCCACAACCCGAAGCAATACAACGGAATCAAACTGGTCGGCCGGAGTGCCGTCCCGCTCAGCGGTGACGCCGGGATCGCCGACATTCGCGACATGATTCTGGGCAACGCGGTTCCGCCCCCTCCACCGGCCCCCGGCGCGCGCTCGGAGGCCGATATTCTCGAGCGCTATCTCCCGCACGTACTGTCGTTCATCGATCTCGAGGCCATCACCCCGTTTCGCTTGGTCCTCGATGCGGGCAGCGGCATGGCCGGCGTGGTCGCCCCCCGGCTCTTCGATGGACTGCCTTGCACAACCACCCGGCTCTGCTTCGACATCGACGGAACGTTTCCGAACCACGAAGCCAACCCGCTCATCGAGGCGAATCGGCGAGATCTCGTCGCGGCCGTCGTCGACACCGGCGCCGACGCCGGGATCGCCTGGGATGGCGATGCCGATCGTTGCTTCTTCGTCGATGGCGAGGGCGGCTTCGTGCCGGGTGACTTCGTCACGGCCCTGCTGGCGGAGGCCTTCCTGCTCAAGCAACCCGGCGCCACCATCGTGTACGACGTCCGCGCCAGCCATGCCGTGCCCGACCTCGTCGCCGAGCGTGGCGGCACCGCGCTGATGAACCGCGTCGGCCATGCCTTCTTCAAGCAGCGGATGCGCGACGTCGGCGCGGTCTTCGGAGGCGAGGTCACCGGGCATTACTATTTCCGCGAGAATGGCTTCGCGGACAACGGGTTCATTCCAGCCCTCCTGATCCTCGAGTTGATGTCCAAGCGGAAGGCGACGCTCGCCGAACTCCTGGCACCTCTCAGAACCCGCTACTTCATCTCCGGGGAGATCAACACTCATCTCGAAAGCGCGGACATGGTGGCCGCCAAGCTCGACGAACTCGCGGCGCACTACGCCGACGGTTCCCAACACCGAATGGACGGCCTCTCGGTGGACTACGCCGACTGGCACTTCAACGTTCGCCCGTCGAACACTGAACCGCTTCTCCGCCTGAATCTCGAGGGCTCAACGCCAGACCTCATGGCTGCGAAGCGCGACGAAGTTCTTGCGCTGATTCGCTAATCGTGACCCGTGCCGTAGCGTCCGGGCGCCGCATGGCGTCTGCTACAATGCACTACCTGGACTCGGGCGGGAGTAGCTCAGTGGTAGAGTCACGGCTTCCCAAGCCGTTGGTCGCGGGTTCGATCCCCGTCTCCCGCTCCATATCTAACCGTCAGTGAGTCAGTCGGTTACCGGGTTCCGCGACTTCCTCGTTGCAAGGTACCCGTTGGTCGTGTTTGCCCGAACTTGCAACGACCTTGCAACATGTTCGCTCTTTGTCGAGCCGTCGCATCGACTCGCGAAGGTCGTGGCCCGTGACGTTGAGGTAGGTGTTGGTCGTGGACAGGCTCGCATGGCCGAGCATCTCCCTCACGTGATGCAGCGGCATGCGGCCTTCGAGGAAGCGAGAGCCGGCTTCGTGTCGGAGATCGTGAAATTGGAGATCTATCAGGGCTACCAGTCTCGTCCCGTTTTTCACGACTGTGACCAGATCGTCGCGTTCTGTGGCCTCCAGGGGACGCGCGTTCGCTTTTGGGGCGTCTTTCGCAAGCAGTCTGTTCGCCCTGCGACACTGGGACCGACGCCGAAGTCTTGTCCATGGGCACGCGAATGGAAGTCGCAGTGTCAATACTTCTACGACTTTGAGAGGGTTCCGGGTTTCGAGGATCTTGAGGACCGTCTTGACCCCGGCGCTGCATCCGCTGATCGTCGACGCCCGCGACACATCGTCCTACCCTCGGCACTAACCCCAGAACTCACGTGTGTTGACAATGGCCGTCGCCGCTGCCTTGCGTCGCGCGAACCAATCGGGCACAATCGCTTCGTCCGATGCCCAAAGCCGCGGCCGGCAGCCGCGTCGTTCCGTTCGATCCCACGGCGGAACTGCCTCCCTCCGAACCAGCAGCCGAAGCCGTCACGTCGATCGGCGCGTCCGTGATCATCAAGGGCGAACTGCATGCGAGCGAGCACGTCATCATCAATGGCCGGGTGGAGGGCACGGTCGACCTTCCGGAACACGGCGTGGCGATCGGCGCCAAGGGATGTGTCGATGGCCGGGTCTTCGCCAGGTCGGTCACGATTCTCGGCACGGTCACGGGCACCGTGACCGCGGAAGACCGGACCGAACTGCGTCACACCTCGCACGTCGAGGGCCGGCTCGTGGCCGCGCGGATCGTCATGGACGACGGCGCGTTCTTCCGGGGTCCCATCGACACCTCGCGCGCCGATATTGCCACGCGGGTCGCGCGCTATCGCACCCGCCGCGAGGACCCGGCCGGCGCCTGACGACCGGCAACGGCCTCAGTACGCCAGTCTGTAGAACAACATCCGCTGCAATTCGAAGACGCCCGTCCGAAGGGTCGTCCGCGCCTTCCACCACGCGTCGCGCGTGAAGTCGTCGAACGCGGCGGCGCGGACCGCGATCCGGATCGGTCGATCGCCGAACACCCGTTCGAAGACGAATCCCGCACGAGCGGTGTGATACGCCGACGTGACGACGATCACGCTCCCGATATCGTTCGCGTCACACCAAGCCGCGGACACCTCCGCTTCGTCGCGAGTCGATTCGACGATGCCCGGCAGCACCGAAAGGGCGCCGGACGGGACGCCGAGCCCCTCGAACCAGTTCAACTGGATCTGCGTCGGCTGGGCCAGGCTGACGCCACGGCGTGCCAGCTCGGCAGAGCCGGGCGACGGGGCGCCGGGCGACAGCACGATACGCTCCGCGAGGCCGGCGTGATACAGATCGGCGGCCTCCAGGGCCCGTACACCGAAAGCCCCGCCGGCCAGCAGCAGGATGACGTCGGAGGGTTCGACGGCATCGTTGCGAATGAGCTGATCCGCGGCCCACCCCAGGATCTGCGCGCGCGCCAGGAAGCTTCCCCCACCCAGCGCCGCGAGCAGGACGAGCAGGGCACTAGCGACCCGGACCCAGCGTGGGGCGCCTATCGTGTATGAACTGGCCGTGTTGGATGCCACGAGGGAAAACTGGTCGGGATGGCCGGATTCGAACCGGCGGCCCCCTGACCCCCAGTCAGG
>DCWN01000037.1:7665-7872 GCA_002328835.1 Acidobacteria bacterium UBA2161 | reverse complement strand
TCCGGGAAACCGGGGGAAGACCATTACAACATCGTGAGCGACGGTGATCTGAAGGGGGCTGCCCAGCGACTCGACGAAGCCATGGGCATAGTTTCGGGCATAGTAGCGTCCCAAACCGGCACAGTGTCCGGTTCGGAGCACGCTAAGTTGTTGAAAGAATTGGAGGCGCCGCCCGGATTTGAACCGGGGATGGAGGTTTTGCAGACC
>DCWN01000037.1:0-7333 GCA_002328835.1 Acidobacteria bacterium UBA2161 | reverse complement strand
CTCTGCCTTACCACTTGGCGACGGCGCCGATTGGGATGCGCGTGACGAACGCGGAACACTCGAAGATGAGAATGGAGCGGGAAACGGGATTCGAACCCGCGACTTCGACCTTGGCAAGGTCGCACTCTACCACTGAGTTATTCCCGCGTACCCAAGCGAACCGTGCAACTTTAGCATAGCCGTCGCGAAGCCATCAAGACGCGCGACGCCCGTTTTCCGGTCACCGATCGACATCGAAGGCGTTGATGACATGCGCGATGCGCGGCCGTGTCCCGGGCGCGATCGTCACGCCGACGACATCGAACTTGGACGGCCCCTCCCACGCGCGCCGCCGGGTCAGGTAGTCGCGCGCCATGGCGACGATCGTCCGGCGCTTGGTAGCCGTGACCGCCTCCAGCGCGGTGCCGTGCGATTCGACGGTTCGCGTCTTCACCTCGACGAAGACGAGGGTGGCAGCGTCGCGCGCCACGATGTCCAATTCGCCGAACCGGGTCCGGTACCGGCGATCGAGAATTGCGTACCCGAGGCGGCGGAGTGCGCGACACGCGAGCGTTTCGCCCTGTCGGCCGAGTTGCTGGCGGTCCATACGCGGACCGATGCAACCTACGCGCCGGACGGAGCCACTTCGGTCAGTGCCTGGTCGAAGACGTCGATGGCGACGTCGGCCTGCGCCTTCGTAAGGACGAGTGGGGGTGAGAATCGCACGCTGTTCTGGCCGGCGCCAAGGAGGAGGACGCCGCGTCGGAACGCGGCGTCAACGACGGCGTCGCGCTCGTCGGTGGCCCGCGCCTTCGTCTCCTGGTCGCGGACCAGTTCGACGCCAATCATCAAGCCCTTCCCCCGGACGTCACCGATGATCGGATGGCGGCCGGCGAGGTCTCGCAGCCCGGCCATGAGGTGCGCCCCCACCTCCGATGCGTTCTGGATCAGGCGGTCGCGCAGCAGCGCGATCGTCGCCAGCGCCGCCGCCGAGCAGACCGGGTTGCCGCCGAAGGTGCTGGCATGCGATCCGGGCGGCCACCGCATCAGGTCGGCCCGGGCCGACATGACGCCGAGCGGCATGCCCGAGGCGATGCCCTTCGCGACCGTGACCAGATCGGCCTCTAGGTCGTAGTGCTCGCACGCGAACATCCGTCCGGTGCGCCCCATGCCCGACTGCACTTCATCGGCTACCAGCAGGATGCCATGCCGCCGCGTCAACTCGCGCAGCCGCTGCAGAAACTGCGTCGGCGGTACGAGATACCCGCCCTCGCCCTGGATCGGCTCGACGACGATCGCCGCGACCTCCTCGGGCGAGACCAGGTGCACGAAGATCTGATCCTCGATGAAGTCCAAGCACTCGGCCGCGCAACTCTCGGGCTCGAGTTTCACCGGACAGCGATAGCAGTCAGCGTAGGGCGCGTGGTAGACGCCGGGCGTCAACGGACCGAAGCCCTGCCGCTGGATCGCCTTGCTCGATGTCAGCGCCACCGCGCCGAGCGTGCGTCCGTGGAACGACCCCAGAAACGCGATGATGTTCTGGCGGCCCGTGACGTGCCGCACCAGCTTGATCGCGGCCTCGGCCGCCTCGGTGCCCGAGTTGCCAAAGAACGACCGGACCCCCCCGTCGATCGGGGCGATCTCGGCCATCTGCTCGGCCAGGCGCACCTGTGGCTCGTAGTAGAAATCGGTGCCCGACATATGGAGGAACCGCCCGGCCTGCTCGACGATCGCCCGGACCACGTCGGGATGCGAGTGCCCGGTCGAATTGACCGCGATGCCGGCGGCGCAGTCGAGGAAGGTGTTGCCGTCGACATCCTCGACGATCGCGCCCTCGCCGCGCGCCATGACGAACGGATAGCTGCGGGTGTACGACGGCGACACGACCGCGCCGTCGCGCTCGATCATCGCCTTGGCCTTCGGGCCCGGCAGCGGGGTCTTGATGTCGGGGCCGGTCACTTCCGCTTCCAGCGCGTGCCCTGAGCGCTGTCCTCCAGGACGATGCCGCGTTCGGCCAGCTCGTCGCGGATCCGGTCGGCCTCGCCGAAGTCGCGCCGGGCGCGCGCCGCCTTCCGAGCGTCGATGCACTTTTCGATCCCTTCGACCGGAACCGGTGGCGCGGCGTCGTCGGCACGTCGGACGCTGATGACGCCGAGTACTCGATCGAAACCGTCGAAGGCGTCACGGATCGCTGTGACGTCGTCGGCGCCGATCTGCCCAGCATCGATCGCCGCATTGACCGCCCGGACGAGTTCGAACATCACGCCGAGTGCGCCAGGCGTGTTCAGGTCGGCGGCCATCATCTCCGCAAAGCCCTTGCGCGCGGAGGCCACCTTCGCCGTGAGGTCGTCGTGAGCGCCCGCGCGCGTCACCGCGTCGAGGCGCGCCAGGCAGTCCATGACCCGAGTCAGCGCTTCATCGGCCTGGGCCAGGCTCGCCCAGGTGAACCTGAGTTGCTTCCGGTAGTGCACCGCGAGCAAGACGTAGCGCAGCGCGGAAGCCCGGACCCCCTTCGCCAGGACGTCCTGCACGGTGAAGACGTTGCCGACCGACTTCGACATCTTCTCGCCTTCGCCCATTAGCAGATGCTCGACGTGCACCCAGAACCGGCAGAACGGCTCGCCGGTCGCGCCCTCGGCCTGGGCAATCTCGTTCTCATGATGGGGAAAGACCAGATCGACGCCTCCCGCGTGAATGTCGATCGGCGCGCCGTCGAGCAGCCGCAGCGCCATCGCCGAGCACTCGATGTGCCATCCAGGCCGGCCCGGACCGGCGCCGAAGTCCCAGGTCGGCTCATCCGGCGTGGTCGCCTTCCAGAGCACGAAGTCGCGGGCGTTCTCCTTATCGTACTTGTCGCTGTCGATGCGGGCGCCGGGCTTGATCCCCGCGTGATCGAGGCGCGCGAGCTGCCCGTACTGCGGCAGCGTCGAGATCTTGAAGTAGATCGATCCGTCACTCCGGTAGGTGTGGCCGTTCTTCTCCAGCGCCTGCACCATCTCGGTCATTGCGCGCAGGTTCGCCTCGTCGGTGGCGCGCGGCGTCTCCTCCACGATTTCGAGCCCGAGCGTCGCCGCATCCTCCAGGTACGCTGCGATGTATTGATCGGTGTACTCCCGTAGCGGTTGGCCGGCCTTCTGCGACTCGACGATCGTGCGGTCGTCGACGTCGGTGTAGTTCATCACCTGGCGCACGTCGTAGCCCTCGAGGTACTTGAGTGCGCGGCGCAGGACATCCAGGCAGACGAACGTCCGAAAATTCCCGATATGGCCGCGCGCGTAGACCGTCAGACCGCAGGTGTACATCCGCACCTGCTGCCCACGGAGCGGGGCGAACGGCTCTTCACTGCGAGTCAGCGTGTTGTAGAGGCGCATCGGGGTTCGTCGAGGGCGGGGCGTCTCGCCGCCACGCCGCAGGGTGCGATCATCGTCAGGAGGCCCCGGGAAGCTTCCGCGAGAGCCGGCAATACTCGACCGCGCCGTCTCGGCCGAATTCCACATCGGGCATCGCCTGCCGGATCACGTCGAGCGGCACGTGGCCGTCTCGAATCTCGGCCAGGGCCCCCTGCACGTCGGTCGCGGCCACGGGCGCCGGGCCGCCATCCGAAGCTCGGTACCGAACGTGAACCGCCAGAGTGCCGTCGTCGGCCGAGAAACTGATGTCGATCTGATCGCAGGTATGGTCGGGGTAGCCATGCTCCATGACGCCGAGCACGGCCGTTTCGATCGATCGGCCAATCTCGATCGCGTCGACGGCGGAGTATCCCAGTTGCTCGGCGGCACGCGCGTACAGCTCCCCGACGATGCGGTGGAACCGACGGTCGCCGGTCAGGCTGAGCTCGAATGGCGGCGCGGGGCCACTGGCGGATTCGGCCATGCTGCTAGCGGAATTCTACAGTGAAATCTGGGCAAACAGATCGCGCGCCACCCGGCAGTCATCCTCGATCTGTGCCTTCAGCGCCGCGACATCGTCGAATCGCTTCTCATCGCGCAACCGGCGTACGAACGATAGGCGCAACGGACAGTCGTACAGGTCCCGCGAGAGATCGAAGATGTGTGTTTCGATGACGCGGCCGCCCTCGCCGAACGTCGGCCGCCGGCCGACGTTGGTCACGCCGGCATGCACGACACCTTCGATGCCAACCAGCGTGGCATAGACCCCGTCGGGCGGCAGCAGCTCGTTGTCCGATCGGATGTTGGCGGTCGGCACGCCGAGCTGCCGTCCCCGACCCTCGCCGCGCACGACGAGGCCGTCGACGGCGTAGTGGTGGCCGAGCAGCGCGCCAGCCTCGTCGACCCGCCCCTCCGCGACCAGCCGTCGCACACGCGTGCTGCTGACGACGAAGTCCTTGTAGCGAATCGGGTCAATCTTCTCCGCCCTGAAGCCGTACCGCGCGCCGAGCGCACGCAACAGGGAGAAGTTGCCGGCGCGTTCGTGGCCGAAGAGGAAGTTGGCACCGACCCACACCTCGCTGACCTGGAGCCACTCGACGAGGACCGCGGTGACGAATTGCTCCGGGTCCCACCGCAACAGTGCCTCCGTGAAGCGGACGACGGCGATGCCCCCGATCCCGGCGGTGCCAAGCGCCTCGAACTTCTGGGCCGCCGTCATCAACAGTGGCGGCGCCTTGTCTGGTCGGACGACACGCGGTGGATGCGGATCGAAGGTCAGCGCGACCGGCACGATCCCGCGTGCGCGGGCGCGCTCCCGTACGCGCTCGACGATCGTGACGTGTCCACGATGCAGGCCATCGAAATTCCCGAGCGCCAGGACCGCCTGGCGCCACGCGGGCGGGCACTCGTCGTCGGGAAAGTGAATGATCTGCACGTGGCGATGGGCGTGGGCGCGAAGGCCGGCAGTGCCCGCGTGAGCGGCGAAGCTCAGTCCGGTAAATCCAATCTCAATCCATCATACGCCAGCTGCATCTGCGACGGGAGGCGCTCGCAGGTGGCCGCGTGCGGCAGGTCGTGGCACATGTGGGTGAAGTAGGTGCGTGAGGCCCCGACGCGCGTCGCCGCCTCGACCGCCTGGTCCAGCGAGAAATGCGTCGAGTGCGGCCGCGTCCGGAGCGCGTCGATGGCGAGCACATCCACTCCGGCGAGCAACGGCCACGAGGCATCGGGAATCGCGTTGCAGTCGGTGAGGTAGGCGAAGTTCGCCACGCGGAAGCCGAGGATCGGCCGCTTGCCGTGCCAGAGCGGGACCGGCACGACCGTCGCGCGCCCGAGACAGAACGCCCCGCCGATCGTGAACGTGGCCAGCCGCGGGAGCCCGCCGCCGAGCTGGTCGGTCGGCTCGAAGACGTACGCGAACATCCGCCGGATGTCGGCCAGTGTCCGCGTATCGCCGTAGCACGGAATCGTGGCGCGCTGCAGGTGATTGTAGCGGCGCACTTCGTCGAGGCCGAGCACGTGGTCGGCGTGGGCGTGGGTGAAGAGAATCGCGTCCACCCGGTCGACGCCGAAGCGCAGTGCCTGCGCACGCAGGTCAGTCGCCGCGTCCACCAGCACCGAGGTGCCGTCAGCCAGTTCGATGTGCAGAGAGGGCCGCCAGCGGCGGTCGCGCGGATCATCCGACCGGCACGTGGCACAGTCGCACCCGACCACCGGCACGCCGGTCGACGTGCCCGTGCCGAGAAACGTGACTCGCATCAGGCGCCCGGCGCGGCGCCGGCCGCGACGCGCTGTCTGACCTCGAGGAGCCGTGCACGGAGCACGCGGAGGGTCTCGGCGAGCACCTGCGACTCGGCCTCGTCGAGATTGCCCTGCGTCTTCCGCTCGAGCAAGGCGAGCAGGTCGATCATCTGCGCCGCCGCGGCCGGGTTCGGCGTCGCCTTGGCGCCGGTCGCGCGATCGACGACGTCGCCGAGGTGCACTGCGGCCGAGGCCGCGAGCGATCTCACGAGCATGTCGACCGAGACGTCGCCCGGCTGAACGGCCACGTTCCGATGCTAGCATAGCAACCGCTCGGCAGGCGCCGAGCTGCAGATGAGCGAACCCGACAGGTCAGAACCCCGCCGGATGCCCGCGTCGACCGGCGCGCGGTTCGAGCGTCTCGTGGAGATCATGCGCACCCTGCGCGCGCCCGACGGGTGCCCGTGGGACCGCGCGCAGACCTTGACGTCGCTGCGGCCGTTCGTCCTTGAAGAGACCTACGAGGTCCTCGACGCGCTCGACCGGGAGGACCTGTCCGACCTGCGCGGTGAACTCGGCGATCTGCTCTTTCAGATCGTCTTTCTCTCGCAGCTCACCGCGGAAGCCGACGGATTCACGATCGACGATGCCGTCGAGGCGATCACCGACAAGCTCGTGCGGCGCCATCCCCACGTCTTCGGCCCGGACGGCGCCCCCCCAACCAGCCGGGTCTCCACCCCGCACGAGATGCGCGGACGCTGGGAGGAGCTGAAGGCCGAGGAGCGCGCCTCGGCCGGGCGCGCCGACGGCCTGCTGGGCGGCGTGCCGGCAACCCTGCCGTCGCTGCTCCGGGCGTTCGAACTCGGATCGCGGGTCGCCTCGGTCGGATTCGACTGGCCCACCGCCGGGGACGTCGTCGACAAGATCGAGGAGGAGGTCGCCGAACTCCGACAGGCCGTCGACACCGAGACCGCGGCGCGCCAGGAGGAGGAGATGGGCGACCTGCTCTTCTCCCTCGCCAACCTTGCGCGCAAGCTCGGCGTCGAGCCGGAAGCCGCGCTCCGCCGTGCGAACCAGAAGTTCTGCGACCGGTTCGCGCGGGTCGAGGCGCGGCTCGACGCCGACGGCCGATCGCTGAAGGACGCGAGCCTCGAGGAGATGGAAGCCGCCTGGCAGGCCGTGAAGAAGGCGACGGACTGACGAACCTCGCAGGAACACCAAGGCGCGCACGGCGCGAGGGTGGGCGTTGGGCGAGTCGATCCCTTCTGTTGGGAGGCGGCCGCTCAGATGATCAATTGCGGAGGACCGACAGCGCACAGCTGATTGGTCTATCGCTGGCGCACACCCAGGATGAACTCCAGGACGTCGGCTCGACGGCCGCCGACGGGATCGACGGCGCAATGCCCAGCCTCGCGCCAGAACGCGGTCGCGGAGCCTGTCACCGGGCCGCCTGCGCAAAGACTATGGTGCCGGCGACAGCGTCATTGTCCGCCCCGTCATCGTCGACACCTCCACCGTTCGTCCGTCGGTCTCGATCGTGATTGCGCCGTCAGCGGCGGTGTTGAGCACCCGCGCGCCCCGATCGAGATAGCGGCGCACGACCTCCGGCGCCGGATGGCCGAACTGATTGGCGCGCCCCGCGCTGACCACGGCCAGATCGGGTCGGGTAGCCGCGACGAAGGCCGCCGAGCTCGACCCGGCACTCCCATGGTGCGGCACCTTGA
>DCWN01000025.1:149751-171683 GCA_002328835.1 Acidobacteria bacterium UBA2161 | reverse complement strand
CACCAACAAGCTAATCGGACGCGGGCCCCTCAACAAGCGCCAGGTCTTGCGATCCCCAGCTTTGATCACCATCTTTCCAAAGACGGGATGTCATGCGGTATTAGCGCTCCTTTCGGAACGTTATCCCCCACTCGAAGGTAGGTCACCCACGCGTTACTCACCCGTTTGCCACTCTACTTGCGGGCCGAAGCCCGCTTTCGCGTTCGACTTGCATGTGTTAGGCACGCCGCCAGCGTTGATTCTGAGCCAGGATCAAACTCTCATGTTTTAAACCGGTGTCGCATCGCCGACCTCAAGGTCGGTTCCGCGAGCAACTGCTCAAACACAAGCGCCTGTTGATAATGGCTCTTGCGTCGTTCGTTCAGTCGTGAAGCGATCCACAACCGACACCCATCGTCCGGCGAACCGGATGACGCGTGGCGGAAGCATCAGCACTTCAACTGATACTCGACGGGCTGTTCGACTCGGCCCCGCTCGAGAGCGAGACCTCGTCTCACGTTAGTGCTTGCACGTTCTATCTAGTTTTCAAAGAACCGACGCGCCGGGTGCGACCCGGCCGGGGCATGGCCCCGCCCCCCGTCTCCAGGGGAACCGTGTGAGGTTACTAGAGGGTTCTGGGCCTGTCAACCCGTTTTCGCCCGAAAATCGGGCCTAACGAACCACCAAGCGGGCGTGCCGGCGCCCGACCTGGAGGACGTACTCGCCTGGCGACGGCTTCCAGTGGCGGTCGGCCACCTTGGCACCGTCGATCGAGACGGCGCCGCCGGCAATCTTGCGCGTCGCGTCGCTCGACGAACTGGCCAGCGCCACGTCGACCATGATCCGGTTGAGCGGCTTCCACTCGTCGCCGAGCGACAGCGTGAACTCGGGCATCTCGGACGGGCGCTCGCCCCGACCGTGCACCCGCTCGAACTCGACGGCCGCGGTGTCAGCGTCGGCCGCACTGTGAAAGTCTGCGACGATCCGCTTCGCCAAGCCGATCTTGACCTCCTTCGGGTGCAGGCTCCCGTCGGCGGCCCGCGCCTTCAACCCGGCGATCGTCTCGGTGGAGTCATCGGTGAGCAGCTCGTGGTACGTCCACATCAAGTCGTCCGAGATCGACATCAACTTGCCGAACATCTCGACGGGCGGCTCCGTGATGCCAACATGATTCGCCGAGGACTTGGCCATCTTTTCCACGCCGTCGAGGCCGACCAGCAGCGGCACGGTCATCACGATCTGCGGTTTCAGCTCGAACGACGGCATCACGTCACGGCCGACATTGAGGTTGAAGAGCTGGTCGGTACCACCCAGCTCGACATCGGCTTTTAGATGGACGGAGTCGTAGGCTTGTGCGAGCGGGTACAAGAACTCGTGGATCGCGATCGGTTGCCCCTTCTCGTAGCGTTGGCGAAAATCACGACGTTCGAGCATCTGTGCGACGTTGTAACGGGCAGCGAGCCGGACCCAGTCCTCGGACGTGAGCGCGCCGAGCCAACGACTGTTGAACTCGATGACGGTCTCGTCGCGGTCGAGCAGCTTGAACACCTGCGCCTTGTAGGTCTCGGCGTTCTCGGCGATCTGTTCGCGCGTCAACGGCGGGCGGGTCTTGGAGCGGCCGGTCGGGTCGCCGATGAGGGCGGTAAAGTCGCCGACCACGAAGACCACCGTGTGCCCGAGGTCCTGGAAGTGCTTCATCTTCCGGATGAGTACCGTATGGCCCAGATGCAGGTCGGGCGCGGTCGGGTCGAATCCCACCTTGACCACCAGCTTCCGGCCGTACTCGCTCGCTCGGTCGAGCTTCGCGCGCAGATCGGCGGCACGCACGACATCGACGCACCCCTTCGTCAGGTACGCGAGCTGTTCGGTTGGCGACATCGTCGTTGGCATCGGCCCTGTTAATATACAGCCATCCTCATGGCCAAGCAGCCGGAGTCGGGCACCGTTGGTCGCCGGTCGGTGATGAAAGCGCTCATCGCCGCCGGTGTCGGCGGTGTCGCCGGCACCGGCGCCTACAGCTTTCTGTACGAGCGACGGCATCTCGAAGTCACACGCACCAGCCTTCCGGCTTCCGGGCTGCCTCGAGCGCTGGCCGGCCTGCGCATCGGCTTGATGACCGACATCCACCGCAGCCTCACGGTGCCTCGTGAGGACGTCGAGGCAGCCGTGACGATGATGATGGCGGAAGCACCGGACCTCATCGTCCTCGGTGGCGATTACGTGACCTGGCGCGATCCGGAGTACATCGACGACGTCGCGGACGCGCTGGCGCCACTGACGGCGCCCCATGGCGTCTACGCGATTCTGGGAAACCACGACGACGAACGCGCCGTGCTGGCCGCCCTGGCCGCCCGTGGTTTCGAGGTCTTGATGGACGACCGCACGCAGATTGAGATCGCGGGCACACCACTCGAGCTGATCGGCCTCAGGTTCTGGACCCGCCGAGCCACCGACGTGATCCGGCTATTGAGCGATGCGGCAAGGCCGGCCATCCTGCTGGCCCACGACCCGAGACGCGTGATCGAAGCCACCGCGCTCGACCTGCCGGTCGTCCTGTCGGGCCATACCCACGGCGGACAGATCATCCTGCCCGGCCTGGGCGCGATTGCCGCGCGGAAGTTCCCGATCGCGTCTGGCGTACTCCGGCGAGAGAACACCACGCTGTTCGTCAGCCGCGGTGTCGGCACCGTCTATGTGCCGTTCCGGTTGAACTGCCCGCCCGAGATCGCGGTCCTCACGCTCGAGCGACTATCCGACCTCTAGACAGGAGTTCTGGGGTTAGGTCGTGATGACGCGACGGCCGGCGAGGCTCCAACCGCCATCGAGCACGCGAGCGATCGCCTCAGGGTAGATCTTGTGCTCCGCCTCGAGAATACGCGAGGCGAGCGTGGCGGCCGTGTCATCGTCGCGGACAGCGACGGCCACCTGCGCGACAATCGGTCCGGCATCGAGTTCGGCGTTCACGAAGTGCACGGTCGCGCCGGTCACCTTCACCCCGTGCTCACACGCCTGGCGCTGAGCGTCGAGCCCCGGAAACGCCGGCAGCAGCGACGGGTGAATGTTGAGCACCGCGTTCGGGAACGCGTCGAGAAACGTCGGGCTCAGCAGCCGCATGAAGCCCGCCAGGCACACCAGTCCCACCCCGCGCGCCTGCAGCTCGGCCACCAGCTTGCGATCGTAGGCCTCCCGCGTGGCCTCCGCGCGGTGGTCGAGATGGACGGTGTCGATGCCCGCGGCGCGCGCCCGCGCGAGGCCGCCGGCTTCCGATTGGTTCGACACAACGACCGCGATCGTCGCGTTGAGTCGTCCATCCTCCACGGCATCGATGATCGCCTGCAGGTTCGAGCCCCGGCCGGAAATCAGAACGCCGAGCCGTCGCAGATCGAGGGACATCACTCGGTGTAGGCCACCCGCCGGTCACCCGCCACGATCTCGCCGACGACCGCAGCCGCCGGTTCACCTTGCGCGGTCAGCGTCGCGAGCACCTCGTCGACCTTCGCGGACTCGACGACCGCGAGGAGCCCGAGCCCCATGTTGAACGTCCGATACATCTCGCCGTCGGCGATCCCGCCGTGCTCTTGCAGCCAGGTGAAGATCGGCGGCACGGTCCAGGCGGCCCGGTTGATGACGGCACCGGTTCCCTCGGGCAGCACACGTGGCAGGTTCTCAGTCACGCCTCCGCCCGTCACGTGGGCCAATCCCTTCACCAGCCCGCCGTCGAGCAACGGGCGGACCACGCGAGCGTAGGATCGGTGCGGGCTGAGCAGCGCGTCCGCCACGGTGTGGCCGACCTCGCTGATATGGGCGTCGACGCCGAGCCCGAGTTCGTCGAAGACGATGCGACGCGCCAGCGAGTAGCCGTTGGTGTGCAACCCGGATGACGAGAGGCCGATCACGCGGTCGCCAGGCACAATCGAGCGGCCATCGAGCAGCCGCGCCCGATCGACGACACCGACGATGAAGCCCGCCAGGTCGTACTCCCCGTCGCCGTAGAACCCGGGCATCTCGGCCGTCTCGCCACCGAGAAGTGCGCACCCGTTGTCCCGGCACGCGATCGTCATGCCCTCGATCACCAGCGTCACGACGTCAGGTGCCAGCCGGCCCGTCGCCAGGTAGTCGAGGAAGAACAGCGGCGCGGCGCCCTGCACCAGAATGTCGTTGACGCAGTGATTGACCAGGTCGATGCCGACCGTGTCGTGCCGGCCGGCCAGGAACGCCACCTTCAACTTGGTCCCGACCCCGTCGGCGCTCGACACGAGCACCGGCTCGGGCATCCCGCGAAGGTCCGGTCGGAACAGTCCGCCGAACGAGCCGATCTCCGAGAGTACACCCGGGGTAAAGGTGCTGCGCGCGAGATCGCGAATCCGCCGCACCGCTTCGTTGCCAGCATCGATATCGACGCCCGCCTGTTTGTAGCTCGCCATGCTCTCTCTAGAACTCCAGGCGGGCGATCGTCTCCTCGGCCAGCGCGTGCTCGGAGGAGCCGGCCTCGGTCGCCCAGTAGGTCCCGCGGACGGCCACGTAGAACTGCTCCTCCTCGAAATCTTCCTGAAACATGTCGAACGCGTCGACCAGCAGGCTCAGCGCCCCCGCTGGGTCGTCCTCATCGCCCAGGGCCTGCATGAGCAGCGCCGGATCCCTCAAGGCCACGGTGCCAATCGCCAGCGCGATCGGGGCGCGCGCCCGTTCGGGCGCGTCGCGGCCCACGCCGAACAGCATCGCGAGCGCGTCGGCTCGCCCCCTGACGGCCATTGCGCCAAGCGCCGCGCTGATGCTCCGCAACTCACCTTGGTACTCCTCCTGATCCGCGGCATACCGCAACGCGTCCTCGAGATAGTCCATCTGCACATCGCACGCCACGCCGAGAAGGCAGCTGGCCGCCGCGATCGACGCCTGCAGCGGTCGGGCGGCGCCGTCCTGCGCGGCCAGCACGGCGTTCAGCGCGCTCGGCTCACCGATCTTGCCGAGCGCCAGGATCGCGTCGTCCTGCAGCGGGCCCTGCTGGAACGCTACCCGGACGAGCACCGGCAGGGCGTAGTCGGCCGCATAGTCACCCAGCGCCTCGATCACGGTGCTACGGAAGAAGTCCTCACCCCGGGTGGCTTCACGCGCAAGAGCCGCACGCACCTCGGGTTCGCGGCCGCGCGCCGCGAGCGCTCGAATGACGGCCGGCCGAACGAATTCGGACTCCTCCCTGTCGAGCGCACCCAGCAGGCGCTCTGTCACGTCCGCGTCCGGATGACGCTCGACGTAGGCGTAGGCCACGGCGCGCAGCCGATCGTTCGGATCGTCGAACAGCGACCTGGCCACAGCCTCGGTGCGGGAATCCTCGAAGCCGGTCAGCAAGACCAGCGCGCGATAGCGCACGTAGCCGTCCTCGTGCGTCGCCACGGCATCGGCCAGCGCCGGAACCGCGACCGCCGGAGATGCGCGCCGAATCGTGCGGGCCGCCTCGATCCGCGTGTCGTAGTCGAACTCGCCCAACTGACCGATCGCGTCGGCCACGGCCCTTGCGCCCGGTGCCGGCTGGGCAGCGGCGATCACGCCGAGCACGAGCACGCCCACGGCGACCGACCCGGCCCGCCAGCGACCGACGCGGTCGGAGCATGGCGGCGGCCGAATGCCGGGGCAGATGGCGAACCCGGATCTACTCACGATTGGTTCGGCAGCTTGAGCGCCAGCTGCAGGTACGCGTCTTCGTCCCGTGGGAACTCGACCGGATACTCCCCGGTGAAACACGACGTGCAATAGTCGGCACGGCGTGGACCGACCGCGCCGAGCATCCCTTCCCGGTCGAGATAGGCCAGGCTGTCGGCGCCCAGGTAGTCCTGGATCTCCTGCACGGTGTGGGTGGCGGCGATCAACTCCGAGCGACGCGGCGTATCGATGCCGTAGTAGCACGGCGACACCGTGGGCGGACAGCTAATGCGCATGTGCACCTCGCGGGCCCCGGTCGCGCGGACCATGCCGACGATCTTCCGGCTGGTCGTGCCGCGCACGATCGAGTCGTCGACGAGCACCACGCGCTTCCCTTCGAGGATGCTCCGGACAGGGTTGAGCTTCACCTTGACCTTGAAGTCCCGGATCGCTTGCTGCGGGTGAATGAACGTGCGGCCGACGTAGTGGTTACGAATGAGCCCCATCTTCAGCGGCACGCCGGATTCCTCGGCGAAACCAATCGCCGCGCAGACCCCCGAATCCGGAATCGGCACGACCACATCGGCGTCCACGCCCGCATCCTGCGCCAGGCGACGTCCGAGATCGGTTCTGACCCGATCGACGCTCTGGCCGAACACGCTGCTGTCGGGTCGAGCGAAGTACACATGCTCGAAGACGCAATGGGCCGCCGGCGCCGCGGCGAACGGCGTGTAGGACCGCATGCCGGCCGCATCGATGACCAGCACTTCACCAGGCTCGACGTCGCGCACGTAGGCGGCGCCGATCAGGTCGAGCGCGCAGGTCTCGGAGCAGACGATCGTCGCGCCGTCGAGGGTGCCGATCGCCAGTGGGCGGAACCCGTGGGGATCGCGCACGGCGATCACTTTGTCCTTGGTCAACATCGCGATCGAGAACGCACCGCGGACCTGCGAGACCGACTCGATGATCGCATCCTCGGCCGTGGGTGCCTGTGACCGCGCGTAGAGATGCAGGATGACCTCGGTGTCGCTATTGGTCTGGAAGATGGACCCGCGCTGCACCAGATCGTCGCGGAGTTCATTTGCGTTGACGAGATTGCCGTTGTGGCAGAGCGAGATCTCGCCGTGCGCGCAATCGATCAGAATCGGCTGGGCGTTGACCAGGCGACTATCGCCCGCCGTGGAATAGCGGACGTGGCCAATCGCCGAACTCCCCTTGAGCGACAGCAGTGCGGTCTCGTCGAACGCGTCGGCGACGTAGCCCATCGCGCGCGACAGGTACAGCCGGGACCCGTCGGCTGAGGCGATGCCGGCGCTTTCCTGCCCGCGATGTTGCAGGGCGTAGAGCCCGAGGTAGGTGAGGTTGGCGGCATCGGGGTGCCCAAGAATTCCGAAGACCCCGCATTCGTCTCTGAACTCGTCGCGCATGTTTCGTTCGGCTCAAGTCGGCGGCGCATGCGCCGCTGGGTGACGGACCACTAAAGGCTACGCGGCTCGATCCTCGAAGTAGCGCTCCAATCCCTGCCGCCAGGCGGTCTCGGCCTCGGCGACCGCGATGTCGAGGACCGGCCGTCCGGCGAGCGAGACGCGGATCCGTTCGCCGCCGGTCCGGCCCTGCGCGGCAATCGGCACGCCCGCGGCTTCCGCGCGCATTCGGACGACCCCGAAGTCGTCGTCGGCGACCGACACGAGGACGCGCGACGGCGCCTCCCCGAACAGCACCGACGCATCCGACACGTCGGTTCGTCCATCGCCCGGGGCATCGTGCGGGGCATCGGGCAGCATGAGCTCGACCCCAATACCGCCACTGTCGAAGCAACACTCGGCCAGCGCGACCGCGAGGCCCCCGTCGGAGCAATCGTGCGCCGAACGGGTGAGGCCCTCGCCGGCCAACTCGACGAGCAGCAACTGCAACGCCCGTTCGGCCTCGAGCGACAGGGGCGCGAGCGAACCGGCCACCTGACCGCCGATCTGCTTGAGATACTCGCTGCCGCCCAGCGCGCCGCCGCCGCCACCCAACAGCAAAACGGTCGATTCCGCACCAGGGAACACGCGGCCCAGTACCCGGGACGCATCCTCGATCACCCCGACGACCCCCAGCACCGGCGTCGGATAGATCGCCTGCCCGTCGGTCTCGTTGTACAGACTCACGTTCCCGCCGGTGATCGGCACATCGAGCGCCCGGCACGCTTCGCCGATTCCCGCCACGGCCCGCGCGAACTGCCACATGATGTCCGGCCGCTCGGGATTGCCGAAGTTCAGGCAGTTCGTGGCGGCGATCGGCAGTGCGCCCGCGCACGCCACGTTGCGCGAGGCTTCGGCCACGGCCAGCATCGCGCCGAGATGCGGATCGAGATAGCTGTGCCGCCCGTTCCCGTCGACCGACATCGCAAGCGCCCGATTCGTGCCCTTCAGCCTCACCACGCCGGCGCCCATGCCCGCGGGGGAGATCGTGTTGGTGCGCACCATGTGGTCGTACTGGCGGTAGATCCAGCGCTTGCTCGCCACGGCTGGCGATCCGAGCAGCGTGCGCAGCGCCGCGTCCGTGGCGGGCAGCTCCGGCAGAGCTGCGGGGTCCAGGCGACTCGCCGCGGCGAGGTACGCCGGGGGCTCGGTGGGCCGGTCGTAGAGCGGCGCTTCGTCGGCGAGCGGACCGTTGGGAATCTCGGCGACGATCGAGCCGTTCTCCCGCACCCTCAACAGGCCGTCGGTGGTCACCTCGCCGATCGGTACGGCGTGCAGGTCCCATTTCTCGAAGATCCGCTCCACCTCGGCTTCGCGTCCCTGCTTGACGACCATGAGCATCCGCTCCTGCGATTCGGACAACATGATCTCGTACGGTGTCATCCCCGATTCGCGCTGCGGAACACGACTCACGTCGATGTCGATGCCGGCTCCGCCGCGCGAGCCCATTTCCGAGGTCGAACACGTCAGGCCGGCCGCGCCCATGTCTTGAATCCCGACGAGCGCGTCGGTCTGCATCAACTCCAGACAGGCTTCGAGCAACAATTTCTCCATGAACGGGTCGCCCACCTGGACGGCCGGCCGCTTCTCCGACGAGCGCTCGTCGAACTCGGCCGAGGCCATCGTCGCGCCGTGGATGCCGTCACGACCGGTCTTCGCCCCGACGTAGTAGACCGGGTTGCCCGCACCAGACGCCTGGCCCATCACGAGGCTGCCGGCCTTCGCCAGCCCGAGGCAGAACACGTTCACCAGGGGATTCCCGGCGTAGCCTTCCTCGAACGCGACCTCGCCGCCCACGGTCGGAATGCCGATGCTGTTGCCGTAGCCGCCGATGCCGGCCACCACGCCTTCGAGGATGCCGCGCGTCCGCACGTCCTCGAGCGGGCCGAAGCGGAGTGAATTCAGCAGCGCGATCGGACGGGCGCCCATGGTGAAGATGTCGCGGATGATGCCCCCGACCCCGGTGGCCGCGCCTTGATACGGCTCGATGAACGACGGGTGGTTGTGCGACTCGATCTTGAACACGGCGACGAGCCCGTCGCCGACGTCGACCGCGCCGGCGTTCTCGCCGGGTCCCTGCACGACCCGCGAACCGGTCGTCGGCAGCGTCTTGAGATGAATCCGGGAGCTCTTGTAGCTGCAGTGCTCGGACCACATCACGGAGAAGATGCCGAGCTCCGTCATCGACGGCTCGCGGCCGAGGATGTCGAGAATCTTGTCGTATTCCGCGGGACTGAGCCCGTGGCGCTCGAGCGTCTCAGTGTCGATGGCCATCGCTTGTCACGCCCGCAATCGACTCATCCGGTTCGCAACATGCCGTCGCTGCCGAGTGCCGCAACTGCCGATTCGAGCACCACCAGGCCGTCGGCGCTGCCCACCGCCGACTCGCAGGCCCGCTCGGGATGCGGCATCAGGGCCACGACGTTCCGGCGCGCGTTGCACAGCCCGGCAATGCCGCGGGCCGACCCGTTGGGATTCGCCGTGTCAACGAGTTCGCCTCCGGCATTGCAGTAGCGGAACACCACCTGGCGGTTTGCTTCGAGCGCGTCCAGCACCTCGGGCGGAGCGAAGTAATTACCTTCGCCGTGCGCGATCGGGATTCGCAACACCTGTCCCGCCGTCGCGGCGCAGGTGAACGGCGTGTCGAGCTCCTCGACGCGGACGTGGACCTGTTCGCACTGGAACTTGACACTCCGGTTGCGCAGCAGACCGCCCGGGAGCAGGCCGACCTCGGTGAGCACCTGGAAGCCGTTGCACACCCCGAGCACCGGCCCGCCGGCCTCGGCGAACGCCACGACCGGCGCCATGATCGGCGAGAAACGGGCAATCGCGCCGGTCCGCAGGTAATCCCCGTACGAGAACCCACCGGGCAGGATGACGACGTCGGCGCCCTTGAGATCGGTCTCCTTGTGCCAGACGAACTCGGCATCCGCACCCAGCACGTGCTTCACCGTGTGGTACGCGTCGTGGTCGCAGTTCGAACCGGGAAAGACGATGACGGCGAACTTCATCTGGCTCAATCCACCTCGACCCGGTAGCTCTCGATGACCGGGTTCGCCAGCAGCTTGTCGGCGACTTCGCCCGCCAGCACGCGCGCCGCGTCGGGCGTGGCCGCGTCGAGGTCGAGCTCGAAGTACTTCCCCTGCCGCACGTCCTGGACTCCGTCGTAACCCATCGAATGGAGCGCGTCGGCGATCGTTTGCCCTTGCGGATCGAACACCGACGGCTTCAGCGTCACGAACACCCGTGCCTTCACGCGGTCCCTCCCTGGCCGGCGCCGGTCCCGAAGACTCGCTCGAAGATTCGATCCACGTGCCGCAACTGGGCCGTCAGGTCGAACGCCTGCTCGAGCGCGTCGGGCGGCAGCACTTTCACGACATCGCGATCGGCGAGCAGCAAGCTCTTGAAGTCGGCGGCTTCATGAAAAGACCGCATCGCGTTGCGCTGCACCCATTCGTAGGCCTGCTCCCGGGATACGCCGCGTTGCGCGAGTTCCAGCAACACGGTGCCGGAGAAGACGACCCCACGCGACCGATCGAGATTCTCCCGCATCCGGTCGGGGTTCACGACCAGCCCGCGCACGATCCGCGTGAAGCGCCGCAACATGTGATCGACCGCAATGAAGCTGTCCGGCAGGATTACCCGCTCCACCGACGAGTGCGAGATGTCTCGCTCGTGCCAGAGCGCGACGTTCTCGAGGGCGGCCATGGCGTTTGCGCGGACCAACCGCGCCATACCGGTCAGTTGCTCGCAGCCGATCGGGTTCCGCTTGTGCGGCATCGCCGACGAGCCCTTCTGTCCCTTGCCAAAGGGCTCTTCAACTTCGCCGACCTCAGTCTTCTGGAGGCCCCGAATCTCCAGCGCAAACTTCTCGATCGACGCCGCCGTGATCGCCAGCGCCGAGAGCAGCTCGGCGTGCCGGTCTCGCTGGAGCACCTGCGAAGACACCGGCGCCGCGTCGAGGCCGAGCCGCTGACAGACATCCGCCTCGATCGCCGGATCGAGATGCGCGTAGGTGCCGACGGCACCTGAAATCTTGCCGACGCTGATCACATCACGCGCGCGGCTCAGGCGCAGCCGATCGCGCACCAACTCGGCGTGCCAGAGCGCCAGCTTGAGGCCGAACGTCATCGGCTCGGCGTGAACGCCGTGGGTTCGACCGATCATCGGCGTGCCACGATGCTCCTCGGCGCGAGCCCGGACGGCATCGAGCGCGGCGTCGAGCCCCTGGAGAATCAGGTCGCACGCCTCGCGCATCTGCAGCGCCTGGGCCGTATCGACGACGTCCGACGACGTCAGGCCGAAGTGCAGCCACCGGGCCGACTCGCCGACATGTTCCGCCACCGCGGTCGTGAATGCGATCAGGTCGTGCTGCGTCGTCGCTTCGATCTCTTCGACGCGCGCCGCGTCGACGGCGCCGCGTTCTCGGATGTCGCGTGCCGCCTCGCCAGGGATCAGGCCGGCCTCGGCCATCGCGTCGGCCGCGGCGGTCTCGACACGCAGCCAGGTCTCGTACCGGCGCTGGTCGGTCCAGATGCGGCCCATGTCGGGGTGGGTGTATCGGGGAATCATGATCGAGCCATCAAAAAGCCGGACTCAGCATGCAGCACTTCGAATCTACGCCTGCGCCGATGCGCTCCCGAAAGGCAACGCCACCTGCCGCGCGCGGTGCGCGGGCCGCGCCACCCCGGGCGGTGCCAGCGCTTCCAACGCAATTGTCGGTGTCGGCCGGTCCTGGCCCGCCACCACGACCCTGACATCCGAGCGCCCCGCCGCCGTGAGCGCCTCCCGGCAGATCAATTCGGCCAGCGCCGGCACGTTGTTGATCCGGCTGAGGTGCGCCAGAACGATGCACTGGACCTGCCCGCCCAGATGCTCCCGAATAAACGCGGCCAGCGCCTCGTTCGACAGATGGCCACCGTCGCCGCCAATGCGCGATCGGACACTGGGCGCGTACGGGCTGACCCTGAGCAGTTCGACCGCGTGGTTCGACTCCATCACCAGCATCCGGCAGTCGGAGGACCGCGCCACCAGATCGTCGGTGATCTGCCCCACGTCAGTCGCGAACCCGATCGCGCCCTCGGGGGTCTCGACCCGAAAGCCGAGCGTCTCGTCCGCGTCGTGACTGACGCCGAACGGAACGAACCGCAGGACGCCAAACGCTACGGGGCGCCCGGCCGCCAACGACTCCCATCCGGCGACCTTGTCGGCGCCCTTCCCCCAGGCCTCGCGCGCGGCGGCGGTCGCGTGAATCCGAATCCCGTGCTTTCTCGACAGCATCGCCGCACCGCGCACGTGATCGACATGCGCGTGCGTGATGAGCACCGCGCGGAGCGCGTCCGGATCGACGTTGACCCCGTCCAGCCGCCGGCGCAGGGCGCGGTAGCTGAGGCCGGCGTCGATCAGCACGCGATCCCCACCCGCCGACACGAGCGTGGCGTTGCCGCTACTGCCGCTTCCGAGGACTGTCAATTCGACCGAAATCGCCCCACCCTCCGGCGGCCGGACGGTGCCTATTCGACGGCAGACGCCACGGCCACACCCAGCTGCTCAGCCGACAGATTGAGCCCGGCCGACGGTCCCAGCACGGTCACGGCACGGGGACCGTCCGCCAACAAGTCCCGACCCACCCGCTGCACGTCCTCGACCGTGACGCAGTCGATGCTCTCGAGACTCTCGTCGAGATCGGCCTGCCGGCCGAAATAGAGCTCCTGGCGCGCCAGGTGTGACATTCGCGAGGCCGTGTTCTCCAGCGACAGCATCAGGCTGCCCTTCAAGTGATCCTTCGCGCGCTGCAGTTCCTCAGCAGCCACCGCCGTACCGGCCAGGTTGCGCATCTCGGCCACGACCAACTCGAGCACACGCTCGACCGAGGCGGTTGCGCACCCGGCATACACGGTCAGCGCCCCGGTGTCGCGATATGCCGTCAGTCCGCTGAACACGGCATAGGCCAGCCCGCGCTCCTCGCGAATATGCTGAAACAAGCGGGAACTCATCGAGCCCCCCAGCATCGTGTTCATCAGATAGCTGATGAAGCGGTCCGGGTGATCTTGAGGGTAGGCGGCCGAGCCGAGGCAAATGTGGCTCTGCTCGAGTTCCTTGTCCCGGAGTTGGAGCCGGGGCGCCACCTCAGGACGCAGCCAGGACACCGGCCCTCCCCGCGGGGGCAGTTCGGCGAACGACTCGGCCACCAGGCCACGCAGGCTGGCGTGGTCGAGATTCCCGGCCGCCGAGATGATCACGTTCGGTGCGACATACGCCTGCTCGAAGAACATCTGCAGGGCGCTGGGCGTGAACGCCGACACCGTGTCGGGCACGCCCAGAATCGGCCGGCCCAGGGCGTGGTCGGTCCAGAACTGCTGGGTGAACAACTCGTGCACCAGATCGTCGGGCGTGTCCTCGACCATCTTGATCTCTTCGAGGACGACCTTCTTCTCCCGCTCGATCTCCTCCTCACGGAACGCCGGATGCAGCACGAGGTCGGACAGAATGTCGAGCGCGGCGCCGAGGTGTGCATCGAGCACCTTGACGTAGTAGCCGGCGTACTCCTTCGCGGTGAACGCGTCGACCTGTCCCCCGATCGAGTCGATGGCCTGCGCGATCTCCTGAGCCGAGCGTGACGTCGAGCCCTTGAACAACATGTGCTCGATGAAATGGGAGATGCCCGACTGTGCGGGGTCTTCGTGGCGGGATCCGCGGGCGAGCCAGACGCCGAGACTGATCGAGCGGACATGCGGCATCGCCTCGGTGAGCAGCCGGAGGCCGTTGTCAAAGGTTTCGCGAACGATCATCGGCGGCGGAAGAAACTAGGCGCGTGTCGCACGCAGGGCGCATCTACGCAAGTCATTGCTCGAAAAGGGATTACGTCCGCGACACGAACGCTTGATCATAACACGCGAGGCGCGCGCCATCAACCACGAACCGCAGTCGCGCGCCGTTATTCGAAGATCTCTGACGCCCGACTGCCTCGACGGACCGCCGCGCCCGCATGTTAGGATCAGAGGTTCGGTGCTCGACGAGGTGGGACGACGTGGCAGCCGCAACCCGGGACCTGGCGGAACTCGAATTGCCCGAACTCCAGGCTGCGCTGACGCCGTCAGGCATCGAGCCCTATCGAGCCAAACAGGTTTTTCGCTGGATCCATCGACGCGCGGTGCTCGACTGGACCCAGATGACGGACCTGGCCAAGCAGCACCGCGCCGCGCTGGCCGAAGCCTTCCACATCTCGACGCCCGGGCTTGCCGCCCGGTATGAATCGAGCGACAGTACCCAGAAATTCTTGCTCCGGCTTGCCGACGGCCGCCACATCGAAGCGGTCTACATCCCCAACTCACCCGCGGATACGTTCTGCGTCTCCACCCAAGTGGGCTGCGCGATGCAGTGCTCGTTCTGCCTGACGGCCAAGATGGGGCTCGAGCGCAACCTGACGGCCGGTGAGATCGTCGGCCAGGTGCGCCTGCTACGGTCGGAGCTGCGCCTGCTCGACCGGCCGATCAACATCGTCCTGATGGGCATGGGCGAGCCCCTACACAACTATGACGCGACCGTGCGGGCGCTGCGGATCCTCACCTGTCCCGATGGCGCCGCCATCTCGCCGCGTCGGATAACGCTCTCGACGGTCGGCATCGTTCCGGCGCTGGCGCGGCTGGCGCACGAGCCGGTCATGCCGAACCTGGCGATATCGCTGCACGGCACGACCGACGAACAGCGAACCCCACTGGTCCCGGTGAATCGCCGCTACCCGCTCGCCGAGGTGCTGCGCGCGTGTCGCGCCTTCCCGCTCAACCGGCGGAATCGGATTACGTTCGAGTATGTGTTGATCCGGGACGTCAACGACTCGGTGGCCGATGCCCGCCGGCTGGCCGGTCTCCTCAAGGGGCTTCGGGCCAAGGTGAACGTGATCCCGCTCAACGCCGCCCCCGGAATCCCGCACGAGCGGCCATCGGCCGCGCAAATCGACCGCTTCGGCAAGGCGCTCGCCGATTGCCACGTCACCGTGTCCATTCGGAAGAGCCGCGGCAGGGATATCCGCGCGGCTTGCGGCCAGCTCCTGGTCGAAAGCGGCCAGCCATCGCCAGGCCAACGGCTCGCGAGTCTCATCGATACCCCGGCCATCCCCGAGACCACGGACTAGCCAGCCGATCCGTCGCCCGATCCGACCAGTTCTCCGATCGTCCGCTTGCCCGTCGTCGAGGCGATCCGGACGTCGACCAGGCAGTTCCCAGGGACCGCCGGCGCCAGCTCGACCTTCAGGTAGTTGTCGGTCAGCGCCGCGCCACCGCCACCGAGCGTCAGCGCCGGCCGCACGGTGCCTACCGCGCGCTGCCGGAAGCGCTGCTGCAACTGCTCGGCCACCTCGCGAAGTTCACGCGCGCGTCGTCGCGCGACGGCGACGTCGATCTTCTGGGGCAACCGGCTGGCCAGGGTGCCGGGGCGGTCGGCATAGGGAAAGACGTGCACGGAGGTGATCGGTGAACCGGCGAGATAGTCGAGCGACGCGGCATGGTCGGCCGCCGTCTCACCTGGAAACCCGGCGATCAGGTCGGTCCCGATCGCGGCGTCGGGCAGCGCGTCTCGCACCGAGTCGACCACGCGGCGATAGTCGTCCCGGGTGTAGGGGCGGCCCATCGCCCGAAGACACGCATCGCTGGCATGTTGGAGCGGTAGATGGAAGTGCGGGACGAACCTCCCACGGCGGGCCACCAGATCGACCAGCCCCGGCTCGCAATCCATCGGCTCGAGCGAGCTAAGGCGGAACCGGCAGTCGACCGCCAAGGCGTCGAGCGCTTGCGCGAGCGACAGCAATGACGTGCCGGGCGCGAGGTCGCGGCCGTACGACCCAAGATGCACGCCCGTCAGCACGACCTCCTTGACGCCGTCCGCCACCGCCGAACGAACGCGTGCGAGGACGTTGTCGAACGGCCGGCTTCGGCCGTGCCCGCGCGTGCGTGGAATGATGCAGTAGGTACAGGTGTCGTCGCAGCCGGTCTGCACCCCGAGCAGCTGCACCGTCCGGCTCGACGGCTGAACCTCGAGTGCCGTTCCGCACGGCCCGTCGCCCTTCCCGTCGGGCAGCGACGCGATCAGGGGCCGCAGGTCGGCTGCGAGCTGCTCCTTGCGGCCGTTGGGCACGACCGCCTCGACCCCTGGCAGCCCCGACAGTTCGTCGGCCGCCCGCGTGGCGTAGCAGCCCGTGACGACGATGCGCGCTTCGGGATTCCCGCGGCGAATCCGGCGGATCGCCTGTCGCGCTGACTGGTCGGCCGCCGACGTAACCGAGCAGGTGTTGACGACCACCAGATTGGCATCCTGGAGCGTCGTCGGTCGCCCACCGACCGCCCTCAGGTCGCCGTCCAGGCCGGCCGAGTCCGCCTGATTGGCGCGGCATCCGAACGTGACGAGCGCGTACTTCATCGCCCTGGACCGAGACCCGTCAGCCCTAGCGCTCGAGCCGAGCGGCGGCCTGCTCCACCTTCGCCACCAGGGACCGTTTGTAGTCCGCCAGTGCATCGACCAGCGCGGAATCCGCGGTGGCGAGAATCTGGGCAGCCAGCACGGCGGCGTTGATGGCGCCGGCTTTCCCGATCGCCATCGTGGCCACCGGCACTCCCGGGGGCATCTGCACGGTGGCCAGCAAGGCGTCCATCCCCTTCAAGGCCGTCGAGTCGATCGGCACGCCGATCACCGGACGCGACGAATGCGCGGCCACCACCCCGGCCAGGTGCGCGGCGGCCCCTGCCCCGACGATGAAGGCGCCGACGCCTGCGGCGTGTGCCTCGTCGATCAGCCCTCGGACCCGGTCCGGCGAGCGGTGTGCCGACGCGACGGTCATCGTGTAGGCGATCCCAAAGTTCTTCAGGACGTCCGCGGCGGCCTGCATCACCGGCGCATCCGAATCCGATCCCATCAAGATGAGGACTCGCGATTCACTCATGGTTCACCTCGGCCGGCTTCACAACACCGGCATCATCGTCTCACCCGGCCGGCCGTCGACCGTCCGAGAGCGGTGCGTCGGCCTTTCGGCCGATGTCCGTCCTCACGTGCATCCCATCGAATGCGATCAGGCTCATGGCGCCGTAGGCTCGGCCGATGGCTTCGGCAAAGGTACCGCCTCGGCCGACGACGGTCAGCACGCGCCCACCGGCCGTGACCAGGCCGGCATCGGTCTGCTTCGTGCCGGCGTGGAAGACCAGGACATCCTCGCTCGCGGCGGCGGCCGAAAGCCCCGTGATGGGCAGGCCCGTCTTATGGCTGCCGGGGTAGCCCCCCGACGCCGCCACGACTCCGACGTGCGGCTCGCCTCGCATCGCGCAGCTGTGGCCCCGCAGCTCGCCGGCGACGGCGGCGTCGAGGAGCGGCGCTAGGTCGTCGTCGACCAACGGCAACACGACCTGAGCCTCGGGATCGCCGAACCTGACGTTGAACTCGATGACCTTCGGTCCGTTGGCGGTCAGCATCAGCCCCACGTACAGTACGCCCACATAGGGCGCGCCTTCCGCGGCCATGCCGGCCAGCACCGGTTTCACGATCGAGTCGAGCACCTCCGACCGAATCGCCTCGGTCATCCGCGGCGTCGGCGCGAAAGCTCCCATGCCGCCGGTATTGGGGCCCCGATCGTCGTCGAACGCGCGCTTGTGGTCCTGCGCCGACGGCAGCGACACCGCCGTGTGTCCGTCGCACACCGCGAAGAACGACGCTTCCTCGCCGACGAGGTACTCCTCGATCACGACGGTGGCACCCGCCGCACCGAAACGCTGATCCACCAGCATCTCCCGGAGGCCCTGCTCGGCGGCAGCCTGGTCGGACGCGATGATGACACCCTTCCCGGCGGCCAGCCCGTCGGCTTTCAGCACCACGGGATAGCCGAATCGACCGGACGAGAGCGACGCCAGCGCACTGTCCACCTCTTCATGGATCTCGTAGGCCGCCGTGGGAATGCGGTGTCGAGCCATGAAGGACTTGGCGAACGCCTTGCTCGACTCCAGGCGCGCCGCGGCCTGGGTCGGGCCGAACAGGCGCCGTCCGCCCTCGGCAAACCGGTCGGCCACGCCGTTGGCCAGTGGCGCCTCCGGCCCCACGACGGTGAGATCCACCGACTCGTGCTCGGCCAGCTGGAACAGCGCCTCAGGATTCGTCGGATCGGCCGACACGCAGGTGGCGATCTCGGCCATGCCGGGGTTCCCGGGGGCGCAGATCACCCGACCCGGGTGCTCGGTCGTGAGCTTCCAGGCCAACGCGTGTTCGCGACCGCCGTTTCCAACAATCAGGATCTTCATGAAGGTGCTATCTGATTGAAACCACGGCTGTTATCGCGCACGCTCCAATATTTCGGATGAACTGGGACGCCCTGGAAGGACCGTCGAGGCCCGATGGGCTTTGGGCCTGGAATCCGCGCGTACCTGTGATAGCCTAGCATATTCGGCCGGTGCCCTTGGGGGTCACAGGCATCAGTTTCGGCGGTGAGGGGGTGGAGTTCAGTTGGCTGAAGTGAAGGTCCAGGACGGCGAATCGATCGAAAGCGCCCTCCGTCGCTTCAAGCGAAAAGTTCAGCAAGAAGACATTATCAAGGACATCAAGAAGCACTCGTTCTATTTGAAGCCGGGCGACAAGCGTCGCACGAAGCAGGCGCTCGCGCGCAAGCGCACCCGGAAGAAGCAGCGTCGCGAGGCTGAATAGATCGACGACCCGGAACCCAAGCGGCCGGCATCGGAGGGGGTGGATCACCCTCGTAGATGCTTGACGGATCGCGCTTTTGCATGGTACGGTGCGGCCCTTGCAACAGCTCTAGTTTCGGATGTGGCGTGGGCAAGGCGCCACGCAATTCTCGCTTATCGGGAGGAGAGCGGCGATGCAGATCGAGGAACGAACGGTCGGTGAGGTGTTGGTTCTCGACCTGAGCGGCAAGTTGACGATCGGTGAAGGCGACGAGCTCCTCAAGGACAAGATCAACAGCCTGATTCAGCAAGGTAAGCGCAAGCTCATCCTGAGCCTCGAAGGCGTGCCGTATGTGGACAGCGCGGGTCTCGGTGAAATCGTCCGGACCTACACGACCGTCAGCCGGCAGGGCGGGCAGTTGAAGCTCGTCCACCTGACGAAGCGGATCGAGGACTTGCTCTCGATCACCAAGTTGTTGACGGTGTTCGAAACCTACGAGTCGGAGCAGGAAGCCGTCGATAGCTTCGCCTCCTAGCGGATACCGGCCTCTCGCCGCGCTTCATGGCGCGCCACTCCCTGCAGTCTCAGGCACCGCCGGACGTCGACCTGGCTCGAGCGTCCGGCGGCTCGGTCGCCGTCGACCTGCTCAGGTCCCTTCGGCCGCATCAATGGACCAAGAACCTGTTCGTCTTCGCCGCCCTCGTGTTCGGGCAGCGTCTGACGGATCCCGAAGCGGCGCTGCGCGCGCTCGCTGCGTTTCTCGTGTTCTGCGGACTGTCGGGGGCGATCTACCTGGTCAACGACGTCGCGGACCGCGAGGCCGACCGGCAGCACCTTCACAAGGCCGAGCGCCCGATCGCGTCGGGCCGGGTCTCGACGTCGGCCGCTCTCAGCCTTGCGGCAACCCTGGGCGTCGGCTGCGTCCTCGCCTCATTCCTGCTGACCCCGGCGTTGGCTGTCGTGTCGGTAGCGTACAGCGTGACCCTGGTGCTGTACACCATGGTGCTCAAGCACATCGTCATCGTGGATGTCATGACCATCGCGGCCGGCTTCGTGCTGCGGGCCGTCGCGGGCGCGGTCGTCATCGACGTGCCGATCAGCGCATGGCTCCTGATCTGCACCAGCCTGTTAGCGCTGTTCATCGCCCTCAGCAAGCGCCGGCACGAGATCGTGTTACTCGGCGATCACGCGGCCGTACACCGACCGAGCCTCGGGGAGTACAGCTCCTATCTACTCGACCAGATGATCGCGGTGGTCACGGCGTCGACACTCATCGGCTACACCTTCTATACGATGAGCCCAGAAGTGGCTGCGCGTTTCGGCACGCCGTGGTTGGGCCTGACGATTCCGCTGCCGTTGTACGGCATTTTTCGGTATCTGTACCTGGTACACCAGAAGGCGAGCGGGGGCAGTCCGGCCGAGTTGCTCTTGGCCGACAGGCCCTTGCTCGCTTGCGTGGCCTTGTGGGTCGTGGCGGTCGTGCTGATCGTCTATCGCCCCTGGTGACGTTGCCCGCCGGCGGTCAAGGACCGTCAGGCCAGAATTCGAGAGACCATGTCTGATTTTTCCATCCGAGCCGGGTCCATCGACGTCGAGGAAGTCATGAGGCACATCCGCACGCGCATCCGCGACAAGCGCGGCGTCGACTACACCGAGCAGGAGATACGCGAGTTGGCCAATGTGAAGCTGGAGCGGATTCTCGATCCCTCGGGGATCCGCTCCGACCTTCTCGAACACTTCCGGAAGCGGCCCAAGAGTGCCCCGATCGACGTCACATCGGTCGATGTGGCCCCATGGCCGGAGCCGTTTCCGTTCGATGACAAGTCGATCTACCGGTCGACGCGCGGCCTGCTGTCGCTGATCCGCCGGCTACTGCGGCCCGTGCTGAAGCTGATGTTCAATCCGAACCCGATGATCACGGTGATTCACCAGCAGTCGGAGATCAACGCGCACACCGAAGGCCAGCTGCATTCGATGGCTGACCAGCTCTCCAGCCGGATGGTGACCGTGGCGAGCCGGCTGGAGTCGCGTGACGAGATCGACACGTTGAACTTCGAAGTCCTCAACAACCTGGTCGTCGAGATCACGCGCCTGGGCATCGAGGTGAAGAACCTGAAGATGCAGGTGCAATCGGTCAACAGCCGCCTCGACTTCGATGAGCGCCGCGCGCGGGCGCTTGAAGGCCTCGTCAAGCCAACCACGGACGCCGCGCCGCCGGCGCGTGCCTCCCGCCCCGACACGGGGGACTCGGGCGAGACCGCCCCGGGCGGCCCGCGAAAGCGGCGACGCCGGCGGCGGGGTGGGCGGCACCGAACCGGCACTGACGGTGACGCGGCACGCTCGGCTGACGAGGCCGCCACGGCATCTCAACCCGGCCCCGACGCCGCACCACCGCAGGGCGGCGTAGACTCGCGTCGACCCGACGCCGACGCCGGCACGCCACCCGCGACCGGCGCGGCGGACACGGCCGACATTACTCCGGCCGAGGCCAAGGCCGTCGAACCGCCGACCTCGGAACCGACGGCCCCTGAGCCGACCACTCCGCGTGCACCCGACGACGGTGCCGCCGACTCCTCCGAACAGTGAAGCTGGCCGTCGTCGTTCAACGATACGGCGCCGAGATCAATGGCGGTGCCGAACTCCACGCCCGATACGTCGCCGAGCATCTCGCCAGGCATGCCGAGGTGGAGGTGCTGACGACGTGCGCCCAGGACTATGTGACGTGGGCCAACGCGTTCGACCCTGGGGAAGATCGCGTTGGCGACATCGTCGTGCGACGATTCCCTGTCACCCGACCGAGGGATCCGGCCAAGTTCGGCCGACTCTCGACGCGGGTGTTCGAGCACCCGCACTCGATTCATCACGAACTCCAGTGGCTCGACAGTGAAGGCCCAACGAGCCCGGAGCTGATCCGCCATCTGCGCCGGCGCGGCGCCGACTACGATTTCTGCATCTTCTTCAGCTACCGCTACTACCACGCCTACCATGGGTGTCGTGCGGTCGCGCCGCGCGCGGTGCTCGTGCCGACGGCCGAGCGCGATCCGGCGATCGGCCTTTCGATCTTCGGACCCATCTTCCGGGGCGTGCGCGCCATCATGTACAACTCGTTCGAAGAGCGCGCGATGATCCAGGCCGTGTCCAACAACGCCAACGTGGAGCACACCGTCGTCGGCGTTGGCTCGGAGATCCCTCGCGATA
>DCWN01000025.1:107342-149420 GCA_002328835.1 Acidobacteria bacterium UBA2161 | reverse complement strand
GTGATGCCGAGCGGTTCCGTCAGAAGTTCGACATCGCGGGCCCTTTCATCTTGTATGTGGGTCGGATCGACGAGAACAAGGGGTGCCCGGAGCTCTTCCGATTCTTCAAGAACTATGCCTCCCGGGTCTCACGATCCTTGCAGTTGATCATGATCGGCCGGTCGATCCTCGACATTCCGTCGCATCCACGGATCCGCCACCTCGGCTTCGTTCCGGATCGGGACAAGTTCGACGCCCTCGCGGCGGCACACGCGCTCGTCATGCCGTCTCAGTTCGAAAGCCTGTCGATGGTCGCGCTCGAAGCCTGGGCCATGAGCCGCCCGGTGCTGGCCAACGGGCGCTGCGACGTGCTGCAGGGACAATGCATCCGGAGCAACGCGGGCCTCTACTACACGAACTACGAGGAATTCGCCGAGACGCTGCACGCGCTCGAGACGAACCGGCCGCTCCACGCAGGCCTCAGCCACAACGGCCGGACGTTCTTCAAGCGCCACTACGCGTGGCCGGTGATCGAGCGGAAGTACCTGGACGTCCTCGAGCGACTGACGGGCGGAGAGGCGAAGCCGATGGAGCGCCTCCCCGGCTGGTTCGGGCGGCGGCGACGCAACGTCGCGCCGACCCGGGAGATCGTCGACGCGCTGCGGACCGGACCGGCCCTGAAGTCCGGCCGTCCACGCAGCGGCCGGCGAGGGTGAAGGATACGCCGTGGCGAAGTCACACTCGGCCGACCGTCCCGTCGTCCATCAGGTGCTCGCCACCCTCGGCTACGGGGACGCCATCGGCCAAGAAGTGCTCGGCATCCAGCGGGTCCTGCGTGACGCCGGCTACGCCTCGGACATCTTCGTCGAGACGGCCGACCCCAGGCTCGAGCCCCTGACCAGGGATTTTCGGGACCTCCCGGGGGACGCCACCGCAGACGACGTCCTCATTCATCATTTTTCGCTCGCCTCGAAGGCGTCGCGGACGGCGTATGCGCTACCGAGCCGGATGGCGCTCGTCTACCACAACATCACGCCGCCGGAGTACCTGATCGACGTGCACCCGTTTCTGGCGCTCCGGTGCTGGGAAGGGCGCCGAGAGCTGGGCGCCTACGTGCCCCGTTGCGACTTGGCGCTCGGCGACTCCGAGTTCAACCGCCAGGAACTGGAATCGCTCGGCTTCCCGAGAACGGGCGTGTTGCCGGTGGTGCCCAGCCTCGCGCACCTGGACGTCGACCCCGACGACGGTCTGTCCCGTCAGTTCGACGACGGGTGGACCAACATCCTGTTCGTCGGGCGGGTTATTCCGAACAAGCGGATCGAAGATCTAATCCGGTTCTTCCATGCCTATCGCGTCGCCCACAACCCGCGGTCGCGGCTTCTCATCGTGGGCTCGTTCGGTGGGTTCGAAGGATACCTGACGACGCTCTACGACCTCATCGCCAGGCTGCGCACACCGGATGTCCATCTCGTCGGTCAGGTGACCGACGCCGAACTCGCGGGGTTCTACGACATCGCCGACGTGTTCCTGTGCGCCAGCGAGCACGAAGGGTTCTGCGTGCCGCTCATCGAGGCATTTCACGAGCGCCTACCCGTGCTGGCCTACGGCGCGACGGCCGTGCCCGCCACCATGGATGGCGGGGGGATTCTCTACAACGACAAGGATCCGGCCCTCGTCGCCGCACTGATCGACGCGGTCGTGTCGGATCGGGCTCTCCGTGAGTCGATCCTCGACACGCAGGACGCCGCGCTCGATCGGCTGGTGGCACGGGACTTCGCCGGCACGCTGCTCGGCTACGTCGACCAGGTACGACAGGGGCCTCGCCTGCCGGCGTGGGATGTCGTCTGGGACTTCTGGCAGCAGTTCGACATGGCCGAGCGTCTCGAGCACCTCAGAATCGACCGCCCGTCCATCTATCAGGCGCTCACCAAGGATCCCTCGGCGGCGCCGTGAGCCGGACCGTCGAACCGAAGGGCCGAATCTCGTGATCGTCAACCAATGGGTTCCGGCCGCGCACCGTGGCGACGCCATCGGCGACAGCGCCCGGCGAGTCCGCGACATGCTGCGCGGACTGGGACACGACGCCGACGTCTTCGCGCTCACGGTCGATGACTCGCTGCGCGACGAGATTCGGTCGTTCGACGACGCCGGCGCGACGCACGGCGACCTGACCGTCTTTCACTACGCCCTACCATCCCCGATGACCGAGGCGTTTGCGTCCGTCTCGGGCCGACGCGTCCTCCAGTACCACAACGTCACGCCGGCCCACTTCTTCGCCGACTACGACCCCGCGCTCTTTCGGCTGGCCGTCCTCGGCCGGCGTGAGCTCGCGACCTTGGCGGGCCGGGTCGACCTCGCGCTCGGCGACTCCGACTACAACCGTCGCGAATTGGAGGAACTCGGATTCGGCGACACCGGCGTGTTGCCGATCGCCGTGGACACAGACCGGATGGCCAGGCTGGCGAGACAGCCGGCTCTCGAGCGGATGCTCGATGACGGATTGGTCAATATCCTCTTCGTCGGCCGGATGGTTCCCAACAAGAAGATCGAAGATCACATCCGTCTCGCCGAGCACTACAAGCGTTACGTCGACGCTGACTACCGCTTCATCTTCGTCGGCCGGTACGACGCCGTGCCCAGGTACTTCGCGATGGTGCGGGCGCTGATGACGGAATTGAAGATGCCGGCCGACCGTTTCTGGTTCACGGGCAACGTGCCGGATGAGGATCTGGCCACGTTCTACCGCGCCGCGAGCGCCTACGTCTCGCTGAGCGAACACGAAGGGTTCTGCGTGCCCCTGCTCGAAGCGATGGCGGCCGACGTGCCCGTGCTGGCATATGCCGCGACGGCCGTTCCCGAGACGCTGGGGGACGCCGGCGTGCAGTTTGCGCCGAAGAATCTCGAGTACGCGGCCGAGCTTCTCGGTCTCCTGGTGTACGATGATGATCTTCGGGCGTCCGTGCTGGCCGGCCAGCGCGCGCGCCTGGCGGACTTCAGCGATGCGGCGATGCGCGCGCGCCTCGCTCGGCTCATCGCGCGCTTTTCGTGACATCGTGAAGATCGCATTCATCGTCCAACGCTACGGCACCGAGATTCTCGGAGGGTCCGAGTACCACTGCCGGCTCATCGCCGAGCGGATGGCCGCCCGACACAACGTCGAGGTGCTCACGACCTGTGCCGAGGACTACATCACATGGAAGAACGAGTATCCGGAGGGCCCCGACCGGGTACGTGGCGTCACCGTCCGGCGTTTCGCCAATGCCGAAACGAGGGACATCGACTCGTTCAACCGGTACTCCGACTGGATCTTCAACAACCCCCATACGCGGGATGACGAACTGGAGTGGCTCCGGCGCCAGGGCCCCTGGTGCCCGGCGCTGCTCGATCACCTCGAGCGGAACGCGACGAGCTACGACATCCTCGTTTTCTTCACGTATCTCTACGCGCCAACGGCGCTGGGCGTGGCCATCGCGCCGAGCCGGAGCATTCTGGTCCCGACCGCACACGATGAGCCGGCGATCCACCTCGATCTCTACCGCGACGTCTTCAGCCTGCCCGCCGGGATGGCCTTCAACACCGATGCCGAGCGTGCGTTCCTGACATCGAAGTTCGACATCCGCACCGCCGCCGAGGAGACCATCGGCTGCGGCGTCGACCTCTCCCCGCAAGCGGCCGAAGAGCCCCCCAGACGGAGCGGCCGATCTCGCCGGCGTGGAAGCGAACGGCGTCCACCGGCGGAGAAGAACGATCGGGCGGGCAACAACCGCGAGCGCGACAACTATCTTCACGCGCCGGGTGCCGCGTTTCGTCGTCGCCATCGCCTCCACGGCCCGGTGGCGCTGTACGGGGGGCGGATCGATCCGGGCAAGGGCTGCGAGGAGCTGATCGAATACTTCAGTGCCTACGCGTCCGGGGGTGGCGACGCCACGTTGGTGCTGATGGGCGCGAAGCTGATGCCGCTACCCGAGGAACCGTTTGTCCGTTTCGCCGGCAGACTGTCCGAGTCGGAGCGGGTCGACGCGTTGGAGGCCGCGACCGTGGTCATGGTGCCGTCGCCCTTCGAGAGTCTGTCGCTGCTGGCCCTCGAAGCCTTCGCCGTCGGCACGCCGATTCTGGCCAACGGCCGGAGCGAGGTCGTGGCGGAGCACTGCCGACGCAGCAATGCCGGCCTCTACTACGAGGATCAGGACGAGTTCGTCGAGTGCCTCAAGTTGCTGTTGCTCGACGAACGGCTGAGAGCGGCGCTCGGCCGCAACGGCCAGGACTACGTGCGGCGCCACTATGGCTGGGACGTCATCCTCAAGAAGTACGAGCTGCTGATGTCGACCATCCGCGGTCCCAGCGCCAGCGGCGGGCCGCGCGGTCGGCGTAAGTAGGTCGGGGCGTCGCCCCGAACCCCCGCGCGGGTCTCCGCGGGGACCCCGAGAGCCCCACTCCGACCCGCGCGCGGCGCGCCGTGCGCGCCGTAATCCTCGCTCGCGACCTCGAGCTATCGGCCGCTGGTTTACTCGTCGGCAACGAGCGAGGATGGCGCGGCTCCACGGGACCCGGCGGCCGGCGCTGCCTCCTCCGATTGCCGCTTCCGGCCGTTCGTGCTGCGCTTCCGACGGGGCTGGATGGCGTAGCGCTTGATCATCTCGTTCAAGGTCGTCGGCTTGACCCTCAGCAGCTCCGCCGCTCGCTTCTGCACGCCGCCCGCCTCGTGCAGCGCCGATTCGATCAACTGGCGCTCCGAATTCGCGATCACTTCCTTGAACGAGATCCCTTCGGCCGGCACGACGACCCGCGGCATCTGGAACGTCTGGGTGGCACGGACGTGATCGGGAATGAGCGCCGTGTCGATGCGAGGGCTCGCTGACAGCACGACCGCGCGCTCGATGACGTTCTCGAGTTCCCGAACGTTGCCGGGCCAGTCGTACTCCACCAGCAGGTCGAGCGCGTCGGGTGTGATTTCCAGATCCGACCGGTCGTTCTCGCCGCCGTACTTGCTCAAGAAATGCTGGACGAGCAGCGGGATGTCTTCCTTGCGCTCCCGGAGCGACGGCAACCGCACGGTGATGACGTGCAGCCGGTAGTAGAGATCCTCGCGGAACCGGCCGTCATCGACCATCTTCTTCAGATCGACATTCGTCGCGGCGATGAGTCGGACGTCGACCTTGATCGTCTCGACGCCGCCCAGACGCATGAACTGCCGCTCCTGCATGACGCCGAGCAGCTTGGCCTGCGTCTCGAACGGCATGTTGCCGATCTCATCGAAGAAAATACTGCCCGTGTCCGCCAGTTCGAACAGCCCTTTCTTCGGATACAGCGCGCCGGTGAACGCGCCTTTGACGTGCCCGAACAGATTCGACTCGAGCAGATCGTGCGGCAAGTTGCCCGAGTTGACCGTGATGAACGGACACTCCGTTCGAGCCGAATGCGTATGGAGCGCACGCGCCACCAGTTCCTTGCCGGTGCCGCTTTCGCCTTCGATCAGAATCGTCGTGCGGCTCGGAGCGGCCTGCATGATCAGGTCGAACACCTCACGCATTCGCGGGCTGCGGCCAATGATGTCGCCGAAGTTGTGACTGCGCGCCTGCAGGTTCTGGCGTAGCGTCCGGTTTTCCAGCGCCAGCCGGCGCCGCTCGACCGCGTTGCGCAGCACCTTCAGCACTTCATCGTGCTTGAACGGCTTCGTGATGTAGTCGAACGCCCCGGCCTTGATCGCCTCCTTGGCGCTTTCGACCGATCCGTAAGCCGTCAGCATGATCACCGGCAGTTCCCGATCGAACTTGCGCAGCTCGTCGAGTGTGGCCATCCCGCCAATGCCCGGCATCATGACGTCGACGACCGCCGCGTCGAGCGTCTCGGCCCGGGCAATCTCGAGGCCTTCTTCGCCCGTCGCCGCGGTCCGCACGGCATAGCCCTCACGAGCCAGCAGTGCGGTCACGACCTCCCGCATCACTTCCTCGTCGTCGACGATCAGAATGGTTCGCTCGTCGGTCATCACGTGTTAGGTCGCTTTCTGCACCGCGTGATCCGTTCGAGCCAAGACTGCGGTGGCCAGCGGCAGTCCCAGCACGAACCGCGTGCCCTGCCCCTTGACGCTGTCGCACTCGATCGAACCGCCGTGCTCCTGCACAATGCCGTACGTGATCGACAGGCCGAGACCGGTCCCCCGACCGAGCGACTTGGTGGTGAAGAACGGATCGTAGATCCGCGAGAGATGCTCCCCCGAGATCCCCGCCCCGGTATCTGCGACTTCGATCACCGCCCGCTCGCCGTCGCGCCGTGTGGCGATCCGGAGCCACCCCCCTTTGGGCATGGCGTCGCGCGCATTCAAGAAGAGGTTCAGGAAGACTTGCTGCAGCTTGTAGTCCAGGCCGAGCGCGATCGGCGCGGGCGTGCCCAATTCCTTTCGTACGCTGATGTGCGACGCCTTCAGCTGGTGTTCCAGCAGTGCCAACACGTCGTTGATGACCGCGTTGATGTCGACAGGGCCCGTCTCCGAGCGCACGGGGCGTGCCAGGTTGAGCAGCCCGTTCACGATCTTGGCCGCGCGGAAGGTCTGCCGCTCGATCTTCTCGAGGAGCCGTGTCTTGGGATCCTCGGCCTCGGCTCCTTCCAGCAGCATCTGCGTGAAGCTCGAGATACCGGTCAACGGCGTGTTGACCTCGTGCGCCACCCCGGCGGCGAGCAGGCCGATGGATGCCATCTTCTCCGAAATCTGCAGCTGCTCCTCGAGCTGGACGCGCTCGGAGATGTTCTCCAGGATCACGATGGTGCCCCCGCCGCCGCCTTGCGGCGTGCGCAGCGGGGCGGTCGCCGCGTTGACCAGTAGGCGCTCCGAACCGGTGTCATGCCGCGACTGCAGCGGCACCCGGTATCGAACGCCACCTGCGCCTTCGTCGCGCGCCTCGTGGAGCAACTGGACGAATGGCGCATCGAAGAGCTCCGCGAGCGTCTTGCCGAGCGCCGCCTCGCGCGGCACGCCATACAGCTGCTCCAAGCCACGGTTCCAGCTCACGACGCGCCCGTCGACGCCGACGACGGCCAACCCGTCGTTGAGCGACTCGATCACGTTCTGGTTGAACTCGTGCAGCCGGTCGAGTTCCGCGGCCTTGGCGTGCAGCTGTCCGTAGAGTCGACCGTTCTCGATCGCGGTCGCGACCTGGGCTGCCACGGCCGTGAGCAACGCGAGGTCCTCACTGCTGAGCGGCTCGCCGCTGTCCTTGCGCCCAACCGCCAGGACCGCCGTCGTGCCATCCTTCGACACACTCGGCACGAGGTAGTGGATTCCGATGGCCAACCACGGATCGATCTCCGCATCGTCCAGGAGCCGTTCGGCATCATCGAGCGCGACCGCCTGCGACGCCCACAACCTCTCGCCGACCGACGAGCGGCGCGAGAGGGCCGGCAGGTCGTCGTCCAGCCCGACGGCATGGATGGTCTGCAACTCCGCGTCGCGGTCGCTGCCAGCCGGCGCGAGCATGAGTGCCATCCGATCGACAACGAAGGTCTCCATGACCCGCGTGACGAGCCGTTCGCTCAAGCTCGAGAGATCCAGATCGCGGTTCAGGTCGCGCGCAAATCCGACCAGCGCACGACGATAGTCGTACCGGTCACGGTAGTAGACGCGATCGAGGGCCGACTGAATCGCGTCCTTCATTGGGCTGGCCAGCAGCACGACGACGAGCGTGGCCAGCAGGGCGATGATCGTGTTGCCTTGCTCGGATCCGCCGAGCGGCACCTGGCTGGCGACCCGAAGTAGCACGGCATAGACCACGACGATCGCCAGGATGGCGGTCGTGTAGGCCATCGCGCGCTTGATGATGACCTCGACGTCCATCAAGCGATAGCGGATCACCGCCGAGGCGAAGGCGAGCGGGATGAGGCCGAGCGGGATCGCGGTCAACTCGAACTGCGTCGGCGGGTCGAATCCGAACGCGAACGGCACCAGATAGGCCGCCAGGAACGGCGCCCCGCCCATGACGGTGCCCCACAAGATCCAGCGCAGCTGCCGACGCGCGGTCACCGACCTGACACGCCGCAGCGCGCGGATCATGATCGCCGCACCGCCGACGACGCAAATGGCAAGGTAGACCAACTCGAGGCGCTCGACCGCCTCGATGGTGCCGATCATCCGGGCGCCGTCCACGCCCGCTCCCGAAATTGCCACGGCGCGCATCGTGCCCAGCAGCAGCGCCGGCAAGTAGAGCGCGGGAAACAGAAACGGCCGCAACTGGTTCTGCATCCAGCCCGGCGCGCGCTCCGGGAAGATCAAGGCGAAATGCATGAACAGCGGCGCCAGCATCAGCATCGCCAGGACGTCTCCCCAGTAGAAGACCCAGTCGAGGCGGTCGAGACGGCCACTGAACGAGAACGTGAGCACGCCGAAGAAGGCGACGGTCAGCCAGAAGAAGTGCAGCGTCGACTGCGCCGTCGGGCGGCGAAGGCGCACGGACGCGCCGACGAGCAGCGTGAAGACTCCGACGGCCGCAAGCACGAAATACAACGTGCGGTTGCCGGCGGGAATCGGCTGCAGGGTCAGCTCGAGCAGTTCCTGAGACCCCAGCCTGAGAACGACGTAGTTGAGCCGGTCACCTGACGCGCCGGAGTGGAGATGGGCGACGACTTCGTCCGGTGATTCGACAGGCTGCCCGTCGATCGCCAGCAACACGTCGCCACGCCGGATGCCTGCGGCGGACGCCGCCGAGCGAGCACCGATCTCCGCGGCGACGACACCCTCCACCCGTGACACCCAGAGGACGCCGTCCTCGACCTCGCTCCAGCTCGACCGCACCGCGATGTTCGCGACCGCCAGGGCGAGCAGGCCCACCACGACCGACACCGCGAGCATGCCGCGTTCCAGCCCGGCAGCTCGTGGCCAGGACGTGACGCCGCTCTTTGCAGCGCCTCGCATCTCAGCCAGTCACCATCCAAACAACCGAATCAAGAGTTCAACAATTTGAATCCGCAACGACTCAAAAAAATGGTCGGCAGTCACTGATTCCCGTCGTCTCAATGGACTGCCGACCGAGTACTAGAACCGGACGAGCAAGCCGCCGACGATCCGCTTCGGAGGCTTGACGACGAGCAACTCGTCGTAGACCCCGACGCCGTCGCCCAGATCCTCGCGGAACAGATTCCGCACTGCCACCAGGACTTCCCAATCGCTACCGTCGAACGGCAGGAACGACAGCCGCTGCTTCACCTGGACGTCGAAGCGGGCATCGAGACCCGGCACGCCGACGTCAGGATCCGCCGAGGCGTACGCGGTATTGATCTTGTACAGGACGAAGACGCGCGTATCGGTTTCGGGGATGTGGGTCTGCACGGCCGTGGTCACGTCGTGGAAGCGTTCGGTCCCGGTGCGGATCGCACTCGGTACGCGCGCCGCGAACATCGACGTCTCGGCACTCGCGTCCCAACGCGCTCGAGTGTACGAATAGTCGACCGACCCGATCACCCACCCGGCAACGTCCCGGCTGAGCGTCACGCCCCAGCCATCGGCGCCGACGTTGCCCCCATTGGCCACGAAGTAGTGATTCAAACTCGACTGCAGCCCCGACGCACCGCGCCCGCCAAACAGCGTGACCAGCTGATCGTCGACCCGCTCGCTGAATCGGCGCACGCCGACCACGTAGGCCGCACCGAGGTCCCGTTCGAGCGCGACCGCCAGGTGTCGCGCACGCTCGGCCCGAAAGTCCGCCCCCGGTGTCAACGGCGAGAACGTCCGCTCGGGCGGCAGCCACAATCCCATGTCGGACGGCGGCAGGAACTCCTCGGCCCCGGGTGCGCGCATCGCCTGGGCGAACGAGGCTTTGACGCGCGTTCGCTCCGCCAGCGACACCGTGACGCCGAGCCGCGGACTCAACAGCGACGTCTCGGGCAGGTAATCGTAGTTCGAGACGCGCAGCCCGTAGTCCACCGTCAGAGCGCAGGAGGCCCGCCAGCTGTCGAAGCCGTACATCGAACTCACGGTGCGGCTGTCGGTACGAAGCGCGGCAATCGCCGCAGGTTCCCCACCGTTGTAGCGCTGGGCCGCATAGGAGACACCGACGTCGACGGTGTGCTCGTTGGCCAACTCGTCGACATACGAGCCCGCCACGATCCACGACGACACGTCGCCGCGCGTCATCGCGCCCTGGGCCGACCAGGCGCCGACCGTGCCCACGGGCGTGCCCACCTCGAGATAAGCCACCCCCCGCGGGCCGAAGTCCGTGGAGAGCAGATCACCCGGACTGTCGATCGCGCCCGTGGTCAGCAGTTTGATCTCGCCGGTGAACGGTACCCCGCTGAAGAACGACGACGCGACGCGCGCGGACGAGGCCATGGCCTGGCCGAAGAACGACATCGTCCCAGGCCTGAACGGCGTGTCGTCCTGGCTCACATCCACGGCCGCCATCCGGGTGGCTTCCTTGAGCACGCTGCGCCGTGCGTGCCGCAGCCGCCAGGCCAGTTCGCTGTGGTCGTGCCCTGGCGTGGCCTCCGGCGTCAGCGCGCCATCGGCATTGGCGGCTTCGGCGCCTAGCTCATCGGCTGACGAGGCGGCCTGCGGCGCGGCGATGAAGCCGGCGGCAATGACTTCAGGCTCGGTCGCGCCGCCATCGGACTTCGCTCGCAGCTTGAGCGAATACTCCAACGTGCCGGCGGGCGAGACCTCGACGAAGTCCCGACCGTACGCGGCGTATCCCTGAAGATGGGCTCGCAGGAGGTACGGCCCCGGGGGGAGGCCAGTCAGTTCGAAGCGGCCGTCGCGGTCGGTGACGGCCAGGGTCGTGGCTGACGTGCCGAGCATCGACACCATCGCGTCTTCGAGCGGACGGCCTGCCGCATCGGTCACGACACCGTGGACCACGGCCTCTCCGGCGACGGCCACCTGGGCCACCGGACGTGCCGGGCTCTCCCGGCGCTGGGCCATGACCGGATCGCACACGCCGACGACGACGCTGGCGACGACGGCGGCAACGGCACGGTAATGCTGACTCATCGTCCCTCCAGTGTTTCCTCAGGATCCGATGATGGTGAAGTTCACGTTCCGTGAGATCGAGGCCTCGGCCGCGTTGTCGATGACGTGGATCTCCAGCCGGTAGATGCCTTCGGGAAACGCGCTCAGCGGCACGTTCTGACCGGCCGAGAGCTGGTGGCCCGCCGCCATGTCGAACGCCGGGGGCAAGGTCTCGGCGCTCAGCGTCTGCGGTGTCGTGGCGTTGAAGAATTCCTCGCTCGCCGCGGTCCGCCGGTGGAAGTTGTACTCGACCGTCACGTTGGGCTTCTGCGTCACGTTGAGCTTCTGCGTCACGTTGGGCTTCTGCTCGGCGAGCTGCGGGTTGTAGATGAACAGCAGGAACGACAGCGTGTCGGTCTTCTCGTACTGCATGACGTCGCGCGGTACGATCCGCGCGGAGCCGATGGCGTACGGGTCAGATCGCTGCTGCTCGGGCGACAGCGGCGCCGGGATCGGCTCCACCCGCTCGGTGACGAAAATCGAACTCGTCGTGAACTGGCCGCCCCACAGGTCGGGCACGTCCACGGTGCGCTTGAGCACACCGCTCCGGACCTCCACCGAATCAGTCTCCACTAACTCCGAGTCCTTGATCCCGACATACAGATCATAAGACCCCGCCGGCACCGCGAACGCGCGCCGCAGGACATAGTTTCCGCTCGCCGACGGCCGCATGTCGACGAAGTGCACATCCTCGAACGGATACGACGGAGGCTCCACGGGCGGGGCCGGCTCGCCCGGTACGGGCGCGGGCGGCGGTGTCAGCACCATACCGGCCGGTGCCAACCGGACGTAGACGGTCACCGACTGGCTGATCGTCTCGGGATTGAGGCTGAGCGTGAAGGGCACGTACACCTGCCCTTCCTGCGCCTTGAGGTAGTCCCACCGCAGGCTCGCCACCAGGTCGGTCGCGCCTTCCCCGGACAGCGCCGCATCCATGAGCGGCAGCAGCCTGGCCGCCTCGGCGCGTTCTGCCTCGGTCAACAGCGCTTCGGGCTCGGCCTGCTGGGTCCGGGGCCGTGGGGGCGGCCGTTGAGCCGACGCCACGTCGGCCGCGACGAACAGGCTGACGCCCAAGGTGAGGACCCAGAAGGTCGCTCGCTGACGGCTCACGGACATTGAACAGGCTCTCCGAGCTGCTGGGACGGGAGCGACGAATCTCGATTAAGTGTACAGGCTTCCAGCCATCTTAGGCAACCCCGATGAGGCGGGTCGAACCCCTGATTCCGGGCACACTTAGCTCGCCGGCGGCCCCGTACCGGTCCCGACGTGCATGGTATGATCCCGGCCGCCGGGCCGGTGGCGCAGGCAGCCCCCGGCCGGCGTCGGCGTTCCACCTTCGGGGGAAACCGTGCAGATCACAAAGGTCATCGGTCGCGAGATCCTTGATTCCCGCGGCAATCCGACCGTCGAGGTCGACGTCATGCTCGCGGGCGGTGCCGCTGGCCGCGCCGCCGTGCCTTCGGGCGCCTCGACCGGCATCAGGGAGGCCCTGGAGCTCCGCGACGGAGACGCCGACCGGTACCGCGGCAAGGGCGTGCTACAGGCGGTGGGGCATGTCAACGGCGAGATCGCCGGCACGCTGATCGGGACCGACCTCGATCAGGCCGCCCTCGACCGACGCCTCATCGAACTGGATGGGACGCCCAACAAGGGCCGTCTCGGCGCCAACGCGATCCTGGGCGTGTCGCTGGCGGCGGCGAAGGCGGGGGCGGTCCACGCCGGCCTCCCGCTTCACGCCCATCTCGCCTCGCTGCACGAGGGCGAGGCCGACCCGGCACCGCTGCTGCCGGTGCCGATGATGAACATCCTCAACGGCGGCGCACACGCCGACACAAACGTCGACTTCCAGGAGTTCATGGTGATGCCGGTCGGCGTCTCCACGTTCGCCGATGCGGTGCGGGCCGGCAGCGAGATCTTCCAGGCCCTGCGCGATGCACTCCGGCGGCGCGGGCTGGCCACCGGTGTCGGCGACGAAGGTGGTTTCGCACCCGACCTGAAGTCGAACCAGGAAGCGATCGACTTCGTGCTCGAGGCGGTCGCCGCGGCGGGGTTCACGGCCGGGCGGGATGTCTATCTGGCACTCGACGTCGCCGCGAGCGAGTTCTGGGACGACGGGTCGCCGGGGCGCTACGTCCTGAAGAAGTCCGGGGGCGGAACGAAGTCGGCCGAGGACCTCATCGCGCTTTACGGCGAGTGGATTGCGGCCTATCCGATCGCGTCGATCGAGGACGGGCTCTCGGAGCAGGACTGGCCGGGTTGGCAACTGATGACCCGCGAACTGGGCAGCAAGGTGCAACTCGTGGGCGATGACGTCTTCGTCACGAACCCCGCTATTCTCGAGCGCGGCATCGCGGAGGGCGTCGGCAACGCCCTGCTAGTCAAGGTGAACCAGATCGGCACCCTCACCGAAACGTTCGAGGCGATGGCGATGGCCAAGGCGGCCGGCTACGCGTCGATCGTCTCGCATCGCTCCGGGGAAACCGAGGACACGACGATTGCCGATCTGGTCGTGGCCACCGCCGCCGGGCAGATCAAAACGGGCTCGGCGAGCCGGACCGACCGCGTCGCCAAGTACAACCAGCTGTTGCGGATCGAAGCGGCCAATCCGTCGAGTCGCTACGCCGGTCGTGCCGCCCTCAGACACCTGACCGACTGACCACGACGCGTGCCCATGCCCCCCCACTCGCCGCCGCTCGTCCTCGTCGTCCTGGATGGATGGGGTCTCCGGCAGACACGAGACTACAACGCGATCGCGCTGGCCAGCACCCCAGTGTACGACGAGTTGCTCGACCGCTTCCCGCACGCGTCGCTGGTCGCGAGCGGCCAGGCCGTCGGGCTGCCCGCCGACCAGATGGGCAACTCGGAAGTCGGCCATATGAACCTGGGCGCCGGCCGTGTGGTCTACCAGGACATTACCCGGATCGACGCGGCGATTGCGGATGGCGCGCTGGCCACGAACGCTATTCTGACGAAAGCCATGACCCGGGGCGCGGACAACCACGCACTCCACCTGGTCGGGCTCGTGTCGGACGGCGGCGTGCACAGCCATCGCCTCCATCTGGACGCGCTGCTCGAGCGGGCCGCCGCGCTTGGAGTGTCGCGCCTGTTCGTGCACGCGCTGACCGACGGTCGGGATACCCCTCCCAACGCCGGTGCCGAATACCTGGCCGCCGTCGAGCAGACGATGGCCCGTCTCGGTGTGGGCCGGATCGCCTCGGTCTGCGGCCGCTATTTCGCCATGGACCGCGACCGGCGGTGGCCCCGGACCGAACGCGCCTACGACGCGATCGTCTCGGGCGAGGCGCGGCCGGCAGCGCGCGCGACCGACCTGCTCACCACGTCATACGCCGAGGGTGTCACCGACGAGTTCATCGACCCGGCGGTCATCGTGGATGCCGACGGTCGTCCGATCGGCCCGATGGACGACGACGACTCCGTGATCTTCTTCAACTTCCGAGCGGACCGCGCCCGGCAGTTGACTCGCGCGCTGGCGTTCGCGGACTTCGACGGTTTCGCCCGACGCCGGCAGCCGCGGCTCCAGTGCACGACGCTGACGGAGTACGACGCGACCTACGGTTTGGACGTCGTCCTTCCGCCGCAGGAGTTCTCCAGCAACCTGGCGGAGGTGCTGGCCGCACACGGCGTCACGAATCTGCGGCTGGCCGAGACCGAGAAGTACGCGCACGTGACCTACTTCTTCAACTCCGGAGAAGAACGGCCCTACGCCGGGGAAGACCGGATTCTGGTACCGTCACCCCAGGTCCCAACCTACGACTTGCAGCCCGAAATGAGTGCGCGCGGCATCACCGACCATCTCGTCGAGGATGTCGGGGCCGCCCGGCACCGGATGATCATCTGCAACTTTGCCAACGCCGACATGGTCGGGCATACCGGCAAGCTCGATGCGGCGGTGGGCGCCGTCGCAACGCTCGACGGCTGCCTCGGGCGGATTGTCCAGGCGGTCCGGAACACGGGCGGCACGGTCGTCGTGACCGCCGATCATGGTAACGCCGAATTGCTGTGGGACGCCGAGCGACAGTGCCCGCACACCGCGCACACGATGAACACCGTTCCCGTGCTACTGATAGGAAGTCAGGAGAATGGCGAGCTGCGCGACGGCTCGCTGCGCGACGTCGCGCCCACTCTGCTCGCGCTACTGGGTATCGAACCGCCGGCGGCGATGACGGGCCGCGACCTGCGTCTCGCCGGTTGACGGCGGCGTCCGGGCTACTCGACGCCGGTGTTCTCGGGGGTCTCGGGCTTCTCTGGCTTTTCTTCAACCGCAATCCTGAGCGAGCGCAGGAAACGGCGGTCGTTGGCGCTGATCTCCATCCCGTGGCCCGCCGCGACCTCTCGGGTCGTCCCAACCTTGGCGAGCGCCGTCGGATTGGACCGATTCACGAAACCGATGACCGCCTCGAGCGACACCCGCATCTCGTACCCGGCGGCCCGGGACTTCTCCCGACACGCTTCGACTTTGGGGTCTTCCGCAACGGCTGCGGCGATGGCATCGGCCAGCTCGCGCGCCAACCGATTCACGACGTCGTCCATCCTCGACCCTCCTTACCGGATCGCCCCGCCGTACGCGTCGTACACAGGGACTCCCTGCCATCCGCTTCTGCGCTTGCAACGCGAGAGGAGGATCGCCGCCATGGTTCGCTCATCTGTCGAAAGAGATATCGATGAACTAGGCGCATTCTAAACGGGCGATCCGGGGGTGTCAAGGCGAGCACCGACGTCGGCTGCATTACAATGCAACGCATCCAATGACTGGACGGACTCAGTCGACGCGGGCTCGGTCGACGCCGCCGGCGCGGTCGGCCCCCGCGGCGATCCGTCCGCGGGATCTCGCGGCCTGGGATCCCGACCGCGATCTCGGCGCACCCGGCGAATTCCCGTACACGCGTGGGATCCACGCCGAGATGTATCGACGGCGCCTCTGGACGATGCGGCAGTACGCCGGCTACGGCACGGCGATCGAGTCCAACGCGCGCTATCGATATCTGCTCGACCAGGGCGTGACTGGCCTCTCGGTCGCCTTCGACCTCCCGACCCAGATCGGGTACGACTCGGATCACGCCATGGCTGCCGGCGAGGTGGGGCGGGTCGGCGTCGCGATCGACTCGCTCGACGACATGCAGGATCTCTTCGACGGCATTCCGCTCGATCGAATCACGACGTCAATGACGATCAACGCGACCGCGTGCATCCTACTCGCACTGTACGTGGCGCTGGCCCGCCGGCGGGGCGTGTCGCTCAACCAGCTGGGTGGGACGGTGCAGAACGACATCCTCAAGGAATATGTCGCGCGTGGCACCTACATCTTTCCGCCGCGGGCCTCGCTGCGGCTTGTCACTGACGTCTTCGCCTACTGCGCGGACGAACTGCCTCGCTGGCACGCCATCTCCATCAGCGGGTACCACATTCGCGAGGCCGGTGCGACGGCGGCCCAGGAGGTGGCCTTCACGCTCGCCAATGCCGTGGCCTACGTCGAATCGGCGGTCGCCGCGGGCCTCGATGTGAACCGCTTCGGCCAGCGACTCTCGTTCTTCTTCGCCGCCCACAATGACGTGCTGGAGGAGGTCGCCAAGTTCCGCGCGGCCAGACGGCTCTGGGCCCGCATGATGCGGGACCGATTCGGGGCAACGAATCCGGCCGCCCAGCAACTCCGGTTCCACACCCAGACGGCCGGAAGCACCTTGACCGCGCAGCAGCCCGACAACAACGCCGTGAGAGTGGCGCTGCAGGCGCTGGCCGCGGTGCTTGGCGGCACCCAGTCCCTTCACTGCAACGGTCGCGACGAGGCGTTGGGGCTGCCGACCGAGGAGTCCGCGCGGCTGGCGCTCAGGACCCAGCAGATTCTGGCCGAGGAGACCGGCGTGGCGAACACCGTGGATCCCGTGGCGGGCGCCTACGCCGTCGAGCATCAGACCTCCGCGCTCGAGATGGACGTCAGCAAGATGCTGGACGCGATCGACGAGCAAGGTGGCACCCTCGCGGCGATCGAAGCCGGCACGGTGCAGCGCGAGATCCACGAGTCGGCGTATCGCGAGCAGCAAGCGATCGAACGCGGCGAGCAGGTCGTGGTCGGCGTGAATCGATTCGCCGACGCCCACGCGGCGACCATCGCCGGCCTGGAGATCGACCCGGCGATCGAACGCGCCCAGGTCGAACGCGTGCGCCGCCACCGCACTCGGCGCGATGACCGGGCGTGCCGCGACGCGTTGGAAGCGGTGTCCGGGGCGGCGCGCGGGGCCGCCAACCTGATGCCGCCGATCGTCGCGGCGGTCGAGGCCGGTGCCACGGTCGGCGAGGTCGCCGACGCGCTACGCGCCGTCTTCGGCGAGCACCGCGAAGGCGGGTTCGAATGACGGCCGCGGCGTCGGCGGACGCACCGGCGCGCGGGGGATCGGCGCTGCTAGAGGTCGACGGGCTGACGACGGTGTTCGGGGCCGAGGGTGAACTGACCGCCGTCGACGACATCAGCTTTACCGTCCGCGCCGGTGAGACGCTCGGACTCGTCGGGGAATCGGGCAGCGGAAAGTCCGTCACGGCGCTCTCGATCATGCGGCTGGTGGAGTCGCCGGGCCGGATCGCGGCGGGCACGATCCGCCTGCGCGGACGCAACCTCCGGGCGATCTCGGAGCGTGAGATGCGGGAGGTGCGCGGCGGCGAGATCGCTCTGATCTTCCAGGAGCCGATGACCGCGCTCAATCCAGTGTTCTCGGTCGGCAGCCAGGTCGCCGAGGCGCTGCTGGTGCACAAGCGCGTCGACCGCCGTGGCGTGCGCGACGCGGTCGTCGAACTGCTCGAGTCGGTGCGTATTCCCGACCCGGGCCTGCGGTACGACGACTACCCGCACCAGCTCTCGGGCGGCCTGCGTCAGCGCGTGATGATCGCGATGGGGCTGGCGTGCCGACCCGCGCTGTTGATCGCCGACGAGCCGACCACCGCGCTCGACGCCACGCTCCAGGCTCAGATCCTGGATCTGCTGGGCGACCTCAAGGAACGGTTCGCGCTGTCCGTCCTGCTCATCACCCACGATCTAGGCGTCATGGCCGAAACGGCCGATCGGGTCGCCATCATGTACGCCGGACGCATCGTCGAACAGGGCACCGTGCGGGACATTTTCCGTCGCCCGAAGCATCCGTACACACGAGGGCTGCTGGCGTCACTGCCCGGCGGCACCCCCGGCGCCAGGTTGAAGGCGATCGAAGGCACCGTCCCCCGCCTCGGCCAGCTCCCGCCGGGCTGCGCGTTCGCGCCCCGATGCCCGGACCGCATGGCTCGATGCGACGAGGCGCCGCCCGCCGTCGCACCGGTCGCACCGGGACACGACGTGCGGTGCTATCTGCACGACGGTGAGGGGGCCGGCTGATGCCGCTCGTCGAGGTTCGGTCGCTCGTGAAACGGTTCGTCCGGCGCCACGGCCTGTTCACCGAGCCCACCATCGTCAAGGCGGTCGACGACGTCAGCTTCACGATCGCCGAGGGCGAGACATTCGGCCTGGTCGGGGAATCGGGCAGCGGCAAGACGACGACCGGACGCTGCATCCTTCGGCTGATCGAGCCGACCTCGGGCGAGGTGCGCTTTCGGGGGGAGGACGTGCTGGCGTACTCGGCCGCGGAGATGCGACGGGCTCGCCGACAGATGCAGATGGTGTTTCAGGATCCGTACTCATCGCTCAACCCGCGGATGCGGGCGGGCGACATCGTCGAGGAGCCGCTGGTCATTCACAAGATGGGCGGCCGGGAGCAGCGGCGCGATCGGGTCGCGGAGCTGTTCCAACTGGTCGGCCTCGACCCCGCCCATCTCAGACGCTACCCTCACGAGTTCAGCGGCGGTCAGCGTCAGCGGATCGGCGTGGCGCGTGCGCTCGCCCTGAACCCCTCGCTCGTCATCGCGGACGAGCCGGTCTCAGCTCTGGACGTCTCGATCCAGGCGCAAGTGATCAATCTGTTGATGGACCTGCAGGAACGGCTGAAGCTGACCTATCTGTTCGTCGCGCACGATCTGCGATTGGTCCAGCACATCTGCGACCGGGTCGCGGTCATGTATCTCGGGAAGATCGTGGAGCAGGCGCCGGCGGCCGCGCTCTTCAACCGTCCGCAGCACCCGTACACACAGGCGCTACTCTCGGCGATCCCGGTTCCCGACCCGGACGCCGACCGATCGCGGATCGCCGTGGATGAGGATCGGTTCGACCGCGCGGCCCCACTTCGGGAAGTCGCGCCTGGCCACTGGGCGGCAGTGTAAGCGGTTCGCGGGACTGAAGTCCCGCCCTACAGCGCTAGCCCTCTTCGTCTTCGTATTCGTCCTTGAGCTTCGCGACGACCGCGGGATCGGCCAGTGTCGTCGTGTCGCCGAGCGCCTTGCCGTCGGCGATGTCACGCAGCAACCGCCGCATGATCTTCCCGGAGCGCGTCTTCGGCAGATCGGCGGCGAAGAGCACCAGATCGGGTCGGGCGATCGCGCCGATCTTCTTCACGACGTGGGCCTTCAGCACGTCGACCAGGGTGTCTGAGGTCTCGACGCCCTCGCGTACCGTGACGAACGCCGCGACCGCCTCACCCTTGATATCGTGGCTCCGGCCCACGACCGCCGCCTCGGCGACGTCGGGGTGGTCGACCAGGGCGCTCTCGACTTCCATCGTGCCGAGCCGGTGGCCGGCTACGTTGAGCACATCGTCGACCCGGCCGAGCAACCAGAAATAGCCGTCATCATCGAGCTTCGCGCCGTCACCGGTGAAATAGATCCCATCCGGCCACTGGCTCCAGTACTGCGCAACGAATCGTTCGGGATCCCTGTAGATCCCGCGCAGCATCGAGGGCCACGGCTTCGCGATGGCCAGCAGACCACCGCCCTTCTCCACCTTCTGGCCGTCGGCGGTCCTGATCTCGGCGGTGATTCCCGGAAACGGGCGCGAAGCCGAGCCCGGCTTCAGCGTGGTCAACCCGGGCAGCGGCGTAATGAGAATCGCGCCGGTTTCGGTCTGCCACCAGGTATCGACCACCGGGCACTGCTGTCGGCCGACGTGCTCGTGGTACCACATCCAGGCCTCGGGATTGATCGGTTCGCCCACCGATCCCAGCAGACGGAGGCTCGAGAGATCCCGCTTGGCCGGCCAATCGGTGCCCCACTTCATGAAGGCGCGGATCGCCGTCGGCGCCGTGTAGAAAATCGTCACGCCGTAGCGCTCGACGATCTCCCACATCCGATCGCGCGCCGGCCAGTCGGGCGCCCCTTCGTACATGACGGCGGTCGCGCCGTTGGCCAGCGGACCGTAGACCAAATAGCTGTGACCCGTCACCCAGCCGATGTCGGCGGTGCACCAGTAGACGTCGTCCTCCTTCAGGTCGAAGACCCACTTCGTGGTGGCGTAGGTGCCGGTCAGATAGCCGCCGGTCGTGTGCATGATCCCCTTCGGCTTTCCGGTCGTCCCGGACGTGTAGAGGATGTAGAGCAAGTCCTCGGCATCCATCGCTTCCGGCTCGCACCGAAGCGGTGCCTCGGCCATCAGTTCGTGGTACCAGTGGTCGCGCTCAGCCTGCATCGACACCGGGAGTGGATCGTGCGCCTGCCGTCGGACGACCACGACGTGCTGGATCGAAGGGGTACCCTCGAGCGCGTCGTCGGCCATCTGCTTCAGCGCCACGACGCCGCCCCGCCGATAGCCGCCGTCGGCGGTGACCAGCACGCTCGCGCTGGCATCGTTGATCCGGTCGCGCAACGACTCGGCGCTGAAGCCGCCGAAGACGACGCTGTGCACGGCGCCAATCCGCGCGCACGCCAGCATCGCGATCGCCAACTCCGGCACCAGCGGCAGGTAGAGCGCCACGCGGTCGCCGCGGGTGACGCCGAGCGACTTCAAGACCCCGGCGAATGCGTTGACCTCGCGATACAGATCGAAATAGGTCAGCGTGCGGCGATCGCCAGGCTCGCCCTCCCAGATGAGCGCCGCCTTGTTGCGCCTGGCGGTGCGAACATGGCGGTCGATGCAGTTAACGCTCGCGTTGAGCTTGCCCCCGACGAACCACCTGGCATTCGGCGGGTCCCACTCGAGCACCGTCGACCAGGGTTCGATCCACTCGAGTTCCCGCGCGAACCCCGCCCAGAAGGCCTCGGGGTCGGCTGCGGCGCGATCGTAGACGGCGCCGTCCGCCGCGTTCGCCGATGCACGAAAGGCGTCTGACGGCACGAAGGTCCGGCGCTCGTCGAGCAGCGCGTCGATTTCCTGGGACGCAGGGTCTGGAGTCTTGGCCATGGCTTCCTCGGGCCGGCGGCCAGGCAGGGTGGTCAGTCGTAGTACTCGAGGCCGAGGTGCGTAATCAATTCCTCGCCCTTGAGATACCGAAGGGTGTTCTTGAGCTTCATCAGCTGAATGAACAGGTCGTGCTCGGGGTACAGCGCAGCGGCATGCATCGGGCTCTTGAAATAGAACGACAGCCATTCCTGGATGCCGCTCATGCCGGCCCGCTGCGCGAGATCAAGAAACAGCGCGACGTCGAGGACGATCGGCGCCGCGAGCACACTGTCGCGGCACAGGAAGTTGACCTTGAGCTGCATCGGATACCCGAGCCAGCCAACCAGATCGATGTTGTCCCAGCCTTCCTTGTTGTCGCCGCGCGGCGGATAGTAGTTGATCCGGACGACATGGCAGAGCTGATCGTAGAGCGACGGGTACAGGTCGGGCTGGAGGATGTAGTCGAGCACCGACTTCTTGCTCTCCTCCTTCGTCTTGAACGACTCGGGATCATCCAGCACCTCGCCGTCACGGTTGCCGAGAATGTTCGTCGAATACCACCCGGCGATGCCGAGCAACCGGGCCTTCAAGCCCGGCGCGATGATCGTCTTCATCAGCGTCTGGCCAGTTTTCAAATCCTTCCCGCAGAGCGACGATCGGGTCTGGCCCGCCAGTTCGAGCATCGCGGGCGTATCGACGGTCAGGTTGGGGGCGGCATTCGCGAACGGGATCCCTTCCTTGAGCGCTGCGTAGGCGTAGACCATGCTCGACGGCACGGCCTCGTCGCTCTCGTCGAGCGCCCGCTCGAACGCTTCCAGCGACGCGTGAGCCTCGCCCTCGGTCATGAACACCTCGGTGCTGCCACACCAGACCATGACCATCCGATCGACCCCGTTGGCCGTCTTGAACTGCTGAATGTCCGTCCGCACCTGGTCGGCCAGTTCCCGCTTGCTGGCGCCCTTCTTGACGTTCGGCCCATCCAGCCGCTTGACGTAGCGTCGATCGAACACCGCCGGCCACGGCTTGATGCTCGAGAGTTCATCCTTCATCTGGCTCAGCAGATCCAGTTCGATGACGCCGGCCGTGCGCGCCGCCTCGTAGCAGTTGTCCTCGAAGATGTCCCAGGCACCGAAGACCATGTCGTCGAGCGCGGCCAACGAGATGAAGTCCTTGATGAGCGGTGACCGCCCGTCGGTCCGTTTGCCAAGGCGGATCGTCCCCATCTGGGTCAGCGACCCGATGGGGGCGGCGAGGCCGCGACGGACGGCGTGGACGCCCGCGATGAACGTCGTGCTCACGGCGCCCAGCCCGACCAGCAGGACGCCCAATTTGCCGGTTGCAGGCGCTATTTCATTAGAGTTTTTCACGGCGCAAGACTATATCATGAGGCGATTGATGAGGCTGTTTCGCGAAGGTGCCGGCCCGCACGCGCTCGAAGTGTCGATGGCCGGCGTGAAGCTGGGCGACCGGTTGCTGCAGTTGCGGTGCGGCAACGGAAAGATGATGGCGGCCATCGCCGCCAAGGTCGGGCTCACCGGCCAGGCCAGCGCGATCGACGACGACCCCGACGGCTGCGAGCGAGGCCGAACGGCCGCAGTCAGAGAGGGCGTGCTCGTCGAAATCGAGCAAGGGTCATACGGGGCCCTGCCCTACGACGAGGGCGCGTTCGACGTCGCCGTGCTCTGGGATCTGGTCGGCCGGCTCACGCCCGAGCGGCGCGTGGCCTGCCTGCAGCAGACGCTGCGGGTCCTCCGCCCGGGTGGACGGGTCCTCGTCATCGAGCGGGTGCCTCGGGGCGGCCTGGGCGCCCTGCTGGGCGGGCCGACCATCGACCCGACCTACGCGGCGTCGGGCGGCGCCCAGCCGGCACTCGGCGCCGAAGGCTTCAAAGCCGCGCGCCGGCTCGCCGAGCGGGCTGGCCTCGCTTTCTTCGAAGCCACGAAACCTGTCGTCTAGACAGGGCATCCCCTGTCGCGGACTGAGCACAGCGCCCCGCCCCGACGGGAGCCCGCCCGACAGAACTCAACGAAAACAGCCGAAAACCGTTACAGGGCTCGAGACCGGCCCCGGCAAGGGTTTTGCCTCTCTCGAGCCAGGAGTCCGGCGCAGCGCTCGGCCGCCCAGCGGTCGGGCGGCGTCGACCCGAGCCAGACGATCGATGGATTCTTCCCTCGCCCCGGCCGAGGTGTTCTCACCGCGCGAGCTGGCAATCGCCGCCGAGGTGCCGGACCGACTCGTCGCACACTGGATCGCCAGCGGGTCGGTTGGCACCGTGGCCGACGGCTACATCGCGCAGGATGAAGCCGTGCGGGTCATTCGCGCCCTCGCGAGTGGGCACAGGGCGCCGCCCGCAACGACGGGTGGCACCGACGTCCTCTTTCGAAGTCCGATTCACGATTCGCGCCCGTTCGGGTTGCCCGCTGCCGCCTCGACCACCGTCCATGCCATGGCCATCATCGCCCTGCTCGTGCTCACGACCGTCGGCGCCGGCAGGCTGGCCACCGAGGAGCGGATTCCGCCTGACCCGCTCCGACTCGTGTACCTGACGACGCCGGGTCCGGGCGGTGGAGGTGGTGGCGGGGGCGACGAAGAACCCGACCCGCCGTCTAAGTCCGAGCGGGCCGAGCGGGCCGCGCCGGCGCCGGCGCCCGTGCGGAGTCCGGTGCCACCCCGAAGGCCCCCGCGCGTCGTGGCGGCGGTGCGGCGGCCGATTGCGCCTCCCTCGCGACCACCGATCGTCGAACCGCGCGCCGCCCTCGCACACGAGCCGCAACCGATGTTGACAGCGCCGGTGGCGAGCATCCCCGGTGACCTGCGCGATCGCCTCGGCACGATCGACGGACCGAGCGACGCGGGCGACAGTCTTGGATCGGGCGTCGGCGACGGCGTCGGCAGCGGCGCGGGCGCTGGTCTCGGCTCGGGTCAGGGCCCCGGCATCGGACCAGGCTTCGGGGGCGGCGTTGGGGGCGGCCCCTACCGGCCGGGCAGCGGAGTCGACCCGCCCCGTCTCTTGCGCGAGGTCCGCCCCAGCTATTCCGACGAGGCTCGTCGCGCCAGCGTCGAAGGCGACGTGCTCCTCGAGGTGATCATTCTGGCCGACGGCTCGGTGGGGCGGGTTGAAGTGGTTCGACGGCTCGGGTACGGCCTCGAGGAGCGCGCCGTGGAGGCCGTGCGCCAGTGGCAGTTCGCGCCCGCGACGAAACAGGGCGTGCCCGTCGACGTCGTCGTGGAGGTCGCGGTGGAGTTCGTCCTCCGGTAGTGCGAAATCGCGGAGTCGAAAGATGGAACAAATCCTCATCACCGTCACGTTGCTCTCGCTGCTCGTGGCGATCGGCATGACGCTCGTCGCATGGCGGCTGCTCCGCGAGGAGCGGCGGCGTTCGGCCGCGCGGATCGAGATGCTGGTGGCCGAGCGTGCGGCTGCCGCGCGGCCAGAATCCGACGCCGACATCATCGCGGACTGGCGCCGGCCGGACGGCGCCGACCCCAGGTCGGCACCGCCCGCCGCGTTGTTCGCGCCGACCGCGCCCGCCTCGAGCCCGGCCGGACTCATGCTCGTCATCGCCACGATGGTTCTCGTCGCAAGCGCCGGACTCAGTCTGATCGTCGTCAGCGGTCCGGCGTCGGGGCCGGCGAACTCGACGGCCCCCATCACCGCCGCGGCCGCGCTCCCGCTGGAACTCCTGGCGCTCGACCACGCGCGGGCCGATGGCCGGCTCGCCATCAGTGGGTCGGTGCGCAACCCGCCGACCGGCGTGGGGCTGAACACGCTGGTCGCGGCCGCAGTGATCTTCGATCGCAACGGCGATCTGCTCAGCGCGGCTGAGGCTCCGGTCGACCAGGCGCGACTCGACCCCGGCGAGGAGTCCGTCTTCCAGGTCAGCCTGCCGGCCGATCGGCCCGTCGGACGCTACCGCATCAGCTTCCGCCAGACCGACGACACGCTGGTCCCGCACGTCGATCGTCGGCCGCCGGCAGCGGCCGACCGCGAGGTGACACCCTGACGCCTCCGCGGCTCCGCCCGCCCTCGCGCACGTGGCTACTGGCGTTCGCCGTCGCCGTCGTCGGGCACGCCTCGCTCGCCTCGCAGCAACGTGAGGGCTTTCGGTTCACCACGGGCGTCGAACTGATCAACGTCACGGCCACCGTCACCGACGACCGCGGGAGATTCGTCGACGGACTGAGCCGCCACGACTTCCGAATCTACGAGGACGGCTCACCTCAGGAGATCTCACACTTCAGCGCCGAGCGGGTTCCGGTGAGCCTGGGCATCGTCCTCGACACCAGCGGCAGCATGGCGGGCGAGAAGATGCGGTCGGCCCAGCGCGCCCTCGACAGGTTTCTGTTCGATCTGCTCGATCCCGTCGACGAGGTCTTCCTCTACCGCTTCAGCAACTATCCGATCCTGGTCCGAGGCTGGACGACCGACCGGCGCGACGTGAGTGGCGCCTTGCGCCGCGTCGATCCAGTAGGTGGCACCGCGATGTACGACACGGTCGCCGAGGCCGTGCCGCTGGCGAACCGCGGCGCGCACCGGAAGAAGGCGCTCGTCATCATCTCCGACGGCAACGACACCAACAGCGTGACCGACCCGCATTCGCTGCGACAGCTCGTCCGCGAGACCGAAGTCCTCGTCTACGCGATCGGCATCGACGGGGGGAACCGGACGGCCGCGACGCTCCGCGTACCACCGAGAGCGCCATTGCCCATGCCGTTCCCGGTCCCAGGCGGAGATGGCCGCAGCCCCCGCTACCCGCGCCAGCGGGCGCCCAGCCGCCAGGGCGATCGTTCGGTGAACGAAGCAGCGCTTCGGGAATTGACCGACGACAGCGGCGGCCGGACCGAGATCATCCGATCCGCGGACGACCTGGACCCCGCGACGGCCGGCGTGGCGAACGAACTCAGCCGCCAGTACTACATGGCCTATCCGGCGCAGAGTCATCGCGATGGGCGGTGGCATTCCATCGAGGTGGAAGTGCCTGGTGCCGGCTATCGAGTCCGCGCTCGGCGCGGCTACGTCGCCACACGCTAGGCCGACCGCCGTCCTGCCGCCTTGATATCATCCCCGGCGTGCAACTGCTCGCGACGGCGGCCGGTCTCAGCCTGGTCGGCAGCCTCGGCGGCCTCGTCGTCGCCTCCGCCCTGCTCCCGCTGCCCGCGGCCTTGCGCCACCGGATCGTGCCGTCGCTCCTGAGCTACGCAGTCGGCACGCTGCTCGGCGTGGCGCTGCTGGCCCTCGTCCCCGAGGCACTCAGCCAGCTCGCACCGGTGCCGGTCTTCAGCGCGCTACTCGCGGGAATCCTCGCGCTGTTCGTCGTGGAGAAGCTCGTCCTCTGGCGTCACTGCCATACCGAGGACTGCGACGTTCACGATGCGAGCGCGACCCTTATCTTGATCGGCGGCGCCGTCCACAATCTCGCCGACGGGGCGGTGATCGCGGCCTCGGTGTTCGTCTCGGTCCCGCTCGGAATCAGCACGGCGCTGGCGGTCGCCGCACATCAGATCCCGCAGGAGGTCGGCGACTTCGCGATTCTGCTGAACGCCGGCTTTTCGCGGCGCCGCGCCCTGCTGCTCAACGCCCTGTCGGCATCGAGCGCCGCCGTCGGCGCGGTCGTCGTCTACGCCGCCGCCGAGGTCATGCCCGACGCGCTGCCGTATCTGCTGGCACTCGCGGCCGGCAGCTTCCTCTACGTCGCCATGGCCGATCTGATCCCGCATCTGCACCGGGGCGAAACGATCGGCAGCAGCGCGGTCCGCCAGATCGCGCTGATCGTCGCCGGGGTCGGGACCATTCTGGCGCTGTAGCCCAGACCTCACGCCGGGCCGAGGGCCGGATGAAATAGCTGCCCTCTCGGAAGAGTCATAGTCTGCAGAGCCCGATGCCACGCCATCACCCGTGCCTACGCCCCTTCGTGCTGAGCCTGCTGTGCCTGGGCCTGGCCGCGCCAGCCGACACCCAGCCGGTGCAACGGGGTGGGCTGCCCCCCCCGGGACGGCCGCGCCGCGGCCCCCGAATCGGCGACCGGCGCCGGGGCGATCACCGGCGTCGTGGTGGCCGCGGACACCGGCCAGCCGGTCAGATACGCCTACCTCCGCGTGACGTCGGGCGAACTCCGCGGCGGGCGAGCGGCGGTCACCGATGCCAACGGACGATACCGGCTCGAGGAACTGCCGCCGGGCCGGTACACGGTGACGGCATCGAAGACCGGGTTCGTACCGGTCACGTTCGGCCAGCGCCGCGTCCTCGAGCCCGGTACGCCACTGGAGATCGGCGAGGGCGAGACCCTGGACGAGATCGACCTCGCGCTCCCCCGCGGCTCCGTCATCACCGGCCAGGTCGTGGACGAGGTCGGGGAGCCGCTGGCGGGCGTCGGCGTGCGTGCGATGCGCCACGAGTACCGCCAGGGCGAACGTCGGCTGGCGGTCGTCGGCGCCGATACGAGTGACGATCGCGGTCAGTACCGTGTATACGGCCTCGCCCCGGGCACCTACTACGTCAGCGCCGTGGCGCGGTTCATTGACGGCGGCCGTCAGGCCCGCGGCCGGTTCGGGCGCACCAACCAGATCGAGCAGGACATGGGCTACGCCCCGTCCTACTACCCCGGCGTCACGAGCGCGTCTCAGGCGATGCCGCTCACCCTCGGCGTGGCGCAGGAAATGACCGGCGTGAGTTTCGGCGTGCAACTCGTGCCGACGGTGCGCGTCGCGGGACTCGTGCTGTCGCCAGAGGGCGCACCGTCGACCCGATCGGCCGTCTCGCTCGTCCCCGACGACGGCGCGCGTGGGTTCGGCGGTGGGCTCGACGCCCAGACGCAGTCCGACGGGACGTTCACGGTCCGCAACGTGCCGCCGGGCCGCTATCTGGCGGTCGCCCGGTCGGGCGGACGGCGTCGCGAGAACCCGCTGTTTGCCGTGCAGTCGATCACGGTCGCCGGAGGTGAACTGAGTGGGCTGACCATGATGCTGTCCGCTGGCGCGACCGTCGGGGGGGGCTGTCGTCTTCGAATCGAGCACCTTGCCGCCCGAGGACGCGCTCTCGCGGGTCCGCATTTCCACCCGCGCGGTGCAGACGATGCCGTTCGGATCGGGTGGGTCGACCGGTGTCGGTGCCGACGGCACCTTCGAGCTGGTCAACGTTCCGATGGGCGCACAGCTGTTCCGGGTCGATGCGCCGGACCCCTGGATGCTGAAGACGATCTACGTCGACGGCCGCGACATGACCGACGTACCGCTCGAGTTCCGGCCCGGCGGCGAGGTGGACGTCAGCATCGTCCTGACCGATCAGGTCTCGGAACTCTCGGGTCTCGTCTCGGACAGCGTCGGACGGCCGGTCTCCGAGCTGACGGTACTCGCGTTCTCGACCGATCCCGAACTGTGGCGATCGCAGTCACGACAGGTCGCGGTGGGCCGCCCGGACCAGAACGGACATTACCAGGTGCGCGGCCTGCCGGCGGGCGAGTACTACGTCGTCGCCGTCGACGGGATCGAACAGGGCTCCTGGTTCGACCCGGCGGTACTCGGGCGGTTGAACCAGGACGCCGACCGGGTCAGAATTCGCGAAGGCGAAATCCTCACACACGACCTGCGAGTCAATCTGCCGAGCTGACGCCGGCCCGAGGCCGGCAGCGCGACGACTCCGGCCGCCGTCCACCGGCCTCCCAGGCTGGTATACTCGCCCGCGGCTCGCACGACCTCCACCATCCACGCTCCCGAGCCGGATCCCCGATGAACGAATCCACGCGGCGACGCTTGCTGCTCGTTGACGGCAGCTCGCAGATGTACCGGGCCTACCACGCGATCCGCGGGCTGACTGGACCAGACGGTCGATCGACCAACGCGGTCTACGGCTTCGTGACGATGCTACGCAAGCTCCTGGATGATCAGCAGCCCGACTACGTCACCGCCGCCTTCGATGTGAAGGGCCCGACGTTTCGCGAGGAGCTCGACGCCGAGTACAAGGCCAACCGCGCGCCGATGCCGGACGACCTGGTCGAGCAGGTCCCGTGGGTGCACGAGGCGTGCGAGGCGCTCGGAGTTCCCGTGCTCACGCTGCCGGGCTACGAGGCCGACGATGTCATCGGCACCCTGACACGCAAAGCCGGCGACGGCGGACTCGACGTCGTCATCGTGACGGGCGACAAGGACTTCTTTCAGCTCGTCGGCAACAGTGTCACGGTCTTCAACCCGAAGGACGACGGCGCGTGGTTCGACCCGGCGGGCGTGGAGGAGAAGTTCGGCGTGCGGCCCGATCAGGTCGTCGACGTCCTGGCGCTGATGGGCGACGCGGTCGACAACGTGAAGGGCGTGCCCGGAATCGGCGAAAAGGGCGCCCGAGCCCTCATCGGTGAGCACGGCACGCTCGAGGCGCTGCTGGCCGGCGCTGACGCGTTGACGCAGCGGAAGTATCGGACGGCGCTCACCCAGCACGCCGAGTCGGCGCGCCAGAGCCGTGACCTCGTGCGGATCCACGTCGACGCGCCGATCGACCTCGACCTCGAACGCGCGCGGTTCGATGGCCCGGACCGTGCGCGCTGCTTCGAGCTGTTCTCATCGCTGGGGTTCCGGACCCTCCTTACCGACTACGCGCCGACCGCGGAGACCACCGACACCGACTACCGCTCGGTGTCCAGCCTCGCCGACCTTGAGGCGTTGAGCGACACGCTGGCCGGCGCCAAGCATGCGCTGCACCTGCTCACCGACACCCCGGTGGCGATGCGCGCCGCGCTCGTCGGCCTGGCGTTTGCGACCTCGCCTCGTTCGGCGCGCTACGTGCCGATCGGGCACACGGCACTGGACGCACCCACGGAGTTCGGTCCGGCCGACGCGCTGGCACGGCTGAAGCCCGCGCTGGAGGATCCGGCTGTCGCCACGGTCGCCCACGATCTGAAGTTCGCGGCCATCGTCCTCCGGCGCCACGGGATCCAGCTCGGCGGCCTCGCGGACGACCCGATGCTGGCCAGCTACGCGCTTGGCACGTCGGGATCCGGCCACCGTTTGGAGGACATCGCACTCGGCGAGTCCGGCTACCTCCTGACGACCGAGGAATCGATCCGGGGCAAGGGTGCGAAGGCGACGCCGTTCGGCGAACTGCCGGTCGACGTCGCGGCGGCGTTCGCGGGCGAGCGCGCAGACCAGGCGCTCCAGCTGAGCGGCCGACTCCGGCCGGCGCTGGCGCGCGAGGGTGTCGACGCCGTCTATCGCGAACTGGAGCTTCCACTGGTCCCCTGCCTGGTCGAGGTCGAGCAGGCCGGCGTCCGCATCGACACCGCCGCGCTCGCCGAACAGTCGGCCCAACTCGAGGGAGAGTTGGCGCGTGTGCAAGCGCGCGTCTTCGAACTGGCGGGTGAGGAGTTCAACATCAACTCGCCGAAGCAACTGGCCGAAGTGCTGTTCGAGAAGCTCGACCTGCCCGCCTCGAAGCGCACGGGCAAGACGCGCGCCACCTCGACGGCCGTGGCGGTCCTGGAGGAACTGGCGCAGACCCACGAGCTGCCGCGCCTGGTGCTGGAGTGGCGCTCGCTGCAGAAGCTGAAGGGGACCTACGTCGACGCGCTGCCGCTCCTGGTGCACCCCGACACCGGCCGGGTCCACACGTCGTTCAACCAGGCGGTGGCCGCAACCGGCCGGCTCAGCAGCAGCGACCCCAACCTGCAGAACATCCCGATTCGAACCGAGCTCGGCCGCCGGATCCGCGGGACGTTCGTGGCGGAGGCTGGACACGTTCTGGTCTCCGCCGACTACTCGCAGGTCGAGCTACGCGTCCTGGCGCACCTGTCGGGCGACGCCAGTCTGATCGCAGCGTTTCAGCGCGGTGACGACATTCACGACCAGACCGCGGAGAAGATCTTCGGATCCGACAGCGGCCTCGATCCGCACGAACTGCGGCGACGCGCGAAGATCGTCAACTACGCACTGCTCTACGGCAAGACGGCGTTCACACTGGCGAAAGACATTGGCGTCGACCAGTCCGCCGCGCAGGAATTCATCGACGCGTACTTCGACGGCTTCCCCGACGTCCGGGTGTTCATCGAACGGACGCTCGACACAGCGAGAGCGTCCGGCGTCGTCACGACGCTGTATGGCCGCCGCCGGCTCGTGCCCGCGCTCAAGAGCCGCAAACCGCAGGAGCGGATGAGAGCCGAGCGTGAGACCGTGAACATGCCGATCCAGGGCACCGCGGCTGACATCCTCAAGCGCGCCATGATCGCCCTGCACGCCGACCTGGCGGATCGCGACGACGCGCGGATGATCTTGACCGTCCACGACGAACTCCTCTTCGAGGTCCGCGACTCAGCGGCCGATGCGCTCGCGGCGCTCGTCAAGGACCGGATGGAGCACGCGGCGACGCTGGACGTGCCGCTGACGGTGGACGTCGGCGTCGGCCCGACCTGGAAGGACGCGAAGAGCTGATTTCCGGGCCTGGCGGGGCGCTCAGGACCGGGTGCTATCATCGCTGCCACACATGGTCGACCCGATCGTCGTTCCGCGCTCGGAACACTCGCTCTCCAGAAGCCACATCGATCCGGACGCGCTCAAGGTTCTGTATCGGCTGCACAAGTTCGATCACATCGCCTACATGGTCGGCGGCAGCGTGCGCGACTTGCTGATCGGGCGCCGGCCGAAGGACTTCGACATTGGCACCTCGGCACATCCGAATCAGGTCAAGCGCCTGTTCCGGAACTGTTGGATCATCGGCCGGCGATTCCGCCTGGCGCACGTCAAGTTCGGCCCGAAGACGATCGAGGTGGCGACCTTCCGGAAGCTGGTGACGCCTGGCTCGGAAGGCGATCCCGATCCGGCCCAGCCCTCGGAGCCACAAGACAAGCATGAACCCAGGCCTCGACCGGGCAGCCGGGCCATCCAGCGCGACAACACGTTCGGCACGCCCGAGGAAGACGCGTTCCGCCGCGACTTCACCGTGAACGCACTGTTCTACGATATCGCAACCTTCTCGATCATCGACTACGTCGGCGGCCTGAAGGATCTCGAAGCTGGCCTGATTCGATGCATCGGAGATCCGGGCGAACGCTTTCTGGAAGATCCGGTCCGGATGCTCCGCGCGGTGGCGCTGGCGGCGCGGCTCGACTTCAAGATCGAGCGGCCGATCGTGGACGCGATCGCCAAGCATCGCGCGGAGATCCGGCAAGCGGCGCCGCCGCGGATGCTGGAGGAGCTCTACAAGATTCTTCGGGGCGGTTCGGCGGAACGGACCCTGCGCGACCTCGGAGACGCGCGGCTCCTCGCGCAGATCAGTCCGGAATTGCACCGGCATCGCTCCGATGCAATGTGGCGATCGCTACGCGCGCTGGATGCCTACCGCGCGCGCTTCGACTCGGCGCCGGCGACGCTGACGAATCCGATCCTGCTCGGATCGCTCGTGGTCCCGATCGGCCTGCTGCCGGGGCGTCATGACGACCCGCTGAAGCTCGGGGCGTTGCCGGTCGCCCGTGGGCAGGTCGAGAGCCTGCGGCAGATCGTCAGCCTGCAGGACCGCCTGCTCGATCCCGAACTCCCCGAGCGGGCGAAACGTGGCTTGACGCATCGTAGCGTGTTCGATGAAGCGTTGACCTGGCTGGAAATCCACGGCGGAGCGCCCGTGGCGCTCGAGCGCTGGCGGGATTTCGTCGCGCACATGGGTGAGCGCCCTGCGCCGACGGACCGCCGACCCCGCCGCCGCCGCCGTCGCCGCCGCCGCAAACCTCCAGCTTCAGACGCGTAGACCCGGTATGCGCCGCTTGTAGCTAGGCGCGAGGGTGGGTGTTGCGGTAGTCGATCCCTCCTGTTGGGAGGCGGCCGCCTGGGTGGTCGACCGGGGAGAAAGGCTTCGGGCACGCCTGAGCGGCCGACCAATGGCTCACACGTTGGGAATACTCCGAGCGGTCTCCCCAACGGCCGCCGACGGGATCGACGGCGCAACACCCACCCTCGCGCCTTACCGTGAGTTCTTCAGCCGGCGAGGAGGATGCCGGTGACCTTCGTGAACGACAGGCCGATGCCGACCAGCGTGATGGCGATGAAGCCGAGCGCGAGCAGCAGCATCCAGGAGCTCTCGCGCTGCTCGTCGACGAACCCCATCAGGTAGGCGGCGACCCAGCCGCCGACGAACCCGCCGCCGTGCGCCCTGTTGTTGATGCCCGGCATCAGGAAGCCGAAGATGAACAGCACGATCGCGTACTGCCACATCTGCTGCGACATCATCGAACTGCCCCGCCGGCGCCCGTAGACGATGAGCGCGGCCAGCAGGCCGAAGATGCTGCCCGATGCCCCGATCGTGGGCGCGTTGCTCATCATGTTCGAGACGAGGAATCCGAATGCGCCCGCCACGTTGAAGATGACGAACGCCCGGCCCGGCCCGAACATCTCCGAGACGGCCGGGCCCAGGTTCCGGATCCACATCACGTTGAACAGGATGTGCAGCACGCTGCCGTGCAGGTAGATCGCCGTGAGCAGCGTCCACCACCAGCCGAGCTGCCAGGCGATGCCGCCCGTCATGCCAAGCTGGTAGAGTGCCCGCGTCCCCGGCGACAGGAACGACAGCATGCCGCGCGGCTGCGTGATCGCCTCGGGCTGCAGCAGCAGGGCGATCACGTAGAGCGTGACGCAGGTCGCGACAATGAGGGAGATCAGATCGAGGTGGTTCCCGACGAGCCGCTGCAGGACCGGCGCCCACCCGTAGAGCCCCGGACGCCAGGCGCCGCAGAACGGGCAGGTCGGCTCGTTGATGCCGACGAGCTTCCCGCACTGCGGGCAGACCAGGGAGCCTTGGGTCTGGCGCATCGGTCCGGCTCAGCCGACAGCGGGCGCTCGGCGTCCCGCCACGCAGGCTACTGCAGCCCACCCCCGATCCGGAAGCCGACGTAGACCTCGCGTCCCGGTGAGGGTTCGTAGTACCGGCGCCCGAACGAATTCGGGATCGTCGAGCCGTTGTACCGCTCGTCGAAGAGGTTGTCGATGCCGAAGAACGGCTGGATCGCTACGCCGTTCACCTCGCCGTCCCAGCCAAAGCGGAGATCGAAGACCTGGTATGCCCAGTTCTGGGCGGTGTTGGCGTTGTTGACCGAGTAGGCGTCCACCCACCGGAGCTGCGCGATCGTCCGGAGGCCGAACGGCGTCTCGAAGGCTCCGCCAAGGTAGAGCTGATGCGGCGGCGCCCCGGGTTCTGGGTTCCCCGAAAAATCGTCGCCACCGGTCTCGAACTGGGCGAACTCGAAGTTCTGGTACGTATACGACACGTAGGTGCTCACCTCGGGTGCCGGCGCCCAGTCGAGTCGGGCCTCGAAGCCGTTACGGGACGACTCCCCGGCGTTGAGGAAGAACGTCTGGTCGTCGGGCCGCTGGAACTCGACGAACGCGTTGTCCAGCGTCGCGAAGTAGGCGGCGACCTCGTACCGCACGCGTCCTTGGTCGGCCGTGCCACGTGCGCCAACCTCGAAGCTGCGCACGTCCTCCGGGTTGAGATTCTCGTTGAAGCCGCCCTCGCCCTCGCCGGTCGGTTTGTTCGACAACTCGACGGTCGTGGGCGTCTGGTAGGCCGTCGAAAAGTTCGAGTAGAGGTTCAATTCGTCGTTGGCGAGGAAGGTCACGCCGGCCATCGGGCTGACCGCGTCGAGCGTCCGGCCTCCGGACTGGTCGCCGTCGCTCAGGAACCGATCGGTCGCGGTGAAATCGTAGTAGTCGTACCGAACGCCCGCGGTGGCCAGCCAGCGCGGGTGCAGCGTGAGCGTCACCTGCGCGAACGGCGCGACCGAGAGCACCTCTTCCTTCTGCTCGAGCCGTAAGTCGCCGTATTCGGGCAGCCCGCCGTCGGTCGCGCCGCCGGCGTTGCCGAACTCAGCCCGGTCGTCGCTCTGGACCGACAGGTCGACGCCGGTCGTCCACCGTACCGGCACCGCGCCCGAGTCATTCGCTCCCGACAGTTCGGTGCGGAATCCACCGGCGCTTCGGCCCAGATCGATGACCCGGAACGGAATCGAACTGGAGACGTCGCGCCACGCGCCCCAGCCGGTGCCCCGGAACGCCAGGCCATTCTCGAACTGATGCTCGAGCGTCACGCCACCCTGGCCCTGCGTCGCCGACTCGCCCCAACCCTGTGGGAACGCCAGTGCGCGAACGCTCTGGGGGTTGTTCCGCGCGTCATCCTCGTTCAGCGTACTCGCGCTCTCGCCAAACGGCATGTCGAAGAAGTTGAACATCCCGCGGATCTCGGTGTTCGACGACACCGCGCGGCGCACGACCAGATTGGCCCGGCGCACATCGGCCGCGCTGTGCTCGCGGAATCCGTCGGTTTCGATCCGGTTGGCATTGAACAGGTAGCTCGTCTGGCCTGAGGTCCCGTGCATCTTGACCTGTTGCCGGTTGTAGCCGTAGCTGCCGAACTGAATGTCGGGCTGGACCTCCAGCCGGCGCGCCGTCGGAAACGCCGTCCAGAGGCTGATCACGCCGCCCGCCGCGTTGCCGTAAAGCACGGAACTCGGCCCGCGGATGATCTCCATCCGCTCGGCGGAGCCAAGGTCGAGGTTGGTCGGCTGGGTCGTCCCGTCCGCGGTCGTCAGCGGGATGCCGTCCTGGAACATCTGGATGCCGCGCATCCCGAAGCCGACCATCGGCGCCCGGATCGTGACCTGTGCGCCGCTCGCCAGACTGAAGTTGCGCCGGTTCTCGGCAAACACGCCCGGCACGCCGCGCATCGTCTCGGCCAAGGCCTCCTGTCGCTGGGCGAACTGGATCTCGTCGCCGTCGACGACCGCGACGGCCGTCGGCACCGCACTGCGTTCCTGTAGCGTGCGTGTGACCGTGACCGCTTCGGCCAGCGGCGAGATCGCCAGCGTGAAGTCCACGGTCCGGGCGGCGCCCGCGGTGAGCGACACGCTCAGCGTCGCCGCGGCGAACCCGGGCATCGAGGCATCGAGTTCGTAGTCGCCGGGCGGCAGCTCGCCCACCTCGAAGCGTCCGGCACCGTCACTCACCGCGCTGGCGGATGCACCGCTGGCGGCGTGGGTCGCCGTCACCGTCACGCCAGGCACGACGGCACCGCTCTCGTCTCGAACCGCACCCTGAATCGTGCCGAGCCCGGTCTGGGCGTCGGCCGTCGGCGCGACCGCGCCGACGAAGAGCAACACGAATGTCAACAGAGCAACCATCGAATACCCCACCCACTCACTGAGTTGTCGTTCTCGCGGACACCTGCCGCGGTCCTTCTTCTTCGGCCAGGCCCGCCCACCGACGCCCACCCCGGGGCTGGACCGACCCTTCAGCGTACCACAGCCCCTCAGCGCGAAGCGCCCTCAGCGCTCACCCGTGCGTCCGCTCGAACTCCTGCATGAACTCCACGAGTGCCGCCACGCCCGCGTCGGGCATCGCGTTGTAGATCGACGCCCGCAGGCCACCGACCGTGCGATGACCGGCGAGCCCATCCAACCCGACCTCGGCAGCCTCACGAGCGAATCGACCGTCGAGATCCGTGGTCGGCAGACGGAACGTGACGTTCATCCGCGATCGGCTCTCGCGCTCGGCCACGCCACGGTAGAACCCGGTGCGGTCGACCTCGGCGTAGAGCCGGGCGGCCTGGCGATCGTTGTGTGCCGCCATCACCTCGAGCCCGCCTTGCGCGGCCAGCCACTTGAGTACCAGGCCCAGCAGGTAGATCGCGAAGACCGGCGGCGTGTTGTACCGAGAGCCGCCGTCGGCCAGCACGCGGTAACTCAGCATCGATGGCAGCACGTCCGGCGACCGTGCCAGCAGCGCCTCGTCCACGATCACGACCGTCAATCCGGCCGGACCCAGGTTCTTCTGGGCGCCGGCATAGATGAGACCGAACCTCTCGACCGGCACCGGGCGGCTGAAGATGTCGGAACACATGTCGCTCACGAGCGGGCTCGACCCCGTCTCCGGCAGGTTCGTCCATTGCGTCCCGTAGATCGTGTTGTTCGACGTCATGTGCACGTAGGCCGCGTCCGGTGACACCGCAATCTCGTCGGCCCGCGGCACCCGGACGAACCGTTCGGACTCGGTCGACGCGGCCGGATGCACCCGGCCGATTCGTTCAGCCTCCTTGACCGCTTTCCTCGACCAGACGCCCGTGACGAGGTAGTCCGCGGTGCCACCGGCGGGAAGCAGGTTCATCGGCACCATTGCAAACTGCAGGCTGGCGCCGCCTTGCAGGAACAGCACCCGGTGGCTCGCCGGGACGCCGGCCAGGTCACGAAGCGCCCGCTCGGCCTCGGCGAGAATGGCATCGAAGTGGCGGGAGCGATGACTGATCTCCAGGACCGACATGCCCGCATCCGGGAGCGCCAGCAGATCACGCTGCGCCTCCTCGAGTACGGGCTCCGGCAGCACGGCCGGGCCGGCACTGAAGTTGTAGATGCGTTCACCCATCGCGTCTGCCCGGAGTGCTCAGCCGATCGGATGGATCAGCAGCCCATCGCGCAGCTTCGGCTCGAACCAGGTGGACTTGGGCGGCATGATCCCGCCCTCATCAGCGATCCCCATCAGATCGTCGACGGTCACCGGAAACATCGAGAACGCCACCGCCGCCTCGCCGTGATCAACGCGGTCCTCGAGCGCGGCGGTGCCACGCGCACCGCCGACGAAGTCGATTCGCGGATCCTGACGCACGTCGCCGATTCCGAGCAGCGGCTCGAGAATGGCGCGGTGGAGCCGCGCCACATCGAGACGTGCCGCGCGATCCCCCGACACATCTGCCGGATCGAACAGCACCACGCGGTGCCAGGCACCGTCCAGATAGATCGACACCTCGCCGGCCCGCGTCGGCACCGGACCACCCGTCTCCACCTGGGACGCCGCCCGAATGCGATCGAGGAAGGCCTCTGCCGTCTGGCCGTGCAGGTCCCGGACGACGCGGTGGTACGGCAGAATCCGCACCTGGCGATGCGGAAACGCGACGGCCACGAACGAATCCGCCTCCTGGATCGCCCCCGATCCACGAGTGATCGTCGTCCGCGCCCGAGCCGCGCTGGCGGCGCGATGGTGGCCGTCGGCGATGTAGAGCGCGGGCACGGCCTCGAACCCCGTCACGAGCGCGCGGACCTCGGACGGCGGCACCGCCCACACCGTGTGCCGCACACCGTCGGGCGCCTCGAAGTCGAACAGCGGGTCGCCCGCGCACGCACGCTCGACCGCATCGTCGATGGTCGACGTCGCGCGGTAGGTCAGAAACACCAGTCCGGCCTGGGCACGCAGCGCGAGCATGTGGCGCGTCCGGTCGTCTTCTTTCTCCGGCCGCGTATGTTCGTGCTTCTTGATCGCGCCGCGGTCGTATTCATCGAGCGAATAGCATGCCGCCAACCCCACCTGCTCGTGGCCGTCGGCGTGCAACCGGTAGCAGTACAGCGACGCGTCGGCCTCGGTCACGAGCGGCGCCGCCCGACGCAGCGACCGGAGGTTGTCCGCGGCACGCGCGTACACCGTCTCGGCATGGGGGTCGGTCCCGGGCGGCAGGTCGATCTCGGCGCGTGACACGCGCAGGAAGCTCAGCGGTTCACCGGCCGCCAACTCGCGTGCCTCGTCGGTCGTCACGACGTCGTACGGGACGGCCGCAACCCGGCGCGCGGCGCCTGGCATCGGTCGTAGCGCTCGAAACGGACGGATCGCCGCCATGCGGCTATCTTAGCCCACGCATGACGAGCGCTACGTCGAGCGATCCGAACACATCGAATGGGAGGGCGCGGGTCGCCCGGTCAGGGCGCGCCAGCCGCGGCAGCGTCGGCGTCGTCGGCCGACAGGATGGTCGGGGTGGGCGTCGAGTCGACGAGCATTCCGAAGACACGCTGGCGCTCGGCATGGAACACGTCGAGGTGCTCGGCGGGAATCGGCTCGCCTGGCGGCATCTTGCGATGCTCCACCAGCGGATTCACGAAGACGCCGCTCTTCTTCACGCGGTAGTCGAGGTGCGGCCCGTTGGCCAGGCCAGTCGACCCGACCCGGCCGATCAGCTGGCCCTGCGCCACACGCGCGCCAGGTCGCATGCCGTTGGCGAACGACGAGAGGTGCAGGTAGTAGGTCTCATAGCCCCCACTGTGACGGAGCCGAACCATGCGGCCCGATCCGCCGCTCCAGGCCGCAGAGATGACCGTGCCGTTCGCGACGGAAATGACCGGCGTGCCGGTGGCCGCACCATAGTCCACGCCGAGATGCGCCCGGCGCTCGCCCAGAATCGGATGCATCCGGCTGCGCGAGAAGCGCGACGTGACGCGAGGTTCGAAGCGCAAGGGCGACCGCAGAAACATCCGTTTGAGCGATCGCCCTTCTTCGTCGTAGTAGCCGGGGTCGCCGCCGGGCGGCGTGAACCTGATGGCCCTGACGCGCCGCCCGTCGTTGTTGAACTCGGTCGCCAGCACGTTGCCGTAGTCGTCGTACTGATCCTCGCGCAGGTAGCGCTCGAAGAGCACGCGGAACGAATCACCGAGACGGAGGTCGTTGTTGAAATCGATCTCGCCGCCGAGCACGTCAGCCATCGCAATCGCGAGTTGCACCTGCTCACCCGCGTCGTCGATCGCCGCGACCAGCGACGAGCGCGACCGATCGATGCCGCCACTCATCGCGATGACCGCGCGTTGCTTGACGTAGGGCACGACGGTCGCTTCAACAGCGCTATCGCCGGCGCGCTCGCGCGCTTCCACCCGCAGGAAGCTGTCCGAGTCGATGTGATACTCGAGCTGGCGCAGTCGACCGTCAACCGCCGTCACGATCCGGTAGTCGTTGCCGGCTCGCAACCGTCGCGGGTCGAACACGTCGCGCGTCTCGTCCACGATCGCGACGATGAGCGCACCGGGCAGGTCGTGCGATTCGAGCAGCCCTGCGAACGTCGCGTTGCGCGGCACGGTGCCCTCGACCACCGTCGACTGCGAAGGCAGCTCGATGTCGAACGCGGGGGCCGGCGACAGCTCGGCCTCTGGCGCCGGCGCGGAGCACCCGGCGAGCAGCAGCCCGGACGCCGCGATGAACGCAATGGGGACTAAGTAGCTGAGGAGACGCATGTTCCGCGCATTCTAACATAGGAGTCCGCCGGCCGACGACGCGGCCCGAGGCGGAACCGTCAGTCGCGTGCGAACAGATGCGGCAGCGCGGCGTCGAAGACGGGCGGTTCGGGCAGGAGGCTGCAGACGAGGAACGCCTCACGCGGAAAGTCGTAGAAGAAGCCAGGATGCACCAGGACGTGGTGTCGCGTCAGGAGATCCAGCACGCGCTCCTCTTCGGAGACCGTGGCCGGCACCTCCACCACGGCCGACCAGCCGCCCTCGACCGGCAGCACGCGTGCCCAGGGCGCGTCGGCGCCGCCACGCTGCAGCGCATCCAGATTCCGACGGACCCGCAGGGCGATCTGCTCGTGTACAGCCCGGCCGCCGGCGAACAGTCCGCCGACCGCCCCCTGCACGCTCGTGGCGACCGACAGGTAGGTGTCGCAGACAAGCTCGAGACGTGCCATGGCCGACGTCATCGCCGCGTCGCGCCCACCGACCGCGATCCACGCCAACTTCATCTGGGGCAATCCCACGGACTTGGACAATCCGCCGAGACTGAAGACCAGAGGCGCGCCTCCGACCAGCACGCTGGGCTGATGAGCAATCGCGCCCGACGCGGGATACGACCGGAACACCTCGTCGCCGATCAACGCCAGATCGTGGGCGGCGGCCAACTCGCTCACCTGCTCCAGTTCGAGCTGGCTCAGATACGACCCGGTCGGATTGTTCGGCGTCACGACGAGAATCGCTCGGGTCCGAGACGAGACGGCCCGGGCCAACCGGCCCGGATCGATCGCCCACCGGCCGAGATGCTCGAGGTCGTACGGGACCCCGATGACGCCGTCCAGTCGGGTGAGATGCGTGAAGAGCGGATAGCTCGGCTGTGGCACCAGGATCTCGTCACCCGGGTCGCACAAGAGCTTGAACAAGATCGAGTAAGCCTCACTCGTACTCGCGGTCAGAGCGATCCGGTCCGGCGCCACGTCGATCGCCTCGGTCTCGAGATGCGCCGCAACGGCCGTCCGGGCGCTCCACGCCCCGAGCGATGCCGGCGCGTAGCCTCGACTCGACCGAACTAGCTCGTCGAAGAGCCGCTCCGGGTAGTCCAGACCGACGCGCGTCGGGTTCGATTCGGTCAGGTCGAGGATCGGGACATCGTCCGCGCGCAGTTCTCGAAGCGCGCGCGTCAGCAGATTCGCCACCGGGTCGTGCGGCAGCCGGCTCGAGAACATCGGCTGAGCCTATCGCAGAAAGCGGCGCCGCCTTCTCATCGGGCCGATGCGCCCGCCCGGTCGCGACAAGCCGGTAACTTGCAGTAGAATCAAGAGTAATCTCGGATCCTCAGCTTGAGCCCGGCGACGGCGTGACTGACTGATGACTGATCGAGTCGACGGGTCGTACGTCTGGACCTGTCCCGGCTGCGGCCGCCAGGTGCCCCACAAGGTGCAGTCGTGCCGCTGTGGCTTCCAGCGCACCGCGCTGCCCGAGCCGGCGCCATCACCGCCGACAGCGGCTCCACCGGTGGCACGCGAACCGCGCGGGCCGTGGACCGCCGTTTGGGCCGGAGTCAGCGTCCTCCTGTTGGCCATCGTCCTGCTTCGCCCGACATCATCGCCGGACGAGACCTCCACCGCCGCGCCCGCACCCGCGCCCGCGCCCGCGCCTGTCGTCGAGGGCAGACCAGACCCCTCGGCGATCGCGGCGCCCGCTCCCTCGGCGCCGACGGTCCGGCCGGCCGAAGCGAGCCCGCCGCCGCGTGACCCCCCGCCTCCGGTCCGACCGACACCGGTCGCCGTCCGATCGTTGGAAGATGTGATCGGGTCGGCGGTTCGAGCGGTCGTCTCGATCGAGGCGGGCACCGGTCGCGGTACCGGATTCTTCGC
>DCWN01000025.1:80608-107019 GCA_002328835.1 Acidobacteria bacterium UBA2161 | reverse complement strand
CTTCGCGCTCGGTCTGCTGGAGAACACCGTCACGCGCGGCATCATCAGCGCCGTTCGCCGCGTCGGCGGCACGACCTTCCTGCAGACCGATGCGGCGATCAACCCAGGCAACAGCGGGGGCCCGCTCCTCGACACGTCCGGCCGGGTCGTGGGCATCACCACGCTGAAGTTCGGGGCGCAGGCCGAGTCCCTCGGGTTCGCCGTCGCCGCCGATCACGCGGCCCCGCTGTTGGCCGGCGGCCGCCCGCTGGCACCGACGACCGCCGAGACGCAGCAACCGGCGGCGGCCCGCCGTCTGGCGCCGCTGCTCACGCCCAACCAGTCGTCGGCGACCAACCGGACGCGCGAGGAGGGTACCCAGACCTACGAACAGCACGTCACCTCGATCGCGCAGCAGTCCGCCCAGATCGACGCCTACTGGGACGACTTCAGCACCGAGTGTCTCAGCGACGCGCCACCGGGCCGCCACGACCGCGGCTGGTTCAGCCTGTATGCCGGCGCCGCGAGTGTTGGCCAGAGAGGGGCGCGGTGCGCGGCGTGGCGCGCCGACTTGAAACGGATGGCCGACGATGTCAACGCCGCCATGACGTTGGCCGGGGAGGCCGCACGCCGCGCCGGGGTCTACCCGGGCGTGCAGCGAGACCTGCGGCGACGCTACCGGATGACCTGGCGCGGATGGGGCCGATGAGCATCCCGACCGTGCCGAGGATCCTGCTGGTCGCCGTGCTCGCGTGGACGGCGATGGCGGCGCCGACATACGCGCAGCTCCCGTCGATCGAACAGCAGACGACTGGCCTCCAGCAACTCGGAGGCTACGTGCCCCTCCACTGGGATGCCAATGAAGGCCGTCTCTATCTGGAGATCGACAGATTCGACACGGAACTGCTCTATCAGGTGGGGCTAACGACCGGCGTGGGCTCGAACCCGCTTGGCCTCGACCGCGGGCGGTTGGGCGCGACCCGCGTCGTCCACTTCGAGCGGATCGGGCCGCGGGTCCTCATGGTCGAGCCGAACTACCGGTACCGCGCGATCACGTCCGACGTGGATGAGCGTCGCGCGGTCGAGGAGTCGTTCGCCCGGTCTGTGACCTGGGGCTTCGAGGTGGCTGCCGCCACCGGGCCGCGGGTCCTCGTCGACGCCACCGCATTCTTCCTGCGCGATGCCAACAGCATTGCCGAGCAGCTTCGACAACTCGACCAGGGTCGGTTTCGCCTCGATCTCGGGCGCAGCGCCATTCATCTGGAGCGAACGCAGGGCTTCCCGGAGAATACGGAAGTCGAAGCGACGCTCACCTTCGTCGCCGAGGACGGCACCGACCCGGGCGAATTGCTGAATCGAACGGCACCCTCGCCACGCGCCCTGACAGTTCGCCAGCACCACTCGTTCGTCGAACTCCCCGATCCCTCGGAACGCAACTACCGCCCGCGGCGCGCCGACCCGCGCGTCAGCGCCATGGCCGTCGAGTTCCACGACTACGCGACCCCGATCACCGAGCCGGTCGAGCGGCGGTGGATTCTCCGCCATCACCTCGAGAAGCGCGACCCGGCAGCGCGGGTCTCCGAACCCGTCGAGCCGATCGTCTACTACCTCGACCGCGGCGTGCCCGAACCGATCCGGAGCGCGCTGCTGGAGGGCACCTCCTGGTGGAACGACGCCTTCGAAGCGGCGGGTTTCCGCGACGCGTTCCAGGTCCGGCTGCTGCCTGCCGGGGCCGACCCGATGGACGTCCGCTACAACATGATCCACTGGGTCCACCGATCGACGCGCGGGTGGTCGTATGGCAGTCAGGTCGTCGATCCGCGCACGGGCGAGATCCTCAAGGGCAACGTGAGGCTCGGGTCGCTGCGGGCCCGGCAGGATCACCTGATCGGTGCCGGCCTGGCACCGCCGTACGGCGCGGCGGATCGGGCCGACGCCTGGTGCAGCGTCGGCCTGACCCCGGACACAGCCTACCTGCAGCCACTCGATCCGACCGTCGACCCCGAAGCCATGGCGCTGGCACGGTTGCGGCAGCTCGCCGCGCACGAGGTCGGACACGCGATCGGGTTCGCGCACAACTTCGCCGCGAGCACCTATGGCCGCGCGTCGGTGATGGACTACCCCGCGCCGCTCGCCCAGATTCGCAATGGACGTATCGACCTGTCGGACGCCTACGCGGACGGTATCGGCGAGTTCGATCTCTTCGCGGTCACCTACGCCTACGCGCAGTTTGCACCCGGGACCGACGAGGCTGCAGCGCTCGAGCGCGTCATCGACGAGGGGATCTCACGCGGCATGCTGTTTCTGACCGATGCCGACGCTCGGCCGGCCGGCACCGCGCACCCCCTGGCGAATCTCTGGGACAACGGTGACGACCCGGTCGCCATGCTACGGCACGAGATGGACGTGCGACGGATCGGCCTGGGGCAGTTCGGCCTCCGCAACATCCCGATCGGCGCGCCGCTCTCGACACTGGAAGCCCAGCTGCTGCCGCTCTACCTGCATCACCGCTACCAACTCGCTGCCGCCGCCAAGACACTCGGTGGCGTCGCCTACACCTACGCCGTGCGGACACCGACGGGGCCGAGCCCCACGTCGGTCTACGAGATCGTCTCGGCCGTCCGGCAGCGCGACGCCCTCGACGCCGTCCTCGACACGATCGCGGCCGAGGAGCTGGCGCTCCCGGCGGCTCTCCTCGACTTGATTCCGCCGCGCGCCTTCCAGTCGGACGGCGGCACGGCCGAACCATTCGACCGGCGTACCGCGATGGTCTTCGATCCGATCTCGGCCGCGATGACCGCCGCCGACCTGGCGGTCTCGGCTCTGCTCCAGCCCGAGCGCGCCGCGCGGCTGGTCGACTTTCACGCACGCGACGCGGAGTATCCTGGATTCGAAGAGGTCGTCGAGGCGCTCCTGGCGCGCACATGGCGCGCACTGCCACCAGGCGCGGCCCACGCCGCAGCGATCATGCAGGCCGTCGAGCGGCTGGTCGTGACGCGGTTGATGCAGGTGGCGGCTGCGGAGGACGCCTCGGCACAGGTACGGGCGATCGCGTCCGACGCGCTCCGCGAACTGGCTGCGAGCCTCGACACCGCGGCCTCGGCGCACGACCAAGCGGCGCGCGACGACATCCGTCGCTTTCTCGAGCGCCCCGACGCCAGCTACGCGCCCACACGGCCGTTCCCACCCCCGGCCGGGGACCCGATCGGCAGCTCGGCGGCACCGTAACGCCGAGACTGAGCCGCCGGAGTCAGTCGCCTGCCTGGCGGGTCTCGAGCACGTCAGCAACGAGCCTGACCAGCGCGTCCGCGCGGAACGGCTTCTGCACGGACCCCGCAATCTCCTCTCCGGTCACCCGCCGGGTGGCTTCTTGCTCCGCGAAACCGCTCATCAGCACGACCGGGGTCTGGGCTCCGGTGTCGCGCAGGGCTCGCAGGGTGGATGCACCGTCCAGGCCGGGCATCGTCATGTCCAGGAGAACCAGGACGACGTCGTCACGGTGCACGGCGAACTGTTCGAGTCCTTCGTAGCCGTCGCTGCCGACCACGACCGTGAGTCCGTGGGGGCACAGCACCGACTTCGCCACGTCGCGCACCGTCGGGTCGTCGTCGACGACGAGCACGGTGCCGGTGCCCTGCCAGCCGGCGTAGGCATCCGCGTCGCCATCGTCGGATTCGATGACCACCTCCGATCCCTTGGGGAAGAGTACGGTCATGGCCGTGCCGCGCTCGGGGACACTCGACACATGGATGGCACCGCCATGGCCGCGCACGATGCCCAGCACGGCCGCGAGGCCAAGACCGCGGCCCGTGAACTTCGTCGAAAAGAACGGATCGAACAGCCGGGCCCGGGTATCGGCGTCCATCCCAACCCCGCTGTCCTCGACCGCCACGAACACGTATGCGCCGGCCGGCAGGTCGTCGTCGACGAAGGTCGACGCCAGGAAGTCGCGACCGACCTCCCTGACGCCGGTCCGCAGCGCGATGACGCCCGCACCCGAGCCCAGGGCATCGGATGCGTTCGTGATCAGGTTCATCACGACCTGCCGGACCTGCGTGGCATCCACGACGATGGCCGGCAGGTCTGCCGGCAGGTCGTACTGCACCGTGGCTCGCTTCGAGATCGATACCGAGAGCAGGCTGGTCATCTCGCGGACCAGCGCCGACAGATCGACGCGCTCCACCTTGAACCGGCCTCGGCCCGAGTAGGCCAGCATCTGGCTCGTCAACTCTGCCGCCCGCAGGGCCGCGATCTCGATCTGCTCGACGGCCTCGCGCTCGGCCGAGTCGGCGAGCAGTCGGGGTGAGGCGAGGCTGGCGTTGCCGAGGATCCCGGTCAGGAGGTTGTTGAAGTCGTGGGCGATACCACCGGCGAGGATGCCGAGACTCTCGAGCTTCTGCGTCTGCTGCAGCTGACGCTCGAATCGCAGCCGCTCCTCCTCCGCCCGCTTGCGCTCGCTGATGTCCCGCACGAAGGCACAGATGTACTGCTGGCCGTCGTCGAACTCCACCGGATTGGTCGTGACCTCCACCGGCACCCAGGCGCCGTCCTTCCGCCGGTGTCTCGACTCGAAGGTCGAGGCGGTCTCACCAAGTGTCGCCTGCCATCGGCCACACCAGCCCTCTCGGGTCAGCCCATCGCTGATGTCGAAGACACTCATCCGCGTCAGTTCGTCTCGGCTGTAGCCGAGCATCCGCGACGAGGCGTCGTTGACATAGAAGAACCGGCCGTCCGGCGTCAGCCAGTAGGCTGCGTCGCCGGCGCGGTCCACCGCGAACTGCGTCAGCCGCAACGCCACCTCGGCCTCCCGGCGCTTCGTGACGTCGACGACCGAGACCTGCGTCGCCAGTCGACCCTCGTGCTCCACGAGGACCGACGACTCCTCAATCCATCGCACGCTGCCGTCGGGACGCCGGACGCGGAATTCGGACCACGGCGGAACCAGTTCGCCGCGGATGCGCCGCGCGGCGAGGGCGTTGACCCGGTCGCGGTCCTCGGGGTGCAGCATCGTGTCGGTCTCATCCGCGGTCATCGCCAGCAGCTGTTCAACCGGGCGGCCGCAGATGTCGGCGAACGGGCCGTTGGCGAAGACCACCTGGCCATCCTGGAAGATCGCGAGACCGGCCAGGGAGTTGCGGACCAGCGTCCGATGAGCGCAAGCCGTCCGCTCCTGCTCGGTCACGTCGACGACGGTCGCCATCGCCAGCAGCCGTGCAGCCGAACCGGTGTAGAAGGTCAGGCTCGAAATCACGTCGATCCGGCGGCCGTCGGTGGCACGGGTGACGATCTGATTCGTAAGCCGCCGCCGGCCGGCAGACAGCGTGACCAGCGAATCGATCATCAACTCCTCGGCCCGTGGGTCATCCAGCAGGCGGCCCGACTGCAGCCACTCGAGCAGTTCGGCCTTGGAAGACGCCCCGTAGAGGTCGACAGCGTCCTAGTTGGCCTCGAGGAAGCGGATCGATTTGGCCAGTTCGACCACGGCTGCGGAATCAGCCTCGAAGAAGGCTCTGAAGTCGACGACGCCACCGGCGCGCAATGCCGCGAGGCGACGGTCGATCACCGACCAGTCCTCCCGCCAGAGCGGGCTCGGCACCAGGTCGAGGAGATCCCGGGTCCCGGCCGAATCGACGTCGGCCGAATCGTGCCTCGGAAGCGTCATGTCGCGTCGTGTGGTCGATGAGGAGATTGAGCGCATTATACCCGGGGCGCGTTGACCTCCGGGATGAGTGTGGCCCTGGTACGCGCGCGCGCGCTACGACTGCCAGAGCGATGGGCGGGCGCCCTGGCGGCACTCGACGCCAGCACGAGCTGGAGCCAAGCGCCACCTACGCAAAGTCCGCCTCCAACTGCGCGTAGCGGGCGCGGGCGTCGGCCCAGGCCTCGGCGTCACGGGGTTCGTAGGCCTCGCCGGCCCAGTCGCGGCCCACGGCCAGCCGAGCCTCGGCCACGCTCCCGAAACAGCCGTCCGCGATCGCCTGCACGATCACGTTGCCCAGCGCGGTCGCTTCGACCGGCCCCGCACGAACCTCCCGCCCGGTCGCGTCCGCCGTGGCCTGGTTGAGGAAGCGGTTCTGCGACCCCCCGCCGATGATCCGGATCCCGCGAATCGATTGGCCGGTCGCCTGTTCGATCTCCGCGACGACCGAGGCGTAGCGGAGCGCGAGCGACTCCAGAATCACCCGCGCGAATCCCCCGGGGTCGTCCGGGACACGTTGGCCTGACTCACCCAGGAGGGCCGTGACGGCCGCGGGCATGTCGGGCGGATTGAAGAACTGGCTCGCGTCCGGCAGGATGAACGCTTGGCGCGCCGGCGCCGCCGCGATCCGCGCGTCCAACGCGTCGCGCGCGATGGGCGTTCCAGAAGCAGCCCACGACTTCCGGCATGATTCGAGGATCCACATACCGGCGATGTTCTTGAGCAGCCGATTCGTACGTTCGGCACCGGCTTCGTTCGTCAGGTTCGCATCGCGGACCGCATCGTTGAGCACGGACGTCGTCGTCTCGACGCCGAGCAGCGACCACGTCCCGGAGCTGAGATAGGCCCAGCCGGCCGCGATTGGTGCACCGACGACCGCACTGGCCGTATCGTGGGCGGCAGGCGCCACGACGTCCACGTCGGGCAGACCCGCGGCGCCGCCGACGTCCGGGCGCAGCCGGCCCAACTTGGTCCCGGGCGGGACGAGCTCCGGCATGACGTCGAGCGACAGACCGAGCCGCTCGAAGAGTCCAGGCGCCCAGCGACGAGTGGCGGCGTCGAGAAGTTGCGTCGTGCTCGCGATCGTCTCCTCGCCCACGATGCTGCCGCACAGGGCGTTGTGGACGAGGTCGGGCATCATCAGCAGCCGGGACGCATCGGCTGGCCACTCCCCGGCGTCGCGCTGTGCCACGACCTGAAAGAGCGTATTGAGCGCCAGTGTCTGCAGCCCGGTGCACCGGAACACCTCAGTCGCCGGAATCCGCTGATGCACACGGCTGACGACTCCTTCGGTGCGCGCGTCACGGTAGCTGACGGGATCTCCGAGCAGATGACCGTCGGCGTCCAGCAGGCCGTAGTCGACCCCCCAGGTGTCGACGCCCACGCTCACCGGCGCCACGCCGGCCGCCGCGACGCGGGCCAGGCCAGCCTGCACCTCGGCGAGCAGCGTCGCGAACGGCCAACGCTCATGGCCCGCCGACTGATAGGGGGTGTTGGCGAAGCGATGCGCGACCTCGAGCGATACGCGATGGTCGTCAACACTGCCGACGATGACGCGACCGCTGCTCGCCCCGAGGTCGACGGCAACGTACGCTGGCATGTTGGGGTGTCTCAGGATCGAATGAGCGGCAGACGAACCGGCCGGCCGTCGCGCGCCGCCGATCGATCCGCGGCCAGGCAGACTTCCATCGTCTTCTGGGCGTTGAAGACGTTCAGATGCGACTCGCGGCCCTCATGGATACAGTCCACGAGTTCGTCGACCTCACCCTGGAACGGATGGTGCCGCGCGTCGGCCGAGGCCGGCATGTCGCACTCGATGCGGATAGCGGGACTCCCATCGAGCGCGGACGCGTCGTGTAGCGCCACGTCAGGGAACGGATTGGCGCGCCGGAGCGCCGCCAGCGACAGCGGCGTCTCTTTCCAGTGCAGGAGCCCGTCGACCATCGACGCCTTGTCGCCCATCAACTCGACGCCGAAGGTGTAGGGCATCATGAAATCGGTCGAGCTGACGACCTGGCCGATGGCCTTGCGGCCCAGCTTGACGTTGACGACGATCGAGGTCGGCCACTGATAGCCTTTCGTGAACCGTGTGTGAAACGCGCTCACCTCGGTCGGCTCCAGTCCGCTACACCATCGCAGTGCGTCTACGGCGTGGCAGCCCGCCGCGAGCAGGTGGCTCCGGCCGCTGTCGGCGCGCTTGACCCACGACCACCCGGGATACCCGTCGAGGACGCGGGACAGGTACTGGAAGCGCGCGTACCGAATCGTCCCGAGCCATCCCGACGCGCGCAGCCAGTGCGCAAATCGGACGAACGGGTTGTAGTGCAGCACGAAGGAGACGATCGTCCGGACCCGCGCCCGCCGCACCGCATTGCGGATTCGCACGAGCTCACGCACATCGAGTCCAGTGGGCTTTTCGAGCAGGATATGCTTCTTCGCCGCGGCGGCAGCCACGGCCTGCTCGGCATGCAGGTGATTCGGCGTGGCGATGACAATGATGTCGACGTCGGGCGCCTCGAGCAGATCCTCGTAGCGCCGCGTGAACGCCACCCCGGACACATCGGCACCAAAGCGGGTCAGCTTGTCGCGCGCGCGCGCCTCCTGCCGGCCGCAGATGCGACGCAACCGGGTGTGGGGGTTCGCCGCGATCGCCCGCAGGTGCGACGCGGCCACCCAACCCGCCCCGACCAGTCCGACGCCGAGCGTGGTCGTGAAACCACTTCTAGCCATCGACCCCGTCTCCCGCCACCGACTCCACCACCGGTTCCCGCTCACGCTCGCCACGTTCGACCAGCACGATGTGTACGACCTTCGGCCCGTGCACGCCGGTGGTGAGCGTCTGTTCGATGTCGGCGGTGCGGCTCGGGCCGGTCACGAGGGCCACGTGGCTACTGCGCCCGACCAGCTCGCCGCGCGCGCTGATGAAGGCCGGCAGCGTGGGATAGATGAACGGTGCGTAGAGCAGCACCAGATGCAGAGGGGGCAGGAGCCAGGCCAGACGGGCCCGCCCCAGTCCGCTGCGAAGAATGACCGTCCCGGTGTCCGCCAGCCCACCGGCGGCGCCCGTCAGGCCCGCGTCGGCGGCGGCCATCGTTGTCCAGTCCCGGTCGAGCGGCTCCGCACCGTCTGGCAACGGCGGCTCGACGAGCTGGATGCCGCGATCGACGGCGGCATCGAGCGCCTCGGGAATCGGGAGATCGTCGGGCTCCCACGAGACGAGCCGGCGGACGCCGGCATCGACGAGGAGGCGCCCAACGAGGTCGACGGCCCCGTCGCGCGTGGCGCGGTGCACGACGGCGCCGACGCCTGCGGCCTCCCGCACGAAACGGTCGACCAGATCGGTCGTCTCCGGCACGCCGGCAGGCCCCGGTGCGATGGGTGGCGCGGCCGGAGACTCAGGCTGGCCGGCCCGACCCGATCGGATGCGCGAGAGGATCCCCTCGCGACTGTCGCTCATCCGGCCCCTCCCGCGCGGTCTCGCATCCGCTCGCTGAAGGTGCGGCTCGCAATGACCGGAAAGTCACGCGAGCGCGTCCAGCCCGAGAGGGGCGGCGGCAACCGCTGTACCCAGCCGTCGGCCGCGAGCAGCTCCGTCAGCCACCGTGCGGCCGCCACCGCGCGCCTGAATAGCCAGGGACGAGTGGCGGCCCATCGGTACAGGCGGAAACCAACGCGGACCGCGCGACCTGCCGTGCCCGCGCGCACGGACCGGGCGCGCAGGGCCAACAGCATCCGCGGAATGTCGATCCGCACGGGGCACGCCTCGCGGCAGGCACCACACAGCGAGCTGGCGTCGGGCAGCGTGTTCCACGGACCGACGTCATCGAGGCTCGGCGTCAACACGGCGCCAACCGGTCCGGAATAGACGCTGCCGTAGGCGTGTCCGCCGATCTGCTGATAGACGGGGCAGGCGTTCAGACAGGCCCCGCACCGGATACACGCCAGAATCTCACCGACCTCCGTGCCAACGAGGCGGCTCCGTCCGTTGTCGACCAGCACGACGTGCAACTCCTCGGGACCGTCGGGATCTCCGCGGCGTGGCCCGGTAAGCAAGTCCGTGTAGACGGTTAGCTTCTGGCCGGTCGCCGAGCGTGCGAGAATCTGCAGCATCACGGCTAGGTCGTCGAGGTTCGGCACGAGGCGCTCGATGCCCATCATCGCCACGTGGATGCGCGGTGCGGTCACGGCCAGTGAGGCGTTGCCCTCGTTCGTCACGATGGCCAACGATCCCGTGGCCGCCACCCCGAAGTTGACGCCGCTCACACCCATGTCCGCGCGGAGAAAGACCTCGCGCAGGACGGAGCGGGCCGTGGCCGTCATCTCACCGACATCGTCCGTCACCGGCACGCCGAACTTGTCCGCGAACAACTGGCCGACCTGCTCGCGCGTCTTGTGCACCGCCGGCGCAATGATGTGCGATGGGGTCTCTCCGGCGAGCTGAATGATGTACTCGCCAAGATCCGACTCGACGACATCGAGCCCGGCCGCGATCAAGGTCTCGTTCAGCGCGATCTCTTCGCTCACCATCGACTTCGACTTCACAACGCGCTCGACCGACCGCGCGCGCGCCAGGTCGAGCACGATCGCACTCGCCTCCTTCGCATCGGCGGCCCAATGCACCTGGCCGCCGGCCGCCGACACCGCGGCCTCGAACTGCTCGAGATAGGTATCGAGCCGGGACAAGGTGTGCAGGCGGATCGCGCGCGCACGGTCACGCACCGCGTCCACGTCGGGCAGCGATGCCAACCCGGCGGCCCGCTTCGCCGCGAACCGTTCCGTCGTGCGTCCAAGCGCGAGGCGAAGCTGATCATCGGCCAGGGCCGTCGAGATTCGCCGATGAAACGAGACCGGCTGCGGGTTCATTCAGACTCCGCCAGAATCTCGGCGAGGTGGCGCACCGCCAGCTTCGCGCGGCGGCGCCGCAGCCCGCCCTCGATCTGCAAGAGGCATCCGGCGTCGCAGGCCACGACGGTATCGGCGCCCGAGCCGATGATCGCGTCGAGCTTCCGATCGAGCATCGCGCTCGACAGCTCGCTCATCTTCACCGCGAACGTGCCGCCGAACCCGCAGCACTCCTCGCTGCCCGGTAGCTCGACCGACTGCGCTCCGGCAACGGCTTCGAGCAGGCGCGGCACGGCCTCCCGGACACCCAGGCCCCGCAGCAGGTGACACGACGGGTGGTACGCTATCGTCCGCTCGGCCTTCGCGCCGACGTCTCCCACCTCCAGCACGTCGGCCAGGTACTGGCCGAGTTCGTAGGTGCGCGCCGCCACGCGGTCGGCTTTCGGTCCGTAGATCGGATCGCCGGTGAACAGCTCGGGATACCGGTGGACGATCATGTCGCCGCACGATCCCGAAGGGACGATGACGGGCGCCGGGGAGCGCTCGAGCAGGTCGATCGTGTAGCGCGCCGTGGCCCGCGCATCGTCCAGGCACCCGCTGTTGAATGCCGGCTGCCCACAGCAGGTCTGGCCGGCGGGCACGAGGACCGTCACCCCGAGCCGTTCGAGCAGGCGGAGCGTGGCCAGGCCCACGCTCGGGCGGATCGTGTCGACCAGGCACGTGGCGAACAGCTGGACCGTCCGGTCGGCGTCAGGCTTCGGCATCATGCAGGCGGGGACTGCGAAACGCGCACGTCGGCGATGTAGGCGACGCTCTCGGCGCCGGTGTCGTCGGAATCGCAGAACACGCCGAGGTCGACCAGCGTCACGCCGAGAGGATCACCACCCCACAACTCTCGGTAGATCGCCGCCAGATTGACCGTCTCGTCGTGCCAGCGCCCGACGTTCGCGGCGCCCCCGTTCGCCACGTCGTGGGGAAACGACCCGAGGAACTTGTACTCGCCCGCCGCGAACCGCCGGTTGGCCCAGATGATCTCCATCCGTCGGGTCTCGCCGTCAGCCGTCGCGAAGCTCAGGAAGAACCTGGCTGAATGATCGTCGCCCTCACGCGTGCGCTCGTCGACGGTCCCGTCGATCTCGGTCTCGATGAACCAGCGCCAGCTGAGGTGGGGATAGGTGCCGAGGTCGATCCGCACGTGGCGAAACAGCATCGACGCCGTGTCGCGCGTGGCGAAGCGCATGGCGGGCACCCCCGCCTTGGTCGTGAACGACATCTCCATCGGCCGATGCCGCCAGAAGGTCCGATGCTGCCATCCCTCGGGCAGCGGATCGAGCGAGAACGGCTCCCGGAAGTCCATCACCGTGACCGTCGCGCTGCCATCGGGCACGAGGACGTTCGCGCGCTCCGGGGAGCAGGCGCAGGCCGCAGCCGCCAGCCCGCAGAGCACGAGGCGGCGGGCATCGCGACCGAGCATCCGGGGCGTCATCAAGAGAATGCTCACCGGTACTGGATGAGGGCGACGCCCGCCACGATCAGGGCCACGCCGAGCACGCGCCCAACGCTCACCGCCTGCTGCGGGTAGCCAACGGCGCCGTAGTGATCGATGAAGAGCGATCCGACCATCTGCCCTGTAACGACAGTCGCGATGAGTGCGGCCGCGCCGAGGCGCGGCGCCAGCACGATGGACGACGTGACGAACGTCGCCCCGAGAACTCCGCCGGTCCACTGCCACCACGGCACGCGGCCGACCCACCCGGCTGCGGGCCATCCGATCCGGGTCACGGCCAGGACCAGCGCCAGCGCGCAAGTACCGACGCTGAACGATACGAGAGCGGCCCAGAGCGGGTGGCCGACGTGAATCCTGAGCTGCGAGTTGATGCCCGCCTGCAGCGGCAAGACGAGGCCCACGAGTAGCGCCACCAGGAGCAAGCCGGTCATGTCGTCATCCTCTCGCGCATCGGCAGCCGGCTGGAGTCAGCCGCCCGTCTTCATCTTCGTTGCGCGCGCGATCTTCGCCCACGCGTCGCGCAGCGATACCGTACGGTTGAACACGAGCTGTTCACCGGTCGACTCTGGATCGACGCAGAAGTAGCCGAGGCGCTCGAACTGATAGCGCGTTCCCACGATTGCCCCGGCGACGCTCGGTTCGACCTGACAGGTGTCGATGACCTCGAGGGAATCGGGGTTCAGGGCCTCGAGAAACTCGCGCGATTCTCCCGGGTGCTCGTCGACGAACAACCGCTCGTACTGGCGGACAACTGCCGGAAGCGCGTGCTCGGCCGAGACCCAGTGAAGCGTCGCCTTGACCTTGCGTCCGTCGGGTGCCGACCCGCCGCGCGTCGCCGGATCGTAGGTACAGCGCAACTCGACGACCTCCCCTTGCTCGTCCTTCACGACGCCGACGCAGGTCACGAAGTAGGCGCATCGCAGGCGCACCTCGCGGTCCGGCGCGAGCCGAAAGAACTTCTTGGGCGGATCTTCGTGAAAATCGGCGCGATCCAGATAGAGCACCCGGGAAAACGGGACCTTCCGCGTACCCGCCTCGGCATCCTCGGGATTGTTGATGACATCGAGTTCCTCGACCTGGCCTTCCGGGTAGTTCTCGATGACCACTTTCAGCGGCCGCAGCACCGCCATGACCCGCGGCGACGTCCGGTTCAACTCTTCACGCACGGCGTGCTCGAGCGCGGCCACGTCGACGACGTTCTCGCGCTTGGCCATCCCGATCCGGTCGCAAAACACTCGAATCGCTCCGGGCGGATAGCCGCGCCGCCGCATCCCGACCAGCGTCGGCATCCGCGGGTCGTCCCACCCCGAGACATGGCCGTCCGCCACCAGCCGCAGCAGCTTCCGCTTGCTGAGCACGGTGTACGAAAGATTCAAGCGCGCGAACTCGATTTGCTGGGGGCGGGACGGCGCGTCGGCTTCCCGAACGACCCAGTCGTACAGCGGGCGGTGGTCTTCGAACTCGAGCGTACACAGCGAATGCGTGATCTGCTCGATGGCGTCAGACAGCGCGTGCGTGAAGTCGTACATCGGATAGACGCACCAGGTCGCACCGGTCCGGTGGTGCGCAGCGCGCCGGATGCGGTACAGCGTCGGGTCGCGGAGATTCATGTTGCCCGAGGCCATGTCGATCTTCGCGCGCAGCACCTTCGACCCATCCGGGAACTCGCCGGCCCGCATCCGGCCGAACAGATCGAGGTTGTCCGCAGCCGAGCGGTCCCGATGCGGGCTCTCGCGGCCCGGCGCCGTCAGGGTGCCGCGATACTCGCGGATCGCTTCGGCATCGAGGTCGTCGACGTAGGCCCTGCCCTGTTCGATCAGGCGCACGGCATAGCCGTACAGCTGCTCGAAATAGTCCGAGGCATAGTAAAGCCGGTCACCCCAGTCGAACCCCAGCCAGCGCACGTCGGCCTGGATCGCGTCGACGTACTCGACCTCCTCGGTGGTGGGGTTCGTATCGTCGAAGCGCATGTTGCAGGTGCCGCCGTACTCGGATGCCACACCGAAGTTCAGGCAGATCGATTTCGCGTGGCCGATGTGAAGATACCCGTTGGGCTCGGGCGGAAAACGGGTCGCCACGCGGCCGCCGTGCTTCTGCGCGGCAACATCGGCGGCGACGATCGTGCGGATGAAATCGAGCGGTGCGTCGGAACCCGTCTCCGCGTCGCGAGTGTCGGGCGTGCCAGCGGGCCCCGCGGCCGGTGGGGTCATGGCCTCATTCTATAGCGTGATGACTTGCCCGTCGGTCGCGGCGTCGATCTCAAGCTCGTCGAGCTGTGCCAGGACGTCGGGCCCCAGGTGGGTCAGCAGCAGCCGCCGGCACTCGAGTTGCGCGCGCCGGGCGACGAGCGTCGTGTAGGTGATGTGGCCCGGGATCGCCTTGTCGAAGACCGACGCCTCGCAGATGAAGAGGTCGGCATCACGCGCAATGGGCAACAGCGCCTCGGTCCATTCGGTGTCGCCCGAGTAGCCGATCGCCCGGCCGTCGACTTCGAGGCGCAGCGCGTACGCCGGCGCGCCGCTGCCATGTACGACGTCGGCGGGTGTGACGACGACCGTACCCACGGCCGTCGGCTGCGCCGGGAGCAGCTCGACGAAGCGCGTGTCGAACCGCCGGTCCACCTTCGTCGATCCCGGAAAGAACGTCTCCATCGCCTGGAGCACCCGCGCCTCGGTCCCGGGCGGCCCGGCCACGGTGAGCGGCGCGGTGCGCTTCGAGAGAAACTGCGCGTCAAGGATGAAGAACGGGAGGCCACCGAAGTGGTCGCCGTGGAGATGGGTCAGGAAGATCGCGTCGATCGTGCGCGGATCGACACCGGCTTGGCGCATTGCCACCAGCGACGAGGCCCCGCAGTCGAGCAGGACGCGAGTCTCGCCAGCGTCGATCGCGAAGCAGGTCTGGAAGCGCCCCCCGCTGCCGAAGGCGTCGCCGCAGCCGAGAACGGTCAGGACGACGGCCATCGGCAGTGCCTCGCGCCGCCGGTCAGTGACCCGGCTGCGGCACCGGACGGAGCCACCGCCCCACCGTCGCCCGGGCATCGAGCGCCAGGCTGAACAGCGCCGGGACCAGGAACAGCGTGAACACCGTCGACACGATCAAACCGCCGATGACGACGCTTCCCAGCCCCCGGTACAGCTCCGAGCCGGCACCCGGAAACAAGACCAGCGGCAGCATGGCGCAGACCGTCGTCGTGACGGTCATGAAGATCGGGCGGACCCGGCCGCGCGTCGACTCGCGGATCGCTTCGTGCGGACCCATCCCCTCCTCACGCATGTGATTCAGCGACTGGTGCACGATGAGGATCGCGTTGTTGACGGTGGTGCCCACCAGCACGATGAAACCGAGCATCGTCAGCACGTCGAGCGGCTGATAGGTCACGAACGTATTGAGCGCCGTGAGGCCGAGGAAGCCCCCGAGCGCCGCGAGCGGCACGCTGAACATGATGACGAAGGGATAGAGGAAGCTCTCGAAGAGCGCCGCCATCAGCAGATACGTGATCACGATCGCCAGGAGGAAATTGAACTGCAGCACGTCGAACGTCTGGGTCAGCTTGTCGGCGCTCCCCGCCAGGGTGGCATGCTCGAGGCGGCTCATCTGCCCCGACGCCTGCAGCGGCGCGATGATCTCGTCCTGGACAATGGTCATCGCGGTCTCGAGCGGCATCTGCTCGTCCGGCGTGATCTGAATCGTGATCGCGCGCTCCCGATTGCGGTGATCGATCGACACCGGTCCACTGGTCTGCGACACCTCGGCGACCGAGCCGAGCGTGATGATCCGCCCCTCCCGGGTGGCGATCGGCATCTGCTCCAGCAGGTGGGTCCGGTGCGCGAAGCTCTGTTCGGCCATCAGGCGGAGATCGATTTCCTTCCCTTCGAACCGGTAGTCGCTGGCCTTGGCGCCGTCGACGAGCGCACTCACGGCGAACCCCAGTTCGCGGTTCGACAGTCCCGCTTCGGCGGCGCGACGCCGGTCGGTCACGACGCGCACCTCGGGATTGCCGAGGTCGAGACCGGGAATCGGCTGTGCCTGCGCCCCGGGCAGCTTCTGCATCACCTGACCGAAGACCTGGACCCCGAGACCGATCAAACGTTCCAGATCCGGACCGGTCAGCTCGACGTCGATGGCCCGGCCGCCACCGGCCTCGGTCATGAAGATGCTGAACTGCTGCGCCACGATGATCGCGCCCGGCACCTTCGCGTTCAACGCGAAGAACGGCGGAACCAGCTCGCGGACCCGCATCGGATCGCGGGCCGACACGCCCATGAATCCGAAGGACGGCGCCGCGGCGAAGAAGAACTGCTCGATGCCGCCACCCGGCTGCTGCAACGCCTCCGGAGAACCCGGTTCGGTTACCCACAGCGGCTTCAGCTCCGCCTCGTAGGTATGGAAGATGTCGGTCATCTCGTCGACGTTGTAGCCCGGCGGCGGCAGCATCATGCCGAAGAGGAAGTTCGTGTTGCCGACCGGCAGGTACTCGGTCTGGGGCATCATCCAGACGCTGCCGCCGACCGATGCAGTGAAGAGCACGACGACGACCGCGACGCGCCGCACGGTGGAACCGATGATCCACCCGACACCAGCGGAGATGGCGTTGGCGAAGCCGCCCGCCACGCCCGTCAGGCCCCAGAGGTTGTGCAGGCCCTTCCGGGTCTCGTCGGCCTCCACGGCATGGAGGATCTTGGCCGACAGGCTCGGGATGACGGTGATGGCCACGATGAGGCTGAGCGCGACCGTGCAGCTGATCGCGATGGCGATGTCGCCGAAGAGCTGGCCGGCTTCTTCCTGGACGAAGGCGATCGGAATGAACACGGCGATTGTCGTCAACGTACTGGCGAGCACGGCGCCCCAGACCTCCTTGGCGCCGTCGACCGCCGCGACGCTCCGCGACTTGCCCATCTGCCGATGGCGGTAGATGTTTTCCAGCACGACGATCGAGTTGTCGACCGCCATGCCGACCACAAAGGCCAGCCCGGCCAGGCTGATGACGTTCAACGTCCGCCCCAGCCACGACATCATGAGAAACGTGCCGATGAGGCTGGTCGGAATCGCCACGGCGATGATGAGTGTGCTCGTGACGCTCCGGAGGAACAGCAGGAGGACGATGATCGCCAGCGACGCGCCGACCAGCAGGCTGTTCTGGACCAGGCTGATCGCACTGCGCACGTAGATCGTCTCGTCGTAGACCTGGACGAGTTGAAGGCCGAGCGGCGCGAGCCGCGCCTCGTTCAGCCGCTCGACGGTGAGCTGGAGCTCGTCCATGATGTCCAGCACGTTGGCGCCCGGCTGCTTCATGACCGGGAGGACGAGCACCTGACCATTCATGCCGAAGACCCGGTCGGCGGCCTTGCGGTAGCCGAGCGCCGCCTCACCCAGGTCACGCAGGTAGACCGGCACGCCGTCCCGCACCGCGACGACGATGTCGTTGACGTCCTCGGGCGACTGATACTCGCCGACCGTCCGGACGATGTAGCGCCGCTTCCCTTCGTAGAAGTCGCCGCCGCTGTAGTTCCGGTTCTCGCGGTCGAGCGCCGCGCCCAGTTCGTTCAGCGTGATCTGACGCGCGGCGAGCTTGGCCGGGTCGACGGTCACGTGCAGCTCCTGCTCGCGTCCGCCGAAAATCTGCGATGACGCCACGCCGGGAATCCGCTCGAACTCGGGTTTGATGAAATCGTCGGCCAGATCCCAAAGCGTCGAGATATCACCCTCGAAGCCGTTCTCGGGCAGCGGCTCGAGCGCGAAGTAGGCCGACGCGACCGGCCGCAGGCCCTGCGCCGAGATGACCGGCTTGTCGACGTCGTCCGGATAGCTGGGCACCTGGTCGAGACGATTCGAGACCCGCAGGATCGCGGCGTCCTTGTCGACACCGACGAAGAACCGCAGCGTGAGCGTCCCCATGCTGTCGGCGCTCGAACTGAACATCTTCTCAAGCCCTTCGAGCGACTTCAGCTGCTCTTCCTGCTCGTCGATGATCTCGCGCTCGACTTCCTCCGGGCTCGCGCCGGGCCAGAACGTCATCACGGACACTTCCGGCTGCGTGATATCGGGCGTCAGCTGCACCGGCAGCCCGAACAGTGAAATGAGCCCGAACATCACCAGCAGGATCACGCCGACAGCCGTCGTGACCGGATAGCGCACCGCGTCTTGAATGACCTTCATGAAACAGAACCCTTCGACCGACTACCGAAATCCGTGGGGGAGGTGGAACCTCTTTGCATTCTATCAGTACGGCCGACGCGGCCGGTTGACCCCTCCCCTAGAAAGACGCAGGCGGCGGGCGAACGGTTCGCCGGCGGCGGTACCCGCTTGATCTCGACCCGGGCCTGACGTTTGATACACCTGCGGGACGACCGTCGCCGCCCGGACGAAGACTTCCGAAGGTCTCTAGAGAAGGAGCCACCATCATCATGACCTCACCCACGTCCATCCGCGCCTTGTTCGTTGCCGTCGCCGCCGTCGCCTTCGCGCTCGGCTCGTTCACTACCCGTGCCCAGCGCTCGGGCCCCGATGTGGAGTACGTCGGCGGCGCCCCCGGCCGCCCCTTCTCGTCGTACGTCCGGGTCGACGACATGCTGTATCTCTCGGGCATGCTCGGCAACCGACCGGGCGGCGGCCTGGCGGAGGGCGGCGTGCAGGCCGAAACCCGCCAGACGCTCGAAAACATCAGCCGGACGCTCGAGAACGCCGGGTCGTCGATGAACCACGTCGTCAAGTGCATGGTCTTCATGGAAGACATGAGCCAGTGGCCGGCGATGAACGAGGTCTACGTCACGTTCTTCCCCGAGCACCTGCCCGCCCGGAGCGCGTTCGGCTCGACCGGCCTGGCGCTAGGCGCGGCGCTCGAGATCGAATGCCTGGCCACGGTCGGCGACTAGGCGCCAGGTTCCGCTGCCACTGAGGACCCCACTCCCCAGCGGGGAGAGGGCTGGGGTGAGGCGGATGAGCGCCGAGCCTTGACACCTTATTACGATTAGTAATATTACTAGCCGTATGGTTTCCAGACCGCTGGCGACCCTCGCCTACGCACTGCTGGGCCTGATCCAGCGGGCACCGCTCAGCGGCTACGCCCTCATGAAGACGTTCCAGACGACGCCGATGCGCCAGTACAGCGGTAGCCCCGGCGCCGTCTACCCGGCACTGCGGAAGCTCGAGCGTGGCGGGCTGATCCGGGGCGTGGTCGAACGACAGCGGTCGCTGCGGCCACGTCGCGTCTATTGCCTGACCTCTCGTGGCCGCGAAGCACTCCGCCGATGGCTGGCTCCGCCAGTCACTGTCGAGGATGTCGCGCTCAGGGAGCGGGAGCTGATGCTGCGGTTCGCGTTGATGGACGGCGTGCTCCCGCCGAGCCAGATCGACCGGTTCCTGACAACGATGTCGGAGTCACTCGACGGGTACGCCACGTCGATCGAGCCGTTCCTCGACGCCCGGAGCATGTCCACGCACGCCAGGCTGGCGCTCGAGAGCGGCCTCGAAGGCCTGCGCGGGCGGGCCGCGTGGGCACGGCGCGCTGAGCAGCAACTCCGCACTACTCGACGTCGTGGAAGGAAGAGATCATGACGACAACATCTGCGTTTCCGTGGTCCCGAGTCGCCGCGGTCGCCGCGGGATTCACGCTCATCAACGAATTGCTCATCGGTCCCCTCTTCGCGCAACTGTTCGGGCTGTCGCCCGCCAGCTTGCCGATCGCGAGCCGCCTCGGCTGGGCGCTCGTCAGCGCCTTCATCACCGTCTGGGCGCTCGCCTTCGTCGCACGACGGGTGCGGGCGGATGCCGAAAAGCTCTTTGTCGCGTTCTTCATCATCCTCGCCGGACTCAGATTCGCGGCCCAGGCCCAGGCCGCGTACTTCTTCGAGCCCGACGTAAGTGCGGCCCGGTTCACGGGTGTGCTCCTCCAACTTCTCTGCGCCTCGGCGGTGCTCGCCGCAGCCGCCGCGGTCCTCCTGGGGCGGGAAGCCGCCGACCCGACGCGGGAACGGCCCGCCGGCTTCGGGTTGTCGGATCTTGGCTGGCTCTGGCGGATCCCGGCGATCGGCTGCGTCTATCTGGTCTTCCTGCTCGTCGCCGGCTTGATCATCTGGCCGTTCGTGCGGGAGTTCTACGCAGAGCACGAGGCACAACAGCGCCTCGGCCTGCTGTTCTTCGAGTGGGAGTACCTGAACGGCGTCTTGTTCGCGCTGATCACTCTGCCGTTCCTGCGGCTCGTTCCGGGCGGCTGGCTGAGAGCCGGCATCACGGCCGGCACCGCCCTCTGCTTGATCCGGGGGATCGGCGGGCTCGTCGTGCCCAGCCCGTACATGCCCACCTCAATCCGCTTCTGGCACATGTTCGAGGTCGGCTGGTCGAACTTCGTCTACGGCCTGGCGATCGCGTACGTTTTTCTGCCGCACGCTCGTCGGACCAGAGCATAATCAGCCCGGACCCGAAACCATGGCGCGCTCGCTCGTCACCATCGTCGCGCTCGTCGGCCTGGGCACGGGCCTCGCCGCCCAGGACCCCAATCAGGTCGGACGCCGGTACCGGTCGCTAGTCGACACCGAGCGCCGCTTCGCCGCGGCCTCTGTCGAGCTCGGATCGCGAGCGGCGTTTCGCACCTACCTGACGCGTGACGCGGTCATCTTCCGGCCCGGGCCGGTCAACGGCTGGGACACCGTCGCGCGGCAGTCCGACGATGGCATCACGCTGGAATGGGCTCCCACACGCGCCGAGCTGTCGCAGGCCGGCGATCTCGGCCTCACCGTCGGCGTTTGGCGTCGGACCGACGCCGAGGGCGGCCGCACCTTCGGCCGGTACGTCACGCTCTGGCAGCGGACGATCGAAGGCTCCTGGCGGGTCGTGGCCGACATCGGCACGGCGGCGCCGAACGACCTCGACTGGCCGGTATCGGTCGAGGCCGGTTCGCTCACACCACGCACTGGCGGAATCGATCTCTCGGAGCAGGCGGTCGACGCCCGACTCGACGCACTCCGCAACGCGGACCAGACAGCCGAGGCCATCGATCGGATGCATCCGGCGGTGGAGGCTTGGCGGAATGGTCAGGCCCCGCGCATCGGAGCCGAGGCTGTCGTCGACCTGGCCGCGAGAGAAGCTGTCGTCCGTGAGCAGGTCGACGTCGTCATCGCTCGATCGGGCGACCTGGGCTACGGCTACGGTTCGGCAGAGGTGGCCGGCGGCGCCGCGGGCGGGTATCTTCGCGTCTGGTCGCGCGGACCCGACGGCTGGGCGGTGCTGCTCGACGTGGTCACCGCGGGCTGAGCCTCCGCGATTCAGCCACAGAACTGACGGATGATCTGCTCGTAGATCTCGGCGCAGATCCCGAGTGACGCCGCCTCGACCGACTCATCGACGGCGTGGAGGCCATCACCGCGCGGTCCGCAGATGACCGTCGGGATCTCGGCATCGCCCAGGAGCGCCGAATCGAGCCAGCCGGTCTGGGTCATCGTCTCGGCCGGAGCGTCGGTGACCGTCGCAATGGCCACGGTGGTCGTGCTGACGATCTCTGAACCGAGATCAGCCTGCCATGGATTGCGCACGAACGTGACCGTCGACGACGCCGCGAACGTCGGGTCGGCCGCGGCGAGCCGATCGAGCATTCCGCCGACCTCGGCGGTAACGGTGTCGGCGGTCTCGGGTGGCACGGTCCGGCGCTCGAGCTTCAGCGTGCAGCGATCGGGATACGACGACATCTCACGACCGCCGTCGATGAGCGAGGCATGAACGGAACCGGGCCCGAGCAGAGGATGCCGGTCGCCGGCCTCGAGTCTGGCCTGCCACCGGTCGACCTCGACGAGGACCTTCCCCATCTTCACGATCGCGTCGACGCCCAGGTCCGGGCGAGACCCGTGCGCCGCCTTCCCTTCCGTCGTGACCTCGACCCAGGTGAACCCCTTGTGGCCCAGTCCGACCCGCAGGCCGGTCGGCTCGGTGTTCACGGCGGCCTCGGGACGCGGCAGGCGCCCCGAGGCGATGTCGGCCACCACTCGCTCGGTCCCGAGGCTGGCGTACTCCTCGTCGGCGACGTAGGTGAAGACCACGTCGCCGTGCAACTGCGCCCCGTCATCGATGAGCGCCTTGGTCGCCGCCATCGTCGCGGCGAGCGATCCCTTCATGTCGATCGCCCCACGGCCGTACACGCGGCCGTCACGCAGTTCGCCCGAGTATGGCTCCGCCATACCCTCGACGCCCACCGTGTCCATGTGGCCATTGAAGAGAAGCGTCCGGCCGCCACCGGAGCCCTTCAGCGTCGCGACGACGTTCGGTCGCCCGGCCGCGGCCTCGACGACGTCAACCGTCAGCCCCCATGACCGCAGCGCGTCGGCGATATAGGCCGCCACGTCGGCTTCACCCGGCGCGCCGGGCACGAGGTCGGGATTCACCGACGGGATACGGACAAGGTCCTGCAGCAGGCTGACGGCTAGCGCGTGATCGACAGGCATCGGTCTCCTTCGGGAACGCCGATTCTAGCAAGACACTAGTCACGTTTGCGCCGGCCGGGCGAATGCTCGTAGTCTCATGCCTCTAGGAGTAGGGCTTCGCCTCTGGCTCGCCCTCGCAGGACTTTGCTTCGGGGGTCTAGGCGTCGATTGGTTCTGGCAGGTGTGGCAAGTCCTGCGCTACGCATTCTCTAATGCCGCTCATCACTCCCAACGACACCTGGGCGCTTCTGGCCGTGCTGCTGTCGGCGGCGGCGTTCGGCTTCTGGGCAGAAGCGAACACCCGATGGGGTGCCCGGGTCTCCGGTGTGATCGTCGCGATCACGTCGACCTTCGTCCTGTCGAACCTCAACGTCATACCGGTCACGGCGCCGGTCTACGACATCGTCTGGAGCTACATCGTGCCGCTGGCGATTCCGCTGCTGCTGTTCAAGGCCGACCTTCGGCGGATCGTGCGCGAGGCGGGACCGACACTCGTCGCGTTCGGGTGTGGCGCCGTCGGCACGGTGCTCGGCACCCTGCTGGCGTTCGCGGTGGTGCCGCTCCCCAACGACGGGTGGCGGCTGGCCGGAATATTCGCCGCCACGTTCGTGGGAGGGTCGTTGAACTACGCTGGCGCCGCCGAGGCGCTTGGCCTCAGGTCGGGCGATCTGCTCACGGCCGGCGTAGCGGCGGACAATCTGGTGATGACACTCTATTTTCTCGTGCTCTTCACGCTGCCATCCGTGGCCGTCCTGCGCCGGTACTACCCTGAGCGCCACACCGTGGGTACTCCAGCCACGGTCGCCGCCGGACTCGCCGCCGATCCGATCACGGTCCCCAGCATGATGACGTCACTCGCGATCGCAGCGGTCTGCTGCGGTCTCGGCTACACGCTGGCCTCCGCATTCGGCTGGGATGGCGGCGGTATCCTCCTCCTCACCGCCCTCGCGGTCGCTGCGGCGACGACGCTGCCGTCTCGCCTCGGGCGCCTGGGTGGGGCGCAGGAGATCGGGACCGTGATGATGCAGCTCTTCTTCGCGACAATCGGCGCGAGTGCGAACATCGCGGTCGTCATCCGCACCGGCCCGGCCTTGTTCCTCTTCGCCGCGGTCATTCTGAGCGTGCATCTCCTGTTCCTGCTGGCGGCCGGCGCCCTCTTGAAACTCGACCTCGCGGAGATCGTCGTCGCTTCGAACGCCAATGCCGGCGGGCCGACAACGGCGGCGGCGATGGCGACGGCGCGCGGCTGGCACGGCCTGGTCATCCCCGCCATCCTTTGCGGCACGCTCGGCTACGCCACGGCGACATTCGTTGGCGTCGCGCTGGGCTCGTGGCTCGGGCCGTAGCCGCCCGAGTGTCGTGTTCGCGGTTGACAGGGGTATGTTAAGTTCTTGGCATCTCAAGTGCTAATAAACTAGCATATACCGGAGCGCCCACCATGAATGAACTGCTGACCGACGTGAAATACGCCGGGCGCGCGCTGGCGCGCAACCCCGGCTTCGCCGCCGTCGCGATCGTAACGCTCGCACTCGGCATCGGCGCCAATACCGCGATCTTCAGCGTCGTCGACGGCGTCCTGCTGCGACAGGCCCCGGTCGCGGCGCTCGATCGGCTCGTGATGGTCTGGGAGACCGACCGGAACAGCGGGACGACCCGCGAGCCCGCCTCGTGGCCCGACTACCTGGACTTCCAGGACCGCAGCGCGCAACTCGACGCCTGGGGCGCGTTCACCGGTCGTGAAGTGAATCACACGCCGGCCAGCGGCGACGCCCAGCGGTTGCCCGCGCTTGGGGTGACCGGCGACTTCTTCTCGACGCTGGGTCTCGAACCGATCGTCGGCCGGGTGTTCACCGAGGTCGAAGCCGCCGCCGGCGGGCCGCAAGTCGCCCTGGTCAGTGAGGGTTTCTGGACCCGTGCCCTGTCGCGCGAACCCGATGTCGTGGGGCGGACGATCCAACTCGACGACCGCGCCGTCACCGTCATCGGCGTGATGCCGTCGGCGTCCGACTTTGGGATCTTCCAGATCCTCTCGTCGGCGAAGTACGGGCGTTCGTTCGCCGAGCGCGGCGCGCGCGTCGACGTCGACGTCTGGATGCCGCTACAGGCCTCCGAGGAGGTCTATCCCCGCCAGACACATCCGATTCTCGTCGTCGGCCGCCTCGCGGACGGTGCGAGCGTCGTCACGGCGCAGGAAGAGGTCGGCGCCATCGCCGCCGACCTCGAACGCGACTACCCCGAGAACGACGGCCGCGGCACGTTCGTCGAGCCGCTCGACACAGTCGTCTTCGGGCCCATCCGGCCGGCCCTGCTGGTGCTGCTCGGGGCGGTCTCGCTCGTGCTGCTGGTCGCCTGCGCGAACGTGGCGAATTTCCTGCTCGCGCGCGGCGCCGCGCGGCGTCGGGAGGTCGCGATCAGGACGGCGCTTGGCGCGGGCGGGCGCCGTCTCGCCCGCCAGTTCCTCGTCGAGAGCCTGCTCCTCACCGGCGTTGCCGCCGCGCTCGGCGTCGGGGTCGCGCAGGCCGGCCTCCGTGCGCTGCTCGGCCTCGCGCCGGCCGCCATCCCGCGGATCGTCGAGGCCACGATCGATCTCCGGGTCCTCGCCGTGACGCTCGCCGTGTCGATCGGCGTCAGCCTGCTCTTTGGCCTGGTGCCGACGCTGCAGGCCCGCCATGTCGATCTCCAGTCGGCGCTCAAGGGTGAGGGCGGCCACGGGGCCTCGGCCGGCCGCGAACGCCGCCGGATGCGCTCGGCGCTCGTCGTCGCCGAACTGGCGCTCGCCGTCATTCTCGTGGTCGGCGCTAGACTGCTGATCAAGAGCTTCTGGCAGCTACAACAGATCGACCCCGGCTTCACGGCCGGCGGCGCCATGAAGGCCGAGTACCACCTGCCGCAGAGCCGCTACCCGATCGACTTCGACCGCTGGCCCGACTTCAGCGAACAGCACGCATTCACGCGTCGGCTGCTCGAGCGCGCCCAGGCGCTGCCCGGCGTCGAGGCGGCCGCGATCGGAGGCAACCATCCGCTCGACGCAGGCTTCACGAATTCGTTCGCCGTCGTCGGCCGCGAGGCCGAGGCCAGCACCTGGCCGGAGATCTCAGTGCGCAGTGTTACCCCCGGCTACTTCGACACGGTCGGCATCCCGCTCATCCGGGGTCGCCTCTTCCGCGATGCCGACGGAACGTTCGACCCCGCGGTGGCGGTCATCAACGAAGCGTCGGCTCGCCGGTTCTTCGGCAACCGAGATCCGCTCGGCGCCGAGATCCGGCTATTCGGCACGCCGCGGCCGATCGTCGGGATCGTCGGGAACGAGTACTTCCACGGTCTGACCGAAGCGCCGCCGCTCGGGCTCTACCTGCCATTGGCCCAGTTGCCGCGCACCAACGGAGCGGGGGTCCTCCTCGCCCGCACCGCCGGCGACCCGCGGCAACTCGCCGGTCCGCTTCGGCGGGCCATCGCGGCCGTGGACCCAGCGTTGGCGGTCTTCGGCGTGGAGCCACTCACGGAGACTGTCTCACGCTCGATCGCCGAGCGGCGGTTCACCATGCTCGTCCTCGGAATCTTCGCCGCCGTCGCGCTGGCCCTCGCAGCGATCGGCATCTACGGTGTGCTCAGCTACACCGTCACGCAGCGAACGGCCGAACTCGGCATCCGGATGGCCCTCGGCGCCGACCCGGGCGGTCTGCGCAGACTCGTCGTTGGCAGCGGACTGGCGCTGGCCTCGATTGGCGTCGCCGTCGGGTTGGTCGGCGCGTGGATCCTGTCGCGGATGCTCGAGAGCCTGCTCTACGGCGTCGCGCCGACGGATCCGACCGTCTTCGCCACGGTGGCCGTGCTCCTGCTGGCCGTCGCCGCGCTGGCCAGCTACGTCCCGGCGCGTCGAGCCACCCGGATCGATCCGGTCACGGCGCTGCGGGTCGAGTAGATCATTGACTGGATGGGGCGCCTTGCGCCCCAAGCCCCCGCTCGGCCCCTCGCG
>DCWN01000025.1:0-80256 GCA_002328835.1 Acidobacteria bacterium UBA2161 | reverse complement strand
CGCCACCGCGCTGTGCGCGGTGTGTTCAATGTCGGACGGCGCCTTGCGCCCCAAGACCCACGCGGCGCGCGCCAAGCGTAAACTATCAGCCATACACAGACTGGAGGTGACCGCATGAGAGTTCGCGCATTCCTGGTCCTGGCCGTATGGATCGCCTGGACACTCTCGGCGCCGCAGGTCTCGGCCCAAGGGCTGGAACGGGTCGATCCCGAGACGATCGGGCTGTCGGCGCACCGGCTCGAGCGCCTGAGTGACGCGTTCGAGGGCTATGTTGCCCAGGGTGCGCTACCCGGCGTGGTCGTACTGATCGCTCGACACGGCCAGATCGGGTACCTGGAAGCGTTCGGCCGACGCGACCGCGAGTCCGGCGCCCCGATGGAGGTCGATGCCATCTTCCGGATCGCCTCGCAGACGAAGGCTCTGGTGAGCGTCGCCGTCATGATGCTGCAGGAGGAGGGCCGGCTGTTGATCGCCGACCCGATCGGACGGTACCTCCCCGAGCTTCTGGACACGACGGTGGCCGTTGCACGATCGGGCGGTGGGTACGATGTCGTGCGCGCGAATCGGCCGATTACGATCCGCGACCTGCTGACGCACACGGCCGGCATCGGCTACGGCACCGGCGTGGCCGAGGACCAGTGGGCGGCGGCCGAGATTCAAGGTTGGTACTTCGCGCACCGCGACGAGCCAGTCCGCCAGACGATCGCGCACATCGCCGAGCTCCCGTTCGACGCCCAGCCAGGCGAGCGGTTCGTTTACGGCTACAACACCGACATTCTCGGCGCGCTGGTCGAAGTGGTCACCGGTGACCCCCTCGACGTCGCTCTGCGGAGCCGCGTACTCGAACCGCTCGGGATGGATGACACCCACTTCTACCTGCCGCGCGAGAAGACCGCGCGTCTGGCCACCGTCTATTCCGTTTCGGACGCGGGCCTCGAGCGGACGCCCGATCACGGCGGCATGGTCAGCCAGGGCGCCTACGTCGACGGCCCGCGGACGAGTTTCTCGGGCGGCGCCGGCCTGCTCTCGACTGCCGAGGACTACGCCGCGTTCCTGCAGATGTTGCTCGACGGCGGCGCCTTCGACGGTGAGCGGATCCTGTCGTCGAACACCGTGTCGTTGATGACCGTCAACCACCTCGGCGTAGACGTGAACTCCGCGGCGGGCACCGGCTTCGGACTCGGCTTCTCGGTCGTCGAGGATCTGGGTGCACGCGGCGTGCCCGGCTCGGTCGGCGAGTTCGGCTGGGGCGGCGCGTACCACTCGACGTACTGGGTCGACCCCGAGGAAGACCTCGTCGTCGTCTACTTCACGCAGGTGATCCCAGCCACCGGACTCGACGATCAAGGCAAGCTGCGAGCGCTCGTCTACCAGGCGATTGTCGATTAACCAGATGGGGCGCCTTGCGTCCCAAGCCCCACGCGGCGTCCTCCGTGGGAACCGCATGATCCAGAGCTCGCCGGGGCCCCACCCCCACCCTTCGACGAGCTCAGGGTGCGGTGAGCCCGCCGAACCGCACGAGCCGCGGCTCCTCGGCTCCGCTCGTCGCCGCCGCCGCAGGCGCTTGCTGCGCCGCGTCTCATCTGGCGCGCAGGCCCTTGAGCGCGCCTTCGATGAGGTTGTAGGCCGCCTGCCGCGAGCGGCCGTCAGGGTCGGCGTCGCCGGCCGGCGTCGACGCGAGGCCGAGCGCCGCAGCCTTCTCGTACTGGAACATCACCTCGAGCGCAGCGGCCAACTCCAGGCTGGTCGGCCCGTCGGGCACGGTCAACGGATGCCCCGGCACCTCGCTCGGATCCAGCACGTCCATGTCGATGTGGATGTAGATGATGTCGGTCGTGTCAGACAGCCGGCGCATCTGCGCGTGGATGTTCTGCGACAGCGAGCGGATGTCATCGACAGGAATCATCTCGATGTCCGACCGGTCGATCCGCTCCTGCTCGAGCGGATCGGCGTCGCGGACGCAACTCATGACGATGTAGCTCGTCGGCAGGGCCGGGTCGAGGCCCGACTTCATCCGGATATTCGTCAGCGCGTGTCCGGCGGCGACGGCCACCGGCATGCCGCCCAGCATGCCGCTCAGCGTCGTTTCCGGGGTGTTGTAGTCACCGTGCGCGTCGATGAAGACCAGGCCGACCCTGAGGGGCCGTCGCGTCGGTCCCGAGTGCTGCAACCCCGCCAGCATCCCCGAGAGCGAATTGCAGTTCGCGAGAAGACCGACCGTGAAGTAGCCCTCACGCTCGTTGGCCGCGACCAGATCTCCGAGGTGACCGTTTGCCAGTCCGAGGCGGTGCCACTCGCCGTAGTCACCCTGTTCGGCCTCGGTGAGCCGAGCCGTCGCCGTCGGCTTGAGGGTTGCGCCCCATTCGGTGAGGCGGTCGGCCAGCCCGCCGCCCGCCGCGATGTAGTCGGGGTTCTCCGACAACTCGGGCACGTTACGCGACCCCTTGATCGGCTGCTTCACGACGGCGACTCGAATCGTTCCGTCAGCGGCGACATACCGATCTGCCTGGACGGACGCCGCGGGCGGAATCCAGAGCATCAACGTCGAGGCAAGCAGCAGAACCGGTCGAGTCATCTGAGGTCTCCTCCTCCGCGTTGGGCGGCGCGGCCTGGCCCCAGCATATCGCGTCACGCCGGGCCTTCGGCTTTGGGCATCGATGGTCGCTTCCGCCTCCTGCCTCCTGGCAAACTTCTCCACCGACACCTCCGTCTAACGGTGACATGCAGACTTTGCTGCAAGACCTGCGCTACGCCGTCCGGATCCTCAGGAAACAGCCAGGATTCGCGCTGGTTGTCGTCCTGACCCTGGCGCTCGGCATCGGCACCAACGCCGCCATCTTCAGCATCGTCAATGCGGTGCTCCTCCGACCGCTTCCCTACCGCGCACCCGACCGGCTCGTCGCGCTCTGGGAGACTGACCGGAACGAGCCCGACCGGCGGATGCGGAGTACGGCGGCCAACACCTTGGACTGGCAGTCTCAGAACGACGTCTTCGCCGATGTGGCGATGTTCGGGAGCGGTGGAGGCAACCTGACGGGTGGCGGCGACCCCGAGCAGTTGCTCGGGGCGCGGGTCAGCGAAGACTACTTCCGCGTCCTCGGCGTGGAACCGATGTTGGGTCGATCGTTCACGCCGGAAGAACAGGTGCCGGGTGCCGACCGGGTCATCATCATCTACTACGACCTCTGGCAGCGCCGATTCGGCGGCACCTCGGACGCCATCGGTCAGACGCTACGACTGGACGACACGCCGCACACGATCGTCGGCGTCATGCCGCCGGGCATCTATCCGACCTGGCCGGCGACGCAGGGCTACATTCCGTTCCTGCCGCGCTATCAGCAGGTCTGGACACCCCTGGCTCTCTCGCCGGAGCGGGCCGCCACCCGGACGAGTCACGTCTACGGCACGATCGCCAGGCTGAACGACGGCGTCGCGCTCGAACAGGCCCAGGCGCAGATGGACACGATCGCGGTGCGGCTCGAGCGGCAGTATCCGGCCGCGAATCGCGACGAGGGTGTCGTCGTCGTGCCGCTCGTCGACGAAGTCGTTGGCGACGTCCTATCGGCCCTGTTCATCTTGCTGGGTGCCGTCGGGCTAGTCTTGCTCGTCGCCTGCGCGAATCTGGCCAGTCTGATGCTCGCGCGCTCCGTCGCCCGCCAGAAGGAGATCGCCATCCGCACCGCGCTCGGCGCCGGACGCGGCCGCCTCGTGCGTCAGCTCGTTGCCGAGAGTCTGCTGCTGGCGACGCTCGGCGGCATCGCCGGCCTCGGCCTGGCGTATGTGGGTATCGACCTCCTGACGACGCTGACGCCGCAGGACATCCCCCGCCTGAGCTCGGTCGGCATTGATCCGATGGTCCTCGGCTTTGCGCTCGCCACGACCGCCGTGACCGGCGCGCTGTTCGGTCTCCTTCCGGCCATGGGGACATCGCGCGCCGATCTGCATCACGCGCTGAAAGAAGGAGGGCGGGCCGACGTCCGCGGCGGGCGCGACCGCTTCCGCCGCGGGCTCGTCGCCGCCGAGGTGAGCGTGGCCGTTCTGCTCGTCATAGGCGCAGGCCTGCTGATCAAGAGCTTCTGGAACCTGCAGCGCGTCGATCCCGGCTTCGACCCGACGCACACCCTGACGTTCAGCGTGGCATTACCAGAAGCGTCGTATCTGGAAGCTCATCAGATCCTGAACTTTCAGGAGGAGGTGCTGGAACGCATCGGCGGCATCGCCGGCGTCCGCTCGGCGGCGTTCACCTACGACCATCCACTCGACGCGACCTGGGGTGATGCGTTCCGCTTCGAAGGCCGACCCGAGCCCGAGGCGGGTCGCTGGCCCAGCGCCTGGCTGCGTCCGATCAGCCCGGGGTACTTCGAAACGGCCGGCATCGACCTGCTTCGCGGTCGCACGCTCACCAACACGGACGACGGCGATCATCCTGGTGCGCTCGTCGTCAACGAGGCGTTCATCCGTCGGTATTTTCTCGACAGCGACGTGGACCCGCTCGGCCAGACGCTGCGGCTGCAAAGCCACTGGCGCTTCCCGACTCCCGAGGTCTTCGAGATCGTCGGCATCGTCCGCGACGTTCGCTTCCTGGGGCCGGCGGCCGACCCGGCACCGGCATACTACCGGCCCTTCAAGCAGTTTCCCGAATCGTTCCAGAAAGTGATCGTCCGCACCGAGACCGATCCGCTAGCGTACGTCGGCGCCGTGCAGGAAGCGATCTGGGCGGTCGATCCGGCGCTACCGATCGGCAACATCTCGACCATGGCGCAGCACTACGACGCGGCCGTCGCGCAGCCTCGCTTCAACATGATGCTGCTGGCATTGTTCGGGGGACTCGCACTGCTCCTGGCCGCCATCGGCGTCTACGGCCTGCTGTCGTACCACGTGGCGCAGCGGCGCCAGGAGATTGGCGTCCGGATGGCGCTCGGGGCTCGAATCGGCGATGTCGTGCGGATGGTCGTCGGCGAAGGGCTCTGGCTCACCGGGCTGGGCGTGGTCATCGGCCTCGCCGGCGCGATCGGCCTGACGCGGCTGCTTGGCAGTCTGCTCTTTGGCGTCAGCCCGCTCGATCTGGCAACCTTCGTCGCCGTCTCGATTGGCTTGGCCAGCATCGCGTTGGTCGCCAGCTATCTGCCCGCGCGGCGGGCGGCGAAAGTGGATCCGATGATCGCACTGAGGGCGGAATAGGGATCTAGAACACAAACGCGGTCGCGAAGATCCCCAGCATCGTGAAGACCAGGCCGACCTTTGCGGCCACGCCGAAGGCCAGGCCGAGCCAGGTGCCGAGGCCGACCCGTCCCGCGCGCTCGATGTCCCGGCTGGCCAACAACTCGCCCGCCACGGTACCGACGAACGGCCCGACCAGCAGGCCGGGCAGCCCGGCGAACAGCCCAAGCACGGTTCCGGCTATCGCGCCGACGACCGCCAGCCGGCTCGCACCCAGGCGGCCGGCCCCGAGGCTGGTCGCGAGCAGGTCGACGCCGACCGTCGCGAACGTCAGCAGCCCAAGCACCGACACGGTCAGCCACCCGACGCGGTCGAAGCCATCGATCCAGGCAGCCAGAAGCATGCCGCCGAAGACGAACGTCGACCCTGGGAGCACCGGTACCACCGTCCCGACGACGCCCAGCACGATCAGCAGCCCGGCAAGTATCCAGAGTGCGACGGTCATCTAACTATTCATACCTCAGCGCCGCCATCGGATCGACCCGGCTGGCGCGGTCGCCGGCGTTGCCCGCGGGCTACAGTATGATGACCGAACGGATCATCGGATCAGAGGCAGAGCCACGCCGGTCTCTCGCTGCTGATCTCCTGCTAGAGAGGCACTCGATGTCGAATCTCCGCAACCATCAGATCGGTCGGATGAGGAAGATCTGCGCGGCGGTGCTGGTCGCCGCCACGGCGACGCTGACGGCTCAGAGCCGGGAGCCAGTCGACCTCGACGCGATCTACAGGATCAAGGCCGAAGGGTTTCAGGGCTCGCAGATCATGGAGACGCTCGAGTACCTCACCGACGTCCACGGCCCCAGACTCACCGGCTCGCCCAACGCCAGGGCGGCCGCCGACTACACGGTCGAAAAGCTGCGCGAGTGGGGAATGGAGACCGTCCGTCTCGAGGAGTTCCCGTTCGGACGCGGCTGGGCCAACGCCCGCACCGTCGCACTGGCCGTCTCGCCGCAGGCGTTCCCGATCATCGCCTATGCGAAGGCCTGGACGCCGGGCACGTCGGGGCCGGTGCGGGCGGAGGCCGTCGTGGCCGTCATCCGCAACGACGCGGACATCGAGCAGCACCGCGGGACCCTCGGCGGCAAGGCCGTGTTGACCGCACCGACGCCGCCCGTCGACGCGCTGTTCGAGCCGCCGGGTCGCCGCTTCACCGACGACGACCTCGCCAGCCTCGCACTGCAGCCCGATCCGTCAGGCCAGCCGCGCCGCTTCGGCCGCGGCGACCGGGAGTTCGCCGCGCGGCGGATGCAGTTCTTTCTCGACGAGAGCGTGGCCGCACTGATCGAGCCAGGCAGCGGCCGTGGCGACAGCGGCAGCGTACGCGTCGGCAGCGGTGGCTCGCGCAACCCCGACGATCCGCCGGTTGCACCGCAGTTGGTCTTCGCCACCGAGCACTACGGACGGATCGCGCGGATGCTCGAGAAGGAGATCCCGGTGACGCTCGAGCTGGATGTCCAGAACCAGTTCTACGACGACACGCTCGACTCGTTCAACATCGTGGCCGAACTGCCCGGCACCGAAAGGGCCGACGAGGTCGTGATGCTGGGTGCGCATTTCGACTCCTGGCACGCCGGCACCGGCGCCACAGACAACGCCTCAGGTTCCGCGGTCATGCTGGAGGCGATCCGGATCCTCGCCGCCACGCGGCTGGAGTTGAGGCGGACCGTCCGGCTGGCGCTCTGGACCGGCGAGGAGCAGGGACTCATCGGTTCGCGTGCCTACGTGCGGCAACACTTCGGCGACCGCGACACGATGGTGCTCGAGCCGGAGCACGCGAAGTTGTCAGGCTACTTCAACCTCGACAACGGCACCGGCGCCATCCGCGGCGTCTACCTGCAAGGGAACGAAGCGATCGCGCCGCTGTTCGAAGCTTGGATGGAACCATTCGCGAATCTGGGGATGACGACGCTGGCGATCCGCAACACAGGGGGCACTGACCACCTCTCCTTCGACGCGGTCGGCCTGCCCGGCTTTCAGTTCATCCAGGACCCCGTCGAGTACGGGACCCGAACGCACCACACGAACCTCGATCTGTACGAGCGGATTCAGCCGGCTGACATGATGCAGAACGCCGTCATCGTCGCGTCGTTCGTCTATCACGCGGCCAATCGCGACGCGCCGCTGCCGCGCAAGCCGCTGCCAGAGGCACGGGCAGGACAGTAAGTCGGAAGCCTGGGGCCTAGACGAGAGCCTGTCCGCCCGAGCGGCCAGGCCGCGCGATCCCGCGCTTCGAGGCACGCACGAACGCCGCGAACTCGGCGCAGACCGGATTGCCGTTGCGGCCCAGCCGATCGAGCGAGGCCAGCGCCGCCTCCAGCGATGCGCCCGCACCGAACAGCGTCTGGTAGGCCTCCTTGATCGCCTGAACGCGCTCGGCGTCAAGACCCGCGCGGCGCAGGCCGACGGTGTTCAGGCCGAACAGCCGCGCGGGATGCCCGTCGGCGACGCAGTACGGCGGCAGGTCCTTGAGGACCTTCGATCCGCCGCCGATCATCACCAGGTGGCCCACCCGTACGAACTGATGCATCTGGGCGTGGCCCGAGACGAAGACGCGGTCGGCGAGCGTCACGTGCCCGGCCAGCGTCGCCCCATTGGCCAGGACGACACCATCGCCGAGCACGCACTCGTGTGCGACATGGCTCGTCGCCATCAGCATGCAGTCGGCGCCGACGCGCGTGAGGCCCCCCGGCTCGGAGCACCGGTGGACCGTCACGTACTCCCGGACGGCCGTCCGCGGGCCGATCGACACACCGCTCTCGCCGCCGCCGAATTTCAGAACCTGGGGCGCCCCACCGATCACGGCACCAACCGCGACCGATACCTGCTCGGCGATCGTCGTGCCACGATGCAGCACCGCGTGTGGACCGATCCGGCTGCCGGGACCGATCGCCACGCCCGCCTCGACGACCGCGCCAGGCCCGACGATGACATCGTTGGCCAGATCCGCGTCGGGGTCGACGAATGCGCCTGGATGAATCTCCGCCATCCTCACTAACCGAACGGCTCCTCGACCGACGGGCTCTGCCGCGTGAACAGCCGCGGGCCCTCGTCGGTCATGTAGAAACAGTCCTCGAGCCGGATGCCGAACTCGCCGTAGATCGCCACCATCGGCTCGTCGCTGAAGCACATGCCGCGCGCCAACGGCGTCGTGTTGCCGCGCACGAGGTTGACCCACTCGTGGCCGTCGAGGCCGATCCCGTGGCCAGTGCGGTGCGGCAGCCCGGGCACCAGGTAGTCTGGCCCGAAGCCCGCGTCGATGATCACCTTGCGCGCGGCCGCGTCGACGTCCTCACAGGGCACGCCGATCTCGGCCGCCGTGAGGGCGGCGTCCTGGGCGCGGCGCTCCAGATCCCAGATCTCGCGCTGCCGGTCGGTCGGCGCGCCGAAGACGATCGTCCGGCTGATGTCCGAACTGTAGCCCTCGACCTTGCAGCCGCCGTCCATCAAGACGATGTCGCCCTCGCGGAGGTGCCGCGGCTGGATGCTGCCGTGCGGATAGGCCGTCGATTCACCGAAGTTGACCCCGATCGCGCCCGACGCGCCGAGCGCGTCGTGCGCGGCCGCCGAGTTCGCACGGAACTCCTCCTTCGTCATGCCCTCGTGGAGCGTCGCGATCGTCGCCTTGTAGGCGGCGATCGTGATGTCGTTCGCGCGCTGCATCAGCGCCAGCTCGGCCTCGGACTTGGCGACGCGGCAGCCGATGGTGATCGGATCCGCGCTCACGTACTCCAGGTGCGGCGCTTCCTGCCGGATCCCGTCGTAGAGAAAGAACCGGACCCGCTCCTCGAAGCCGACGCGGCCGGTGGTGATGCCTCGATCGCGGAAGATCTCGGCCACACGTCGGTACGGGCTCTCGTCCTCCTCCCAGGTCCGGATATCGTCGCCGAATCGAATCAGCTCTCGCGCACGTTCTTCCTCGAATTTCGGGCAGACGTAGGCCGGCGCGCCGCGCGCCGGCAGCACCATCGCGAACATCCGCTCGCTGTTTCCCCACCGCACGCCGGTGTAGTAGAAGAGGCCCGAACCGCCTTCCATGTAGATGGCGTTAATCTGATGTTCGGCCATGAGTCGCCGCGCCTTGTCGAGGCGGCCGCGACGTTCGTCATCGCTGATCGGCACGATCCCGTCGGTCATCGGCCGCAGATTCTGGATCGACTCCGGCAGATCGTGCGCCGACACGGCCGGCCTCCCAACCAGCGCGGCACCCGCCGTCACCGCGGACGCCCTCAGGAAACCTCGTCGATCAACCATCATCTCCTCCTATCGAGTAGTCAGGCCCACCGCTCGCGGCTGAACATCGCCTGGATCACATGCTTTACGATCGCGGGGTTCTTCCTGAGTCGTCTCACGGAATAGGGATACCACTGTGGACCGAACGGCGCGGCCACCCGGAGCCGATGCCCCGCGTCGAGGATGATCCGGCGCAGCGACGGCTGGACGCCCAGCAGCATCTGGAACTCGTAGCGCGATGGATCGAGCCGCATCCGATCGATGATCTGGGCGGCCCGCCAGACCAGGTGCTCGTCGTGCGTCGCGATGCCGACATAGCACCCGGCGTCGAGCAACTCCTGCAGCAGCCAGACGAAATTGTCCTGAATGATTTCGCGCTGGCGGTAGGCGACCGTCCGCGGCTCAATGTAGACCCCCTTGCAGAGGCGCACGTTGGGAGGCGTCGGCATCGTGGTCAACGCGCGGACGTCGTCGAGGCTCCGGCGCAAATAGGCCTGGATCGCGATGCCGACATTGTCGAACTCCTCGCGCAGCCGCGCATGCAGGGCCAGCGTCGCCGTCGTGCAGCTGGCATCCTCCATGTCGATCCGGACGAAGTTGTCACGTTCGCGGGCCGCCTCGGCCAGGCGCCGCAGATTCTCGAAGCAGAAGGTCTCGTCGATCTTCAGGCCGAGGTGTGTCGGTTTGACATGGATGTTGCTCTCGATGTTGCGCCGCTCGATGGCCTCGAGGACCGATTGGTACCCGCGCACGGCGGCCTCGGCTTCGTCTGGGCTCTCGACCAACTCGCCGAGCATGCCGGCTGCCGCCATGCAGCCGTCGTGGTTGAGCCGCGTGAGGGCGGCGACCAGCTCGGCGACGGTCTCACCGGCGATGTAGGGGCGGGCCACGGCTCGCACGAACGGCTTCGGCACGAGCGGCAACAGCGAGGCGATGGCTCGATCGACCAGCGGCATGACGGCGGGTGCGCGTCGGCGCGCCCGGCGTGAGTTTACCCCGGATCGCCGGCGGCGAAGCCCTTGGCGCACCCGACTACGCGCTGCACTCGCCCTGCTGAATCTCCGGCCGAAACTCCACCGTCTCGCCGAGGTCGACGTAGTCGGCGGGCACGAGGGCTTCCGGCGCGAGCGATTCGAGGTCGCCGAGGCGCTGCCTGACGCGGTCGAGATCGACCCTCTGAAAGAACTGCACGGCACCTTCGCTCTCCTCGCGTTCGGCGAGGTAGAGGCGGACCAAGCGTTCGAGCGCTTCGGGGAGCCGGCGCGCCGGGATCTTGGCTGCTAGCCGGCCGAAGCTGGCCTCCCGCTGGCCAACCCCGCCACCGAGGGTGACGAAATAGTGCGGCACGACCCTCGAGCCGATCCTGCGCAGGCTGCCCTGGAGCCCGAGACCGGCGATGTGATGGTGGCCGCAGCCGTTCGGGCACCCGCTGATCTTGATCTTCAAGTCGGGCACGGCCGCGACCAGATCGGGGCGGCCGTGCAGCAGTTCCCCGAGTAGCGAGGCCAGCCCGCGCGACTGCGTGACCGCGATGCGGCACGACTCCGCACCCGGGCAGCTGGTGACATCGGCCACCGTGCCGGCACCGGGCAGGCTGAGTCCGGCCGCCGCAAGGCGCTGGTACAGCTCGAACACCTCGACGGCGGGCACCCAGCGGAACAACAGGTTCTGTTCGGGTGTCACGCGGACGGTGCCATCGCCATAGACCGCGGACAGGTCGGCGAGGACTCGCAGCTGCGCGCCTGTCAGGTCGCCGAGCGGCACGGTCGCCACGACGAGCGCGTAGCCCTCCTGGCGCTGGGCGCGCACGTTGGTCGCCTGCCAGCGATCGAGATCGCCGTTCGGCATCATCATCGGCAAGATCGCGCGCGGCTTCGGGTGCAGCCCCGGCCCAGAGGTGGGGCGCGCCTCGAGCAATCGCGAGGCGACGTCGAAGACGGCTGGCGCCGGTCCGCGATCCCAGTCGGGTGCCGCCTCGACCGGTGGCCGGTCGGGATCGAACGGCAACACCCCGATCCCTTCGGCCCGGCAGCCATCGAGTGCCAGGACCAGTTCGCGGCGCCACGCGGTCCACCCCATGGAGTCGATCAGGAACTTCATCCGATTCCGCTGCTTGTGTTCGTAGTCCCCAAAACGGTGGAACACCCGGAGAATCGCCTCGGCCACCAGCAGCATCTCGCCCGCGGGGAGGAAGTCGAACAGTTCCCGGCCCGATCGGGAGAGGATCGACGTTCCGCCGCCGACCGTCGCACGGAATCCACGAACCGACCCGATCGCGGACTGATGGACCCGGGCGCGCCAGCCGATGTCGTTGATCGCCGTCAGCGCGTGGTCGGTCGGGCAGCCTTCGAACGCGATCTTGAACTTCCGCGGCAGCGACGCGCTCAGCGAGTGGCGAAGGAGATAGCGCGACATCGCGTCGGCGTAGGGCGTCACGTCGAACGCTTCGTCCGCCGCGGTGCCGGCGTAGGGGCACGCCGTGACGTTGCGCACGGTGTTGCCGCATGCTTCGCGGGTCGTGAGCCCGGCCGCGGCCAGCCGCCGCATCGCCGGTTCGACGTCGTCCAGCTTCATGAAGTGAAACTGGAGATTCTGACGCGTCGTGATGTGCCCGAACCCGCGGGAGTGCCGCTCGGCCACGTCCGCGAGCGCCTGCAGCTGCGCAGCGGACAGGATCCCCTGGGGAATCTTCACGCGAAGCATCTGCGCGTCGTCGGTCTGCCGCTGGCCGTAGGTGCCGCGCACCAACCTGAACGCTCGCCACTCGTCTGCCGACAGCTCGCCGCGCTCGAACTGTCCGAGCGTGTCGACGAATTCGTCGATGTCGGCCTCGTCGGCGAACGTCACGCTGCCGCGGCCTGCAATCTTCCGGTCTTCGATGGCGTCCATGACTCGTCCTTTCTATCGCACAGCGCTGCGACCGCCGGCCGCACTCGGGCTGGTGTGCGGCCTCGCGGCGGCAATGCGGGCACCGACCGTCACGACGTCGCCAACGACGATTGTGCCGGCCGCGTTCGCCGGCAGATCGAGGGGCTCGCGCGCGAGGCGATCGAGTGTCCCCCGCCAGACGTCGGCGTGGCGGGTCCCGGCATCGCAGATGATCGCCACCGGGGTCGCCGCCGGCCATCCGTGCCGTTTCAAGCGACTCGCCAGCTGACGCCGGCGGCGAAGCCCCATCAACACGACCAGGGTGAGCGAGCCCGGCGCCATGCGCGCCAGGAGCGTATCGCTCGCCGCGTCGTCGTGGCCGGTCAGGACGACGAATCCCGACGCGGCGCCGCGATGCGTGACGGGGATGTCGGCCAGGGCGGGCGCGGTCACGGCGGCCGTCAAGCCCGGCACCACCTCGAACGGCACGCCGGCCGCGCCGAGCGCCAGCGCCTCCTCGCCACCGCGACCGAAGACGAACGGGTCTCCGCCCTTCAACCGGACGACTCGTCTTCCACGACGCGCCGTCCGGATCAAGAGGCGCTGGATCGCCGACTGGCCGATCGGCGCACGCCCGACGCGTTTGCCGACGGAGAAACGCTGCGCGCTCTCCGCCAGGGCCACGACCTCGGGGGCGACCAGCGCGTCGTGGAAGACCACGTCGGCTTCGGCGAGGCACCGTTGCGCCTTGACGGTCAGCAGGTCGGGGTCCCCGGGACCGGCGCCCACGAGCCAGACATGTCCAACGGGTGTACGGCGGTCGATTGTCGTCATGAGGTGTCGCGCTCCCGGTACAGGCGGTTGATCGATTCGAGCAGTTGCGGCCGGCGTTCGGCCATCGGTGTCGAGCGGCCCCGCCACTCGGCGCGGAGCTGATCCGCTTTACCCATCCATGCCTCGAGGTCGGCCGTCAGCAGCGCCTCGAGTCCTTCACGCAGCAGGCCCGCGAGGGCGGGCGCCCGTCCTTCGGTGGACACGGCAATCGTCGCCCCGTGCTTCCGCACCAGTGCCGGGGCGTAGGCCGTCGCGGCGTCGGGATCGTCGACGGCGTTCACCCAGATTCGACGCGCCTCGGCCGCGCGACCGACCCGCCGATTCACCTTGGGGGGCGCGGCGGCCACGACGAACCAGACGCCCTCGAGGTCGGCCTCCTCGAAGGCCCGCGCCTTCACGCGGACGCCCAGGCCGTGGATGCCGTCGGTGACCACCGGCGCCACGACCGTCACCCGGGCCCCGGCCGCCACCAGCGGGCGGATCTTCCCGTAGGCGACCGGCCCGCCGCCCACGACCAGGACCGGCCGGTCGGCGAGTTTGAGGAACGTCGGAAACAGTTGCGGCATCACGCTCTCAGGCTTCAGGGACAAAAAAAAGGGCCATCATCCGGGAACCGGATGATGGCCCTGAAACTGGCCTCGTAAGGTGCCGATCAGGTCTATCTCATCCGCTGGTTCCAGGCATCATCGTCGTGCAACAACAGGAACAGATCGGACAGATCGCGGCCGCGGTCGCGAGTGCGATCGTGGAGGACGACGTGGCCGAGGCGGAAGATGCGTTCGACATCGTACGGTGGCTCGCCCTTGGGCAAACCGAATCCCCAATCAGTATCACGCCTGGGACCGCGAGATCAAACATCGCCGCGCGCCACGGCTTCACGCGGCAACGTCAACGGTCGTCGCCCGAGCCAGCCGCGCGCTTCAGGACGGCCATCTGCCCGGCGTGGTAGAGGTCGTGCTGGCCGATTCCAAGGACGGTCGTGTAGACCGTCTCGGTGGTCCCCGGCTCGCTCGCCAGCGGCGCCGCCAGGCGGCCGGCGTCGAGTCCGGCGACCGTTGCCAGCAGCTTCTCGTGCGCCGATTCGAGGTCGGCTAGCGCGTCCGTCCACGCCGCGTCGCTCGCCTCCCCCACCGCCGGCCAGTCGTCGTCGGCCGCAACGCTCTCGATCGGTTCGCCCTCGATCCGGCGCCGCACGAACGCCTTCCACGCGGCGATATGCTTCGCGATCTCCCAGATCGAGTGGCCGCCCGCGATCGGGTGCGCAGCGGCGGTCGTGGCCGACACGCCCGCCAGGACCGCCCGGACCGACGGCCCGTGCCAGGCGGGCCCGGTGAAGGCACGGTGCAGTTGATCGTGAAGCAAGCCGACGTCGCGCGGCATCACCCCGGTCACCTCGGCAGTTCCAGCGGCTCGGCCGCCAGGATCCAGGGCAGCCCGACCTCGGTGATCGCCTGGTTGAGCGCAGGCACCTCCGTCGCCAGCAGGGCGTTGACGCCGGCGACCGCCTCCGCCAGCGAGTCCCGAAGGGCGACGAGTCGCGCGCGCTGCACTGCCGTGGGTCCGCCGAACGTGCCTTGCTGCACGTCGCCGCCGTCGAGCTCTCCGAACAACCGGCTGGCGTCCGAACGGAGATTGGGATTCCCGAACGCCGGACCGTCATCCGGACCGCGCAATGTCTCGAGGAGGCCCGAAGCCCGATCGAGCAGTTCGGTGGCCGCGTCGGCGACCGTCGCCGGCCGTTCGTCCTCACGGTCGACGAGCGCTTGCACCTGATCCGTCACGGCTTCGAGTCGCGCGACACTGAGACCGACCGTGCCACGTGCGGCATTCACGGCCGTGAGGAAATCGTACCGCGCTTGGTGTTCGGACGCCGTCACGCGTGCCGCACCCGGGTCGACCGTGACCTCGAATGTCTGCTCGTGACGCGCGCCGGCCGCCTCGAGCCTGACCGCGTAGCGGCCCGGCGGCACCAGGGGGCCGCGCCCGGTGTCGAGTCCGTCCGGCAAGCTGGTCCGAAGATCCCAGGCGACCCGATGAAGGCCAGGCTCGTCCTCGCCGTCGAGTGTTCGCACCGTTCGGCCATCGGCATCGACGACGGTGAGCGTCGGGGCGGCATCGGCGTCTGCGTCGCGACGGTAGTAGGTCACGATCGCGCCGTACGGCGGATTCGCGCCGACGAACTGCCGCTGCGCACCGTAGCTCTCGTGCTTCCAGAGATGGAACTGGATCGCGGTGCGGACACCGAACAGATGCGCCGGCGACCGGAGCACCTCACCCGACAGTTCGACGAGCGGCGCCAGGTCGTCCAGCACGTAGAGGCTCCGCCCGTGGGTGCCCACGACGAGGTCGTGGTCGCGGGGATGGATGACGAGGTCGTCGACGGGCACCGTCGGGAAGTTACCGCGCAGGCGGCTCCAGGTCGCTCCGCGATCGATCGACACGAACAGCCCGGTTTCCGTCCCCGCAAACAGCAAGTCGGGCTCGGTCGGATGTTCGACGACGACGTTCACCCAGCCGGCATCGTCCGGCAGCGCGCTGCCGAGGGCGCGCCAGCTGCCGCCGTAGTCATCGGTGGTGAAGAGGTAGGGCCGGAAGTCGTCGAGGCTGTGGCGGTCGAACGCGGCGTAGGCCCGCCCCGGATCCGCATTCGATGCAACGACCCGGCTGACGAGCGCACGCGCGTCGTCCAGGCCGGGGAACCGGCCTGACTGGCTCGTCCACGTTTGGCCTTCGTCACGCGACACCTGGACGAGCCCGTCGTCGGTGCCGATCCAGAGCACCCCCGCGGCGACCGGCGACTCGGCAAGGGTCGTGATCGTCCCCCAGCTCGACGTGCCATCGTGCCGGGACAGCGTGGTGTCGTCCGGCACCCGTCCCATGATCGGCAGCTCGTCGCGATCTTCGGCGCGGGTCAGGTCGGAGCTGGCGCTCCAGGTCTCACCACGGTCGCTGGACGTGAAGAGCCGATTCCCGCCGAGGTAGATCCGATTCGCGTCGTGCGGCGAGATGGCGATCGGCGACGTCCAGTGAAACCGGTAGGCCTCGTCCCCGGCCGGCGGATACGGCTTGATCGCCTTGCGATCGCCGGTCGCGCGGTTGAATCGAACGATGTTGCCGCCCTGCGATTCGGTGTAGATCGTGTCGGGGTCGGTCGGGTCGACCTGCTGGTACATTCCGTCGCCGAAATTGATCTGAGACCAGTCGCCGTTGAGGATGCCGATATGCCGCCGCGTCGCACTCGGGCCGCCCCACGAATGGGTGTCCTGCAGCCCGCCGTAGATGTTGTAGGGCATTTCCAGGTCGACCCCGACCGCGTAGAACTGCCCGAGCGGAATGTTGTTCACCTTGTCCCACGTGGCGCTGGTGTCCCACGACACGTACAGTCCACCATCTCCGCCCAGGATGAGATGCCGGCTGTTGGCCGGATCGACCCACAGCGCGTGGTGATCCCCGTGCACGCCGACGTCGTACGTCGGCGACATCTCGATGTTTCGCGTGAACGTGCGGCCGTCGTCGTCGGAGACATAGAACGGCGCGCCCAGCACGTACACGCGGCTGGCATCGTTCGGGTCGACGCGAATCTTGCTGTAGTACATCGGTCGCGGATTGAGGTCGCTCATCTGCTCCCACGTCTCGCCGCGGTCTACCGACCGGTAGACGCCGCCAGCGTCGCCGTGCTGGACGGTCGCGTAGACGATGCGGGGATCGGCCCGATGGACGGCGAGGCCGATCCGCCCCAGCGGCCCTTCGGGCAATCCGCGCTCGAGCCGCCGCCAGGTCTCGCCGGCATCGGTCGTCTTGTACAGGCCGCTGCCCGGCCCGCTGCCGGCGAATCCCCAGGGTGTCCGCCGCCGCTGGTAGGCCGCGGCGTACAGGATGCGAGGATTCGTCGGATCCATGGCCAGATCGACGACGCCCGTGTCCTCGTCGATGAACAGCACCGTGTCCCAGCTCTTGCCGCCGTCACTCGTGCGAAAGACGCCGCGCTCCGCGTTCGGGCCCCAGAGGTGGCCGACTGCGGCCACGTAGACCGTCGCCGGGTCACTCGGGTGGATGGCGACTCGTCCGATGTGATGGGTATCCGTGAGCCCGACGTAGTCCCAGCTGGCTCCACCGTCGGTCGACTTGAACACGCCGCGGCCCACCGTGGAGCTCTGGCGATTGTTCGGCTCGCCCGTGCCGACCCAGACGATCTCCGGATCGGACGGGGCCAGGGCCACGTCGCCGATCGACGACACGGGTTGATCGTCGAAGAGTGATGTCCAGGTCGTGCCGGCGTTCGTCGTCTTCCACAGGCCGCCCGACGCGGTGCCGAGATAGAAGATCCACGGACGCGACTCGTCCACGGCCAGGTCGTCGATCCGCCCACCCATGACGGCCGGCCCGATCGCTCGTAGCTCCAGGCCGTCGAGCACCGACGCGGGAACGGGCTGAGCCGCCGCCGCCGCTACGAAGCTCAGTGTCAGGACGGCTGCCGCAGTCCAACGGAGAATCCCGAGGTCACGCTGCATGAGTCGGCTCCCTGAGTGGTCCATCCGGGGCACGGGAAAGGTCCGGATTATATCGCAGCGGCAGATCCGTTATCCTGCTGCGAGATGGAAACCGCCAACGTGAAGGTCTGCTTCGTCTGCCTCGGGAATATCTGCCGGTCGCCGATGGCCGAGGGCATCATGAAGTCGCTCATCCGCGGCGCCCGCCTGCACGACCAGATAGAGGTCGACAGCGCCGGCACCGGCGCCTACCACGTGGGGAGCCCGCCCGACCGGCGCGCCTGGGAAGCCTCGCGAGCCCGCGGCGTGTCGCTGAACACCGAGGCCAGGCAGTTCACGGCCGAAGACTTCGCGGCCTTCAACTACGTCATTGCGATGGACAGCGAGAATCGTGAGGACCTGGCCGACGTCGCACCCGACGCGGCCGCCCACGCCAAGATTCATCTGCTGCGCGCGTTCGACCCCGCAGCGCCGTCGGGCGCTGAGGTGCCCGACCCGTACTATGGCGGGCCGCGTGGCTTCGACAACGTCTTCGACATGTGCGAAGCGGCCTGTCAGGGACTCCTGAAGACGATCCGCACCGACCACAAGCTGCCCTGACCGCGATGCGGGCCGACGTCCAGGAGGCCGTGGCGCAGGCACTCGGTGCCGGTGTCCGGGCGGCGCGTCGGCTCGGGGGTGGCAGCATCAACGATGCGTTCGCCGTCACCCTGCACGATCACCGCGAGATCTTCGTCAAGACCAATGCCGACGCGGACCGTCGGATGTTCCCGACCGAGGCGCGCGGGCTGACGTGGCTGGCCGAGGCGCACGCGACCCGGGTGCCGCGGGTCCTGGCGGTCAGCGACGACTCGCCGCCGGCCCCACCGTTTCTCGCACTCGAGTTCATCGCGTCCGCTGCGCCGGCGCGAGACTTCGACGAGCGGCTCGGCCGCACACTGGCAGCGCTGCACGCCAGCGGTGCCGACGGCTTCGGTCTCGACCACGACAACTTCATCGGGTCACTGCCACAGACGAACGCCGCGTGTCCCTCCTGGGCTGAGTTCTACGCAACGCGGCGCCTCGAACCCCAGCTTCGGCTGGCCGTCGACCGCCGGGCCGCACCCACCAGCTGGACCCGGATGGGCGATGCGCTCATGCAGCGACTGCCCGAACTGGTCGGGCCGGCGGAACCGCCCGCCCGTCTGCACGGCGATCTCTGGAGTGGCAACCTGCACGTGGACGACGCGGGGCATCCGTGTCTCCTCGACCCGGCGGTCTACGGGGGCCATCGCGAGATGGATCTCGCCATGCTGTCACTGTTCGGGAACCCGAGCGATCGGTTCACGCGCGCCTATGCCGAAGCGTTTCCCCTGGCCGACGGAGCGGATGACCGCGTGACGCTCTGTCAGCTCTATCCCCTGCTCGTGCACGTGAATCTCTTCGGCGGCCACTACGTCGGCTCCGCCGAGCAGGCGATGGCCCGCTACGCCTCACGAGGACCTGCAGACCATGCACGTGCTCCTCGTGCCGATCGGCAGCGCCGGCGACGTCCACCCGCTCATCGGCCTCGGTGCGGCGCTGCCCGCGCGGGGCCACGCCGTGACCGCCGTCGTCAGCGAACAGTTCGAGCCGCTCGCCCGCCAGATGGGGTTCGAAACGGTCAGGTTCGGCACGACGGCGGAGTTCGAATCGCTTTCTGGCGACCCCGACATCTGGAACCCGCGCAAGGGCGTCGAGCTGATCGCGCGCATGGTGGTCGACCGGACGTCGGAGCTGTGCCGCATCGGTCGGGATCGCGCCCGGGCGCGCGAGACGGTCATCGTGGCCGGCGCGCTGGCATTCGGGGCGCGGATCGCCCAGGAGATCGATGGCGTGCCGCTCGTCACGGTGCAGCTCCAGCCGGTCTGCTTTCGCAGTGAATTCGAGTCGCCGATCCTGCTGCCGTGGCTGGGCGATCTCGCCGACTGGCCTCGACCGCTCAAGCGGCTGCTGTTCCGCCTGGCGAACGTCGCGATGGATCGGATCGTGGGGCCGTCGCTCAACCGCTTCCGCGGCTCGCTCGGGCTCGCGCCGGCATCGCAGTTCTACGATGTCTGGTGGAACTCGCCCGAGGCGATTGTCGGGTTCTTTCCCGAGTGGTTCGCGCGGCCGCAGCCCGATTGGCCCCGGCAACTCGTCTGCGCCGGCTTTCCGAGATCCGACGAGAGCGCGGTGCGCGAGATGCCGGCGGCGGTCGAGGACTTCCTGACCGCGGGCCCGCCACCGGTCGTCTTCACGCCGGGATCCGCGATGCGCCACGGCGCCAGCTTCTTCGACGCCTCGGTGTCGGCCTGCGAGCGTCTGGGCTACCGAGGCCTGCTGCTCACGCCGTTCACCGCGCAGGTGCCGGCCCGACTGCCCGCGCAGGTGCTGCACGCCGACTACGTGCCGCTCGGGCAGCTGCTCCCACGCTGCCGCGCACTCGCCCACCACGGCGGCATCGGCACGCTGGCCCAGGGACTCGCCGCGGGTGTGCCGCAGCTCGTGATGCCGATGGCCTACGACCAACCGGACAACGCGGCGCGCCTACGCCGCCTCGGCGTCGGCCGGTCGCTCCGGCCCGCCGGCTATCGAGGACCCGCCGTCGCCGAAGCGCTGGCCGAGTTGACGACCGATGCACAGGTCGCCGCGGCGTGTGCCCGGGCTGCGGAACTCATCCGCGCCGACCGCCCACTCGACGTCGCGTGCGACGTCGTGGAACGGCTCGCAAGATCCCACTGCTCTGCCACCGCAACACCCAGCCCCGCGCCCGCGCAAGATCGGGCATGAACGCAGCACACGCCCAGTCCAGCGCCGAGATACTCGCGCTACGCGGCGTCGGTGTGGACGATCTTCCAGACGCCGAGGGTCAGGACCGGGATCACGTAGACGACGATGAAGCCCCAGGTGATCGTCCCGTAGCCCTGCGCGATCAGATCGATCAGACCGACCTGAGCCGAGACGGCGCCGATCAAGAGCATCCCGATCGCGATCGTCGGGCGGAGGCGCGCCGGCATTTCGCGATGTTTCTCCGCATACGTCGCGGCCAGGCGCTCGTTCACCCCGTGCACCAGACCCGCGCCACTTTCGATCAACGTGCCGAACAGCACCACCTGAAAGACGACCTGGAACACCCGAGAACCCAGCAGCTCGAGCATGACGTTCGCCGGCACCGCTTCGTCCAGAATGGCCGGATACTGTCCGACCATCGCCACGTAGAACAGCAGCCCCGGTAGCATGGCGATCGGTCCGGTAAGCAGACCGGCGCCGACGGCCTGGCGCCGCGTCTCCGAGTGCCGCATGGTGAAGAGGACGGCCGGGATCATCTGGAGGTTGTAGCCGGCGTAGGCCACACCGCCTAGTACCCACCGGGTGTCGACGGTCGATGCCGCGAAGCCGGCGCCGATCGACTCGCCGAACCGCATCACGCACCAGACGAAGAAGGCCACGAAGAAGCCGTACAGGACGAACGACCAGCCCGCCAGGAACCGCTCGATGGCCGGCGTCCCGCGCAGCGTCAGGAACCCGACGGCAGCCATCATGCTGACGATCCCGGCCAGCTCGGGCGCCCCGAACGTCTGACGCAGGATCGCGCCGGCCGCCGCCGCGATCACGGCGAGCACCAGGAAGGCCATCACGAAGTACAGAATCTCGTAGAGGAACCACCCGCGACCGAGCAGGTGGACGCAGAACGTCCGGTAGTCGTAGCTTCGCGTGCGCCGGGCCAACTCGAAGCTCGTCGCGGCGACGGCGCTCCAGATCACCATCGCCAGGCCCATCGCCAGCAGGCCGGTCCACGGTCCGAGCCCGAGGAAGAACTCGACCAGTTCGCGGCCGGTGCCGTAGCCGCCGGCGATGACGATCGACTGGAAGACGAAGCCGGGCAGCAGGTACTTCTGAAAGAAAGCCGTTCTCACGGTCGTCGCTCCGCGGGGCTGATGACGCCCGGCGGCCCGGAATGAGCCGCCGCAGACTCGCTGGCGCTGGCTACGCCGTCTCGAGCCGCTGCTTCACGTAGCCCTGCAGCATCGCGAAGAACTGCTTTCCCTTGTCGGTGTGCGTCGCCGCCCACTCGAGATGCTGGAACGCCGTCGGCGATCCGGCGCCCCGGATTTCGCTCAGATAGGGCTCAACTTTCGCGAAGAAGAACAGCCCCTCGCCGTTGTTCTCGACCCAGTAATCGGCGTGCACGATGTCGTGGTACGCCATGCCGTAGACCATCTCCCAGTAGGACCCCACCTGCCGCCAGGCTTCGTTCAGCGGATGCTCGAAGTCGGTGACCGCCTTCACATCGTCGTAGCTCTCGGGCCAGAACTCGCCGTTGATCTTGCTGCGCGCGGCGCGTGTCACGCTCTCGCGGCGCAGTTCATACACGCGCAACATCAGATCGGCGTCTTGATACGTTGGTTTTCCAGAACTCATACCCGAACCTCCACCTCGTAATGAACGGACCGAACGGAAGCGACGATTATAGTTGGGACGGCGGGAGCGGCGGCGCCTGATCCAGGCGACGCTCCAGTTCGGCCAGGCGCGTCCGCAACGCATCCACCTCGGCCGCTTTGGTACGCAGACCGTCCAGTTCGGCGACCCGCGCCCTGAGGGCGTCCAGTTCCGCCACTTTGGCCCGCAGATCGTCGATCTCGGCCACGCGTGCGCGGAGGTCGTCCAGTTCGGCCTTCCACTTGGGCAGCCGGCTGGCCGCCGCGAACTGCGCCTTGAACTCGGTCAACGGACGCGCCGGCGTCCCCCAGACGATCTGCTTCGGCCGGATCTTCTTGCCGGTGGGCACCCCGCCCTGCGCGCCCACGATCGCGCCTTCGCCAATCGTGACGTGATCCGCCACGCCGACCTGGCCCGCGAGAACCGCCCGCGCCTCCACGGTCGAGCTACCCGCCACCCCGACCTGGGCGGAGAGCGCGGCGTGCTCGCCGACCGTCACGTTGTGGGCGATCTGGACGAGGTTGTCGACCTTGGCGCCGCGCTCGATGACCGTCGCGTCGAGCGCGCCGCGGTCGATCGTCGTGTTCGCGCCGATCTCGACGTCGTCGCCGATCTCGAGTCGACCAATCTGCGGAAACTTATGGTACACGCCGTCCTCGACGACGTAGCCGAAGCCGTCGCTACCGAGCACCGCGCCGGCGTGCACCGCCACGCGATCCCCGAGCGTCACATCGGCGTAGAGCACCGCGTGCGGATGCAGCACGCACGCCGCACCGAGGACACAGCGTTCACCCACGTAGACGCCGGGACCCACGTCGGTGTCGGCGCCGAACCGCACGCCGGCTTCGATGACGGCGAACGGGCCGATGCGGACCCCGTCGCCCAGACTGACGCTGTCGCCGACGACCGCTGTCGGGTGGACACCGGGAAGGTTCGGTCTGGGCGACTGGAAGAGCTGGATGGCGCGGACGAACGCGAGCTTCGGGTTGGCAGCCTGGATCAGCGGCTTGACGTCGGAGGTCACGCCGGGCGGCACCACCAGGCAGCCGGCGGCCGACTGGAGTGCCGCCTCCGCGCGCTCGGGCTTGTCGATGAACGCGATCTCGTCGGCCCCGGCGCGCTCGAGCGACGCCACACCGCTGATCGGGCGCGAGCCGTCGCCGACAACCTCGGCGCCGAGGCTTTCCGCGATCTCCGCAACGGTCTTGGTCATCTCCTTACCTCTTCAGATCGGGGCTGCGCCCGATTACCCCCGCGGCGTCTTCCGCGGGGGCCCCGAGAGCCCCACTCCAGACGCCGCGAGGCGCGCCGTGCGCGCCTTGGCGCGCCTCAGACGACAGCCGATTCCAGCATCCGGATCGTCCCGGCGTCCGCGTCGATCTCGACCTCGCACCCGATCGGCACCGTGAATTGCCGGTCGATATGGCCGATCATCGAACCGCGCCAGGCGGGGACTCCCAGTGTCCCAATGTGCTCCGCCAGCACCTGCTCGAGGGTCAGCGATCCGAAGCCCGAACCCGGCTCGCAGTTCGTGCATCGTCCGAAGGCGAAGCCGGCGATCGTGTCGAGGATGCCGGCCAGTTTCAGCTCGGTCAACATCCGATCGATACGATAGACCTGCTCGTCCACATCTTCCAGGAAGAGGATGCTGTCGCGGAAGTCGGGCACGTAGTCCGATCCCATGACCGCCGTCAGCAGCGTCAGGTTCCCACCCAGCATCCGCCCGCGCGCACGCCCAGGCGTGATCGTCTGGGTGCGATCCTCCGTTTGCACCGTCATCTCCGGATCGATGGTGCTCGGATTCTTCATTGTCACCAGCTCACCGTCGAACGCGACGCGGCGCAGATACTCGGCCGCGAAATGGTCGTCCGGGGCGGGGCCGTGCAGCGTCACCAGACCGGTCTGGGCGTGGATCCCCAGCAGGATGCCGGTGACGTCGCTGTAGCCCAGCAGGATCTTCGGGTTCGCGCGAATCGCGTCGTAGTCGAGCAACGGGAGCAGGCGGGTCGACCCCCAGCCGCCCCGAGCGTAGATGAGCTGCACCGAAGGGTCGCGGAAGCACGCGTTGAGATCCGACGCGCGCTCCGCATCGCGGCCGGCGAAGTAGCCGTGGCGCGCGTAGTAGTGCCGGCCCAGCTTCACGCGGAGCCCGAGCGCTTCGAACGCCTCGGTCAGAATCTCGATCGGTTCGGTCTCGAAGGCGGCCGTGGCCGGGTTGACGAGGCCGACGGTGTCGCCCGGACGCAGACGCGGCGGCTTCACCAGCGGTGATGCCGCGGACTGGCCCGCCAGCGGCAGGCCGGCGGCGCACGCCGCCATGCCGACGGATCCCACGAACGCGCGGCGTGTCATCGTCATCCGTTCACTCCCCTCGATGGTCCGCCTCACCCGTTCGCCTCGCCCTCGCTCGTGGCGCTCCGGTACAGCCCGAACAGCACGCCGACGAGCAGCAGCAGCCCCACCCACGTCTGCGGCGGCACGCCGACCGCGAGCACCGCGGGGTTGCTGGTCAGCACGATCGGGACCGCCATGAGAATCCCCACCAGCGCCTCGCCGGTGATGAGACCGGCGGCAAACAGGAGGCCGTGGCGGGCTCCGGCGTCGCCGCCACTCCGGCGCCGTGCGCGCTCGGCCACCGAGGCGATCACGCCGCCGACGAAGATCGGCACCTCGAGTTCGAGCGGCAGGTAGATCCCGACGGCCACGGCGAGCACCGGCGCACGGAACGCCGCACCGCGCCGCTCGAGTACCAGATCGATCACGATCACCGCGGCCGCGATCGCCATGCCGATGAAGACCATCGTCCACGGCAGGTCGCCCCCGAAGACGCCCTGCGCCACCGACGCCATCAGCGTTGCCTGCGGCGCCGCCAGGGGCTCGGGATGCTCGGCGGTCGCGATGCCGATACCGTATGCCCGCAGTAACAGCGTCAGGATCGGCGCCATCACGGTGGCGGCGGCCACGACGCCGACCGCCTGCATCACCTGCTGCTTGCAGGGCGTCGCGCCGACCAGATAGCCAGCCTTGAGGTCCTGCATGTTGTCGCCGGCAATCGCGCCGCCACAGGCCACCACCGCGGCGATGAACAGCGCCGCGGCCGGACCCGCCGGGTTGTCGGCGCCCATCATGACCAGCAGCAGCAACGACGAGACCAGCAGGGTCGCGATCGTGACGCCTGAGATCGGGTTGTTGGACGAGCCGACGAGGCCCGCCATGTAGCCGGCGACCGCCGAGAACAGGAATCCGGCCACGAGCATGACCGCGGCCATCACGGCCGACACGGCCGCGCTGCCGGTAAACAGGTTGAAGACGAAGAACAGCGGCACGACCGACAGCAGCAGCGTCCAGCCGATCCACGGCATCGGCGCATCGCGTTCGGTGCGCAGGACGTCATCACCACCGCCGGCGCGCACCCGGTGATACGCCTCGATCCCAGAGCGGATGCCCGACACCAGACTGGCCCTCAGCTGCACGAGTGCCCAGAGGCCGCCGACGACCATGGCACCGACACCGAGATACCGGGTCTGGGTGCTCCACAACGTGCCGGCGATCGCGACCGGGTCGCCGTCGGTCACGCCCCCGGAGGCGACGATCGTCGGAATCACGATCCACCAGTTCAGCAGCCCGCCGACCAGCAGGAGGACCGCGACGTTCAACCCGACGATGTAACCGACGCCGACGAGCGCGGGCGACAGGTTCGTGCCGATGTAGAGAACCGTCCCGCCCGCGAACCTCGCGTACTCGATCGCCTCGTGCCACAACTGCAGTCCGAGACCGCCCAGCTTGAACAGCGCGCCGACGCCGCCCGCCGTCATCAGATACCCGATGCCGCCGCCGCCACTGTCGGCGACTTTCAACACCTCCGCCGTGGCGACACCCTCCGGGAATCTCAAGGGCTGCTCGACGATCAGCGCGCGCCGGAGCGGGATCGTGAACAGCACGCCGAGCAGACCGCCGAACCCGGCGATCAGCGTCACCTCCCAGTAGTGGAACTCAGTCCAGGTCTCCAGAATGATGAGCGCCGGGACCGTGAAGATCACGCCGGCGGCCAGGCTCTCGCCGGCCGACGCGGCCGTCTGCACGATGTTGTTCTCGAGAATGTTCGACCGCGCGAACAGGCGCAGCACCGCCATCGAGATGACGGCCGCGGGGATCGACGCCGAGACCGTCATGCCGGCGAACAGACCGAGGTAGGCGTTCGCGGCGGCCAGGACAATCGACAGGACGACGCCCAGCACCACCGCCTTCGCCGTGATCTCGGGCAAGGTCTGCGACGCCGGAACGACGGGTCCGGTTCGGCCGCCGGTTGGGTCGATGGTCGCCATGGGACTCGGGCCTATACTCTCACAGGAGTCAGGATGAAACTCCCCCGTACGCCGCATCGCTGGCGCGTGACACCGACGCAGGCGATCGCCATCCAGCGACGACTGGCCGCTTCAGTCGTCGAGCGCAGCACGCACCACGGTATCCGGCGGGTCGCGGGGGTCGACGCCGCATTCCCGGATCGCCATCACTGCGTCGCCGCCGCCGTCGTCTGGGACGTGCGCCGTGGCGAAGTCCTCGATTCGCGCCACGTCGTCCGGCCTGCTGTCGTTCCGCGAGGCCCCGGCGATTCTCGCCGCGCTACGAAAGCTCGACACCGAGGCCGATGCCATCATCTGCGACGGGCACGGACTCGCCCACCCGCGCGGCTTCGGCCTCGCCTGCCACCTCGGCGTCATCTGCGATCTGGCGGCCATTGGCTGTGCGAAGAGCCGCCTCGTTGGTGAACACCGCGCACCCGGCATCGCCCGCGGTGCGCGGACGCCGCTGCACCATCGCGGTCGCCGAGTCGGCACCGTGCTGCGCACGCGTGACGACGTCCGGCCGGTCTACGTCAGTGTCGGGCACCGGATCGACCTGGCGGAGGCGGCGACGTTGGTGCTGCGCTGCACGACACGCTACCGGTTGCCCGAGCCGACGCGGCTCGCCGACGCGCTCGTCAGTCGACTCGCCCGCTCGGCGGCTTGATAGGATGACCCAATGAGTTCTCTGAACTACCCCATCGGTGAACTGAAACTCACCAAGGATGTCACCGCCACGATGCGCGGGCAGTGGATCGATGAGATCGCGACTGCCCCGGCCGAACTCCGGCGCGCCGTCGAGGGACTCGACGACCGCCAGCTCGACACTCCCTACCGGCCCGACGGCTGGACGGTGCGGCAAGTGGTCCATCACGTCTTCGACAGCCACGTGAACTCGTACGTCCGGTTCAAGTGGGCGCTGACCGAAGATGCGCCCGCGATCAAGGTCTACGATCAGGCTGACTGGGCGGAGTTGACGGAGGCGCGCACGGCTCCGGTCAAGGTGTCACTCGCGGCGCTCGAGCAGTTGCACGCCCGGTGGGTGTTGATGCTGCGGGGGCTCTCGCCGGCAGATCTGGCGCGCACGCTCACGCATCCCGAACTCGGCGCGTTGAACCTCGACGACATGCTGCAGATCTACGCCTGGCACGGCCGCCATCACACGGCGCACGTCACCGGCTTGCGCGAACGAGAAGGTTGGTGACCCCGCGCCCTCGGGAAGAGGGTCGGGGTGAGGCACGGCTAGGTCCGGCTCGTGATCTCGACCAGGTGAAACCCGAACTGGGTCTTGATCGGACCGTGCACCTTGCCCACGTCCTCGTTGAACACGACCTGATCGAACTCGGGCACCATCTGCCCGGGACCGAACTCACCCAGATCGCCGCCCTGTTGCCCTGACGGACACTGCGAGTGCTGCTTTGCGACGGCCGCGAAATCCGCGCCGCCCTCGATCTCGGTCTTCAGGGCGGTGCAGGCGTCTTCGGTCTTGACGAGGATGTGCCGGGCACGCGCGCTAGGCATCTACAAGTCTCCAGCGGGAACGGGTGGGAATCAGAAGCCGCGCTTCCGCGCGCGAAGCCCTCGACGGCTGCCCTTCGGCTTGCCGCCCGCGCCGCGCTTCGGCCGATCGTCGCCCCACGGCGACGGCTCGAACGGCATATCCGGCGCGCGCGGCGCGCGCGCGCGGGCCTCGCTCACGCGGATGTTGCGCCCCTGCAATTCGGCGCCATCCAGTTTTTCGATCGCCAGCGAAACAGTGGCCGAGTCGCTGAACTCGACGAACGCAAAGCCGCGCGGTCGGCCCGTCGCCCGGTCGGTCGGTAGGAAGACTTCCGAGATCCCACCAACCTGGGCGAACAGGGTCTCGAGGTCTTGCTGTGTGGTTTCGTAGTTGAGATTGCCGACGAATACTCTTGAAGAAATGACGTCCTCCCTGGTGACTCAATGCGCCTCGGCGGCCGACAGGTCATCCACGACCCGTGAAACCGGTCTCAACGTCATGAGCTGATCGCACCCGAGAGGATCAAACTGGAACGCTGATGTCCTAGGCGAGCTCTTTAAACGATACACCCTCGGGGCCCATGGGCGCAACGCCGCCGAGAGCGACTACAACCCGGTCCCGCCGCGCTCAATCGAGGATCGTCTGCTCCACCGTCCGGTGCGACACGAGCCGCCAGCGGCCGTCCCGGCGCTGGTAGACGCGCACGTAGCGAGCGCGAAAGCGTCCCTGAGCACTCGCCTCGATGCGCAGCACTCCATAGACGACGGCCAGGTCGTCGTGCAACTCCACTTCGAGCGCTTCGTGCTCGCGTGACTGATAGTCGCGGCCCGCCCTGAGCGCGGCGATCCACTGCGCGGTGTCGTGGACTTCGCCGGTGCCGTGGGTGAAGACGAAATCCTCGGCGTAGATCCGTTCGAGGGCCTCGTAGTTCTTCTCGACGACCCCGTCGGCCTGAGCCCGCTCGAGGGCTCGGATCGCGACTTCGTCGTCCGACTGGGCCGCCGCCACGGCCGTGAGGGCGATCGCCGTCGTGAGCAGGCCGGCCAGGACCCGCGTCCGTCGTCCGCCGCCGGGGCGCCTCGAGCGCGAAGTCGATTGTCGTATCACGATCCCTCCTTCATGGCCGACGCAGCTGTTCGCGGAGCACCCCGACAGGGTGGCCTCGGGTGTGCACATCGACGTACAGCCTCCGGGCCGTCCGCTCCGATATACCGGCATGTTCATCATCCAGGCCCGCGATGGTATCGGCGCCGGTCGCGCTCATGCAACATATTTGAGAACGGTGGGACACCAGCGTACGATGCTATGCAAGAGTCAGCATCCGGCTGGCCCGCTCGACGGAGGAGACCCCATGGCGCCGCTTCACCCATCAGACGCTCGGGCACGATTCGGTTCAAGGCCCGTATCGGTCGGCTCCGTCACCCACCGAGTGACGTCGGCGCCGTGCCGACAGGAGTAACGCGATGCGCATCAGCCACCGGACACGCTTCGTCGTCTGCGCCGCCGCCGCGGCCCTGATCGGCGTCGTCCCCGTCGCCGCCCAGGCGCCCGCGCCGGCAGACATCATCGGGTTCGCGCCCGGCGAGGACTACAAGCTCGCCAAGTACGACGCCGTCGAGCGCTACTTCCGGGCCCTGGGCGAGGCCTCCGACCGAGTGATCATCGAGGAGATTGGCCAGAGCGCGCTCGGCCGACCGCTGCTACTCGCCGTGATCTCCAGCGCCGAGAACATCGCGGACCGCGAGCGCTACCGTGACATCGCTCGCCGACTCGCTAGCGCGAAGAACCTGACCGACCGCGAGGCGCAGGCGCTGGCCGAGGAGGGCAAGGCGATCGTCTGGATCGACGGCGGCCTGCACGCCACAGAGGTGGCCCACGGCCAGATGACACCCGAGCTGGCTTACTGGATCGCGACGGACGAGGGCGCTGAAGCGCGCCGGATCCGGCGCGACGTCATCGTCCTGGTCATGGCGAACATGAATCCGGACGGCCTCGACATCGTGGCCGATTGGTACGAACGTAACCTGGGTACGCCGTTCGAGACGTCCCGGCCGCCCGAGCTGTATCACCACTACATCGGCCACGACAACAACCGTGACTGGTACATGTTCACGCAGTCGGAAACCCAGGCGGTCGCGAACCAGCTGTACCACGTCTGGTTCCCGCAGATCGTGTACAACCATCATCAGAGTGGCCCGTTCCCCGGCCGCATCTGGGGGCCCCCATTCGAGAACCCCGTCAATCCCAATCTCGACCCGCTAGTCGTCAGTAGCCTCAATCAGATCGGCGAGGCGATGCGCAAACGATTCGACAAGGAAGGCAAGCCGGGTTACAGCAGCGGCGTCGTCTACGACCTGTGGTGGAACGGCAGCATGCGCGGCGCACCCGACTACCACAACATGCTCGGCTTCCTGACGGAGACCGCGCTGTATCGGTATGCCACCCCCTATTGCTACGAGGCCAGCGAGATTCCGGAGACCTTCGGTGCCCGCGCCGCCAACCTCCCCGCGAAGACGCCGAGCACCGACTACACGAACCCCTGGCTGGGTGGCTGCTGGCACATGCGCGACGCCATGGACTACATGATCACGGCGTCACAGGCCGTGATGACCAACGCCGCGCAGCTCAAGGAAGACTATCTCTTCAACATCTACTGGATGGGCAAGCGGCAGATCGCACGCGGCGAGCGCGCCAAGGGCGGACCGTTCGCCTATGTCATCGACCTGTCGGCGCAGCACGACGCGAGCGCGACGGTCGAGCTGCTGCGGATCCTTCGACAAGCCGGTATCGAGATCCGGCAATCCGACGCAGCGTTTTCGGCCGGCGGCATGCAGTATCCGGCCGGCGCCTACGTGATTCCACCGCAAGCGTTCCGGCCGTTTGTCGTCGACCTGATGGAACCGAAGGAGTATCCCGACCGCCGGCAGTACCCGGGCGGCCCACCCGAGCCGCCGTACGACATGACGGGATACGAGCTTCGCCTGCAGATGGGCGTCGTGGCGGACGGCATCGTCGAGCCGTTCGACGTGCCGGCACGCGAAGTCCTGGAGATCCCGCCCGCGGCCGGCGGCGTGCGTGGACTCGGGACGTGGGGCTACGCCTTGACCCGCGCCGAAAACGCAAGTGCGACGGCGACGAATCGTCTGCTCCAAGCTGGCACCACCGTCTCGTGGGCCGCCGACCCCTTCGACGCTGACGGCACCCCGTGGCCGGCCGGGACCACTGTTGTCACCGACGTCGATCAGGCCACGGTCGACGCGCTCGGCGTCGATCTCGGCCTCTCGTTCCAGGCGCTGGACTCCGCGCCGGGCGTCGCGCTGCTCCGCCTGGCCGTGCCCCGCATCGGTGTCTACCAAGGGTTCACCGGCAACATGCCGGAGGGCTGGACGCGCTGGATTCTTGAGCGCTACGAGTTCCCCTACGAGACGCTGTCGAACGCGCGGATCCGGGAAGGCAACCTCGCCGAGCTCGACGTCATCGTGCTGCCCGATCAAGCCGCGCTCTCGATTCTCAACGGTCACCTGCCCGGCACGATGCCGGAGGAATTCGTGGGCGGCCTGGGCGCCGCCGGGGCGGCGGCGCTCACGCGCTTCGTCGAGAACGGCGGCTGGCTTGTGGCGATCGATCAGGCATCCGACTTCGCGATCGAACAGTTCGGCCTGCCGATCCGCAACGTGGTGGCCGGGAGCCGATCCGAGGAGTTCTTCATTCCCGGCTCGCTCATCCGGATCGACGTCGACGAGGAGGACCCGCTTACCCACGGCATGCCCGAGGAGAGCATCGCGTTCTTCGTCCGGAGTCAGGTCTTCGACGTCGTCGCGCCGGCGTCGGCCGGCGACCAGCGGGCGCAGCAGAACGTCGACGTGCTGGCCCGATACACTCAGGAGGATTTTCTCGCGAGCGGCTGGGCGCACGGCGGAGCGCGCTACCTGGCCGGGCGCGTGGCGAGCATCCGGGTACCGGTCGGACTCGGCCAGGTCGTACTGCACGCCTTCGAACCGGCGTTCCGGGCTCAGCCGCACGGGACGTTCAAGCTGCTCTTTAATCCGCTGCTGGCGGCCACCATCGACGAGCCGTTGTGGCCCAATGAGAATCGCTGAGGTCGGGCGCCGCGGACGGTCCACTCCGGGCGCGCCTGCTCGCCCTGCTTCGCCTTGCCATCACGGCCGCGAAGCTCTGTAGACCCGGCGGCGTGCGAGCCGTCATCGCTGAGAATCTCCTGCTCGAACAGCAGCTGATCGTGCTGCGCCGCGCGCGACAACATGCGCCCAACCTCAGAGTCGGCGATGGACGGCCCACCGGCACATACCGCGATGGCGCGGGCCCCCATCCGGTCACCGCCTGATAGTCGTCGGAAAGCACGCCGACGACGGTGAACCCCTCGCCGTTCAATGTCAGGCTGCGGCCGACGACCGTAGCGAAGATCCTGTTTCTCGACCCAGCCGAGCCGCCGCTAGTCGCGACACTCCTCTCGACGCTGCGCCAGGGCATCGTCACCTCGACCATCTGCGGGCACTGCGACCGCGCGTTTCTGCCGAGGCGCTCACCATTGGCATTTCTCTCGAGCCATTCTGCGGCGTCGCACGCCGAGCGCCCCACCGCCGAATCTCAGACCCTGAAACCGGCAACCGGATATAGGATCCGAACACCGAGGTGACGAGATGACCCTTCCCCGCTTCCTGATCGTTAACACGTGGCTCGCGGTCGCGGCGTGTCTGGCCGTCACCGGGCCTGCCGAAGCCCGCCTGGTCCGCCTCGAGGTCGAACGCCGTGAAGTCGTCCTCGACGGGCGGCCGTTCGGCCTCGCCGGCCCATTCGAGAGGCTCGTCGGCACGGCCCACTTCGCGCTCGATCCCGACCGGCCCCAGAACGAGATCGTCGTCGACCTCGCGCTGGCACCACGGAACGCTCGCGGCGAAGTCGAGTTCAGCGCCGACTTCTATCTCCTCAAGCCGCTTGACCCGAACCGCGGCAACGGCCGGCTCTTCTACGAGGCCGGCAACCGGGGCAGCAAGCGGATCCTTCGCACGTTCCAGCAGGCGAGCAACTCGGCCGATCCGACGACCGCCGAGGAGTTCGGCGACGGCGCGCTGATGCACCGCGGGTTCTCGTTGCTCTGGCTGGGCTGGCAGTGGGATGTCCCCGACGGACGGATGCGAATGTCGATGCCGACCGCGACGAACGCCGGCGAACCGATCGCCGGTCTCGTGCGAGGCAACTTCGTCGGCCCCGTCGGCGCGACGGCGCGCCTGGCCGATCGGGGCCATCGCGCCTATCCGGTCGTCGACCCCTCGAGTGACGAGCACGTGATGCTAGTCAAGACGCTGCCGACCGACCCACCCGAGGTGGTGCCGCGCGATCGGTGGCGGTTCACCGACTTGGGCACGGTCACGGTCGAACTTGAGGGCGGGTTCGAACCCGGCCGCATCTACGACGTCGTCTATCTGAGTGAGGGGCCGCGCGTCGTCGGCACCGGGCTGGCCGGCACGCGCGACATCGTCAGCTTCTTCAAGTATTCCGAGAGCCCCGACAATCCGCTGCCGGGCATCGATCACGCACTCGCGTGGGGCGTCTCGCAGACCGGCCGCTTCCTCCGTCACTTCGTCTACCAGGGGTTCAACCAGGATGAATCGGGACGACAGGTCTTCGACGGCATCATCGCTCAAGTCGGCGGCGGCGGCCGCGGATCGTTCAACCATCGATTCGCCCAGGCCTCCCGCGATGCGTTGCAGCACTACAACTTTCTCTTCCCGGTCGACATGTTCCCGTTCACCGATGCGACGCTCACCGACCCGGTGACGGGCGCGCGCGACGGCCTGCTCCGCCGCGCCGAGGCAAGCGGCACGGTGCCCAAGTTCTTCCACGTCCTGACCAACTCCGAGTACTTCAACCGCGCCGGGTCGCTGGTGCACACCGACCCGACCGGCGCCCGCGACATCGCGCCGCCCGCGACGAGCCGGATCTACATGCTCTCGTCGGCGCCGCACATCATCGGACGTTTTCCGCCGGCGCCGAACCCGAATGCGACGTTCCTGGGCCAGGCGTCGATGAACACGCTCGTGTACGCGCCGGTGATCCGCGCGCTGTTCGACGCCATGGACGCCTGGGTCGCCGACGAGCACGAGCCGCCCGCGAGCCGGTACCCGCGGCTAGCCGACGGCACGCTGACGGCGCCCCCCAACGCGGGCTGGCCGGCGGGTCCGACGAACGCATTGCCGCGCGCGCCGCTGACGGCACTCCGGCTCGACTACGGCCCCGACTGGGCGTCGGGCATCGTCTCGCGGGAGCCGCCGGGCATCGGCGAGCCGTTCGTGCAGCGCGTGCCGGCAGTCGACGAGGCTGGCAACGACCGCGCCGGGATCCGGATGCCGGAGATCGAGGTGCCGCTGGCCACCCAGACCGGCTGGAACTACCGGGATCCTGGCATCGGCGCACCGGATCGGCTGTCGAGTGAGATCGGGTCGTACTTTCCGCTGGCCCGCACGCGGGCCGAGCGTGAGCGGATCGGTGACGACCGGCGGTCGATCGACGAGCGCTACCGCGACAAGCACGACTATCTCGGCCGGATCACCGCAGCCGCGCTGGCGCTGGTGGCCGAGCGCTATCTGCTGGCAAGCGACCTGCCCGAGGTCATCGAACGGGCGGCCGCCCACTACGACTGGGCCACGCGCTGATCGGTCGGAGGCGATAGAATCCATTCATGGCGGATGAACATGCGCTCGTCCTGAACGTCGCGGACGAGCCCGGCTCGCTACACCAGGTCTCGAAGGTGCTGGCCGACCACGGCGCGAACGTGACGTCGCTCGAAGTGGTGTCGCACGCGCCGGCGGTGCGCCGCCTGTCGGTGGAGTTCACGCTGGAGGGGAGCGCTGACGCGCTCCTTGCCGATCTCACGGCCCTGCCGGTCGCCAGCGCGGTCGAATCGAAGTCGTCGTCGGGCGCGATCTACGGGAAGCGCATCATCATCATCGGCGGCGGCGCGCAGGTGGGCCAGGTCGCGCTCGGGGCCATTTCCGAGGCCGACCGCCACAACATCCGGGGCGAGCGGATCTCGGTCGACACGATTCCGCTCGTAGGCGAAGAATCGATCAGTGGCGCGGTGCGCGCAGTCGTCCAGTTGCCGCGCGTCCATCTGCTGGTCCTGGCCGGTGCGATCATGGGCGGCGAGATCACGGCAGCGGTCGAGGACGTCCGCCGTCAGGGCCTCATCGTCATCTCGCTCAACATGGCGGGCGGCGTCCCCGACGCGGCCGACCTGGTTGTGACCGACCCGGTGCAGGCCGGGGTGATGGCGGTGATGGCCGTCGCCGACACGGCGCAGTTCGACATCCTCAGACAGCAGAACCGCAAGTACTAGGGCGACGCCCTTCTACGGCGCGAACGTGGGCATTGCGCGGTCGATCCCGTCGGCGGCCGTCGAACAGACCAGCCAGTGTGTTCCCAGGGGTGAGCCACTAGTCGACCGAGCAAGCGTCCACGAAGTCCGTCCCTGCAGTCGAAAATCCAGGCGGCCGCCTCCCTAAGAAGGGATCGACCAACGCAACACCCACGCTCGCGTCTGTGTCAGGTCCACCCTCGCGCCGTTCGGAATCATCGTCAAAGAAGATCTGCGCCAGCGCCTCGCCGTGGGTGCGCGTGTCGAACGGCTGGATGTTGGCAATCAGGGCGATCACCAGATCGTCATCGGGATAGTTGATGAGGATCGAGCCGACTCCGCGGATTGCGCCGGAGTGGTTGATGTAGGTGCGTCCACCGGCGTCGGTGGCGACCCGCCAGCCCAGCGCCTGGCTGAAGCCGCGCGCGCGCGGCGGCCCACCCTCGACGAACTCCATCACCGGACCGATCCGCACCTCGTGCATCTGCGCCACAGTCGAGTCTTCAAGCAGCACGCCGGCATTGATCGCCACACCCAGCCGCGCGAGATCGCCGGCCGTCGAGAGCATCCCCCCAGCCGCCCAGAGCGACGGAAGATCCTGAAACGCGGCGTTTACCCGGTTCCCCTCGTCGTCCCGCGCGTAGCCCCGGCCCCGCCTCGGCACGATCCGCGACTGGACGTCGAGCGCGGAGCGAGGCATCCCCGCCGGCTCCCAGACCCGCGTCTGCATGTAGACCTCGAAGTCGAGGCCCGATACAGACTCGATCACCGCCTGCAGAAGATTGAACCCCGCGGACGAATAGGACCAGAGCTCACCCGGCGCGAACAGCTGGCCCTGGGGGCCGTCGGCGACGATCGCCTCGACGAGGCCGTCGACCGTTCGACTCGACAAGGCGTAGGTATTTCGCAGACCCGCCGTGTGCGTCAGCAGATGCCGAATCGTCACGGCGTCAACGTTCTCGGACAATGCGGGCAGATGTTCCCGTATCCGGTCGTCCAGACCCAGCGCCTCCTGCTCGACGAGCTGCAGAGTCGCCACCGCCGTCATTGCCTTCGAAATCGACGCGACGTTGTGGACCGTCACGCCGGCCGCGGGCGCCTGATTCTCCAGTTCGGCCCAGCCGACGCCGCCCGAGAAGATGACCTCGCCGTCGACCGCGACTGCCGCTGTGACGCCAGGCGCCCCGGTCGCACGACGAATCTCGCCCAGCGTATCGAGGATGGTGCCCTGATCGGGGACGGTCTGCGCGGAAGCGGTGGACGCCACCGCCAGGCACGCGGCGGCAACAGCGCACCTCCCGAGATCGGAGGGCAGCGGAAGGATCACGGCGCCGATCCTACCGCGCGTGGACCGGTGAGAGGAACATCTGCGCGATCGCGACCCCGCGGGTGCGCGAGTCGAACGGTACGATATTGGCCTGGACGGCCACGACCAGGCCGTGGTCCGGGTAGTTGACGACGACCGATCGGGTGCCGCGAACCGTGCCGGTCTTGCTGATGTAGGGACGACCCGACGCGTCGGTGTACAGATCCCAGCCGAGCGCCTGCCTGAACGGCAACTCCCGCGGCACGCCGTCGGCGCGGAACTGCATCACCGGATCGATCTGCGGCGCGTGCATCTCGGCGACGGCCTCGAAACCAAGGAGTGTCCCATCGTTGATCGCCACGCCCATCCGAACCAAGTCCGCCACGGTCGACAACATGCCGCCACCGGCGTACTTGTAGCTGACGTCCTCGTAGCGGCTGTTGACGATCGTCCCGTCCGCGTCGCGGACGTAGCCACGCCCCCGTCCATGGACGACACGCGTCGGCACGTCGAACGAACTGCCGAGCATCCCGGCCGGCTCCCAGACATGGGTGCGCATGTAGTCCTCGAAGCCGAGGCCCGAGGCCTGCTCGACGACGCCCTGGAGCAGGTTGTAGGCATGCGACGAGTAGAGCCAGAGGGTGCCCGGTTCGTACAGCAGCGAGTCCTCGGTGAAATGCTGGATCGCTTCGTCGAAGTCGTCGAAGAACCGCATCGAGCGGAGGCCGTGAGGGCCGAACTCGCCGTCGCGGTAGTGCCGGATACCCGACGTGTGCGTCAGGATCTGGCGGAGCGTGATCGGCGTCCCCTTGTCGGGAAACGCCGGCACGTAGGTTCGGATCTCGTCGTCGAGGCCGACCTTCCCCTGCTCGACGAGCTGCATGACCGCCACCGCCGCCATCACCTTCGACACCGAGCCGACGTTCCAGACCGTCGCCCCGGTCGCCGGCGTCCGGTTGTCGAGTTCGGCGTAGCCGACCCCGCCCGAGAAGACGATCTCGCCATCGACGGCGACGGCGGCCGAAATGCCGGGTGCGCCAGTCTGATGCCGGACCTGCTCGAGGTAAGCGACGATCGCCGCGGCGTCGCCCTGGGCGCTGGCGACCGGCGCCACCCGCAGAAGCGACACCACGGCGCAGACCGTCAAGGCTATCCGGCGAATCGGGGCGGACATCTGCATCTGATCCTCCTCAGGTGGACGGGAGCCGGATCTTCTCACAGATCGCACGAGTCGGCCCCGAGGGCGCTGTTCCCTGTGGAGTCGCCCGCGTATCCTTATATGAGGCGCAAACGACACGAACTCACACGATGCGACGAGAGATCTGGCTCGCGGGCGGCATCGCCCTCGGCGCCGTAGTCGGCTGGTTCGCCCGGCCGTTGCCGGCGCCCGAGGCGCCCACGATCGCCAGGTTCAGCGTGACGACGGCAGCCGATCACCAGATCGCGGATGTCGCGGTCGCGCCCGACGGACGAAGCCTCGCGTTCGTCGCCTACGGCGGCGGCCGTCCTCAGCTGTTCGTCCGCCCGCTCGAGCTGGCTCGCGCCGTTGTCCTGCCGGAGACCGACGGGGCTCGGCGTCCCTTCTTCTCTCCCGACGGACGAACGATCGCCTTCTTCGCGGACGATGAACTCCGTCGCGTCTCGCTCGACGATGGCACCGTCGCCGTCGTCACCAACGCGCCGAGTGACAGCGCCGGCGGAACCTGGCTCGATGATGGAACGATCGTCTTCGCGCCGCTCCGAGGACAGGGACTCGTGCGGGTCGACGCCGCCGGCGGCGAACCGACGCCGCTCACCGCACCGGACGTCCGGGGCGGCGAGGTCGAGCACGGCTGGCCGTCGCCGCTGCCAGACGGCGCCGGGCTCATCTTCGCCGTGGCCCGGCGCGATCGTGACACGCGCATGGCCGTCTGGTCGCCCGATCGCGACGGCGGCGACTGGCGGCTGCTCTTTCCGATGAACGGCCGGGCTCGGTACGTCGCCCCGGGGCGACTCGCCTACGTGCTCGGCGAGGAGTTGCTCACGGTCGGGTTCGACATCGACGCGCTGGATGTCACCGGCACGCCGGCGGTCGCACTCGGAGGGATCGCCGCGTCGGTCGCCGATGTCTCGGGCCTGGGCGCCGCGCGCTTCGACGTGTCGACTGACGGCGCGCTCGCCTATCTGCCGGCGCCATCGCCCGACAACGTCCTGGTCTGGGTCGACCGCACCGGCCGTGCGACGCCGACGGCCGACCAGCCCGTAGCCGACCGACACCGGACACCGCGCCTGTCACCCGACGGCTACCAGGCGGCGGTCGTCATCCGAGCCGGTCTGCTCGGCCACGAGCTGTGGCTCGACCCCTTGGCGGGCGGCGATCGCGCGCGCCTCTCGACCGCCGGCAGCGACAACCGGTCGCCGGCCTGGACGCGTGACGACCGTCTGAGCTTCGCCTCGAATCGTGAGGGTCCCCAGAACATCTACCTGACCACGCCGCGCATGCACGAGGGCGGTGACGACGGTGCCCGGCGGCTCATCACCGCGTCGATCCCTCAGAACCCAGGGGCGTGGACCGGCGACGGACGACTCGCCTACTACGAGGTCGGTCCGACCGGGCGTGACGTGCTCGTGCGCGCGGCTGACGGCTCGAGCACACCGCTCGCCGCAACGGCGGCCGACGAGCGCTCGCCGGCGTGGGCGCCAGACGGCGCCGCCCTCGCCTACGTCTCCGATGCCGCGGGGTTCGACCAGGTGTACGTCCAGCCGTATCCGCCGGACGGCCGCCGCGACGTCGTGTCGCCGGCCGTCGGCTCAGAACCAGTCTGGTCGCGCGACGGGCGGCAGCTCTTCTACCGGCGCGGCAACGAAATGCTCGTCGTCGACGTCACCACCGCGGACGGCACGCTCGAACTGGGCGCATCCCGCCGGCTCTTCGAACGGCCGTTCGACGTCGATCTCGGGAGTCACCTCGCCAACTACGACGTCGCCCCCGACGGACGGTTCCTGATGCTGCAGCCCGCGGAGCCGAGCCGGGCGATCCGGGTGGTCCTCGGTTGGAGCGCCGAACTGGCGCGATAGGGAGAGACGGGAATATCCCTCCTTCCGGCCTGGTCTACTTGATTGACGGCGGGCGTGGCCATTCGGGGCCCGACAACCTGGGCCGATCGGCACCGTTCGCCCGACCATCTAACCGGGAGGAACAGCATGCGAAGCGGAACGTCGAAAGCACGCGGAATCGGACTGACGCTCGGAATCGCCGGTCTGGTGGCGGCTGGTCTCGTCGCCGTGGCCCCCAACCTGGACGCGGCCGCGGCCGGCGAGCAGCGGTTCGGCCGAGGCTCACGAAGCTCCATGGACCGCAGCCGCGGCTCGGCCGTCATGCGGGGCCAGCGGTTCGACGGTCGCTCACGGGGCTCCATGGACCGCGGGCGCGGCTCGGCCGTCATGCGGGGGCTGCGGGACCTCGACCTCAGTGAGGCCCAGCGAACCGAGATCCGTGAGATCGTCAGTGGGCAGCGAGACGCCCAGGCCGCGCTGCGCGAGCGCAGTGAGCCGATCCGCGAGGCGCTTCGCCTGGCGGCGGAGGCGACGCCGGTCGATGAAGCGGCGATCCGACGCCAGAGCGCCGAACTCGCCGAGGTACAGGCCGACGCCATGATCCTGCAGGCGAACGTCCGGAGCGACGTGCTCGCGGTCCTCACACCCGAGCAGCAGGCGGAGGCAGCAGAACTTCGAGGCGAGCGCGAACGTCGAATGGGAGAGAGACGCGCTCGACGATCGAACAGGTAACCCTGCCGGTCGCGACGCCGGGTCACTGGGCCCGGCGTCGCGTTCGGCCGCAACCTCGAGCGCGCAACGTTGCGCCCATGGCTGATGCTGGAACAGACGTCGATCGGGAACTGGTCGAGGCGGCCGCGGGAGGCAGCCGCGAGGCGTTCGACGAACTGGTACGACGGTATCAGCGGTGCATCTTCAACCTCGCGCGCAGCCTCACGTCGAACGACGGCGACGCCGAAGATCTCACACAGGAGGCGTTCGTGAGGGCGTATCGCGCCATCACGAAGTTTCGCGGCGACAGCACGTTCAAGACGTGGATGTACAGCGTGGCGACCAACGTCATCCGGACGCACATGGCGCGGCAGAAGCGCCGGGGCGCCTTCTGGGGCACTTCGCTGGACGCCGACGCGCCCGAGGCGCCCGAACGCGCCGTCAGCCGGGAGGATGTCGAGGGTGACGTCGTGCGGCGGGACGCGATCGACAAGGCGCTGGCGGCGCTGCCCGAGGAGCTGCGGGTCGCCGTCACGCTGCGCGACATCCATGGCCTCGGCTATCGCGAGATCGCCGAGCTGCTGGCAATCCCGATCGGCACCGTCGAATCGCGGATCTTCCGGGCCCGACATCGGCTGCGACCGCTGCTCGAGCCCCTCATGACTCGGACGACATCGTCGTCCGACGCGTCGCAAGCCGGCCGCCGGGATTCCGGCCGCCCGTTGGAGGCGAAGGCATGTTGACCTGCAAGGATGCCGAGGCGCTCATGGCGCGCCGTGCGAGCGGCGCGCTCGAGACGGATGACGACGCGGCCCTCGTGCAGCACCTGCGCGAGTGCGGCGCGTGCCGGCCACTGGCGGATGACCAGGCGCTGGTCGCGCGCGCGTTGACATCTCGACCCGAGGCCGCCGTACCGCTCGGGTTCACCCAGCGCCTGTCCGATCGCCTCGACGCTGAGGTCAATTGGGCCGACATGCTGAACTGGCGCATGTGGACCGTTCGGCTCGCGCCCGTCGCGGCCGCGCTCATGATCGCGGCCGCGACGACGGCCGAGCGCGTGACGGCGGCCGACCCGATCGATCTGGCAGAGATTGCCGAGTCTTGGGCCATCGACCCGGAACTCGCAGAGCTGCCGACCATGTCGCTCTTCTGGCAAGCGGAGGTCAGTGCCGACTCGATGCTCGAGGCCGTCCTGACCGCGGATCCCGACGATCCGATCGCGGAGGCTGGCTATGACCAGTAACATCGCACGCATCTGGCTCGCGCTGTTCGTCGTCGTGATCTTCGTCGGCGGCATCGGCGCCGGCGTACTCGCCGGCACCTGGCTCGCACCGCCCGACGGGATGCGCCAGAGGCCGGTCTTTGACGATCGCTCCCGAGATGACGGCTCGGAAGACAGATTCCGTGGCGGCGGGCGCGGCACATCGCCCGAGCGTCTGATCGGCCGGCTGGCCGACGAACTCGAGTTGACCACGGAGCAGCGAGACGAGTTGGACGCGCTGTTCGACGAGCAGCGCGACCAGATGCGCTCGCTCAGCGAAGAGGTGCGCGAGCAGTTCCGGTCGGCCCAGCAGGAACTCCGCTCCGCCATCGCCGACATCCTGACGGAAGAGCAGCAGGCGCGCTTCGCGGAGTTGACCGCGGAGCGTCGCGAGCGCTCGCGCGGAGACATCCGTCGAGGCAACGGCCGCGGCCGCCGGTAGGCCAGGCCGCTCTCCTACTCGGCGCGCAGGGCCGTCATCGGATCGAGCCGGGCCGCGCGCCGGGCGGGCAGGTACGCTGCCAGGACGGCGACGCCGACGAGGACGGTGAGCGCCAGCGTGAAGGCCAGCGGGTCCGCGGGCGTCACACCGAAGAGCAGGCTGCCCATCGAGCGGCCGAGGAGCCAGGCCGCGCTCATTCCCAGCACGAGCCCGGTCCCCGTCAGCTTCAGGGTGTCGGCCAGCACCTGCAGGCGCACCCCGGCGCCCGAGGCGCCGAGCGCCATCCGGATGCCGATCTCCTGGCGGCGCTGGTTGACGGCGTAGGAGATCACGCCGTAGATGCCCAGCGCCGCGACGACGAGACCGAACCCCGCGAACCCAACGAGCAGCAGGGCGACGAACCGTCGCGCGAACACCGACCGGTCCACGAGTTACCGCATCGTCCGGAAGTCCGCCGCCGGCAGTGTCGGATCGATCTCGGCCAGTGCGGCGCGCAGACCGGGCGCCATCGCGGCGGGCGGCAGGCTCGCGCTGACGACCAGATCCACGGACGAGTAGTCGGGGATCTGGCGGATCGGCAGATACATCTCCGGACCGGAGGCCTGCTCGAGCGCGAAGTACCTGACCTCGCGCACGACGCCGACGACGCGGCGCTCGCGCCCCATGATCTCGACGCGCCGGCCGACCGGATCCGCCTCGGGCCAGAGACGGCGCGCCAGGGGCTCGTTAACGATGATCACCGGTTCGCTTTCCGAGGTGTCGTTCGCCGAGAAGGTCCGGCCCGCGTCAACGGTAATCCGCATCGCCGGAATGTAGCCGTCATCGACGATGCGCACGAGCGCGAGCGGCTTCTGTCCTCGATCGTAGGCGCGGCCGGCCACACCGACGTTCCACAATCGCCAGCCGTAGTTGTCGCCGAGCGGCAGGGCGTCGGTGAGACCGACGGCCTCTACCCCGGGCACCGCGCGTACGCGGTCGAGGATCTGGTCGAAGTACGCCGTCCGTTGCGCGTGGGTCGAGTACTCGCGGCCCGGATCGATCCGCAGGGCCAGGATGTCATCCGTCCGGAAGCCGAGATCGACCTCCAGCACACGGACCAGGCTGCGCCCGAACAACGCCGCGCCGGTCACCAGCAGGCACGCCAGCGCGACCTCGCAGACGACCAGCGAGCGACGCATCCAGTCGCGCCCCGAGCCGCCGACCGCGCCACGGCCGCCCTGCTTCAACGCCAGATGCGGCGCCAGGGCCGACGTCTGCAGCGCCGGGGCGAGGCCGACCACGATCCCGGTCGCGACGGCGACGAGCAAGCAGAAGCCGAGCACGTCGAGATCGACGCGCACGGCCTGCAGCAGCGGCACGCTCATGCCTTCGATGCCCGCTACCAGCCGCGTCCCGCCGACGGCCAGGGCCAGACCGACCGCTGCGCCGACGGACGACAGGCACAGGCTCTCGATCAGCATCTGTCGGACGAGCCGCGGCCGGCCGGCCCCGAGCGCCGCCCGGATCGCCATCTCGCGATGCCGCCCCGAGGCGCGGGCGAGCAGAAGATTGGACAGGTTGGCGCAGACCAGCAGCATCAGGAACCCGACGGCACCCGCCAGCACTAGCAGCGCCCGGCGAAACTCGCCGCTGACCCGCTCCCGCAGCGGCGCGATGGTCGGCCGGAACTCGTTCCGCCGCTCCGCGCCGCGGATCCGCTCGGCGATCAGGTCCGCCTCGACCTGGGCCTCGTCGACCCTCACGCCGGGGTTGAGCCGTCCGAGCAGCGCCAGGGTGTTCCCCCGCCGATTCGTCTCGGGGCTGAGCGGATACGGCACGAAGAGATCGGCCCCGGTTCCAGGAGCGAAGACCGCGGTGAAGTCGAACGACTCGGGCAGGACGCCGACGACGGTGACCGGCGCACCATCGAGCACCATCGCGGTGCCGACGACATCCGGCGCCGCCGCGAAGCACCTGACCCAGAAGCGATGGCTCAGGATGGCGGTCGGCGGCGCGTTCCAGAGGGACTCCTCCGCCGTGAAGACCCGTCCCAGCACCGGCTCGATGCCGAGCAGCGGAAAGAACCGTTCGGTCACCGGCACCGCGGTGAGGCGTTCCGGCTGGTCGGCGCCGGTCAGCCTGACGTCGCCCTGGCCGTAGAACGGCGAGTATCCCTCGACCGCGGCGAACGACTGGCTCTGCCTCCGAAAATCGAGCAGGTTGTCGACCTGCACGGTTTGCGCGGAGAGGTTCTCCAACTCGCCGTTGGCGATCCAGGCCAGGCGCGTCGAGTCGGTGAACGGCAGCGGGCGCAGCAGCAGCGCGTTGAAGACGTTGAAGACCGTCGAGCTCGCGCCAACTCCGAGGCCGATGATCAGCACGGCAAACGCCGTCAGCCCGGCGTCGCGTCGCATCCCTCGGATGCCGTAGCGGAGATCCTGGAGAATCGAGTCCAGGCCAGGCAGTCCGCGGCTCTCGCGATGCTGTTCCCTGGCCGCGATCGGACTGCCCAGGCTGGCCACGGCGGCACGCCGGGCGTCGGCGGCCGTCATCCCCCGCTGGAGGTTCTCCTCGGTAGCCAGTTCGACGTGCGTCGCGAGCTCGTCGTCGAGGTCGCGGTCCAGATCCGCACGACGGAACACCGCCGCGACGCGGGCGATCGCCCGGCGCACGGCGCTCACGATCCTTCCTCGGGCAGCGCGACGACGCGCCCCATCAGATCCGCCAGCCGCTGCCAGTCGGCGATTTCGGCCGCGAGTTGCTTCGAGCCGCGAGCCGTAATCGAGTAAAACTTGGCCTTCCGGTTGTTGGACGACGTGCCCCATCGAGCCGAGATCCATCCGCGCTGCTGGAGCCGGACGAGCGAGGCATAGATCGTCCCCTGGTTCAGCATCACCTGATGGCCGCTGACCTGCTCGATCCGTCGGGCGATGCCGTAGCCATGCAGCGGACCCATCGACCGCAGCGTCTGCAGCACCATCAGATCGAGCGTGCCCTGAAGCAGGTCGAGTCTCGCCGGCTTCGTCTTGGTCATGTGGCCTCGCCACAGGACGGCATCACATCGCCCTGTGGTGACGCCACAGGGGCGAGGCAGGCCGCGCACAGCGCGGCCCGCGACGTCGGCGCGGGGCGTCGGGGTCTCGCAAGGCGGCGCGTGGGGCTTGGGGCGCAAGGCGCCCCATCCAAGGAAGGTCCGCCACACCGCGCTATAATCGCCACACTTCCCGAGAGTTGGACGGGCGCGCACGCCTGGGAGTTGACGTCATGAAGGACACCGCGAAACAGTTTCTCGATCGCCAGATCGACCGGCGGACGTTCGTCTCGCGCCTCGCCCAGGTCGGCGTCGGCGCGTCCGCGGCCAACACCCTGGCCGGATCGCTGTCGGCGTCGGGCCAGGTCGGCGGCGCCGCATCGGGCCGCGTGCTGCGCGGCCAGACCGGCGGCGAGCTGATGGCCGAGTTCCTGGTCGACTGGCAGGTTCCCTACGTCTTCGGCCTCGGTGGCTCGGAGGAAGTCGGGTTCCTCGACGCGCTCGTCGATCGGCTGTCGTTGCAGTACGTCCAGTCGCTGCACGAAGGCACGGTCATGTCGATGGCCGACGGCTACGCGCGCGCGTCTGGCCAGACGGCGATCATGAACCTGCACTCGGTCGCCGGCGCCGGCTACGCCCTGGCGCCGATGGTCAACGCCTTCAAGGACCGGACCCCGGTCGTCGTCACCGTCGGCCGGCAGGCGACCGGTCTGCGCGGCACCAACGCCTTCCTCGAGGCGGTCAACCTGCACCAGCTGCCGCGCGACTACACCCGCTGGACCTGGGACGTGATGAACGCTGGCACCATCCCCGAGGTGCTCCGCCGGGCCTTCCTGCTCGCGCGCGTGCCGCCGGGCGGGCCGACATTCGTCACCTTCTCCAAGGATCTCTGGGAAACGCCGGTCGAGCAGGCCGAGATCGTGCCGCGATCTCGATCGGAGGTCGAGCTGTCGCTCGAGCCCGATCCCGACCAGACCGCCGAAGCGGCTCGGATGCTGGCCGAGGCCGACTTCCCGATCATCGTCGTCGGCCGCGAGATGGTCCGCTACGACGGCGCCGACGAGATCATGGCCATTGCCGACCTGCTCGGCGCGCCGATCTTCCTCGACATCCAGCCGAGTCACTCGGGTGTCGTCGTGCCGACGACGCATCCGCACTACTCGGGCATGTTCATGTTCGACCCGAACTACGGGAGCGACTTCGACCTCTACTGGAGCGTGGGCGGGACGATGTTCTCGTTCGGCGGCCGGCCGTCGACCTCACCGGTGCCGCCGGGGGCGAAGGTGATCCACACCGGCGTCGATGCCGGAGAGATCGGCCGCAGCTACCCGGTCGACCTCGCGATGATGGCCGACGTTCGCAAGGCGGCGGCAGGTGTTCTGGCTGAACTTCGGAAGTTGAGCCTGTCACCAACCGCGGTCGACGCGCGCCGCCGCAAGGTCCGTGAGTACACGGAGAGCCGCCGCCGACAGTTCGACGACGCGGCCGCCGCGCGCTGGAACGATTCGCCGATCTCGACGGCACGGCTGACCCGCGAGCTGAACGACCGGATGGCCGACGACGCCATCGTCGTCAGCGAACTGATCACCTCCGAGGAGTACCTGCCGGCCTACATGGACATCTCGACCGGCGCGTCACGGCGGGTGAACTACACGTCGAGCGGAGGCGTGCTGGGCTGGGGCGTGGCGGCGGGGGTCGGCGCCAAGATCGGCCGGCCCGATCGTCAGGTGGTCGCGCTGGTTGGCGACGGCAGCCTGCAGTTCGGGATCCAGGCGCTCTGGAGCGCGACGCGCTACGAGGTGCCCCTGGGCGTGGTCGTCTACAACAACGGCGGCTACCAGGCGAACCGGAAGTTCCTGCACCTCTACGGGAAGCGCGCGGCGGCGACCGGCAAGTACATCGGCGCCAACCTGCAGGAACCCGACATCGACAACGTCGCGCTCGCGAAGGGCTACGGGGTCGAAGCCGAGCGCGTGGACGATCCGGCCGAGCTCGGCGGCGCGCTCGACCGGTGCTTCCGGGCAATGGCGAGCGGCCGGCCGTACCTCGTGGACGTCAGGCTCGCCCGCCGCCTTGGCGGCGCCGACTCGACCTGGTACGACCACTTCTCGATCGCCAAGGGCGAAGCGAGACGAACGTAGGTCTCTCTTCGCCCTAGTGCCAGGCGCGAGACTGGGCATTGCGCCGTCGATCCCGTCGGCGGCCGACCGACAGGCGAATCACGACGCTCCAACGGTGTGAGCCACGGGTTGGCCATCAAGCTCTTGCAGAGTCTGTCTCCCTGGTCGACCACCTGGGCGGCCGCCTCCCAACAAAAGGGATCGACTACCGCAACGCCCACCCTCGCGCCAAAGTCCCAGTGGGTGGTGGCCCGGTCGGCTCTCGGTTCGGGCGCAGGGGATGAGGGCGCCTGCGAGTTCCACAGCGCGTTGGCGGCCAGTTGCTCTCCGGATGACGCCCGACGGTCTGCCGCCGGCGTGCGAGGACTGTCTGAGCCCGGCGCCCTCGCCCCGAGCCCGGCCATGGGATCGGTTCTGCGACTGCCCGACCTACTCGACGGCTGTGTAATGCCCGTGGATGCAGAGCCAGCGGCCCTTCTCGCACACGAAGATCCGCGTCGACTTCCCCCGGCTGGTGAACCGGCCGTCCGCCCCGATGCCCGAATCGGTCCAGTAGTAGGTGATCCAGGCCGTGTCGCCGCTCAGCGTCACCTCCGGCTGGCCTCAGCCCTCGGTCCTCAGTCCTCAGTCCTGGCGATCCCGCTCCCGGATCGCCCTGAACTCACTCGACGCACTCCACTCGGGCCACGCTTCGCTGTTCGCCAGCTCGCGGCCCATCTCGAAGAACAGGTCCAGATCGTCCACGGCGCCCGAGAGATCCCAGTAGTCCTTCACCTCGTCCGACACCTGGTGATAATCCTCGGCGGTGTACTGCTCGCGCATCCGGAGGCCGTAGCCTTCCTCTTTGTCCTCGCTCAGAAACTCGACGCCGCCATCCGGATTGAAGGCCGGGACGCCGACCTTGGCGAACTCGAAGTGGTCCGAGCGGTAGTAGAAGCCCTTCTCGGGCTCCGGATCCGGCCGCAGTACCCGCGCCCGGTCCCGCGCGAGCCGCGCCGCTAGGTCGTCCAGGCTCGACTGGCCCATCCCGACCACCGTCACGTCACGCGTCCGCCCGAGCAGGTTCAGGACGTCCATGTTGATCGCCGCCACGGTCTGCGCCGTCGGGTAGAGCGGCTGTCCCGCGTAGTAGCGCGAACCCAGCAGCCCCTGCTCTTCGGCGGTCACGGCCAGAAAGACGACGCTGCGCTGCGGCGCGCCCGCCCGGGCGAACGCACCGGCGATCTCCAGCAACCCCGCCGTGCCGGACGCGTTGTCGGCCGCGCCGTTGAAGATCTGGTCGCCTTCGAGTCCCGCGTCGCGGCCCAGGTGGTCCCAGTGGGCGACGTAGAAGACGCTCTCGTCGGGCGCGCCCGTCCCCTCGAGCCGGGCGACGACGTTTTGTGAATCGACCGTTCGCAAGGTGTTGACGATTGTCGTCCGCGCCGTAAGATCAAGCGCGATCGGCTCGAAGTCGCGCTGTGTGGCGGCGCGCTTCGCCTCGTCGAAATCGAGGCCGGCCATCTCGAACAGCCGTGCCGTCGCGTCCCGCTGGATCCAGCCTTCGACACGCGCTCGGCCCATGTTGCGATCCTCGGTGACCAGGTCGAACTGCTCGCCGTAGGGGCTGCTGCCGATCACCTCCCAGGGATAGCCCGCCGGCTCGGTCTCGTGGATCACTAGCGCGCCGGCCGCGCCGCGCGCTGCCGCGATCTCGAACTTGTAGGTCCAGCGTCCGTAGTAGGTCATCGCCTGGCCGCCGAAGATGTCGGAGCCTGGCGGGTCGTTCACCAGCATCAACAGCACCTTGCCGCTGACATCGGTGTCCTTGAAGTCGTCCCAGTCGTACTCCGGCGCAACTGCGCCGTAGCCGACGAAGACGAACTCGCCCTCGAGATCGATCTCGTCGACGACGCGCTTCGTGTAGGCCACGTAGTCGGCGCCCGGCTCGAGCGTCGCGGCGTCGCCGCCGCCGGCGATCTCCAGACCGCCGTTCGGCCGCGGCGTGATCCCCACCAACGGCACCGCCTGCACGTAGGTACCGTCCGGATTGCCGGGCCCGAGCCCGAGCTGCTGGAACTGGTCGGTCAGGTAGGCGACCGTCCGGGACTCGCCGGCGGACCCCGGGGCTCGGCCCTCGAACTCGTCCGACGCCAGGACGCGGATATGCTCCATCAGCGACTCGGCTGCGATGCCGCCGCCGCCGGCATGGCCCGGCGGCTGACACGCCGCCAAACCGAGGCCGAACACGGCGACGAGGCCGAGGACGCACGCCCTGGCCGATGGCGATGCTGACACGACGGATGATGCCGAGCGCGAAGCTTCCACACCTGCCTCCCGGATGGACGAACTAACGGGCCTCGACTGCCCGCATCGCCGCGATCCGTCCGAGGAGCGGCGGGTGCGAATAGTCGAGCACGACACTCAGCCGATGCGGCGTCAGGTTGGCCAATCGCTCGACCGACAGCGTCTTCAGCGCCGACACCAGCGCGCCGGCGCTGCCAGTCGTCCGCACCGCGAACTCGTCGGCCTCGAACTCGTTTTGCCGTGAGCGCGCCTTGACGGCGATCGACAGCAGCAACTCGATCGGCGCGAACAGGAGGCCGAAGAAGACCAGCCCACCGTAGACCGACGGCTCGGCGACACCGAACGCCGCGAACAGGGCGGGTTGCTCGAGAAACACCGAGAGCAACCAGAACATCGCGCCGGTGTGCACCGTCGCGAGCACGAGGCGCTCGAGCACGTGCCGCCGCTTGTAGTGGCCGACCTCGTGGGCCACGACGGCGACCAGTTCCTCGACCGACTGCTGATCGATCAGCGTATCGAAGAGCGCGATCCGCTTGTGGCGGCCGAATCCCGTGAAGAACGCGTTGGCCTTCGACGATCGGCGCGACCCGTCGATGACGAAGACGCCGTCGAGCGGAAAGGCGACCGACCGCGCGTAGCCCAGAATCGCGTCCCGCAGGTCCCCTTCGCCCAGCGGCGAGAAGGTGTTGAACAGCGGCATGATCCAGGTCGGCGCAATGAACTGGGTCACCAACATGAACGCGGTCGCAAGAGCCCAGCACCAGAGCCACGCCTGACCGCCGGCCCAGCCGAAGAAGAAGAGAATCGCACTCAGCAGCGCCCCGCCCAGGACCACGGTCAGGGCGAGCGCCTTCGCCCGGTCGGCCCAGAACGTCGCCATCGTCGTCCGGTTGAAGCCGAACCGCTCCTCGATGACGAAGGTCGAGTACAACCGGAACGGCAAGCCCAGCACAATCGACGCGGCGATCAGCGCGGCGACGAACAGCAGGCCCGAGCCGATCGGCCCGAGTCCCTGGGCGCGCACCGCGCCGTCGAGCCACCCGAAGCCCCCGAGTCGCCAGAACGCCAGCAGCACCGCCAGCTGCGCCGTGCCCTGCACCAGTTCGAAGCGGGTGCGAACCCGCGTGTAGTCCTGCGACTTGGCGTAGCGCTCGGCGTCGTACACCCCGCGGAATTCGTCAGGCACTTCGACCGACATCGCGCGTACGTTCAGCAAGCCCGCGGTCAGCGATAGGAGGAACTCCCCCACGAGCGCGACGAGAATGATGATCGCGTAGGTGTTCATCGGAACGACTACCGGGGGGCCAGGGCTTCGGTGAGCACGCGGCCGTCCGGGCGCGGCAGGGTCACACCGATCATCCGGCCGAGGGTCGGGGCGATATCGGCCGGCGTGACCTCACCGCGGTACCGGCCCGGTCGGACCCCGGCGCCGTAGAGGACGACCGGCACCTCTTGGTCGTAGCGATTCGAAGTCCCGTGCGACGCCGCGACGCCGCTCATCCAGTATGGCTTCTGCGTGAACAGCAGATCGCCACTGCGATCGGGATGGAAACTCAACGCCACGGCGCGTGCGTCGGGATCGGCCGGCGTGCCGTTCATCAGCGCCTCGCGGCGGAAGACCTTGCCAACACCGGGGCTCCCGGCCAGCGCGGCGATCGTGGCGTCGAGGGCCGTCGGATACGCCGTCAATCGATCGTAGAGGCCGGGCGCGAAGTAGACGCCGCCCGCAGTCACGGCGGCCACGTGAGGCCCCGGACCGAACCGAAGCTCCAGCACCGCTTCCAACCGTGCGCCGATCGGCCGCATCAGCACCCGGCCGGCGTCGAAACCTTCCGCCTGCATCTGCTCCGGAATCGGCGAGACGCCGTGGTCCGCCGACAGCGCAACGACGTAACGGCCCGCACCCACCTCGCGGTCGAGCGCGTCGAGCAGCTCACCGATCGTCCGATCGAGCCGCCGCAGGAGGTCCTGCACCTCGTGGCTGCGCGGGCCGAAGCGATGGCCCACCAGGTCCAGAGCCGAGAACCCGATACCGAGATAGTCGACGCTGTCGCGCTGGCCGAGCGCGAGCGAGTCGATGGCCGCGCGGCCCAACGTCCCCAGGTAGGCATCGGACCAGGGGCTCGTCTTCCAGCGTTCGAGGAACGGGGGGGGCTCGGCGCCGGCCGCGCCGCTGAGCGGGTGAGGAAACGTCCGGGCCCACTCCGCGGGCGGTCGCTCACCCTCGGCATCATCGGCGTGGAGGTAGGTCTCGACCTCTCCCACGCGCTCCCAGGCCTGGCCGACGGCGTCGGACAGCGGGTCCGCGCGCAACACGTCGGCGAGAAACGTGACCGGGGTCGGGCTGAACGCGCGTGATGTCAGCCACGAGCCGTCGCCGCCGAGCCAGAGCAGCGCGTCGGCTCGCTGGCCCGCGAGTCCAATCGCGGAGCGCTCCTTCAGCGAGAACGTGGCGACCCGCACGCCGTCGAGCTGCGTCCGCATCTCGTCGGGCAAGGTCGGCACGAGGAACCGGTGACCGCTCTCACCCTCGCGCTCCACGTTGGTGGCGCTATAGCTCACGGCCGGTGTCTCGGGATCGAAGGTGCAGCGCACCCGGCGTTCGGTGTCACGATCCCACCAGCTATTGGCGATCATGCCGTGGGTCGCCGGGAAGTTGCCGGTCGAGATCGTCGAGTGGCCGGCGCACGTCACCGTGCTGTGGTACGGGTAGGCCGCCTCGGTGAACCAGGCGCCCTCATCGAGAAGCCGGCGCAGCCCGCCGGTCCAGCGCGAGCCGTAGGTCTCGATGTAGTCGGCCCGAAATTGATCGATGACCAGGACGACGACCAGCCGCGGCGCCTGCGCCGCAACACTCGCAGCGCCTACCCCGGCCACACACAGGAGCGAGCAGCAAGCAACGCGAATCCATCTCGGTAGACCGACAGGTCGCACCATCGGAAGAGTGTGGCGAACGATCAACCGTTTGATGGGGTGGACTAGGACCCGAAACGAATCGTCAGCGAGGCGGTGGCTGTCGTGACCAATTCCGAGATATCCATTGCCGCGTCGAGCAGAATCCACTCCTGGATGATGACACCTGCGCCGAACGAATAGTGAAATTCGTTAGAGCCCGGACGAAAAACGGTCGCCTCTCGAAGGAGTTGATCCTCGGTGGGCTGACCTGCCGGCACTTGAAACTTGTGGTCCGAATCGTACCACGCGCCCGCACGTAGGAGGATCGGGTTCTGCCATCCCAGATAGCCATACTCGAGACCGACATGAATCTGATTGGAATCGCCGGTTTCCACGCGAGAGTTCTCACGCACGGTTTCCCCAAGGTTATCGGTCATCTGGGAGTAGCGGACCCTGAGGTAGTCGACGGCGATGCTGAGATTGGTCATTGGCAGGATACCGACGCCGACGCCAAACCCGTCGGGTACACGGAACTGTCCGCACTGAGGGCTCCGCGCGCCCCCGCAGGGGAGCAGTGGGTCTTCGTCCAGTGTAGGCGGCGGCCGGAAGCCACCCTGCTCGGGAATCGGAGCGGAGGGCTTGAGAGACCACGCCGTGCTCATACCAAATCGCGGCCCGCGGCGAAATACCCCACCGATCCTCACCATGTCGTTCGGCCTGAGCAGCACGCCAACGTTGAACCCGACACCGAGATCATCGCCCGTTTCGATGTCAGCAGCCGTTGGGGATCGACGTCGATGACTGTCTACCGTGCCCCGGCCGCCGAGGCCGGTCCAGAGTTCTCCCCCATGACGGATGAGGCTAGAGCGCCGTTCCCGATTTTGCAAGGCGGGCGCCGGGGCTCGAACCCGCCGTCCGGGCCGTCGGCAGCCCGCTGCAACCTTCCCCGGCCGGGTTTCCGTCTAAGCTCAACAGGGACCCCGCCAGCCCGCGGGGCGCTATTTGGAGGTTTGCCATGCTTCGTGTGCGTATGACGGCCGCGGCCGTCGCCTGCGGACTGCTGCTGCCGCTGGGCGCGATGGCCCAGAACCGGGTGTTCGAGCAGACGGTCCAGTTGGACTCGGGCGGACGCCTCTCGGTCGAGGCCAACAAGGGCAGCTTGCAGCTGACGGCATGGGATCGCGAGGAAGTCGAGATCCGCGCCCGGATCGAGGCGCCGCAGAACGTCAGCGCCGACTACGCGCGGCGAGCCGTCGAGGCGACACGGATCGACGTGTCGGGTAGCGGATCGTCGGTGCGGATCGAGCCCGACTACTCGGACGTGCCGTACCGGGAAGACCGCTGGAACGACAACTCGCGCAGCATCCCGTTCATCCACTTCGAGATCAGCGCGCCCCGCCAGATCCGGCTCGTGGCCGAGTCGGATCGAGGCCCGGCGACGATCTCGGGCTTCGAAGGTGACCTCGACATCGAAACCGACCGGGGCGAGGCGATGCTGCGCGACCTGAGCGGACGCGTCCAGATCGTGATCGACCGCGGCGACAGTTCACGCGTGGAAGGCCTGTCGGGCTTGATTGATCTCGAAGCTGACCGCGCCGACATCACGATGCGGAACGTGACGATCGACGATGACTCGCGGATCGAGATCGACCGCGGCGACCTCGAGATCGACCTCTCCGAGAATCAGGCGTTGACCCTCATCGCCGACTTGTCACGGCGCGCCGAATTCGAAAGTGACTTTCCGGTGACGATGCAGTCGATGGACGGGCGAGACTTCCGCGGCACGATCAACGGCGGGGGCCCGGAGTTGCTGATCGAATCGGACAGGGGACGGGTCCGGCTCCGGTCCATCCCGTAGGCGGGCCGCTGACCGCGGCCGGGCAAGTACAAAGAAGAAGGGGTGGCGATCGACTCGCCACCCCTTTCGTCTGTACGGCCGACGTCTGAGCAACGCTCGGAGGAGGGACCGAGCGGACGCGCGCTAGCTGCTAACTCTGCTCGTCGTCGATCCAGACGCGAACGCGCTCGTCGCCGTTGGTCACCCGCACCAGGTCGCCGCGGATCTCCTTGAGCTGCTCCAGCGCACCGACGAGGTCGAGGACGTCGTCGTCGCCCGACAACAGCGCATCGACGACCGCGACCGGAATCTCCGCGCGGACGCTGCGCCGGTCATCGCTGCTGTCGTCGTCGCTGGAGTCGTCGTCCTCACGCTCCTCGAACTGAATCTGAATGACGTCGCCGCTCAACGCGACACGCCCCTGGCGGTCATCGCGCTCGATCGAGACGAACTCGCCGTCGCCGGTCGCGCGCACGGCCTCCCAGACCGACCGCAGGTCGCTGACCGAGAGCTCCTGATCCCGGCTCAGCCGGATCCGCCCGCGGTCCATCACCCGCTCGGGCATCATCGCCACGACCGCCTCCACCGCGGTCAGCGGCAGATTCACGTTGACGTTGGCCGAGTCGTCACCATCTTCCATCACCCGCACGTGCAGCCATGGCGTGGCCGACGTCCCGGAGGTCTGCGCCCACACGCCGGCTCCCAGAGCCGTGACGCCGAGCACCAAAGCCACGATCCAGACTGCTCGCTTCATGGAGATGCCTCCCCCGTCGAAATCTCGGTAGTGTGTCTCAATGGCCGGCCGAACCCGTTCCACCGGCCTCACATGGGAGATACGGGGCCCGCTGGAGGAAGGTTCAGTGGCGCCGGAAACGGTTTCCGGGCGTGCCGCGCCGAGCCCGGTGGACATGCCGTAAGATAGGCTCGAACGCAGACGCGGTCCGGGAGGAGACAGCTAATGATTGACGAAACTGGAAGCGGGACGGGTGAGACACCGATGGGCGAGGTCGCTACGCCGCCGCCCGGCGCCGGCGACGCGCCGAAGGCCGAGCTGGGCAAGCGCTTCGTCGCCGCGATCATCGACGCCGTCATCGCCGTGGTCGTCGGTTTCATCCCGCTCGTCGGCGGCCTGGCCGCCACGGCGTACTGGCTGGTGCGCGACGGCATGGACCTCGACTTCATGGACCGCCGTTCCATCGGCAAACGGCTCGTCAAGATTCGCCCGGTGCGTCTCGACGGCGCCCCGATGGACGTCGCCACGTCGATGAAGCGAAACTGGATGTTCGCGCTCGGCGGCATCGCGCAGCTGTTGGCCTTCACGATCATCGGGCTCTTCGTCGCGATTCCGTTGTTCCTGGTCGCCTTCGTGATCGGCATCGTCGAGATCGTTCTCGTCGTCGTCGACCCCGACAGCCGTCGACTGGGCGACAAGCTGGCCGTCACGCGCGTCGTCGAGACCGATTCGTAGCGGTCCGGGATGCCACGGATGTCCGGACGCCCAGGAACCCGATCCTGCCTGGCGTGGCTCGCGCCGCTCACGCTAGCCACGCTCGTCGCGCTGCCCGCCTGCTCGGCCCGGGACGGCGGCTCGGCCATCTCCGACGTCGCCGCGGCGCTGACGGCGTCGCACGAGGAAGCCGAGCGGTGGGCCGACGAGACGCTCGCGCGGCTGACGCTCGAGCAGAAGGTCGGCCAGCTCATCACCGAGCAGATGCGCGGCGAGTACGTCGCCGATGACGACGCGATGTTCCAGTACTGGCGTACGCTCGTCCGTGACTACGGCGTGGGCGGGTTCGTCGTCTACGGTGGCACGCCGCACGACACGGCCGATCTCCTGAACCGGCTGCAGGCCGAATCCGACGTGCCGCTCCTCATGTCGGCCGACTTCGAGGGTGGACCGGGCCAGCAATTCGCCGGTGCCTCGGAGTTCCCCGCCAACATGGCGCTGTCCGCTATCGGCTCGGAGGACCTGGCCTACGAGGTCGGCCGCGTCGGCGCGACCGAGGGCCGCGCGATCGGCATCCACCTCACCTACTCGCCCGTCGTCGACGTGCAAACGCAGCCGGACAACCCGGTCCTCGGCGTCCGCTCGTTCGGCCCCGACCTCGACCTGCTCGGACGGTTGGCCTCGGCCTACATCCGCGGCTATCAGGACCACGGCATGCTCGCGACGGCCAAGCACTATCCCGGCCGCGGCGACGTCGAGCTGGTGCCCGGCACCGAGTTTACGGTGAATCACAAGCCGGCCGACGAGGTCGAACAGACCGACTTCCTGGCGTTCCAACACGCCATCGACGCCGGGGTCACGTTCATCATGACCGAGCACATCAGCGTGCCGTCGGTGACCGACGGCTCGGAGCTGCCGGCCAGCGTCGAACCGGCGCTCTCGACAGCCTGGGTCCGCGGTCGACTCGGCTTCGAGGGTGTGCTGACGACCGACGACCTCTGGTACGACAAGGTGGTCGATCGCTTCGGCGCGGAGCAGGTCGGCGTCATGGCGATCCAGGCCGGCCACGACGCCCTGCTCAAGCCGCTCGATGCGATCGGGACGATCGGCGCGGTCGTCGAGGCCGTCGAGGCGGGCGACATCCCGCGCGCCCAGATCGACGACTCGGCCCGCCGCATCCTCTATTGCAAGGCGCGACTGAACCTGCATCAGAACCGGTTTGTCGACCCCGGCCGGATCGACCAGCTCGTCGGCACCGCCGAGCACACCGCACTCGTCCACGAGATCGCCAATCGATCGCTCACGCTCGTCGAGAACGACGGCTTCTTCCCGACCACGGCCGACGCGCTGGGCCGCGTCGTGCATGTGTCGATTCAGAAGACCGAGCACCTCCAGGCAGCGCGTGATGTGTCGGCGCACCTCGCCGAATCGCTGCCGGTCGCGCAGACCTTCGCCGTGCGCCCGAACGTCGACCCGGCGGTCCGCGCCGAGGCCGTGGCGGCGGCGCGGCAGGCCGATACCGTCGTCGTCTCGCTGTTTCATCCGCGAACCGTCTACGTCGACCACGGGCCGCTCCGCCCGGACGACGCCGAACTCGTCCGGGCGCTCATCGCCACGAAGCCCGGCCGGACGGTCGTCATGTCGTACGGCAATCCGTACCTGGCTGGTGACGTTCGCGGCGCCGCGGCGTTCGTCGTCGGCTACGGCGAAGGCGGCTTCTACGGCAACCAGGTCGTCTACGGCGATGCGTTCGCCCGACTCCTGAGGGGTGAAATCGACGCGGCGGGCACGCTGCCCGTCACGCTGCCCGACAACTGATCGACCCGGAGGGTGTGTCATGGCTGAATCGCGACGTCGCTTCCTCGAGCACTCCGCCGCCGCGGGCGTCGGCCTGGCGACCCTGTCGGCCGCCGATCTCTGGGCGGCCCAGTCGGCGCCGACCGACCGGATCGGTGTCGGTGTGATCGGCTGCAACGGCATGGGTTTCTCCGACATCTCGTCGATGTTGAAGCGTCCGGAGGCCGAATGCGTCGCGCTCTGCGACGTCGACGCGAGCGTGCTCGCCCGGCGGGCCGGCGACATCGAACGGATGACCGGCACGAGACCGCCCGTCTACGGCGACTTCCGGCGCCTGCTCGAAAACCCCGATGTCGACGCCGTCGTCATCGGCACGCCCGACCACTGGCATTGCCTGCAGATGGTGATGGCGTGCGAGGCCGGCAAGGACGTCTATGTCGAGAAGCCGCTCGCGAATTCAATTGAGGAATGCCGGTTGATGGTCTCGGCCGCCGAGCGCTACGACCGGGTCGTGCAGGTCGGCCAGTGGCAGCGCAGCGGACCGCACTGGGCCGACGCCATCGCGTTTCTCCAGTCGGGCGCGCTCGGGCGGATCCGCACCGCCAGGGCCTGGGCCTACATGAACTGGATGCCGCCGGTGCCCATGGTGCCCGACGGGCCGGCCCCCGACGGTGTCGACTACGACATGTGGCTGGGGCCGGCGCCGGAGCGCCGGTTCAATCCGAACCGGTTCCATTTCAACTTCCGCTGGTTCTGGGACTATGCCGGCGGGCTGATGACCGACTGGGGCGTGCATCTCATCGACATCGTGCTGTACGGCATGCAGGCCACGGCGCCCAAGTCGGTCGTGGCCAGCGGCGGCAAGTTCGCCTATCCGGACGATGCCGAGGAAACGCCCGACACGCTCCAGGCGATCTACGAGTTCGACGACTTCTCGATGATCTGGGAGCACGCCGTCGGCATCGGCCTGGGCCCGTTCCAGCGCGACCACGGCGTCGCATTCATCGGCAACGAGGGCACGCTGGTTGTCGATCGTGGTCGATGGGAGGTCTTCCCGGAAACCGGCACGGCGGACGGCAAGCCGTACTACAGGATGGACCCGCTGCCCGAGCATCGGGCCGGAGCCGGACAGGGCGGCCTCGACCAGCACACAGAAAATTTCTTCGAGTGCATGAAGACCCGCCAGCAGCCGCGCTGCAACGCCGACACGGGGAGCCTCGCCGCGGTCAATGCGCATCTCGGCAACGTGGCGTTCCGGACCGACCGGAAGGTCCACTGGGACGACGCCGGCAAGCGGTTTCGGGACGACGCCGAGGCCAACGCGTTCCTGACGCCGACCTACCGCGGCCCGTGGAAACTGCCACAGGTCTGAGTCTCCGGCGCGCCTGAAATTTTCGGGGAGCGGAAGAGGTCAATACCGTAAGATGGCCCGCTCGACCGGAATCCGGCACCGAAACGCCCCTGGAGACTGTGGTACGCTGCCGCCATACGCCAGTTCTTGGAGCCTCCCTTTGCGGCCATTCATCCGGCACCGCGTGGCACTCGCCGTCGGCATCGTCGTGGCGGGCCTCTGGCTCGGCGAAGCGCTGCTCCACGGACAGCGGGTCGACGTCGACGTCCGGATCGCTCCGCCGGCCGGGGCGCAGCCGGTCCGAACCCGCGCCGACGCGACGCTCGAGTATCCGGTCGGCCCCTGGGAGTTCTACTTCACCCGCGCGATCTACAGCGGCTACGGCCGCGGCCGCCGCTGGGGCTCGCGGTGGGCCACCGACTATCCCAAAGCCGACCTGCAGTTCATCTCGATCCTGCAGCGGGTGACCCGACTCGGTGTCTACGACAGGGAGAACGCGATCCGTCTCGACGACCCGAACCTCAGGCGGTTCCCCTTTCTCTACGCGCTCGAGGTCGGGTCGATGGCGATGACCGAGGAAGAGGTCGCCGGACTCCGGGCCTACCTCGATGCGGGCGGCTTCCTGCTGGTCGACGACTTCTGGGGCACCTGGGAGTGGCAGAACTTCGAGATGGAGATTCGGCGCGTCCTGCCCGAGTATCCGATCGTCGACGTGCCGGTCGACCATCCGGTCTTCAGCACCGTCTATGAGATCAATGAAGTCCTGCAGGTGCCCGCGGTGAACAACGCCGTCTACGGCGGTCGGACGTGGGAGCAAGACGGCTATGTGCCCGAAACGCGGGCGATCTTCGACGACGACGGCCGGATGATGGTGATGATCAACTGGAACACCGACCTGGGCGATGCCTGGGAGTGGGCCGACAACCCGTACTACCCGCTGAAGTTTTCGACTTACGCCTTCCAGATGGGCGTGAACTACATCGTCTACGCGATGACGCATTGAGGCGATCCGTGTTCGACGCGCTGTTTGAGCTGCTCTTCAAGTACCGACCGCTGGTGTTCGACCAGGGCGACTTCGTGTTCGCCTCACCCTGGTCGTACCTCCTGCTGGTCGCGGTCCTCGGGGCCGGCGCAGCCGTCACGCTCGCCACCTACGCCCAGGCTCGCGGCAAGAGCACGCCGCTCGATCGCGGGGTCCTCTCGGCGCTGCGCGTCGCCGCGCTCACGGTCGTCGTCTTCTGCCTGTTCCGCCCGGTACTCGTCCTCAGTTCGATCGTCCCGCAGCAGAATTTTCTCGGCGTCCTGATCGACGACTCGCGCAGCATGGAGATCGCCGATCGCGACGACGAGCCGCGGCGCGCCTTCGTCGATGCGAGTTTCGGCACCGAGGAGAGCGCGCTCCGAGCCGCGCTCGCCGACCGTTTCGCGCTCAGGTTCTTCAGATTCTCGTCGGCCACCGAACGGCTGACCGACCTGGGCGAGCTCGGCTACGCCGGGTTGCGGACCGACCTCGGGCAGGCGCTCGACCGGGCCCGCGACGAATTGACCGGCGTGCCGCTCTCGGGCCTGGTCGTCATCAGCGACGGCGCCGACAACTCCGAATCGGTGCTGACCGAATCGCTGCGCGGCCTCGGCGCCGACGGCGTGCCGGTCTACACCGTCGGCCTCGGGCGCGAGGCCTTCGACCGCGACATCCAGCTGAGCCGCGTCGAGACGCCGCCTTCGGTGCTGCAAGGCACGTCGATGGTCGTCGACGTCGTCATCGGCCAGGTCGGGTACGCGGGCGATGCGATCACCCTGCAGATCGAGGACGAGGGTCGGATCGTCAGCACCGAAGCGGTCACCCTGCCGGCCAACGGCGAGGCGGCCACCGCGCGGGTCCGATTCACGGCGACCGAGCCGGGGCCGCGCATCTTCCGCTTCTCCGTCCCGCCCAAGGTCGGCGAGATGGTCACGCAGAACAACGTGCGCGACGTCCTGGTCGTCGTCGAGGACCGGCGCGAGAAGATCCTCTACTTCGAGGGTGAGCCGCGGTTCGAGGTGAAGTTCATCCGCCGCGCCGTCGCCGACGACGAGAACCTGCAGGTCGTCGTGCTGCAGCGCACGGCCGACAACAAGTACCTCCGGCTCGATGTCGACGACGCGGACGACCTGCTCGGCGGCTTCCCGAAGACCCGGGAAGAATTGTTCCAGTACCGCGGCCTGATCCTTGGCAGCGTCGAGGCGAACTACTTCACCCCCGACCAGCTGCGGATGATCGCTGATTTCGTCAACCAGCGCGGCGGCGGGTTCCTGATGCTCGGTGGCCGCAGCGCGTTCGCCGAGGGTGGCTACGCCGGCACGCCGATCGCCGACATCCTGCCGGTCGTCATGGACGAGCCGACGCTCGTCGACGGCGAACCGGTCTTCATCGAGCTGATGGTTTCGCCGACCCGTGCCGGGGAGACGCACGCGGCGATGCAGGTGGCCGACACCGAGGAGGAATCGGGTGAACGGTGGAAGAACCTGCCGGCCGTCTCGAGTCTGAACCCGATCTCCGAGATCAAGCCCGGCGCGACGACACTGCTGACCGGGACGGGCGCCGGCGGGTCGGACGAACGCATCGTCCTCGCGTTCCAGCGCTACGGCGCGGGCAAGACGTTGGCGATGCCGATTCAGGATTCCTGGATGTGGCAGATGCACGCCGACATCGAACCCGACGACCTGACGCACGAACTGTTCTGGCGGCGGCTGCTGCGGTGGCTGGTGGATGGCGTGCCCGACCAGGTCGTGGCCAGTGTCCGCCGCGATCGCGTCGAGCCCGACGAGCCGGTCGAGTTGCTCACCGAAGTGGTCGACGGCGCCTACCTCGAGATGAACAACAGCCGGGTCAATGCCGAGGTGACCTCGCCGTCAGGCGGATTCGTCGAAGTCGAGCTCGACTGGACCACGGAACGGGACGGTGAGTACGAAGGGCTGCTCACACCGAGCGAAGAAGGACTCTACGAAATCCGCGTCGAGGCGACCAGCGACGATGAGTTGGTCGGCAGCGACATGGCGTACGTCTTCGCGGCGGCCAGCGACGACGAGTTCTTCGACTCGGCGATGCGCGCGCCGCTGCTGCGGCGGATCGCGGATGAGACCGGTGGCCAGTTCTACACCGTCGACACCGTGGCATCGCTGCCCGAAGACATCGCCTACGCCGGCGCCGGCGTCACCGTGGTGGAAGAGCTCGAACTGTGGGACATGCCCGCGCTCCTCTTCCTGTTGCTCGCGCTGGTCGGCGGCGAGTGGGGCTACCGCCGCCTCCGGGGGTTGGCGTGAAGGCCGCGAGCTGCGCGATCCTGTTCAGCCTGGCATTCGCCGCCACGGCGGCGGCTCAGCAGCACCACGTCATCGTCGTCTCGGGGCTCGGGGGCGCCCAGGAGTACCGCGACCGGTTCCACGACTGGAGCACTCGGCTCGTCGATGCGGCGGTCGAGCGCCATGGCATTCCGGCCGACCAGGTCGTCTACCTCGCCGAACGTCCCGACCGCGATCCCGAACGGATCGAGGCCCGCTCGACGTGGGAGAACGTCCAGACGGCGATCACCGCGGTCGCCGAGCGCGCCGCGGCGGCCGACCTCGTGCTGATCGTACTCATCGGGCACGGCTCGTCGTCTGGCGGCGCCTCCCAGTTCAACCTGCCCGGACCCGACCCGACCGTGGACGACTTCGCGGTCGCGCTCGACGAGTTGCGCGCGCAGCGCGTCGTCTTCGTCAACACGGCCAGCGCCAGCGGCGAGTTCGTGGCCGGCCTGTCTGGCCCCAACCGCACGATCATCACCGCGACCAAGACGGCGCGGGAGCGCAACGAGACCAAGTTCGGCGGCTTCTTCGTCGACGCGATTGCCGGCCCGATAGCTGCGGCGCGGCCGGTCGAGGAGATGGACGCGACGCCCGACACCGAAGCCCCGCCCGGCGCGCGTGTCGGCGCGACGATCCTGATGCCCGACGGATCGGTCGACGCGCTGGAGGCCAGCACCAAACCGGATGATCCGGACGACCCGGACGACACCGCCCCCGAGCCTGCTGCCGAGGATGCGATCGACGACGCGGCCGACGCCAACAAGGACGGACGGACCTCCCTGCTGGAAGCCTTCGACTACGCGCGGCGCGAGGTCGCGCGGGTCTACGAACAGGATGGCCTGCTGCTGACCGAGCACGCGATGCTCGACGACAATGGCGACGGCGAAGGCTCGGACGAGCCCGATCCGGTCGCCATCGGCGCCGACGGACGGGTCGCCCAGTCGCTCTTCTTCACGGCCGGTCCGGTGCGCGCGGCGAACGAGCTGGAGACCGACGATCCGGCGCTGCTGGCGCTCTACGCCGAGCGCCGTACAATCGAGGAGCGCGTCGAGGCGCACCGGATGCTGAAGGACGGCCTGGCCACCGACGTGTACGAGCAGGAACTCGAGCGGCTGCTCGTCGAGCTGGCGCTGAAGAACCGTGAGGTGCGCGAGGCCGAGGCGGAGGTGCCCCAACGATGAAGACGCGCGGGATCCGTCGCACCGTCGCCGCCGTCGCCGTGCTGGCCGGGGTCACGACCCTGGCGACAGCCGCTGGCGCCGGGCTGGGCGACGACGACGCGCAGCGCCGTCGCGGCCGGCGGCGCGAGCCGCCGGTGTCACTCGATGCGCCGAACACGCCGTACGACGGGAAGTTCACCTTCGTGAGGCTGCAGTACGGCATGGAGATGGACCTCGGCGGCTTCGGCGGCTTTCGTGGCCGCGGCCTGCCGCCGTGGGCGCACGACTACCCACGCGCCGAACGGAACTTCATGAAGATCCTCGACGAGATCACCGGCCTCACACCGTTTCTGGGGCCGACCGGGGGCAACATCCTGCGCTTGGGCGACCCCGAGCTGTTCAAGTACCCGCTGGCCTACATGTCGGAACCGGGCTTCTGGACGATGAGCGACGAGGAACTGCTGACGCTCCGGCACTACGTCGAGAAGGGCGGGTTCCTGATCTTCGACGACTTCCGCGGTGGCCACTGGTACAACTTCGAGGAGCAGATGTTGCGGCTGCTGCCCGAGGGGCGCCTGGTCGAGCTGGAGGTCTCGAACCCGATCTTCCATTCGTTCTTCGAGATCGAGACCCTCGACTTCGTGCAGTTCTACGGACGCGGCGGCCGGCCGACCTTTCACGGGGTCTACGAGGACAACGACCCGACGAAGCGGCTGCTGCTCATCGCCAACTACAACAACGACATCGGCGAGTACTGGGAGTACTCGGACACCGGCTTCACGCCGATCGAGCTGTCGAACGAAGCGTACAAGCTGGGTGTGAACTACATCATCTATTCGATGACCCATTGAGGATCACGGGGCTGGAACCGCGGGGCTAGAGTCCCGCGCCACAGCGGCATTTTCTATACCGGAGGGATATCGCGTGGACGCATTCGACAACCAACCACAAGACCTCGAGTCTCCCGACGATGTGGCGCTCGCCGACCGGATGAAAGCCGGCCGCCAGCAGATCATCTCGGAGATCAAGAAGCAGATCATCGGCCAGGACGACGTGGTCCACGAGATTCTGCTCACGTTGTTCGTCGGCGGCAACAGCATCATCGTCGGCGTGCCGGGCCTCGCCAAGACCCTCATCATCCGGACGATGGCGCAGGTGCTGGATCTCAACTTCAACCGGATCCAGTTCACACCCGACTTGATGCCGTCGGACATCACCGGCACCGACATCATTCAGGACGATCTGGCGACCGGCGGCCGCAAGATGGTCTTCTCGCCCGGCCCGGTCTTCACGAACATCCTGCTGGCCGACGAGATCAACCGGACGCCTCCCAAGACGCAGTCGGCGCTGCTCGAAGCGATGCAGGAACACCGGGTCACGATCCAAGGGCGGACCTACGAACTCGAGGAGCCGTTCTTCGTGTTCGCGACCCAGAACCCGATCGAGCTCGAGGGCACCTATCCGCTGCCCGAGGCGCAGCTCGACCGGTTCATGTTCCACACGATCATCGAGCATCCGCCCGAAGACGAGGAGCTGGAGGTCGTCCGCACGACCACGGCGATCCAGAACCCGCAGTTCTCGCACGCCGTCACCGGCGCGGATCTCGTGAGATTCCAGGAACTGGTCCGCAAGGTCCCGGTCTCCGAACCCGTCATGCGCTACGCGCTGGACCTGGTCCGCACGAGCCGCTCGGGCAAGAACGGCGACGCGCCCGACTTCGTGAAGAAGTGGGTCGCCTTCGGCGCCAGCGTCCGCGCCGCGCAGTATCTGGTCCTGGGCGGCAAGGCGCGCGCGCTCACCGAGGGCCGATACCACGTCAACTTCGAGGACATCCGAGCCCTGGCGCATCCGGTCATGCGGCATCGCGTGCTGACGAACTTCCACGCGACCTCAGAAGGCGTCAGCACCGATCAGATCGTCGACCAGTTGCTGGAGGTGGTCGCGGTCCCGACGTCGGGGATGTAGACACCGTGTCGACTCACGAACATCCGCTGACGCCAGGGGCCTCGTTCGTCGATCCCGCGGTGCTGGCGCGGATCGGCAATCTCGAGCTGCTGGCGCGGACGATCGTCGACGGGTTCATCAACGGCATCCACAAGGCCTCGTACCTCGGGGTCTCGGTCGACTTCGCCGAGCACCGCGGCTACATGCCCGGCGATGACATCCGCCGGATCGACTGGCGCCTCTACGCCCGCACCGATCGCTACTACGTCAAGGAGTTCGAGGCCGATTCGAACGCGAACTTCTCGGTGATCCTCGACGTGTCGAAGTCGATGGCGTTCTCGAGCGGTGGCCTGTCGAAGCTCGACTACGCGAAATACCTGGCAGCGTCGCTCACCTACTTCGCGAACCGGCAGCGCGATCGCGTCGGGATGGTCACATTCGACAGCGAGATCCTCGAGCGCGTGCCGTCGTCGGCCAAGCACCTCGACGTCGTCCTGCACACGATCGACCGCGCCGTCGCCGGCCGGCCGGGCCAGCTGGCGGGTCCGCTCTTCCGGATGACGGAATTCTTCAAGCGTCGCGGCATTCTCGCGATCATCTCCGACTTCTACGAAGAGCCCGATGTCATCCTCGACGCCGTGAAGCGGTTCCGCACGCAGGGCCACGATGTGATGGTCTTCCACATTCTCGACCCGGCCGAACTCGATTTTCCGTACGACGCCGCGTCGAGCTTCGAGGACCTGGAGACTGGGGTGCGGATGCCGATCGTGCCCGACAATCTCCGCGATCAGTACAAGCAGCTGATCGACGAACACACATCGACCCTGGAGAAGCGGTTCACCGAACATCAGGTCGACTACGCCGTGTTCAACACGTCGACGCCGCTCGACTACGGGCTGTTCAAGTTCCTCTCGGCGCGTGAACGGATGATCAGGATCCGCTGATGGCCTTTCTTGCCCCCCTCCTGTTGCTCGGCCTCGCCGCGCTGGCGGTGCCGGTGCTGGTCCACCTGATTCACCGCGAGCGCGACCAGCTCATCCAGTTTCCGTCGCTGATGTTCCTCGAACGGGTCCCGTATCGCTCGATGCGGCGGCAGAAGATCCGCCACTGGCCGCTGTTCCTGCTTCGGTGCGCGGCGTTCATCTTGCTCGTCCTGGCATTCGCGCGGCCGTTCTTCACGAGTGCCACCGCCGTCGCCGGCGCGCTGGGGGGCGGCCGCGAGATCGTCGTGCTGCTCGACCAGTCTTACAGCATGGCCTACGGCGATCGCTGGGCGCGGGCACAGGCCGCGGCGCTTCGCGAGATCGACGCGCTCGGCGCGGACGATCGCGCCACGCTCATCCTCTTCGCGCGGAATGCGGAAGCCGGCGCTCGCTCGTCGATCGATCATGCCAGCGTGCGATCGGCGATCACCCGTGCGGAGGTCGGCGTCGAGGTGACGCGGTTCGGCCCGGCACTGAAGCTGGCCGAGGGGATTCTCGACGTCTCGGAGGTCTCCGACCGCGAGGCGATCTTGATCTCGGACTTCCAGAAGAACGGGTGGGCCGGCGACGAGGGGATCGCCTTTGCCGAAGGCGTCGTGCTCAGGCCGATCTCGGTGGCGGACGCCGACACCTCGAATCTGAGCATCGCCTCGGTGTCGTTCGAACGCGAGCCGTTCTCGGCCGGCGAGCAGGTCACCGCATCGGCCCGGCTCGTGAACCTGGGGACGAACGACGCGACGCGCGTGCCGGTCACGCTCGAGCTCGACGGACGCGAGGTCGCGACCCGCTCGGTCGAGGTGGAGGCCACCGGCACGGCCACGGTCGCGTTCGATCCGTTCATCGTGGGCGAGGACCAGCGCCGCGGTACGGTGCGCATCGGAGACGACCTCCTCCTCCAGGACAACGCGTTTCATTTCACGCTGTCGCCGGGACAGCTCGTCACGGTCCTGATCGTCGAAGCCGACGCACCCAACCCTGATTCCAGTCTCTACTTGGAGCGCGCGCTGGCGATCGGCAGCACGCCGAGCTTCGTGACCGAGGTGATGGCGGTAAGCGACCTCACCGCCGACGCGCTCGTCGGCCGATCGGTCGTCATCCTGAACGACACCGCACCGCCCGCCAGCGCCGTGGGCGACGCGCTGACCGCCTTCGTGGAAAACGGCGGCGGCGTGCTGGCCATCCTCGGCGAACGCGTGCGGTGGCCGTCGGGCGCGCCGGCCCTGCTGCCTGGGTCGTTCACCGCGGCGGCCGACCGCATCGGCAGCCGCGGCCGGGTCCTGGGCTACGTCGACTACAGCCACCCGGTCTTCGACGTGTTCAACGCGCCGCGGAGCGGCGACCTCTCGTCGGCGCGCTTCTTCCAGTACCGCCCGTTCACCGTCACCGACCCCGAGTCGGTCCTGGCACGGTTCGACGACGGACAGGTGGCGCTGGCCGGTCACGACCTGGGCCGCGGACGCGTGCTCGCCTGGGCCTCCACGCTGGACAGCTACTGGAACGACCTGGCACTCAAGCCGGTCTACCTACCGTTCGTGCATCAGTTGGCGAAGCATCTGGCTGGCTACGTCGACCCGACCGACTGGCACACGACCGCGCAGATCCTCGACGTGGCCAGTCTGTACGCGGCGAGCGGACATCGGCTCGAACCCGACCGCGACGACCCGGTTGCGGTCTCGCCGACCGGCGACCGGCTGCCGATCCGCGTCCGCGAAGCGGCGGTCCTGTTCGAACTGGCCGAACAGGGGTTCTACGAGATGCACACGTCGGGCGCGGACGTCGATGTTCCGCTCGCGGTCGCCGTGAACGCGGACCGCGGCGAGTCGGACCTGACGATGCTCGACCCCGAGGAGCTGGCGGGCGCGATCACCGGCCGCGCCGGTGCCATGGCGCCGGGCAACCTGGTCGCACGCGAGCGGAGCCCCGAGGAGACCGAGGGCCGGCAGGGACTCTGGCGGTATCTGCTGGTCGTGGCGCTGCTGCTGCTGGCCGCGGAAACCGTGCTGTCGAACCGGATGTCGCGGGTGGCGAGAACGTAGGCGGCGGGAGCTGAAGATCCCGCAAAGTGTGAGATAAATAGAATTGGTTCCAACAGCGCAGTCAGAAAGCCGGTTCGAGGGCACACGACCATGCTGAGCGACCACGAACCCCGTTCTAGCCGGGAAGAGCTCGTCCGCGTCATCCGTCAGGTTCGCAACCGCTGGCGGTTGAAGATTGCGCTGCGCGGCTCGGCCGTGATGGTCACGGCCGGCGTCATCGCCTTCCTGCTCTCGGCCTACGGCCTCGAGTATTTCCGCTTCAGCGCGCCGGCGATCATCGCCTTCCGGTTGCTGACCTATGTCGGGCTGACCGGACTGCTGATCTGGTCGCTCGTCCTGCCGCTGGCGCGCCGGGTCACCGACGAACGGGTCGCGCTGTACCTCGAGGAGCACGAGCCGTCGCTGCAGGCGGCGCTCGTCAGCGCGCTCGAGGAGAGCGGCAAGCCGAACGCCCTCGAACGCGCCGACATGTCGCCCGCGCTCATCCGGCAGCTGATCGAGGTGGCGGTCGAAAAGTGCCGCACGGTCGACTCCGGCCGAGGCGTCGAGCGACAGAGCCTCCAGCGGTCATCGGGCGTGCTGGCCGGCCTGGCGGCCGCGGCCATGGCACTGTTCCTGTTCGGCCCGGGCTATCTGCGCCACGGCCTCTCGGCGCTCGCCTTCCCGACCAGCAGCGTCGAAGCCGCAAGCCCGTACAAGATCGTCGTCGCGCCGGGTGACGCCACGATCGCGCGCGGCGCCGATCAGGTGGTCACGGCCCAGCTCGACGGCTTCCAGGCCGAACAGGTGGAGCTGTACTCGCGCGCCGATGCCAACGTCCCGTTCGAACCACTGCCGCTGGTGCCCAGCCTCGACGGCGACGCCTACGAGGTCATGCTGTTCGACGTCGCCGAGCCGACCGAGTACTTCGTGCAGTCGTCCGGCATCCGGTCGCCCGTCTACACGCTCGAGGTCGTCGACGTGCCGTACGTCGGCCGGCTCGAGCTGGAGTACCACTTCCCCGCCTACACCGGGCTGCCGCCGCGCACGATCGAGAACGGCGGCGACGTCGCCGCGCTGCGCGGCACCGAAGTTCGGGTGCGCGCGGTGCCGACGATGGGCACGCCGGCCGGCCAGCTCGTGATGGACGAGGAAACGATCCTGTCGCTGGCCCGCGAGGCCGACGGGTCGTTCACGACCAGCTTCACGGTCGACGCGGACGGCTTCTACCGGATCGACCTCGAGGATCCCAACGGCACGATGGTCACGGCGTCGGCGCAGTACACGATAGACGTCCTCGACGATCAGCCGCCCGTCGTCGGGTTCGGCAAGCCCGGCCGCGACACGACGGCGTCGCCCATCGAGGAGATCTTCGTTGAAGCGAAGGCCGATGATGATTTCGGTGTGCGCAGCCTCGAACTGGTCTATTCGGTCAACGGCCGCGAGGAGGAAGTGCTCTCGCTGCTCGACGATCCTGACAGCGCGCTGCACAACGTCGCCGCCGGCCACACCTTCTTCCTCGAGGAATTCGAGCTGGAGCCCGGCGATTTCATCTCGTACTACGCCCGAGCCAGCGACTCCACAGGCACGGACGACGGCGAGCCGAATCTGGGGACCTCCGACCTCTACTTCGTCCAGATCCGCCCGTTCGGCAAGAACTTCATGCCGGCCGAGTCGCAGGGCGGTGGTGGTGGCGGCGGCGGGGGTGGCGGCGGCGCTCAGGAGCCGAACGCGCTGTCGCAGCAGCAGCGCGAGATCATCTCGGCCACGTTCAACATCGTGCGCGATCGCGACGACTACACCGACGACGAGTTCCGCGAGAACGTCGTCTTCCTGGCCCTGGCGCAGGGCAAGCTGCGTGAGCAGGTGCAGACGCTGCTCGGCCGGCTGAACAGCCGCGTCGCGAACGTGGACCCGGCATTCGCCACGATCTCCGAGATCCTGCCGCAGGCCGCCGAGTCGATGCAGGCGGCCGAGGAAACGTTGCAGACCCAGAACGCCGAGGACGCCCTGCCGCCAGAGCAGCACGCGCTCCAAATGCTCCAGCGCGCGGAGGAGGCCTACGAGGATGTGCGCGTCTCGATGGGGCAGCAGGGCGGCGGCGGGGGTGGCGGCGGGGGCCAGCAGTCGACTGCCGAGGATCTGGCCGACCTGTTCGAACTGGAACTGGACAAGCTGCAGAACCAGTACGAGACGATGCAGCGCGCGCAGCAGCAGATGGCCGACACGCAGCTCGACGAAACCCTCGAGCGGCTGAAGGAGCTCGCACGCCGGCAGGAGCAGGAGGCCGAGCGGCAGCGGCTGCGCTCCAGCGGTCAGCCCACCGCTTCGTCGGGCGGCGGCGCCAGTCAGCGCGCGCTCGCCGACGAGACCGAAGAGGCCGCTCGCCGTCTCGAACGGCTAGCCCGCGAGGAATCCGACCCCGACATGATGCAGACGGCGCGGCAGCTGCAGGAAGCGGCCGACGCGATGCGACGCGCCGCCGCGAACCCGGGCAGCCAGGGCATGGCCGACGCGGGTGCCGCGCTCGAGCAGCTGCGCGACGCGCAGCGCCGGCTCGAGCAGGAACAGTCGGGCCGGCTCGAGCGGGACATCGCCGAGGCGCTCGACCGGGTCGAGGCCTTGGCCGACGCCGAGCGTGAGATGACCGGCCAGGTCGCCCGGCTCGACATCGACCCGCAGGTCCGCCGCACCCAGGTGACGCCGCTGATGGAGCAGAAGGATCAGATGGCGGCGGAGATCGCCGACCTCGAGCGCCGGCTCGACAACACATCGGCCGATTTCCGGCGCGACGAGCGCGAGGCCTCGCGCCGCCTGCAGGCCGGCGCCGACTCCATCCGGAAGAACAAGCTGAAGGAAAAGATCCGCTACTCGAAGGGCGTCATCCTCGGCCGCGCGCCGGAGTATTCCGAAGCGTTCGAGCAGCAGATCGGGTCGGACATCGAGGAGATCCGGCAGGCGCTCACCGAGGCCCAGGCCGCCATCGGGCAGGACCCGGCCGATCAGTGGGCCGAGGCGCTCGACGATGCGCGCGACCTGATGCGCGGTGTGCAGTCGCTCGAACAGCGTGTGGGCGAAGAGGCACGCCAGGGCGAGCAGGGCGAGCAGGGCCAGCCCGGCCAGGAAGGTCAGCAGGGGCAACAGGGTCAGGGTGGCCAGCAGGGCGAAGGCCAGGGCGGCCAGCGGGCCGACGGCCAGTTTGGCAACGGCGGCGACCGCACCGGCGCCACGAACTTTGGCGGCGGCGGCTGGGGTGACGCGCGGCCGGGCGACTGGGACGTCGGCGCCGATCAGGCCCGGCAGTTCAGCCGTGAGTATCGCGAGCGGGCGATGGACGCCGAACAGCTCCGCCAGCGCCTCGAGCAGCAGGGCTTCGGCGCCGAGGACCTCGACGCGGTCATCCAGGCGCTGCGCGACCTCGACGACCTGCGTGTCTACGCCGACGCCGACGAGATCGCCCGGCTGCAGACGTTCGTCAATGAGAACCTGAAGCGGTTCGAGTATCGGCTACGGCGCGAGATCGAGGGCGACGAGGCCGACCAGCTCTTCCTCGCGGGCTCGGACGAAGTGCCGTCGGGCTTCCGCGTTCTGATCGAGGAGTACTTCCGCTCGCTTTCGCAGGAGCAGCCCGAGCCATAGGCCAAGCCGTGACGCGACGACCGGTCTGGATCGCCGCCACACTGCTTCTCATCATCGCTGCCGCGTCGATCGTCGACGCGCAGTACGGGCGCCGTGGGTATGGATGGCGCCGCCGCACCCCGCCGCGCTTCGCCTCACCCGGCGAGTCCGACCGGGCGTTCGCCTTCAGCCGGGCGATGTACCAGAGCGTCCGCCGCGAGTGGCTGGGCACCGGCTGGGACACCGACTACCCCGATTCCGACTACAACTTCATGATCCGGCTCTCCGAGCTGACCCGCACGCCGGTCAGCTTCGACGGCAACCAGCCGAATCACGTCGTCGTGCAACTCACCGACGACGCCGTCTTCGAGTACCCGTTCCTGTTCATGTCGGACGTCGGGACGGCGCTCTTCTCGCCGGAGGAAGCCGAGGGGCTCAGACGCTATCTCGAGCTGGGCGGGTTCCTCTGGGTCGACGACTTCTGGGGGCCGACGGCATGGGCGCACTGGGAGGAGCAGATCGGACGCGTCCTGCCCTCATCGCAATACCCGATTCGTGACCTGCCGCTCTCGCATCCGCTCTTCACGAGCCTCTACAAGGTCGAGAAGATTCCGCAGGTGCCGTCGATCCAGTTCTGGCGCCGCAGCGGCGGCTCGTCCACGTCCGAGCGCGGCGACGAGAGCGGCGATCCGCACTTCCGCGGGATCAGCGACGCCGACGGCCGCCTGATGGTCTTCATGTCGCACAACACCGACATCGCCGACGGCTGGGAGCGCGAGGGCGAGTCGACCGAGTTCTTCCATCTGTTCTCGATCGACTCGTACGCCGTCGGCATCAACGTCGTGCTGTACGCGATGAGCCACTAGGGCCAGATCCGTCCGGGATCAGACCTTCCTGGGCGATCCGAAGATCTTCAGAGCCCGATGTTGAATCCGAAACCGAAGAGGGTGTACTCCTGCTCAGTCCGCAGTTGACCGTAGGGGTTCACGCCGTGATAGATCCGCACGTAGGCCTCACGTAGCACGCGGAATCTGTTCGACACAGGCGCCCGAAAGCCCGCCAAGAAGTTGATCGACAAACGGCGCTCCTCGGGAGCTTCAGGCCCACCGGTCTTATGGAAATCGAAGATGATCCGATGCCTCAGATCGACGGAGAGAAACGGCGCGTACGACTCGGGCAGGATCTCCAGGAATCGAGATCCCCAGCTTCCGGGGTCTGGATTGTGCGACGCACGATACTCGAGCCCTATCGACGGCTCGTAGTTGCTCGCGGAGGGCGTGATGGGGAGCCGCGGCACTTTGGCCACGGGCGCGTAGAATCCGGTACGCCCGCCACTCCAGATGCCGATGCCACCGTGTCTCGCGGTGAAGCGCGGCGTGTCGAACGAAACGCCGTATTCCCAATACTCGTAGCTCACCGGGGCGACCGTGAAGCCAGCCCTGGACTGACGCCGTTGGGCTGACTCGGCGTACCCGGTGCCCAACGTGGATGACTCATGGCCCAAAGGCACGAATCGAAGACCGAGGTGCCGATTCGTCGTCAGGGCATATTGGAACTTGAGCATGAGGCCCAGCGACAGATCGATGTTGATCAACGGGTTGGATTGATCCTTGAATTCCTGCGGCCGCGAGCCTGACACCGCCGCGCTCCTGCGCCACAATGGGCTCACGAACTAGGAGGCAGAAGGCAGGAGACACTCTGATGAAGATGGCACACCGATTCGTCGGCACGGTGACGTTGACCGCGCTTCTGGCCTCCCCTGCCGCCGCCCAGGTCCAGATGGTCGTCCCCGAGGGCGAGGCCCAGCAGTACTGGTCGCGCTGGCGCGGCCCGTCGGGCCAGGGGTTGGTCAACGGCAGCGGCTATCCCGACACCTGGTCCGACACCGAGAACGTTCTCTGGAAAGCCGACATCCCGGGGGAGGGCGCGTCGTCGCCGATCGTCTGGGCCGACCGGATCTTCATCACCACCGCCGAGGGTGGCAACAGCGCATCGATCCTCAGCTACCGCCGCTCCGACGGCGAACGGCTCTGGCAGACCGAGATTCCCGACACGACGCGCGAACGGCTCCACCCGAAGAACACGAACGCGTCGGCGACGGTCAGCACCGACGGACAACTGGTCTACGCGTCGTTCGGCAGCAAGGGACTCGTGGCGGTCGACTTCGACGGCAACGTCGCCTGGCACCGGTCGCTGGGAACGATCAACAACTACCATGGCACCGCCGGCTCGCCGCTGCTCTACAAGGACACGATCATCATCTATCAGGACCACGACGGTGGATCGCAGGGTGGCGCGTTCGTCGCGGCGTTCGACAAGACGACCGGCGAACCGGTCTGGCGCACCTCTCGGCGTGCGAGCGTCGGCTGGGGTTCACCGATTGCCCTGAACACGGGCGAGCGTGACGAGTTGATCGTCAGCAGCCAGCGGCGCGTCCAGGCCTACGACCCCGCGACCGGCATCGAACTCTGGACCTGCGATGGCAACCTCTTCGAGGTCATCCCGACGCCGGTCGTCGGCCACGGCATGGTCTTCTGCTCGTCGGGTCGCGCCGGCCCGACGCTGGCGATCCGGCCCGGCGGCAGCGGCAACGTCACCGACACTCACGTCGTCTGGTCGAGCCCCAAGGGGTCGCCGTTCGTTCCGTCGCCGCTGCTCTCCGGCGATCGGCTCTATCTCGTCAACGACATGGCGAGTATCGTCACCTGCTACAACGCGCGCACCGGTGAGGTGCTCTGGCAGGGTCGGCTCGGCCGAGCGGTCCGTGAAGGCATGTCGGCCTCCCCGGTCGTGGTCGACGGCAAGGTGTTCTTCATGAACGATTCCGGCCAGACCTTCGTTGTGAGGGATGGACCGGAGTTCGAATTACTGCACGTGAACGAGCTAAACGCGACGACTCTGGCGTCGCCCGCGCTCGTCGACGGGATGTGGTACTTCCGGACGAATCGGGAATTGATCGCGATCGGAAACTGAGTCGGCACCAGGATTTCTCGGTGGCGCGCCCCTTTAGGGGCGCGGTGGGGCGGTCCGAAGGATCGCCCTCGCCATGCTATATTCGCCCGACGGCATCCGCGCCGGCCGCCCCAAGACAAGTCGAAATCGAGGAAGCCCAGTGCCCAAGCAGATCGACCGCCTCGGTGACCCCGTGCGTCGGATCAGCCGCCGGGCCATGCTCGCCGGCACCGCTGGTGCGTTTGGCACTGCGACGCTTCCATTCGGCAAGGCACATGCTCGGCAGCAGGACCGGCCGAACGTGCCCGACGACCCGACCAAGGTCCAGGGGCGCGACGCGAGCGAGCTAGGCACCCGTTCGCAGTTCGAGCAGGTGAGGCGATCAGCCGGCCGAAGTTCGTCGCAAACGCCGCACCAGGATCTCGACGGCATCATCACGCCGTCCGATCTGCACTACGAGCGGCACCACGGCGGCATCCCCGAGATCGATCCCGACCGGCATTCGCTGCTCATCCACGGTATGGTCGAGCGCGACACGATGTTCACGGTCGCCGATCTGAAGCGGTTCCCGTCGCGGTCTGTGATTCATTTCATGGAGTGCTCCGGCAACGGCGGACGCTCCTATCGCAACCGGAGGACCGAGGACGTCACGCCGCAGCAGGTGGACGGCCTGACGAGCACCAGCGAGTGGACCGGCGTGCCACTGGCGACGCTCATGCGCGAGGTCGGCGTCGACCCCGAGGCCTCGTGGATCCTCGCCGAGGGCGGCGACGCTGCGGTCATGACGCGCAGCATCCCGATGGGCAAGGTGATGGACGACGCGTTGATCGCCTACGGCCAGAACGGCGAAGCGCTGCGGCCGGAGCAGGGCTACCCGATCCGCCTCTTCCTGCCTGGCTGGGAAGGCAGCGCCAGCGTTAAGTGGATCCGCCGCATCGAGGTGGGCGACGAGGCGTTCATGACGCGCGAGGAAACGTCGAAGTACACCGACCCGCTACCCGACGGCACGGCGCGGCAGTTCAGCTTCACCATGGACACCAAGTCGATCATCACGTTCCCGGCCTATCCCGACACGCTGCCCGAGCGCGGCTGGTGGGAGATGTCCGGGTTGGCGTGGAGCGGCCGCGGCCGGATTTCGCGGGTCGAGATCTCGACCGATGGCGGCCAGAGCTGGAGCGACGCCGAGCTGCAGGGCCCGGTGCTGCCGATCTGTCACACGCGGTTCCGCGCGGCGTTCAACTGGCAGGGCGACGAAACGGTCGTGCTGAGCCGCGCGACCGACGAAACCGGCTACGTCCAGCCGACACTCGACGAACTGATCGCCGTCCGCGGCATCGGCACGCGGTATCACCACAACCATATCCGCGGCTGCCGGATCCGACCGAATGGGTCGACGGTCTTCACGGTGGACGCGTGATGCGGGTGGCCACGCCGCGATCGGCCGGCGTCTGGACGGCGGTGGCGGTCGTCATCGTCGCGTCCGCTGCGATCGCCGCCCAGCAGGATCAACCCGAGCGGTTCGGCTTCGGCCGGCCGGCGACCGAGGCCGAGATCGCGGCCTGGGACATCGACGTCACGCCCGACGGCACGGGGCTTCCGCCCGGCGGCGGCACCGCGGTCGAGGGCCGGTCGATCTACGTCGAGAAGTGCGAGATCTGCCACGGCGCGCACGGCGAGGGCCGGCCCTTCAGTCAACTCGTCGGACGCGAGCCGCGTCAGGGGTTTCCGTTTGGCAACCAACCGTCGCTGGTCCGCACGATCGGCAACTACTGGCCGTTCGCGCCGACGCTCTATGACTACACCTTCCGCACGATGCCGTTCGACGAGCCCGGCACGCTCGAGCCCGACGAGGTCTACGCCCTCACGGCGTTTCTGCTCTACCTGAACGACATCGTCGCGGAAGACGACGTGATCGACGCGAACACGCTGCCCCGAGTCCAGATGCCCGCCCGGGACAAGTTCGTCGGGGACAACCGCCGCGGCGGAAGAGAGCTGCGGTAGCGGACGGGCACCCGTCCCAATATTTGCGCATGCACAACGACGAGTCGGCTCCCGCGGCGCCACCCCGGGCCACTGACCTTGCCGAGATCCGGCAGAAACTCAGCGCCTCGGTCGCGCGCGTCTGCCCCCGCTGGTCGGCCGACCAGCGCGAGGAGCGCGAGGAGATCGTGCAGGGCGCGCTCGTGCGTCTCGCCGAACGGCTGGAGCAAGATGAGGAGACTGAAGGATTCGGCGCGTCCTATCCATGGAGGGTCGCGTTCACCGCGACCATCGACGAGGTGCGCCGACGGCAGCGCCGGCGGGAAGTCCCACTCGACGAGACCAGCACGGTCACGCTGGTCTCGTCGAAACCGCGGTCAAAAGAAGCGAACGGGCGACCCGTCCGGGCCGCCCGCTGCAAGGTGGGCTGACTAGTGGCGAGTACGGCACTTGCCGTTCGGTTCGGGCCGGCCGGCGGCCTGCCCTGACGTGAGACTCAACGCTTCGTTCGATGTACTCCTGCTACGCCTTCGCTTCATCCGCGACGCTGTACTTGTGGTACCACGTCGATTCGGCCCCGCCACCCACGCGGCTGACGGCCACATCCAACACGTAGGGCTGTCCGCCCCGCGTCACTGCGAGGCCACGCTGCAGCGCGGCAGACAGGTCGGCCGGCGAGGTCACCTGCTCGCCCTTGACGCCCTGCGCCTCGGCCAGCTTCGCGAAGTTGATATCGGGGTCGCCCAGGTAGACACCGTGATACTGCTGGGTGTCGACCATTCGGCCCTGGTACCGGTGGTAGGCGTTGCGCACCGTCTGGTAGTTCTTGTTGTTCCAGACGACCGTCAGCAACGGCACATCGTAGCGCGCCATCGTCCAGAACCCGGACGACGAATACATCACCGCGCCGTCGCCGATGTTCAGGATGACCTCGCGGTCGGGTGCGCCGATCTTCGCGCCGATTCCGGCGCCGACCCCCCACCCGAGCGAGCCGGCCTTGGTGAGCAGCGTCTTCTCGTCGTCGCGGTGGCCGAATTTCTGGAAGTTCTGCCGGCCGGTGAAGGACTCCTCCACGATGATCGCGTGCGGATCGGCTGCCTGGGCCAACTCGTAGTCGAGACGATCGGGATGGATCGGAGCCTGTGCGAAGTTCTGCCGCGCACCGCGCCGAACGTTCTCGAGGCGCTGCGCTGCTGCTGGCTCGACGACCGCCAGTCGATCCGCACGGATCGTGTTCAGCCGCGCCGCGGTCGCCATCGACTTCACGGAATCGATGACCGCACGAAGCGTCTCGCCCGCGTCGGCCACAATCGCCAGATCCATCGGCTGGGTCCGCCCTAGCGCGTTCGCGTCCATCCCGACCGCCACGAACCGACCCTGTCCGCCCATGAGCGGCTCCTCGGGGATCGAGCCGCCGCCCGGGTCACGCGAGCCGAACTGCACGACCACATCCGCCTGGCCGCTCGGGTGCGACCGCCGGCTCGTGAACCGTCCGGTGTTCTGGGAATGCTCGGTTGGGAAGTTGTTGAACGCCCGGTTCCCGGCAGCCACCGCCACGCCGAGCAGCTCGGCCAGTTCCACGGCCTCGGCTGCCGCGCCCGACTTTGTGATCTCGTCGCCGTAGACGAGCGTCGGGGCCTGGGCTTCGATCAGCCACTTGGCCAACGTCTCCACCTTGTCGGCCGCCGGCCGCGGCCGCGCGTCCATCAGGAACTTCTCGCCCGGCCAGACTCGGCCGGAGACCTTCTCGCGCAGCCCGTTGCTGGCATAGGCGATGTAGACCGGCCCGCCCGGTGCCGTCGTCGCCACCTTGTAGGCACGGCGGATGGCCAGGGCCGTCGAAGCGCCATTCCGGATCTCCCAGGAGATCTTCGTGAACTGCTTCGGGATGTCAGCCTGCGTGAAGCCCGGGCGCGGCGCCAGGGCTGCGTTGTCGGTGTTGATCTGGGTGTCACTCATGCCGGCGGTGACGACCAGTGGCGTGCCGTGCAGGTGCGAGTTGTAGAGCTGGCCGCCCGCCTGCGCCGTTCCGACCGCCGCGTGGATGTTCACGAACGCCGGCTTCTGCGTCACCTTCGCGTAGCCGTCGGCCATCGAGATGACGATGCCTTCGTGCAGGGCGTTGATGAGCTGCAGGTCGGATCGGTCGGTCAGGGCGTCGAAGAACGGCGTCTCCATCGACCCTGGATTCGTGAAGACGAACTTAGTGCCGGCTGCGCGAATCTGCTCCATGAGCAGTTCGCCGCCGGTTCCTTCGTACGTGTAGAACGCCTCATCGGTGTCCGGCGCATTGTTCATCTGGGCGGCGTCGACCATCCGCTCGGCTGCGGCGGCGGTCAGCCCCGTCGCGACCAGGCGCTGGAAGAAGCTCCGTCGAGACAGATGGCCATCAAAATATTCATTCAGCAGGTCGCGCATCAATTCCCCCTAGAGAAACCTCAGCCGTACCGTATATCCGGGGCTGGGCCCCGAGAAGTCCAATGGCCATAGGAGAACACAGGGGGCTGGCCCCCCGTATGACGGCCGTCATACGGTCGGGAAGACTTCGGGCCGGGTCTCGCCCTCCCGGCCAGGGCCCTCGGCACCGCCCTTCTTTGAGATAAAATAACGGTTTCGCCGGTTTCGAATCCGATGTCCCTACTCGACAAGCTCCGCCTCGTGCTCTCCCTCGGCCAGGGCATCAAGGGCCTCACGAAGGGCCTCGCCGAGGCCGAAGCCGGGACCGATCCGATCGAACTGTTCAATGCCTGGTTCGACCGTGCCAAGGGATCTGGTGTGGCGCTGCCCGAGGCGATGACGCTGGCCACGGCGTCGAAGGACGGTGCCCCGTCGGCCCGGATGGTCCTGCTGAAGGGCGTCGATGAACGTGGCTTCATCTTCTACACGAACTACGACTCGCGGAAGTGTCGCGACCTCGACGAGAACCCGCGCGCCGCACTCGTCTGCCACTGGACGGTCCTGCAGCGTCAGGTCCGGATCGAGGGGACCGTCGAACGCACCGGCGCCGAGGAATCCGCGGTGTACTTCCACACCCGCGGCCGCGGCAGTCAGATCGGTGCCTGGGCCTCGGCGCAGAGCGCTGCGCTCGAGAGCTACGACCAGCTCGTGCGGAAGGCGAAGGACGCGGAAGAGAAGTTCCGGGGGCAGGAAGTCCCGCTCCCCCCGTTCTGGGGCGGCTATGTCGTCAGGCCCACACGGATCGAATTCTGGCAGGGCCGCGCCAACCGGTTGCACGACCGGTTGGTCTACGAGCGCGACGGCGACGAGTGGAAGCTGACGTGGAAGGTGACGCGGTTGAACCCCTAAGGCTGCGCCCCAGCCGCGGTCGTCTCGCTCTCGCCCTTCCTGAACTGCTCGAACCAATCAAGGATGTACCGCTGCCGGCGGATCGAATTCGACGGCAACACACATGCCGCACGGAGCGGTCCACCGGGCCAATGTCTCTCTAACAAAACCGGCTCCCTGGTCTCCATTAGT
>DCWN01000011.1 GCA_002328835.1 Acidobacteria bacterium UBA2161 | reverse complement strand
AGGGGGCGTTACAGGTTGCCCCGCCGCAGCTCCTCGGCGAGGTAGTCGCTCGCCCGCCACGACAGGGCGAGGATGCTCAGCGTCGGGTTCTTCTCGCTCGCGGTCGTGAACGCCGAGCCGTCGACGACGAAGACGTTGTCGACGTCGTGCATCTGGTTGAAACCGTTCAGCACGGACTGCGTCGGGTCCTCCCCCATCCGGCAGGTGCCGTGCTCGTGGATCGCCGTGCCGGCGATGTCGTAGGCCGCGCGGTCGAACGGCACGATCTCGGCACCGGCGGTGTGCAGGATCTCTTCGCAGGTCGTGTACATCTCGTCGAGCATCCGCATCTCGTTGTCGCCGACGGCGACGTCGATCTTCATCAGCGGCACGCCGTAGCGGTCGGTCCGGTCCGGGTCCACGGTCACCCGGTTCTCCGGCCGCGGCAACACCTCACCGTAGGGATGCATCGAGACGAGCGAGGTGTAGCGGCGCTTCACCTCCGCCTTGAACCCTTCGCCGAAGCCGGGCAGGTGCCGGGCGACGTCGACGCCGGTCGTCGGCGTCCTGGTGTTCCAGAGCTGGATCCCGTAGCCGCGCAAGTAGTCGCGGTTCGGCCGCCGGTGGTTGAACCGCGGGATGTAGATGTGCGACCCGCCGATGCCGTCGTCGTTCTGGTACGGGCGCCCGTAGAGCTGCGGCAGAAACCCGGTGACGTGCGTCCGGACCTGCTCGCAGTAGTTGCGACCGAGCTGGTCCGAACTGTTGCCCAGCCCGGTCGGGTGCCGCCGCGACGTCGAGTTCAGGAGGATCCGCGTCGAGTCCGTCGCCGAGGCGCCGACGACGACGACCCGAGCGTCGACCTGCGACTCGGCGCCGGACCGGCGGTCGAAGTACTGGACGCCGCGCGCGCGGCCCTCGTCGTCGACGAGGATCCGCGAGACAACGGCGTTCGACCGGATCTCCAGGTTCCCGGTCTCGAGCGCGAACGGGATCAGGTGCTCGGTCGACGTGAAGAACGACGCGGTGCCGCAGCCACGGCCGCACGCGCCGCAGTAGTGGCACGGCTCGAACCCCCGGTGCGGCCGGGTCAGGTTCGCTCTCCGTCCGGCAACGACCGGGATGTCCACACTTTCCGCCGCGGCCTTGAGCAGGACCTCGTTGCAGCGCGGCGGCGGCGCGGGCATGTGGTACCGGCTGCCCGGCAGCGCGTCCGAATCGTCGTCGCCGCCGCAAACGCCGATCAGCTGGTCGACCCGGTCGTAGTACGGCGCCAGGTCGGCGTAGCGGATCGGCCAGGGGATCCCCCAGCCGTCGCGCTCGGCCGCGCGGAAGTCGAGGTCGGACATCCGGAGGCTGACCCGCCCCCAGATGTTCGTCTTGCCGCCGAGCCCCCAGACCCGGATCAGATCGAACGGCCTGTCGTCGGGCGTCAGATACGGCTGCTCGTTCGTGTCGAGCCTGAACGGCGGCGGCACCTCGCCGGCCCGGATGCGCGCGTCACCCTCGAACGGCAGGACGTGCGTCCAGAGGTTCGACTTGTCGAACGCCGCCCCGGCGTCGAGCATCAGGACCTTCACACCCAGCCGCGTCAGGTTGTAGGCCGCCATGCCACCCGACGCGCCGCTGCCGATGACGACGACGTCTTGCGTCGGGCGATTGTCGATGACCTGCATCTAATCCTTAAGGCTCACTCGGCGCCCGGGTCGGGCCGCGCGGGGCGCCAGCCCAGATGCTCCGGATGCGTGCAGCCGTCGAACTCGGTGAGGAAGGTGTTCCCGGCGAAGCCCAGCTCCTCGAACATGCCAGCCTCGGACCGGTAGTAGCCCTCGATCGTCAGTTCCTTCATCCCGAGGAAGAAGGCGTGGCCTTCCGGGGCAGGCGCCGAAGCCGGATCGGCCAACTCGGTGAGCACCGAGTCTTGCTGGCCACCAGGCAGGTCGGCGAACGCCGGGTCGTGCGATTCGCGGACGTAGCGGTCGAACCAGCGCAGCAGCCCGGCGAAACGATCTCGCCCTTCGGCGTCGCCCCGGTCGAGGGCGAAGTCGATGTACTCGTGGACACCCGCGTCGCGCGCGCCGGGCGTCTCGGTCCGCGGGATGATCCGCTCGGCGACGGCCGCGACCGTCTCGATATCGTCGCGGTTCAGGAATCGCGGCTGCCAGGCCTGACCGACTGGCACCGCAGCCAGCGGGTGGTGGAGCCGGCCGGGATCGAGGAGCGGCAGCGCCGCGGCGGCGCCCAGGAGGTGGAGCGCCTCGCGCCGGCTCACCGTCTGGCGCGCCGCCATCGCCCTACTGATCGACCTCGACGTAGGCCCGGATCACCCGGCGCTCGCCTTCGCGCCCTTCGATGGAGTTGCCGTGCTCCATGCCGACGACCCCCTGGTACCCCTTCCGCTTCAGGTGCCGGAAGATGTTCCGGTAGTGGATCTCGCCGGTCGTCGGCTCGTTCCGGCCGGGGTTGTCGCCGACCTGGATGTAGGCGATCTCGCCCCAGGCCCGGTCGAGGTTCGGGATCAGGTTCCCCTCGGTGATCTGCTGGTGGTACAGGTCGTCGAGGATCTTGCACGACGGGCTGCCGACCGCCTTGCAGATCTGGTACGCCTGCGGGACCCCGGTCAGGAAGACGCCCGGATGATCGGTCAGCTGGTTGAGTGGCTCGAGGACCATCGTGACGCCAACCGGCTCACAGATCTCCGCCGCGCGCTTCAGGTTGTCGACGACGTTCGCCGTCTGGTAGTCCCAGGCCAGGTTCCGGTCGTACTCGCCCGGCACGACGGTGCACCACTTGGCATCGACGCGCTGGGCGACCTCCACGGCCGTCCGGATGTCGCCGAGAATCCGGTTCCGTACCTCCGGCGCGTCGGAGGCGAACGAGATCTCGCCCCAGGCGGTATGCGCGACGAAGACGCCCATCCGGATCCCGAGCCGGGACAGTTCCCGGCCGAGGCGCTCCTGGACGGCGAGATCGCGCGTCGGCAGGTTGTTGTCTTCGAGCGCGCGGAACCCCTCGTCATGCATGAACTGGAGCTGGTCGAAGAGATCCTCGCCGGCCGAGTGCTGGAACATCCCGAAGTGCGGCGCGTAATCGAGGCCGAAGCGGCCGCCGGGCTTCCGCTGGGCGAGAAGCTCGGTCGCGGGCGCCGCGACGGCGAGCGCGGCCAGACAACCAAGAAAGGTACGCCGATGCACGGCGCTATTCGTATCAGCCCCGGTCACCCCGGTCAATCACGCGCTGCACTCGTGCGACAATCGGGTGCCACACGGTACGGCGGATGGCGTTCATCACCAGAACTCGGGAGAGTCCGGCTCTCACGGTCTTCACGATAGAGGGCCCGTGCAGCGCAGCGGAGATGATGTCGGCGTTGGACGATTTCGCGCGGGCCGGCCTCACGCCGTGCGCATTGCTCGACTTCACGCGCGGGAGCGTCGCCATACCTGCCGCCGACCTGAAAGCGACGCTGGCTCACGGCCACCGCTACGCTGCGCAGCGGGCCGGCGGCAGGACGGCACTCGTGGTCTCACAGGACGTCGACTTCGGCATGGGCCGCATGCTGGAAGTCTTCGCGGAACTCGCGGACTTTCCCGTCGACTTCAGGGTGTTTCGCGACGTAGAGGAGGCGCGGCGGTGGATCGGCGGAACGCCGCGATGATTACCAGAGACTGCCTCGCGACAACCGGCGCCCTGACACTCTCGCTCATCCTAGCCGGCTGCGGCCGACGGCTCCAACCACAAGGTCTGGGTGATGCGGCGTGACGACCCGCGGGCAGAGATTGCTTTCCACCTCGGCCGACTCGGGCTATGATGCCGACCACCTGACGGACCGCTTCTGGGGAGGAAGAACCATGAGAGCGCACCAGCTTTGCCGGTGGCAGATAGCTGCCGCGCTGGCACTCGCCGTCCTGGCGCTGACGGCCTGGCCCGCCGGGGCCCAGGCGCAGGAACGGCAGAACCCCTACGGTGAGTGGCGCTACCAGAGCGCCGACGCCTGGGGCACCCGGTACTCGCCGGTCGACCAGGTGAACGCCGACAACTTCGAGGACCTCGAAGTCGCGTGGGTCTGGCGCGGCGACAACTTCGGACCGATGCCGGCGAGCACGTCGAGGTCGACGCCGACCTACATCGACGGAATCCTCTACACGGTCGCCGGCGAGCGGCGAACCGTCGTCGCGATGGACCCGGCGACCGGCGAAACACTCTGGACCTACCGCGAGCCGAACACGACGCGGTGGGAGCGCTCGATGCGCGCCAGCTACGGCAAGGGCGTGGCCTACGACGAGATCGACGGCCGCGGCGTCATCTACATCATCACGCCGGCGTTCTTCCTCCACGCGCTCGACGCCAAGACCGGGCAGCACATCGAGAACTGGGGCACGCAGGTGCCGCTGCCCGGGTTCCCCGAGACCGGCGTCGTGGACATGCTGCCGGACCTGTTGAACGGCTGGGGCCCATGGGAGAACTGGGACCAGCCCTACGATCCCGACTTCGGGATTCCGGTGGAACTCGGCTACATCACCAGTTCGTCGCCGCCGATCGTCGTCAACGGCGTCGTCGTCATCGGCAACTCGGCCGAGCAGGGCTACAACCAGAGCCGCGCCGAGAACGTGCCGGGCGACATCCTCGGTTACGACGCCCAGACCGGCGAGCACGAGTGGAAGTTCCACGTCATCCCGCGGCCGGGCGAGTTCGGCCACGACACCTGGCTGAACGACGCCTGGCAGTACACGGGTGACGTGTCGTCGTGGGCGCCGCTCTCGGCCGACTACGAGCGCGGGATCGTCTATATCCCGACGAACCCGCCCACGATCGATTACTTCGGCGGCTTCCGGCCCGGCGACAACCTCTACGGCACGAGCACGATCGCGCTGGACGTCCAGACGGGCGAACGGAAGTGGCACTTCCAGACCGTCCACAACGACCAGTGGAACTACGACCTGCCGAACGTGCCGATCGTCGCCGACTTGACGGTCGACGGGCGTGAGGTGCCGGCGGTCATCCAGAACACGAAGCAAGGGATGATCTTCGCGTTCAACCGGGAGACCGGCGAGCCGATCTGGCCGATCGAGGAGCGCGAGGTCCCCGAGTCGGTCGTGCCGGGCAACTGGACCGCGCCGACGCAGCCGTTCCCGACCAACCCCGAGCCGGTTGAGACGCTCGGCCTCCCCGATGAGCGGTTGATCGACTTCACGCCGGAGCTGAAGGCCGAGGCCCAGGAGATCGTGAGCCGCTACAACATCGGCGGTCCGTACATGCCGCGCCTCTACGTCGGGCACGATCTCGACGTCACGGCTGCCGTCGCGTGCAGCGGGGGCGTGAACATCACGCACCCGGTCTCGATGGACCCTTCGACCGGCATCATGTACGTCTCGTCGAGCATGGGCTGCAGCGGTGGCATGGTCGCGCCCGGACCGGAGAACGACGCGGCCGACGATCCCTACACGACCGGCACGACGATCGTCGACTGGGTGCGCGGGCCGGGCGGACGGATGGCCGGCCCCCAGGGGCTGCCGATCTTCAAGCCGCCCTATAGCCGTCTGACCGCGGTCGACATGAACACGGGCGAGCACCTCTGGTGGGTGCCGACCGGCGAGCCCGCCGCACGGATCGCGAACCACCCCGCGCTGGCGGGCGTGGACCTCAGCCGCGCCGGCGGCGGCGGACCGGCGATCTCGATGGTGATGGGCGACCTGCTCGTCCACAACGACGGCCGTGCGGGCGAGGCCGTGATCCACGCGGCGAACAAGCAGACCGGCGACCGCGTCGGCACGGTCGAGCTGCCCGCGAACGGTCAGTACGGCATGATGACCTACCTGCACGACGACAAGCAGTACGTCGTCGTGCAGATCGGCGGCTCGCAGTACCCGAGCGGACTGGTGGCGCTGGCGCTGCCGTAGGCCAATCGGCGATGCCTTGGCCCGGGGGAGCTTCTCCCCCGGGCCTTTTTTCTGTACGGAAGATCGCGCTAGTGCCGCGGCACGGCCGGCTCGACGATCGCCTCGTAGACCCGCGTCTTGAATTCCTCGCGGAAGCCGTTGCCGCCCGACGGTGAGACCTGCGCGTTGACAATCGTCACCATCTGCTCGACCGGGTCGATCCAGAACCGCGTGCCGGCCGAGCCGTCCCACCAGAACTCGCCGTCGCTCACCGGATAGGCGTACGCGCTGGCATCCATGACGACGCAGAACCCGAGGCTCCAGCCGGTGCCACGCATCGGCCGGCCGAAGCCGATCGGCATCAGCGCATCGGGGACCCGGTTGGCCGTCATCAGATCGACGGTGTCGGACTGCAATACACGGCGCCCATCGAGCACGCCGCCATTCAGGAACATCTGCGAGAAGCGAAGATAGTCCATCGTCGACATTGCCAGGCCGACGCCGCCTTCGATGAGCGGCGCGCGTTCGGTGAACGGCACCTCCTCGATCGCGTGCGGTCGGAGGTCGCCGTCGGGCGACGGCCGGTAGACCGGACCGAAGCGGCCCGCCCGCGAGGGGTCGACCCAGAAGACCGAGTCGGTCATCCCGAGCGGCTCGAAGACGCGGGCCTCGAGAAACTCGTCGAGCGGCGTCCCCGACCACACCTCCACCAGGCGGCCGAGAATCGTCGTCGAGATGCCGTAGCGCCAGCGGGTGCCCGGGTCCTCGAACAGCGGCATCCGCGCCGCGTTGTCCACCATCTCCGCCGTCGTGATCGAGCGAAGCCGGACCCCCTCGGCGCGGTAGATCCGTGAGCTCCGGCTGCCGAGCCCCGACGTGTGTAGCAGGAGGTGCTCAACCGTGATCTCGCCCTGCCGCGCCCGCGTCCGCTCGAAACTCGCCTCGGCCGCGTCGACGAAGACCTGCTGGTCGGCGAACTGCGGCAAATAGCGGGCGATCGGGTCGTTCAGTTCGAAGGCATCCTCTTCCCAGAGAATCATCGCGGCCAGGCTCGTGACCGGCCGGGTCATCGAGTACATCCGGAAGAGCGCGTCCTCCGGCATCGACTCCTCGGTCTCGAGATCGAGTTGCCCGAGCGCCTCGAAGTAGACGAGCCGGCCCTCGCGGACGACCGCGGCGACGACCCCGGCAATGTCGCCAGCATCGACGTGGGCCTGCAGCCCGGCGGTCGCCCTCGCCAGGCCGGCTGGGGACAGGCCGACCGTCCCGGCGTCGGCCATGGGAAGATCCTGCGCAGCAACCGGCCAAACGGCGGCCAGAAGTGTCACACTCACCAGGATGAGCCCCCGACGCCCCCTCGAACCGAGCGCGTGCGGGATCCGTCGCAGCATGTGAACCCAATTCTAGCGTGGTCTCGACATGGAGCATTGGATCAGGGATCTCACCTACGCCCTCAGGTCGTTGCGCCGCAGCCCCGCGTTCACGGCGTCGGCGGTCGCCGCCTTGGCGCTCGGAATCGGCGTCAACACGGCAATCTTCTCCGTCGTCAACACCGTGCTGCTGGCCCCGGCGCCCTTTCGGGAGCCGGACCGCCTCGTCATCCTGATGAACACCCAGCCCCAGGGGACGAACCGGGCCGGCTCGCCGGCCAAGTTCATGCACTGGCGGGAGCAAACAGCCGTCCTCCAGGACGTGGCGGCTTTCGCGACCGACGTCGTCAACTACACGGGCGGCGACCTGCCCGAGCAACTCCGCTCGGCGCAGGTGTCGGCCGACTACTTCAGCTCTTTGGCGCACCGATCGTTCTCGGCCGGACGTTCACCCCGACGGAGGACCTCCCCGGCGGCGAGCGCGTCGTCGTCATCAGCGAGGATCTCTGGGCGCGCCGCTTCGATCGGGACGCTGACGTGCTCGGCGAGACGCTGTCGCTGAGCGGCGACCCGTACATCGTCATCGGCGTCGTCGGCGCCTCGTTCGATTTCGAGAGCTTCGGCGCTTCACCGGAGGTCTCGACCGCGTTCCAGTTCGACCCGAACACGACCGATCAAGGTCACTACTTCCAGGTGGCGGGCCGACTCGCCCCCGACGTATCGATGGCACAGGCCCAGGCCGGACTCGCGGTCTCCACGGAGGCCTTTACGACCCGGTTCCCGAACTCGCTCGGACCCGACAGCGTGTTCGGCGCTGAACAGATCACCGAGGCGCTCGTCGCGAACGTGCGGACCTCCCTGCTCGTTCTCATGGGCGCCGTCAGCTTCGTCCTCCTGATCGCCTGCGCGAACGTCGCCAACCTGTTACTCGCCCGCGCGACAGCCCGAAGACGGGAGATCGCGATCCGCACGGCCATCGGCGCGAGCCGAGGCGAGATCGTCCGTCAACTGCTCGTCGAAAGCGTGATGCTCGCCGCGGCGGCTGGCGCGATCGGCCTGGCGCTCGGCCTGAGCGGGATCCGCGCCCTGCTCCGGGTCAGCACCGCCGGCCTGCCGCGCCTCGGCGCCGATGTCGCCAATGTCGGACTCGACTGGCGCGTGGTGACATTCACCCTGGTCGTGTCGCTCGTGACCGGCCTGCTGTTCGGCGTCCTCCCGGCACTCCACGCGTCGCGCACGACCCTCAGCGAGTCGCTCAAGGAGAGCGCGGGGCGGTCGGGTACAGGATTCCGACAGAACCGGGCGCGCGCGACGCTGGTCCTGCTCATTGGGTCGGCGCTGCTCATCCGCACATCGGTCGCCCTGGCCACGGTGGATCCCGGGTTCGACGCCACGAACGTCATCACGATGAACATGTCGCTGACCGGCGATCGGTTCGCCGAGACGGCGGCCGTCGAGGGGCTCGTGCGCGACGGCGTCGAGCGGCTCCGGGCGGTGCCGGGCATTGCCGCCGCCAGCGCCACCTGCTGCGTCCCGTTGACGGGCGGCTACGGCCTGGGGTTCACGATCGTCGGACGCCCCCTGCCCGACGATCGCCCGAACCACGGCGGCGGCGGGTGGACGACGACATCGACGGGGTTCTTCGACGTCTTTCGCATTCCGGTCCGGCGCGGCCGTGTCTTCACCGACCGCGACGAGGCGAATACGCCGCCGGTCGTCGTGATCAACGAGACGATGGCGCGACAGTTCTGGCCCGACGGTGACCCGTTGACCGACCGGCTCGTCATCGGCCGCGGCGTCATGAAGGAATTCGATGCCGAGCCGGAGCGCCGGATCATCGGCGTCGTCGCCGACATCCGAGACGGCGGGCTACAGAACGATCCGCCGCCGCGGACGTACATCCCGCAGGCGCAGGTGCCCGACGCCGTCAACGCGCTGAACGTTGGGATTTCGCCGATGTCGTGGATCGTCCGAACGGAGGTCGACCCGCGCGTCCTCAGTGAGGCGATTCAGGACCAGCTCCGTCAGGCCAGCGGCCTTCCCGTCTCGGACATCCGCACGATGGACGAGATCGTGTCGCGCTCGACGTCACGCCAGCGGTTCAATATGTGGTTGATGTCGATCTTCGGCGCCTCGGCCTTGCTCCTGGCGGTGATCGGCATCTACGGCCTGATGGCCTACTCGGTCGCGCAGCGCACGCAGGAGATCGGGATCCGCCTCGCGATGGGCGCCGAGTCCGGTCAGGTTCTGCGAATGGTTGTCGTGCAGGGGATGCGACTGGTGCTGCTGGGCATCGTCATCGGCGGCGCGGCGGCCGCTGGTCTGTCGCGCCTGCTCGCAAGCCTCCTCTTCGGCGTCGAGGCCTCGGACCCCGGGACCTTCGTCGCCGTGCCCGCGATCCTGGCAACGGTCGCTCTGCTGGCCGTCCTCGTCCCGGCTCAGAGGGCGAGTAGAATCGACCCGATCGACGCGCTGCGCTACGAATAGCCCGTGTCGGCAGCCCGTCACCACCAGCGTCATCTCCCTGGAGCACACCATGCCCAAGACGACCACACGACTGCCCGCCGCCATCTTCGTCGTCCTGATGCTCACTGCCGCGGCCGTGCTGGCTCAGGATCGAGATCGCCCAGACTCGGCAACCGACGTGACCAAGGCCGAGATCGATGCCGTCCTCGCTGCTCCGGACGGCGGTGTCGATCGACAGGTGAAGGTGGTCGACATCGGCCACGGCACCGTGGCGGTCGGCATCCTCCACCGCGGCCCGACGCCGGACGACGGCACGATCACCGGCATCGTCCATCATCGCGTGACCGAGGTGTACTACGTCACGTCGGGAGGCGGCACGTTGACGACCGGCGGATCACTCGTCGACCCGACGCCGCGGGCGCCCGACAGCCCCTCGGTCCAGGTACTGGTTGGCCCGAGCGACGCGGGCGAGGGACGGGGCGGGCGAAGCCGGCAGGTGGCGGCGGGCGACGTGATCGTCATTCCGGCCGGCGTCTTCCATGGCTGGAGCGCCATCGAGGATCACGTGACGTACCTCAGCGTTCGGCCGGATCCCGAGGGGGTGCTCCCGGCCGGCTACGTCAACCCGGCCATTCAATAGATGGGGCGCCTTGCGCCCCAAGCCCTAGGCAGCCGCGTCGTCGCGAGATCGGATGTCGCCATCGCTCTCTCCCGACCGCCGAAGGGATATCGGGTGGGCGTAGCCTGCTAGAATCGGCCGATGCCGCGACCGGCCCCCTGCTGTGTGCTGGCGTGTCTGGCCGCAACCCTGACGACCGCGCCGACCTCGGCCCAGGACTGGCCGCAGTGGCGCGGCCCGAACCGTGACGGCGTCGTCACGTCGTTCGAGTCCCCGACCGTCTGGCCCCGCGAACTGACCTCGCGCTGGCAGGTCGACGTCGGCCTCGGCTACGCGACGCCGCTGCTCGTCGACGATCGAATCTTCATGTTCACCAGGCAGAGCGACGATGAGGTCCTCTCGGCACTCGACGCGGCCTCTGGCACGAGCGTCTGGCGGACAGCGTACCCGGCGCCGTTCGAGATGGCGCACGCGACGTTCCAGCATGGACCGGGCCCGAAATCGACGCCGACCTTCGCCGACGGCCGCCTGTTCACGCTCGGGATGAGCGGCATCGTGACGGCATTCGCCGCCGACACGGGCCGGACGATCTGGCAGACCGAACCGCCGCCCGTCGAACCGCTGTACCACACGGCGATGTCACCGCTCGTCGACGGCGACCGGGTCATCGTGCACGTCGGCGGCCACGACGATGGCGCGCTGACCGCCTTCGACGTCGCGACCGGCACCGTTCGATGGCAGTGGACCGGCGACGGCCCGGCGTACGGCTCGCCGATGCTGTTCGAACTCGGCGGCCTCAGGCAGATCGTGACGTTCACCCAGGAGAACATGGTCGGCGTGTCGGCCGAGACCGGCGACCTGCTCTGGCGCCGACCGTTCACGACCCCCGCGACGACGACGTCTCAGACCCCGATCCTCTACGGCGACATCGTGATCCAGGCTGGGCGCGCCAACGGCATCACGGCGTTCCGCGTCGAACGCGACGGCGACGCCTGGCGCACCGAGGACGTCTGGCGGACAACCGACGTCTCGCTGCACATGACGAACGGCGTCGTCGTCGATGGTGTGCTGTACGGCCTCTCCCACCTCAACAGCGGCCAGTACTTCGGCCTCGATCTCGACACCGGCCGCGTGCTCTGGACCAGCGCGCCCCGGCAGGCCGAGAACGCCGCTCTCCTGCAGGCCGGCAACGTGGTCTTCTCGCTCCAGGACGACGCCGAACTCTTGATCCTGCGGCCCAGCCGGCGCCAATTCGACCCGATCGAACGCTACACCGTCGCCGACAGCGCGACCTGGGCGCAGCCGACGATCGCCGGCAGCCGTGTCTTCGTGAAGGATGTGTCGACGCTCGCGCTCTGGACGCTGAACTGACGCCGGGGGCGGGTCACCCCCAGCCTTCTACACCCGTTCGATCGTTTCGATCTGCCCGTCGCGTAGCTGCACGATCGACTGGGCATGTTTCGCCACGTCGCGCTCGTGCGTCACCACGAAGAGGGTGTGCCCCTTCTCGTGGAGGCTGTCGAGCAGCCCCAGCAACTCAGCGCCGGTGACCGAATCGAGATTCCCGGTCGGCTCGTCGGCAAGCAGGATCGACGGATTGTTGACGAGCGCGCGCGCGATCGCCACGCGCTGGCGCTGCCCACCCGACAACTCGTTGGGACGGTGCGTCACCCGGTCGGAGAGGTCGACCTTCTCGAGCGCGGTCTCGGCGCGCGACCGCCGTTCGTCGGCGCCGACGCCGGCGTAGACCAGCGGCAGCTCGACGTTCTGGAGCGCGGTGGCTCGGGCGAGGAGGTTGAATGTCTGGAAGACGAAGCCGATCTCCTCGTTCCGCACCTGGGCCAAATCGTCCTCAGCCATCGTGCTCACGTCTCGATCGTTCAGGACGTAGCGCCCGCTCGTGGGCGTGTCGAGGCAGCCCAGCAGGTTGAGGAAGGTCGACTTGCCCGAGCCCGATGGGCCCATGATGGCGACGTACTCGCCCTTCTCGACCTGCAGATCCACGCCCCGCAGCGCATGGACCCGCTCCGAGCCCATCTCGTAGCTCTTCTTCAGCTGTTCGACCTCGATCAGACTCACACGGCCTCTCTCATTCGTGGCGGAGCGCTTCGATCGGATCGAGCCGCGACGCGCGGATGGCCGGGGCCATGCCGAAGATGAGGCCGACGCTCGCCGAGAACCCGAGACCGAGCGCGAACGACCACCACGGCAGCGAGATCGGAAATCCCGAGACGAGGTGCACGAGCAGCCCGGTCCCGCTGCCCAGCAGGACCCCCAGGACGCCACCAGCCAGGGTCAACGTCGCCGCTTCGACCAAGAACTGCCAGAGGATCTCGCGGCGCCTCGCGCCCAAGGCCTTTCGAAGCCCGATCTCATTCGTACGCTCCGTGACCGACATCGTCATGATCGCCATGACGCCGATGCCGCCGACCAGCAGCGCAATCGACGAGATGACCACGAGGCTGAGGAAGACCGCCTGCGTGGTCTGCTCCCAGACCCGCAGCATCGCGTCTTGCGTGATCAGGTCGAAATCGTTCTCCTCGTCCAGCCGGAGGCCGTGCCGAATCCGCATCGTCTCCTCGATCTCGCGCAGCGCTCGTGCGCGCTGACCGTCCCGAGGCACGGCGGTGATCGTCACGTCGCGGTGCGGGCCGCCGCTCACCCGCAGTGCCGGCACGCCGAACTGGGTCTCGTATCGAGTGTAGGGGATGACTGCGATCTCGTCCTGGCCCGCATTGAAGCCGCCCGGGCTCGGCCGCGGACCCATGACGCCGATGACGGTGTACTGCTGGTCGGCGACCCGAACCTGCTTGCCGATCGGATCGATCATTGGAAAGAGCGACTGGTACGGGTCTTGGCCCAGCACCACGACCGCCCGTCGATGCCGCACTTCACTCGCGGTGAAGAAACGGCCCTGCTCGATCGGAATGTAGCCGACCTGCGCGAACAGCTCGGTCGTGCCAATGATCTGCAGCCGCTTCGTTTCCTCGCCGTCGTACGAGAGCCGCTCGCGGCTGTCGTCGAAGCCGCCGCCGAGCATCGTGTCGGTGTATCGCACCGAGTCGAGACGCTCCAGCGCCCGAGCGTCGTCCGGCGTCAGATTGGGCCGTCGGATCAGGTCGATGAACTCCTTCCCGGACATGAAACTGAGGCCGCTGAATTTCGCGACGAACACCGTGTTCGGCCCCAACACCTCGACCATCCCCTTGAACGACCGGTCGAATCCACGGACGAGCGCGGTCATCCCGACAATCGCGGTGATACCGATCACGACGCCGACGATCGTCAACGCCGAGCGCATCTTGTTGGCCCGGAGGGTCTCCAGCGCCATCGTCGCGATCTCGGCGAGCAAGGCCGCTCGAACCTTCACGTCAGTCCTTTCGGAGCGCCTCGATCGGACTGAGCCGCGCGGCCCGTAGCGCCGGATAGAGGCCGAAGACCAATCCGACGCCGCCGGTCATCCCGATCCCCAACGCCACCGACCAGGGCGCCACCGCGGCCGGCACGGGGGTCGCCTGCTCGATCGCCAGCGCCACGCCGAAGCCCAGCACGATGCCCACGGCGCCGCCAACGGTCGACAGCGTCACCGACTCGGCCAGGATCTGCCAGACGATGTCGCGGCGCCGCGCCCCGAGCGCCTTGCGCAACCCGATCTCGCGGGTCCGCTCGGTGACGAGCATCAGCATGATGTTCATGATCACGATGCCGCCGACCACGAGCGAGAGCGCGACCACGCCGATCAGGACGGCGAAGATGCCCGAGGTCGCCGCCTCCCACAGCCCCAGGATGGTGCCCGACGTGAACAAGCCGAAGTTGTTCTCCTCGGCCGGTTTGAGCTGGCGCTCGATCCGCAGCGCCACGACGGCGTCTTCCATCGCCTCTAGCATTCCGCCAGGGTCGTCGGGCTTGACCATGAGCGACAGGCTGCGGCGGATACCGAAGATGCGCTGGTGCGCGCCGAGCGGCACGATGACGAACTCGTCTTGCGACCGTCCGAAGATCGCCCCCTTCTTCGCGCTGACGCCCACCACCCGAAAGTGGCGATCCTCCACCTTGACCGCCTTGTCCAGTGGGTCCTCGCCTTCGAACAGCCGGTCGGCCACGCCCCAGCCGATGACCGCCACCGGCCGGCGGCGGCGCACTTCCGTCGGCGTGATGAGCCTGCCCTCCTCGACGCCGTAGTTCGAGAAGCTGATGTAGTCTTCGCTGACCCCTTCGATCTGCGTCCGCTCCATCTCCCGGCCGCGATAGGTGACCCGCCCCCGCTGCGTGACCTTCGCCATCACGGCGTCGACGTCGCGCGAGTAGCCCTCGACCGCCAGGGCATCCTCGATCGTGATCCGCGGGTTCAGGCGTCGCGCCCGCTCCGCCTCATCCTCGTCCGTGATGATACCGACCCGCTCGATCATGAACGCATCGGCGCCGGCCTCGGACGTGATCGCGTCGCCCACCGCCAGGTTCATCCCCTCGATCAGGGTGACGACCGCGATGATCGAGGTGACCGCGACGATGTTGCCCATGACGGTCAGGAGGGATCGCAGCTTGTGCGACCAGATGGCGTCCAGCGCCAGCCAGAGGGCTTCCAGGAAAAGGGACATCGTGTGGAGGCGGCGGCTACGACCGATCGCCCGGAGCGTCGTCTGCCTCGTCGTCGCTCACGGTCACGGCATCCCCGCCCTCCAGCTCGCGCACCGAGCTGTACGGGCCCGTGACGACCTCGTCACCTTCGCTGAGCCCGGAGAGGACCTCGAAGTAGCGCTCGCCGGCGATGCCAACCTCGACCGGCGTAAACGTCACGACGCCGTCGCGGAGAACGAAGACGCCTTCTTCCTCGACCTCGTCCTCGTTCTCCCGCACCGTCAGCGCCTGAATCGGTACAGCGATCGCGTCGTCGCGCGTCGCGGTCGTGATCTCTGCGGTGCACGAGAAGTCGGGGCGGACGCCGGGAATCTCATCCTTGATCGTCACCTCGACTTCGAAGTTCGTGCCGCGCTGGTCGTTCGTCGCGCCCGCGTTGCCTGCCGCCTGGATGGCGCTCGAACCGATCTTGGTGACGTAGCCCTTGAACTCGACGTCGGGCAGCGCATCGATTTGCACGGTCGTCTCCTGGCCCAGCCGCACATCGAGGATGTCGGTCTCGTCGACTTCGAGCACCGAAAGAATGACCGACAGGTCGGCGATCGTCATCAGGACCGTCCCAGCATTGTTCATCGTGCCGATTACGACCGTCTCACCCTGCTCGATGTTGAGTCGCGTGATCATGCCGTCCATCGGTGCATCGATCGTCACCTTGCTCAACGTGTGCCGCGCGCTGCGCAAGTTGGCCGTCTCCTGCTGCAACCGCTGCCCCTGCGCTCGCAATTCAGTTTCGCGCGCCGCCAACTCGCTGCGTCGCACCTTGACCTCGCTCTGGACCCGATCGAGCTCTTCCGCCGACACGATCCGGTCGCGGCTCAGCTCGCGGGCCCGGGTCTCATTCCGCTCCGACAACTCGAGGTTGGCCTTCGCCGTCTCGATCGCCACACGCGCCGTGTTGAGCGACTCCTGGGCCGCGCGCAGGCCGGCGGCGCCCATCTCCACCGCGCTCTCGGCCGACTCCGGGTCGATCAGCATCAAGAACTGGCCCGTCTCGACACGCTGGCCCTCCTCGACGGCGAGGTCGGTGACCCGCCCCATCGTGTCGGCACTGATGTTGACCAGGGTCTCCGGCTCGATCTTGCCCGACGCCGCCACGGTGGCCACGAGGTTGCGGCGGCCGATCCGTTCAGCCTGCACCTCGGGAATCTGCGACCGCTCGCGGTAGCGCTGCCAACTGTACGCACCGCCGGACGCAAGGCCCAGGACGACGACACCGGAAATGAGACGTTTCGTGCTTCGGGTCATGAGAATCGCGGTTCGAAGAAGACTGACGGACCTGGCGGATATGAAGTTCCCTTCAAGCATTGTGTCCGATGACGCCTCCGCCTACAATCAGGCTTTCCTGGAGCACTGAATGCAGCAATCATCGGGCTGGTACCGGCGCCTCGCGAGCTTCGCCCTCCTCATCTCTCTATCGGGTGCAGGCGGTAGCGGCTTCGCACAGCCGATCGACGTCACCGCCGCCACGCTCGAGGAGGTCAACCGGGCCTTCGACGCCGGCACCCTGACCGCCGAGCAACTGGTCTCGCTCTACCTCGCCCGCATCGCCGCGTTCGACAAGGCCGGCCCGACCCTCAATGCGGTGATCACGCTGAATCCGGAGGCGCTCGACCGCGCGCGCGCGCTCGACGCGGAGCGCCGCAGCCAGGGGCCCCGTTCCCGGCTCCACGGCGTGCCCGTCGTCCTGAAGGACAACCTCGACACGGGAGACATGCCGACAACCGCCGGCTCGAGCCTGCTGCGCGGCTCGCGCCCCCCCGACGACGCGTTCATCGTGCAGAAGCTGCGCGATGCCGGCGCCATCGTCCTCGCCAAGCTGAACATGAGCGAGTTCGCCTCGGGCGGCGCCCAGAGTTCGCTCGGCGGCCCGATGCGCAACCCGCACGACCTCGCACGATCGCCCGCCGGCTCGTCGGGCGGCACCGGCATCGCCGTCGCCGCGGCCTACGCGCAGTTGGGCCTGGGCACCGACACGGGCGGCTCGGTTCGGATGCCCTCCACGGCGAATGGCATCGTCGGACTGAAGCCGACCCATGGATTGATGAGCCGCGACGGCGTCATCCCGCTCGCGTTGACGTTCGACATGGCCGGCCCGATGGCGCGCCACGTCTATGACGTCGCGGCCGCGCTCGGCGTCATGGCCGGCGTCGACCCGGCGGACGACGCCACGCGTAAGAGCGAGGGTCAAGCACACACCGACTACACCCAGTATCTCGACGCCGGAGCCCTGGACGGCGCGCGCCTCGGCATCGCGCGGGACTTCCTCGGGCAGGATGCGGACGTCGACTGGATCGTGGAAGCATCCTTGGCGGCGATGCGCGACGCGGGCGCCACGATCGTCGATGTGCAGCTGCCGGACTGGCTGCTCGACGCGAACAACGCGCTGTACACGACGATCCGGCACCGCGAGTTCCGGGCGCAGATTCCCGAGTACCTCGCAACGCTCACGGCGGGGGATCCGGCAACGCTGGCCGATCTGGTCGAGCGCGCCACCCGCCTCACCGCGCCGACCGACGCTGGTGTGCCGAACCCCGGCCGCTGGCGGCTGATGGAGCGCGAAGACGACAGCGGTGAGCTGTCCGACCACGAATACGAGGCGGTCTATGCCTACGGCCTGCCGCTCATCCGGACCATCGTGGAAGGTGTGATGGATGCGAACGACCTGGAGGCCCTCGTCTATCCGACGCAGCCACGCCGGCCGACGCGACTCGATTCGGACCCCGCGCCGACCGCGAGCGGCGGCGCGCGCCGGCCATCCCCGATCCGCTTCGCCAACCTGACCGGCTTCCCCGACCTGGTCGTGCCGGCCGGCTTCACGGGCAACCGGCTGCCGGTGGGACTCTCGTTCCTCGGGCGGGCGTTCAGCGAGCCGCAACTGCTCGCGCTGGGCTACGCCTTCGAGCAGGCCACCCAGGCCCGGCGGCTGCCGATCCACACGCCCGCCCTCGCCGCGGCCGACAGTCAGCCCAACTGAGTGCTTGCGCGGCGGGCGGCCTAGGACTCGAGGCCGAAGAAGTCTTCCAGTTTCGGGATATCGCGCGAAGCTTCCAGCCGTGCCGGCGGCACGCCCGGTCGTTGGCCTCGCATCACGTCGTAGAGTGCGATGTGCGCCTCGACGGTCCGCGTGATCGCTTCAGCGTTCGGCTCCATCGACCAGACGCCGCTCTCCCCGGTGCGTCCGAGCGCGATCCCGTCTCTCCGCGGCATCGTCCCGATCTGATGGAATCCACCGTCGGGAGTGCGCAGCAGCCCGTTGATGATGTAGTCGACCTCGGGCTGCGGCACGAGGAAGGTCAGCTGTCCCTTGACCGGGGTCATCGTGTCGTCGCCGAACAGTTCGCGTGATCCCAGCGCGGTGCAGTTGACGACGACCGGCTCCTCGAGCGTCATCAGATCACGCGGCGTCTCGAACTTGCGAATGACGATCGCCCCGCCGAACACGATCACATCCCGCATCAAGGCGTCGAGATAGATCGACGGCTCGATCCGCATCCTGAGCCCAAGGCTGGCATACGGCGACGGAAATGGATGCTGCCCTGGCTGGAGGATGCTGCGCCCGGTATCGAGATGCTGCGGCAGCAGCCCTTCCTCGGAACCACCCGCGGCGATGCGCCGCTGCGACCTGTCGGACTGCATCATGCCGTAGTCGTCTATCCACGAAACTCCGTGGCGTGGCCCGGCCAGCAGTTGCAGCTCGCGGTAGGCGATCTCGGCGGCCTGACGGAACTGCACCTCCCACGCGGGCGTCCGGCCGGTGGCGGCGACGAGTCCCGATGTCGGCGTGAAGCCGGCCCAGGCCATGTTCGACGTGGTGTAGGGGGGCGTCTTGTCGGTGTAGATGGTCACGTCGAAGCCGCGGCGCTGCAGCTGGCGCGCGGCCGTCAGTCCCACGGTGCCGCAGCCCAGAACGGCGGCACGCCGTGACGGATGTCGCACGGCCAGGTCCGCCGCCAGCGAGCCGGTGCCCCATCCCAGCGAGTGGCCGGCGCCGCCATGCCCGTAGTTGTGGACGATCGTCTTGTCGTCGAGCGGCTGCGTCTTGACGACGAAGCCTCCGGGCCGGTGGGGGCGGAGGCCGACCGTCGTCCGGATCACCCGATCCCACGAGGCCTTGACGGCCGGCAGCCTGACAGCCGAAGCCGCTGCGGGGGCCGCCGCGCGGGGTTCACGCGCCGCGCAGCCGCCGAATCCGAGGCCCAGCGCGGCCATGCTCGCCGTCTTCAACGCGGTTCGTCGGTCCATAGGATGTCGGGCATTCTGCGCCCATCCCGCCGGCGGGTCAAGGCGCGCCCGACCCCTACGGGAACCGCCGTCTTCAAGGACTCTTCGGCCTGGCAAACGCCGGCGGTGCCGGCGCCGTCCTTCCCAGCCGTGCGAAGAATCTCGGCCTTGCGAGCTAAGTTGTTGATTCTTCGCCGATTCCGGCGCATCCTAGGGCGCACTGCAACATTCTCTCGGGCAGTTCCCGCGGCTCGCGCCGTCTGTCTGTGTACGGGAGCCGTCTGTCTGTGTACTGGAGTGGAGGAAGACGTATGGAGATTGATCGCCGGAAATTCTTCAAGAGCGTCGGCGGCGCGACGGCAGTGGCGCTGATGACGTCCGAGCAGAAGGCTGACGCGCTCGAGCACTTCATGGACGACGAGCTCGAAGAGGCCATCATGGAGCAGCAGCCGCGGACGGGTGCGTACCCGACGGTCGCCTAACTCCAGGCGCAAAACGAGGACCTGAGCCGGCCGCGTCGCCGTGGCGGCGGCGGTCTGTTCGCCCCGGGCCGCGACGGCAAGCTGCGTGCCCTCCAGCCGATGCCCGAGAAACCGACGCTGCTCGACTTCTTCAAGTATCGCTTCGGCACCGGCACGCACGTCATGCAGAGCGCCGGCCGCGCCCTGTCGACCGGCATGGACGAGAAGGTCGTCCTCGCCTATCTGCTGCACGATGTGGTCAACACGCTGATGAGCGCCAACCACGGATGGTGGGGTGGCCAGCTCATCGAGCCCTACGTGCCCGAAGAGACCGCGTTCGCGGTTCGCTATCACTCGACGCTGCGCTTCTTCCCGGACTCGGACTATGGCTACGAGTATCCGGAGAGCTACCTGCACACGTTCGGTGTCGACTACGTGCCCGAGCCGTACCTGCAGCGGACCTACGAGAAGGTTCGCAACCATAAGTGGTACGGCTACTCGCGGCAGGTCACGGTGAACGACCTCTATGCGTTCGACCGGAGCAAGACGGTGTCGATCGAGCCGTTCATCGACATCATCGGCCGTCACTTCAGGCAGCCCGAGGAAGGCCTGGGCTACGACGACTCGCCGTCGTCGCACATGTGGCGGACGTTCATCGATCCGGACCGTCGCCTGTAGCCGAGAGGCTCGACGAGGCGGCGCGCGCAGCAGCGCGCGCCGCATTTATTCTAGTTGTCGTTTGATCGTTCCTGGGAGAATCAGACCGTGACAAAGCAAGACACTCGGCGGCGTTTCGTCGAAATCGGATGTATGATGCTCGTCGGACTCTTCGTGGCGGCCGCGCCAGGTGCAGCCCAGGACACGACCCACGACGGACTCGAGGTGACGGTCTCTCACCTGGAACGCGCCGACATCGTCCCCCTGGGTGACTGCCCGCCCGGCGAGAACATCGTCCGCGGCGTCATCCGTGCCGGCGACGAGGCGAACGAGTTCGTGACGGTGCACCTCGACTTCAAGGTGCTGCCTGGGTTTCAGGGCGTCGATTGGCCGCGGCCGTCGATACACGACGCGAACGGCCGACTCTATCGGACGGCGCAGGTGTTCGCCGACATGGACCGCTTGCCGGAGTACTCCTGCAACTTCTCGTTCCGCGTGCCGGACGGCATGAAGGTGCAGGACTTCATGCTCGACGAGGGTGTGGCGCTCGATCTGACGGCGCACGACCGGTAGCGTATCCCACCGCTCGTCGGCGGCGGCCGTGCGTCCTGCTGGAGGCTGAGCCGTGAAGAAATCGACCAAGACGTCCAAGAACCATTCGGTCGGTCGGCGTCATTTTCTGAAGGGCGCCGCCGCTGGCGCTGCCGGCGCGGCCATGCTGGCGGGCAAGACGGCTGGCGCGAGCGCAGAGCCGCTCGCCACGAGACGGCCGGCTGCCCTGCCGCCCACCGAGGCGGAACTCGCCAGAGAGACGCAGGCCGTCCAGCGCACACCGGCCGTCGAGTCCTACATCGTCGAGCGGCCCGCGTCCGACCAGATGGTGGACGTCTTCCGCGCGCTCGACCTCGAGTACTGCGCCTCCAACCCCGGCTCAAGCTTCGAAGGGCTCCAGGAATCGATCGTCAACTACGGTGACAACCGGATGCCGGAGTTCCTCACCTGTCTCCACGAGGAGTCGGCGGTCGCCATGGCGCACGGCTATGCCAAGATCGAGGGCAAGCCGATGATGGCGTTGCTGCACGGCACGGTCGGCCTGCAGCATGGCGCGATGGCGATCTACAACGCCTACGCCGACCGGGTGCCCGTCTACATCGTCGTCGGCCTCGACAACGATGGCCCGGTGGCGGCGCACAACGCCCTCGACATGGCCGCGATGGTCCGCGACTTCGTCAAGTGGGACCACCAGCCCGAATCGCTCGACCAGTTCGGCCAATCGGCCGTGCGGGCCTACACGCTCGCCACGACCCCGCCGATGGCGCCGGTCCTCCTCGTGCTGGACGCCCGGCTCCAGAAGGCGCCGCTCGACGGCGCGCCGACGGTCCCGACGCTCTCGGCGCCGCGCTTCCCCGCCGCGGACTCCGGGTCGGTCAAGGAGATCGCGCGATTGCTCGTCGCGGCCAACAACCCCCGGATCAATGCCGGCCAGGTTGCGCGGACGCAAGAAGGGATCGACCTCCTCGTGGAATTGGCCGAGCTACTTCAGGCGCCGGTCAATGGCGTCACGAACCGGCTGAACTTCCCGTCACGGCATCCGCTCGCGGGGGCCGGAACCGGGCAGGGCGACCTGGTGCTGAACCTCGAACCGACCGGCCGCGGCGCCGCCCCGGGCATGGCCGACGGCACGACGATCACGATCAGCGCGTCGGAACTTCTCGTGACGAGCAACTACAACGTCCGCGGCGCGGCCCGCGGCGGCGACATCATCGTGGCCGCCGATGCGCAGGCGACGCTGCCCGCGCTCATCGAGGAGGTGCGCCGGCAGGTCACCGACGATCGGAAGCGCCATTTCGAGGAGCGCGGCCAGCGCTACGCCTCGACTCACGCGCGGCGGCGCCAGCGCGAAGTCGCCGACGCGCGCCACGGCTGGGACGCGACGCCGGTCAGCCTGGCGCGGGTGGCGGCCGAGCTGTGGCCGCTCATCAAGGATCACGAAGACGATTGGTCGTTTGTCTCGCCGCAGCGGTTCCTCGGCAGCTGGCCGGGCAAGCTCTGGGACATGACCCGGCCCCACCACTTCATCGGGAACCACGGGGCCGGCGGCATGGGCTATGGTGCGCCCGCGGCCGTCGGCGCCGCGCTGGCCAACCGGAAGTACGGCCGGATCTCGATCAACATCCAGGGGGACGGTGACCTGAACTACGCGCCCGGCGTCCTCTGGACGGCGGCGCATCACCAGATTCCGCTGCTGACGATCGTGGCGAATAATCGTGCCTACCATCAGGAGCTGATGTTCATGCAGCAGCAGTGCGCCGCGCGGAACCGCGGCGTCGATCGGGCCCGTATCGGCACGACGATCGAGGATCCGAACATCGACTACACGCAGATGGCCAAGGCCTACGGCCTGTACGCTGAAGGGCCGATCGCGAACCCGAACGATCTTGGTCCGGCGCTGCGGCGCGCCGTCGATCGCGTGAAGGCCGGCGAGCCGGCGCTGCTCGACGTCGTCACGCAGCCGCGGGGATGAGGATGGGGATGCGCATGACCGGATGGCTGGCACTGGGACTGGGTGTATCCGGCGCCGTCCTGTTCACCGTCGTCGCCGCGGGCGCGACGACCGAAACGTCACAGGACGCGGCCGCGCTTCGGGGCGACGCCGACCGGGGCCGCGTCCTGTTCGAGGCCTACACCTGCTACGGCTGCCACGGCTACACCGGCGAGACCGGTTTCGGCCCCCGACTGAACCCGCCGCGACACGACCAGGCCGAGTTCGTCCAATATCTGAGGAACCCGCGGAACCCGCGGCGGATGCCGCCCTACCAGCAGGACGACGCCTCCGATCAGAAGCTGGCCGACATCTTCGCCTATCTCACTTCCCTGCCGTCGGCGTCGCCGGAAGCCGAGAGCATTCCCCTGCTCCAGGCGATCCTGACCGGGGACGAGAACGCGGACAACCCACCTCACTAGTCGCGCGCAGGGCTGCGACTCGCACCATATGACCGTATCGCCACGAGGAATGAGGTTTCGATGACCGGACGTATCGGCGTAGCTGCAATCGCAGCGGCGCTCTGGATGGGCGGCACCCTGGCGGCGCAGGAGCGCGCGATCCAGTTTCCGGACGTGCCCGGGTACTACACGCTCTCAGTGGACCTGCACACGCACTCGGTCTTCTCCGACGGCTTGGTCTGGCCCGACATCCGGATCGACGAGGCGCGCCGGGACGGCCTCGACCTGATCGCGGTCACGGAGCACCTGGAGTACCAGCCCCACGAGGATGACATCCCGCACCCCGACCGGAACCGGTCGTTCGAGCTGGCGACCGGGCACGTCGAGCGCCAGGAGAGCGACCTGCTCGTCGTCAACGGCGCGGAGATCACCCGCGACATGCCGCCGGGCCATGTCAACGCGGTCTTCCTCAGCGACGCGAACGCGCTGCTCGCGGACGACGCCATGGAAGCCTTCCGGGCAGCCGACCTCCAGGCGGCCTTCGTCTTCTGGAACCACCCCGCCTGGACGAGTCAGCGGCCGGACGGCGTCGCCCGCCTGACCGAGATGCATCGGGAACTGATCCGGGGCGGGCTGCTGCACGGCATCGAGGTCGCCAACGGCGCCGGCTACACGGCCGAGGCGCTGCAGATCGCCCTCGACCTCAATCTCACCATTCTGGGCGTCTCGGATATCCACGGCCTCATCGACTGGGATTACGACGTGCATGACGGCGGACATCGCACGGTGACGCTGGTGCTGGCGCGCGAGCGGACGGCCGACGCTGTGAGGGAGGCGCTGATGGCGCGCCGCACGATCGCCTGGTTCAACAACCTGCTGATCGGGCGGGAGGACGCGCTGCGGCCGCTGCTCGAGACGTCGCTCACCGTCTCGGGCGCCGTGCTGCGGGGCGAGAGCGAAGTGGTCGGCGTGACGCTCTCGAACCGGTCCGACGCCGCGTTCCAGCTTCGAAGCGTGAGCGCGCACCGGTTCGCGGAGCACTCGACCGTCGTCCGGGTGCCGCCCCACGGCCAGGTCGTCCTCGGCGTGACGGGCGAGACCCGGCCCGCGTTCGATCTGGAGTTCGACGTGCTGAACGCCGTCACGGCGCCCGACACCCACCCGTCGCTCCGGCTGCGCGTCGAGGTGGATGGCCGCTGAGCACCCCGAGGTCGATCAGGACCGCGTGGCGGCAGCCTCGCCGAGACAGCGCATCACTTCGCGATAGAACTCGGGATGGGACTGCCAGGTCTGGGCCGTCACGATCTTCCCATCGCGCACCGCCTGCTCGGTGCAGTAGGTGCCACCGGCCCACTCGACCTCGTTTCGCACATGCTCGTAGCAGGTGACGCGCCGGCCACCGACCAGTCCGGCGGCGATGAGGATCTGGATGCCGTGGCAGATCGCAAAGATCCAGCGGTCGTGCGTGGCAAACTCCCGCACGAGTTCGAGCAGCGCGGCATCGTGCCGCAGGTACTCCGGCGCCCGGCCGCCCAGCACCAACACGGCCGCATAGCCCTCGACCGACACCTCGGTGAACGTCACGTCCGACTCGAGGCCGTAGCCCTGGCGCTCGATGTAGGTGTCCCAACCCGGCTCGAAGTCGTGAATGACCAGATGCAGCCGGCGCCGGCTCGGCGCCGCGACCACAACGTCGACCCCCGCCTCCCGCAGCCGGTGGGTCGCGTAGAGCGCCTCGTAGCTCTCCCCCGCGTCGCCCGTCACGACGAGCACCTTCTCAGCCATCGATCGGTCTCCCTCGAGCGCTGTTGACGATCGGCGAGCGTATCACGCCGGCGGTATACTGCTACGAGCGCTCGACCGGCGCCCGTTCATGACGACCTCCTTCAAAACGGCGACCGTGCTGTGTGCCCTCGGCATGAGCTTGGCCGCGTCCGATTCTTCCGATCTGCCCGGTCGAGGCTCGACGCGTCACGAAACGGCGCACGAGCAGGCGGTGTCACTCGAGACCGTACTCGGCCGCGCCGCCGCCTACGTCGAGGACTACCGGCGCATCCTGGGCGGCGTCATCGCCAAGGAAGCCTACCTCCAGGAGTACAGCGACAGTTCGCGCCGCACCCTCTCGGATCTCCTGCTGTTCAGCTCACCCGAACTGTCGCAGCCGTGGCTGGCGTTCCTGGATGTCCTGAGCGTCGACGGGGTGCCGGTGGCCGATCGTGAGGCGCGGCTCAGGGATCTGCTGCGTGAGACGCCCGAGGTCAGCGCCGAGCGGTGGGAGCGGCTCGTCGCCGAAAGCGCCCGGTTCAACATCGGCCCGATCTTCCGCAACGTCAACGCTCCGACGATGGCACTTCAGTTCCTGACGTCGGGAGATCAGCCGCGTTCGTCGTTCGACGCCGCGGGCGAGGATCCGGTCGAGGGCACGACCGCCTGGATGGTCGACTTCCAGGAACGGACCGGGCCGGCCCTGATCCGCGGCCGCGAGGGGCGGGAGCTGTTCGCGCACGGCCGCGTCTGGATCGAGCCCGAGACGGGGCGGGTGATGCAGACCGACCTGCGAACCATCGATCAGACGCTCATCCCGCTCGGCGCGCAGGGTGCCGTGCCGGCCGAGCTGTCGACCCGCGTCGTCGTCGTCTACGCCGACGACCAGGGGCTGGGTATCTCGGTGCCGACGCGCATGACCGAGATCTACCGACTCGACGAGGTCCTGCCCTCACGCTCGGCAGGCCTCCACCGCAAGATCGAGATCCACGGTGAGGCGGTCTACTCGAACTACCGCCGGTTCGAGGTCGACGTGAGCTTCACGGTCGCCGAGACGCCGTGACGGTCATGCCTCCGCTCCGATTCGGGCTCACGATGGCCCTGCTGGCTACCCTGGGCCTGCTCGTGCATGCCCCAGCGGCGGCTCAGCCCGGATTCGTCGGCATGCCGTTCTCGGTCGATGGGGCGGACCGCACGGCCGCGCTCTGGATTCCGGCCGGCTACGATCGCACCCAGCGATGGCCGCTGATCGTCTACCTGCACGGCAACGGGATCCAGGGCGATAACCAGGGCCGACTCACGAACAAGTGGCTCGACAGCCTGTTCATCGCCCGCGTGCTGATCCGTGACCCCGACGCGATCCCCGCGCTCGTCCTGATCCCGCGGTGCCCGGAGGGCGCGACCTGGGCGCCACGAAGCGAGTGGCCGGACGCCTCGGCAGGTCGCCGCCTGCCGCGAGCCGACGCGATCGCCCACATCGACGCAGCGGTGGACGAGGTCTTGAATCAGTTTCCCGTCGATCTCGATCGGATCATGCTGTCGGGCTTCTCGATGGGCGGCCACGGCAGCCTGCGCTACGGTGCGCTGCGGTCGAACCGCTTCGCCGGCCTCGCGGCGCTGGCCGGCGCCGTCGCTCCGGCTGAAGCGCGCACGCTCGCCGAGACCGGACTGCCGCTCTGGGTGTTCCAGGGCGCCGTCGACCCGGTCGTGCCGGTCGAGCGGGCGCGCGAAATGACGGACATTCTGCGGAGTGCCGGCGCCGACCCGCGCTACACGGAATACGCCGATCTCGGCCACCAGATCGTCGAGCGCGCCTACGCCGACCCGGCCTTCCTCGACTGGATACTGTCGCAGCGCCGGTCGGCCCGCTGAACGTTCCCCCGCGCTTCGGCGAAAGACACGGAAGGACACGACGGAGATGGGACTCGTCGGACGGATGCGGGTGAAGTGGGGCGTCGGCCTCTGGGGCACCCTTGCAATACTGCTGGCCTTCGCGCTCGCGGGAACGACGACGCTACGGCTGAAGGAGCCGATCCTGGGTCTCCTCCTGCCCGACGGCACGTCCGACACGGTGCGATGGGTGGTCTACCTCATCCTCGTGATGCCGCTCTACCAGGCCCTCCTGCTGGCCTACGGAACGCTGCTGGGCCAGGGCCGCTTCTTCTGGAGCAAGCTCAAGGCGATAGGACGGTACCTCGCCGGGCGCACCAACTAGCCGGCGCGCCGGCGGCGGCCTTGGCCCGTTCCCTCACGGACCCGAGCTGCGGCGGAAGCCCATCCGATTGCCGCTGGGAAACTCGATCATGATCCGGTCGCCGTCGACCTCGAGCCGGCACTCCTCGACGACCTGATCCGTCACGCCGGGGATGTCGAACCGCAGCGGAATCTCCGGCAGCGTGCCGATCGTCTCGCTCGCGATGACGAGGTAGTCGCGCAGCAGGACCAGTTGATCGCCGTCACGCGTGTAGGGGCCGCCCTCACCGGCACCCCGGCGTGGCTGGCCGGCTTCGTCCTTTACGAAGTACACCACCGCCCAGTCCGACTCGCTGAACAGCATCAGGCCGTCGACCTGGTGCCGGGCGCCGTCGACCAGGACGTAGGACTCGACCTGCCAGGCGCCCCGCAGGTCGGCATTCTGCGCCGCGAGCAGCGCCGGGAACAGGAGAACCGCACAGAGTACCGATAGCGTCAGACTCCCGAGTCGCATCGCTTCACCCTCCTCCATCTGCTGCAGGATATCGCACGAGAGCCCGCTGCCTCCTGCCGCTATAATCCGCACCATGTCCGTGCCCGCGATTCGCACCGAAACGGTCGGCTCCTATCCGACGCCGGCCTGGCTGACGGCGATGCCGTCGCGCCCGGCGCTGCGCGACGCGCTGCTCGTGGTGCTCAAGACCCAGGAGCTCGCGGGCCTCGACGTCGTCGGCGACGGCGAGCTGGCCCGTTTCGACGTCAACCATCCCGATACGAACGGGATGATCGAGTTCTTCATCCATCCGCTGGGAGGCGTCGCGGCCGATCTGACGCCCGACGAACGCGCGGCGTTCCGGCAACAACCCGGAATGGAGTTTCGCAGTCGGCCCGCCGGCGTCGTCCGCGACCGGCTCGACACCGGCACACTCGACCTGGCGGCATACTTCCATCTGCTGCCGTCGTTGACCGACCGCCCGATCAAGTTCACGGTCACCTCCCCCTACATGCTCGCCAAGACACTGCTCGACCGGCACTACGGCGACCTGCGCGCGCTGTGCGCCGACCTCGCCGCGATCCTGGCCGACCAGGTTCGCGGGATCGACGCGGCGGTGCTCCAGGTGGACGAGGCCAACCTGACCGGACACCCGGAGGACCGGGACTGGGCCCACGAACCGATCAACACCGTCCTCGACGCGGCCTCGGGCGGGAAGGCCGTCCACCTCTGCTTCGGCAACTACGGCGGATCGACGATCCAGCACGGCACGTGGCGCGATCTCCTGCCGTTCCTGAATGCCCTGCACGCCGACCACGTGCTCCTGGAGTTCGCGCGCCGGGGATACGACGAGCTGGAGGTGCTGCGCGATCTCAGACCGGAACTCGCCCTGGGCGTGGGCGTCATCGACATCAAGGACAACGAAGCCGAGACGCCGGAGATCGTGGCGGACCGGATCGAACGCGCCGCCCGGGTCCTCGGCCCAGACCGGATCCGCTGGGTCCACCCCGACTGTGGGTTCTGGATGCTGCCCCGCAGCGTCGCCGACCGGAAGATGACGAGCCTCGTGAAGGGGCGGGACCTCTTTCTCGGCTGCTAGCCGCTCCCGGCTCCGCCTGTCAGCCTGAACCCTCGGCCGCCTTTCGCTCGATGTAGTGCCCGTCGATCCACGGCTCGTCGTCCAGATGCGCCCGCATCAGCGCAATCCGCTTGGGCAGCAGAACGTCGAGGTTGCGTCCGTGAATGAGCGGCGTCTCCTGCAGGTCGGTCGTCGCCATGAACTCGACCCCGGACCCGACCAGATCGATCAGGTCCTCGCTGTTCGCGATCTCCCGGAGCATCATCTCCCGCAGCAGCGCTCGGCTGGCGCGCATCCCATCGCGGTCATGCGCGGCGCGGGCGGCCAGGAACCCGTGGACCCCGACGACCCAGGCGGCGACGCTGCGCTGGGTCCGCAGCCAGCACCGCAGGGCGCGGATCCGCACCCACTGGTCTTCGATCACGTTCATGGCACCCAGCGTCCGCCGCGCCCGTTCCCGCTCGACCTCGAGCCGCTCGACCGCCCGATCGATCGGCGCCCAGACATGGGCGTCGAACCGCTCCAGGTCTCGCCGACACGACGCCAGCGTCGTCAGCTGAAACAGGACGTCCCGGCTGAGGTCGACGTTGTTGGGATTGTGGGGCGTCGTGCACATGTAGGCCTGGTAGTACGCCCGCTCGGCGTCCGGAATCGCTTCGATGTTCGGCACGAAGGGACGCGTCCAGAGCCGGTACCAGACGAAGCCGTACATCGAGTACAGCGGGACGACGTTGGGGTACGCGAGGATCGCCTCCTCGGTGGCTGCCCACGCGTCGAGCAGCCCGGGCGCCAGCCGGGCGCCAGCCCACGCGACCGCCATCCGCTCGGCTTCGCGATCGACGTCGGCCTCGGGGTCGAACTGCACCGCCGCCGCCATCTGATGATTGGGATCGAACGGCACGACACCCGGCGGCGGCGTGCCCCCGACGTGCGCGACATGCCTGACGCCGTTGGCATGCAGCAGCTGCAGCCGGCGCCCGGTGAGCCGGGGGTACGGCACGCCGAGAAGCGGCGCGAAGATCGCGTGCGGGCCGGCGGCAACATAGAGATCGGCGTCGACACCGCGCGCCGCGAGCTCCTTCAGCAGTTCGCCCTCGCGAGCGTCGAATCGATCCTGGTGCACGGTGCCGGCGTTGACCGCATGCGAATCGGGATAGCGCGGGTGGGTGTAGGGCATCTCCCAGCCCCGCCCGACCAGTGAGGCACTTTCGACCTCGACGCCGTCCTCCAACCCCGCCCACACCGTGTCGTGCTCGCCGTAGAACGATTCCATCCGGGTCATGACCCTGAAGGCGGAGTTGCGGGCACGACCGGCGTCGCGCAGCACGCGCAGGAACCGCAGCGCGTTCTCGCCAGCCGTCCGCGCGATGTCCGCGTCTTCGTTCCACTCGCGAATGAGGTAGGCGCCGCCGTTCCGGCCGACGTAGAGCGACTTGGTGTACTCGAATCCCGCCCCGCTGTCGTTGGTCCAGATCGACAGGAAGCCGAGTTCTGGCACCTGGGCAAGCAGCCGGTCCATCATCTCCGCGTAATGGTCCAGGACAGCTGGGTGGGTGATCGTCATGTTGTAGCGCGGCTTGAAGCTGCGGAACGGATGATCGACTCGCGCACCGCGCAGCATCGGGTGCTGGCGGAAGAACTCCTCGGGCACCGAACGTGGCTCGAAGCAGAACAGCCCGGGTACGAGGCCGTGCCGCACGGCGTGCGAGGCGTTGGCCTTGAGGTTGGCGAGGTTCGCCGCCAGCCAGTCGTCGGGATACAGCCCGGCGTTGAGCCGGCTGCTGACGAACTGGTCCAGCGCCGGCCCATAGGTGTAGAACATCGGGTAGATCTCTCCGGGCGGGCCGGTTTCGAGCGCCGCCGGCGCCGCCAGGCCGTTCACCTCGACGTGGGTGAACCCGCGCGCGGCCAGGCGCTCGATGTAGGCCGCCGGGTCCCGACCGTGCTGGATCCGTCCCTCCTGCGTCAGGACGAAATCGAACAGACTCCGCTGCCGCGCGAACGCGACGGGCCGCCGTTGCCCCTGCTGGTAGGTCTCGACCGGGTCGTCGCCGAGACGCGTCACGAGGTTGACCGCGGCGCCGTAGAGGACCGAGGCCGACGTCGCGGCAAGTTCGCCAGAGCCGTCCGCCTCGAGACGGATCGTGACCGAGGGCGATCGTGCATCGTCGTCCGCCGCGGCACGCAGCGACACTCGAAAAACGCCGGGTTCGGGCCGCTCGGCATCCGCGCTCGCCGTCACCACCTCGACGCCGACCTCGCTCGCGATCCGCGCCGCGGCTCGTACGATCGCCGGCTGCGCCCCGGCATCGATCCGCACCTCCCGCACGCGCGCGAGCGCCTGCGAGACGGTCATGACGCCGACGGCTCCGAGGCCACGCCCACCACCACCGCCACCTTCCCGGCCTCATTCACCTCGAGGTCGAGGTCCACATAGACGCTTGAGCCAACGACCCGCGTCTGATGAGACGTCAGACGCCCAGCGGCGGTGACGCCGACCACCGTCTGACCATCCGGCAGTAACAGGTGCAGCCTCAGGTCCGCATTCGGCGGCGCTTCGACGTCGAGCGTGATCTGGCTGGCGTCGGCCCGGTAGGTGTAGCCCGCCGCGGCACCCGACGCGGCGTAGGCAAGCCGGACGTCGACACTGCGGATGCCCGCCGCCGGCCACCGAGGGGAGAGACGCAGGCGGTCGAAGCCCCGGCCCTCGTCGGCGATCCCGGCCAGTCCCTCGACCAGCGCGTACAGCATCGCCGACGACCCCCATCCGTCGGTCGGCTGCGCTTCGGGACTGGTGCTGGCCTCGACGCTCGCCGGCCGGCCGTCGGGGAAGTACCAGAGATAGGTGGCCTGGGCCGTGCCGATCAGCTCCCAGTACTGCTTGAGGATCTCCACACCGTACGACTCGAACCCGTGCTCGAAGGCCGCACGGGCCAGCTCACCGCCAACCAGCGGCATGATGCCGCCGTTCACGTAGGCGCCGCCGACCAGTTTGTCGTCGCCGAAGACGCCGTCGGGAAAGGGCGGGTCGATCGAGAACCACTCGGCGAACGCCGTGGTCGCCTCGCGGCGCCGGCGATACTCCTCGAGAATCGACACGGCCTGCGCCCGATCCGCAAGCCCGCGGTTGATGTCGATCGGATTGCTCAGGCTGAGCTGAGACGCCTCATCGACGCCGCCGATGCCGACAGGCGTCCGCTTCACGAAGTGCGTGTAGAAGGTGCCGTTCCAGCAGATCTCGTTGGCGCGCGCCCTCAGCCCCTCGGCCTGCCTCGTCCAGTAGACCGCCTGCGGCGAATCGCCGACGTGGGCGTACAGCTGCCCGAGGATCCGGAACGCCTCGTAGTAGCCGCTGTTGTCGCCGTGCATGATGCCCCAGAACGTCTGGTCGTCGATCTGGAACTGCAGCCAGTCGTGGCGCCCGGCGGTGTAGGCGAAGTCCCAGGTGTCGATGGTGTAGGCCCGCTTCACGAGATCCAGTTCGGCATCCCAGTACCAGGGATGGCGCATGATGTATCGCAGCGCCCGGTCCATCGCGGGGAGATGTCGCCGCAGCCAGTCGTCGTCGCCGGTCGCCTGCCAGGCCAGCCAGGCCGCCTTCACGAAGCGGTACTCGACGTCGGCCTCAACCGGCACCCGGACGTACTTCGTCCAGTTCTCCCGCTCGCACGGCAGCTTCTCGGGGAACGTTGTCACGTAGTCGAAGATCCGCCCTGTGGCCGATTGCGTCTCGGCGAAGTGTTCGACGATGCTCGTCGGATCGGCATGGAAATAGCGGCCCATCCGCAGCATGTCGCCGTGATCCCGGATCCAGATCGAGCGGGCGTCCGGCGTGCGGAAGCCGCTCACGCGGCGACCGTCGACCACCAGCTCCATCACGTCCTGCTCGAGGAAGCTCCGGACCGTCTCGAACAGCCCGTCGAACGCCGGGTCGCCCGTCCGCAGGTAGGTCGACGGCCGCTCAGGGGGCAAGCTGCACCCGGTCGCGCCAGTAGCGCATCTTGCCGACGCCGCTGGCATCCTGGCTGCCGTCGAATGCGAGGTAGAAATACGAGGGACGGCCTTCGTACAACACCCGATCGCCGTAGGCGGCGCGGGTCAGATTCGTGATCGTGTAGCTCAACTCGTTGCCTTCGCGTGTCGCGAAGACGAAGTCACCGTTCGTCTCGATCTCGTCGAGTGTCAGGCGGCCCGCGTCGTAGGTGTAGCGCGGCCGGCGCCAGTCCCGCGCGATGTCCATCCGAAGATCCTGCTTGACACCGACCGTGATCGTCTTCTCCCCCAGTTCGATCGCCACGCCGAGCGCCGCGCCAGCGGGCGAGGGCTCGATCAAGCGGATCCGATCCACCCAGGGCTCGGGCGGATCGTCCGCCGCGTGCGGCACGAGCACCGTGACCATGCCCTCGGTCTCCCCCAGCTCGAAGTGGTGCGCCGTCGTCTGATGAATCACCAGTTCGTCCTGGTAGTGCCGGGTCTCCGGCTCGACGCCCTCGAGGCGAAAGTGGGTGTCCGGGAAGTGAATCAGCAGGTGGCGATCCAGCGGCAGCTCACGCGCGCCGATCCGGTCGTAGCCGGTGTCGTACCAGTGGTCGCCCTGGGCCAGGATCTGCCGTGTGTGCCACAGATTGGCGATCGTGAAGTACTCCTCCACCCGCGACTTCACGATATCGAAGACGACGAACAGCTCCGGGTCCTTGACGTAGGCGATGACGCGGTCCCACTCGAACCCCCAGCCGTCGTCGATCATGCGGGTCCGGCTGTAGTCGACGTCGGGCAGCGTGAGGAAGTCGACCTTCTGCGTCCGCACCCGCCGGTACGACCCGGCATTGTGCAGGAACTCCAGAATCGGCTGGCCGGGCACCCGGTCCGGCGTGTCGAGCCGGGCCTCCCCGGCCTCCTGCCCCATCCAGATCTTCTCCGGCCGCACCGCGAGCCGGTTGTGAAAGTAGTCCTGCCGGTAGGCGCCGAACGGCCCGCTCGGCATGTAGTCGCGGTAGCCGCCGTCGTGCAGCAGGACCGACCCACCCGACATGAGCAGCGTCAGGCTGTTCTCGTCGGCGTGGCCGTGAGTCATCTTCTCCTCCTCGACCGGAATCGTGTCGCGGAGGTAGTCGCGGAAATTGAGCCCGCCGTCGCCCTCGTCCCGGTAGTTGAGCAGCAGGTAGGTCGAATCCGCTTGCCAGCCGTCGCGAAAGACGATCTTCTTGCCCTGCACGTCCTCCATCACCTCGGCCGACAGCGTGTCTGGCACCTCGGGCGTGATCCCGTCCCGCCCCCAGCGATGACAGTCCAGGAGAAAGTAGCCGAGGCCGACGTTGGTGGCGTCGTCGAAGTCGACGAACCGTTCCGCAACAACGCTCGCGGCCCATTCCAGCTGCGGGTCGTCGTAGGCCGCGGCCGCGGCCTCGAAGAAGACCAAGTAGTGCTGCCAGTTCGACAGCCAGTTCGCGTCGCCGAAGTCGGGCACCATCCCGACCGGCGCCATCAGATTCAAGAAGTACTGCGCGTAGTAGTAGATCTCGGGGGTGCGAAACAGCGCGGGCAGCCGATCGGTGACATCGGCGTGTCCCATCAGCGCGTAGAGCCAGACGCCGTGGTAGATCGTCGCGTCCTCGATCTCCCAATTGCCCCAGTTGTCGTCGGAGAGTGCGCGGTCCTGCATCCGCCAGACATCCGCCCGCGGGTGATCCGGGAGCGCGCGGACAGCCCAGGCCAGCGACTCGGCCCTGAGCATCGTCCGGTTCATCGTGCCCCATTCGACGGTCCGAAGCAGGTACTCCATGCTGTGGGCGATCAACGCTCGCGCGGCCGTCACCTCCGCCGCCGACAGCTGGCCGAGGCGATCGAGCGCCTCGAACGCCTTGATGTAGCGCATGACCGTGAAGAAGTCCGGTAGCGCGGGCACCCCGTCGGCATAGTCGGGCCGCCGGTCGACCGCCGACTGCGGATACTGCGTGCGGTAGCTGCCGTACTCCACGACGACCCGCTTGGCCCGGTCGGCGTACACCGCCGCGCCCTCGGTCTCGTAGAGATACGCGTAGATCACCGCCATCTCGAGCAGGCGACCCGGTGGCCGATAGCCGAAGATGCTGTCGGGGTTGAACCGTTCGCGCCACTGCCTAATCAGATCGTCGTGGTTGTCCCAGGTCCAGTCGGCCGCGCTGCGCGCGTACTCCAGGTAGGCCGACTGCGGCACCTGCGCCTCGGCTGACCTGGACGCGACCCCCGGTAGCACGCTGCCCACCAACGCCATCGTGATGATCCGTCCGCTCAGACGCATCGTCGTCGCTCCCCTCGCACGCCAGTTCGCGGCGCGCTCATCGGATGTTCACCATGAGCCACAGCAGCAGCACGACCACGCCCACCAGGACCCAGCTGCCACCGAAGCCGAGATAGTCGATCCGGCTCGGCTTCATGACCTCCCAGGCCGAACCCGGAAAGATCTTCTCGTCTTCGAACCGCCGCGGATCCGCGTAGGCCGCTTCCAGCGCCGCCGCTTCCAGTGCCGGTGTCGGCTGCACTGGTGTCCGGAGCTTCGCGAAGAACCGATCCACCGCCGCCGGCGCCACCGGTGCGGTCCACGCGCTGAACAGAAACAGCAGCACGAACGGAAACAGCGCGTCGAAGAAGAACCGCAGCGCGACGAGCCACGAGCGCGGCGTGTCACGGAAGTCGAATCCGAACCAACTCAACACCCAGACTTCGGCGTTGAACCGGCCGAGGCCCACGCGCGGCGACTCGGGATCGGCGGGATTCTCGCGCGCCACCTGGTCGAAGAAGATCGCCGCCGGTGGAACCTCGCGTACACGCGCGATCGGCTCTCCAACGCGCGACGCGCGGCCCGCAGCGACGTCCGCAGCCAGGGCCGGCTCGTCTATCTGTACCGTCCGCGCGCGCGTCGTTGCCAGGAAGCGAAGATCGTGGCGCGACCAGTCCATCGACGCGAACAGGTTGGGAATGATCGCATAGATCGCGACGCAGATTGCCACCTGGACGATGACGGCCGTCCGCGTGACGCCGCGCCAGATGAACCCCAGCCAGATCGACGCGCCGAAGATCGCCGGAATAGAGATGAAGTAGCGGAACAGCTCCAGCAGATCGTCGACCACCACCGCCACCAGGACGCCGCCGGCCAGCGTCAGCGGAATCACCAGCCGCCCAATCATCAGGTAATGCGCTTCAGTGCGACCGGGCCGCAGCGGTTCGTACAGGTTGCGGATGAAGAGCGCCGAGTACGACACCGACGTGGCGTCCAGCGTCGACATGTTGGCCGCCAGGACGCCGACCATCATCAGGCCGATCGCGCCGGGGACCAGCAGATCCCGGGTCATGTAGCCCCAGATGAGGTCGGGGTCGTGCAGATCGCCCGCGTAGAGCCCGATCGCGAGCAGGCCGGCCAGGGCCCAGAACAGCATGATGAACCGCTTGAAGAACATCCCGCCGATCATCCCGAGCCGGGCGGTCATCTCGTCGCGCGCCGATCCGGCGGTCTGCATGCCGGTGGCCACGGCAATGATCGACACGAGATTCGCCAGGATCATGGCGACAATCGTGTGCGCGCCGTAGTCGCTGAGCGCCGCCGAGCCGAACAGGTCGAACATGAAGTCGGGCACCGTCGCGTGGAGGCCGGCGAAGCCGCCGACCCGCGACAGCCCGATCGGGATCAGGATCAGCGAGAATAGGACGATGAGCCCGCCCTGGATGGCGTCGGTCACGGCCGCGGCCCGGAAGCCGCCGAGCATCGTGTAGATGCTGACGACCAGCGCGAAGACGAGGTAGAAGACCAGCGGGTCGGTGTGCGACGCGAACGAGGCCAGCTGCCCGAGCTTGTTTCGTTCGTTCAGCTCCTCCCAGCGCCCGCGCTCGGCCGGCGTCAGGCCGGCCTCGAGCCGATCGCTGAGCTCACGGAACTCGCGGAAGGCCAAGACCTGCTCGCGCTCCTCCGCGGTCCACTCGACTTCGGCCTTCGGCGTGACCGCCATGAAGGTCTTTCCCGCCACCATGAACCCGGCGCCACCGCCCACGATCGAGACGAGCAGGATGAAGACCGCGAATGCGCCGCCCAGGAACGGACTCTGGAACCGCTCGGTGAAGTAGTCGCCGATCGTCGTCAGCCGCACCCGGCGGAAGAACAGGGTCTGGAACCAGTAGAAGGGCGTGATGAAGAGGACCAGATACTGGATCCACATCCCGCCGATGCCCTGACGATAGATCTCCCGAGAGACCGCGACGGCCTGATCCGCGTTCGTCGAGGTGCCGAAATTGAGGAAGAACTGGTAGAAGCCGCCCAGCCGGCGGCCGGCCAGGAAGAACTCGCTGCGATTCCCGGTCCGCGCGCCAACACGATGGCCGATCCAGAGGATCAGCGCCAGGTAGCCGAGCAGGATTGCCGCATCGAGCGGGTGCAGGCCGAGCATGGTCACGCACCGTCCCCTGACGCAGGAAACCGATCGTACGACGACAGATCGATCGTGCGCCCGCCGACGGCCCACCTCAGGCCGGCTTCCGATGGGAGCGCGCCACGTGCGTAGCAGCGCCGAAGATCCTCGTCGAGGCCTTCGATCCAGTATCGATCGGGCTCGGCGGCCCGGCGCCGGATGGCCGTCGGCACCGTCACGACCTCGGGCACCGACTCGTGGACACCGTTGACGCACAGCGTCTGCGCGGACGCCGCCTCCGGGCCGCACACGACCGGCACGTCGGTCGCGACCGCGCCGAGCGCCTCGTCGAGCTTCACGAACTGATCGCTCGCCTCGGGGGAGGGATAGATGGCGACGCGCCGCGAGCCGGCCTCGACAGCAATCTCCCCGGCGTCGTCGCCGGCGGGCATCGCGAAGCTGACGCGGGCGTCCTCGAACTCCAGTTCGAACTGCGGACCGTGGCTCTCGCGCGAGGCGTGCGATCCGTAGAACAGCACGTCGACTCCGGCATCGGTCCCCGCGCGGCAGGCCACCGTGTCGAAGCTCTCGATCCCGTTCGCCCGGCACGCCTCGGCCGTCACCTCGACCGGCATTGCGCTCGTCGCCATCGTTGGCCCCAGGAGAAAGAACAGGTTGTGCAGGAAGTGCGCCTGGGCGTTGTTGATCGGACTGTCCAGAACCCACGCGCCGGTCGCCGGATCGCGCAACCGACCGGCCCAGTCATTCCGCCGATAGTACGAGAGTGTCCGCGGCCAGAGACAGATCGTCTTCGCCCGCTTCGCCGCGCCGAACCGGCCCGCCTGAATATCGCGCTTGAGCGCGCGGATCCCCTCGGCGTACGACCACTGGTAGCCGACGCGCACCCAGCAGCCCGACTCGTCGCGCCCCCGGATCAGGCTGCCCACCTGCTGAATCGTCGCCCCGAGCGGCTTGTCGCACAGCACGTGGCAACCACGCTGCAAGGCGACGAGGCTCTGGCGGACGTGATGGTGAATCGGAGAGGCAATGATCACCAGATCGGCCGCGGCGCCAGCGTCGAACACCGCGTCGAGTGTCGGCCGGACCGGGGTCGCGGCGTCGGCCAGGTCGCGGGCGGCACGGGACCGCCTCGGAAACGGATCGACGGCGCCCGTCAGCTCGACCGTGGCCACCTGCTGTCGCTGCAGCGCCGCGAGGTACTCGGCACCATAGCCCCCGACGCCGACCAGGACGACCTTGACCGCGTCCGGCGCAGTCACGCCGCCTCCACCCCCGCCACGATGGCGCGAAGCGCCGCGAGGTCTCGGATCATCCGCGCTTCGCAGACCTCCGGCCAGCGGTCGCGGTCGGTCGCCACGCAGCCGGCCCGCTCGGCTTGGCGCGCCACCATCTCGAGCGCCGCGCGTTCGTCGGCGGTCAGGTCCGGGAACTCCGCGAGAAACCGAGGTTCGCCAACCGGGAGCCGAAGCACCCCGCCGTGATCCTCCACCGAGAGATGAATCGCCCGGCCGGAGGCCGCCACGCGACCGACCACGGCCGGCAGATCGACCACACCCTCACCCACGGCGGTCGGAAACGTCTCCAAGTCGTCACCGGCGACACGAAGGCCGCCGTCCTTGACGTGGGTCGCAACGACCCAGGGCAGAATCCGGTCCGTCGCGCGAAGCGGATCCTCGAGCATCGTCAGAACGTTCATCGTGTCGAGTACCACGCCAACCCAATCGTCGGGCTCCGCCTCGCACATCTCGAACAGCCGCAGCAGTTCGTGGGTCGTGAACTCGAAGTGCAACTCGATCGCCAGCACGACACCATGATCGCGCAGCATCTCCCGCTGGGCCCGCAGCGCCCGCGCCGTGTCGCGAAGCAGTATCTCGGTCTGCGGCGCAGCGGCGTCCCAGCGCATCAGCCCGCCCGAACACGAGCGCACGACGCGAGCGCCCAGCCGCGCGGCCTCCACGGCCACCGTCCGGTTCTCGTCGAACAGATCGCGGTGAGCCCAGGTCGTCATGTCGCGCGGGATATGGCCGGCACCACCCCACTCGAGATAGAGCCTCGCGCCCTCCGCCAGCGCTCGCAGATCGTCGAGATACGCCGCGTCGATCCGAGCGCGCCACTCGGGTTCGAGGCCGGAGAACTGCACGCCGTCCGCGCCATGGTCGATCGCCCACCTCAGAAGCGCCTGAGGCGAGAGCCCGAGCGGACCCAGACCGTACTGGTCGATGCCGACGGCCAGTGCTCCCCGGGGGGCCGCGTCGAGGCGGCTAGACGGCACTGGCGTATCTCTCGACGCAGACGCGCAGGACCTCGTCGGGGTCCCGGCGCCACCAGTTCTTCTCCGAGAAGATCTCGATCTCGCAGCACCCGTCGTAGCCGGCGGCCTCGACCATCCCTCGCAGCCGGCGGAGCTCGATGACACCGTCGCCCGGCATCCCACGGTCCGCCAGGAGGTCCTCGGTCGGCTGGAGCCAGTCGCAGACGTGGTAGGCCAGGATCCGGCCCGCCGCTCCGGCCCGGGCGATCTGCACCTCGAGTTCCGGGTCCCACCAGACGTGGTAGGTGTCGATCGCGACACCGACGTCCGGGCCGAGCCTCTCGCACAGATCGAGCGCCTGACGCAGCGTGTTGATGCAGCCTCGATCGGCGGCGTACATCGGATGCAGAGGCTCGATCGCGAGTCGGACCGCCTGCGCGCGCGCGTGGTCGCCCAGGGCAGCGATCCCGTCCGCCACACGCCGGCGGGCATCAGCCAGATCGCGGGTGCCCTCGACGAGCCCCCCGACGACCAGCACCAAGCACTCGGCGCCGATCGCCGCGGCCTCGTCGACCGCCAGCCGATTGTCGTCGAGATTGAGGGCGTCGTCGGCCGTGAAGAACCCGCCGCGGCAGAGCGACGACACGCGCAGACCCTGATCGCGGATTCGCGACACCGCCTCGGAAACGCCCAGCGCCTGCAGCTGGTCGCGCCAGGGTGCAATGGCACGGATTCCGTGCCGCGCGCAACCCGCGATCGCTTCGCCGAGGCCCCACTGCTTCCGGATCGTCGCCGTGTTCAGCGACAGCCGTGCCGGATCGGGCGATCTCGGGTCGGTCACGCCACGATCCCCTGTGTTCGACAGAACGTCTGCATCCGGTCGACGGCCAGGGCGGGGTCGCGCAGCAGCCCGCCCGCGGCGGCCAGCCTGAACACCTCGGCCAGATGCGCCGGCGAACGCTCGGACTCTTGCCCCGCGAGCATCGCAAAGTGGTCCTGGTGCCCGTTCAGCCAGGCCATGAACACCACGCCCGTCTTGTAGAACCGGGTCGGTGCCCCGAAGACATGACGGCTGAGCGGAATGCACGGCGCGAGGATCGCGTCGAACCGGTCACGCCGACCGATCGCCAGTTCGTGCAAGGCCGCGCCGGCCGCCGGCGCGATAGCATCGAAGATGCCGAGCAGCGCATCGGAATGGCCCGCTGCATCGCCGCCGATCAACTCCCCGAAATCGAAGTCGTCGCCCGTGTACATCCGGACGCCGTCGGGCAGCCGACGCCGCATCGCGATCTCCTTCGACTTGTCGAGCAGGGAAATCTTGATGCCGTCGATCCGCGGCGCGTGGGCCCGGATGACCGACAGCGCCACCTCCATCGCCGCGTCGACATCGTCCGCTCCCCAGTAGCCCGCCAGCGCCGGATCGAACATCGGACCGAGCCAGTGGATGATTACCGGTTCTCGCGCCTGGCCTAGGAGGCGATCGTAGACCGCCCGATAGTCGTCCGCCGACCGCGCCACGCTCGCGAGGGCTCGGCTCGCCATGAGGATGACCCGGCCGCCGTGCGCCTCGACGTAGGCCATCTGCTCTTCGTAGGCTGCGACCACGTCGTCGAGCGTGGCGCCTGGGCCCGGTGCCAGGTGGTCGGTCCCACAGCCGGACGCGACCAGCGCTTCCGGTCGGACGCGCGCGGCGTCGAGGGTTCGGCGGATCAACTCGCGCGCCTGCGGCCAGAAGAGCTCGGTGCCACGCTGCGCCGTATCCATCGCCTCGGCGACACCCAGACCGCAGTCCCAGAGGTGCTCCCGGATCTTCAGGGTCGCATCCCAGTCGATGGCGGTCGGATGCCCCGGACGCCCGACGACGTGGGCCGCCGCGTACGCGACGCGGTTTCGCTCCGTCCCCGCGGACTCGACCGGTGCCACATCGGGCCAGGTGAACGGCTCGAGGCCGCCGGCCACGGTCGGCAACGTGATCACCGACATCTCACGGCCCGCCCCCCTCGAGGTCGACCCACGCGCGCCTGCGCGAGCTCTCGAGCGCGGCTTCTGCCAGCTCCACTCCCTTGACGCCCTCCCGCAGTGTGTAGGGCCAGGGCGCATCGCCGTAGAGATGGCGGATGAACTGCTCCCACTGAGCGCGGAAGCCGTTGGGGTACGTGCGGTCCGGGTCGTAGGCGGTCCACTGGTCACGAAACTGCCCGGCCTGCGGCTCGTCGGGGTTCCAGACCGGCCGGGGCGTGTCGTCGATCGACTGGGTGCGGCACCACGTGAGGCCGGCGACGGCGGACCCCTGCGTGCCGTCGACCTGGAAGACCGCGAGGTCGTCGCGGTTGACCCGGGTGCACCAGCTGCTGTTCACCTGAGCAACTACCCCGCCATCCAGTTGCAGCACCGCGTAGGCGGCGTCGTCCGCGTCGGCGGTGTAGCGGGTCCCAGCCTCGTCCCAGCGCTGATCGACATGCGTCGCGCCCAGGCAGACGACCGACCGGACCGGCGCGATGAGACGGTCGAGCACGTAGCGCCAGTGCGCCATCATGTCGAAGATGATGCCGCCGCCGTCTCGCTGCCGATAGTTCCAGCTCGGCCGATTGCTCGGCGCACCCTCGCCGGTGAACACCCAGTAGCCGAAGTCGATACGCACCGACAGGATGCGACCGAAGAAGCCGTCCGACACCAGCGCCCCTAGCTTGATCAGACCCGGCAGGAACAGCTTGTCCATGACGACGCCGGCCTTCACGCCGGCGCGGTCCGCCTGCGCCGACACCGTGCGGGCATCGGCCAGCGCGGCCGCCAGCGGCTTCTCGCAGTAGACGTGCTTTCCCGTCTCGATCGCCCGGCCGAGCAGGTCGGACCGCATCAACGTCGTGCCGGCGTCGAAGAACAGCCGATGCTCCGACGAGCCGATCGCCGCGTCGTAGTCGGTCGTGTAGGCATCGCCAGTCTCCTCGGCGATCGCCGCGAGCTTGGCGTCGTCACGTCCCAGAAGCAGGGGGTCTGGCACGACCCGGTCGCCGTTGGACAGCACCACGCCGCCGTCTGCCCGAAGGGCCGCCACGGATCGCCGCAGGTGCTGATTGAGCCCCATCCGGCCGGTCACGCCGTGCATCACGATCCCCAGCCGATGTGTCGCCATCGGCGTCACTATAGCAAGGCGACCCACCGCGCCCGCCGCGCTATAATGCCTCCCCCGGCTCAACAACGACGACGGAGGTGTCATGGCGGACTACACCTATTATGGCCTGAAGAAGAAGACCGTGGCCGAGATGCGCGCGATCGCCAAGGGCCTGGACCATGAGGCGATCAAGGGCTACTCTCAACTCAACAAGGCAAAGCTGCTGCCTGCGCTCTGCGCCGCGCTCGGGATCGAGGCCCACGAGCACCACGAGGTCGTCGGCGGCTTCGACAAGGCCGCGGCCAAGGCGAAGATGCGAGAACTGAAGGCCGCCCGGGCGGCTGCCCTCGAAGCGCACGACGCGGTCGCGCTGAAGGCCGTGCGGCGCCATCTGCACTCGTTGAACCACCAAGTTCGCGTGCACGTTCGCTGAGGAGTGTCGGAACCGAGCCCCGAAGGGAGTCTGGCATGCCCCGCAAGACGATCACCGACTTCGATCCTGAGCTATTGAGCCTCTTCGACCGGTATGTCCACGGCTTCCTCACGCGCCGCCAGTTCTTCGACCGGGCCGCGAAGTTCGCCGTCGGTGGCGTGACCGTCGCGGCACTCGTCGACAGCCTCGGCCCGGACTACGCGCTGGCGCAGCAGGTCGCCGCGGACGACGCGCGGCTGAGCGCCGCGCACGTCGAGTACCCGTCGCCGCAAGGCGCCGGGACGATGCGAGGCTACCTGGTCCGCCCGACGCAGGTCGCCGGCCCGGTGTCAGGCGTCGTCGTGATCCACGAGAACCGCGGGCTGAATCCGTATGTCGAGGACGTCGCGCGCCGCGTCGGCACGGCCGGCTTCGTCGCATTCGCCCCCGATGCGCTCTTCCCGCTAGGCGGGTATCCGGGCAACGACGATGACGGCCGCGCGCTGCAGCGCGAGCGGGACCGTGACGAGATGATCGAGGACTTCGTGGCGGCGGTCGGATTCCTGCGAGGGCACGAGTCGTGCAACGGCACGGTCGGCGCAGTGGGGTTCTGCTTCGGCGGCAGCATGGCCAACACGCTCGCCGTCCGCGTCCCGGACCTGGCGGCCGCGGTGCCCTTCTACGGCGGGCAGCCCGACGTGATGGACGTACCGAGGATCCAGGCCTCGCTGCTCATCCACTACGCCGGACTCGACGAGCGTGTCAACGCCGGATGGCCGGCCTACGAAGCCGCCCTCCAGGCGAACGGCAAGACCTACACGGCGCACATGTACGAGGGCGCCGCCCACGGATTCCACAACGACACGACACCCAGGTTCGACGAGGCCGCAGCCGCACTGGCCTGGGACCGGACGATCGAGTTCTTCAACCAGACGCTCCGCTGAATTCCACCTTCAGCTGTCCGACTGCCTGCCATCGGACGACTCGGGATGTTCCGCCACGCGCTCACGACGATTGCCGGTGAGCCGGCGTCGCGCCTCGGCCTCGCCGCGTATCCCGATCAGCAGGAGGCGTGCGCCCGGACCGCCTTCCGCGGCGGCGTCAACTACTTCTTCTTCTACTCGATCGGCCAGCAATCGGTGATCCGGGGGCTCCGCCCCCTGCTG
>DCWN01000015.1 GCA_002328835.1 Acidobacteria bacterium UBA2161 | reverse complement strand
ACGGCGTCGAAGCGAACGTGAACACCGAGAAACCGCCGGTCGGCCGATCCGACTCTGGTTAGCTGCGGCACGACGCCCTCCTCGGCCGCGATCGACACCAGCACGTTGTGGCCGTTTTGCGCCGTCACCGGCCGCGCGGGAACGCGCACGCGCACGGGGGCATCCGGCTCGAGCACGATTCGCTCGGTCGTTCCACTGACCGTGATCGACGCTACGTTGGCGATCGGCGAACGCACGACCATCTCGAACGCCTCGATCTGCCTCGGACTCCGCACGATGATGTCGGCTCGCTTTCCGCCCAGCACCCACACCCCCGCGCCCTCCGGTCGCGACGCGTGGTTGTCGAGGTAGTACAGCGACACCCGCGGGTTCTCGCCGTACGGCACGCGCCGCGCGTCGGGGCGAACCGGCAGATCGTTCACCATCGTCAGCTCCACGGGCAGGATCCGCACCAGCCCCTGCTGCGTATTCTGCCACGGCCGCTTCGCTGCCACGAACGGGTCCGCCAGAATCTGTCCGGTGAACAATGCCCCGCCGACCCAGGCGACGATTCCCGGTACGAGGGATGGGGTCGCCGGCAAGAGAAAGAACAGGACCGGGTAGACGCTCAGGAAATACCGGTTCCCCGGCGGCCCACCGCCACCCGACCAGGTGTTGGGCAAGAAGACGAGGAGCACGAGCGCCGTCGCGGCAACGGTGCCGCCGATCAGGGCATGCCAGAGCTCGAGGTCGCGTCGCCGCCACAACGCCCAGACGATGAGGACGACGCCCGGGAAGTAGTACGGCAGCAGGCCGAAGTGCCGGCCGGCCAGGAAGTAGACCGAATTCCTCGCCAGCAGGCCCCAGAGCGACGGTGCCGAGTCGTCGCTGGGAATCTCGTTGGTCGTCATGGCGGTGCCCAGCCGCTCGAACTGTGCCTCCCCCGCCTCGAACGGAAAGTGTCCGTAGAACGTCTTGCGATCGCCGCCTTGATAGTTGACGTCGCCCGACCCGATCGAGGTCAATGCAAAGCACCCGATCGTGACCACGACAAACAGGGCTGCGACCCGCCCGCCATGCGCCCATCGACGGCGCCACCAGCACAGGAGCACGATCGGGCCGATCAGGAGTGCGTGGCTCGGCTTGGAAAACGTCGCCAGCCCGAGGAGCACGGCGGCGACCAGATCGGACGACGGACGCCAGAGGAATCGCATCGACGCGCCAGGCGACGGGCGCGACTCCTTGTAGAGCCAGACGAAGTAGGCGAAGAAGACGAGCGCGAAGTGAAAGACCTCCGGCGTCAGCCAGACGAGATACAGCGGCGCGATCGAGCCGGCCAGAAACGCGCCGGCGATCAGCAGCGCGCCCCCGGACGACCCGCGCGTCGAGGCATAGGCGTAGGCACAGCCGAACACGCCGGCGAGCAGCAGGATGTTGAGCGCGAGGATGCCGTTCAGGCCGGCGAGCCGCGCGAACGGCGCCGCGATCAGCGGGTAGACGAACGCCTTCCCGAAATAGAGCCGATCCACCTCCTCGACCGGCGTCGTGGCGACGTGAACGAACGGCCAGTGCCCGTCGAGTGCGACGTCGACCTCCCGGCCGCGCTTCAGGAAGATCCCTTCGGGGCCGCCCTGATACACCTGCCAGAACCGCAGGAGATCGCGGCGGTCGAACGCCAGGTCACCGTCGTGGGCGACGCTGAGGGCCATGGTGACGTAGGTGGATTCGTCACCCTTCACGCCATAGCCCGTGCGCACGACGTCGATCCACAGCGCCGCCGCAGCGAGACACGCGAAGAGCAGAAGGCCGAAGAGGAAACCTGGATGGAGCGCCGTCACCCCGGCTGACTCGCCACGTCCACGATCTTCGGGCGTAGACGGCGCCGACGGTGCGTACACGGGCACTACTATATACTAGCCAACGTTTCGTTCCGGGTGCGCATCACCCCGACATCCCGCCCGTCACTATCCGGACGCATGCGACGCGACCTTGCCTCGCTTCAAGCCACGACGTTCGATGTCATCGTCATCGGTGGCGGCATCTCCGGCGCATGCATCGCCTATGACGCCAGCCTCCGCGGGCTGTCGGTGGCGTTGATCGAGCGCGGCGATTTCGGCGCTGAGACCTCGGCCGCCTCGTCGAAGCTGCTCCACGGTGGCATCCGGTACCTGCAGCAGGCCCGGATCGACAAGGTGCGGGAGTCGGCAAGCGAACGCGCGCACCTCCAACGGCTGGCGCCCCATCTCACCCACTGGGTGCCGTTTCTCATCCCGACCCATCCCGGCCTCAGACGCGGCCGGCCGTTACTCCAGGCCGGCATGGCCGCGTACGAACTCCTGACGAAGACCGCCAACCGCCGCATCACGGACCCGGCCAAGCGCGTGCCGGCGGGCCAGTATCTCGATCGCGCGGCGCTGGCCAAACGCGCGCCGGCGCTGGTCGAACGCCCGGACGTCACCGGCGCGCAGGTGCTCTACGAATCGCACCTGCATAGTTCCGAACGGATGACGCTGGCCTTCATCAAGAGCGCCGTGCGCCACGGCGCCGCCGTCGCCAACTACGCGCCCGCGACTCGGCTGCTCCAGTCGGGCGGACGGCTCGAGGGCGTGACGGCGACCGATGCCCTGACCGGTGCGTCGCTCGACGTGCGCGGCCGCGTGCTCGTCAATGCGGCCGGCCCGTGGCTGGCGGACCTCAACGACCAGCTCACCCTGGGCGCGCTCAGCCGACCGGTCACAGGGTTTTCGAGAGGCGCGCACATCATCACTCGGCCCCTGCTGGACCAGTTCGCCGTCGCGCTGCCGACGGCCCGCAAGGCCAGCACGCTCGTCGACCGCGGCGGGCGCCACATCTTCATCATTCCCTGGCGCGGGCTGTCGCTGATTGGCACGAGCGACCGCCCACATACTGGCGGTCTCGAACGAATCGTCCCGGACGAAAAGGACGTCGCCGGGCTGCTCGCCGACGTCGCGGCCGCACTGCCGTCGGTGGCGCTGACGCGACGCGACGTGCGGCACGCCTTCGCCGGCTTGTACCCGCTGACCGCCGGCGACCTGAGCCCGGATGTCTATCAGGGATCCGGCGACTTTCAGATCATCGACCATGGGCGGGCCGGCGGCGTCGAGGGCGCGGTCTCCGCGCTCGGCGCGAAGTACACCACCGCCCGGCGGCTCGGCGAGCGCGCGACCGACCTGGCCTGCGCGAAGCTTGGGCGGACCGGAGTGGTCTCGCGGACGACCACGACACCGCTGGTCGGCGGCGACATCGACGACCTGGGCAGCTTCACGGCCGAGGCTGTGGCGCGGCATGCCCCACGCCTCGATCCTCCGGCTGTGCGCCACCTCATCCGTCACTACGGCACCGAGGCCGACGCCGTCGTCGACGCCGCGACCGGATCACCGACGGGCCTCGCGCCGCTGGCAACGACTCGGCCGTCGCTCGAAGCCGAAGTCACCTTCGCCGTCGATCGCGAGATGGCCGTCACCCTCGACGACGTCGTGTTTCGACGAACGGGACTCGGCACGATCGGGCACCCCGGCGACGCCTGCCTCCGCCGATGCGCCACCCTGATGGCCGACCGGCTCGGCTGGAGCGCGGACGAGACCGACCGTCAACTGCGAACGACGGCCGGTCGGTTTCTCGGAGGGCCCGCATGAGCCCAGACGGACCCGAGCCGCTGCGCGTCCTCGTCCTCGCGCCCACGCCGTTCTTCGGCGACCGCGGCTGCCACATTCGGATCTACGAAGAGGTCAAGGGCCTGGCCGCCCTCGGCGTCGACTCCACCATCGTCACCTATCCCAGCGGCCGCGATCTGCCGGACGTGCGGATCCACCGCGCCACGTCGATCCCCGGTATCCGCGCACGGGAACTGGGGCCGAGCTGGACGCGTCCGCTGCTCGATCTGTCGCTCTGGCGCACCGCGCACCGGGTCGCCCGTCGCTTCCGACCGCACGTCATCCACGCTCACCTGCACGAAGGCATCGCGATCGGGACCCGTCTCCGCACCTCGCTGGCCGTCCCGCTGGTCGCCGATCTGCAGGGCAGCCTGGCCGGCGAACTCGTCCACCACGGGTTCCTCCCGAACCGCGGCCTGCGCCGACGGCTTGTGCAGCAGATCGAGGCCTGGCTGTCGCGCCAACCGGACCTCGTGTTGACCAGCTCGGCTCATGGCATCACCTGGCTCACCGAGCACGGGGTCCCCGCCGCGCGGATCGAGGCGCTCCCCGACGGCGTCGAGCTGGAACGGTTCCGGCCGTTGCCGCCCGACGAGGCGCTCCGCGCGCAGCTCGGGCTGGTCGGCAAGCGCGTCGTCGTCTTTCTCGGCGTCCTGACGCCCTACCAGGGCGTCGACCTGCTGCTCGATGCCGCCGTACGCGTCGTGGCCGACGTGCCCGATGCGCACTTCCTCGTGATGGGCTACCCGAATGAAGACCGCTACCGCGACGAAATCCGTGCCCGGGGGCTGCAAGCCGCCGTGACCCTCCCCGGACGGATCCCCTACGACGAGGCGTCGCGATGGTTGGGCCTCGGCCAGGTCGGGGTGTCACCGAAGCAGTCCCTCACCGAAGCCAACGGCAAGCTCCTGAACTACATGGCGTGCGGTCTGCCGGTCGTCGCCAGCGAGACCCCGGTAAACCGCGAACTGCTCGGCGATCAGGGGATCTATGCGGCGGTGGGCGACGCCGACGCGCTCGCGCAGCGCCTCGTGGACGCCCTGAAGGATGCCGAGGGTGGACGTCGCCGGGGCGACGCCTTGCGGCGCCGCGCCGAGGACCTCTTCGCCTGGCCGGTGCTCGCCGCCCGTCTCGCGACCCTCTACCGCAGGTTGACCGCCACGACGCCGCCACGGTGATCGGCATCGACTCGATGTATGATCCGGCTCGAGATGCCAGACCCGTGGCGAAGTGAACGACAGTTCGGCCGGGGCGTCGGCGGGGTCGTGTTGCTCGCCGGCGCGTATCTGACGTTCCGCGCCGGCTCACCGGCGGTTGGGCCGACGTTGCTCGGCGTGGGCGCCACGCTGGCTGCCCTTGGCTTCGTCGTCCCTCGCGCCCTGGTCCTGCCAAATCGTGCGTGGATGGCGCTGGCGGACGCCCTCTCGTACGTCAGTACGCGGGTCATCCTGGCCCTGGTGTTCTTCCTCATCGTGACCCCGATCGGACTGTTCCGTCGGCTCACCGGGTCGGACCCGCTCGGCCGCCGCCGACCGCCGCAGCCGACCTACTGGAGCCCGTATCCGGCGCGCCAGCAGGATCCGAAGCACCTGGAGAAGATGTTCTAGCGGACGCACCGCACGAGAGGCACGACGCCCATGGCCAAGACGCAGGTGCTCGCGGAGTTCTGGGAATTTCTCCGCTTCAACAAGAAGTACTGGTTGCTGCCGATCGTCATCGTCCTCGTGCTGGCGGGCTTGCTGATTGTCCTGGCCCAGGGGTCGGCGGTCGCGCCCTTCATCTACACCCTCTTCTAGTCGACCGACCGCGCGGCGCGCGCCGTGCGCGCCGCGCGATCCGGCTCACTGGGCATTTCGCATGACCGCGATACTGGGAATCTCCGCCTACTACCACGACTCGGCGGCCTGCTTGGTCGTCGATGGCGAGATCGTGGCCGCCGCGCAGGAAGAACGCTTCTCGCGCAAGAAGCACGACTACCGGTTCCCGACGCACGCGATCGCCTACTGCCTGTCCGAGGCAGGCCTCGGGCCCGACCAGCTCGACATCGTCGGCTTCTACGACAAGCCGCTGGTCAAGTTCGACCGGCTCCTGGAGACCTACGTCGACTACGCGCCCTCGGGCTTCCCGTCGTTCCTCAAGGCGATGCCATTGTGGATGAAGGAGAAGCTGTGGCTGCCCGACCTGATCCGCCGGGAATTCGCCAAGCTGGAAGGCCTCGACGACCCCAAGGCCGTGAAGCGCCGAGCCAAGACGCTGTCGTGGCGGCTGTGCTTCGGCGATCACCACGAATCGCACGCCGCCTCGGCGTTCTACCCCTCGCCCTACGAGCAGGCCGCGATCATCACCGTCGACGGCGTCGGCGAATGGGCGACCTGCTCGGTCGGCCACGGGCGCGGCGCCGAGATGACGCTGCTCCACGAGCTGCGGTTCCCTGATTCGCTCGGCCTGCTCTACTCGGCGTTCACCTACTTCGCCGGCTTCAAGGTCAACAGCGGCGAATACAAGATCATGGGACTGGCGCCGTACGGCGAGCCGACCTACGTCGACCTCATCAAGGAAGAGCTGCTCGACATCAAGGACGACGGCTCGGTCAGGCTGCACCAGGAGTACTTCACCTACTCGCAAGGGCTCCGGATGACCGGCAAGGCGTTCGAACGGTTGCTGGGCGGTCCCGCCCGCGAGCCGGAATCGATGATCACGCAGCGCGAAATGGACCTCGCCAGGTCGATCCAGGACGTCACCGAGGAGATCATGCTGAAGATGGCCGGCTTCGCCCACCGCGAGACCGGCCTGCCGTATCTCTGCCTGGCGGGAGGTGTCGCCCTCAACTGCGTGGCCAACGGCCGCATCCTGCGCGAGGGCCCGTTCGAGGATGTCTGGATTCAGCCCGCGGCGGGTGATGCCGGCGGCGCGCTGGGCGTGGCCCTCGCCATCTGGCATCGATATCTCGGGCAGCCCCGCCGCTCCCCGGAGACCGCCGGCACCTGGGTGTCCCCCAGCCGTTGGTCCGCGCCGGCCACGCCGAGCCCGCCGTCCGAACCGGCCCACCGATCGGTCGGCGCCATGGGCCGGGTGGCCGCGATGCCGCCGTACGCCGACGCCATGCGGGGCGCGTATCTCGGCCCACGGGATTCGAGCGAGAGCATCCGCCGGCTGCTCGACGACCACCGACGGCCGTACCGTCAGGTCGAGCGCGCGGCGCTCGCCGATGCGATCGCCGAGTCACTCGCCGCCGGCAAGGTCGTCGGCCTGCATCAGGGCCGGATGGAGTTCGGCCCCCGAGCCCTCGGCGGACGCAGCATCATCGGTGACCCGCGTTCGCCGCAGATGCAGTCGGTGATGAACCTCAAGATCAAGTATCGCGAGAGCTTCCGGCCGTTCGCACCGAGCGTTCTGCGCGAGGACGTGGCCGACTGGTTCCAGTTGAGCGTCGACTCTCCCTACATGTTGCTCGTCGCGGGCGTCGCGCCCGACCGGCGGCGCACGATGAGCGCCGACGAGGAGCACCTCTGGGGCATCGAGAAGCTGAACGTCCCGCGTTCGGAGATCCCCGCCGTGACCCACGTCGACTACTCGGCCAGGGTGCAGACCGTCAGACGCGACGTCGCGCCGCTCTACTGGGAGATCATCGCCGCATTCCGCGAACGCACCGGCTGCCCGGTCATCGTCAACACGTCGTTCAATGTGCGTGGCGAGCCGATCGTCTGCACTCCGGAAGACTCCTACCGCTGCTTCATGCGGACCGAAATGGACGTCCTGGCCCTCGAGGACTGTCTACTCGAAAAGACCCAGCAGCCGGCGTTCGACGACGACGCCGCCTGGCGGACCGAGTTCGCCCTCGACAGAGGGCTGGCGGGTGGTGACCCGGCCTCTACGCCAGCAGGCTCTGCTCCCGGTACCAGGCGGCCGTACGCTCGATGCCGGTCCGTAGGTCGACCCGGGGCGCGTAGCCCAGCTCGCGACGCGCGCGCGAGATATCGAACGCGCGACTCTTCGTATAGAACGCGATCCGCCGGCGGTACAGCGGCGGCTCGATGCGCAACGGGACGCACAGGAATTCACAGCATGCCGCCGCCAGCCAGACCGGCCACACCGGCAGGCGCCAGCGCGGGGGCGCCACGCCGAGCACATCGGCGACGAGCGCCACCAGCTCCGAGAGGGTGGTGTACTCCGCCCCGCCCAGCAGATAGGTTCGCCCTGCGGCAGCCGGCACCTCGCCGCAGAGCCGGAAGCCCTCGGCGAGGTCGTCCACGTAGTTCAGGTGGTAGAACACCTGCCCGTCGCCGATCATCGGCAACGTGCCGCGCGCGATCCCACGGAACAGCTTCAGGAGGCGCGTATCGCCGGGGCCGTAGATGCCGGTCGGACGCGCGACCACGACCTCGACCGAGCCCTGCTCACCGAACGCGCGCGCCAGCCGTTCACCCTCGAGCTTGGTTTCCTGATAGATGTCGCCGGGCGCGATTGGCGCGTCCTCGTTCGCCGGGGGGTGCTCGATATGACCGTGCACCCCGCCGGTGCTGCAGTGCACGACGCGGCGGACACCGGCCGCGCCCGCCGCGTCGAGCAGGTGTCGCGTGCCATCGACGTTGACGGCCTGATAGGCCGAATCGGGCTGCCCCGCCTGCCGATAGGTCGCCGCAATGTGGTACACGACCTCGACGTCGGCGCAGGCGCGCGAAAGCGACGCTGGATCAGCCAGATCGCCGTCGGCAACCTCCATCACCGCCGCCAGATCGCCGAGCTTCGCCCGGCTCGCCTCGCGAACGAGCCCACGAACCGTCTGCCCCGCCTCGACGAGATGGCGCACCAGGCGTCCGCCCGCGAACCCGCTCGCGCCCGTTACGAGAACCTGCATCGTTGGTCGTGACACTCCTGGGCCCGGCGCCAGCCCAGGACACCGCGCCGCGGCCATCGCCTCGGCTGAAGCGACGGTGTAGTATACAAGTCGGTAGGATGATGGGGAGTATCGTGGGTGAGTGGTGTCGCTCGTTCAGTGCGTGGCCGCTCGTGGTGGCAGCGGTCGGCACTGTCGGAATCGCTGGGTGCAGCGGCAGCAAGTCGCCGGCGGCGCCGTCCGCGCTGCCGCCCGCGGCGGCGATCGCCCGGTTGCTCTACCCCCTCACGGTCGAAGCCGAGTCCTTGGACGGCGCTCCCGTGGAGGTCGCGTACTCTGAGCCTACCGTCGACACGAATGGCACGCCAGTCAACGCCGTCTGCCAGCCGAAACCTGGAGCGATGTTCGCCGTCGGCACGACCAGCGTGACCTGTGTCAGACCTGAGAGCGTCGGATCGCGTTGCTCGTTCAGCGTCGTCCTCGACGAACCAGCGCCGCCGCCGCCGCCGCCGCCGACCGGACCGATGCTGGGTGTCACGCGGATCATGGCGTTCGGCGACAGCATCACGAAAGGCACATTGAGCGCCGCGTTTTCCGGCTCCCACGGCCTCACCGCGTACCCGACCCAGTTGCAGGCGATGCTCAGGCTGAAGTACCCGGGCCAGGAGATCGAGATCATCAACGAAGGCAAGGCGGGCGAGAATACGCGTAGCGGCGTCCTCCGGATTCAGTCGAGGCTCGACCAGCACGACCCCGAGCTAGTCCTCCTCCTCGAGGGGATCAACAACCTGCGCCCCCAGCCCGAGGGTGCTGCGATCACCATCTTCCCCGACGAGGCGGGTGACGATCTCAAGCGGATGTCACGGGCCGTGCTGGACTCGGGCGCCGACTTGATCCTTTCCACCATCCTCCCCGTCACCCAGGCGCAGGAAGACAAGCGGCCGGGCAAGCAGCAGAGTATCAACCAACTGAACACGGAGATCCGCCGGCTCGCCGCCAGCCTCGACGTCCCGCTCGTCGACATGTTCACGCCATTCAAGCAGGACCAGTCGCTCCTCGGCAGCGACGGACGCCATCCCACGATCGAGGGCTACGGCGTGATGGCGGAAGTCTGGCGACGGATCATCGTCAGGCTCTTCGACATTCCAATCGAGGATCTGCCGGACACACAGCAGGCTGCCGGCGAGAAGGACGTCCAGCACTACGCGGAAGACAGCGACGCCACTGCCACCTTGCCGACGATTCTGCCGTGGCGGCGCTAGCGTCGGCGAGCAGCTACCGGACGTAGCCCAGCGCTCTGAGGTTCTCGATCGCCTTCTCGTCGAGGGCGTCGAAGCGCTCGTCGGGATCGGCCATGGCCTGGTCTTGAATGGCGCGCATCGCCTCCACCAACTGTAGCAACTCGGCCGCTCGGTCCGGTTCACTCTCGTACAGATTCCGTGAGCCCGCCGGGTCGTCGGTGAGATCGTAGAGCTGGAACGGATCGCCGAGCGACTGCGGCCCTTCTCGGGTTCTCACGACCAGCTTCCACCCGCCCGATCGTACGCCCCAGAAGTTTCGGCTCGCGAAGAAGACATCGCCATCGTCGGAGGCCTCGGGCCCGACGGCGCGCAACAACGACTCACCCGCGAGCGGAAACGTGGCGCGATCCCCCTCGAACGGCGCGGCGGACGCGCCGACCATCTCGAGCAGCGTCGGCACGACATCGATGAGGCTGACCGGGGCCGCGATGCGTTCGGCATCGGCCACGCCCGGCGCCCGCACAATGAGCGGCACCCGCACGTGCGCCTCTCCGATGAGCGGCCCGTGCTTGAAGTAGACGTCGTCCTCTCCGAGACTCTCGCCATGGTCGGCAGTCAGGACCACGGCCGTGTCGGCGAGCGACTCGTGCGCGTCGAGCGCCGTCAGCACCTGGCCGACCTCGTCGTCCGAGAAGGCCACTTCCGCGTCGTACTGCGCGACGTAGTAGCCCAGCCGCCGTTCGCCCTCCACGTACTCGCGGCGACGGATCCGGCCAACGTACCCGGAACCCGGGCGAAGCTGGACCCGATCGTCGAAGTGTTCGTCTTCCATGAACCTCGCCGTGAACTCGGCCGGCGGGCGATACGGCCCGTGGGGATTGACGTAGTGCAGCCAGAGAAAGAACGGCTCCGCGCTGGCCGCGAACTGCTCGATATACTCGAGACCGGTCTGTGTGATGAGGCGAGTCTTCTCAATTTCATCCTCGCTCTCGTTCCAGGTTTCGCGATAGACCTCGAAGCCACGGCCGTAGCCCAGCTCGTTCGATAGGTTGGCATTGTCCACCGCGGCCACCGTCCGCCACCCCTCGGCATTCAGCAGTTCGGCGAGCGTCCGGCGCGTGTCGGGCACGGCCCATTCGTCCGCATGCCGGACGAACATACCGGTCAACATCGACGCCACGCTCGGGCCGGTTCGGGGCACCGGCGCGTACGCCGCGTCGAAGACCCAGCCCACGCGGCCGAGCGCGTCGATCGCCGGCGACGTGTCGCGCTCGTAGCCGTAGATCCCAAGATGGTCCGGACGCAAAGTGTCCACCGAGATCAACACGATGTTCTTCACCGCGGGCGCGGAGCCTGCCGGCGCGTCGCCCCCGGACCCGCACGCGGCCGCCACCACCAACACCGCCACGCCACCGACTTCCCTGGCCCACTGCTTCATCGATGCCGCTCCTCGTCCGTCACGTGTCTCCACCCGGACTTCACCGCTCGTCGACTTGCCGTGCCGGCACGCCCGCCATGATCGCGAGCGGCGCGACGTCCTTCGTCACGACCGAACCGGCGCCGATCACGGCGCCGTCCCCGATGGACACGCCGTCCATCACGCGCGCGCCGGCCCCGAGCCAGACGTCATTGCCGACCCGCACCGGGCCGCGACTGTAGACCGGTTGATGGCGAATCGGCGTCCCGTTGCGCTCCGTGCGGTACCGGCCGCCACCCAGGTAGCACTGCGACGCGATCAGCACGTGGTCGCCCAGTTCGAGGCCGCCGGACGACCCCAGATAGCACTGGCTCCCGATCGAACAATCGTTGCCGATGCTGAGTACGCCGTCCTTGGTGATCAGGATCGTGGCTCGCGCCACGAGCGAATCGTCGCCAATGGAAAAGTCGCCGACCGACTTGGCACCGCGCGCGCACAACAGGCAATCGTCGTCGATCGCCACTCGCGCGCCCAGGCGCATCTTGAACGGGTGACGCAGCGTCAGGTTGCGCCCGAACTGCGTGCCGGGGCCCACCGCGTCGCAAAGGCCAGGATAGAGCCGGCCGCGCAGCAGGTAGCCCAGTGCGCCGACCCGATTCGCCGCCACCATCAACCTGAGTTCGTACCCGAGGAGCGCACCGAACCCACCGCGACCGACGAAGAAGTCCGCGTACTTTCGAAGCGCCGACCGCTGCACATCGGTCACGGCGTCGATGACGTTCACCTTGTCCGCCAGACCACTCATGCGCGCCCTCTCAGCACGAACGATGCCCCGTGCCGCGGGTACGGCCCGAGCGCCTCGGCTCGCAGACTCGGATGCGCCTCCAGGAACTCTTCGAAGGCCCTGGGCTGTCCCCGCCCAGGCTCCAGATCGTAGCTGTCCCAGTCGTCGAACAGCAGCACCGTGCCGAACCCCACGAGGTCGCCCAGCCAGTGCAGTACCGTGCGCGTCGACGTGTAGTAGTCGCAGTCCACCAGGACGATCCGAGCCTTGCGTCGCGGCAACGACGCCTTGAGCTCAGCGGTCAGCGAGGCTTCGAAGAAGCCCTCCACCAGCCGGGTACGCGCCATCGGCATCCCGGCTGACGCCAGGTGCTGTTCGACCTCGGCTCGCGAGCACGCAAACTGCCCTTCGAAGAAGCGCCCGTCGACGGCGTCGGGACCAGTGGCCGCCGGCAGCCCTTCAAACGAATCGAAGCCGTAGAAGCGGGTGGCATCGAGGCCGCGACGCGCGGCGATCTCGTACGCCTTGAACAGGGTGTAGCCGCGAAACAGGCCGAACTCGTAGTAGTCGCCGAACGGCTCTCCCGTGCCGGCGGCCGCATCCTCGCCCTGCGCCAGTTCGAACGCGCGCGCGAGCGCGTCGACGGTGTCGGGGTTCAGCGAACGCATCCCGCCGCGCAGACGATGGTAGGCCGTCGACGCCAGCCGGAACAGCGGCGGGTACGGGCGCAACAACGTTTCGATGGAGGATTTGATAGTCACTACGGCGCGCCCTCGGACGGCCGCCTCTGACGTCGGCGGCGCGTACGGCCCCGATCAGGTTGATCGGCGGATAGCATACCAAACACCGCCGGCCACACCGTGCAGCAGGAAGAGACCGAACTCGATCCAGGCGAACGCCACGGCCTGTTCACGCGTCACGGCGAAGGCGCCGAGGAGAAAGATGAAGACGCTCTCGCGCAGCCCGATGCCGTTGATCGAGATCGGCAGGAGCATGACGAAGAACGCGATCGGCACGATGACGAACCACTCGTGGTACGCGATTCCCAGCCCCAGCGACTGGGCAATCGCGAAGTAGAAGGTCACGACGTTCAACTGCAGCACGACCGACCAGCCCAGCGCTGGCGCCAGGGCACCGCGACGGTTCCGGTACGCCGTGGCGGCCCACAGGGCCTTTTCCCCGATCTTCCTGACGGGTCCGGGCAGACTCGCAACGGCCTGCTCCGCCAGGCGCACCAGGGCGGACGCAGGCGCGAACATCGTCCAGATCGCAATGCCGAGCCCGCCGGCCGCGATGGCCACGACGCCCCAGGCGCCGGGCAGCCGCGCCGCCATCCGATCAGAGAACCCCAGCGCGACGACGATGAAACCCAGCAGCGCCACGAGGCCCGTCAGGCGGTCGACCACGAGGACGGTCAACGCCACCGACTTCGAAGCGCCGGCACGCCACGAGTCGTAGGCCCGGACCGCGTCTCCGCCGATGGTGGACGGCAGGAACTGTCTGAAGAAACCTGCGACGACGAGCGACCCGAAGAGTGCCCGGCGCGGCAGATGCACACCCTGAGTGCCCAGCAAGCCGTGCCACCGCATCGTCATGATCGCCGGGCCGAGGATGACCAGCAGGACGGCGAACGCCAGCCACCCGGTCGTGGCGCTCCGCACGGCGCTCCAGACCTCCACCAGGTCGGCACGGAAGAGCACCCAGGCGAGCAGCCCGGCCGACGCGCAGCCTTTCAGCGCGAAGAGCCCCCAGCTTCGCGCGCCGCCCACGGCGCCTGCCGCATCGCGCAGCTCGGAGAGCCCCGCCACGCGTTCAGACGCTCGCTCAGTCACGCGTGAATTCAGCGCGGATGACGGTGTCGGCGCCGACGCGATGCCACGCCTCATCCAGCGTGACGGCGCGGCCGTTCACCGACCACCCGACGAAGTCGGGATCGTCCGCGAGCAGCGAGACCCGGACTTCCTGACCGGCGAAGTACTGCCCCGCGTAGCCCGTCGGCTCGCGATGCCCGTCGATGTTCAACATGACCTCACGAGCACTCTCGACCGTAACCGTATAGAGCGGACCCATCTCGGCGTACTCGGCCAGCTGGGTGCGGATCTCGGCCGGGCGGCGGATCAGGAACTCTTCCAGCTCCTCCAGGTACTCGGTGTGCTCGATCTCGAAGGCGTGCGCGACATCACGGTAGTGCGCGAATCGCTGCGCGAGGAACGCCGGGGTGATCTGATGATTCAGCGCCTCGGTCAAGAGCCTCGCCAGGTACGAGCGGTACGCCGGATCTTCGGCCAGGAGGCGCGTGACGACCTGCGATTCCACCCGCGCCTTTCTGAGCGTCGTTCTGAACGTATCGTGCCGCCATGGCGCGCGCCGCGGCGCCTGCCGGTACAGGTCTATGAAACTGTGATCCATGTCCCAGTTGACCCAGAACCAGCGCGCGTCAGGTTCAGACTCGTCCAGGAACACGACCCCCTGAAAAGGGTCGGTCACGGCACAGAACACCACCGACATGAACCAGCGGGTCAAGCTCTCCAGGTCGAGAACCTCGTCGACGGCAACCATCGTGAGCGGGCGGATCGCCGCGATGGCGCGACGCAGCCCGCGCCGCGTTCGGGTATCCGCCGTGGCGAGTCGCTCGTAGCCGTACCGGGCCTGCATGTAGGGCTCCCGCACATGCGACGTCAGGACGTAGGCGCCTTGCACCTCGCCGTTGAGCAAGAACCGAACCGGCTTCGTCTCGGGTGTCAGGGCGCCCATCTGCCGCGCGATATCGTACGCCAGCGGATTCACCAGGTGCCACCACCGCTCTCGCCGGTCTTCACGCAGATCGTTGTGCACGACCAGCGTGCTGATCGGATCGCTGCGTCCCTCGAACAGCACGCCGGGCATGAACTGGCGTGCGCCGTACTCGCGTCGGAAGTGAAGCCGGAAGCTCTGCACCGGGGAGCCGATCCGACTCTTGCCCCCGTGCACGCGCAACCCGGCACTTCCCCCGTAGACGAGCTGTCCGGCCTCGAAGAAGGAAACCGTCGCCGGCACCTCCCACTCGCGCCCGGTGGCGACGGTGTTCGTCAGCAGTCCGCGCTCCGGGTCGTGGAGCGACGCCTCGTCCGTGTAGACCGACAGCAGCGCCAGGCCGCTTTCGATTTCCGCGTCGGGAACGACGAGGCTACTCGGCACACTGGCGGGGGTCCGCTGGATCGACACGCGCAGCGGCGCCAAGCTATCGAGCCGCTCGAGGGCCACGCCCATCAGCAGGATGGCAACGGGAATTGCGACCAGCAGCGCGCGCCGCCGGAGCTGGACGTCCATCGATGCCCTAGACCGCCGCGGCGCGATTGAAGAAGATGCTCACCGTCGAACCTGTCGACCGCGCCTGCACCTCAGCCTGGACGGCGAGCAGGGTGCTCGCCGGCAACTCACGGAAGGTATAGGAGATCACGGTCGACTCCTCGCTCCGTGACAGGCTCTCGAGCCGACCCTCTGCGAGCCGCTCACCCAGCAGGTCGGCGATCTCCCGGCTGACCGACTCGCCCTCGCTCGGCGGCACCGCAACGACGACGAGGCCGCCGCCCGAGGTCCCCGACATGAGTCGCGTGGCGAGTCGCTGGATCGCCAGGGCACCGGTCGCCACACCGAGCAGCAGGCCGAGGAACGCCAGCTTGAAGGTCGCACACGCCAGGGCGGCGGCGATCACGAGCATGATGAAGCCGATCTCCTCGGGCTCCTTGATCGGCGTCCGGAATCTGACGATCGACAGTGCGCCCAGCAGCCCGAGCGACAACGGCAGGGAGAACTGAATCGCGATGAAGATCGCCGTGATCGAGATGCCCAGCAGCGGAAACGCCCGGTGGGCCTCGCTGCCCGTCGCCCGACTGGCGTAGAAGAACCGGTAGAGCCAGGCGATGAAGAACGAACTGGCCAGGGACAGAGCCATCAGCGCCAGCAGGCCGCCGAGACCGACCTGGCTCATCGCCTGCGAGCCCGGCCCGGTCAGGATCTGGAAGATGTTGTCGAGTTCCTGCATGCGTCGGTCACCTTGTCTTTCGCGTCTGGACGCTAGAACTGCTCGCGGGCGGCTCGCGCGTAGCACTCCGCGTACTTCGAAAACGATCTGCGGCGGCCGCCGAGTGCGACCAACGGACGCAGCGGCTGTGGCAACTCATTGACGAGCCCCTTGACCTCAACGACGGCTGTCGCGAGCGGACGCGGGTCGATGGTCGGCAGGACCGCTCGGTTGGCCGCCGGCGCCGAAATCTCCGCGTCCAGGCTGACCCGCACGCCCGAGAGCGGCTCGATGAACCGGTCCCGCCTGTAGCGCACCAGCACGATCGGCCTGAGCGCGGTTGGCGTCATCACGCCGACCTCACGCAGCCGGGCTGGCATCGCCCCCAACTCGGCCGCGTGCAGCGGCATCGCCGCCAGTTGCCGTCCGGTGTGCAGAACTTCGAGCCGCACCTTGTTGCGGCGGGGCCCGAAGCGAAACTTCGCTTCGAGGAACGCCCGATCGCCCGCGGTCACGACCTGTTCATACCAGCGAAGGCGCACCTTCGTCTTCAGGTAGTCGCTGTTGGCGTTCTCCCGCAGATGATGGAATGCCGGGGTGTCGTAGTAGACACTGCAGACGCGGCCCGTCGGAAACACCGGATCGACCCGACAGATCGTCCGCAGCCACTGCCGCACGGCGGCCACGCTGCGCCCCCGCAGGCCGAACTTCAGCTCGTACTCGAACGCCTCGAGTGGATCCGCGGCCGACGGCACCGGCCTGCCGGAGTCCGCGCCGGGCTCGGCCACGCCGGCGCCGGCCATCACGACGGCACGACCTCGATCGCCACATCGCGCTCCAGGCGCAGCCGCAGAATACCGTCCGGACTCGCGACTCGCTCGCCGTTCACGAACCAACCGCGCGGACGTCCGTCCGTCTCCGGCAGGGCTACCTCGATCATGGTGTTCGGAAAATAGCGTCCTGCGAAGGCACCTTCGACGTGAACGCCGTCGATGAGAACGCCGCCATCCGGTGCCTCGATTATACACTGAACCGGTGCACCGGTCCCTAGCTGCTGCGCCGTCTGGGCCCACAGGATCCCGGCGCGCCGATCCAGAAACTCTCTCAGCATCTCCAGGTACGCGACGCTTTCCACCTCGTAGTCCAGGGCGATCTGCTCGTAGTGCGCGAAGCGCTCATCCAGGAACTCTGGGGTCAACTGGTGGTTCAGCATCGCCTCGAAGCGCGTCATGAAGAAGCGGCGGTACTCGGCGTCGTTCGCGAGCAGATGCGTCATCAGCCTGGCCCGCGGCTCGCTCGGCCGCCGCCCGCGGCGCCTCTCCCCCGGCTGATCGCGCAGGCGCTCGAACATGTTCACGCCCGCTCGCCGGAAGCTGAGATCCATGTCCCAGTTGACCCAGAACCAGCCGCCAGACGCACGGGTCGCGTCGTAGAACTGGCCTGGTCCCTGGAACGGATCCCCCGTTCCAGCGAACAGCACCGACAAGAACCAGCGTGTCAGGTTCTCCAGATCGACCTGCTCGGCGGCCCGTGCCATCGTCAACGACTCACCGGACTCATCGAGCCAGCGAGAGAGCGCCGTCATCGCGGCCTCGTCCGCACTGAACTGACCGTAGCCGAAGCGCGACTCGAAGAACTCCGGAATCGTTACGTACTCGGTCAGGACGTAGACGCCGAGAAACGCGCCGTTCAGAAAGAACCGGGCCGGTTTCGTCTGCGGCGCCACGGCACCGATACGCGTGGCGAGGTCGTAGGCCAGCGGATTCACGAAGTGCCAGTACGCCCGATCGGACTCGGCACGCTCCGGACGGGCCTGCCGGCGGAAACGGGTCCGCAGGTCATTGTGGGCGACCAGCCGGTCGATCGGATCGGCCGAGGCGTCGAAGATGACGCCCGGCGCAAACTGCTCGGCGCCGTACTCTTCGCGGAAGTAGAGCCGGAAACTCTGGATCGGTGACGTCAGGCGGCTGCTCCCGCCGTGCACGCGCACGCCGACGTCCGACGCGAACTGCAACTCGCCCTCATCGTAGTACTCCAGCGTCCCGCGCCGCTCCCACTCTCGCCCGCGCTCCTCGGGATTCGCCAGGATACCGGTGCGCGGATCGTGGAGATCGTCCGGGGCCAGCGTGACCGACATCAGCGGCCAGCCCAGCTCCACCGCACCGGCGTCGAGGTCCGCGGCCTCGACACGGGGCGGCGGCGGGGCGCCCGCGCTCGGCCCGACGCCGCCGCGTTCCATCCAGATGCCGACGGCGAGAAAGGCGATCGGGAGGCCCGCCAGCCCCGCCAATGACCACCTGCGCGCCGTTCCCTTCATGGCTGTGTCCGCAACCGCCCGGCGGCGTCCCGCCCGGGCGGCCTCCGCATTCGGCCCGGCTACTCGAGGATCTCGCGGATGACGTAGGTGGGTTTGTCCTGGGACTCGTGGTACGTCCTGGCCTGGAGCTCCGCGAGCAGCCCGAGCGTGCCGAGCTGCACGCCGGTGAAGATCAGCAGGATGCCGAACAGCAGCAGCGGCCGATCGCCAATCGGCTGGTTCCCGAAGAGTCGCAGGTACGCCAGCCAGCCGGTCACGGCAAGGCCCGCACCGCCCATCAGCAGACCGAGCAGCCCGAACATCTGCAGGGGGCGCGTCGAATAGCTCAACAGGAACTTCACCGTCATCAGATCGAGTATGACGCGCACGGTACGTGACAGCCCGTACTTCGAGCGGCCGCGCGTGCGAGGTCGGTGGTTCACGACCATCTCGTCGACCCGGACGCCCATCTCGCTCGCCAGCGCCGGAATGAACCGGTGCATCTCGCCGTAGAGCTTCAGCGGCTTGACGACTTCTGCGCGGAACGCTTTCAGTGAACAGCCGTAGTCGTGCAGGTGGACACCCGTGGACCACGAAATGATCGCGTTGGCAATCATCGACGGCAGCCGGCGGGTCAGCCACGTGTCGTGCCGGCGGCGACGCCAGCCGCAGACGATGTCGTAGCCTTGCTCGAGCCGGGCCACCAGCGCGGGGATATCGGCGGGATCATTCTGCAAGTCGCCGTCCATCGTGACGATGATCTGGCCCGCCGCATGGGCGAATCCCGCCGAGAACGCGGCAGTCTGCCCGAAGTTCTTTCGGAAACGGACGACCCTGACCCGCGGGTCCTGCGACCGGAATCGTGCCAGCAGCTCGAAGGTGGCGTCGGTGCTGCCGTCGTCGACGAACACCAGTTCGTAGTCGCGCCCGGTGGCCGAGAGCGTCTCGGTCAACTCACGATGGAGCTGTTCGAGGTTGGGCGCTTCGTCGTGCAGCGGAATGACGACTGACAGATCGCGGGCCATCGTGCTCGACGCCGATTATAGGGGCTGTTCGGAGGCGGGTCAACTCAAGCCACTGGAAACATTGAAGTTATGCGCCGTCCGTCGCACGTGCCCGCGACCGGCGGCTCCAGACCGCATAGCCCACACCCGCGACCAGCACCAGGAGCGACAGCGCCACCGCGACAATCTGGCCGTTCTCGCGGACGAAGTCGATCGCCTGGTCGCCGTAGCGAACCGCCAGCACGCCCTCGGCGAGGTACCGGGCGCCGCGTCCGATAGTGATCGCGACTGTGAATCGGCCCAGTGACATCCGCGCGACACCACCCATCAGCACGAACACCTTGAAGGGCGCCGGCGGCGGCAGCAGCGCGGGCACCAGCAGCGCGAGCATCCCCCAGCGGTGGAACTTGGCGAACGCCCGCTCGAGCTGCTCGGCCGAGAAGCGCCGCCTGAGCAGCGCTTCCCCACCCTTCCGGCCGACGGCATACAGCGCCAGGCACCCTACCACCGAGCCCGCCGTCGCCATCCCCGCGTAGTAGAGCATCAGCGACTTCTGCTGGGTGACCATCCAGATCACCAGGATGTCGTTGATCTCGGGTAGCGACAGGAACGACGAGTCGAGAAACGCGATCACGAATAATCCGGGGCCGCCGATCGACATCGCGAACCCCTGGAGCCAGACGCCGAACCGCTCCATCAGCTCGACTGCCCTTTGTGATCCCGGATAATGCCCAGCATCGCTTCGTGGATCCGTCCGTTCGACGCCAGCACCTGGCCTCGGTGCGGATCGAACCCCGCTCCGGTCAAGGTCGAGATCCGCCCACCGGCCTCCTCGACCAGCAGCGCGCCCGCCGCGATGTCCCACGCCTGGAGTCGCCGCTCCCAGAACCCGTCCAGGCGGCCCGCCGCCACGTAGCAGAGGTCCAGCGCCGCCGAGCCGAGCCGCCGCACCGCACGGGCGCGCCCGACGAACCGGCCGAACAATCCGACGATCTCGTCGACCGTCTCGTGCACGTCGTACGGGAAGCCGGTGCAGAGCACGGAATCCACGAGTTCGGCGGCCGGCGAGACGCGCATCGGCTCGCCGTTCAGGAACGCGCCGCCGCCACGCTCCGCCGTGAACAGCTCCCGCCGGGTGGGGTCGTACACGGCCGCGATCTCGATCCGGCCCTCGATCTCCAGCGCGAGCGACGCGCAGAAGATCGGCAGGCCGTGCGCGAAATTCGTGGTGCCGTCGATCGGATCGAAGATCCACCGCGGCGTCGACCCGTCCGGCGGCGGCCCCGAGGCCCCGAGTTCCTCTGCCAGCACCGCGTGATCCGGGAACCGCCCACCGACGAGCGCTCGAAACATCCGTTCGACCGCGACGTCGGCCTCGGTCACGAGGTCGATGACGCCCTTCTTGTCGATCCGCACGCCGCGGTCGAAGTGCTTCAGCTGGATCTCTCCGGCACGCAGCACCGACTCGATTGCGGTCGCGAGGAACAGCGGCGGGTGCGGCATCAGGGGGACAGGCGGGGCCGACGCGTTCGGAGCTACCCCCTCCACTCGGGGTGTCGCGATCGAGACGCCATCAGGACGCCGAATCCGGCGTCTCGGCGAGCACCGAATCAGCGTGCCCCGGGAGCTTCTTGACGAGATGCACTTCCATGCCGCCTTGCGGCGCGCGGCGCATGCTCACGTCGTCCATGAAGCTTCGCATGAAGAAGATGCCCCGACCACTCGACTTCAGAATGTTCTCGGGCGCCAGCGGATCGGCGATCTCGACCGGATCGAAGCCCTCGCCTTCATCGAGGACCCTGACGTACATCTCGTTGGGACCGATGCGGGGGGTGAACCCGAACTCCACAACGACGCGCTTGCGGGGATCCTCGCCGTTGCCGTGCTTGATCGCGTTGACGACGCATTCGCGAACGGAGACACCGACCCAGTGCATTCCGTCCTCGTCGAACCCAGCCATCTCTCCGATACGATCCGCGACGACCTGCACGAACTCCAGCGCTTCGAACACGCTGAACAGCTCGAGGCGCACGCTGCTCGCGTCCTTCATCACCTGTCGGCGAGAATTACACAGTCCCCAAAGGCGGTCAAGTTTCGCCGGTGTTATAGTGCGCGTCATGCCCGCTCCGACCGCCACCGATGTCGTGGTGCAGCCCGCTGCGTGCCTCGGCGGCCGGCTGACGTGCCCCGGGGACAAGTCGATCTCGCATCGCTACGCGCTGCTGGGAGCGCTCGCGACCGGTCGCACCACCATCGCCGGCTACGCGTCCGGCGCCGACTGCGCGTCGACGTTGAGTTGTCTGCGCGCCCTCGGCGTCGAGATCGCGCGGCCGGCCGACGGCCTCGTCGAGATCGACGGCCGCGGACTCGGCGGCCTGGCCCCGGCGACCGCGCCACTCGACACGGGGAACTCCGGGACGACGTTCCGACTGCTGGCCGGTCTGCTCGCGGCGCATCCCTTCGACAGCACGTTGACCGGCGACGACTCGCTGCGCCGCCGCCCGATGGGGCGAATCATCACACCGCTGCGCGCCATGGGCGCCACGCTCCAGGCCGACGACGATCGGCCGCCGTTGACGATCTCTGGCGGCGGCCTGCGCGGCATCGAGTGGGCGCCTCCGGTGCCCAGCGCCCAGGTGAAGAGCGCGCTGCTGCTCGCCGGCCTGCACGCCGACGGCGCCACGACGGTGCGCGAGTCCGCGGCCACGCGAGACCATACCGAACGTGCGCTCTCGGGATTCGGCGTCGACGTCGAACGGTCGGGACTCGCCGTGACGGTGCGTGGTGGCGCGCCGCTCACAGGTCGCGCCGTCGAGGTCCCGGGTGATTTTTCGTCGGCGGCCGCCTGGGCCGTGGCCGCCGCGGCGAGCGAAGGGTCGAGCGTCGAGATCGAAGACGTCGGGCTGAATCCGACCCGCACGGCGCTCTTGGACGTGCTGCGCCGGGCCGGCGCCACGGTGACCACCGAGATCGATTGCGCAGCCGAGACTGAACCGATTGGCCGGCTCACGGTTGCCCATCGCAGCCTCCAGCCCGTGGTCATCGAGCCAGCCGAAGTGCCCGCACTCATCGACGAGCTCCCGCTCCTGGCGGCGCTCGGCACCTACCGCGGGACCGGCCTGACGGTCACCGGCGCCGCCGAGCTGCGCACCAAGGAAAGCGATCGAATCGCCGCGGTCGTGGCTGGGCTGCGCGGACTGGGCGCCACGGCCAGCGAACTGCCGGACGGCTTCACCATCACGGGCGGCGCCATCGCGGGTGGGACCGCCGACGCCGCGGGAGACCATCGCCTGGTGATGGCCTTTGCCGTCGCCGCGCTCGGCGCCGCGGGACCGTCGACCATTCTCGGCGCCGATGCTGTTGCGGTGTCGTATCCGGAGTTCTTCGAAGCCTTGACATCACTGCGAGCGTGACCCGGCCCCAGTCTTCCAGGTTCCGACACTTCCCTTGCGCGCAGACAAGATCTACCTCGTGGGCTTCATGGCCGCCGGCAAGTCGAGCCTGGCTCGGGCGCTGGGCACGCGCCTCGAATGGCCCGCCGAGGACGTCGACGACCGCATCGAGGCGCGCGAGCAGATGACCGTCAGCGAGATCTTCAAGGCACACGGGGAGCCGCACTTTCGGAGTGTTGAACGCGCGGTGCTGGTCGACTTGCTGCCGCTCCGTCCGGCGGTCGTCGCCACGGGCGGCGGAACGTTCGTCGACCCCGACAATCGCGCGCTCATCAACGGCAATGGCGGCTCCATCTGGCTCGACGTGCCCCTGGCGCAGATCGTGGCTCGGCTTCCACCCGACAATCGCCGCCCGCTGGCGGACAGCCGGGCGCAACTCGAACAGCTCTACGCGGTGCGGCGATCGGCCTACGCCCAGGCCCATCTACGCCTCGATGCGGCCCGCGCGCCCGTGGAAGAACTCGTCGAGCGCGCCATCGACTGGCTGGGTACCTGATGCGCTACCTGATCCTCAGCGACATCCACGCCAACCTCGAAGCGCTCGACGCCGTCCTCGACGTCGCGCCGCGAGACTCCTACGACCGTTTACTGGTCCTGGGCGATCTCGTCGGCTATGGCGCCAACCCGAACGAGGTCGTCGATCGGATCTTCGACCTGGCACCGGACGTGCTCATTCGCGGAAACCACGACAAGGTCGCGGCCGGACTCGAGGACACCGAAGCCTTCAACTACTTGGCCGCGCAGGCGGTTCGGTGGACGCGCGAGACGCTGACGCCCGAGAACCACGATCGCATCGCCGCGCTCGTCGCCGGGCCCGTGCGGGTCGACCCGCAGATCGAGGTCTGCCACGGCACGCCGTTCGACGAAGACGTCTACGTCTTCGAAATGGAAGATGCGCTGCAGGCACTCGACGCCGCCGAACGGCCGCTCTGCCTCTTCGGACACACGCACATCCCGGTGGCCTTCGAGCGGGACGGCGATCGCCTGGGCATCATCGCACCCGATCTCGACGACCGCCTCCCCGTGGCCATCCACCCCGACCAGCGCTACCTGGTAAACCCGGGGTCGGTCGGCCAGCCGCGCGACGGCGACCCGCGCGCGGCCTTCGCGACGTTCGACTCAGAGCGGAGCGAGATTGAACTCAGGCGGGTCGTCTATCCGATCGACGCGGCGCAGCGGAAGATCGTGGACGCGGGGCTTCCCGAGAGCCTTGCCGACCGTCTCGGCCTGGGTCGCTAGCCGCTTAGCGCGTCAGTCGCGCACGGCCTTGCGGGCTGCCCGCTCCTCGCGTCGGCGCAGTTCGACCGCGTAGGCATCCCGCGCCGCGCGCGAACCGAGGATCCAGCCGAACACGATGCCGACGAGCAACACCGCCGGAATGAAGAGGAAGTGCCCGGCGGTCATGGCGCCCATGGAGATGTTCCGCGGCGAGGCGGTCCGCTCGAGGTGTGCCGCCGGCTAGCGCTCGGCCGCGCGGCGCGCGACGTCCGCCAGCTCCTGCTCCACCTTCGCCAGGCGACGCCAGATCGACCAGAGATAGCCGAAGACTGCGAGCCAGGCAAACGCGTAGGCCGCTACGAGGAGGGGCGCCGCCGGCAACCGATCCCCGGGCGGGAGCTCGTCGATCGGGACGAACTCGTCCTGCTGCGCCGGTTGGGCGGCGGACGAAGCCGCCGCCTGGACATCGCCTCCGGACGCGACGACGCACGTCGCCACGATCGCCAGCGTCAATATCAGCATCAGTCGCCGCATATGCATGTCGCCTGTCTCAACCCTCGCTGTGCGGCTGCCCGCCCTAATCATCCAGATCTCGATACACCTGGTCCAGGGCGGCCCGCTGGCCTTCGAGCCTCACCCGCGCCATCATCGCCGCCGTGAACAGCAGCAGAAACGCCACGAGGCTCCACCAGAGCGCGCCGCGCATCCCGGGTACCAGCGTGGGGACCACGTTCGTCGTGGGATGGATGGTCCGCCAGACATTCACCGACCAGTACACGAACGGCACGTTCGCCATGCCGAACAGCGCGACCCCGGCCGCCAGCTTCTCCGACCCCGGACCGCCGTACTCACGCAGCAGCAAGTAGGCGACGAAGATCATCCAGAGCACGAGTGCCATGGTGAGCCGCGCATCCCACTGCCACCAGACCCCCCACGCCTTGCGTGCCCACAGCGGCCCGGTGACGAGGCCGATCAGTCCGAAGACGACCGCCAATTCGGCCGCCGCCACCGCCACCCGATCCGCCGCCGCCCGCCCCTTGAACAGGTAGATCGCGCTGCCCACGCCGCAGACGAACGCCGAGAGAAACATCATCACCCACGAGGGCACGTGGAAATAGAAGATCTTCTGCACGAGCCCCATGGTCGACTCGTAGGGCGCCCAGGCGATCAGCACGGGCGCCCCGGCGAACAGCAGCATCGCGACGGCAATCACCGGGAGGAAGAGTCGTTGTGTCATGACGTCAGTCTGGTCATTCTGTCATGACCGGTTCGAACGTCCATAGCGAAAGTGTGATGAAGACGACGTCGAAGAAGACCAGCATCCCGATCCACGCGCCCGCCATCGCCAGGTCCGCCTCGGGCTGCAACAGCGCGGCCGTACCGCGCACGCCGGCAATGATCACGGGAATCGTGACCGGATACAACAGCACCGGCAACAACACGTCACGGCTCCGAGCCCGCACGAGCATCGCCGCGAACAGCGTGCCCACCGCGGCGAACCCCGTCGTCCCGAGCCCCAGCAACGCCGCGACGTGCAGCGGGTACCGAAACAGCCCGGCCTGAAACAGCAAGGCCACCAGCGGCACGACGACGAGTTCCACGGTGGTCATCAACGCCACGATGCCGAGCAACTTGCCGACATAGATCGCCGGCCGGTCGACGGGCGCCAGCAGCAGCGCGTGGAGTACATCGTGATAGCGCTCTCGCTCGAAGGTCCGGCCCAACGCGAGCGTCCCGGCAAAGGCAATCGCGATCCACAGAATGCCCGCCGCGGCATCCTCCACCGCGCGGCCGTCGCGCACGAAGCCAAACGCGAACACCAGGACGGTCGACACGGCAAAGAACAACGTGGTGAGGAGCAGCTCGCGGCTGCGCGCCTCGACAGTCAGGTCCTTGCGCATCACCAGCCACGCAACGCGCGCGAAGCGGGTCATGCGGTGCCTCCCGGAACGGCCTCGACCCGCATCGCGTGGCGGTAGCGGTCGCGCAGTGACCCGGTGGACGAGTCCATCGCCGCCACCCGCCCGGCCTTGAGCAGCACCACCCGATCCACGACCGCTTCGGCGTTCTCGAAATCATGCGTCGTCAGCAAGACGATCCGGCCGGCCGCCTTGAGCGACCGGAGCCGCTCGATCAGCGCCTCCGCCGAGGCCTCGTCCAGGCCGGTGAACGGCTCATCGAGCAACAACAGGGTCGGGTCGTGGAGGAGGGCGCGCTCGAGCGCGACACGCTGGCGCATGCCGCGGGAGAATCCGCCGACCGGATCGTCCGCACGCGCGTCCAGGCCTGCCCGCGCAAGCGCGTCGGCCGATCGCTCCGCCGCCCGGTCGAGGCCGTACAGCGCCCCGAAGAACTCGAGATTCTCCCGCGCGGTCAGCTCCGGGTACAGCTGCAGCTCATGGGCCAGGACGCCGATCCGTCCGCGCAGCGCCGAGCCGAGCTGCGCCGCCGACCGGCTGCCGTAGCAGACCTGGCCGCTCGACGCCTGCAGCGTCGTCGCCGCCAGCGCGAGCGCGGTCGACTTCCCCGCGCCGTTGGGTCCGAGAAGTCCGACGATCTCTCCCGCCCCGCTCTCGAACGAGACGTGCGCCAGGGCGCGGCGCCGACCGAAGTACCGCGACACGTCGTCGAACACCAGTCGGTCGAAGTCGACCGATGGCGCCTGGCCGATGGTCGCGGAAGAGACTGACACGGTCGCTGGTCTCGTGGACGCCCGCGTCAGCCGGGCAGGCCCGCAGTGCCGCGCGGCATCGGCGAGATCGCCGGCTCGAGCCGCTGATAGAGCCGCTCCAGCTGGGAGACGAGTTCATCACGCCGCTTCGCATACGGGCCGTCCGAGAGCTTGCCCGCGGAATGATCCGCCTCGACGGTGACAAGGTCGCCGAACAGCCGTTCGCGTTTCGCCTCCAGGCTCGTCCGGCGGCGGTCGCCATCCGCGCCGCCCGGCCCGGTGCGCAACGACCAGAGCCCCCAGGCCAGCATGACGCCGACGAGCGCGAACGCCACGCGTTGAGGCACCAGGCTGTGATGCGGCAGGCCGCTCAGGGAAATCGAAAGGACCCCGCCGGCGGCCAGGCGCGGTCCGCCGCCGACCAGGAACGTGCCCGCTTCGGCGTTCATTTCACGCTCCTGAGTGATCTGCGGAGAGCTGAGGCGCATCTCCCCGCGCTTCTCTGCCACGACGGCGACCTGTTCGACGGCCGCCGGCAGTGGTTGCTCGATCGTCAAGGTCGCGCCCGAGTACGGAAGAATGTAGGCCACGTTCAGCGTCGTCCGTCCCGGCGAAAACGGCCCCTGGAGCGACACCTGGCGACCGACGAGCCGCGCCTGGGTGCTCGTGCCTTCCAGCAGCACCGCGCCCTGAGCGCCCGACGGCAACTCGAAGGCCACCGGCGCCGGGGGCGCGACAGCGGTGCTGCTGTTATTGACCGCTTCGAGCAGGTAGTAGACCTCCACGGCTTCGTCGGACATCTCCACGATCCAGCGCGTGTCGCCCCCGAAGACGATCTCTCCTTCGCGCGCCGGCGCCGACGGCACCGGCGCCGGGGGCGCCGATCCGCCTGCCGACGCCCCGACGCCCGCCACGAGCATCACCCGAACGCCACCCTGGACCGGCACGCTGAAGGTGTCCGACCCGAGCGCTTCGCCGTCGACCGTCGTCGAGACCGAGACGAGACTGGCCGGAATGCCTTCGAAGAGCGCCCGGCCGCTCTCGTCGGTGGAAACGATTCGGGTGTCGCCCGCAACGTGCAGTTCGACCGGGTGGTCCGTGACGTTGTTCCCGAGCGCCTCGCGGACAAGGCGGACACTCACCGAGCCGTTCGGCAGGTCGCCCGACGGCAGCAGGATGCCCGACATCGCCGAGGGTTCGGGCATCGCGATCTGCGCCACGATCGGCGGTCCCGCACCGATCACGACGGCCAGCGCCGCCGCCGCGGTCCACGGCCGGAGTTGGCGGCTCGTCACAGTATCTCCCCGCATTCCTTGCAGAACTTCGCGTCGGCGTCGTTGATCGTCTCGCACGCGTCGCAGGCGCGGGTGTCGCGGGCTACCTCCGCGCTCGACGGGCTGGGCGATCTTGCCGCCTCGGGCGACGCCAGCCGCGCTTGAAGCTCTCGCTCGATCAGGTCCCGGTATTCCGACGCGTCGGAATCGAGCTGGCGCATGAAGCCGATCGCCCGCGCCTTCAGGCGCGCCGCCATCTCCCGAAAGTCCTCGTCGGCGACCTTGCCCATCGCCCGGTCGAACTCCAGCTCCTTGATCGAACGGAGCACCAGCGCCTTCTCCCGCTCGATCGCCTCACGCGTGCGGTTGCTGACGGCGCCGGCATCCACGCCGAACTCGACGGCAGCGAGCGGCCAGAGTGTTCGCAGGAGACCCAGGCCGCATAACGCGGCCGCACCGATGGCGAGGCTCAATAGGATGGTGGCGGCTGGCGTCGTGTCGGTCGAGCGCAGCACGCCGGCGGTCGCCGCCAGGAGCGCGCCGAGAACGAAAAAATGCCAGGGCCGGAACGTGGAACGATCAGTCGAGGTCTCGGAGCTCATCGTCCAGGCGCGCCATCAGTTGCGCGTCGGCCTCGGTCGGAACGCCGGCGGCCAGCGGTATCTCGGCAGCCTCGCGCAGCGACCAGCGCAACGCAATCGCCCCGACGCCAATGGCCCCGGAGATGCCGAGCAGGTAGGGGAACAGCCACGCCAGCCGGTTGAAGCCTTCGTCGAGCGGCATGGCGAGCGGCTCCTGACTGCCGTACTTGTCGATGAAATAGGCGAAGACCTCGTCCTTCGACTTGCCGTCGGCGATCAGGGCCGAGACCTCGTCGCGCATTTCGGCAGCCACAGAACAACAGAACGAGCCGATGACCTTGCGCCCACAGCCCCCACACATGCAGACGATCTGCTGATCCAGCTCGCGCTCGGCCTCACTGCGAGGTACGGTCGGCACGGTCTGGGCCGAGTCGACGTGCTGGGCGTGCAGCGGCGCCGTCGCCAGCCCCACGGCCACGATCAGGAACAGCAGCGACGTCGTCGCCACCCCCTCGGGGAACCGCGAGGCGGCGAACGAGAACGCCCGCTCGGGCAGCAATGCGATGCCGGTGCCGAGCGCCATGATGCCGAACCCGAACCAGATCCAGTTGACGAGCGGGTTCACGGTCACCTGGAAGCTGGCCGACTGATCCTGCATGTCGAACGCGGCCAGGACGATGTAGAGATCTTCCGAGACGCTGCGGCGGATCGCCACTTCGGTCGTCGGCTGCTCCTCGTGCTTCCGGAAGAACCACCGCGCCGGATACATCAGCCCAACGTCCTCGCCGTCCTCGAACACCCGCATCCGCGCCGTGATCATCTGCTTCTGCCCATCGTCGCGAACCGTGACCGCCTCGTGGCGCACGACGAAGGGGCCGACCTCGACCTGCTGGTCGGGCTTGAGCAAGACCTGCTCTTCGAGCTTGTAGCCTTCGCCCGCGAACCCCAGGAACATCAGCACGATCCCGACGTGGACGATGTAGCCGCCGTAGCGGCGGCGCGACCGGGCCACCAGCCCGATGACAGAGGTGAGGAGGTCGGCGCCGGTCGCCTCCTGCCGCACGCGAGTCCCCCGAATGAACTCCTGCCCGATCGTGCCGGCTACGAAGGCGCAGAGTGCGAAGCAGATCCCCGACGACCAGACCCTGAAGCCGACGGCGTACAGCGCCGTGAAGGTCACCAGGCCGCACGCGACCGGCCAGGTGAACTGCTCGCGCAGATTCGCCGGCGTCGACTTGCGCCATGCCAGCAACGGCCCAACCCCGGTCAAGAACAGCAGCAGGAGGCCGATCGGCAGCATCCACTTGTTGAAGAACGGCGGGCCGACCGTCAGCCGCTCCCCCATGATCGCTTCGCTCAACGTCGGGAACATCGTGGCGAACAGCACGAAGACCGCGCAGAAGAGCAGGATCCAGTTGTTCAGCAGGAACGCGGCCTCGCGTGAGGCCCACGAGTCGAGTTCGTGGCGGGCGCGCAAGAGCGGCATTCGATAGATGACCAGGCCGAAGCTGACCAGCAGGATGATCGCCATGAACACGCCGAACATCATCGCCAGCTGCGGGTCCTCGCCGAACGCGTGGACCGATTGCACGACGCCCGAACGCGTCATGAACGTGCCGAAGATCGTCAGGAAGAACGTGACGATCACAAGCGTCACATTCCAGACGCGTAGCATGCTCCGCCGTTCCTGAACCATCACGGAATGCAGGAACGCCGTCGCCGTGAACCACGGCAGCAACCCGGCATTCTCGACCGGATCCCAGCCCCAGTAGCCGCCCCAGCCCAACTCTTCGTAGGCCCAGATCATGCCGAGGACCAGGCCGAACGAGAGGAAGATCCACGCGAACATCGTCCAGCCGCGAACCGCGCGCAGCCACGAGTCGTCGAGATGGCCGGTGATGAGCGCCGCCATGCCGAACGCGAACGGAATTGTCATGCCGACGAACCCGATGTACAGCGACGGCGGGTGGATCACCATGTACAGGTTCTGCAGCAGCGGATTGAGCCCTCGGCCGTCGGCCGGCGCCGCCGAGAGATACGTCGCGAACGGGTCCTTGTTGAGGACCATCACCAGCAGGAAGAACAGCTGAACGCACGCGATGACCGTCACGACGTAGGGGATGAGTTCACGCTGGCGCTCGCGATTCGTCGCCACGGCGATCGACCCGAAGACGGCCAACAGGAAGACCCAGAACATGAGCGACCCGTCGAGGCCGCCCCAGTACGACGTCAGCTTGTAGAACAGCGGCTGCGCAGAATCCGAATAGCGGTCGACGTACTTGACCGCGTAGTTCTCGGTGACGAAGGCGTGGACGATGATGGCCGACGCCGCCGTCATCAGCGCGGTGAGGAGGTAGAACGCGCCGATGCCGCTTTCGATGAGACGCGGCGAGCGCCGACGTCCCCCCACGAACGAGGCGACTGCCGCATAGGCACAGACGACGAACGCGGCGAGGAGCGTGAACGAACCTAGGGCAGCCATGGATTGTGCAATCGCGCGAAGGGGCAGCGCGGTTTCCGACTCGTCGTCGGAGCGCTGCGGCGCCTTACCGGCCGCCCGAGTTCGTCGCCGGCGTGGACGCGGTCGCGGCCATCGGCTCGTACTTGGACGGACACTTCGCCATCACGCCGTTCGGAGAGACGACGAACCCTTCGGGTCCGAGCTGGCCCTTGACCACGACCTCGGCACCGTCCGTGAAGGTGTCGGGCACGATACCGCTGTACTCCGCCTGGATGACCTCGCCGTTGTTCTCGATCTCGAACCGCCAATCGAGGCTGTCAGGGCGACGCATGATCGACTTGTCGACGATGAATCCGTGCACCTGGAGGTTCTTGCCCTCCCACATCGCCGGGTCCACCGTGACCTCGTCGACGTGCTTGTAGTACTCGGTCCCTTCACTGAGCGTGGACCAGAGCAGGCCACTGAAGGCCAGCGCGAGCACGACCGACGTGATTCCGATGCGAACGGCTTTATGACTCATAACGCAGGACTTATCCTGACCACCCCTCTGTCGAAAGAATAGCCCGGACGCCCTCGCCCGTCAATCCGATCGGCCCTCCTTCCCACCGTCGCCGACCGTCCCTGCCGTCGTGACGCCCAACTCCTCCAGCAGCTTCCGCACGAGGCCGAGCGGCAGCCCGACCACATTCGAGTAGGCCCCCTCGATCCGGTCGACGAAGTCGGCCGCGCCACCCTGGATGGCGTAGGCTCCGGCCTTGTCGCGGGGCTCGCCGGTCCTTATGTAGGACGCGATCTGCTCCGCCCGGAGATCCACGAGGTGCACCCGGGTTCGATCGACCCCGCCCGCGGACCTGCCCCGCCAGCGCATCGCCACGCCCGTCAGCACCTCGTGCTCCTGGCCCGACAACCGGCGCAGCATCGCGCCCGCCTCGGTATCATCCCGCGGCTTGCCGAACAGTTCCCCGTCGACGACAACAACCGTGTCTGCCGCGAGCACCACCCGGTTGGCTGCCGTCCGCGCCACGGCCGCCGCCTTGTCCGCAGCCAGCCGCACCACGTAGGTCTCCGGCGCCTCGTCCGGCCTGGGCGTCTCGTCGACATCCGCCGGCGCGACATCGAAGGCGTATCCCGCCGACGCGAGCAAGTCGGCGCGGCGGGGCGAACTTGACGCGAGCAGAAGACGCATCGGTGAATGATACGATCACGCACGGACGACCCAATGGATCCGATGCTCTCACTCCAGCACTGCGTGCCGGGTGTGCTGGCCGACCTGCTCAGCCGTCAGCCGCACTCTCCCGCCAAGGTCGCGTTCGCATGGCGCGCCGCCGTCGGCGACGCCATCGCCCGCGCGACCACCCCGACGCTGACCGACACCGGCACGATGCGCGTGCAGGCCAGCGATCAGCACTGGCGTCGCGAGGTGCTCCGATCGAAACCGCTCGTCCTCGAGCGACTCCGAGCGATGCTCGGCCGCGAACGCGTCGCGCGGCTCACCGTGAGTGCCCCGGTCGAACAGCGGCCGCGGCGGCGGAAGCGCGGCGAGCCGAAACCGGGCATCGAGGGCGACGACAGATGACGACGAACGCCCTGCGTGATTCGGTGATCGCCTCGGCGGTGCGCCTGCCCACCGGCAAGTTCCTGGGCAGCCTGAAGCATCTGCCGGCACCCACGCTCGGCACGCACGTCGTCCGTGAGGCCGTCAGGCGCGCCGGCGTCGAGCCCGCCGTCGTGGACGAGTGCATCATGGGCAACGTCATCACGGCCGGCCTGGGCCAGAACCCTGCGCGCCAGGCCGCGCTCGGCGCCGGCCTGCCCGACGCCGTCGCCGCCCTGACGATCAACAAGGTCTGCGGCTCCGGCTTGAAGGCGGTCATGCTCGCCGCACAGGGGATCGCCACGGGTGACATCGACGTCGCCGTGGCGGGCGGGATGGAATCGATGAGTCGCGCGCCCTACGTCGTCGACCGGATGCGCGAGGGCCTCCGCCTCGGCTCGGGCACGCTCGTCGACACGATGGTTCACGATGGGCTCTGGTGCGCGCTGGAAGACTGCCACATGGGGATGACGGGCGAAGAGGTCGCGACCCGCTACGCCGTCTCACGGCAGGCACAGGACGCCTACGCGCTCGAGAGCCATCGCAAGGCCAGCACTGCCGCCGCCAGTGGCTGGTTCGCGGACGAGATCCTGGCCGTCGACGTTCCGCAGCGGAAAGGCGATCCGATCCGATTCGCGGCGGACGAGCCCGTTCGGACCGACGCTTCCGCGGAGGCGCTCGCCGCGTTGACGCCGGCGTTCGCCAAGGGCGGCACGGTCACGGCCGGCAACGCCCCGGGTGTCAACGACGGTGCTGCGGCACTCGTCGTCATGTCGTCAGAACGCGCCGACGCGTTCGGCATCACGCCGCTGGCGCGCATCGTCGCTCAGGCCACGAGCGGCCTCGCGCCGATGCTCGCCATGATGACGCCGGTGGAAGCCGTGAAGAAGGTCGCGGACAAGGCCGGCTGGGCGCTTCCCGACGTCGATCTCGTCGAGCTGAACGAGGCGTTCTCCGTGCAGGCAGTTGCCGTCACCCGTGAACTCGGCCTCGACCCGGCACGCGTCAACGTGCACGGGGGCGCCGTCGCGCTCGGCCATCCGATCGGCGCCAGCGGCGCGCGCGTCCTGACGACGCTGCTCTACGCGATGCAGCGCCGCGACGCCAAGCGCGGCATCGCCTCGCTCTGCCTCGGCGGCGGGAACGGCGTCGCGCTCGCCGTGGAACGCGCCTAGGCTGGGCTTCAGAGCGTCACGAGCGGCTTGAAGCCGCCCCAGGCCATCCGCCGGATGTCGAACGGCATCTTCCCCGGGACGAACTCGGCCATCCGGGGATCGTGCATCACCTTCTTGTTCACCCGATCGCGCTCGGCCCGCGACGCGTAGACGATCCACGCGAACACAACCGTCTCGCCCCGCTTCACCTTGACCAAGCGCGGAAACGGCACGCCGGCCCCCGGCGCCAGGTCGTCACCGACGCACTCGTGGTACTCCAGCGCGCCGTGCTCCTTGAACATGCGTCCAGCCTTGCGCGCGATCCGACGGTACTCAGGCAGCTTCCGCTTCGGAATCGGCAACACGAAGCCGTCGACGTAAGGCATCACTCCTCCTTGCTGGGGTGCACCGGCGATGGACCTCACCTTACCAAGGATCGGGTAGGCTGATGAGCCGTGGCTGAGATTCACACCGTCGGCGTCGTCGGCGCCGGCACGATGGGCAGCGGCATCGCACAGGTCTTCGCGCAGGCCGGCCTCAGTGTCCGCCTCCAAGACGTCGAACCCGCCACCCTCGACCGCGCCGCCGCAGGCATCGCCCGCAGCCTCGACAAGCTCGTCGCAAGAGGCACGCTCGAGGCCGAGGTGGCTGACGCCGCCTGCGGCCGGCTCTCGACCGGGACCGACCTCGACGCGCTGGCCGAGGTCGACTACGTCGTCGAGGCGATCGTCGAGGATCTCGAGGCGAAGCGAGCGCTCTTCTCGACCCTGGACGGCCTGGCGCGCGGCGAGGCGATCCTGGCCTCCAACACCTCGTCGATCTCGATCACGACCCTCGGCGCGGCGACGCAGCGACCGGAGCGGGTGCTCGGGATGCATTTCATGAATCCGGTGCCGTTGATCCCGCTGGTCGAACTGATCCGCGGGCAGGCAACCACGCCCGACACGCTCGCCGCCGCGAGTGCGCTTTGCGTCCGGCTCGGCAAGACGGCAGTCGAGGCCGCCGACTGCCCCGGCTTCATCGCGAACCGGATCCTGATGCCGATGATCAACGAGGCGATCTACGCCCTGATGGAAGAAGTGGGGACCGCCGACGCGATCGACACGGTGATGATGCTCGGCATGCACCACCCGATGGGCCCGCTCAGGCTCGCCGACCTCATCGGCCTCGACGTCTGCCTCGCCATCATGCGCGTCCTGCACGAGGGCCTCGGCGACGACAAGTACCGGCCCTGCCCGCTGCTCGAACGGATGGTGGCGTCAGGGCACCTCGGCCGCAAGTCGGGCCGGGGCTTCTACGACTACTCGACATGACGATCACCCTCGCCGTATCCGACGACGACATCGCCCGCTGCTATCCCATCATGCGCGAACTGCGCCCGGCGATCGCCGAAGTCGAGTTCGTCGCCCGCATCCGTGTGCAGGAAGACACGGGGTATCGGCTTGCGATCGGCGAAGACCATGGCGTCGCGGTCGCCGCCGCGGGCTTTCGGTTGGGAGAGAATCTTGCGTGGGGCCGCTACGTCTACGTCGACGACCTCGTCACCTCATCGGCGCATCGCTCGAAGGGGCACGGCCGCGAGCTGCTCGCCTGGCTCGTCGAGTTCGCCCAACGCGAAGGCTGCGACGAACTGCATCTCGATTCGGGCGTCTGGCGCAAGGACGCGCACCGGTTCTACGAGCGCGAGGGCATGGAGATGACGAGCTACCACTTCAAGACGGATCTTCGCGTTCCTTCGTGACGTCGGCGCGCGTCAGCCGGACCTTCTCGAAGCTCTCCGACGAGATCACGTAGTACCACGGGGCGAACCGCGTTTCGAGTTCGACCAGCCGGGCCTCCCCGGCGGCGACCTGCTCCGCCCACTCGGTGTGAATCTCGTACCGGTCCTTGTTGGCCCGGTCCGCGTCGGTGAGATCCGCCTCGGCCTTCCCCTCGAACTCCATGTTCTCGGGCGCCGGCGGTTCCGGGAACCGGTCACGCTCGAACTCCGCCGTGATGAACAGATACCGGTTCTCGCCCGGCCCCGCGTCTTCGGCGCTGGCGTCGGCCGGTCCGCCGGCCGTCACGGCCTCCCCGGTCCCGTACAGCACCTCACCGAACCGCAGCGTGTAGAGGATGCCGTCGGTCGTGCGAACGCGCAGCTCGCCCTCGTTCGACCGGAGGTCGCCTTCGCGGGTCAGGTAGTAGCCCCGGCTCTGGAGCGACGCCAGGTCGGCGCGGGTAATGCCACCTTCCTCGACCCGCTGCAGGTTTGCGGACAGTCCTTCCGGCTTCGGGCGGACGCCGACGATCGACAACCCATCGACCGCCGTCAGCAACTCGGTCACCTTCGTCGAATCGACCTCGCGGTCGGCGGGCATCCGGCTGTCGCCGGTCCAGGTGCCGTCCGTCTTCTCGAGCGTGACGGTGTCGCGATCGTTGATGCTCAGCGTCCGTTCGTCGATCGCGTAGTCGTACAGCTGGAGGCGGCCGATGTCGGCCTGCTCGAGGAGCAGTAGATCGGGCTCGATCCAGTCGGCGAAGCTCGTCGACAAGTCGACGTCCATCCGGACGGCGTACACCCGCTTCTGGTCCGGCAGGCGCACGAAGCGGAACCCCGGCCGATCCTCCAGTTCGCCGCCGATGATGAAATCCGCCAGGGCGACGTCGTTGGCGCCCCGCAGCGTGACCCGCGTACCGCGCCCGCCCAGCGACGTCTCGGCCTCGTCGAGCGGATCGAGGACCTGCAGCGCTTCATGATCAGCAACATTATCCGAGCGAAAGTCGTCGCGGGTGATGCCGATGACGCCCGCCGCCGTCCGCGCCAACCGGTCGGCACCGTCCGCGGGATAGTCGTGATGCGAGGGGATCGTCCAGAGCCCGTCTCGGTTCGTCACCTGGAACGAGCGCGCCGATCCGGTCTCCGCGTCGAAGCCGACGACTTCGAGCGTCCGCGCGGTGTTCGGGTCGGTGAACTCGGGGAAGAACGGCTCGCCTCGATCGACGAACGCATCAGGCGTCGCCGGCCGCGGCGCCGTCACCAGTGCCAGGAGCGCGAGTGCCACGGCGCCCCCGGCCAGTGTCATCGTCTTCTGGATCTCGCTCGTCGTCATCCTTCGGTCCTTCCCAGCCCCGGCCTCCCGACGCCTAGCTCCGCATCCGATGCGCCGCCGCAGCGCCTTCCCGCTCACGCCGCTGGCGCTGCACGAAGATCATGACCCCAAGCACGAAGACCGGAATCGGCGGCAACAGCACCGCGAGCGTCCGGATCGAACTCTGAATCTGCCGGACCTGCGACTCCATCGTCTCCATGCTGGCCTGAATCTTCGCTTCCTTGTCGGCCTCGATGTTCGCCCGGAGCACTTCGAAGCGACGGTTCTCGACCTCCTGGAGGTTGCGCGCCATGATCTCCTTCGCGCGTGCATCGAGATCCTCGCGGGTCTGCACCTCCGCCACCCGCTCATCCAACCGGCCCTGTGCTTCGGCCAGCGCCTGCTCGGCCTCACCTTCGGCCTGGGCTTCCTCGATCGCCCGCTGCTCGATGAACGAGCGGGTCTGGGCCTCGACCCGCGCGAGTGTCCGGTGCCGCACCCGCCGGTTGCGCAACGCCACGAACGACTCGTCGCCCACGAGCACGTCGATCGCGTTCAGGAAGAACGTGATGTTGTCGAAGTTCAGGTTGCCCGCACCCATGCGGCGAATCTGGAAGAACTGTTCCGAGATGAAGTCGACGTCGGCAATGACGATCAGGTTCACGCCGTCGGATCCGCCCGCCCCAGCCGCCTGGGCCTCGTCGGTGGTCGCCTCTTCGGACTCGGCGGCCTCATTCCCGGACCCATCGCTCGCGTCGACGTCGTCGTCGTCTTCGTCGGTCGACGAATCCTCGGCGTCGTCAGCACCGGCCACCGGCGCCGACCGGACATGCGCGGCCAGAACGTACTCGCTCGAATCGGGCTGATGCGGGAGGTTCTGGTTCAGCTGCGTGCCGAAGAAACTGCGCTGCACCATCTGGAAGTACTGAAACGTGCCCGAGACTCGGCCCGAGCTGGCCAGCGGCTGGAAGTCGTACTCGCTCCCGACGGCCTGTCGCACGTGGCCGGGGTAGAGCGTGACGAACTCCTGGAGTGCCGCGGTCGCGCCGTGCTCGACATTGAACGCCTGTTCGCTCTCGTTCCCCCCGCCGACGAACACGACCTCCGGGGGCAGCTGCGCCAGGTCGGGATGAGGGTTGTAGGCATCCCAGACGACTTGCGTCGGATCCCACGCCACGCCGAGGCGCGCCATCAAGGCCTGCACGTTCCCCTTCGGCGGCGGTGGGGGCTGCCCTTGCTGCATGAACGGGTTCCGATTGGCGCCCGGCTCCTCGGCCGGCGCCAGGCTCAGATCGATCGTCGGCATCGGATCGACCAGCATCAGCGTCGGCCGGCCGGCCGCGGCGTAGGCCTCGACCTGATCCATCTCCTCCTGCGTCAAGGACGACGGCAGCACGACCACGAGCCCCTCGAGATCGTCGGCGATCGGCTCACTCGGCGTGATCTCGACGACCTCGTACTGCTTCCGCAGCTCCTCGACAACCGACCAGGCCGGCGTACTCTGCATCGTCTGGAAGTCGAGGCCGCCGAACAGTCGGATGCCCGTATTGACGACGCCGATGCGGCGCCGCTCGGTCCGGGCCACCACCCGGATGCTCCGGGCGATCTCGTACTCGGCCGGCAGGCCGCGATCGAAGAACGGAATGACCTGCTCTTCGGCGCCGCAGGTGAACGCCAGTCCGAGGAAGACGTCGTTGAATCCGGCCCGCCCCCCCGCCAGGTCGGGAATCCGCTGCGGCGTGATGCCGAAGGTCTCCCGCGCGTCGCGGGCGGCCTCGGTAAACGGCTCGGTCTCCTCGATGCGCACCTGCACGCGCGCCCCGCCCGCGGCATCGATTTCACGGAGCAGGCCGAGGACGGTCTCGCGCGTCTGCACGAACTGCTCGGGCACGGTCGGGCTGACGTAGGCCTGGATGAACACCGGCCGGTCGTCGGGCAACTCGGACAGCAGCCGGCGCGTCTCGCCGCTGAGCGAATGCAGCCGCTCGGCCGTCACGTCGAGGCGCAGGCTGGCGCGCGCCACGACAGCGCCGACGCTGATGACCGCGATGCCGATCGCCACGGCGCGCACCGTCTGATGGCCCCACATCGGCAGCACGTCGGCCACGCTCGGCCAGTGGCGCCGCCCGATGAGCAGCACGTTCAGGAACAGGAAGACGCCGATGACGGCGAGAAAGTAGAAGAGGCCGCTCAGGCTGACGACGCCGCGTGCGAAGTCGCCAAAATGCCCCAGCACCCCGAGCGGCGCGACCAGCCGCGCCAGACCGTCGCTGAAGAGCGCGGCCATCGCCTCGACGCTCACCAGCGCGCCGCAGAATACCGCGCCGAGAATGAAGGCGATGGTCGCGTTGGCGGTCAGCAGCGAGCCGAGCATGCCCACGGCGATCAGCGCCGCCCCCAGCAGCCCGTAGCCCAGGTAGTTGCCGACCATCAGTCCGAGGTCGGGACTGCCCAGGAACAGCAGAACGAACACGTGGCTGAGCGACAGGACCAGCGACGCCGCGTAGACGCCCAGGGCGGCGAAGTACTTGCCGAGGACGACTTCGATGTCGCGCGCCGGCAAGGTGAGCAGCAGTTCGTCGGTCCCCTGCTTGCGCTCCTCGGCCCAGACCGCCATCGTCAGGGCCGGCACGAAGAACATGAGGAGGTACGGGAACAGCCGGCTGAGCTGATCGAGGTTCGCCAGATTGTTCAGGAAGAACTGATCCTGCCAGAATGCCGCCGCCGCGCTGAGAAAGATGAACAGCGTGATGAAGACGTAGCCCGACGGATTGCTGAAGTACATCCGCAGATCCCGGCGGACGATCGCCCGAACGATCGCAACGTTGACCAGGTCGCTCATGACGCCGCTCCACTCGCCGGCGCGGCGGCCGTCGCGGGACCCGCTGGCAGCTCCCGGGTCAGCCGATGGAACGGGCGTTCCAGCGAACCGTCCTCACGCAACTCGTCCGTCGTGCCATCGAAGACCAGCTGGCCGTTGTGCACGAACAGCACGCGGTCGGCGATCGCATCCACCTCTTGCAGGATGTGCGTCGAGATCAAGATCGTCTTCGACTGGCCGAGGTCCTGGATGTTGAGGCGGAACTCCCGGATCTGATTCGGGTCGAGACCGGCCGTCGGCTCGTCCATGACGAGCACCGCCGGATCGTGCAGCAGCGCCTGCGCCAATCCGGCGCGCTGACGCAGCCCGCGCGACAGCTTCCCGACCGGCTTGTCGAGCACCAGGCCGAGCGCGCAGAGTTCGGCCACTTCTTCGATGCGTCGCTTCAGACGTGCCGGCTCGATCTCGCGGGCCTCGCCAAAGAACTCGAGCAACTCGAGCGGCGTCATGTCGGGGTACAGCGGCCCGTTCTCGGGCAGGTAGCCGAGCGCGCGAGACGCCGCGATGCGGTCACGCTGGACGTCGTGTCCCGCGATGGCCGCGTGGCCCGCGCTCGGCGCCAGGTACCCCGTCAGCAACTTCATCGTCGTCGTCTTCCCCGCGCCGTTCGGTCCGAGGAAGGCCACGATCTGCCCCTCGGGAATCGCGAAGGACACGTCCTGTACGGCGACGAACGGGCCGTAGTACTTGCTGAGCCCCTTCGCCTCGATCATCACCTTTGGGTCGTCGGTCATCGCCTCCTCCGCCGCTCGTCCGGCCACGACTCCACGGTGCTGCGCTTCGGTCGTCGAACCGCAGCCCCCAGGGCCAGGACGGTGTCGAATAGTGACGGCCGCAGGCGAACGAGCCCGCGACGGCTCCGTGCACAGACGTCGGGACCGCCACGGCGGCCCGACCTACAGTTTACCGCGTGCCCGAGGCGAACGGCGCGAAGTCGTCGATCCGGTCCTGGGCCGGGCAAGGACGAACCCGGAGGCGGCATACCGGGAGACAGGCCACCGGCCGTCAGCGACGCCGGAGCCAGATCGCCGCCGCCGCGAGCGGACCGATCAGCAGCAACTCCAAGCCGATCGCGCGCAGCGTGTGCGCCGCGATCCCGGGCTGGGCCAGGTTGCGGTGGATCGGCAGAAACCAGCCGGCCGACGACAGGTAGTAGCCGGCGTCGAACGGCCAGAGCGCCATGACACCGATCGGCGCCGACCCGTCGGTCCCGAGCCAGTCGAGCAGCAGGTGCGACCCCCACGCCGCCGCGCACGCCAGAGCGATCAGGCCCGAGCGCGGTGAAACCAAGGCCCAGGCCGCAAGGCCGACCAGAACCGTGGCACCCAGGCTGTGAGTGTAGGCGCTGTGCGCGCCAACGAGAAAGTCGAGGTCGGGCGCGACGCCGAGCAGACCGAACACGGCGAGAGACCGCCAGACGGTCCTGGCCGACGCGGGAACCTGGCGCGGTGCCACCGCCGCCCCGGCGATCACGCCGCCCAGAAAGTGGCCTACGGGAGAAGGCACTTACCGGCCAGATCGGCCGCCGGGCCGAGTGACAGCAGCACGACGGCAAGGCATACGTTCGGACGCATCGGGAAGAGGTCGGGCATCCACACCCTAACACGGCAGATTCTGCCAGGGTTTCGCCCTGGCACCGTTCACAATTCAGCGATTCCCGGCCCTCGGGGCGAAAGTGCCCTCGTCCGTAAGAGCCAGTCAACAATGGGAATACGGAGATCCACGTGCAGAGTTTCGCTTGACTTACGCCCGGCACGGTCCTAGAATACGTTCACGAGGGTGGCGGGAACGCGAAAGTCCGGGCGCCCTGCAGTTTCGTGCAAGACCGTGCAGCCTCCGGCGATCGCCGGTCGTTGCCGCTCAGCGATTCTCGATAGCGAAGGAGCGTCACGTCTCATGGCCGAGGACCGAACCCAGCGCGAGCGTACGAAGGCGATCGAGATCGCCGTTGGACAGATTGAGAAACAGTTCGGCAAGGGCTCGATCATGCGGCTGGGCTCGTCCGAGGCCATCGAGCAGCTCCCGAGCATCTCCACGGGAGCCGTCAGCATCGACTACGCCCTCGGCGTCGGCGGCGTGCCCCGCGGCCGCGTCATCGAGATCTTCGGTCCGGAGTCGTCGGGCAAGACGACGCTCGCCCTGCAGATCATCGCCAACGCTCAGAAAGTCGGCGGCATGGCCGCGTTCATCGACGCGGAGCATGCGCTCGACTCGACCTATGCCTCGGCGCTCGGCGTCGACCTCGACGACTTGCTGGTGTCCCAACCTGACAACGGTGAGCAAGCGCTCGAGATCGTCGAGACGCTGGTCCGTTCCGGCGGCGTCGACGTCATCGTGGTCGACTCGGTCGCTGCGTTGGTACCGCGCGCCGAAATCGACGGCGAGATGGGCGATGCGCAGGTCGGCCTGCAGGCCCGGCTCATGTCGAAGGCGATGCGGAAGCTGACCGGCGTGGTGTCGAAGTCGAAGACCTGCCTCGTCTTCATCAACCAGCTGCGCGAGAAGATCGGCGTCATGTTCGGCAACCCCGAGACGACGACGGGTGGCCGTGCGCTCAAGTTCTACTCGTCGGTCCGGATCGACATCCGGCGGATCGGCGCGATCAAGGACGGTGACACCGCCGTCGGCGGCCGCACGCGCGTGAAGATCGTCAAGAACAAGGTCGCCCCGCCCTTCCGCCTGGCCGAATTCGACATCATGTACGGGCTCGGCATCTCGCGCGAGGGCGACCTGCTCGACCTGGCGGTCGAGCACAGGATCGTCGAGAAGAGCGGAACCTGGTTTTCGTACTCGGGCGACCGACTCGGCCAGGGCCGCGAGAACGCGAAACGCTTCATGGTCGCCAACCCGGAGACGGCCCAGGCGATCGAGGACAAGGTGCGAGCCGAGCTCGGCCTCACCGCTCCGGCGGCCGACTCGACACCGGCGGAGGCCGCGGCCACGGCCGACTGACCCGCCTCGCCCGACTCTCTCGCAGCAGACGCGGCTGGCAGATGCTCGAGACGCTCGCGACGATCGACGCCCGCGTCCTCGTCTGGATACTCTCGCTCCCGCACCCCGAGTGGCTCGACTGGCTGATGACGGCCGCCAGCGCCATCGGCCAGCGCGCCGCGATCTGGCTGGCCTTGGGCGCCGTTCTCGCCGCCTGGAGCCGTCTGACCTGGATGGCCTACTGGCAGGTCGTCCTGTCGATCATCCTGGTGTTTCTGGTCGTCGAGGCCACGCTCAAACCGGCGATCGCCCGCCCGCGGCCGTCCACGGACCCGGCGGTCACTGCGTTGACAACCACGACGCCGCCACCGAGCGCCGCGTTCCCCTCCGGCCACGCCGCGACGGCGGTCGCCGGCGCCTATGCGCTGGCCCGCGTGCTTCCCGCGGCGCGCCTCGCGCTCTGGCTCCTCGCCGCAGGCATCGCCCTCTCGCGCCTCTACCTCGGCGCCCACTATCCACTCGACGTGGCGGCTGGCGCACTCGTCGGCTTCGCCTGTGCGGCGCTCAGTGTCGGCGGAACCGTATGGTATAGTCGAGATCCTGCCGGTCGGATTTCCCAGGAGCCGAGGTAGCTCAGTTGGTAGAGCACACGACTGAAAATTGTGGTGTCGGCAGTTCGATTCTGCCCCTCGGCACCAACCCTGGCCGTTGACCGCCACACCACGCTACGTCGTCCACGACGGGTTTCGCATGCCCGCCGGATTCCCGGTCGAGGGGTTCCGCTCCGGGCGCGAGTATCGCGCCCAGCCCGGCGACATCGTCATCACCACGTATCCCAAGTGCGGCACGACCTGGGTGCAGCACATCGTCTACCTGATCCTCCACGAGGGCGAGCCGTTGCCCGCGGGCCGCAGCATGACGGAGGAGATCCCGCATCTCGAGGAAGTGGGCCGGGAAGCGGTAGAGCGGCTCCCCGCACCACGCTGCATCAAGACGCATCTCCCGTTCGACATGACGCCGTCGCATCCCGACGCCCGCTACGTCTACGTCGCCCGCAACCCGTTCGACTGCGCCGTCTCGTTCTTCCATCACACGCGGGGGTTCGTGAGGCTCTACGACTTCGCTGACGGCACGTTCGATGAGTTCTTCGAATACTTTCTCGCCGGCGAGGTGGACTTCGGCGACTACTTCGACAACCTGGTGCCCTGGTTCGCCCATCGGACGGACGACAATCTGCTCTTCTTGACCTACGAGCAGATGAAGGCCGCCCCGGCCGAGGCCGTCGTCGCGATCGGCGAGTTTCTCGGCCCCGACTCGTCGCGCGCTGTGCACGATCAGGTCGCGCTCGAACGGATCGTCCGGCACTCGAGCTTCGACAGCATGCGGAAGGACCCGGAACGCTGGTCGAGCAAGCGTCCGGACGGCATGCCGGAGTTCATCCGGAAGGGCGAGGTGGGAGACTGGTCGAACGTGTTCACCCGGGACCAGGCGCGTCGCCTCGCGGACAAGTTCGCGCGCCGCGCCGAGGGCACCGACCTGGAGACCCTCTGGCCGGACATACTGGCCGCGGCCAGGGCCTGAGCCGCACCTGCGAACGAGGCTGCCGGGCGCGCTGAGCGGTCTGCTAGCGGGTCGCGTCCGGCACCGACCCGACACTCCAGACCCACTCTGGAATCCGCTCGTCGGGGAGCAGCCCCTGCGGCGCCATCCGATACTCCAGGCCCTCCAGCCGCTCCCGAATCCCTCGCTCGATCCCGCCGTAGGACAGTAGCAACGGAACCACCAGGGGCGACAGCCCGTCGGCGTGCGCCTTCTCGACGCGCTGTCTCAGTTCGGCCTTCGCACGATCCCAGACCGCATCGTCTGCGTCATCCCTGACCGTGAGGCACTCCACGCGGCCGAAGCCACCCGCCGCGACAAGCGGAGCGAGTCGCTTCATGTCGGTCAGCCACCGCTGGTTGTCGTCGTCGCTGCTGGGCCCGTGCGCCACGAGGATGACGGCCTCCGCACTCGGCCTCGTCGAGACCGCCTGCGCCCGAGAGAGAAGGATGTCACCGACGATCGGGTGATCATTCAGGGCGGCCGTCATCCGGATCGGCACCGACGAGGCCACCGGCGTGATCCCGAGATCGTGATCGCCAGCGTGCGCGGCACCTTCTCCCCCTCTTGCGCCGTGCGACATGCGCGCGAAGATCGCGAGCTGCGGCGGCACCTCGACCCTGAGGCCGAGCAGGTATTCCGTGGCCCGCACGACAGAGCTATGCGACGAAACGAACAGCGGAACGGCCGTGATCCGAGCGACGCCCTGGGCGATCAACTGATCGACCGCCTCCTGAATCGACGCGCGGTTTGCCATGCCGAACGCGACTGCTGTCGGCGCATGCGCCCGAGTCGCCTCCGCAACGAGGTCGACCTCGGCGTCCCACTCGGCACGTCCGCCGTGCGCGAGGATCAGGATGCCCTCCTCTTCTGAACGGGACTGTCCCAGTGGTTCCGCAGCTTCCAGGTCACGGGCAAGCCCGGTCGGGAGCGGCAGGAGACCCAGGACGATGACGAAGAGGCTACCGGCGGCGAGTGCTCGAAAAGGCGGGCGCATTGGATCTCCTGGCGCAGTGGCTTATAATGCGATTGAGACTCAGTCTCATTCTTATCGTATGAGGATACTCGCGCCGCTGTCTCGCGTCAAGGCCCAACCCGCCACGCCGTGGCGTGACCGCGCGCTTCCGCCGATAGCCGGCCGGGGCGTCGCTGCGAAACGATACGCTGACGGTAATCGTCTTGGACTAGAGGCCCTCGGCGGGATCCACTCGCCAGAATCCCGGAAAGGTTCGACGTTCACGTGGCTCGACGCGCGCACTGGCAACCGACCGTATTCCTGCTCCTGGCCGGCCTCTGGGCCGGCGTGACCACCGCTCCGGTGGTCGCCCAGGAGGTCCCCCAACTCACCGTCGGCCGCCTGAGCGGAGACGCTCGCCCGACGATCGACGGCGTCGTCGACGACGACATCTGGTCGACCACCGAGCCGTACAGCACGTTCACGCAACAAGAGCCGCTCGAGGGACGGCCGGCGACCGAGCAGACCGACATCTGGTTCCTGCTCGACCAGACCAACCTCTACATCGCCGTCGTCGCCCACGACTCCCAGCCTGACCGGCTCGTCGTCACGCAGAGCCGACGCGATGCGAATCTGAGCAACACCGATTCGATTCAGATCCTGCTCGACACGTTCAACGACGGCCAGAACGCGTTCGTCTTCGGCACCAATCCGTTCGGCATCGAATTCGACGGCCAGGTCATGGCCGAAGGCCAGGTCGGCGGGCGCGGCGGCGGAGGCGGTGGCTCGCAGCGCGGGCAACTCAGGGGCTTCAACGCCAACTGGGACGCCGACTTCACGGTGCAAGCCCGGCCGACCGGGCGCGGGTGGGAGGCCGAGTTCGCGATTCCGCTTCGAACGCTCCGCTACGCGCCGGGCGACGACCGCGTCTGGGGCGTCAACGTGCAGCGGAACATCCGACGGAAGAACGAGCAGGTCTTCCTGGCACCGGTGCCGCGCGGCTACAACCTCTACCGGGTCTCGGTCGCGGGCAAGCTGAACGGCCTCGATCTGCCGACCCGACGCGACATCAAGGCGACGCCCTACATCGCCGGGTCGGCGAACGACGATCGCACAGTGACCGGCGACACCGTCGATCGCACCGGCGACATCGGATTCGATGTGAAGTGGGGCGTCCGGAGCGACCTGACGCTCGACATGACGGTCAACACCGACTTCGCGCAGGTCGAGGCCGACGAGGAGCAGGTCAACCTGACCCGCTTCGGTTTGTTCTTCCCCGAGAAGCGGCCGTTCTTTCTCGAGAACGCCCAAGTGTTTCAGCTCGGCCAGCCCCAATCGATCGACCTCTTCTTCTCGCGCCGGATCGGTCTGGCCGGGGGGCAGCCGATCGACATCATCGGCGGCGGCCGCCTCAGCGGCAAGCTCGGCGGCTACAACGTCGGGATGCTGAACATGCAGACCGCAAGCGCCGTCGACCGCGACGGCGACACAATCGCGCCGTCCAACAACTTCTCTGTCGTCCGCGTCCAGCGCGAGGTCGGCCGCTCGAATTTCGGCGGCATGTTCGTCAACCGCCAGAGCGTCGGCAATCTCGCGACCGACGACGACTACAACCGTGCCTACGGGCTGGATGTCGCGCTGCAGGCGACCGAAAACGGCAAGTTCTTCGGCTTCCTGGCGCGAACGGACTCGCCCGCCAGCAAGGGCGGCTCCGACTACGCCGGCCGTGCCTTCTACTCGTACGCCAACGACGTCAATAACGCCAGCCTCGGCTACTCGCAGGTCGGCGAGAACTTCAACCCGGAGGTCGGCTTCCTGCCACGACGTGCCTACCGGCGTCTCGAGGGCGGCTACAACCTGAGCTACCAGCCGCTCCAGTGGCCATGGATCCGCCGGATCGCGCCGCACGTTCGCTTCAACGTCTTCGCCGACCTGGAGAATAATCTCGAGAGTTCGTTCGCCCACTGGCACTTCTTCGACATCCGCACCAACAACGGTGGGCGATTCGGCTACCTCGTCGAGACGAACCAGGACCGGCCGCGCGAAGCCTTCACCGTGTTCTCGGATTCCTCCGGCAAGACCGTCCTCATTCCGCCGGGCGAGTACTCCTGGACGCGCTGGGCGTTCGAGGGGAACACCGACCCGAGCGCGCCGATCAGCGCGCGCCTCATCCAACGCGTCGGCAGCTTCTACAACGGCGACTATTTCGGATGGGATCTGACCGTCGGCCTGCGCGTCGGCGCGCGGCTCATCTCGGAGATCGGCTGGAACCGTGACGACATCTCGCTGCCGGGCGGCGACTTCGTCAACGACCTGATCCCGGTCACGGTTAGCTACGCGTTCACGAGCCTCGCCAACCTGCAGGGGCTGATCCAGTACAACAAGCAGAACTCGACCATCTCGTCGAACATCCGCCTGGCGCTGCTCAACCGAAGCGGTACCGGTCTGTTCCTGGTCTACAACGACCGGCGCGACACGTCGCGCTTCACGCCGGACGAGCTGCTGGGCCGCTCGTTCATCGTCAAGTACACTCGGCTCTTCGACTTCTGATCCGCCCGCCGGCGGCGCGGGAGGGCCTCACAGGGCCTATAATCCGTAACAGGAAGCCGCGCCGGACATAACCGCCATGCATCGACGCCAACTGCTGCAACTCTTCGGCGGCCTGGCGCTCGGCGGCGTCTCGGGCCTCCGCGCCCAGTCACGCAGCAGGCGTCGCATCGTCGTCGCGGGCGGCGGCATCATCGGCGCGTCGATCGCCTATCACCTGGCGCAACGCGGCGCGGCCGTCCGACTGCTGGAGAAGACCGAGCCTGCGGCCGGCGCCACGCGGAATTCGTTTGCCTGGATCAACGCCGGGTTCAGCAAGCGCCCCCGCGAGTACTACCGCTTGAACCATCTCAGCATGCTTGCCTACCGGCAGCTCGCCGTCGACGTGGGCGACAGCCTGCCGGTGCAATGGGGCGGGAGTCTCGCCTGGTTCGACCGCGCCGAGGCCACAGCGAGGCTGGAGCGGCAGGTGCGCGCACGGCAGGCCTGGGGCTATCCGGTGCACCTGGTGGACGACGAGGAGTTCCGCCGTCTCGAGCCGGGTGTCGTCCGGAACAGCGCCTCGCCGGCGGCGCACGCCACAGAGGAGGGCAACGTCGATCCGGTCGCGGCCACGCAGGCGCTCCTCGACGGCGCGCGGAGCGCGGGCGCCGAGATCGACTATCCGTGCGAGGTCACCGGCCTCGATCGGTCCGCCGGAGGTCTGAGCGGCGTCAGGACGACGCAGGGGCCATTCGAGGCCGACGCGCTGGTCATCGCGGCAGGCGTCGCGACGCCGCGCCTAGCGGCGATGGCCGGGCTCGGCGTACCGCTCAAGGAATCACCCGGCCTGCTCGCGCACACCGACCCGGCGGACCGGTCGGTGGGACGCGTCGTCCTGGCGCCGGGCGCGCACGTCAAGCAGAAGCACGATGGGCGGTTCGTCGTCGGCGCCGCCCTCGGCGACACGGCGGTCGCCGACAATCCTGACGAGGCGTCGCCGACCGACACCTCGGCCGAACGCGGCAGGCGGATGCTCGATGCCGCGGCACTCGTCGTCCCGGCGATCAGCGGTGCGACGTTCGATCGCGTGACCCTCGGGTTCCGGCCGCTGCCGCGCGACAACTACCCTGTCGTGGGATTCGCCGAGCGTCAGCCCGACGTCTATCTCGCCGTCATGCACTCGGGCGTGACGCTGGCGCCGCTCGTTGGCCGCCTCGCCGCCCAGGAGATCCTCGACGACGTGCGCGTCGACCTGCTCGAACCGTATCGGGTCGAACGCTTCGGCTGAAGGCCGCGCGGCGTCAGCGGCCCGCCTCGCCTGCCATCACCAGTTCGGCCTCGGCCGGCCAATAACCCTGGGCGTTCTCGACGACCAGTTCCCGCCAGACCCGGACCGCCTCTTCCTGCTCGCCCCGGAGGTGGTCGTCCATCGCCACGGCGTACCTGATCAGGCTGTCGGCGCCGTCGAGCACCTCCTCGCGCGTCCGGACGCCTTTGAAGAAGAGGACCGACTCGTAATAGGTGAAGTTCTCGATCAGCTCGAGGCCCTCGGGCACCTCGGCGACGACGGCGTCGGCCAGGTCGTCCTGACCGAGCCTCCGGTGCGCCAGGTAGCGCCAGTAGGCGGTCGAGACCAATCGATCGCTCGACGGACCGAGCGGCTCGCTGAGCGCGCGCTCCATCGCGCTGACGGTCGTCTCGTAGTCGCCCACCGCCATGCTCGTCTGGCCGAGGTAGTAGTGGATATTCGACCGGTAGGTCGTGATCGGCTGCTCGATCGAGTTCAGAATGCCGTCGGGCTCGAACGTGTCAGGCACGTCTTCGATCAACTCGGCCGCGCGTCGGTAGTCGGCAATCGCCGCGTCGAACTCCCGGTTCCGCGCGCGGTGCCGGCCGCGGTAGCGCAGCAGCTTGTAGCTGTCTGGATGCAACTCGAGGCCGGCCGTGAAGACCTCGATCGCCTCCGGGAACCGCGCGAGATAGCCGAGACGCCGACCGAGCCAGATGAACGAATCCTCGCGCCCCGGCGCGACGTCCATCTGGGCCTGAGCGATCGCCAGATCCTCGTCGAGGCGCGCACGCGTCTCCGGCGGGAAGTCAGGCTCGCGCAGCGGCGTCCCGATGAGCGTGAGCCGCGGCTCGGACACGGTCTCTCCGCCAACCGCAGCCGGCTCGGTCGCGTCATCACCCGTGTCGCCGGCCGGCGCGCAGGCGGGCAGCAGGACACCTAGGCTCATGAGAACGACGACTGCCGCTTCCCCGCGCTCCACCCTCGGCTACCCCCTGTCGTCCAGCTTCGCCATGACATGAGCGAGCCCCTCGGCCACCAATCGGATCTGATCGTTCAGCCCCTCAGCCACGACGTCGAAATAGCTCCGGGTTCGCGTGCCCTCTTCGTACATCTCCCGGCGAAGCTCCTCCAGTTCGACCTTTGTCGCAAGCGGTTCCAGGTCCGCCTTGGTCACGAACCGCTCGAGATCCGCCTTGGTCGCGAACCGCTCGAGATCCGCCTTGGTCGCCAACGTAGGCAGGATCTGCTCGATACCTGTGACCCGCCGATCGAGGTTTCTGAGCAACTGCTCCATCTCGGTTCGATTCACCCTGCGCCTCCGGATTCTAGCACCCGGGTCAACGCAACGGCTGTGCCACTCGGCTATAATCTCCCCCCTTGGAGTGAGGGGAATCTGCCAGGAGAATCTGAATGCACGAACGACATTGGTCGCTGGAACGCAAGCTGGGAAACGGCCTCACGCGCCTCCTGGTCCTCCTCGCGCTTGCACCACCCGCCTTCGCCCAAGAGTTCCCCACCACCCCCCCGCCGCGGAACGAGATCCGGATCGACAACCGGGTGCCGGTGCCGATGCGCGACGGCGTGACGCTCTACGCCGACGTCTACCGGCCAGCCGAAGAGGGGCAGTACCCGGTCATCGTCTCGCGAACGCCCTACTCGACCGAGCGGTTCCCGAGCGCCTACGCCGCGGCCGTCTACTTCTCTCGTCGCGGCTACGTCTACGTCTTCCAGGACGTTCGGGGGCGGCACGAATCGGAAGGCCGCTGGGAGCCGTTCCGCGACGACTACGAGGACGGCTACGACACGATCGAGTGGGCGGGGACGCAGGCCTGGTCGAACGGCCGGGTCGGGATGGAGGGCGGCTCGTACCTCGGCTACGTCCAGTGGCGCGCGGCGCAGTCGCGGCCGCCGCACCTGGTAACGATCTTCCCGCGCGTCGCCTCGACGAGTATCTACCACGACTGGATCACGGTGAACGGCGGCTGGCGGCTGGCGTTCAACTTCGGCTGGGGGCCGGTTCGCCAGGAGTCGCGGATCATGCAGAACACCGGGCCGCACACCGTCGCCGGCGGCCCCGACGGCATCAGCTACGACACGGTTGTCTGGCACCTGCCGCTCGACGGGATGCAGGGCCTGGTCGGCCGGAACGCGCAGTTCTATCGGGACTGGCAGGAGCATCCCAACTACGACGACTACTGGAAGGCGCTCTCCGTCGAGGAGGACTTCGACATGATCGATGTTCCCGTCCACACGATGGGCGGCTTCTTCGACATCTTCGCGCAGGGGACGCTGCGCGGCTACACCGGCGTCAGCCAGCAGGGCGCCACCCAGGCGGCGCGCACCGGCAGCAACATCGTCATCGGCCCGTGGGAGCACGGCGTCTCGCAGGTCGTCGGCGACGTGGACTGGGGCGAGGCGGCGGTCGTCGACACGAACGCCCTGGGCCTCCGCTGGTACGACTACTGGCTGAAGGAGATCGACAACGGCCTCGCCGACGAGCCGCCGGTGAAGATCTTCGTCATGGGCCGGAACGCGTGGCGGTACGAGAACGAGTACCCGCTGGCACGCGCGGAAGACACCCCGCTCTACCTCCATAGCGAGGGCTCGGCGAATGGCGCGCAGGGCGACGGCCGGCTGTCATGGGAGATGCCCGCACCCAACGAGGGCCCGGCACACGACCACTACCGCTACGACCCGAGCAACCCGGTGCCGAGCCTCGGCGGCGCGAACTGCTGCGGCGTGGCGACGACCTCCGGCGCGCGCGACCAGCGGCCGAACGAGCACCGGACCGACATCCTCCTCTACACCAGCGAGTTCCTGACGGAGGACCTCGAGGTGATCGGCCCGGTGAAGCTGGTCTTACACGCCGCGTCGAGCGCCGTCGACACCGACTTCGTCGCGAAGCTCGTCGATGTCTACCCCGACGGCCGGTCGATCAACGTCGCCGAGGGGATCCTGCCGGCACGCTACCGGAACGGCCTGGAGCGGGCCGAGTTGCTCACGCCGGGTGAGGTCTACGAGCTGGAGGTCGATCTCATCGGGACGGCGAACCTGTTCAAGGCAGGCCACCGGATCCGCGTCCACGTCACGAGCAGCCACTTCCCGCAGTTCGCACGGAACCTGAACAGCGGCGAGCCGCTCGGGTCGGGCACGACCCTGACGATCGCCGAGCAGACGATCCACCACTCGGCCGACCGCCCGTCGCACATTCTGCTGCCGGTCGTACAGTAGGGGGCGTTACAGGTTGCCCCGC
>DCWN01000029.1:37052-41873 GCA_002328835.1 Acidobacteria bacterium UBA2161 | reverse complement strand
CCGCCACCGACCACGCCGAGGCGGCCGCCCGCCACGCCGTCGAGGAGACCGGGTACGGGGTCGTCGCCGACAAGATCCAGAAGAACCTGTTCGCCTCCCGGGAGGTGCATCGGTTCATCCGACCGCTCAAGACGGTCGGTGTCATCCGCCGCAACGAGGCCCGCAAGATCGTCGAGATCGCCGAACCGTTCGGCGTCGTGGCGGCCGTCGTTCCGTCGACCAATCCGACGGCGACGACGATCTACAAGGCGCTGATCGCCGTCAAGGCACGCTGCGCGATCGTGCTCAGTCCGCATCCCGCCGCCGCGGGCTGCATCACCCGCATCGCCAACGTACTCATCGAAGCCGCTGGCAAGGCGGGCGCGCCCGAGGGCGCCATCAACGTCATGCGGACCGTCACCCTCGAGGGCACCCAGGAACTGATGCGACACCGCGACGTCGCGGTCATCCTCGCAACCGGCGGCCTGGGCCTGGTGCGGTCGGCCTACAGCGCCGGCAAGCCGGCGTATGGCGTGGGCCCAGGCAACGCCCCGGCCTACATCGAGCGCACCGCCGATGTCGCGAAGGCGGTCCGCGACATCGTCACGGGCAAGACGTTCGACAACGGCGTCCTCTGCTCGTCGGAGAACTCAGTCGTCACCGACGCCGCGATCGTCGATCAGGTGCGGCGGGCGTTCTCGGCGAACGGCGCCTACTTCCTCTCCGCAGCCGAGATCGACGCGGTCGGCCGCGAACTCGTCAGCCCGCAACGCCTCCCGAATCCGAAACTGGTCGGCAAGTCCGCACCGGAGATCGCCGCGGCCGCCGGCATCGACGTGCCGCCCGAAACCCGCGTCCTCATCGCCGAACTCGCCGGCGTGGGCCGCGATCATCCCCTGTCGATCGAAAAACTCTGCCCGGTGCTATCGTTCTATGTCGTCAAGGACTGGCGGGAGGGATGCGAGCGCTGCAAGCAGATCCTCCGGTACGGCGGGATGGGCCATACGATGTCGATTCACTCGAACAACGACGAGGTCATCCTCGAGTTCGGGTTGAAGAAGCCGGCATTCCGGATCGTCGTCAACACGCCGACCACGCACGGGTCGATCGGGCTGACGACCGGTCTGGATCCCGCCATGACCCTCGGCTGCGGCGGCTACGGCGGAAACATCACATCCGACAACATCTCGCCGCTGCACCTGCTGAACATCAAGCGACTCGCCTACGAAGTGAAGAGCGTCCAACCCGCCGCCGCTCCGCCCGCGAGCAGGTCCGAGGCGCCTGCCTTGCCACGCGCGCCGGTCGCCGCCCGACCCGCCGGCCTGGCGGCCGATGCCCTGACGCAGCGGATCGACCAGTTCCTGTCGACGCGTGGCTTCAGCGCGCCGCTCAGCGCCGGGCCGCCGTCACCCGCTCCGCCACCGCCCACCGGCGAGAGCGCGGCCGGCGCCGCGGAGTTCGTCTGCGAAGACGACGTCCGCCTGGCGCATCAGGAGGGCCGGCGGATCCGCATCGACGACGACACGATCGTGACACCCTCGGCGCGCGACTACGGCGACGCGCACGACCTCTTCATCCACTCCGACTGGCGCGGCTGATTCCCCCGGCGTCGCCCCCACGACGCAGTTCCCGCCACCCGCCGACGCCCTCGACCGATCAGTTTCGGCAATCTCCGGCCCCGTTCGGGACCCGCCCCGCACTGCCGCCGTCCGGCCGCCAGCTTGCAGGATCTCTGCGCGACCGCCGTGCTCGCCTGCCTCCGCGCCGCGACCGTGATCGGCATCGACGCGTCGCTCGTCGACGTGGAGGTCGACGTCTCGTTCGGATTGCCCTCGTTCGCCATGGTCGGCCTTCCCGACACCGCCATCCGCGAGAGCCGGGACCGCGTGCGCAGCGCCATTCGGAATTCTCAGCTCGAGTTTCCTCCGCATCGGATCACCGTCAACCTCGCGCCGGCCGACTTGCGCAAGACCGGCACCCAATTCGACCTCCCAATCGCGCTGGGCATTCTCGCGGCGTCGGGACACCTCTCACACCGACACGTCGAAGACCTCCTCGTCCTGGGCGAACTGTCGCTCGACGGCGCCGTGCAGACAGCGACCGGCGTCCTGCCGATCGCCGTCGCCGCGCGGCGCCACCAGTTGCGCGAACTGCTGCTGCCGACGCCTAACGCCGCCGAGGCTGCGCTGGTCGGTGACCTCCACGTCACGCCGGTCGGCACGCTCAAGGAAGCGATCGACGCAGTGGCTCCCCGGCCGGCCGGCCCGCCGCCGGCCCGATCGATCTCCCTGGCTGGCACTGTCTCCGGAACCGCCGCCGGGACCCACGACGACGGCGACGTCACCGACGTCCCCGACTTCGCGGACGTGCAGGGCCAGGCCCTCACGAAGCGTGCCCTCGAGATCGCCGCCACGGGCGGGCACCATGCGCTGCTCGTCGGCCCGCCGGGCAGCGGGAACACGATGATGGCCCGTCGGCTCCCAGGCATCCTGCCGCCGCTGGGTGTCGACGAAGCGCTCGAAACCACGACGATCCATTCGGTCGCCGGGCTGCTGCCCGCGCACGGGGGCCTGGTCCGGCGCCGCCCGTTCCGCGCACCGCATCACACGACATCCGATGTCGCCCTCGTCGGAGGCGGCAGCCTGCCCCGCCCCGGCGAGATCAGCCTGGCCCACAACGGCGTGCTCTTTCTCGACGAACTGCCGGAGTTCACCCGGCGAAGCCTCGAGGCCCTCCGCCAACCGCTCCAGGAAGGCGCGGTCCGCATCGCGCGCGCCGCGCAAAGCGCCAGGTTCCCCGCTCGCTTCATCCTCGTGGGCGCCATGAATCCCTGCCCATGCGGACTGCACGGGCACCCGGTGCGGCCGTGTCGCTGTACTCCGGGCGAGCGCCAGCGGTACCGCGCGCGCCTGTCCGGGCCACTGCTCGACCGGATCGACCTCGTGGTCGACGTCCCTCCGGCGCCGACCGGCGACCTGTTGACCCGACCGAGCGGCGTCACGTCGGCGGCGATTCGCGCACGGGTGCAGGCCGCGCGCGAGCGGCAGCGCACGCGGTTGGCCGGTCGAGCCGAGCGCTGCAACGCGGAGCTGTCCGAGCGCGGCCTGCGAACCGATTGTCGGCTGGACCGCCCAACGGCCAGGCTCCTCGAAACAGCGGCCACGACCCTGACGCTCTCGGCCCGCAGTCACGTCAGGCTATTGAAACTGGCCCGGACGATCGCCGACCTCGACGGCGCGGCATCCATCGGCCGCCCGCACCTCGCGGAGGCCCTACAGTTCCGGATGGTGGAGTGACGATAAGACAAGCAGAATCGTGCAGTCCCGAGTAGCCCGTTCTTGGCGAGGGGATTTCGCCCGATGTTCGATCTGACGTCCAAACGCTTCCAACCCCACCGCAAATGTGGTAGTTTTGACAGGTCTTGCGGGGCGAACCGGCCTGCCTGGCGGGTTCGCTGTGCTGCGTTGCGCCGCCAGATGCTCAGAAACCGCTATACCGTCGTCGTCGCGGACCGATCGAGCGGCGTGGTGCGTCGGTTCACGCTGAACCCGCGCTCGACGCTCGGCCTGGCCCTCGCCGTCCTGGGCACGCCGATCCTCCTCGGCCTCGGCTTCAGCTGGGTGGCCTCGACCGAGATCGACCGGCTGCGCACCGACCTCGCCGCGCTCGAGGTCGAGAACGTCGGCTACCGGACGGCGTCGGCCGCGCTTGCCAGCGAGATCGCATCGCTGCAGACCGTGGTCGCCGACCTCGACGAGCGCGCCGTGCTGGATCCGGTCTCCCTCGAGGCCCTCAATCAGTTGCCGGCCGAACTGAAGGCCCGTGCGCTGGCCGGCACCGCGGGCGCCGACGCCCTCGCGCCCGATCCGCTCTACGCGGTGGCCCTGGCCTCGCCACGCACCACGTTCACCTTCCTGACCGACTTGCTGGGCACTCTCGGTGGTCGCCTGCAAGGCATCCGCTACGGTGTCGAGCGCCGGCGCGCCCTCGCCGCCGCCACGCCGGCCATCTGGCCGACGCGAGGCTGGCTGACCAGCGCCTACGGGTACCGGATCGACCCGCTGACCGGCATCCGGACGTTCCATCGCGCGCTCGACATCTCGACCAGCCGTGGCGAGCCGGTCTACGCCACGGCGGCCGGACGCGTCGCCTCGGCGAAGCGCAGCGGCAACCTGGGCAACCTCGTCGTCCTCGAGCACGGCTACGGGCTCCGGACGCGCTACGGCCATCTCTCGCGGTTCGCGGTGGGCGCCGGGCAGCGCGTCGAGCGAGGCGACCTGATCGGCTATGTCGGCTCGACGGGCCGCTCGACCGGCACCCACGTCCACTACGAGATCTGGGCGGACGGACGGCCGATCAACCCCTACCGCTTCCTGACCCCCTCGGACACGCTGTCGACCAACTGACGGCCGGCGCCGCCTCCGCGCGCCGCGTCCGGTTTTCTTGACGGATCCGCGCGGCTTTCGTACAATCAATCGAATATCCGCATCGAAACGCGGCCTTCTGTGTCCGTTTCGAACCGCGTATGTTCGACACCCTCCTAGCCAAGGTCTTCGGGACCAAGAACGAGCGAGAGCTCAAGCGTCTGCGACCGATCGTCGCCGCGATCAATGACGCCGAAGCGGGCGTCACGCCGCTGAGCGACGAGCAACTCCGCAACAAGACGGCCGAGTTCCGTCAACGGCTCAGCCAGGGCGAGACGCTCGACGACATCCTCCCCGAGGCCTTCGCCGTCGTCCGCGAAACGGGGCGCCGCACCCTGAACATGCGGCACTTCGACGTCCAGTTGATCGGCGGGGTCATGCTGCACCGCGGCACGATCGCCGAGATGAAGACCGGCGA
>DCWN01000029.1:0-36739 GCA_002328835.1 Acidobacteria bacterium UBA2161 | reverse complement strand
ATGAAGACCGGCGAGGGCAAGACGCTCGTGGCCACCCTGCCGGCCTACCTCAATGCACTCGAAGGTCAAGGCGTGCACGTCGTCACCGTCAACGACTACCTGGCCCGGCGAGACTCCGAGTGGATGGGCCGCATCTACCGCTCCCTGGGGATGAGCGTCGGCGTGGTGCAGCACGATCTTCGCGACGCCGAGCGCCAGATGGCGTATCGCTGCGACCTGACCTACGGGACGAACAACGAGTTCGGCTTCGACTACCTTCGCGACAACATGAAGTTCGAGTTGTCGCAGTACGTCCAGCGCGGCCATCACTTCGCGATCGTCGATGAAGTCGACAGTATCCTGATCGACGAAGCCCGGACGCCGCTCATCATCTCGGGTCCGGCCGAACAGTCGACCGACCTCTACAACGAGGTCGACCGGATCATCCCGAAGCTCAAGCCCGGTGCGGTCACCCAGGGCAACGTCAAAGCGGAGGACCGCGACGCGCTCGAGGAAACCGGGGATTTTCTCGTCGACGAGAAGCACAAGACCGCCACCCTGACCGAGAGCGGCATGGCGCAGTCCGAGAAGATGCTGGCCCACCGCTTGAGTCCGGGCGGGCTGTACGACCCGGCCAACATGCCGCTGCTGCACCACATCAATCAGGCGCTGCGCGCGCATTCGCTCTTCCGGCGCGACGTCGACTACATGGTGAAGGATGGCCAGATCGTCATCGTCGACGAGTTCACCGGGCGCCTGATGCCCGGGCGACGCTGGAGCGACGGCCTGCACCAGGCCGTCGAGGCCAAGGAAAAGGTCAAGATCGAGCGGGAGAACCAGACCCTGGCCACGGTCACGTTCCAGAACTACTTCCGGAAGTACAAGAAGCTGGCCGGCATGACCGGCACGGCCGACACCGAGGCGGTCGAGTTCGGCAAGATCTACAAGCTCGACGTCGCCGTGATTCCGACCAACCGTCCGCTGCTTCGGCACGAGGAGCCCGACACCATCTATCGCACCGAGCGCGAGAAGTACGACGCCATCGTCGAGGACATCGTCGAACAGCAAGAATCGGGACGGCCGGTCCTGGTCGGCACGGTATCGATCGAGAAGTCGGAGCGACTGTCATCGCTCCTCAAGCGCCGGGGCGTCCAGCACGTCGTCCTGAACGCGAAGTATCACGCGCGCGAGGCGGAGATCGTCGCCCAGGCCGGCCGGCCGGGCACCGTGACCATCGCCACGAACATGGCCGGCCGCGGCACCGACATCCTCCTGGGCGGCAACGCCGAGTTCATGGCGCGCCAGCAGTGCCTCGCCGACGAGATCGCCGAGCGCCTCCCCAAGGGCGAGGAGGACTTCGTCGACGACGACGGGCACACACACTTCAACCACCTCGACAGCTTCTATCGTGTCGCGCGGCCCGCGTGGGAGTCGCGCCTGGCCCGCTTCGAGGCGCAGACCAGCGACCATCACGATCAAGTCGTCGAGGCTGGAGGGCTGCATATCCTAGCCACCGAACGGCACGAAGCCCGCCGCATCGACAACCAGCTCCGGGGCCGCGCGGGCCGCCAGGGCGACCCCGGCTCGTCGCGCTTCTACCTCTCGCTCGAAGACGATCTGATGCGCATCTTCGGGTCCGATCGGATTTCGGGCCTAATGCAACGGCTCGGGATGGAAGACGGGGTACCGATCGAGCACAAGATGGTCACCCGGGCCATCGAGCGCGCGCAGCGCCAGGTCGAAGCGCAGAACTTCTCGGTCCGGAAGCATCTACTCGAGTACGACGACGTCATGAACAAGCAGCGCGAGAGCGTGTACGCGCTGCGCCGCGAGCTGCTCGACGGCAACATCCGCATCACCGAGACCGAGCGGGTCGACACCCGACAATATTTGCTAACGCTAGGCGAGGAGGCGCTGGATGCCCGCGTCAGCAGCAGTTGCGGAGACGATGTCGAGCCCGAGGAGTGGGATCTCGATGCCGTGCGCCAGGCCGGGACCGAGCTGTTCGGCCTGGGCCCCGACGACTTCGAGACCGTGGACTTCGATGGCGCGGGCGCCGAAGCCATCCACGACGCGCTCTGGGCGCGCGCCCGCCTGCGGTACGAGGAGAAGGAAGCCGAGCTGGACGCCGAGATCCTCCGACGCATCGAGCGCGACATCATGCTCCAGATCGTCGACTCGCAGTGGAAGGACCACCTCTACGCGCTCGACCATCTCAAGGAAGGCATCGGGCTGCGCGGCTACGGTCAGCGCGACCCGCTCGTCGAGTATAAGCGCGAGAGCTTCGCCCTGTTCCAGGCGATGAAGGAACGGATCGATGAAGAGACCGTGCGCTACCTCTGGCGCCTCCGCCCGATGGTCCAGGACGCGTCGGCGCAGCCCGTCGGGCGCTCCGCCGCCCGGCCCGCCGCGCCGTTGACGCTCAACGACCCGGGTCAGAACGTCCCCGCGTTCGCTGGCGCCGCCGCCGCCGCGGGCGCCGGTGCGGGAGCGGGCCCAGGCCCCGCGCGGACCGGCGGGGACGACGCCGCCGTACGCACGGTCCGCCGTGATACGCCCAAGGTCGGCCGCAACGACCCGTGTCCGTGCGGCAGCGGTAAGAAATACAAGAAGTGCCACGGAGCTTGAACCAGCGGGTGCGCCATGCCTCTACAAACGAAGACGAACGCTGACGCCGCGACCTCGCCACGTCGAGAATCCGCCATCGAGACCGCCCTGACCTTCGACGATGTGTTGCTGGTGCCCCAGCAGTCGAAGGTCCTGCCCAGCCAGGTCGACGTCGGGACGTGGTTGACGTGCAATCTGAAGCTCAATGTGCCGATCGTGAGCGCCGCGATGGACACCGTCACCGAGTCGGGGCTCGCGATTGCGATGGCCCAGCACGGCGGCATGGGCATCATTCACAAGAACTTGCCGATCGAGGAGCAGGCCTCCGAGGTCGACCGCGTCAAGCGTTCCGAAAGCGGCATGATCGTCAACCCGATCACGCTCTCGCCGACGAACCAGATTCATGAAGCGCTGGCGCTCATGCGGAAGTACCGCATCTCGGGGGTGCCGATCACCGAGGACGGACGCAAGGAAGGCCGCCTCGTGGGCATCCTGACCAACCGCGACCTCAGGTTCGAAGGCGACACGCACCGGCCGATTTCGGAGGTCATGACGCGGAAGAACCTGATCACCGTGCCCGTCGGCACGACGCTCGACCAGGCGAAGGAGATCCTCCATCGACACAAGGTCGAGAAGCTGCTGGTCGTCGACCAGGGCTACATGCTCAAAGGGTTGATCACCGTCAAGGACATCCAGAAGGTGATCAAGTATCCGAACGCCTGCAAGGACGACCTCGGGCGATTGCGCGTCGGCGCGGCCGTCGGCATCGCGAAAGACACCCCCGAACGGGCCGCGGCCCTCGTTGCCGCCCATGCCGACGTCCTCGTCGTCGATACGGCCCACGGCCACTCGCAAGGCGTCATGGAGATGGTCAAGCGGCTGCGCGCCGCCTTCCCCGACACCGACCTCATCGCGGGCAACGTGGCGACCGGGGAGGCCACCCAGGCGTTGATCGACATCGGGGTCGACGCGGTGAAGGTGGGGATCGGCTCGGGCTCGATCTGCACGACGCGGATCATCGCGGGCATCGGCATGCCGATGATCTCGTCAATCGACGACTGCGCGTCCGTCGCCACGCGCCACGGCATCCCGGTCATCGCCGACGGCGGGATCCGGTATTCAGGCGACGTCACCAAGGCGCTCGCGGTCGGCGCCAGCGTGGCCATGATCGGCAGCCTGTTCGCCGGCACCGACGAGAGCCCCGGCGAGTTGATCCTGTATCAGGGCCGCAGCTTCAAGGAGTACCGCGGCATGGGGTCGATCGGCGCGATGCGGCAGGGCAGCCGCGACCGGTATTTTCAAGACGAGTTCGAACTGGAAGGCGCCCCGGAGGACGGCCCGAAGCTCGTGCCCGAGGGCATCGAGGGGCGCGTGCCGCACAAGGGCAGCCTGGCCGCCCTCCTCCATCAACTGGTGGGCGGCCTGCGCGCCGGGATGGGCTACTGCGGCTGCGAGACGGTCGCGGACCTTCAGCGCCGCGCGAAGCTGGTGCGCATCACTCCCGCGGGCGTGCGCGAGAGCCACGTCCACGACGTCGTCATCTCGAAGGAAGCGCCGAACTATCGCGCCGAGTGAAGCGGCCGGGCCGGCGCGTGCGTGCCCGCCGCGTCGATCTCGATATCGCGCCTGTCCCCGCCCCGATCGGTAATCCGCACGACATACGCCCCGCCCAGCGGCCGGGGCAGCCGATCGGCCCACTCGATCACGACGACCGCATCGCCCGCGGCCAGTTCGTCCAGCCCGAGATCGTCGATCTCTCGGCCCGCGACACGGTACAGGTCGACGTGGTGGACGGTCATCCGCCCGCGATACTCCTGGATCAGCGTGAAGGTCGGACTGCTGACCTGCTCCGGCTTGACGCCGAGTCCGCCGGCCAGCCCACGGACGAACGCGGTCTTGCCCGCGCCCAGCTCGCCGTGGAGCAGCACGACGGCACCCGGACTGATCTGCACCGCCAGTTCCGCGCCGACCTGCTCGGTCTCGGCCTCCGAGGCCGTTCGCTGAGTGGGCATCGGTCAGGACGGCTTCAGGCGTCGGGATCGCGCCGCCGTCCGGCGAGCTCCCGAACGGCGTCGCCCAGATGGAGCGGCAGGTCGGAGGCGCTCATCGCCACCTCACCCTCATCCGCCTCGGCCAGGTCACCCGCCACCCCATGCAGGTAGACACTGACGTTGCACGCCGCCTCCGCATCGAGCAGCTGCGCTGACCAGGCGGCGATGATGCCGGTGAGGACGTCGCCCGTGCCGCCGGTGGCCATGCCCGGATTGCCGGTGAGATTGATGAACGCTCGGCCGTTCGGGCAGGCGACGATCGTTCGATGCCCCTTCAGGACGACGTGGACCCCGTGGGTCGTCGCGAACGACCTCGCCGCCTCAATCCGGTTCGCCTGCACGTCCTCCACCGTCGTGCCCTGGAGCCGAGCCATCTCACCGGGGTGCGGCGTGATGATCACATCGAGCCCGTCGCGGCCGTGCAGCCGCTCGGCATCGCCGACGCAGGCATTGAGCGCGTCGGCGTCGAGGACCAGGGGCACGCCACTTCGCTCGAGCAGCCCGTGGATGAAGGCGGCGACGGACGGTCCCTGGCCCAAGCCCGGACCCGCGGCGATGACATCGGCCGTCAGCTCGAGCACCTGGTCGAGCGCCGGCAGATCGACGCAGCCCTCAGGCGTCTCCTCGAGCCCCGCCGTCATGTAGTCGGCGGCGTAGCCCGCGACCACGGCCTGGCACGACCGCGGCGTGGCCACCGTCACCAGCCCGGCCCCGCTCTTGAGCGCGCCGGTCGCGGCGAGGCCGGCGGCCCCGCTCTTCCCCACCGAGCCGGCCACGACCAGCACCCGGCCGAAATCACCCTTGTGCGACTCGGCCTGGCGGGCGGCGACCAGGTCACGAACCCCCTCGCGCGTAATCAGCTCGAGCCGCGGCCCGTCGACCGCGTCGATCACCGGCCCGGGAATGCCGACGTCGGCCACGACGAGATCGCCCGCGTGCGCTTCGGCCGGCGGCAGGACCAGCGGCAGCTTCGGCGCCCCCATCGTCACGGTCAGCATGGCTTCGATCGCCTCGCCCACGACATCGTGCGAGTCCGCCGACAGCCCAGTCGGCAGATCCACCGACACGACTGGAATATCGAGCCCGTTGATATCGGCCACGAGCGTCTGCATCAGGCCGACCAGCGGCACTCGGATGCCCGTGCCGAGAATGGCATCGACGATGACGTCGAACGCGGCGATCTCGGAATAGTGCAGCTCCCAGGCCTGCTCGTCCGGAATCTCGACGACGGTCATGCCCAGCTGGCCGAGGATGTCCAGATTACGACGCGCGTCGCCCTGCACGTCGGCCACCGCGCCGAAGACAAAGACGGCTGCCTCGATATCGCGCTGCTTCAGCGTCCGCGCGATAACGAACCCATCGCCGCCGTTGTTGCCGCGGCCGCACAGCACGGCCACGCGCTGCGTCGCCAGGTCTTCGAAATGCGCCTCGAGCGCCGCCACGACCTGCCGCCCGGCGTTCTCCATCAGCACGACCGACGGCAGCCCGATCTCGTCGATCGTCCGACGGTCGGCCTCGCGCATCTGCTCGGTGTTCAGGACTCGCATCGGAAGGAGCGGAACCGCCGCCGGCAAGGGACGGCGCGACCGCTTGCACGAAGTCTAGCACAAGAGTTACGCTGCCGGGTTCGCCCGCGCGACGCATGGCTCGCGGTCGAACGCCGCGTCGGACACGACCCGACTCGCACCTGGAGGATCGATAGCGGATGTCAGCCACCGTGAACGTCAACGGCACGATCACCGACGGCGGCACGGCGTCGATCTCGGTGTTCGATCGTGGATTCCTCTTCGGCGAGGGTGTCTACGAGACCATCCGCACCTACAACCGCCTCCCGTTCCTGTACGACCGGCATATGACTCGGCTGCGTCGTTCGGCGGCGCGCATCAACCTGGCCTGCCCGCTCGACGACGCCGCGGTGCATGCCCGTATCCTCGAGACCGTCGACGCCAGCGCGGCCGAGGAGGACGCCTACATCCGCCTCCTGCTCACGCGCGGCGTCGGCGACCTGAGCTACGACCCGACGACCGCGCCGACACCGTCGCTCGTCATCATCGTGAAACCGCTCCCCGAGGTGCCGGCGGAGCTCCAGGCGACCGGCGTCGCCGTCTCGCTCGTGTCGGTCGTGCGGAACCACCCCGACTCGGTGCACCCGTCAATCAAGTCGAACAACCTACTCAACAACGCGCTGGCGATGCAGCAGGCGTTGCAGGAAGGGACCTACGAGGCGCTGATGCGCAACTACCAGGGCGACCTGGTCGAGTGCTCGCAGTCGAACTTCTTCATCGTCCGCGACGGCGCGGCCCTCACGCCGCCGCTCGATGCCGGGCTGCTCGAGGGGATCACGCGCAACTTCGTCTTCGAGGTCGGCGCGGCCATCGACGTGCGCGTCGAGGAGGCGGTGCTGCAGGACGGCGATCTCACCACGGCCGACGAGGCCTTCCTCACCAGCACGACCCGCGAGATCGTGCCGATCGTCAGGGTGGGTGCGAGGACGATCGGCGCCGGCCACCCCGGCCCGGTCACCCAGGCCCTCCTGGCGGAACTGCGCCGCACGGCCGCGGTGCTCAGCCGCCGCTCGTGATCGTCAGTCCGACCGCGGGCGGCTAGGCCTCGTCCCAGGCCTCGACCGGCGGACAGCTGCAGATCAGATTCCGGTCGCCGTAGGGGTTGTCGATCCGACCGACGGTCGGCCAGAACTTCTGCGCCCGGACGAAGGGCCGCGGAAACGCCGCGTCTTCCCTGGAATACGGGTGCAACCAGGTATTGGACGCCACGGCCGTCGCCGTGTGGGGGGCGTTCTTCAGCAAATTGTCCTGACGGTCCGCGCGGCCGTCGGCAATCGCCTGGATCTCCGCGCGAATGGCGATGAGCGCTTCGCAGAACCGGTCCAACTCTTCGAGCGGCTCGCTCTCGGTCGGCTCGACCATCATCGTGCCCGGCACAGGGAACGACACGGTCGGCGCGTGGAACCCGTAGTCGATGAGCCGCTTCGCGACGTCCTGCTCGTCGATGCCGGCCGCCTCGCGGAACGGGCGCAGATCGAAGATCAGTTCGTGCGCGACCCGCCCATTCGGCCGCGCGTAGAGCACCTCGAAGTGCGGTTCGAGCCGCGCCTTGAGATAGTTCGCGTTCAGAATGGCGTAGCGCGTGGCCTCGGTCAGCCCGTCCGCCCCCAGCATCCGGATGTAGGCATAGGAAATCGTCAAGATGCTCGCGCTGCCCCACGGCGCTGCCGCCACGGGTGAAATGCCTCGCGCCATCGTCGGCCCGGCGACCGGATGCTTCGGCAGGTAAGGTGCCAGATGGGCGGCCACGGCGATCGGCCCCATCCCTGGCCCCCCGCCGCCGTGCGGAATGGCGAAGGTCTTGTGCAGGTTCAGATGACAGACGTCGGCGCCGATCACGGCGGGACTCGTCAGCCCCACCTGCGCGTTCATGTTGGCCCCGTCCATGTAAACCTGGCCGCCGTGCTCGTGGACCGTTGCGCAGATCTCACGGATCGCCTCCTCGAACACGCCATGCGTCGAGGGGTAGGTGAAAATGAGGGCGCTCAGCGCCGCGCCATGCTCCGCCGCCTTCGTGCGGAGGTCGTCGACGTCGACGTTGCCATCGTCGTCACACGCCACGACCACCACCCGCATGCCGGCCATGACCGCCGACGCGGGATTCGTGCCGTGGGCCGACGAGGGAATCAGGACGACCCGGCGGCCATCCTCGCCGCGATTGTGGTGGTAGGCGCGGATCACCATCAAGCCCGCCAGTTCACCCTGGGCCCCCGAGTTCGGCTGCAGCGAGACGGCGTCCAGTCCGGTGATCGCGCACAGCGCCGATTCCAACTCGGCGAAGATGTGCGCGTAGCCCGCGGCCTGAGCCGCCGGCACGAACGGATGCAGGCCGCCGATCGCCGGCCACGTGACCGGCAGCATCGCCGCCGCGGGGTTCAGCTTCATCGTGCACGACCCGAGCGGAATCATTGAAGTGTCGAGGCCGATGTCACGGCGCTCGAGCCGCTTCAGGTACCGCATCATCTCGGTTTCGGACTGATGGGTCTGAAACACGGGATGCGTCAGAAACGCACTCTGGCGCGCGACCCCGTCGGAGAACGCCTCCTCGCCCGGGTCGTCGGCGCTCGCCTCGACCGGATCGCGCCCGAGCGCCTTGCCGAACGCCGCCACGATGTCGTCGAGGTCGGCCTCGGTCGTCGTCTCGTCGAGCGCGATGCCGACGTCACCATCGTCGAACCACCGGAAGTTCAGACGCGCCGCATCGGCCGCATCCGGCACCCGGGCCGCCAGTTCGATGCTCCCGACGCCGACGCGTAGCGTGTCGAAGTACTCCGCATTGCGCTGCTCGCAGCCGAAGCGCTCCAGCCGGCGTTCGAGCACCCGCGCCAGGCCGTGAACCCGCCGCCCGATCGCCTCCAGGCCCTCCGGTCCGTGATAGACCGCATAGAACCCGGCCATGTTGGCCAGCAGCGCCTGCGCCGTGCAGATGTTCGAAGTCGCGTTCTCGCGCCGGATATGCTGCTCGCGGGTCTGCAGCGCCATGCGATAGGCCGGCGCGCCATGGACGTCGACCGAGGCCCCGATGACGCGGCCCGGCATCTGCCGGATGTGCGCCTGCCGGGTGGCCAGGAACGCCGCGTGCGGCCCGCCGTACCCCGGCGGCACGCCGAAGCGCTGTGAATTGCCGACGACGACATCGGCGCCCATCTCGCCCGGCGGCTTCAGGACGGTCAGCGCCAGCAAGTCGGTCGCCACCACCACCAGCACCCCGGCGGCGTGCGCCCGCGCGATCGTCTCCGTCAGATCGGTCACCGCGCCCGAGTCGTCGGGATACTGGATCAGGAGCCCGAAGACCTCGTCCGAAAACGCCGCCGTGGCCTCGTCGGCGGTCTCCAGCTCGATCCCGAGCGGCGCCGCGCGGCCGGCCATGACCGCCACCGTCTGCGGGAAGCAGCGCGGTGACACCACGAACCGGCGGCCCCGGCCTCGGCTCACGCGCGACAGCATCGCCATCGCCTCGGCCGCGGCCGTCGCCTCGTCGAGCAGCGACGCGTTGGCCACGTCCATCCCGGTCAGGTCGATGACCGCCGTCTGGAAGTTGAGGAGCGCCTCGAGCCGGCCCTGCGCGATCTCGGCCTGGTAGGGCGTGTAGGGGGTGTACCACGACGGGTTTTCGAGAACGTTGCGCAGGATGACCGCGGGCGTGATGCACCCGTAGTAGCCCATGCCGAGATACGACCGATAGCCGCGGTTCTTTCCGGCGATCCGGCGCAACCGATCGAGGCACGCGTGCTCCGACTCGGGCTCGGGCAGCTCGAGCGGGCGCGGCAGCCGGATACTCTTGGGAATCGTCTGGTCGACGAGGACGTCGAGCGACTCGGCGCCGACGACCTCGAGCATCCGATCGCGATCGGCCGGGCGCGGGCCGATGTGGCGCCGGACGAAGCGATCAGTCGCGTCTGAACTCGTGGGCATGCGGCTGGCGGGAGCCGGCGTCACCCCAGCAACGCCTGATAGCCCGCGCCGTCGAGCAGGCCGTCGACCTCGGCTGGGTCGGCCAGCTTCAGCGTGATCAACCAGGTATCGTGCGGCTGCGCGTTGACGGCCTCCGGGTGGTCGCCCAGGTCCGCGTTCACCGCCGTCACCTCACCCGACGTCGGGCAAAACAACTCGGAGACGGCCTTCACCGATTCGATCGTGCCGAAGATCTCTCCTTGCTTCACCACCCGGCCGACCTCGGGCAGCTCCACGTAGACGACGTCGCCCAGCTGTTCCTGGGCGTACTGCGTGATGCCGATCTTGGCCTCGGCGCCAGAGACAATGACCCACTCGTGATCCTTGCTGTACTTGCGGTCGTCCGGATACATGCGCCTCAGCCCCCCTGCCGCCTGTAGAACGGCATCCTCACGACCTTGGCGCGCGCCCACCGGCCGCGGATCTCCACCTCGAACTCGGTGTCGGCCTTCGCGCGCGCCGCCGGCAAGTAGGCCATCCCGATCGATTTCTTGACGAACGGCGTCTGCGTGCCGCTGGTCACCTTCCCCACGACCTCACCATCGACCCGCACCGGATAGCCCGGCCGGGCGATTCCCCGATCGACCATCTCGAAACCGGCCAGCCGCCGGCCGACGCCGTCGGCCTTCTGCTGCCTTAGCGCCGCGTGGCCGATGAACTCGGCCTTGTCCCAGCCGACCATCCAGCCCAGGCCCGCCTCGAGCACGGTCGTCTCCTCGTCCATGTCGTTGCCGTAGAGCCGCATCGCCGCCTCGAGCCGCAGTGTATCGCGCGCGCCGAGCCCCGCCGGCACCAGGCCCAGCGGCGCGCCGCTCTCGGTGAGCGCCTGCCAGACCGCATCCGCCGCCTGCGGCGCCACGTAGATCTCGAGTCCGTCCTCTCCGGTATAGCCCGTGCGCGAGATCGTCGCCAGCTTGCCGGCAACCTCGCCGGCTGCAAAGCGGTAGTAGGCCACGTCCGACAGCTCGACGCCGGTGATGGGCTGCACCGTCTCGACGGCGGCCGGCCCCTGCACGGCGAGCAGCGCGTAGCGCGAGCTGGCGTTCACCGCCACGACGTCGCCCGCCGGCTCGATCTCCTGGGCGATCCAGCGATAGTCCTTGGCGATGTTGGCCGCGTTGACGACCAGCATGAAGTGGTCGTCGGCGAGCCGGTAGACCAGGACATCGTCGACGAGCGTGCCGCGCGGCGTCGTGAGCCCTGAGTACTGCGCCTGCCCCACCTCGAGCTTCGACGCGTCGTTGCAGCTGATCCGCTGGATGGCCGCAAGGGCATCGCGACCCGCCACCTCGATCTCACCCATGTGGCTGACGTCGAACAGGCCAGCGGCGGTGCGGACCGCCATGTGCTCGCTGGCGAGGCCGCCGTACTCGATCGGCATCTCCCAGCCGCCGAACGGCACCATGCGCGCGCCCAGCGCCTGGTGCCGGCCGTGAAGCGGTGTCTGCTTGAGTGTCTGCGCGGCGTCGGTCATGCGGCTGCGGGATCGCGGAGCCGCCCGCGGCTCCGCGCCCTACGGCGCGGCCCCCATCAGGCGGCCAAACCGGGCTACCGTACTATGCGCTTCGAAGGTGGGTCAAGACGGCGGGCCCGCGCGACGCACTACACCAGGCCGATGCCGCGCAGGAAGATGAGGACGATGGCCGGCGGCGCCAGGAAACGGAGCACCGCGAGCCAGCCGCGGTAGACGGCCTCCGGCACCCCCTCGTCGAACTGCCCGCGGCGCACGCCGGGACCCAGCCGCCAGCCGACGAACAGCGCGAATCCGAGGCCGCCGAGCGGCGTCAGCCAGTTCGTGACCAGATCGACGAGCAAGTCGAAGTAACTCTTGCCCGCGAACGCCTCGAACCCGCTCCCGAACACCACCGTGCTGCCGGTCAAGGCGCACGGCAGGGCGAGCACCGCGATGACCCCGCCCACGCGTGTCACCGCCTGGCGTCGGCTCCAGCCCCGCTCGTCGATGAAGTACGACGAGGCCAGCTCGAGCATGCTCAGCCCGCTCGTCAGGGCCGCGCAGATGAGCAAGATGAAGAACACCGCCCCGACGAGGCCCCCGGCCGGCATCTGGGCGAACGCCATCGGCAAACTGACGAAGATCAGCCCGGGGCTCTCGGTGGGCGGCAGCCCGAAGGTGAAGGCCAGCGGAAAGATCAGCAGGCACGACAGCAGCGCCACGGCGGTGTCGAGCAGGACGATGGCGATCGCATTCTCGACGACGCCGCGCTTGCCGGGCAGGTAGCTGCCGTAGGTGAGCATGCCGCCCAACCCGACGCTCAGCGTGAAGAAGGCATGCCCGAGCGCCTCCAGCAGGCCGCCCCGGTCGAGCTGCCCCAGGTCGAACCGGAACAGGAAGCCGACCGCCTCACCGAAGCCCTCCAGTGTCGCCGCGTAGCCGACCAGGCCAACCAGCAGGACGAACAGCGCCGGCATCAGGATGCGCGACCACCGCTCGACGCCGCGCTGGATGCCGGCGCCGACCATGGCCACGTTCATCCCGATGAAGACCAGCGCGCCGACGACGCTGCCGGCCGCGTCGCCGTAGACCATCCCGAAAGTCTGCTGGACCTGCTCGACCCCACCCCGGCCCAACGCGCCGCTGGCGGCGAAGTAAGCGTAGCGCAGCATCCAGCCGGCGACGACCGAGTAGAACGACAGCAACAGGAACGCGACGGTCACGCCGAGCCAACCCAGGCCGACCCAGGCGCTACGCCGGCCCGCGAGTTGCTGGAACGCGCCGACCGGTGTCCGCTGCAGCGACCGCCCGATGCCCAGCTCGGCGACGAGGATCGGCAGCCCGATGAAGACGATACAGAGCAGGTAGACCAGGACGAACGCGCCGCCGCCGTTCTCGCCGACGATGTAGGGGAAGCGCCAGATGTTGCCGAGGCCCACGGCCGAGCCGGCCGCGGCCAGGACGAAGCCCCAGCGGGTGACCCAGGCGCCGCGATCGGCCGTGGGCGCGCCGGCAATCACGCGTCGAGCGCCCGCATCGCCGCACCGACGCCGGCGCCCAACTCCACGGCGACACCGAGGTCGGCCAGGGACCGTTCGAGAATGGCCAGCTGCGCCGCCAGGTAGGCCGGGTGCGCCGCCTGCCCCATGTGCCCGAGCCGGAACAGCTGCCCTGCCAGCTCGCCGTAGCCGCCCGAGATCATCACGCCGTAGCGCTCGCGCATATGACCGCGCAGCACCTTGTCGTTCACGCCGTCGGGCATCGCGACCCCCGTGACGGCCGCCCCGGCAATGGCCTCGCGCGCCGCCCAGAGTTTCAGGCCGAGCGCTTCGACGCCGCGGCGGCACGCCCGCGCGATCGACTGGTGCCGCTCGACGTAGCGCTCCACGCCCTCCTCCAGCATCGCCAGCAGCGCGGCCTCGAGACCGTAGACCGTGCTGACCGAGGGCGTGTAGGGAAAGGTCTTCTTCGTGAGCCAGGAATCGCGCCAGTCGAGCAGCGAGAGGAAGCTGCCCCTGAGCGGCGGCCGATGACGCTCCATCGCCTCCCAGGCGGCCGGGCTCACCGTGACGAGCGACAGGCCGGGCGGCCCGCCGAGACACTTCTGTGGCCCGGCGATCGCGACGTCCATGTTCCACCCTTCCGGACTCAGCAGCTCGCTGCCCAGCCCCGAGACCGTGTCGACGATGGTCAGGACGCCGTGGGCCTTCGCGATCCGGCCGATCGCCTCGATCGGGTTCACCGTGGCCGACGGCGTCTCGGAATGCACGACCGAGAGGTACTTGATGTCGGGCTGGGCCTCGAGTGCCGCCTCGACCTGCCCGGGGTCGATCGCCTCGTTGTAGGGCACGGCCAGCTCGACCGGCTCGGCGCCGTACTTCGTGATGAAGTGGGCGTAGCCCTTCCCGAAGATCCCCGACACCAGGTTGAGCACCTTGTCGCCCGGCTCGAAGAGGCTAGCGGCGGCGGCCTCCAGCGCGAGGATCGCCTCGCCCTGCATCAGTACCACGTCGTACTTCGTCCGGAAGGCGCGCTGCACCAGGTGGCAGACCTGGCCGAACAACTCGATGAACGCCGGGTCGTAGTGGTAGAGGATGGGCCGCGACTGCTCGCGCAGGACGCGCGGCGACACCTCCACGGGGCCCGCCGCCAGGGTCAAGGCCGGCCACTGCTTCGCGCTCGTCATGACGTCATCGCCTCATGGGTTGCTGGTGAATGTCGCCTCATCGTAGCAAGGGCGGCGCGGCATCGGCTATTCTAAGTACTGCTCCCCCGAAAACCGATGCCCCATCGACCGACGTCCGCCGCCGCCGTCGTCGCCACGCTCGCGACGCTCGGACTAGTGGGCCCGGGCGCCGGCGTGCAGGTGCAGGCGCAGCGTGCCCCGAACCCAGCGGACGCGACCGTCTTCATCCGCACGATCGGCGTGCGCCAGACCCGCAGCGCCGATCTCCGGCAGAGCGAGACGAGGGAGGCCGACGTCCAGCTCGCCACCGGCAGCGGCTTCGTCGTCTCGCCGCTCGGCTACGTCGTCACGAACCACCACGTCGTCGCCGCGAACACCGAGGCCCTGATGGTGAACGGCGTCGCCGTCGAGGTCACCCGGACCCCGAGCCGGATCGAGGTGGTCTTCCCCACCGGCTTGCCGAACCGCCTCGGGCCGACCCCGGTGCTCGAGGCGACGATCCATGCCGCCGACGAGGCCCTCGACCTGGCGGTGCTGCAAATTGGCGGCGCCGACTTCCCCTATCTCGCCCTCGGCGACTCCGAAGCGGTTGCGGCCGGCGACGCCGTGACCGCGCTTGGCTTCCCGTTCGGGCGGATGGTCGAGGTGGTGCGGCAAGGCCTCAGCGACGTCGTTCCCCGCGTCAGCGTCAGCCGCGGAGACATCTCGGCTCTCCGCGCCGACGTCGCGGGCGAGACCCGCTATCTGCAGACCAGCGCCACGCTGAACCCGGGGAACAGCGGCGGCCCGATGCTCGATGCCGACGGCTTCGTCGTCGGCGTCGTCCGGATGGTCCTGACCCGGGGCCGGAACATCGGATTCGGCATCCCGGTGAGCGCCGTCAAGACCTACCTCCGCACGGCCGGGCTCGAACAGCTGATGCCGACCCGACCGCTCGCGCCTGGCCCGGCCGAGACGCTACCCGACCAGCGGCTCAGCTTGCCGATGCCGCTCGGGTTCGTCCGGACCGCGGTCGGCTCGCATCTCCACTACCAGGCCGGCACCCTCGGCGTCGAGCTGCGGACCGACCGCGTCGTCTCGCCGTGGACCGTCGAGCAACTCCAGAGCGCGCTCGTCACCCAACGCATCTTCGAGCCGTTCGCCGGACGGCCGTCCCAGCTGGACGCCAGCCTCGGGACGGCCAGCCAGACAATAGCCTGGGCCGCCGGCCGCCACACCGACACCAACGCCGAGACCGGCATGGTCTACGCCGTCCAGGACCTTGGGAGCGAGTGGGTCGTGGCGCGTTACGTCGGGCCGATCGAATCGCTGGCCTACAACAAGCGGATGCTGATCGATTCGCTCGCCGCCCTGCGCGCCGACCCACTTCGCACCGCACCGATCGACGCCCCGCTGTCAGGGACCGAATGGGTCGCGACGCCGCTGCCCGCACCCGGCGCGCCGCAAGTGACGTTGCCCGTGGGCAGGGAACTCGAGCTGGACGAGCCCTGGGCCTGCGCCGGGCTTCCGCGACCCCGGATGACGTTGGCCGCATCGCCCCCGGGCGACTTCACCGTGCAGCTCAGATTCGCCTGGTGGCTGTCGGGGGTCGATGCCGCCGGCGCCGCGGCCGCCTGTGCCACCGCCGGCCGGGGCGAGCTGCCCAGCAGCTACGCCGCCGCCGCCGACCGGCTCGGCATGCGCTACGAGGCGGAGGGCCTCTTCTTCGATCTCGGCGCCAACGGCGTCATTCAGGTCGAACTGGCCGCGCCGGCCGCCACGATGCCGTTCGCGCGCAGTCTCCTCGACGGCTGGACTGACCCGCGCTAGGCCCTAGCGGTGGTCGAGCCCCAAGTTCCCCAGGATCGCTGATACCGAGTGTGCCTTGTTCAGGCTGTAGAGGTGCAGCCCCGGCACGCCCTCCCGAATTAACTCCTCGCACTGCCGCGTCGCATACTCGATGCCGAACGCCGTCGCGCCGGCATCGTCGTCGGCCAGGTCTTCGAGCCTGGTCTGTAGCGCCATCGGCATCCGCGCGCCGCAGAGCTGCGTGAAGCGCGTGATCTGCTTCGACGAGAGAATCGGGAGGATGCCCGGGCAGATCGGCACCGTCACGCCCAACTCGTTCACCATGTGGTCGCGGAAGGCGAAGAAGTCGGCGTTGTCGAAGAAGAGCTGCGTCAGAACGAAGTCGGCGCCGGCATCGACCTTCTGCTTCAGGTAGCCCCAGTCGGCCAGCTTCCCGTCGGCGCAGGCGAGGTGGCCTTCCGGAAACCCCGCCGTCCCGATGCAGAAGTCGCCCCCATGCTTCCGAATGAAGTCCACCAATTGATACGAGAACTCGAAGCCGCCCTCGGGCTTCGAAAACTCGCTCTCCCCCGCCGGCGGGTCGCCCCGAAGCGCCAGGATGTTCCGGATGCCCAGCGCCTTCGCCTCGTCGAGAATCGCCGCGATCTCGTCGCGCGTATGCCCGACGCAGGTTAGGTGGGCCATCGTCGTCAGGTCGAACTGCTTCTGGATGGCGTCGACCAAGGTCAGCGTCTTCGTCCGCGTAGTGCCGCCCGCCCCGTAGGTCACCGACACGTAGTCGGGCGCCAGCTCGAGCAGGGCCGGCATCGTCACCTCCATCAGCTTCACGTCGCCCGCCTCGGTCTTCGGTGTGAAGAATTCGAACGAGATGACCGGACGGTCACCCGCCTGGCGTGCCGCGTGGAGGTCGGAGATGCGGTGAATGGAGGAACTTCCCGTCGACGACATTCAGACAGTGTATCGGACGGGCTCGGCCCCATCCGCCAGTCGCCCCCTTGATGACTTGATGAGCCGATCCGAGGCCAGATTTCGCAGACGTAGGTAAAGGGGGAAAAGCCATGCCCACCATGCGATCGTGGTGCCCTAGCCTCCACAACCCCGTCGCCGTCGCACCCTCGATTGCTCTGCTGCTGCTCTTCGCTGGTTCCGTTCCGGCTCTCGCTCAGGAGCCCTCCGAGACCGTCCCCAGGCCCGACACCATCTCGAAGATCGCCAACGTCTTCGTCGCCCCCGGCACCGTGAACGGTCGAGCGGCGACAACCCGCCTCGGCGGCGGTGGAGCGTTCATCTGGCCCAGCGGTACACGGCCCGGCGATCGGCCAGTTGAAGGGCAAGGACCAGGTCGAGGCGGCCTACCGGGAGATGGTCGGCGGGTTTCCCGACATGGAGTTCGAGCAGCACCGGCTGCTCCTCGACGGCCACCGCGCGGTCGCGGTCTTGACCTTTCGCGGGACGCACGAGGGCGAGTTCGCCGGGATCCCCGGCACGGGCAAGCGGATCAGTTTCGACGTCCTGGTCGCGATCCGCTTCGAAGGCACCAGCATCGCCGGCCTCCGGTTCTTCTACGACTTCAACGCGGCCAAGATGAAGACCGGCGCGTTCAAGGTGAAGCCGGTCTAGGCGGGCCGGCGCGTGCGGGGCTTCAGGACCAGCAGGGCGATCGTCCCGCTGGCCAGGAACATGTAGACCGCATAGACGGCGATGGCGAAGCGCCATGCCTCGACCGCGAGCAGGTTCACGGTGTTGCCCGCGATGAAGAGCGCCCACGCGGTGCGGTCTTCGGTCTCGGGCGCGCGGTAGGCCTTGCGAATGGTCGGCAGCGCGCCGGCGAAGTCGACGGCGAGCGCCATCACCAGGGCGACTTCCGGCGAGTTGAACCACCACCAGAGCGCGAGGCCGGTCCCCGCGCCGGCGAGACAGGTTCGGTCGAACGCGCTCCAGCCGCCTTCGCCGTACCTGAGCGACAGCAGCGCGGTCAGCATCGGACCGACGACGTAGCTCACCGGCACCCAAATCGTGTTCTCGGCCCCCGACGAGTAGTAGCTGGCGCCGAGGACCAGGCCGTTGGTCGTCCAGATCCACCACGTGGCGCGGTTCGGCCGGGTCTGGCCCCGAAGGATCGCGACGATGTAGGGGACGAACGCGGCCAGCGAGAGCAGACCGGCGAGGCGTCCGGCGGCGACGGTAAGTTCCGGCATCACATTTGTAATTCGGCTCGATCGGATCCCGGGGGCCGATCGTTTCGGCGACCTCGTGCCCACCCCGGACCCGCGTCGGCTGGTGCGGAGCGTCGAGTCACAGGGTATAACTTACCGCGCGTGTCGTCGTGAGTTGACTGACCTCTACCGAGTCGGGCACCAGCTTGGCCGCATCCAACAAACCTCCGCTCGATTCCCCCGTGGTGATGATCGCCGCGGATGTCGACGTGTCCACGCTGCAGGCGCAGCCCGGGTTCGACCGGGACATTCTGGTCTTCGCCGAGACCGACTCGCTGAAGGCGATGGAGGCGATCGCCGCGCGCAAGCCGCACATGGTCGTCATCACCCGGTCGTTCGTCGACTCGTCCCGCGGCGCGGCCATCGTCAACCATCTTCGCACCGACCCCAGCTTCGGCCAGGCCGAGATCCGGCTCATCGAGGAACCAATCGAGTACATGAGCCTCGTCGCGCGGCGGTCAAAGAAGGGGCTGCCGCCGAACTCGGCTGTCCCTGGCCATCCGCTCCCCGACGATTACCGGGGCACGCGTCTCGCCGACCGCTTCGTCATCGATCGCGAGGTCGAGGTGAAACTCGACGGGGACCAGTCGCGACTCATCGACCTCTCCCCCACCGGTGCCCAGCTGGTGTCGGGCTCGTCGATGCGGCCCGGGCAGCGCGTCCGCCTGTCGCTGGCCCCGAACAAGGACGATGCGATGCGGCTGGTCGCCATGGTCGCCTGGGCGGCCTTCGAACCGGCGAGCGCCGGCCGTGGCGCGGGCTATCGCGTCGGCATCCACTTCATGGACGCCGACGCCAAGAAGCTCAACTCGTTCTGTCAGAAGTACCGCGCGCCGGGCACCTAGCCTCCGGGCACGCGTTTCTCGCCCCGAACCCTCCACCGCACCTCGCCCAGGCGCAGCGCTAGCGATAGTCGTCGCGAACCGGCTGGAAGACGTCGATCGCCAGGCACGCCGTGATCGCGCGGCCTGCATGGACCGTGTTCGAGGGAATGACGGCGACGGCCCCGGGGCCGAGCCGATGGGCGGTCCCATCGATCACCATCTCGAACTCTCCGCTCAGCACCGTCGTGATCTGCTCCTGCGGATGCGAGTGCTCGGGCAGGCGCGCCGCCTCGGCGATGTCCCATCGCACGATCGTCATCCGCTCGGTGTGCACGAACTTCCCGGTGAAGCCGGCCATCGGCGACTTGTCGGGCAGACCGTCGAAGGTCGTCACGGGCATCGGGCGTTCTCCTTCCTGGAGTGCTGCTGCGCTGCGGGCCACCGTTTCGCCGATTATACCGAGGCGGTTCGCCTGCGTAGCTGTAGTAGACTGTCGCCAACACTCGCCGCGGTCTCCGCCGTCGGCGACGAAAGGAGCACGGCCACTCGCTCGCAGTCGATCGCGGGCACATCAGACACGGTCGTGCCGGGAGGTGTCGCCTATGCAACATGTCACCAGGAGGCATTGTTAGTTCGTTCGAACCGGGTCGGGTACCTCGGTGCCCGGCCCGCCTCCGCTTTCGTCCCGCCTGAGCCCGCACCCTCTCCCCCGGTTCGATTGACACTCCGACGGCGGCCTGACTAAGGTGCGCCTAGTGGAAGCGTACCCTCGTGGCCGCCTCGTCGACGATCTGCGTCCGCGTCGCCGCCGTTTCGCGTTGAAGGGAGTTCGCGCATGTTGAGATTGATTGCTGTTCTCGTCGGCACCGTCGCAGTTGCCGTCGTCCTCCAGGCCCGGGACATCGCCGCACCCGCCCTGGAAGAGCCCACCGAGTTCGCCGCCCTATCCCGTGGAACCGCCGTCGACGCCTCGGGTGAAGTCGGGCCGGGCGACTTCGAGGCGATCGACTTCGACGCGAGCGACTTCGAGGCACTGGCGAGCGCACCGCGACTCCCGCTGGCGGGCGGCGTCGGCCAGGCCCAGTTCGGCCCGGCCGGCCAGACGATCGGCTCGAACGACGTGACGACTTTTGGCGGGTCGACGCTCATGGGCCCGACGTGGGCCGCCGTCGCGACGATCGGCTACCTGACGGCCGGTCAGCGGGTCACCGAGCGGATCATCACGCAGGCGACGTGTGCGATGAGAATCGTGCATCTCCTCGTCGATGACGGCAACGGCGCGAGGGTGCGAAAGAAGATCGGCCGAGGCACCGCCGATGTCACGGTCTTCACGCAGGCCAGGTTCGGCGGAATGCTCGTCTCGGTCGTCAACGCCCAAGGCGGCACAAGCACCTGCTCGATCTTCCGCAACTGGACGTTCACCTCGTAGGGAGCGACGCGCGCGCCGTGCCCCAGACCGGCCCGGCACCTCGGACGCTGCAACGCTACGCCGCGTTCCAGGTGCCGGGCGTCGCCGTCGTCGCCATCGTCCTGGCGATTGCGCATCGACAGGCCGGCCTGCCCCTGTGGGTGGCTGGCGCTCTGCTCGTCGCGTGGATCGCGAAGGACGTCGCGCTCTACCCGTTCGTGCGGCGGGCCTACGAGCCGTCTTCCACGCCGTTCGATCGGCTCGCCGGCACGAAGGGCACGGTCGTCGAGGCGTTCGAGCGCCGTGGCCTGGTGCGGGTCGGGCAGGAACTGTGGAAGGCCGAAGTCCCCGAGGACCACGACCCCCTCGGGGCCGGTGAGGTTGTCATCGTGAAGTCGGCGCGCCGGATGACGCTGGTCGTCTACCGGCCGCCGGACGACGCCTGACGGTACCAGTCGACGGTCCGCCGCAGCCCCTCGTCGAGTGATACCGACGGCGAATAGTTCAGCAGTTCACGCGCCTTCGTGCAGTCGGCCAGCGAGTCGCGCACGTCGCCCGTACGCGCCGGTTCGTGCACGGGCTCGAGCGACACGCCGACGATCGCGCTCAGCCTCGCCAGCAGATCGTTCAGTGACGTCCGCTCGCCGGTGGCCACGTTGATGACCGCGCCGCTCGCCTTGGGCGCGGTGCACGCCGCGAGCACGGCCGCGACGGCGTTGTCGATATAGGTGAAATCGCGGGTCTGCTCGCCGTCGCCGTAGATCGTCGGTCGCTCACCCGCCAGTAGCGCCGGCACGAATCGGGCGATCACGCCCGAGTAGGGCGAGTTCGGATCCTGCCTCGGACCGAAGATGTTGAAGTAGCGGAGCGAGACCGTCTCGAGCCCGTAGAGGCGCGTGAACTGCTCGGCGTACTGCTCGCCCACGAGCTTCTGCAACCCGTAGGGCGAGCGCGGCGACGTCGGCATGGCCTCGACCTTGGGCAAGGTCGGCGTGTCGCCGTAGGCCGACGACGACGCGGCATAGACGACCCGGCGAACGCCCGCGTCGCGAGCCGCGATCAACAGGTGCAACGTCGCGTCGACGTTGGCCCGATGCGACGTCCAGGGATCGGAGACCGAGCGCGGCACCGACGGGATCGCCGCCTGGTGCAGCACGTAGGTCATGCCGGCCACCGCTCGGCTCGCCACGGTGGGATCGGCGAGGTCGCCCTCGAGGAGTTCGAGGCCCCCGGCGTCGGCCAGCCCGGCCAGGTTCTCCCGGCGTCCGGTGATGAAGCTATCGACGACCCGCACCGACGCACCTCGCCGGAGCAGATGCTCGACGAGATGGGATCCGATGAACCCGGCGCCGCCGGTGACGAGGTAGGTGTCGGTGCTCAAGGTGTGTGCCGTGCAGTGCGAAGGATCCGTCGCAGACGCGCCATAAGCCGAATTCTGTGTCCCTCCGCTATCGCTCGAAAGCGACCACGCCGGGATGACGACCATTCCTCTAGTCCCGCCATCGCTGGCGGGATCAAGCGACCTACCCGGAGGCTTCGGACGGGCCGTCCTGTAACGCCTCCCTATTTGGTCTTGCTCCGTGCGGGGTTTAGCCTGCCATCCGCCTCACAGCGGACGCGGTGCGCTCTTACCGCACCTTTTCACCCTTACCCCGACGCACGCCCGTGAGGGCTGCGACATCGTGGCGGTATGTTTTCTGTGCCACTTTCCTTCAGGTCGCCCTGACCGGGGGTTACCCGGCGCACTGCCCTGCGGAGTTCGGACTTTCCTCCCCGTCGGCGCGGTTGCCCGCGCCGGCGCGGCGGTCGTCTAGCGGTCTACGACGGATTGTCAAAGAACCGACGTGCCCGGATCAGCCATCCTGTTCCTGGCTGATCTGGTACTGCTCGAGCTTCTTGTACAGGTTGCTGCGCGGCGTGTCGATGACTTCGGCCGTCTTCGAGATGTTCCAGCCGTGCTCGCGCAGCTTGCCGATCAGAAACGTCCGCTCGGCGACCTCCTTGAACTCCCGAAGCGTGCCCGGCCGTTCGGACTCATTATCGGCTCCCGTCGACCGACCGTCAACCGGGAGGCGCGCCCGCACGTCGGCGGCCTCGATCGTCTCGCCGGCCGCCATGATCATCAGGTGCTCGACGGTGTTGCGCAGTTCGCGCGCGTTGCCACGCCAGCGATGAACCCGGAGCGCGTCTACCGCCCCGTCGCTGAACGTCAGCGGCTTGAAGTTGTTCTCGCGGGTGAACGCCGCCACGAAATGACGCACCAGCAGCGGAATGTCATCGGCCCGCTCGCGCAGCGGCGGCACTGGAATCGGCACAACGTTCAGGCGGAAGTACAGGTCCTCGCGGAAGCGGCCCTCCTCGATCTCCTGTTCGAGCGCCTTGTTCGTCGCGGCGATCACCCGGACGTCGACCTTCACGACGCGGGTCGAGCCGACCCGCTCGATCTCGCCCTCCTGCAGGGCGCGGAGGACCTTGGCCTGACTCCGCAGGCTCATGTCGCCCACCTCGTCGAGAAAGATCGTTCCGCGATCCGCCTGCTCGAACTTGCCAGTCTGCTTGTCGGTGGCGCCGGTAAACGAGCCCTTCTCGTGGCCGAATAGCTCCGACTCGAGCAGCTCGTCGGGAATGGCCGCGCAGTTCACCTGGACGAACCGCTCGCGGCTGCGAAGGCTGTTGCGGTGGATCGCGCGCGCCACCAACTCCTTGCCGACACCGCTCTCGCCCACGATGAGCACCGTGGCGCTCGTGGGCGCCGCCTTGCGCACCGCCTCGGTCACTCGCGCCAGTCCGGCGCTTTCGCCGACCAGCTCATGGCGAAGCTCTATCTCCTTGCGCAGGTCAACGTTCTCGGAACGCAGGCGCCGCTGCTCGAGCATGCTGCGCGCCGCCGCCAGCACGTGCTCGCGCTGGAGCGGCTTCTCGATGAACGTGAACGCGCCCTGGTCGCGCGCCTCGAACCCGGTGGCCGGGGTGCCGTGCCCGGAGATCATCGCCACGGGGAGATCCTCGACGGCGCCCTTGATCTGCTTCAAGGCTTCCAGGCCGTCCATGCCCGGCATCTTGATGTCGAGAAAGACACAGTCGGGCGCCTCCCGCGACGCGAGGTCCACGCCGTCCTGCCCGGTGGGCGCCTGCAGGCACTCGTAGCCCTCGTACTCCAGGATCATCCGGAGCGACTCGCGGATCGCCGCTTCGTCGTCGACGACGAGCACCCGGGCCTTCTTCATCGTGACTCGATTATAAGCTTCCGAAACGCAGCCTCATCGAGCGTCGCCACCCCGAGCGCGCGCGCCTTCTCGGCCTTGCTACCGGGCTCCGCCCCAACGACGACCACGCTCGTCTTCCGGCTGACCGACGAGGCCACCTTCCCGCCCAGCGCCTGGATCGCCGCCTTCGCCTCGTCCCGCGACATGGCCTGCAACGTACCGGTGAGGACGAAGGTCTGCCCGGCCAGCGCGCCGGGGGCTCCCGCCGGGTTGACAACTGGACCGCTGACCCTCAGCCCCGCCGCCTCGAGACGGACCATCAGGCCCTGGTTGCCCGGGTCGTCGAAGAACTCTCGCACGGCCTGGGCGACGATCGGGCCGACCTCGTCGACCGCCTCCAGGGCCTCGGCGGTCGCGGCCACCAGGGCGGCCACCGAGCCAAAGGCGCCGGCCAGGACCTGCGCCACGCCTTCGCCGACGTGCCGGATGCCGACGCCGTGCAGCAGCCGCCAGACCTCGGCCGACTTGCTCTTGTCGATCTCGGCCAGGAGGTTCGCCGCCGACTTCTCGCCCATCCGCTCGAGGCCTTCGAGCGCCGGGGCGTCGAGGGCGAAGAGGTCGGCGAAGTCCTTGACCAGTGCAGTCTCGACCAACTGCTCCACCAGCGACTCGCCGAGCCCCTCGATGTTCATCGCCCGCCGGGACGCGAAGTGCAGCACCCGGCGGCGCAGCATCGCCGGGCACGACGCGTTCACGCAGCGCCAGACCACTTCGTCGTCGGGCCGCACCAGCGGGCTGTCACACTGCGGGCAGCGCGTCGGCATCCGAAACCGCCGCAACCGCTTCCCTTTCGGCCGCCGGGTGACCACCGCTTCGACGATCTTCGGGATGACGTCGCCGCCCTTCTCCACGACGACGATATCGCCGGCCCGCAGGTCCTTGCGTGCGATCTCCTCGGCATTGTGCAGAGTCGCCCGCGCGATCGTCGACCCACCGAGGCGCACCGGCTCGAGCACCGCATAGGGCGTCACCGCGCCGGTGCGCCCGACATTCACCTCGATCCGCTCGAGCCGCGTGGTGGCCTGCTCGGGAGGAAACTTGAAGGCGATCGCCCACCGCGGGAACTTCGCGGTCGCGCCCAGCCGCGCACGCTGAGGCGACGCGTCCACCTTCACCACGACGCCGTCGATCTCGAACTCGAGCGTCTGACGTTTCTCGGCCCAGTCGCGGCAGAACGCCAGCACCGCCTCGATATCGTCACAGCGCTGCCAGTGAGGTTCGACCGGCAGCCCCCACCCCTGCAGCGTGCCCAATGTCTCGTGATGGTCCCCACCCGGTGCGGTGCGGGCCTCCTGGGCGTCGGTCACCTGATAGACGTAGGCGCCGAGCCCGCGCGCCGCCACGAGGGCCGGATCGAGCGTCCGCATGGTGCCGGCGGCCGCATTGCGCGGATTCTGGAAAAGCGGCTCGTCACGCTCCTCGCGGTCACGGTTGACGCGCGCGAACGCCGCGCGCGGTAGGTAGATCTCGCCGCGCACCTCGACCGTGCCCTCGACCGGAGCGGAGAGCCCCAGGGGAATCGCGCGAATCGCGCGAACGTTCGACGTGACATCCTCACCCTGGGTCCCGTCGCCGCGCGTCACGCCGCGCGTGAGCAGGCCGTCCTCGTAGGTCAGCGCGATGCTCAGGCCGTCGATCTTCAACTCGGCTACGTAGACCGGGCTCGCGTCGTCGGCTTCGCCCCCCTCGGGGTCGCTCAGGCCCTTACGGACACGCTCGTCGAAGGCGCGCAGCTCGTCTTCGTCGTAGGCGTTGTCGAGACTCAGCAGTGGCGCGGCATGAGCGACCGTCTCGAAGCCCTCGACCGGACGCCCACCCACGCGCTGGGTCGGCGAGTCGACGGTCACGAGCGTCGGGTGCTCGCGTTCGAGAGCCTCGAGCTGCTTCAGCAGCCGGTCGAACTCGGTGTCGGTGATTTCGGGATCGTGAAGAACGTAGTAGCGTTCTTCGTGGTGGCGGATCCGAGCGCGAAGCTCGTCAATCCGTGTCGCCGCGCTCTTCGCCACGGTGGAGCCAGGGCTCAGCGTTCGCGGGCAAGCACGTAGTCTGGCAGGACCATCAGCGCGTCACGCTCGGGCGAGGGTGGGAACACACCCAGGTGCTCCCGCGCCGTGGCCGCACAGGCACGCGCCTTGTCGTAGGCGCTATCGATGGCGCGATGCTGCGTCATCAGCAGCCTCAGCTCGCGCCACTCGTCGGGCGACACCGCGCCGGTCTCGACGATCCGCCGGACGAGATCGCCCGCGACCTTGCCGTCCCGCTGGAGGAGGTAGATGACCGGCAGGGTCACCTTGCCCTCGCGCAGATCGCTGCCAATCGGCTTGCCCAGCTCGGACTCCGCGGCCGTGTAGTCGAGCAGGTCGTCGATCAACTGGAACGCCACCCCCAGGTTGAAGCCGTACTCGCGCAGCGCCTTGGCCTCGGCCTCGGACACGCCGCCCAGCCGCCCACCGATCTCGGCGCAGCCGCCGAACAGATACGCGGTCTTGCGCCGGATGAGATCGAAGTGCTCGTCCTCGGTGATCGCGACGTCGCCGGTCTTGGTGAGCTGGAAGAGCTCGCCCTCGATCATGCGCAGCGCCACGTCACAGAGCAGGCGGACAAGCTCGAGCGAATCCTGGCTCAACGCCATCCCCATCGACTTGATGTAGAGATAGTCGCCGAGCAGCACGGTAATCTCGTTACCCCAGCGCGAGTGCACCGCCTGCTGACCTCGCCTGACCTCCGCGTCGTCGATGATGTCGTCGTGAACGAGCGTCGCCGTGTGAATGAACTCGACGACCGAGGCAAACACCACGGCCTGCTCACCGCGATAGGCCGCCAGTCGCGACGCCATCAGCAGGACGGCCGGCCGCACGCGCTTGCCGCCGCTCCGCTGGATGTACTTGCCGATCTGGGGGATCAGTTCGACCCGCGACTGGATCTGCCGCGCGTACTCGTGTTCCACCGCCTGGAGGTCGTCGCGGATCGGCTCGAAGATCTGGGTGAGGTCGACGGCGGATTCAGTATCGGGCACGGCTGCGTACGCGCGAAGACCGATGAATGCACTCGATCGACCTCGCCAACACGCGATCACACCATACTCGCGCGCGGAGTGTCAACGTCTCGACCCCCGGATTACGGGGGGGGTAACCGTCACTTTCCCGCCATCAGGGAGGCGAAGTTGCGCTCCACCGCCGCAGCGATCTCCCTCGGCTCGGCGGCGCGCGCCCGTGCGATGACCTCGACGACCTCCGTGACCCACGCCGGCTCGTTGCGCCGGCCGCGGTGCGGCACCGGGGCCAGGTAGGGCGCGTCGGTTTCAACCAGCAGACGATCCAGCGGCACCCAGGCGGCGATCTCCCGGAGGGCGTCCGCCCGCGGGAACGTCACGATGCCAGAGAACGAGATGTGGAGCCCAAGCGCCAACGCGTCCCGCGCCGCATCGGCATCGCCCGTGAAGCAGTGCACGATCCCCCGCAGCGGTCCGTCGGCGCCCCGCAGGACGGCCCACGTGTCGGCGTCGGCCTCTCGGGTATGGACGACGATCGGCTGCGCCAACTCGGTCGCCAGCACCACCTGCGCCGCGAACACCCCGCGCTGCACCGCTCGCGGGGCGAAGTCGTAGTGGTAGTCGAGGCCGATCTCGCCGATCGCCCGCACCGCCGGCTCGGCCTCGGCCAGGCCGCGCACGAACCCGGCGGCCTCGTCTTCGCGCCCGGCCCACGCTGCCGCCTGATGGGGGTGGACGCCGCAGGCGAACCGGACCTCGGGCCAGAGACTCCTCAACGTCGCCGCCCGGTCGGGTTCGTCGACATCGCCCGCCGCGAGGATGCACAGCGCCGTGTCGAGCCCGGCCTCCCGGGCCCGGGCGACGACCTCGGGCAGGTCATCGGCGAACGCCTCGTCCGCGAGATGGCAGTGGCTGTCCAGCATCGCCGAACGCTACCGGACGCGGGTGCCGGGCGGCGGCGGCGGATCGTCGAAGCGCACGAGTGCGGGGATCCCGCCCTCGAGGCTCGCCGCGAGAATCATCCCGTTCGATTCGATGCCCATCAGCTTGGCTGGCTTGAGGTTGGCCACCACGACGACCGTGCGCCCGACGAGATCCTCCGGCGCGTAGGCCTCGGCAATGCCGGCGACGACCGTCCGCCGCTCGGTTCCGAGGTCGACCTCGATCTTGATGAGCTTCCGCGACTTCTCGACCTTCTCGGCGGCCAGCACGGTGGCGACCCGGAGATCGATCTCCATGAACGCGTCGAACGTGATCCGGGGATCCGCGGCCGGGGCGGGCGTGGCGGCCGGCGCCGCCGCCGGGGGCACGGGTTGAGATTCGCCGGCGTCTTTGCCACTGTCACTGTCAGTCATCGCTCGTGCCTCTCCTCTGTCGTGCGTCCCGGGTAGTCGGCCGCCTTCCGCTCGCGGCCAGAGTGCGGGCCCGAGCACCACCGTGCGCTCGGACGCGGTCGACCACGTCGTGGCCTCATCGAAGCGTCGCGCCGTCGCGGACGGCCCACCCATCCGCGCCAGCACGGTATCGGCCGATGCCGGCACCACGGGCGAGAGCAAGACGGCGGCGATCCGCACCGCCTCCGCCGTCTCGTGCAGCACCTGACTCAGGCGGTCGGCGTTGGCCGGATCGCGCGCCAGCGCCCATGGCTCGGTCTCGGTGATGTACTCGTTCGCCGCGTCGACCAGCGCGAAGGCCGCCGCCGCCGCTTCGTGCAGGGCCAGCCGGTCCATCGCCTCGGTGTAGCGCCCGACCACGGCCTCGGCGGCGCCGGGGAGCCGGCCCGGCTCGCCCGCCGTGGCCGGCAGGCGGCCGCCGCGGTACTTGTCGGCCATCGTGGCCACGCGACTCACCAGGTTACCGAGGTTGTTCGCCAGGTCGACGTTGTAGCGCTCCTCGAACCGATCGTAGGCAAAGTCGCCGTCCTGGCCGTACGGGATCTCCTTCACGAAGTAGAGCCGGAGCGGATCGACGCCGAATCGCTCCGCGGCCTCGAGCGGGTCGACCGTCGTGCCGAGGGTCTTGCTCATCCGCTCGCCGCGATGGTGCACCCACCCGTGACCAAACACCTGACGCGGCAGGGCAACGCCGGCGCTCATCAGCATCGCCGGCCAGAAGACGCTGTGGAACCGCGTGATGTCCTTGCCCACGATGTGGAGGTCGGCCGGCCACCACGCCTCGAACCGCGTCTCGTCGGTGCCGTAGCCGACACCCGACGCGTAGTTGATCAGCGCGTCGAACCAGACATACACGACGCTCTCGGGGCTCTGGGGCATCGGGATGCCCCAGGCCTGGCCACTCCGGCTGACCGAGATGTCCTCGAGGCCGCTCTCCAGGAGCCGCATGATCTCGTTGCGGCGAACCTCCGGCTGCAGAAACTCGGGGTGCGCCTCGAAATGCGAGAGCAGCGCGTCACGGTAGTTCGACAGCCGGAAGAAGTGGTTCTTCTCACGGAGCCATTTCGGCTCGACGTGGTGCACCGGGCACTTGCCCTCAACCAGGTCCTTCTCCTGCTTGAAGGCCTCGCACGACACGCAGTACCACCCCTCGTAGAATCCCTCGTAGAGGTCACCGCGCTCCGCGATCCGCTCCAGCATCCGGGTCACGCTGGCGCGGTGGCGGGGCTCGGTCGTGCGAATGAAGTCGTCGAACGACACGTCGAGCGTCCGCCAGACCGCTCGGAACTCCGACTCCATCCGGTCGCAATAGGCGATCGGATCCAGCCCCAGCTCCAGGGCGCGGCGGTGCACGTTCTGCGAGTGCTCGTCGTTCCCCATCAGAAAGTGCGTCTCGACCCCGCGCAGGCGGTGGTACCGCGCGATGACGTCGGCCGTCACCTTCTCGTACGCCGTACCCAGATGCGGCCGGCTGTTCACGTAGTCGATGGCGGTCGTGAGATAGAACCGAGACATGGCCTGGAAGGGCGGATCAGTCGCTCCCCCTGTCGAGATAGGCCTTGTGAGCGAGGGCCTGGACGTCCTTCACCGAGAGGCCGTGCTCGGCCGCCAGCCGCGCGCAGTCTTCGAACTCGGGAGCGGCATTGACGACCCGGCCGGCGCGCCGCGCCACCTTCACCCGAACCGTCCCGATCGGCGTCTCGATCGGCAGCGAGCTCCGTTCGAGGCACTCGCGCGTCATCTCGTGGTACCGCAGGCCGATCGTCGTGCTCTCGCGGAAGACAATCTCGCTGAGGGCTGTGCGCCGCTCGGGCGCCGCGATGATCGTCACCAGGGTCCCCGGCCGGTTCTTCTTCATCTGGACCGGCACGTAGAACACCTCGAGCGCACCCCCGGCGTACAGCTGGCCCATCAACGAACCGAACAGTTCCGGGTTCATGTCGTCGATCTCGCACTCCATGACGACCACGCGGTGCCCGACGTCCGCGTCGGCCGACTCCCCCACGAGCAGCCGTAGCACATTGGGCGCCTTCGGTAGATCGCGCTCGCCGGCGCCGTAGCCGATCCGATCGACACGCATCGCCGGAAGCGGCCCGTAGGACGACGCGAATTCTGTGACGAGCAACGCACCCGTCGGGGTCACGAGTTCCGCCGCGACGCCGCTCGAGTACACCGGTGCGCCCTCGAGGAGGCGCGCGGTCGCCGGCGCCGGCACGGGGAACTCTCCATGGGCGCAGCGCACCGTGCCCGACCCGACGTTGAGCGGCGACGCGACGATCGCCTCGGCGCCGAGCCACTCCAGGCCATGCACCGCCCCGACGATGTCGATGATCGAGTCGAGGGCGCCGACTTCGTGCAAATGCACCTCCTCGACCGGCATCTGATGAATCGCCGCCTCCGCCTCGGCGAGCCGCTCGAAGAGCCGGCCCGCCCGCACCTTGGCGGGCGCCGACAACGCCGACCGATCGATCAGCCCGACAATCTCCTTCAGGCTCCGGTGGGGATGGTGGTGGCCATCGCCTCCGGCGTGATCGTGGTCGTGCGCATGGTCGTGAGCGTGATCGTGATGATGTACGTGCCGAGGCTCCGGCGACGGCTCATCGCCCGCATCGCCCTCGCGCAGCCGGAACTTGGTCGCCGCGACCCCGGACCGGTCGACCCGATCGGCCTCGACCGACCACGCCGGATCGCCCAGCGGCAGGCTGCCGAGCGCCGCGCGCAGATCGTCGAGCGGCAAGCCCGCGTCGAGCAGCGCGCCGAGCACCATGTCGCCGGAGGCGCCAGAGAAACAGTCGAGATAGGCAATGCGGCTCATGTCACCGGGCGTCGCGTCGCGGTTAGAGTCGACCTGATTCCTTGAAGCTAAAGTACCGCGCTTCGCCGAGCACGACGTGATCGAGCACGACGATCCCCATCAGTTCTCCGGCCTCCACCAACCGCGCGGTCAACGTCGCGTCATCTCGGCTCGGCGTCGGATCGCCCGACGGGTGATTGTGGAACAGCACGATCGCCGCGGCGCCGGCCGTCGAGGCTTCACGGAACACCTCGCGTGGGTGCACCAGGCTCGCGTCGAGCGTGCCCACCGAGAGCAGGGCGGCCTTCAGCACCCGATGCTTCGTATCGAGCAGGACGATGCCGAACCGCTCGACGGCCCCGCCGCCGAACCGCGGCGTCAAGTAGGCCGCCGCATCCCGCGGACTCCCGAGCTGCACCCGCACCGCCGGCGCCCGAGTCAGCGTGCGGCGCCCTAACTCGACTGCCGCCAGCAACTGCGCCGCCTTGGCGCGACCGACCCCGGCAAGCTGGGCCAACTGGTCGACCGACGCCCGCGTGAGGCCGTGCACGCCGTTCATCGACGCGAGTACCAGCTCCGCCAGACCCAGCGCGCTCTGCCGGGGACCGCCGTGGCCCAACACGATGGCGACCAGCTCCTGATCGCCCAGCGCATCGACGCCCAGGCGACCCAGGCGTTCGCGCGGCCGATCGTGCGGCACCAGACTTCTCATCGTACTACACGCCACCGATACCGTCAGGGCGGCCGGCAGGGCGGCCGGGACCGATTCGCATATACTCGTCCGATGCGCGCACTCGCCCGTCGGACTTCCCTCCTGCCAGGCGTCGCCCTGGTCGTCGCCGCTCTCGCGTCGGCGTGTGCCGCGCCGCCCGACCCGGAAATGCACGAGGCCCAGGGCGCCATCGACACCGCGCGGGCGGCCGGCGCCGACGTGTACGCCGCCGAGGAGTACGAGGCCGCGGTCGTGGCGCTCGAGCGGAGCCATCAAGCCGTCGCCGAGCGCGATTACCGCCAGGCCCTCAGCCACGCCCTCGACGCGCGCGAACGCGCGCAAGACGCCGCCAGGATGGCCGCCGACCAGCGCGCCATCGTCCGGAGTGAGGCAGAGCATGCCCTCGAGACCGTCGAGGCGACCGCGCGCCAGCTCGACGCCAGCCTGGCCTCAGCCGACGCCGCGCGCATCGGACGGGCTACGCTCGAGCGCGCACGCCTCACCGCCCGCGCTGCCGAGGAGGCGGTGCAAGAAGCGCGCTCAGCGTTGGCCAGCGAGAACTACGTCACCGCACGCGACGCCACGCGCGGCCTGGCCGAGCAGTTACGTGAGGTGACCGGCCAGCTCGATGCCGCGGTGGCCGGGCATCCGCCGCGCTGGTAGCGAAGGTCGCGCCCGATCGCCCGACCGGGTACGCAGGAATTGCGCCGGCGTCCGCGTCGCGTTAGTGTCGTCCAGACCAGAGGAGGATGAGATGCCCAAGTACATGCTTCAAGGTTCGTATACCGCAAAGGGTCTCCCAGGCTTGCTGCAGGTCGGTGGGTCGAAGCGGCGCGCGGCCGCGGAAGCTGCGGTCAAGAGCGTCGGGGCCTCGATGGAGAGCCTGTATTTCACGTTCGGCGAGGACGACATCATGGCGATCGTGGATGCACCCGACGCCGCGACCATGGCCGCCGCGTCCCTGGCGATCAACGCTTCCGGCGCCGTCGCGCTCCGAACGACGCCGCTGCTGACCGCCGAGGAGATCGACCGGGCGACACAGATTAAGGTCGACTATCAGCCACCGGGTCGCTGAGGGTCGGCCACCGAGGGCAAGGCGTCGGCGCGCTCGTCAGGCGCCTCACCCATCCACCGGCCGGCCCAGACGATCTCGGCCCAGCCGGTCAGTTCGAGCCCACCCTCGCGCCAGACGACGCGCTGCGTACCGCCGGGCGCCTCGATCTCGACGTCGCGCGACGCGCCGCCGTGGGCCGCCGCGGCCACCGCCGCCGCGCAGGCGCCGGTGCCCGAGGCACGGGTCGGCCCGACGCCGCGCTCCCAGATCAGGATCCGGACGCGCTCGGCCGATGCGACTTCCGCCAGTTCGACGTTGGTCCCCTCCCGAAACGCCTCGTGACTCGACAGCGCCGCGCCGAGCGCCAGGAAGCGGGAGTGGTTCGGAAGCGGCATCAGGGCCACGCACTGCGGGTTCCCGACCCTGAGCGCGACAACGTCGATCTCCTCTCCCGCCACCGCCAGCCGTAGCTGCCGCAGGTCGGTGGGCGGGCCCATCGCCGCCGTGAACGTCAGGCGGCCGCCATCGGCCTCGACGAGTTCGAGTGTCTTCGCCCCGGCGTCGGTCTCGATGACGACTCGGCGGCCCGCCTCCGCGCGGCCGTCGCCCACGGTGCCATCCGGGCCGCGCAGCACCCACGCCGCCAGGCACCGGACGCCGTTGCCCGACAGTTCGGAATCGCTGCCGTCGGCATTGAAGAGCCGCATCCGGGCGCCGTCGGGCGTCGCCGTGTAGAAGATGAGGCCGTCGGCCCCGGCGCCCGTGTGGCGGTCGCACACGCGCCGCGCCCACGCGCGCCGCGCGCCGTCGGCGACGCTCGACGCGCGTGTCAGCAGAAAGTCATTCCCGTAGGCGTGGGCCTTGACGAGATCGAGCACCAGCGCCTCGCCGCTACGGGACCTGAAATGCCTGGAAGACGTAGGTGAGTCCGGCCGTCACGCCGACGGTCGGGTCGTCCTTCGTCACGCCGACCAACACCGCCACGTCGACTCTGGCGGTGCCGCGCGTGTAGCGGGTGCCGAACCGCATCATCGCGCGGCTCTCGGTCCCCGGGGGCGGCGTCCCCGACCGGGTGTCGTGACGGCCGTTGATCTCGCCGACCACCTCGAGCCCCTGGGCGACGGCGCGCGCGAGCGACACACCGTAGATCACGACGCCGTTCTGCCGGTCGCCGCGCGTCGGATCGGAAAGGATACCCAGGCCGATGTTGCCGACCACGCGCACCGACTGGATCGTCTTGCCGACGAGCAGCGACGAGAAGTAGTCCATTGTGTCGAGCCCCAGACCGCTCTCGTTGCTCGCGTTCGGCAACTTCGTCGCGAACCGCATGCCGAACGCCGGCCGGCGGGCGGTCTCTCCCAGAAGCCGGACCTTCGTGCCGATGTACATATCCTCGATGCTGCTCGTGCTGTCGCCGTCGAAGTCGAGCATGCCGGACAGCGGCGCGTCGAACCGTTCGGTGATCGACAGGTGGCTGTAGAGCCCGCCGTCGATCTGGACCTCGGCGTTCGAACCGTACCCGATGCTGAAGCCGAGCGTCGGCACGCGCCAGAGATTGCCCTCCAGCCCCGACACCGGAAACTGCTCTCCGCGCCGATAGTCGAAACCGGTCTCGAGGAGGACGACGCCCGCACCTACGGTCTCCGGATCCTCGGTCACCAGCGGCCGCTGCTGCGCGACGGCCGCGGTCGGGCCCATCGCGAGCCAGGCCGCCGTAACCCACGTTCCGATGCGAAGTCGACTCATGCTGACGGTTCCCCCTCTTATCGCCTCAGAAGCGCTTCTCGCTATCGAGCAGCAGCGTCACCGGTCCGTCGTTGACCGATGCCACGTCCATCATTGCCTGAAACTCTCCGGTCGCGACCCGGACACCACTCCGCCTGACCTCGTCGACCAGTGCCTCGTAGATCGGCCGCGCGACCTCGGGTGGGGCCGCCGCATCATACGACGGGCGCCGGCCACGCCGCGTATCGCCGCACAGCGTGAACTGCGACACGATCAGCACGGCCCCGCCACGCTCCTGCACCGAGAGATTCATCTTGCCCGCCGGGTCGTCGAACACCCGGAGGCCCAACAGTTTCCGCGCCAGGTACGCGACGTCGGCGTGCCCGTCCGACTCGGCGACCCCGAGCAGCACCAGCAGTCCGTGATCGATCTCGCCGACCACGCGGTCCGCCACCGTGACGCGCGCGGACTTCACCCGCTGCACGACCGCGCGCACGCGTCCTCCCGTCTCCGAGTGCCGGCTCCTCGGACCACCATCGGCACCGGCTACGGGGCCACGGCCTCCGCCAGCGCGCGGGGCCGGAGCTCTGCGCCCGGGTCGAGGCGCGTGTCCAGCAGATGACGCGGCACCACGTTGCCGAGCGCGCGGAGCATCGACTGCTTCACGCCAGGGTGCTCCCGATCGAGTTCCGCGAGCAGCCGCTTGATACGCTGGCGCTGTAAGCCGAGGTCCCCGCAGACCGGACAGCAGCACCCGACAAGCGGGAGATCACGACTCTCGGCGTAGCTCCGGGTCTCGGCTTCGTTCACGAACACCAGCGGACGGATGACGACCTGCGCCGCCTCGTCGGGCACGAGGCGCGCCGGCATCGCCTTCAGCGACCCGGCGAAGAACAGATTCAAGAGCAGCGTCTCGATGAAGTCGTCGCTGTGGTGCCCCAGCGCGATCTTAGTCGCGCCCACCTCGTCGGCCACCCGGTAGAGCACGCCCCGCCGGAGACGGGCGCAGAGCGAACATGGTGTCTCATCGGCCTCGAGGAGGTCATCCATGACCCCACCGATCCCGGTATGCTCGATCCGGTATTCCCAACCGCGCACCTCGAGTGGTGTGCGATACGCCATCTGCCGGAACACTCCCGCCGACCGATCCTACACGAGGACCAGGCGCGAGACGGTCTCCTCCCAGGTCAACCGACCCGCGACGTCCGCCCCGGCGGTGCCGTACCGCTCGGCGAGCGCCACGTCGCCCATGACGGTGCGGATCGCCGCCGCCAGCGCCGGCGCGGTCGGCGCCGTCACCAGGCCGTTCACGCCGGACTCCACCAGTTCCGCCGGACCGCCACTGTCCGAACAGGTAATCACGGCCTTCCGAGAGGCAAACGCCTCCGACGTCACGAAGCCGTAGTCCTCGCGCAGGGGCGGAAAACAGACCGCCCGGCATCGTGCGAGGTGTTCGAGCACCGCAGCCTCCGGCAATCGCCCCAGCAGCGAGACGCGGCCGCCCAGGCCCAGTTCGTCGATCCGCGCGCGCAGCGCCGGCTGCTCTTCGCCGTCGCCGGCGATGAGGCACCGCACCCCGGCCGCGTCGGGGTGCGCCAGCGCATCGACGACCAGTCCGATCCGCTTGAGGTGCGTGAGGCGCGAGACCACGAACAGGAAGTCCCCGTAGCCGTCGCAGCGGTACGCACGCTGGGGCGGCGGCGGGTACAGCACCTCCGCCGCAATGCCACCCCACCGCAACAGCCGAGCCTGAATCGTCTTCGATTGCGCGAAGACGCGGTCGACATTCCGCGTGAGGAGCTGTCGGTCGACGGTGTGCACCACCCGCCGGCGCGCCCGCTCCTTCAGCTGATTCCGCCATGACAGCGCGGCATGAAACTGCTCCCAGACGTCGTAGTACTCGCGCATCCGGTGGTTGAGCCAGCAAACCTGCCGGGGGTGCCGCACGGCGTAGCTGGGGAACCTGAGGGTGATGACCTGGTCGACCGACCGACCGCCGTGCGCCCGGCTGGGATCGGTCCGCCACGTCGACCAGTACGCCGAGGCCATCGTCCCGAACCCGGCCTCGGGCGTGTACAGGAGGGCCGCGTCGTGGCCCGCCTCGCCGAGCGCGCGCTCGAGTGCCTGGGCGATCACCAGGTGGCCGCCGTGGCTGAGTGGTGGATGAGAGGTGACGACGGTGATTCTGGCCATCGGGGACTAGCAGCCCCGCCGCGCAGGTCCTGGCGTCATTCGTTCGTCGCGGCAACGGCGTCGAAGCGAACGTGAACA
>DCWN01000041.1:201850-202228 GCA_002328835.1 Acidobacteria bacterium UBA2161 | reverse complement strand
CCGGAAAACTAGGGGAAGACCAGTCGAGCGATAACGTAGAGCGACAACAAACGTCGAGCGGATGACCTGGCCGCTCGACCGCAACGCTAGAACTCTAGCGTTGTTCCGATCCGAAAGCCCCCTCGAAGGAACGTCAAATCCGGGCTCACGGGCCGCTTTGCGTTGCCGACTATCAACAAGACAGTGACCTTGCCCCCTTAAACCGGTCCAAATCTAGAGAGAGGATTTTGGGCCGAGAGGGGGCAAGGTCAGTAGTCCGCCAGCTCTCGCGAGACATAGCACGGCCCGTTGTCGCTGAGCAGTCGGGGCCGATGGATCACCCGGATGTGATCGAGGCCCGTCTTGGCGCGGGCTAGGTCGAGCGTGTCGGTCACATCC
>DCWN01000041.1:112296-201528 GCA_002328835.1 Acidobacteria bacterium UBA2161 | reverse complement strand
ACATCCGAGGTCTGCATCGACGTGCGGAGCAGCCAGGCCACGATGTAGCGTGCGTAGTCATCCAGCACCGTCGACAGGTAGTACCAGCCCCAGCCATCGCGGGTGTCGAGACGCGCCTGGAGACACCCGACGACATTGCCCACCATCATTCCCTTGTTCAGGATCTCCGCCAATCCACCTTGCAGCTAGAGGTGTCGCATCCCAGAGCCACTGCCATACTCAACCAGATCATGGCCGCGCTCGGGAACATGGGAACCTGATTCGGATGAGCGAACTCCAGGCGCGGGTGCCCTCCTCGCGGAAGGCTCCTGCTGACAGACGTCGCCTCACGACAGATCGCGCACTCAGCCAAGGTATGATCGCTGTCATACCCGCCGCGACAGCTTCGGCTCTACGCTGGCCGCGGCCGTGTGCGCGTGTCCGACGCGTCGGTCACCGTACGACATGACAGCTGCGCGACGACGACGCGGCGGCCGAGGACGCCACAAGCCGGCGGCCCAAGGAACGGAGGGCGCCTCCAGCCCGACGGCGGTGCCGTCACGCCACGTCTTCCTGGTCCCCCTGGCGCTGACACTCGGCGTCGCCGCCATCTCGTTCATCCCGCGTGTCCAATCCAACCTCACCCTGACCCGGTCCTTCTGGACGGCGACCGCGGTCCTGCTGGTCTGGCAGTTGGCGCTGTTCCTGCGGCTGCGGCGCGAGGGCGTTGGTCGATCGTTCCGCGTCGAGCTGCGGCTGCAACATTACCTGCAGGCGGCGCTCCAGGTGATCTTGCTCGGCTACTGGGGCTGGTACTGGCGGCCGGTCTACGACATGGCCTGGCTCATGGTCGCGCAGGTCGCCTTTGCCTACGCCGTCGACATGCTGCTGACCTGGTCACGTCGCGACAGCTATGTCCTCGGCTTCGGTCCGATTCCCATCACGCTCAGTATCAACTTGTTTCTCTGGTTCAGAGACGACTGGTTCTACCTGCAGTTTCTGATGATCGCGATCGGGTTTCTCGGAAAAGGTCTCGTCCGCTGGCAGCGTGAAGGCCGGAGCATGCACATCTTCAATCCGTCCGCCTTCTCGCTGGTGTTCTTCTCGCTCGTGCTGATTGCGACGAATACGACTGATCTGACCTGGGGAGAGGACATCGCGTCGACGCTGGCCGTCGCACCGAGAATCTATCTCGTGCTGTTCCTGATCGGCCTGGTCGTCATGTACTACTTTTCGATCACGCTCATCGCCGGATTCGCGGCGGCCGTGCTGTTCGCCTCGAGTGCCGTGTACTCCACTGTGACCGGGGTGCCGTACTTCATCGACTCCGAAATCCCGGCAGCGGTGTTCCTGGGCCTGCATCTACTCGTGACCGATCCGTCGACCTCGCCAAGAACACCGCTCGGAAAGAGTGTCTTCGGAATCCTCTACGGACTGGGCGTCTTCGGCCTCTACGCGCTGCTCGAGGCCGTCGGGGCGCCGACCTTCTACGACAAACTGCTGTGCATGCCGCTCTTGAACCTCGCTGTTCGGCGAATCGACGCGGTGGTGAGTTCTCTCGGCGACGTCCCCGCCGTGACTCGTTGGCGGTTTGATTGGGCGTCAGCCCGCGCCAACCTCGCCTACATGGCGGTCTGGATCGCGCTGTTCGGCTCGATGACGGCCATCGGAAAGACCGACGGTCGACACACGGGTGACAGCCTCCCGTTCTGGGAGCAAGCCTGCGCCGACGGTCGTCGCAATGCCTGCGAGCGTCTGCTCTCGATAGAAGCCGTGTATTGCGGCGATAATTCGGCCTGGGCCTGTAACGAGTTGGGCGTGCACTACACCGACGGTGCGATCGAACGGCCCGACCCCGAACTCGCGCTCGGCTATTTCTCGCGCGCCTGCGAGTTGAGGTTCCAGGCGGCCTGCGTCAACGTGCTGGATCCGGGCACCGTCAGCCGCGCGGACCCGAAGGTCTTGGACCTCCGACTGCTCTTGCGTGAACGGAAGCAGAACCTGATGGAGATGCCCGAGCCGGAGCTGTACGCTCGGGCCTGCGAGCACGGCTGGGCGTTTGCGTGCGACCTCGTGTCGCCTTCGCCTTGACGTGGCCCGTGGATCCCGTTCTACCCCTCGACCGGAACCTGCCGAAGTGAACTCGAAGCCACAGCTGCTGGGCTCGACCACGCTGGGAGAGTTGGGCATCCTGGCCGCGCTGGTCCTGGGCGTGACGGTCTGGATGTTCTATCTATCGTCACGGCCGAATCCGCGGTTCGACGCCGGGTCGATCGGCGGTTCGGCAGAACTCTCGGGCTTTCGAACGGATGCCTGGTTTCTGCCGAGCGACGCGATGCTCGGTTTCGTGGAGGTTCCGGCCGGGCCATTCCTGATGGGCAGTGACCCGGCGGTCGACAGGCAGGCCTTCGAGACCGAACGGTGGTCGACCGACGCTGCCCAGGGGACGATCGACCTGCCGACCTTCTACATCGGCCGGTACGAGGTCACCGTGGCGCAATTCGGCGCGTTCGTCGCGGCGACGCAACGCCGGGTCGGCGAACAAGCTCTCCAAGGACCGCCCGACCATCCGGTTGGGGCCGTCTCTTGGCCGGACGCGCTCGCCTATTGCCGATGGCTCGAGACTGCGCTGAGGGAGTCGCCACAGACCCCGATGACGCTGCGCCGCCTGCTCAGCGACGGCTGGCGCGTCGGTCTGCCGAGTGAGGCCGAGTGGGAGAAGGCAGCGCGGGGGACGGATGGGCGGATCTATCCGTGGGGAAACGACGCGAGACGAGACCGGGCGAACTACGCCGGACAGGCGACGACGCCCGTCGGTAGCTTCGACTGCCCCGAGTGCGCCTTCGAGTTGGCCGACATGAGCGGCAATGTCTGGGAGTGGACGCGCAGCCCGTATCAAGCCTACCCCTTCGACCCCACGGACAACGGGCCCGACCCCCGGGCCGATGCGCTGTGGGTGATGCGCGGCGGGTCGTTCGGAGATGGCGCGCAGAATGTCCGAGCCGCCATCCGTGGGGGCGGCGACCCCGGCGTGCGCCGCCCCTTCATGGGCTTTCGCGTGGTGATCTCGCAGTTCTGAATCGCCATTCTGCGGAAGCCCCGAAGTGCCTCGCCGCCATTGGCGCGGCAGAGAGTTCGACCAGGGAGATTTCCGATGCGTGCGACCTTGCTGATCTCACTCCTCGCGCTCTTCATGCAGGTAGATCAGCCCGAGCGGAGTCGCGACCTGGCCAACCACGTCGTGGGCCAGATCCCGTTCGTGGTCGAGGCGAACAAAGTCGTCATTCCCGTCAGGGTCGGAAACTCCCGCGAGTTTCGGGTCACGCTGGATTCCGGGATGTCGTCGGATGGGCTGCTGCTGTACAAGCCGGAGCTGAAAGCCGCGATAGACGCGACCGAGTTCCGGGAGTCCCGTATCAGCGGGGCCGGTGGCGGTGAGGCAGCCACGGCGGTGATCGCGGAGTCGGTGTCGGTGACGGCCGGCGATCTCATGCTCGAAGATCAGCAGGTCATCGTGCTGCAGTCGGACACGTATGAAGGCTTTCCCAGGGACGGTGTCATCGGGTACGCGATCTTTGGCAGCTACGCCGTGGAGATCGACTACGAGCGAAGCCGGATCGTGCTCTACGATCGGGAGCGCCTGCAGGTAGACTCCAGCTTCGAGTCGCTGCCGATCTACTTCAAGCAGAATCGGATTCCCTGGGTCGATGCGGAGATCAGCATCCGGGGTGAAGCGGACGTTCCCGTCTCCCTGTACATCGACCTCGCATCGAGCGAGGCGCTGGAGCTGCTGCTCCGCGATTCCATGGTGTTCGATCTGCCGGATACGCTGGAAGACCACTATCTAGGACGCGGCATCCGGGGCGACATCCATGGCAGAAGGGTACCATCGAGAGACTCCGGCTCGGACCGTTCGAGCTGACCGGTGTGGTCACCGCCTTCGCTGACGCGGAGATCCGCTCGCGCCAGCCCGGCGCCGATGGCGTGCTGAGCAACGCCGCCTTGCGCCGCTTCCGGGCCATCTTCGACTACCGCAACAATCTGTTGCATCTCAAGCCGAACGAGATGTTCGACGAGCCTTTTCGCTGAGTCTGTGGCTCGACACTGGAGCCTTTGATGGCGGTCGTACCCGGATGAAAGTACGGACATCGCCGCGTTCGATCCCGGTCTGCTGCCTGGCGTCGATGCTCGTCTGTGTCTCGGGCGTCGCTCAGGAGCGCGGTCGCCTGCGACCGGTCGAGCCGACAGCGGCAATACTCGAGGCGTTCCAAACACACCAAGTGGTTGCCCTCTCTGAGGGCGGTCACGGAAACGAGCAGAGCCACGCGTTTCGGCTTGCGCTCATTCGCGATCCCCGGTTCGCCGCCACCGTTGACGACATCGTCGTTGAATTCGGCAATTCACTCTACCAAGACACCATGGACCGGTATGTCCAAGGTGCGGACATCCCCGACGACGAACTCCGCGGCGGAGCCGACTGGCGATGAACCGTGGCGCGTTCGCTGCCGACCTCATTCGGCGGGAGGTTCTCGAGCCGGGCCGGCGCGCCCTCGTGACATACGGCGGCGGGCATCTCTGGCGAGCAGGGCCGTCGCATGAGAATCTGACCGGTCTTCTCGAGCGTCACGGCCCCATCTTCAACGTCGTCACGCAAGGGGCCTCTGGCGTCAACCTGGAGTCGCTGCAGCCCGGCGTCATTGATTGGAGCGTGCCCAGCCTCGCCAAGATCGATGGAACGCTGCTCGACGCGAGCTCGCTTGCCTATTGGGACGCGGTTCTCTATCTCGGGCCTCCGTCCGATCTCACCTACTCCCGGTTGCCTCCCGCCCTGTGTGCCGACCGGCGCTACACGGCGATGCGCCTGCGCCGACTGGTGAGCAGTCCGTACGCGCTGCGTGACTTCAAGCAGTACTGCGCCAGCGTGGGTGTGCCGATACCTTGACGAAGCGAGCCCGATCCACTCTCACCACGGGCGTCATCGCGGCTGTGATCTGCCTCAGCCCGGGATCGACTGCGGGTGGCGGTGCCACGTTCGACAGACTCCCTCCACATGGGGGTTCAGACACCCTCTCTCAGGTGGTCATCCCCAACACTCAGCGTCACGTGCTGGAGTCCGCCATCGTAGACGAGACATTCAAGCTTCACGTCTATCTCCCTCGAGGCTACCAGGAGATGGCGGATCCGCTTCCGGTGGTCTACCTCCTGGACGCGGAATACAGCTTCGGAGCCGTTGCCTACATCATTCGCAGGCTGATCAAGGACGACCTGATCCCCCCGGTACTCCTGGTGGGGGTGGCCTACGAGCAACCGTACGAGGAGTACTACGCCCGTCGAGAGCGGGACTTCACACCCACCCGGGCCCACCTGAGCGACTTCCCAAACGCTGGCTTCGGAGAGGGCTTCGCGCAGGTCATACGGGAGGAGTTGATCCCCTTCGTCAACGGTCACTACAAGGTGGATCCTGCAGACAAGACCATCACGGGTCTTTCCTTCAGCGGCCTGTTTTCCACGTACCTGCTCTTCAAGGAGCCGGACCTGTTCCAGCGATACGTCATCGTGAGCCCGTCCCTCTGGTGGGACTCAGGGATTCTGTTCCGTTACGAGGAGGACTACCGGGCCGGAAGTGATGTCTTGGCGGCCCGCGTCTTCTTCGGAGCAGGCGAACAGGACGGCCCCAACATCCTCAGCGATCTGGAACACATGGAGGAGTTGCTGGGACGTCGACGGTACCAGCGGCTGGACTACCAGGTGCGACTCTTCCCCGACGAAACCCATCGGACGATCCTACCCATCGCCGTAAGCCACGGCCTGCGGTTCGTGTTCCTGACGGACCCAGGACAGCCAGAGTAGCCACAGCGAAGTGCCGGGGGTCGAACGACTTAGAACCAGAAGGCACGCGCTGTGCCCGGAATTGCTTGTCCGGCTGAGATTCCGGCTGTATCATCCGCCCCGATCTGTTGGGTCCCTTCGTGGAGGCACGTGCAATGAGAATCTCGAGTCGGGCTTACTCTGCTGTCGGCGTCCTGGTCGCAATCGTGGTCTTGGGAGCCTCTGCGGAACTCTTCGGCCAATCGGTCACCAGCAACCCGTTCCGGCCAATCTACGGATGGGGTGAGCTCCCGGAGGGCCGCGCGTGGGGCTCGACGAGCTCGGTGGAGATCGCGCTCGACGGCAACATCTGGGTCGCCGAACGGTGTGGCGCCAACACGTGTGTCGGGTCGGATGTTGACCCCGTGCTGCTGTTCGACAAAGAGGGCAACCTGATCAGGAGTTTCGGTGGCGGCCTGATCGCGTGGCCTCACGGTATCGACGTAGACCATGAGGGTAACGTGTGGATCGCGGACGCGTGGAACACGGGAGCAGAGAACACGGGCCACTCGGTGCTCAAGTTCTCACCAGAGGGCGAACTCCTGATGACGATCGGCACCCCCGGCGTCGCCGGCGACCCGCCCGAGCACCTGACACGCCCCTCGGACGTCCTGGTGGCGCCCAACGGACAGATTTACGTGGTGGATTCTCACGATCGAACGTTGGCCCGCGTCGTCCGGTACGCGGCCGATGGCACCTACATGGAGACCTGGGGCGAGCTCGGGTACGGCCCCAAACAGTTCCGCGATCCGCATGCGCTGGCGATGGACTCGCAGGGGCGGATCTTCGTCGGCGACCGCTACAACAACCGGATCCAGATTTTCGATCAGGAAGGTGAGTTCCTCGCGATCTGGACCCAGTTCGGCAGACCGAGCGGCATCTACATCGACGAGAACGACACGATCTACGTGGCCGACTCGGAGTCCAGTCCGGCCCCGAACCAGTTCACCGGCCAGCGCAACGCGGGTTGGGAGAAGGGCATCCGGATCGGTGATGCCCGGACCGGCTGGGTCAGTCACTTCCTCCCGGACGACAGGGCCAACGTGAATGGTTTCAGCGGACCCGAGGGCGTTGCCGTCGACAGCGATGGCAATGTGTACGGGGCCGAGGTGTCGCAGCGACGCATGACGAAGTGGGTGCGGTTCCGACGCTGAATCTCAGAAGTGGGCTACGACGGCGTTCTGGATCGCTCGACCGACGACGCCACGCGCTGACGGCGTTCCGCAACCAAGAACCACCCCAGAGCGAGCAGGAACCCCAGCCAGAACAGCCCTGCCGGGTAGCTCTCCGGGACTCGCTCCTCCACGACCGCTCGCCACTCGGCCACGAACGAGCCGATAACGATCAGGCCGCCGGTGCACACGATCCCCCAGTCTGACCCTCGATAGGCTCGCGGCCGATGCGGGGTCGAGTAGAGATAGCTTCCGACCGCCACGAGGGTGATCGAAATCAGGCATGGTGCCCACACCGGACCAACCCAGGGAACCGGCAGCAGAAACAGGATGTCCCAGGTCGCCAGGCTCTCGGGCCAATCGAGCACCAGCTTCAACACGGCGTAGTAGACGAGGTCCCAGATGCCGAACAGGATCATGAACGCCGCGAAGCGTTGGAGGAAGTACCGACCGGCCAGTCGAGCACCAGCGGCAAGCAACAGGAGGCTGGCCGCTTCACGGACGAGCTCGACGGCGGCGAGCCACGTCGGAATGATGATGACCGGAAACCGGAAGCCGTCCGGATAGTAGAGCTCGCGCAGGTACACCACGACGGCCCCCTCGAACCAGCCCAGCGAGAGCCCAAACAGCCAGAGCCAGATATAGCGCCCCAGAGTACCCGTGTCGCGCACGAGGCCAGTGTACGGCAAGGCTCGCTGCGATTCTGGGCTGGAGACCCGGCATTGTCTCAGGCCCGTTCGCCCTCTACAATTGGCCCTGTTTCCTGACAGCCCATGGCCCCAGCCCGCGGCACCCGCCTCAACCCGTATGCCGGACTCATTGTCGGGCTGGCGGCGATGGTGCTCCTGGCATCGTGTAGCAACGGCTCATCTCAGATCGATGGGACCATCGCAGGCGCGGACGGGCCGCCAAACATCGTGTTCATCCTCATCGACGATCTGGGCTGGCCCGACGTCGAGCCGTATGCCAACGAGTTCCACGAAACGCCGCATATCAACCGACTTGCCGCCGACGGCATGCGGTTCACAAACGCGTATGCGGCCTCGCCCGTGTGCTCGTCGACGCGTGCGAGCATTCAGTCAGGTCAGTACCCGGCGCGCGTCGGTATTACCGACTTCATCCCGGGACACTGGCGGCCATTCGAGGCCCTCACGGTGCCGACCAATCGTACGCAGTGGTTGCCGCATGAGGTGGTCACGGTTGGAGAGACGCTGCGCGAGGCCGGCTATACGACCGGCTATTACGGAAAATGGCATCTCGACGGTTTCGATGCCGTGTCACTGCCGACGGTGCAAGGTTACGAAGTGGCGCGCACTCGCCGTGGCGGTGCACACTTCAATTTCGCTGACAGGTTCGAGCCGCCGTATCTGGACATCGAAGACGATGCCTATCTCACCGACGTGTTGACGGATGAAGTGATCGAGTTCATCGACAACAGCTCGGCTTCACCGTTCTTTGTCACACTCGCACACTTTGCCGTCCATGTTCCGCTCGAGGCCAAGGAGCCGACGGTCGAGAAGTACCGCAACAAGGCGAGGCCCGACAACGGCGTCAACAATCCAGTCTACGCCGCAATGATCGAACACGTCGATGACAGTGTCGGTCGCGTGCTGCGCACGCTCGATAATGCCGGTATCGCCGACAATACGGTAGTCGTGTTCTATTCGGACAATGGCGGGCTGAGGGAACGGTTCGACAAGTCGACAGGCGTCATCGTCAGTTCCAATGCGCCGTTGCGCGACGAGAAAGGCACGGTGTTCGAAGGCGGCATCCGTGTTCCATTGATTGTGAAGTGGCCCGGCGTCGTCGAAGGCGGCAGTTCGTCAGACGCGCTGATGGTGAGCCCGGACATCTTCCCGACCCTTGCGGAAATGGCGGGTGCGGGATTGCCCGACACGCAGGTGCTGGATGGCGAGAGCCTTGTGCCGATTCTGAAGGGTGGCGAACAGTCCGCCGATCGGGCCATCTATTTCCATTACCCGCACTACCATCACATGGTTCCCGCTGGTGCCGTACGCCAAGGTGACTGGAAGCTCATCGAGTTCTTCGATGACAATCATGTCGAGTTGTACGACCTGGCCGATGACATCGGCGAGTCGACTGATCTTGCCGAGTCCATGCCCGTGAAGGCCGCCGAACTACGGGCGATGCTCGCGGCCTGGCGTGAGGATGTCGGCGCGTTGATGCCGACCTTGAACGAAGACTTCGACCGGGAGCGTCGCGGCGAGTGGGGCGAACATCCGAACCGACCCGGTTGGAACCCGGACCAGGAGTGGGAGCCAGGCCCGGGAGACCAAGCTCGACCGTGACGTCCCAGATTGAGTATTCTGCAAGACCGTTTCTCCAACACCAGTGGGCTCCTGAAACGACCTCGCCGACTCCACGGAGGCACACCCATGGCGCGATATCTCTCTCGTAATCAATTCGGACAGCCAGTTGTCTCGCTCCCGTCGTCAGCCGTGAACCGGTGCAGCCTGTGCCTCGTTCTCGCTGCGATCGTGACCGTCGCCGGCGCGGCCTTGTCGGCCCAATCCGTGGGTGATGTCACCCAGCCACAGGATGCCCTCGTCACGACGGCCGACTACCGGCTCGCGGCCCGCTTCGCCCCATACAAGATGCGCCGGCTCATCTACAGCACGACGGTGGAGCCGCGATGGATCGAGGGCAGCGACCAGTTCTGGTACGAGTGGGAGACCTCGGACGGGAAGTCCTTCTATCTCGTCGACCCGGCGACACGAACCAAGCGTCTGATCTTCGACAACGACCGAATTGCCGCCGAGCTCACGCGCATCACACAAGACCCGTGGGACGGGCGACACCTGCCGATCCAGAGCATCAAGTTCATCGATGTGAACACGTTGCAGTTCGAGGTCGAATCGTCGCAGGACGAAGAGCGAGACGAGGTCGAGGAACAGGTCGAGGAGGAGCAACAAGAGGAAGACGATCAGGAGGACCAGCGACGACGCGAGAAGAAGATAGTGTTCCACTTCGAGTACGACGTGCAAACGCGGACGCTCCGGCAGCTGGAGGATTGGGAGGCGCCTGACGACCATCCGGAGTGGGCCAGCGTCTCGCCCGACGGCCAGATCGTGGTCTTCGCCCGCCATGACAACCTCTACATGATGAGCGGCGACGACTACGAGCAGATCCTCGACGCCCGGCGGGGGAAAGACGACGACGAAACCGATGACACCGACGAGCTCAGCGAGGCCGACGAGGCTGAAGAGTCTGTAGAGGTCGACGAGACGGCGCTCACCACCGATGGTGAGGCGCACTACAGCTATGCCGTGCGCGACCGTGGCGACACCGACCCGGAGCGCGAGAAGAACAAAGACCGGCGTAAACCAGCCGACGTCACCTGGTCGAACGACTCGAAGCGCATCGCGATCGTGCGGAACGACCGGCGCGAGTCCGGCGACCTGTGGGTCATCCATTCCGTGGGCAACGAGCGCCCGGAGCTCGAAACCTACAAGTACGACCTGCCGGGTGAGGAGAACGTCGCCCAGTCCGAAATCCTCCTCTACGATTTCTCGGCGCAGAACATGCGCCAGGTCAACGCCGATCGCTTCAAAGACGAACGGCTCTTCGTCTTCGACGCGCGCCAGTTCATCTATCCCGACAGCGACGCGCCGCGCCGCGACCTTTGGCTGTCCGACGATTCCGATCTGTTTTATTTCTGGCGTCGAAGTCGCGACCAGCACAAGGTCGACGTCGGCGTGGCCGACGCGGCCACCGGTGAAGTCCGACCGTTGATTGAGGAGCGGCTCAACACCTACATCGAGACCAAGCGCCTCGACCGCCTCGCCTCAGGCGACATGCTCTGGTGGTCGGAACGCGACGGCTGGGCGCACCTGTACCGCTTTGGCGCTGATGGCACGCTGAAGAACCGGCTCACCGAGGGGCCCTTCTCGGTCCGAGAGGTCGTCGGTATCGACGAGGCGAGCGGCGTCGTCTTCTTCGTGGCGAACGGGCGTGAGCCAGAAGAGGATCCCTACTATCGGCACCTCTACCGGGTGAATCTGGACGGCAGCGACCTTCAGTTGCTCAGCCCCGGCGACTTCGATCACCAGGTCGTCATGGGAGAATCGAACCGCTTCTTTGTCGACAACTACTCGCGAGTCGGCACCACTCCGGCATCGGCCCTGTACGATGCGAGCGGCGACAAGATCATGGATCTCGAGGAAGCCGATTTCTCCAAGCTGGCGGAGGCCGGCTACGACTTCCCCACCCCGTACACGGTCAAGGCGGCCGATGGCGTCACCGACCTATACGGCGTCATGTACAAGCCGTTCAACTTCGATCCCGACAAGCGATATCCGATCATCGCCTTCGTCTACCCGGGGCCGCAGACCGAGAGTGTCGCCAAGGCGTTCGCCAGCCGTCCGTCCGAGGTCGCGCTGTCACAGTTCGGCTTCATCGTCATCACCGTGGGGAATCGGGGCGGCCACCCCGCCCGATCGAAGTGGTACCACAACTACGGCTACGGCAACCTGCGTGATTACGGCCTCGCCGACAAGAAGACCGCCATCGAGCAACTCGCCAATCGACACGACTTCATCGACATCGACCGGGTAGGCATCTACGGCCATTCGGGAGGCGGCTTCATGTCGACCGCGGCGATGCTCGTCTACCCCGACTTCTTCAAGGTGGCCGTCTCGTCGTCCGGCAACCACAACAATGACGTCTACAATCAGAACTGGTCCGAGAAACACCATGGCGTCGAAGAGGTCGAGGACGATGACGGCAACATCACCTTCGAGTACGACATCGAGAAGAACTCGGAGCTCGCGAAGAATCTGAAGGGGCACCTGTTGCTGACCACGGGGGACATCGACAACAACGTCCACCCGGCGGGCACGTTGCGGATGGCCGAGGCGCTGATCCGCGCCAACAAGCGCTTCGACTTCTTCATGTTCCCCGGGCAACGGCACGCGTACGGCGACATGGGCGACTATTGGTTCTGGTTGAGAGCCGAGTATTTCGTCAAGCACCTGCTCGGCGACCGGACGTGGAGTCCCAGCATCGTGGAGCTGGACCTCGAGCAGGAGCAAGCCGGCGGTGGTGGGGCGGGACCGCGGCGCAGCGGCGCCTCGAGGTAGGTCATCGCAGCGCGGGTGCCGACGGGACGGCAAGCGTGGAGGGTAGTGAGATGAGAAGAAGCGGCGCGCGAGCGGCGTGGGTCGCGACCGTCCTTGCAACGCTGGCCATGATGCCGGTGGTAGCGCAGGATGTCCGGACCGACGCCCAGAGCGGCGAGGTCGAGAGCCTCCAGCGATTGGCCACAGAGCGTCTGCGCAAGGAGGTGGGGACCTGGACGACGCGCTGGACGTTCCTCGACGCTGCCGGTAACGTGGTCAACGAGGTCGACGGTACGGAAGTCCGCTCGTTCGTGATCGACGATCGCGTGTTGCCCAGTCGAACGATATCGCGACGGTGGCAAAGAGGAGCCACGCCTGCCAGAGTCGCCGGAGACTGGACCGCCAGCCGCTCCCGAAGGTCCGCTCGACGTAGAGCCAGAGGGGAAGGTTGATCGCGTAGGTGATCGTGTCGTTCACGTGGCGAACCAGCACCTCGTCGGCATCGAAGAGCCGAACCACGGTGACGCTACGGATCCAGAGCCGGGTGCCATACAGGAGACAGAAGAGCCCGAAGTAGACCAGCGCAGTGTCGGAGCCGTCGCGCCGAACGAAGCAGACGAGGAGCGAGCCGAGGCCGGTCGCGATGACGAGCACCCCGATCGCGAGGCTGGGGAGCTCCTGTCGAAGGGCATCGGCCATCGCTGACGAACCGATCGAGTCCGACTGTACGCTGGGAGGACGACCCGTCGCCGCGCCCAGGTCGTTTGGCTGTGCCGACACGCTGGCCCCGAGCCAGAGCAACCCGAGCAGTATGGCGGTGCCCCACCGAAACGTCTGCGCGCCCCTCACCCACGCATTCTAGTCGCTCGGAGCGGGCGCGACGAACGTTGTCGCAACCGCTCGCACCCCCTACAATCTGGGCCTGCGGCCATGCTGACACCCGAAGCGATCGTCCGGTTGAGCGCCTTCGCTGGCGTGTTCGGGCTCATGGCGCTGTGGGAACTCGTCGCCCCGAGGCGCCGACTCCGGGTCGGGAAACGACGGTGGGCGGGCAACGTGCCGCTCATCATCGTCAACGCGGTGCTCTTGCGAGTCGGGGTGCCGCTCGGCGCCTACGGGACGGCTGAAGTCGCGGCCGAACGAGGTTGCGGAGCCCTGCAACTCGTGGACGCACCGGCATTCGCCGAGGTCGCCGTCGCCGTCCTGCTGCTGGACTTCACCATCTACCTCCAGCATCGGGTCTTCCACGCGGTCCCCGTCCTGTGGAGGCTGCACAAGGTGCATCACGCCGACAACGACTTCGACGTCACCACGGGCCTCCGTTTTCACACCGTGAGCATCGTGCTCTCGATGGGGGTGAAGATGGCGGCCACGGTCGCGATCGGTGCGAGTCCGCTGGCGGTGCTGATCGCCGAGACGGCGCTGAACGTGACCGCGATGTTCAACCACGCCAACGTCCGGATGCCGGTAGGGCTTGACCGCGTCCTGCGGTTGCTCGTCGTGACCCCCGACATGCACCGGGTCCATCACTCCGTGGAAGGGCACGAATATGGCCGCAACTTCGGCTTCAACTTTCCGTGGTGGGACCGGCTGCTCGGGACCTACCGGGACCAGCCGGCGGCGGGGCACGACGCGATGACGATCGGGCTGGACGAGTACCAGGCCCAGCCTCGGCAGAGCCTCTGGTGGATGATCGCTCTGCCGTTCCGCTAGGACGACCCTGCCCTGACACGAGTTTGTTGTATAGTAACGGTTCAGACTTCTCGTTCCATAAGCGGTTCCTGCGCGAGGCGCGCGGTCTGCGGGTGAGCACCCGCTGGACGGCGCGCTAGCTCGCTCCCATCCCCACTTGATGAAAGTTGAGGAGAGTGACGATGCATCGGAATGAACATGAAGGAACAGTCCAGGCGGCGGTCCGTTTCGTGCTGGTCGCGTCGATCCTAGGCAGTCTGGTGACGGTGGCCGCGTGCGGCGGTGCCGAAGAGCCCGCCCCCGAGCCGGCAGCCGAGGAGCCGGCAGCCGAGGAACCGATGGACACGTCGCCCCGTGTCTACTTCATCGCACCGGTGGAGGGTTCCACCGTCGCCAGCCCGGTGCACCTCATGTTCGGCGCCGAGAACTTCGTGATCGAACCGGTTGGGGAAGGCGAGATTCACGCGGGCGCGGGCCATCACCACGTCGGCATCGACACCGATTGCCTGCCGGTCGGCGTGATCATCCCAGAGGCGGAACCGTGGGTGCACTTCGGCGACGCCTCGGCGATGATCGACATGCAATTCGAACCGGGCGAGCATCGCGTCTGCCTGCAGATCGGTGACGGCGAGCATCGGACGCTCGAGGGCCTGAGCGCGACGGTCTCGTTCACTGTCGAATAGCGATCGACGTTGAAAGCGGGTCGCGCCGGGTCGAGCGTCCGCTCGACCCGGCCGGCCTTACTCTGGCAGGACCGGACGCGGATAGGTCGCGGCGTCCGGCGACAGCGCCTCCAGGAACGCCAGCAGGTCGAGCCGCTGCTCGGGCGTTAGCTGCCGGGGCACCAACTTCTCGTCCAGCGCATCGTTGGCGGTCCCGCCGGCGAGCATCAGATCGACAGCCTCCGCGAGCGTCTCGGCGTGCCCATCGTGGAAATACGGCGGGTGGTCCGCCACGCCGCGCAACGTGGGTGTCTTGAAGGCCCCGACGCTGGCGGCCGGCACCTCCGCTCCCGGCGTCGGGTCGTCCCCGGCCGCGGCCCTCAGATACGCGGCGCGCCCCTGGTCGGGTACGTCGGCATCCATGCCGATGCCGACGTTGTGAAAGAGCGTGTCTGAATAGACCGGCGGCAGATGGCACAGCGTACACTGCGCGACCTCGGAGAAGACGACGGACCCCCGACCCACGGCATTCGAGTCCAGCGACGCGGCGTCTTTCGGCAGGCGGTCCCAGGTGGTGTCGCCGGCATGGATCGTTCTGACGAACGAGGCCAGCGCATCGACGATGCCGGCCGGTGTGGGCGGCGCGTCGAACGCCTCGCTGAACGCGTCTCGGTAGCCCGCCACCTGGTCGAGCTCCTGGGCAATCCGGCCCGGGTCGGCACCCATCTGCCCTTCCCACGCGGCCAGGATCTGCGCCTCGAGCCCCTGTGCTCGCCCATCCCAGTACAGCTCTCGGAGGAAGCCGGCGCCATACAGGCTCGGCGTGTGGCGCGCATTCAGGCTGTCGTCGAACTTCGGCGACTGCGCCAGGCCGTCGGCCCAACCACGCTCCGGCAGGTGGCAGGTCTCGCACGACATCTGCTTCGTGGCGGACAGTCTCGCATCGAAGAACAGCAACTCGCCGAGCGCGACTTTCTCGGCCGAGAGCGGATTGGCGGCGGGGACGACAAGCGGCTGATCCGTCAGCCCGGCGGGCAAGGTGAAGGTGAACGCCTCCGGGGCCGGCGTCAGCGCGCCTTCGATCGCCTCGGCCGTAGGTTCGAGTGGCGGCGGCGCCGACGGGCGTCGCGCGGCTTCGAAGAGGGCGAACGTCAACCCGAGCAGCACCAGGCCCCAGACGATTCGCGACATCGATCTCCTCCCGTTGCGCCCGACCGCCGGGCGTCGGCCGCCACTGGCTGACTGGACGTCAGGCGCCCAGGCGCCGATTGACCTCGTCGACAATGCGCGCGCTCGTCGCCAGCGCGATGTACTCGACCCGGAGTGCGGCGACGTTGCTGGCCACGGCCGCGTAGCCCAGCAGCGCGTGGACCCCGCTCGGCAAGACCTGGGTGTCGACCCCGGCGCCGATGACCGCGGCGACGATCGTCAGCGCGATGGCGAGCATCCCCAGCGAGAAGATCGGCCGGCGCACCCGCGACACCTCGGCCGCAAACGTGGGCGACAGTCCGCCTTCGGCGGCGGCGTCGCGCACCGCCTTGCCCTTGCCGATCATGTAGAACATCAGCATCGAATGTGACAGGAGCGTGATCATCGTCACGAACATCGCCAGCGAGACATGGCGCGAGATGTCGGCCTCGGCGGCCGCCAGGTGTCCCAGCACGACGCTGGCGGCCAGGCCCAACACCGAGAGCGCCGTCCCTGTCAGTAGCGCCGCAGCCATGCCTTCTCCTCCCGCCTCCGCCACAGGCTACGGCGAGGCAGGCAGTCGTATCGACTCATGCGGACTGGGCGCGGCGGGCCGCCCTGGCCATCCGTTCGCGCAGTTCGGCGTACGCCGCCAGAGGCACGCCGACGCGGCCCAGATGCCCGGCACGATGGTCGGTGTCGCCATGGAAGTCCGAGCCGCCGGTGATCGCCAGATTCAGACTCCTGGCCTGGTCCAGCAGTCGGCGTCGAGTCGGTTCGTCGTGCTGACTGTGATACACCTCGAGGGCGTCCAGGCCCACCTCGGCGAGGCGGCCGAGGAGGCGCCGGTCGCGGCCGAGGCCCGGATGGGCAAGCGAGGCGACGCCACCCGCGTCCGCGATCGCCAGGACGACCCGCTCGGGCGTCTCCCCCTGCCGTTCCACCCAGGCCGCGCGGCCGTCCCCTAGCCAGCGATCGAACGCCTCCTGCACCGACCGCGCGTGCCCGGCGGCGAGCAGCGCCGCCGCCAGATGCGGGCGCCCCAGGGAGCGGCCGTCGACCGCGCGAGCGGCGAGCAGCGCCTCGACGTCCACCCCGACGCCCTGCGCCGACAGTCGGTCGGCCATCGCGCGCAGACGGTCGGCGCGGTGCCCGCGCTGTCCAGTAAGAAAGACGTCGAGTCCCGGCGGCGACGGCGTCAGGAAGTATCCGAGGATATGCACATCGCGGCCGTCGTCGACGGCCGTGATCTCGATACCGGGTAGCACCTCCACCCCGTGCGACGCGGCTACGGCCACCGCATCGGGCACGGCGGCCATCGTGTCGTGGTCGGTGACACTGAGGGTGCCGACGCCGGCCGCGGCGGCGCGGGCCAGCAGGTCCGCCGGCGCACACGCACCGTCGGACGCCGTCGTGTGGAGATGAAGGTCGATCACGCCCGCGCTAGCGCTAGGCGCTGGCACGGCGAGACCGGCGGGATGGGCGTCGTGCCGCGGTCCGCTTGGACCCCGGCCGCTTGGCCAGGGCGCGATACTCGCGGATCAGCAGTTCGAGGTGTTCGCGCTCTTCATCGGCGAACTCGAGAAAGATCTGCTTCCCTTCGGAGTCCTCGAATCGCTCACCGTATCGCTTGAAGAACTTGTGCGAGCCCCGTTCGCACTTGATGCCGATCATCAGCGCTTGCTTGGCGTCGACACCCTTGGCGAGCTTCTCGGCGCCGGCCGCGAACAGGCCGTTCGCCGCGCCCTTGAAGAACAGGAACGTCGGCCGCGCCTCGAGCTGGGAATCCTCGGCGAGAAGCTCCTTGTAGCGCGCCTCCAGCCGGGTCAGGTGCTCGCGTTCTTCATCGGCCAGCCGCTTGAAGACTCGCCGACCGCGTGCGTCGCGCGTCATCGATGCGGCCCGCGCGTAGAACGCCATGCCGCTGCGCTCGGTGGCGATCGCGATGCGCAGCGCATCGCGCGCGAACAGCAACTCGGTCGTCGCCGCGCTGTCGGTCGGCTCGCGGCCGGTCTTGCACTCGTCACACGTGCCGTAGATCTGGAGCACGCTCTGGCTCGTGGCGAACTGGCGGGCAGCGGCGACCTCATCGATCAGCACCTCGATGTCGGAACTCAAGAACTCGAACGACCGGTTGCAGGTCTTGCAGATGAGGTGGAAGTGCCGCGGGTGCCGGTACGCATGCTCGAACCGGAACCGCCCTTCGCCAAAATCGACCTTGCGGGCGATCTCGGCGTCCACCATCCACTGCAGGGTGCGGTAGACCGTGGCCCGGCTGATCTTCTGGTCTTCCTTCTTGATGATCTCGACGAGGTCGTCCGCGCTGAGATGTCCCTCCTGGCGGAGGAACACGTTCACGATCAGGTCGCGCTTGCTCGACCGCTTGCCGCCCGCCGGGCGCAGGCGCTCGAGATACGCGGATGGTTGTTCCATGGCGCGAAAGACGCGAAGCGACGTTCGAACTCACGCGGCCGGCCGGCCGACGGACCGCCCGGGGTGAAGCGGACGACACTCAGACGCCGAACGACGAACCGCAACCGCAGGTCGACTTGGCGTTGGGATTCTTGATCGTGAACCCGCCACCCATCAGATTGTCAACGAAGTCGACTTCGGCGCCAGACAAGTAGCGGAGACTGATCGGATCGACGAAGAGCTTGACGCCGTTCGACTCGAAGATGCGATCGGACTCGGCGTCGCCCGCGCCCTCCTCGATCATCAGGCCGTACTGAAACCCGGAGCACCCGCCACCCTGCACAAAGACGCGAAGGCCGGCCTCCTGCTTGCTCTCTTCGCTGAGAAGCGCGCTGATCTTGGTGGCTGCGGCTGCGGTGACGTTGATGACGCTGGCGCTGCTCGTGGCGGTACTCATAGAGGCGTTTTCTCCCTTGGTACCGGCCATTATAGCCGCCCGGTCGCGGACCCAGCAAGCGTGGCTCCGTGGGCGCAACGTCCCGGGGGCCAGGCGCGTCAGGTGCCCAGAGCGGCCAGGCGCTCGCCCGAGGCCGCCTCGACGTCGCGGTGGAGGCTGGTGCCATGGGCGTCCATCGTCACGATGGCGGGAAAGTCGCGGACCTGCAGATGCCACATCGCTTCCGGGGTGCCGAAGTCGAGAAGCGAGACCCCGTCGACGCGCTCGATCGCGCGCGCGTAGAACTGGGCGGCACCACCGATCGCGTTGAGGTAGACCGCGCCGGTCTCCTGGAGCGCGGCGAGCGTCTTGGCGCCCATGCCGCCCTTCCCGATCACGGCGCGCACGCCGTATCGGCGGAGAATCTCTCCCTGATAGGGTTCCTCGCGGATGCTGGTCGTGGGACCGGCCGCCGTGACCCGCCAGGTCTCGCCGTCGCGCATGACGACCGGGCCGCAGTGATACAGGACACCGTTGCGAAGATCGACCGGCGGCTCGTGCGACATCAGGTGGGAGTGGACGGCGTCACGCCCCGTGTACACCGGGCCCGAAATGAGCACGACGTCGCCGACGTGCAACTGCCGGATCGTCGCCTCGTCGATCGGCGGCGTCAGCACGACCTCGCGGCCGGTCTTGACGAAGCCCTCGGCCGAGGTCATCCGCATCACCGGTGCGGCCGGGTCCCGATAGAGCCACCGCTGGATCGCGCCCGACCCGGCGTCGAGCACGACCCCGAGGCGGCGAAATGCCCAGCAGTCGTACGCCACCGAGACGAAGAAGCTCGCTGGCAGCCGGTTCCGCGCACCGATCTTGCACCCGATGAGCGAGACGTCGCCGCCGAACCCCATCGTCCCGACGCCGATCTCGTTGACCGAGGCCATGACCGACCGCTCGACCTCGGCAAGGCACGGGTCGTCATTCACATCGTCCAGCGTCCGGAACAACTGGGCCTTAGCGTGGGCGTAGCCGGACGTCCGGTCGCCCCCGACGCAGACACCGACGGCGCCGGGGCTGCACCCCTTGCCCTGCGCCTGCCAGACGGCATGCAGAATGCACTTGCGAACGCCGTCGAGATTCCGATCGGCGCGCCCGAGGTGCGGCAACTCGACCGGCAGTGCGTACTGGGCGTTCGTGTTCTCGCAGCCTCCTCCCTTCAGCAGGAGGCGGATCTCGATCTCGTCGCGCTCCCACTGATGGAAGTGGACAATCGGCGTGCCCGGCCCAAGATTGTCGCCGGAGTTCTCGCCCGTGATCGAGTCGACGGAATTGGGCCGCAACGTGCCGCGGCGCGTGGCCTCCACGACGGCGCGGCGAATCTCGGCCTCGATCTGGATCTGGTTGGCGCCGACGGGCGTCTGGACCTCGAAGGTCGGCATCCCGGTGTCCTGGCAGATCGCGCCCTCGCAATCCGAGGCCTGGTCGATGTTCACCGCGATGATGTCGAGCGCCTGCGCGGACCGGTTGCCGGCCGACTCGACGCCCACGGCGGCCGACATGGCGGCGCGAACGTCGGGGGGAAGATTGGTCGAGGTCTGGACGATCAGTTCGACGGTGCTGTCGAACAGCTGCGGCAGCATACCTCGATATAATAAGGCATCCGATGCGTTTCATCGTCCTGACCGCGGTCGTCTTGACACTGCTGGCCGGAGAGGGCGCTGCCCAGACCGGTAGCACCCAGCAGAGCCAGAGCCGCTACCGCTTTCCCCCTCAGGAACTCGGACTGCTCGAGAGCCCGGACCGCGACGTGTGGCAGCGCCCCAACGAGATCATGGACGCGCTGAACATCGCCGACGGGTCGACCGTGGCCGATTTTGGCGCGGGCGGCGGGTGGTTCGCCATTCGACTGGCGCGTCGGGTCGGTCCGAACGGCCGGGTGTACGCGGTCGACTTCCGACCGGAGATGATCTCGGCGCTCGACCGACGGATCGCGCGGGAGCAGCTGACCAATGTCGTCGCGGTCACCGCCACGCCGGACGATGCGCGGTTGCCCGACCGGCAGGTCGACGCCATCGTCATCGTCAACAGCTACGCGGCGCTGCCGGCGCCGGTGCCGCTGCTGCGCAGCCTGACCGAGGCGCTCAGGCCCGGCGGACGCCTGGGTGTGGTCGACTTCCTGCCGTCGGGCGGTGGGCCCGGACCGCCGCTCGGGAACCGCGTCGACCCGTCGCGGGTCATTCGCGATGCGCGCGCGGCCGGACTCCGCGTACGCGCCCAGGTCGACGACCTGCCCTACCAGTTCGTGGTGGTGCTGGAGCCGTAGTCGCGGGACCGGAGGGTTGCGAGGGCGCTCGTCAGCCCTTAGCGGCCGACCGTGAAGCGTCGGAGGCTCGGCAGCAGCGGCGCGGCCAGCGCCAGCTTGACGACGTCGGCGACGATGAACGGATAGACGCCGAGGGCCGCGGCGGTGCCCGATTGTCCGGCTGGTGCACCCAGCACGGCGAGCCACGCGGCTCCGCCCAAGTAGATGACGCCCAGGCCGACCAGCATCGCGCCGACCGCCGTGAGGTAGCGTCGATCCATGCCGCGCTCGGCCAGCCGCCCGACCAGATAGGCCGCGACCGGGTACGCCAAGAGATACCCGCCGGTTGGCCCGAGCAGACGGCCGATGCCAGGCGCCAGGCCGGGCGACCAGGCGAAGACCGGCAGGCCCGCCATCCCGGCGACCAGATAGACGCCGAGGCACGCGCTGCCCAGTCGAGCACCCAGGACCGTGGCCGAGAGCAGTACAATTGTCGGCTGAAGTGTCAGGGGCACCGGCGTCCACGAGAGCGGGATGCTCACTTGCGCGGTCGCCGCGATCAGCGTGGCGCAGAACAGCACCGCGGCAATACGAACCAGCCGGCGATGTTCGACCGACGCAGTCCAGGAGGCAAGCAGCGGTGACGACAGCGGCAGCATCGTCGCGCCCGACAGGCGCGGGCGCAGTATCTCCATGTTCGCCATGGAGGCGATCTTAGCCGATGCAGACGGCACTGACAATTGCAGGCAGCGATTCGGGCGGCGGCGCGGGCATCCAGGCCGACCTGAAGACGTTTGCGGCCCACGGCGTGTACGGCACCTGCGCGATCACCGCGGTCACGGCGCAGAACACCCTGGGCGTGGACGCGGCCGAGAGCCTGGCGGTCGACCTGATCCTGGCGCAGATCGCCGCCGTGGCCGGCGATATCGGCGTGGATGCCGTCAAGACCGGCATGCTGGCCACCTCGGCGATCGTGGAAGCCGTCGCCGCGCAGCTGCCGTCCCTCCCGACACCGCACGTGGTCGTCGACCCCGTGATGGTGGCCAAGGGCGGCGCGCGGCTGCTGGCTGACGACGCGGTGCAGGCGGTCCGCCACGCGCTGATCCCGCGAGCGAGCGTCGTGACACCGAACGCGATGGAAGCCGAAGTGCTGACCGGGATCACGATCGACACGCTCGCGGCCGCGCGCGACGCGGCGCGGCGCATCCACGACCTCGGGCCGGCCACCGTCGTCGTCAAGGGCGGCCACGTGCCAACGGAGGACGCCGTCGACGTCGTCTTCGACGGCCGCGATCTCGTCGAACTGCGGGGCCCGCGACTCGCCTCGCGGCATACCCACGGCACCGGCTGCACCTTCGCCGCCGCTGTGGCGGCGAACCTGGCGCTCGGCCAGACGACGGCGGACGCCGTGGCTGGAGCCAAGCGCTACGTCACCGAGGCGATCCGGCACGGACTCCCGCTCGGGCGCGGCCACGGCCCACTCGATCATTTCCATTCGTGGCAGCGCTAGCCGTCAGTCGTCACACAGGACCGCGGCCGCCCGCCACGAGCGCTTGCTATACTTCCAGACGATGAGCATCGCGCGACTCGCCGTGACGACCGAGCGCCTCGACCTCGACGCACTAATCGGCGCCGTCTCGTCGGCGGTGGAGGCCGACGCGGAAGGCACCGGCGCTATCACGTCGTTTCTCGGCCTGGTCCGCGAGCACAATCTCGGCCGCCGCGTGATCAAGCTGGAGTACGAAGCCTACGAGCCGTTGGCGGTGCGGACGTTCGAGCGGATCGCCGACGAGATCACCGAACGCTGGCCGGCCGCGCAGGTCGCCGTGCACCATCGTGTCGGCGTGCTCGCCATCGGAGAGGCCAGCGTCGCCATCGCCGCGGCGTCGCCGCATCGGGCGGACGCGTTCGCGGCCTGCCGGTACGCCATCGAACGGATCAAGCAGATCGTGCCGATCTGGAAGCGCGAATTCTTCGACGGAGGCGATGTCTGGATCGAGGGCGCGACGGCCGATCCCGACGATGCGGCGGCGCGAGAGGACGCCTACCGACGCGCATGCGTGTGAGCGTCCGCGTGTTCGCACGGTTGCGTGACATCGTCGGCGCCGCCGAACTGGAGCGCGAGGTGCCGGCTGGCGCCTCGGTGCGACGCCTCTGGGACGGCCTGGTCGCGGAGTTCCCCGATGCCGGGGCCTACGCCGGGTCGCTGTCGGCGGCGGTCAACACCGAATACGCGAAGATGGACACGGAGCTCCACAACGGCGACGAAGTCGCCTTCCTGCCGCCCGTGTCCGGGGGCGAGGGTGTCGCGACGCCTCGGATTGGCCGATGTTCGACAAACTGAACGCCGTTGAAGCGCGCTACGACGAGCTGATGCAGCTCGTCAGCGACCCGGCGGTGCAATCCGAGCCGGCGGAGTACCGCAAGCACGCCAAGGCGCTCGCGGATATCCAGTCGCTCGTCGAGCGGTTCCGGGCCTACAAGGGCGTGCTGACCGAGGTCGGGCAGACGCAGGAGCTGCTGGACTCGAGCGAGGGCGACATGCGGGACCTCGCCGAGCAGGAACTGGCGCTCCTGCACGAGCGCCGGGACGCGTTGCTGGCCGAGATCAAGTTGCTCCTGGTGCCCAAGGATCCCAACGACGAGAAGAATGTCATCCTGGAGATTCGCGCCGGCACCGGTGGGGACGAAGCCGGTCTGTTCGGCGCGGACCTGTTCCGGATGTACAGCCGGTTCGCCGAGCACCAGGGCTGGCGGATCGAGGTGCTGTCGATCAGCGAAACTGGTGTCGGCGGCCTCAAGGAGGTGATCGCCGTCATCGAGGGGCGGCGAGTCTACAGCCAGCTGAAGTACGAGAGCGGCGTCCATCGCGTGCAGCGCATTCCGTCGACCGAGGCCAGCGGACGGATTCACACCTCCACCGCGACCGTGGCGGTCCTGCCCGAGGCCGAAGAGGTCGACGTACAGATCGACGCGAAGGACCTGCGCATCGACACGTTCTGCTCGAGCGGCCCGGGTGGGCAAAGCGTGAACACGACCTACTCGGCGGTCCGCGTGACCCATCTGCCGACCAACATCGTCGTCTCGCAGCAGGACGAGAAATCGCAGATCAAGAACAAAGCGAAGGCGATGAAGGTGCTTCGCTCGCGGCTCTACGAACTGGAGATGAAGAAGCAGCAGGACGCCATCGCGAAGGACCGGCGCAGCCAGGTGGGCACGGGAGAGCGCTCGGAGAAGATCCGGACCTACAACTTCCCGCAGAATCGAATCACCGATCATCGGATCAACTTCACGACGCATCAACTCACGGCCGTGCTCGACGGCGACCTGAGCGAGCTGGTCGAGCAGGTCGTGACGCACTTCCAGTCCGAAAAGCTCAAGCAGGCCCAGGAAGTGTCTGCCGAGCCGTGAGTATTCTGTCGACCGTGGACGCGGCGCGCGCACGCCTGATCACATCGGGCATCCAACCAGACGAGGCCGGGCTGGACGCGGAAGTGCTGGCTCGCCACCTGCTCGGCTGGGACCGCGCGACCTATTTCACGGCGCGGCATCAGGAACCCGACAACCGGTTCGCGACGACCTACGGGGCCCTGGTCGAGCGGCGCGCGAGCCGAGAGCCGCTGGCCCACCTGACCGGCTGTCGGGAGTTCTGGGGCCTGGACTTCCTCGTAACCCCGGACGTGTTGATTCCCCGGCCCGAAACCGAGCACCTCGTCGAGACCGTGCTGCGATTCCGGCCCGATCGCGCGGCACCCGAACTGATCGTCGACGTCGGCACGGGATCGGGCTGCGTGGCGATCGCGCTGGCGGTCGAACTACCCGCCGCGCGCATCGTCGCGACCGATGTCTCCGAGGCGGCACTGGAGGTGGCCGAGACGAACGCGCGGCGCCTGAAGGTCGCCGAGCGGATCACGTGGCGCCGGGGCCACCTGCTGGCGGGCCTGTCGGAGGCTGCCGACCTCATCGTGTCGAATCCGCCCTACTGCGCGACGACGGCGTTCTCCGCGCTGGAGCCCGAGGTGCGCGACCACGAGCCGCGCCTCGCCCTCGACGGCGGCGCTGACGGCACCGCTCCGCTGCAGGCGCTCGTCGCCGAGGCCGGCGCCCATCTCGTCGACGGCGGACGGCTCGTCGTCGAGTTCGGCTACGATCAGGAGGCGGACTTCAGGCGCGTCGTCGCGGCGCATGGCCTTGCGGACACCGAGATCGTCTGCGACCTGCAGGGACATCCCCGCGTCGGCACGGCGGTGCAGCGAGGCGGAGACTGAGCATGTCTACCGATTGCCTTTTCTGCAGAATCGTCGCGGGCGAGCTACCGGCCACCCTGGTGCACGAGGACGAGCAGCTCGTGGCCTTCGAGGACATCAGCCCGCAGGCGCCGACCCACGTGCTGATCGTGCCGCGCCGGCATGTCGCCACCCTCAACGACCTCGGCCCCGAGGACGATGGGCTGGTCGGCGAGATGGTCCGGCGGGCCGCGGCGATCGCCAAGGCGCGGGGCATCGCCGAGGGCGGCTACCGTACGGTCTTCAACTGCAACCGCGAGGCCGGGCAGACGGTCTTCCACATCCACCTGCACCTGCTCGGCGGCCGCCCGCTCACCTGGCCACCCGGCTAGGCTAGTTTTCGCGGCCGGAGCGACATTCCTGCCCTCGGCGTGAGGCTGGGCATCGCGCCGTCGATCCCGTCGTCGGCCGGCGACAGGACCCGCGACGAGGGTCGAAGGTCGCCGATCCCAGCCTCGCGCCGGTGACGCCGAGCCGTCACCGCTCGAGGATGTACGAGCCGCGGCCGGCGTCGCGATCCAGGACGAATTCGGTGACGCGATAGCCTCGCGGCAGGTAGGTCGTGAAGATGTCGCGGCTGGCCATCCGCCAGGCGCGCGCCGCGTCGGGCGACGACTGCTGCATCTCAGTGAAGCCGGCGGGGATCTCGACGCGCAGGCGCGACTCCTCGAGCGCGGCGTTCCACGTCCCGCAGGCCAACCACTCGCCCACCATCTGCGTCTCGTTGATGCGCGGAATCTCGGCGATCGACGCCGCATCGGGTGGGCCATCGGCCGGCCGCCCGGCCAGCCGATCGGTGACACGCGAGGAGGCGAGGCGCCAGACCGCCACGAAGCGATCGGTCGGGGTCCCACGATGTAGCGCGCTGCTGGACTCACCGTAGATGTTCACGGCGTACTCCTCGACGACCGCACCCAGCTTGCTGAGGTTCAGGTGGGCGTTCATCGCCTGCATCGGGTCGAACGTCCATTCGATGATCTCGACGTCCATGGCCAGCGCGCGCTGCCGCTGCTCGAGCTTGAGCGCGCGGCCGAGCCCGACGTTGCGGTAGGCGTCGAGGACCCCGAGCATGTGCGACCACTGCACGAGACGCCCGTCCCGAAGCCCAGGCAGCGAATAGGCGAACCCGACGATGACGTCCGACGCATCGAACGCGCCGACGAGGATGCCGCCGCGCTTGACGTTGATCGCCAGGATGGGGACCGGGACGACATCTTCCGCGTGGGTGTACTCCCAGATGATCCTTTCGAGTTCAACGACGCGGCGCAGTTCGTCCAGCGTTCGCAGGTCGCGGTAGGTGATCTCCCCAGTCGGCGTCACGTCCTGGCCTCCTCGCCGGAGGCCGAGTCGATCGGGCCGGCGACGGCGACGGCGGCGCGATCGGGCGCGAGCAGGCTCGCCGCCGCTTCGCGCACCTCCTCGAGCGACACCGCCTCGAGCAGGCCCGCGAGCCGGGCGTCGTAGTCGAGTCCGAGATCGAACTGCTCGACGGTCTGCAGGAACGCGGCAATACGCGCGTTCGTCTCGAGCATCCGGGGTATCGACCCGATCAAGTACTGCTTGGCGTCGGCCAGTTCCTTGTCGGACACGCCGTCCCTGCCCATCATGCCGACCTCCTCGTCGATCGACGCGATCGCGCGCTCCACGTTGTCTGGGCTCACACCGGCGCGAATGATGAGCGGCCCCGGACCGACGTTGGCCTCGAGTTCGCTGAAGACGTAGTAGGCCATGCCCTGGCGCTCGCGAATGCTGTCACCCAAGCGCCCGCCCAGGCCGTACTGGCCGAGCACGTTGTTCATGATCCAGAACGCGTGGTAGCGGGCATCGGATCGCGTGATGCCCGCGAAGCCGTACGCGACGTCGGCCTGCACCTTGCCCGGCAGCGACCGCACGGCTCGGCGGCGCCCGTTCGACGCGGCCGGGGTGAGCGCCGCCTCCGGCGGCGGCGGCGGCGACGTCCAGTCGCCAAATCCACGACTCGCCACATCGAGGGCCGCGCCGGGATCGATGTCGCCGACGATCGTGAGGGTGGCGCGCTCGGGCGCGCAATGCGTCCGGTGGAAGTCGGCGATGGCCTGGCGGTCGATCCGCGCCAGCGACTCCAGCGTCCCACTGGTCCGACGCCCGTAGGGATGGGTCTCGCCGTAGATCAGCGCGCGCACGAGCGCATCCGCCGTCTCCGCGGGACTGTCCGCATCACGACGGATCCCGGTCTCGATCTCGACGCGACGGGTCGCGACCCGGTCGTCCGGAAAGCTCGGGCGCCGAACGATGTCCGCGACCAGCGCCAGCACCGATTCAGCGTCGCTGGCCAGGCAGGTACACGTCATCCCGAAACGGTGCCTCGACGCGTACGCCTCCAGTGCAATGCCGCGGTCATCGAACGCCTCGGCCAGCTGCTCCGCCGAACGAGACGTCGTGCCCTGATCGATGACGTGTGCGGCGAAATTCGCCACCCCGAGGTGCTCCACCGGATCGTGGACGCTGCCGGTGCGCAGGACGAGATCGATCGCGACGGCGGGCTGCGTCGTCGTCCGCTGCGTCAACAGGACGACACCGTTCGGCAGGACCGTGCGTGCAGGCGAGAGGGCGGTGGGCGACATGATGCGCGATCGGAGCTGCGAGCTGCGGTCGTGATGCGTCTACGATCAGGCCGCCAGCGGCTGGAACCACCCGATCGTCCGATTGCTCGGCGCGAGATGACGGCGCGCGACGTCGGCCACCTGCTCGAGCGTCACGGCCGCGATCCGACCCGGCAGCGCGCGAAAGAGGTCGAGGGACGCCACGGTCGCGAAGTACCCGAGTTGATGGGCAATGTTGGTAACGCTGTCATTCTCGAAGACCAGGCGTGCCCGGAACTGCCGCTTCGCCCGCTCGAGTTCTGGCTGGGTAATCCCTTCAAGGCGGACACGATCGAGCACGTCGAGTGCCGCCGCTTCGAGCGAGGTCAACGCGGTTCCGGCCGTCGCTTCGGCGGACACGGCGAACAGATACGGATCCTCGGTCGGCAGCAGGGCCCCGTCCACGCCCGAGGCCAGGCCGCCGTCCACGAGAGCTCGGTAGAGGCGTGCGGTGCGCTGGGGCGTCTGGCCCTGAAAACTCGACCAGAGGTTGACGCCTTTCGCGCCGGTCAGGACGGCGTCCAGTAGGAGCATCGGAGCAAAGTCGGCGTCGCCGACGGCCGGGGCATGATACGCCGCCTTCCAGTAGGCGGTGGCACCTTCACGCATGACCGTCAGGCGACGTTCGCCGGTCTGCGCCGGTTCCTCCGTCCGGACGCGGTCGCCCGGCGGGACGCTGGGGATGGCACCGAAGCGTCGTTCCGCCAGGCGGAGCGCGTCGTCGGTGTCGACGTCGCCCACGATGACCAGTGTCGCGTTGTTCGGCGCGTAGAAGCGACGGTAGTAGCCGTAGAGATCGTCGCGGCTCATCCGCTGCAGATCTCCGATCCACCCGATGGTCGGATGGCGGTAGGGGTGCGCCTTGAACGCCGTCGCCGTGACCTCGATGTCCAGCAGCTGTTCCGGATCGTTCTCGCCTCCCTGTAGCTCCGAGATGATCACGGTGCGCTCGGATTCGCATTCGGCCGGTTCGTAGAGGCCGTTCGACATCCGCTCCGACTCGATGAACAACATGTGATCGAGCGCGTGGCTGGCCGCGGTCTCCATGTAGGCGGTCTGGTCGATCCAGGTGTAGCCGTTCCACGAGCCCCCGTAGCGCTCGATGATCCCCTTGATCTGTTCTCTGGGAATGTTGGTCGTCCCCTTGAAATTCATATGCTCGACCCAGTGCGAGATGCCGGTCGACCCGGTCCGCTCGTCCTTCGAGCCGACCCGGTACCAGCACCAGACCGAGGCCAGTGGCGCGGCGTGCTGCTCGTGCACGAGCACCGTGAGGCCGTTGTCGAGCACGACCGAGCGAACGGACGGTCCCTCGGGCGCGTCGCCTTCAGAAGACATCGCGGCATTATACAAGTCCGCGCCGGCCCCTTCCGCGGCCCGACGATCGCGCCGACACTGGTTGCACTACAATAAACAGGTGCGCGGCGCGTCCGTCAGCCGCGCGACGGTCCGATCGAACCCTGGCAGCAGACGACGTCTCATGGCCGACTGGAAGGCGACTCTCAATCTCCCTCGCACCGCGTTCCCGATGAAGGCGAGCCTGCAGAAGGCCGAACCGGCGGCCTTCGCGCGCTGGGACGAGATCGGGCTCTACGAGTTGATCCGCGAGCGACGGGCCGGGGCGCCGCGAAGCGTGCTCCACGATGGCCCGCCGTACGCGAATGGCCGCATTCACATCGGGACCGCCCTCAACAAGATCCTGAAGGACTTCGTCGTGCGATCGAAGACGATGGCCGGCTTCGACAGCCCGTACGTGCCAGGCTGGGACTGCCACGGCTTGCCGATCGAGCTCAGGGTCGAGCGCGAACTCGGGTCCAAGAGGCGCGACATGAGCACGGCGGACTTGCGGCGCGCCTGCCGTGCTTACGCGGACCGCTATCTCGACGAGCAGCGCGTGGACTTTCGCCGGCTCGGCGTCAGCGGCGATTGGACGCGGCCCTACCTGACGATGGCCTTCCACTATCAGGCCGACATCGTCCGAGCGCTCGGCCGTTTCGTCGACCAGGGCATGGTGTACCGCGGCAAGAAGCCAGTCCACTGGTGCATCCACTGCCGCACCGCGCTGGCCGAGGCCGAAGTCGAGTACGACACGCACACCTCGCCGTCGGTCTACGTGGAATTCCCACTGAGCGCTGCATCCGCGGCGACACTCGCCGGCGCGCTACCCGGACTGGAGGGGCGCGCCCTGTCCGCCCTCATCTGGACGACGACGCCGTGGACGATTCCCTCGAACCTGGCCGTCGCGTTTCATCCGGACCTCGACTACGGCATCTACGCCACCGGTCCGGACGGCCCGGCCGTCATCGTCGCCGACGCGCTCGGCGAGCGTGTCGCGACCGATGTCGGTCGGCCGCTCACCGAACGACTGGCCGTGGCGAAGGGGCGCGCCTTCGAGGGCCTGCGCTTCGAGCATCCGTTGTACGACCGGGCGTCGGTCGGCGTGCTCGGCGACTACGTAACCCTGGAACAGGGCACCGGCGTCGTGCATACGGCGCCCGGCCATGGCGCCGACGACTTCAACACCGGGGTGACGTACGGGCTCGAGACGTACGCCCCGGTCGGTGCGGACGGGGTGTTCGACGACACGGTCGAACGGTTCGCCGGAATGAAGGTCTTCGACGCGAACCCCGCGATCGCCGACGCCCTCGACGACGCCGGACGGCTCTGGCAACGCGCGACCCTCGAGCACACCTATCCGCACTGCTGGCGGTGCCATCACCCGGTGATCTTCCTGGCGACCGCGCAGTGGTTCATCGCGATGGAAACGGCCGAGTTGCGGCAGCGCGCGCTGGACGCCATCCAGAAGGTGCAGTGGTTCCCGGCCTGGGGCCAGGAGCGGATCCACAACATGCTGGCCAACCGCCCGGACTGGTGCATCTCGCGCCAGCGGTCGTGGGGCGTCCCGATTCCGGCGGTGTACTGCACGGCGTGCGGTGAAGCGACGCTGACGACGGCGCTGACCGATCGGGCCGCCGACGTGTTCGAGGAGCACGGCGCCGATGCCTGGTACGAGCGAGCGTTGGCCGAGTTCGTGCCGCCCGACCAGGTCTGCGGCGGGTGCGGCGGGAAGGAGTTCAAGCGCGAGCGCGACATCCTCGACGTCTGGTTCGATTCAGGCTCGAGTCACGAGGCCGTGCTCGAGGAGCGAGATCTCGGATGGCCCGCCGAGATCTATCTCGAAGGCAGCGATCAGTATCGCGGGTGGTTCCACAGCTCGCTGCTGGTCGGACTGGCCACGCGCGGCCGAGCGCCGTACCGGCAGGTGATCACCCACGGCTTCGTCGTCGACGAGTCGGGCCACAAGATGTCGAAGTCACTCGGGAACGACATCGCGCCGCAAGCCGTCATCGAGCAGAGCGGCGCGGAGGTGCTGCGGCTGTGGGTCGCGATGGTCGACTACCGGGAGGACGTCCGGATCGGCAAGGAGATCCTGGCGCGTGTGGTCGAGGCCTACCGGAAGATCCGCAATACTCTGCGGATCCTCGCGGCGAATCTCCACGATTTCGATCCGGCCACCGACACAGTTTCCATCGACCAGTTGGACGAGCTGGACAGGTTCGGCCTCTCTCGCTACGCTGAAACCGCCTCGCGGATCGTGGCGGCCTACGAGGAGTACGATTTTCAGACGATCTTTCACGCCCTGAACGGATTCCTGACAGTCGACGTGAGTTCGCTCTACATCGATGTCGCCAAGGACCACCTCTACACGTTTGCGCCAGGCCATCGCTCGCGCCGATCGACGCAGACGGTGATCTTCCAGATGGCCGACGGCCTGGCTCGGCTCATCGCCCCGATCCTGCCGGTGACGGCCGACGAACTGTGGAAGGTGCTGCCGGGTGAACGCGACGTCTCGGTGCATCTAGCCGACTTCCCGGCGGGGCTCGAGGCGATGATCGATCGCGATCTCGTCCAGCGCTGGGACCGGCTCATCAGGATTCGCGAAGCGGTCAACGCTCGGATCGAAGCCCTGCGGAAGGACAAGACGGTCGGCACGTCGCTCGAAGCCCGGGTCCGGCTCCGCGCCGGCGGCGAGACCCGTGCGCTCCTCGATCGGTACACCGACGAGTTGCCGACGCTGTTCATCGCGCAAGCGGAGGTCGACGGCGAGCCCGCGCCCACCGACGGCGACAGCCCGGTGGCCGGCGAGACGATTGCGATCGAAGTGGGTCGGGCCGAAGGCGTCAAGTGCGAGCGCTGCTGGCGCTACGTGGCGTCGGTGTCGGACCGTCCCGAACGCCAGGGCGTCTGTGCGCGCTGCGTCGAGATGCTCGACCTCGCCGGTGCGCAGCCCGGCTAGCGCCGCGTCTGGTCATTTCATGGCGACGCTCCCGTCATTCCTCGGCGCCATCTGGCAGCTGCCCCGCGTGCGACACGCGGCGCTCATCGTCGCCGGCGGCGTCGTCGTCGCCGATCAGATCAGCAAGGCGCTGGTCAAGCAGCTCGTACCGCTGCACGACAGCGTGAGCCTGGTGCCGGGCCTGCTGAACCTCACCCACGTGCGGAACACCGGGGCGGCATTCGGCATTCTCAACAGCGCCGACTTCCCGTTCAAGGCGGTGGTCATGACCGGCGTGGCGCTCGTGGCGCTCGTGGCGCTCGGCGTCTATGCCTCCCAGGCGGAGTCGCACGGACCCGCGGCACGCCTTGGCCTGGCGCTGATTCTCGGCGGGGCGCTCGGCAACCTCATCGATCGGGTCGCCATCGGACATGTCGTCGATTTCGTCGACGTGTACTGGGGCACCTACCATTTCTGGGCGTTCAACGTCGCCGACTCGGCCATCACCATCGGCGCCGGCTTGCTGCTCGCCGACACGCTGCTGACGGGACACCACGATGTATCCAACCCTGCTTGAACTCGGCCCGATCACGCTCTACAGCTACGGCTTGCTCCTCGCCGCGGCCTATCTGCTCGGCCTGAAGCTGGCGATGCTGCGTTCCGCCACGCGAGGCCTCGACGCCAACCGCGTGATGGATCTCGGCATCTTGATCATCGTGTCGGCGCTGGTCGGCGCCAAGCTGATGCTGTTGGTCGTCGACTTCGACTATTTCTCGCAAAGCACCGAGCGGATGCTGTCGCTCGTGCGCGCGGGCGGCGTGTTCTACGGGGGCTTGCTGCTCGCCGTCCCCGTGTCGTGGTGGTACCTGCGACGACATCGGATGCCCGTCTGGACGGCCTGCGACGCGTTCGCCCCCGGCATCGCGCTCGGCCATGCCGTCGGCCGTCTGGGCTGCCTCATGGCCGGCTGCTGCTACGGCCGACCGACCGATCTCCCGTGGGGCATCGTATTCACCAACGCGTTCGCGGCGGCCAACGTCGGCACGCCGCTCGACGTCCACCTGCATCCGACCCAGTTGTACGAATCGTTCGCGGAACTGGGGATTCTCTTGATCCTGCTCGGCACCGAGCGGCGCGGGCACGGCTTCGCTGGCAGGACGTTCTGGCTGTACATGCTGCTCTACGGCGCTTCGCGCTTCGTAACCGAATTCTTCCGTGGCGATCCGCGCGGAATGGTCTTCGACGTCATGTCGACGTCGCAGTTCGTCTCGGTCCTGATCGTCCCGCTGAGCCTCGGGATGCTGGTGCACCTGGCCAGGCGTGGTCGCGCCGCGGCCGCTGCCCCGCCCCGCCGGGCGCGTTGAGCGCGACCGGCCGCCCGTGCGGCATCCGCCGACTGCATGACTGAAACCGCCGAACCGGCTGCCTCGGAGGATCGGATCGAGATCCGCGTCCCCGAGGAGCACGCGGGCGCCCGGCTCGACCACCTCCTCGCCACACTGCTGCCCGATCGCTCGAGGGCGTTCGTGCAACGATTGATCAAGGCCGATCGCGTGCGGGTCGATGGCGCGTCGGCCAAGCCGAGCGCGATTCCACGCGCCGGCGCGCGGATCGTCGTCACCATTCCCACGCCGGCGTCGCCACGGCCGGACCCCGAGGCCCTGGACCTCGACATCGTCCACCAAGACGCCGATCTCGTCGTCGTGAACAAGCCGCCGGGCATGGTCGTGCACCCGGCCGCCGGCCACGCGCGCGGCACGCTGGTCAACGCGCTGCTGCATCACGTGCACGACCTCAGCGGCATCGGCGGCGAGGAACGGCCAGGCATCGTGCACCGGCTGGACAAGGGCACGTCGGGGCTGATGGTCGTCGCCAAGCACGATCGGGCCCACCAGGAGCTGAGCCGTCAGTTTCGCGATCGGGAGATCGACAAGGAATACGTCGCGCTCGTGTGGGGGAAGGTGCAGGCCGGACGCCGGATCGATCTACCGATCGGCCGGGATCGGGTCGCGCGCCAGCGGATGACGACACGCGCGCGCCGCGCGCGCACCGCGGTGACGCGCATCGTGAAAGCCGAACCGCTCGAGGGGCTGACGCTCGTCCATGTCGCCATCGCCACCGGTCGGACCCATCAGATTCGCGTACACCTGGCAGCGATCGGCCACGCCGTGGTCGGCGACGCCGTGTACGGCGGCACCCGGCGACGACTGACGCCCCAGCACCGCGCCGTGGCCCAGCTCACGCGCCCGTTCCTCCACGCGAGTCGGCTGGCGTTCACCCATCCGCGCGACGCACGGCGCGTCGAGTTTCACGCCCCGATGCCCGACGACCTCGAACGGGTGCTGGAAACCCTCAGACGTCGGTGATCTGGAATCTCGGCTGCTGGGTGGCGCGGGGCAGCCCCCGGATGGGCGATCCGAAGGATTGTCCTCCCACGCAATGCCCAGCCTCGCGCCTGAGCGACTCAGTCAGCCTGCAATGTGCGGGATCGGAGGTTCGGAGCGGCGGTCCGACGTCTTGGCGGGCTGGAGCGCCAAGTCGATCACCTCGTCGACCGAACTGACGTAGTGGATCGTCATGTCGCGGCGCAGATCCTCGCTCAAATCCTCGTCGATGTTCTTCCGATTCAGGCGCGGGACGACGACGTGGGCAATCCCGAGGCGCCGCGCGGCGAGCACCTTCTCCTTGATCCCGCCGACCGGCAGGACGCGGCCCGACAGCGTCACCTCGCCCGTCATCGCGAGGTCCTCGCGGACCGGCCGCTTCGTCAAGCGCGACGCCAGCGCCGTGGCCATCGTGACACCAGCCGACGGTCCGTCCTTGGGAATCGCACCCGACGGCACGTGCACGTGCAACTCGGCCTGCTGGAAGAATGCCGTGTCGACGCCGTAGTCCTCGGCGTGAGCCCTGAACCACGACAGCGCGGTCTGTGCCGACTCCTTCATGACGTCGCCCAGCTGTCCGGTCAGCGTCAGTGCGCCGCCACCCGGCATCAGCGTCGCCTCGACGAACAGCACCTCGCCACCGGCCGGCGTCCAGGCGAGGCCGACGGCCACGCCCGGGTCCTTCGTACGGTCAGCCACTTCCTCGTCATGGAACTTCGGCGCGCCGAGCATCTCCACCACGACGTCGGGTGATACCGCGACCGGTGTCTCGACACCCTCCGCTCGCTGCCGCGCGACCTTGCGGCAGAGCGCACCGACCTCGCGCTCGAGGTTCCGGACGCCAGCTTCGCGCGTATAGCCGCGGATGACCGCCTGGAGCGCGGCGTCGTCGAAGCTGATCTGCTCGGGCGTCAGGCCATGATTCTCGATCTGCCGACCCACCAGATGTTCTCGCGCGATCTTCAGCTTCTCTTCGTCGGTGTAGCCCGGTAACTCGAGCACCTCCATGCGGTCGCGCAGGGCCGGCGCCACCGGATCGAGCACGTTCGCGGTCGTGATGAACAAGATCTCGGAGAGGTCGAACGGGACGTCGAGGTAGTGATCGCGGAACGTGTTGTTCTGTTCGGGATCGAGCACCTCGAGCAGGGCCGACGCCGGATCGCCCCGAAAGTCCGAACCGAGTTTGTCGATCTCGTCCAGCACGAAGACGGGGTTCTTCGACTCGGCTCTCCGCAGGCCCTGAATGATCTGTCCGGGCAACGCGCCGATGTAGGTGCGGCGATGTCCGCGAATCTCGGCTTCGTCCCGCATCCCGCCGAGCGAGACGCGCACGAGCTTCCGCTCGAGCGCCGCGGCGATCGACTTGGCCAGCGAGGTCTTGCCGACTCCCGGTGGCCCGACAAAGCACAGAATCGGGCTCTTGATCTCAGGGTTCAGTTTTCGGACCGCGAGATATTCCAGAATCCGATCCTTCGCCTTTTCGAGATCGGAGTGATCGGCGTCCAGCACCGCCTTCGTTCGCGCCAGATCGATGATCTCGTCGGTCCGGGCGTTCCACGGCAGCGCGACCATCCAGTCGAGATACGTACGCGAGACGGTGTATTCGGCCGCCGCGACCGGCATCTTCGAGAGCCTATCTAGCTCGCGCAGTGCCTCTTTGAGCACGGCCTCCGGCAACCCGACGCCCTCGATCTTGGCCCGAAGCTCCTCGATCTCCTTCGCCTGCTCGTCGCCTTCACCCAGCTCCTTCTGAATTGCCTTCATCTGCTCGCGCAGGAAGTAGTCGCGCTGGTTCTTGCCGACCTCGGACTGAACCTGCGACTGGATCTTCGACCCCAGCTCGAGCACTTCGAGTTCCTTGATCAAGATCCGGTTGAGCCGATCCACGCGGCTGCGGATGTCGAGCGTCTCCAGCACCTCCTGCTTCACCGACGTCGGAATCGTCGTCAGGCTCGAGGCAATGAAGTCGGCCAGCTTGGCGGGCTCGTCGATGTTCGACGCCAGCACCTGCAGGTCGTCCGAGAGCAGCGGTGAAAGCGAGACGACCTGCTGGAAGTTCGTCTTGATGTTGCGCTGCAGCGCGTCGATTTCAAGTCGATCCTCGTCTCCGATCACGTCCTCGGCCCGCTTCACCTCGGCCCGCAGGTAGGGATGCGCGGTCGCGAGGCGCACCAGTGAGATCCGTTCGAGGCCCTGCACGATGAGGCGCAGGCTGCCGTCCGGCAGCTTGAACATCTTGTGGATGTGGGTGGCGGTTCCGACCGGATACAGATCGTCCTGGGTCGGCTCCTCGGTCGAGGCCTCGCGCTGGGTGAACACGCCGATCAACGACCCGGAGGAGGTGGCCTCGTCAATCAGGCGCACCGAACTCTCGCGGGCGACGGCCAGCGGAATGAACGAGTTGGGAAACAGGACCGTGTCCCGGAGCGGCAGCACCGGGACCTCTGCGGGAATAGAGGGCGGGGGCTCAGCGCTCTGGACGCTGTCGGTGTCGTGACGTTCGTCGTGATCGCTCATATGCGATCCGCGTTGCGCTTGTGTGCACGCGGGTCATGGCTCGAGTTGTCGCCTCCTCCAACGTCGAGACGCGCTCAGTTGGAGGAATCCACGAAGAGGCCGGCCACGCCGCGACGGTCGTCACCCGGCTGCTCCTCGGCCGCCTGCTCGCGGGCTTCTTCGCAGGCCTTGCACCTCACCGCGAACGGCAGGGCGCGCAGTCGCTGCTCGGCAATCTCGCTCGCACACTCGAAGCAATTCCCGTAGGCGCTGACTTCGAGCCGCTGCAGCGCCTCGTCGATCTTGCTGAGCGTCTCGGCCTTCATCTGAATCAGGGCAAACTCGATCTCGTCCTGAATGTCCGACTCGGAGCTCTCGACGGAGTCAAGGACACCGTACATCGCCGCACCGCTGCCCTCGACGCGGACGTCGCGCATCCGCTCGTGCACTTCGGCCATGATGTCGCGCCGCCGCTCCTCGAGGATCAGCTTCAGTTCGGCGTAGCGTTCGTCTGCGAGATTCGTCGTTGTCGTCTTCGTAGCCATCGTACTCTCTCCTCACCTACCCGCCGCAAGGCGCGGAACCCGCGGCTCCTGCGCGCTTTCACTCAGTTGCTGCTTGCAAGCCGCCTGCCATCGCCGCGCGCCGCAGCGTGCTACGGTGCGCTCGCGCCGACCAGCGCCTTCTAGTCGTGCCGCCTGGGATAGTACCGAGGGTCAAAGGGGGGGATGGAGGGAGGGTGTCTCGTCTCCGCCCCTACGACCCTCGGTCATCCCGGGTCGTGCAAGCTATATCGCTCATTCCAAACAACTTACACGGCAGGATGTCGACTCGCGACCCGATTCCGTGCCCGTGCTACCCATATAGACGACACAACCTCCCATCCGGTTTCTGAGTTTTCGTCGACGGGCAAACTTCGCAAGAAGCCCAACGAATACAGTTGATTCTGTACCCAACGCCTCGAGCCGCTCCCGGTTCCGAAGGGATTATCGGCCGCCGCGAATCGATCCTGCGGCTCCCGAGTTGTCCCAAGATTGACCTGTCGTCAACGAGTGTGAAAGGCTGTGCCGTTCTGGGGCGCCCACCATGTCGGACAGTCGATGCATCTCGTGCGGACGGCGGAAAGGGCGGCGGGCGTGCCCTGCGCTCGCCGGCGCGATCTGCCCGACCTGCTGCGGCACGAAGCGCCTGAGCGAGATCGCCTGCCCGCCCGACTGCGCCTACCTGGCCACGGCTCGACATCACCCCCCCGCCGTGGTCCAGCGCCGCCAGGAGCGCGAGGCCCGGTTTCTGGTGCCGCTCATCCACGACCTGTCCGAGCAGCAGCACCGGCTGTTCCTGTTCCTCCAGAGCGTCATCGCCGGGGCCCGGCCGTCGGCCCTGCCGCCGCTGACCGACCGCGACGTAGCCGATGCGGCTGGTGCGCTGGCGGCCACAATCGAGACGGAGCGTCGGGGGATCATCTACGAGCACCATGCGGCGTCGCTGCCGGCGCAGCGCCTGGAGCAGGACCTCACCGCGGCCGTCGAGACTAACCGCAAGAACGGGCCGGCATCCCTGGACCGCGACCTCGTTACGGTGCTGCGGCGCACGGAGCAGGCGGCCCGCGCCGCGGCCCAGCACCTGGCCGGCGGCGACCAGGCCTACCTCGACTTCGTCGAGCAGACACTTCGCGAGATCGCCCAGCAGAGTGGCGCCGCCGAGAGCCCGCCGGATGCGGCCGAGGAGGCCGCCGCCGAGGCCGATGGATCAGCCGAGCCGGGGAAGGCCGCGCCTGGAAATAGGCAAGGCAGCCTCATCGTTCCCTGAGAGCCTGAGTCCTGACTGGCGGTTCGGACCGCAGCCGGCGTGGTATAATCACGGGTTCTTCGGGAACGATACGATGGCGCCGTGCGCGTGGCTTCCGCCACCAACGGCGACCGAGGGAGAGAGCGAAATGGCGCGACGGTGTGAAATCTGCGGCAAGGGACCGAGGGTCGGGCGGAACGTCAGCCACGCCCACAACGTGACTCCACGGCGGTTCGAAGCCAACATTCAGTCGGTTCGGGCGATGATCAACGGCGGGGTGAAGCGGATTCGCGTCTGCACCCGCTGCCTCCGCTCGGGCAAGGTCACCAAGGCCGCCTGACGCGTCGATCGAGCGTCATGCGACAGGCTATTCAGACATCCGACGCACCCCAGGCGATCGGACCCTACTCGCAGGCGGTCCGGGCGGGTGAATTCCTCTTCATCTCGGGGCAGATTCCGCTGGACCCGGCAACCGGGGAGATCGTCGACGGCGACATCGCGGCCCAGACCGAACGGGTCATGGAGAACATCGGCGCGATCCTGGCCGCCGCGGGTGTCTCGTTCGCGAACGTCGTCCGCACCACGATCTTCGTCGCGGATCTCGGCGACTTCGCCACGGTCAACGACGTCTACGCGCGCTACTTCGACGCCCCGGCACCCGCGCGTGCGACGTTTCAGGTCGCCCGTCTTCCGAAGGATGCCCGCGTCGAAATCGACGCGATCGCCAAGCTCTAGCGACCCTCAGCGCGCCGCCCGTTCCACATCCAGCACGCCAGTGACACCCTTGAGCGACTTGACCACCTGGTCGAGATGCTCGACGTCTCGAATCTCGACGGTCACGCTGATGCGGCCACGCTGGTCGTCGCTGGTCGTCGCCTCCACCTTCTTGATGTTGGTGTCGATGCCGGCGATCTGCGTGCTGATGTCGGCCAGCATGCCCCGACGATCCTCGACCTGAATCGCCAGCCGGACGACGTAGGGCGCCGGATCGTCCTGACTGTCCCACGCCACGTCGATCCGCCGCTCGGGGTCGTAGAGGAGGTTCACCACGTTCGGGCAGCCCACCGAATGCACGGAGACGCCCTTGCCCCGGGTGATGTAACCGACGATCCGCTCCCCTCGAATCGGATTGCAGCATCGCGCGCGAAACACGAGCAGATCGTCGAAACCGCGAACCGTGATCCGGTCCTCTCCCGAGCGTGCATCCCGCGCGCGCGGCGCCGACGGCACCTCCTGGACCGGCGGCTCGGCCAGAGACGACTGCGGCGCCAGCTTGCCCAGCAACTGCCGCGCCGCGACCTTGCCGTAGCCGATGGCGGCGTAGACGTCTTCGATCTTCTGCGACCCGAGGTCTCCCGCCAGACGGCCGACCGCGTCCTCGGTCAAGGCGGCCTTCAGTCGAATGCCGTAACGCCGCGCTTCGCGCTCCAGCAGCTTGCGCCCGACCTCGGTGGCGCGCTTCTTTTCTTCGCCATTGATGAAGTGCCGGATCTTGTTTCGCGCCCGCGACGTCACGACGAAACTGAGCCAGTCGCGGCTCGGGCGGCGGCCCTGGCCGGTCACGATCTCGACGATGTCACCGTTCGTCAGCGGCGTCCTGAGCGGCACCATCTTGCCGTTGACCCGGCCGCCGACGCACTGGTGGCCGACGTCGGTGTGAATCGTGTACGCGAAGTCCACGATGGTCGCGCCGCGTGGCAGCGCCTTGACCTCGCCTCGCGGGGTGAAGGAATAGACCTCTTCGGGGTAGAGGTCGACCTTCAGGCTCTGCATGAACTCCTGCGGGTCGCGAACTTCCTGTTGCCACTCGAGCATCTGCCGCAGCCAGAGGAAGTACTGCTCGTCGCGATCGGCACCGATCCGACCTTCTTTGTATTTCCAGTGCGCGGCGATGCCTTCCTCGGCCACCCGGTGCATCTCGGCCGTGCGGATCTGCACCTCGAACGCGAAGCCACGTTCGCTCACGACGGAGGTGTGCAGCGACTGATACCCGTTGGGCCTGGGCATCGCGATGAAGTCCTTGATCCGACCGGGGACGGGCGACCAGGTGTGGTGGATGATGCCCAGGGCGGCGTAGCAATCCTTGACGGAATTGGTGATCAGGCGGAGCGCCACGAGGTCGTAGACCTGGTCCACGCTGATCCGCTGGCGCTTGAGCTTCTGGTGAATGCTGAACAGGCGCTTGATCCGGCCGTCCAGCTGCACGATGGGCACCTGGGAGTCCGCGAGCTTGGTCGCGATCGTCTGGCGGAGGTCCTCGATGAGCCCCTCGGTGGCCCGCCGCCGGTTCTCGACCTTCGCCCGCAGAGCCTCGTAGGCCTCGGGTTCCAGATACCGGAAGGCCAGCTCTTCGAGTTCGTTCTTGACCTTGCTCATCCCGAGCCGGTTGGCGATCGGCGCGTAGATGTCCTTCGTTTCCTGGGCGACGCGGCGCCGGCGATCCTCCGGCAGATGGCCGAGCGTTCGCATGTTGTGGACGCGGTCGGCCAGCTTCACCAGAATGACGCGAATGTCGTCGACCATCGCCAGGAGCATCTTCCGGAAGCTCTCGGCCTGCCGCTCCTCGGACGACGAGAATGGAATGGCCCCCAGTTTCGTGACCCCCGCCACGACGTGCGCGACGTCGGCCCCGAAGACCTCCTCGATCCGCTCGATCGGGGTCAGCGTGTCCTCGACGACATCGTGCAGGAGCCCCGCAGCGATGGCGACGGAGTCGAGGTGCATGTCGGCCAGAAAATCGGCGACCTCGAGCGGGTGGACGAGGTAGGGCTCGCCCGAGTGGCGCACCTGGCCCTTGTGCTCGTAGGCCGAGAAGACACAGGCGCGTCGGAGCAACTCCACGTCGGCGTCGGGGTTGTTTCGCCGAACTTTCTCGATGAGGTCTTCGAACCGAATCATGACAAGCGGTGTCTAACCAATGAGATGCGGACCCTCTGTCCCATCATAGGGACCGCTCCTGGAGGCGGTCAAGCGGCGCTTGACTGGCCGTTTTCGGGTTCATATACTGGCTCGGCTCGGGGCGTTCTCGTGGGAGTCCCCCGGGACGTCGCGCCTCGCTGGCTGGTCCTGGCCGGCGGGTCTAGCGCGCTCCAGGTGGGGCCCAACTCGAGAAGTAGTTGAAAGGGGAAACCATGAAGACTCGACGTATCGCGGCGCTGGCCGTCTTGGCCGGGCTGGGCATGTCGGCGGCAGGCTGCGGCCAGTACGCCATGCTGACGGCCAGAAAGAATTTCAAGGAAGCCAACGGCTTGTACACCGCGCAGGAGTACGAGCGGGCGGCGGCGGCGTACGAAGAGACGCTGGTGGATCCGGCCGCGCTCGACGCGGCACCCGAGCTGTCGGTGGCCTATTTCTACCTGGCGAACAGCTACGACAACATGTACCGCCCGACCCGGCGGGGCGAGCCCGATAACGACGCGCTGCTGGAGAAGGCCGTCGAGAACTATCAGCTGGCCTCCGAACGGATCGTCGACAACCCGGACATGCAGCGGCTGTCGATGGAATACCTCGTGGCCAGCTACGGTCCTGACAAGCTGAACGACCCCGGCCAGGCGGAACCGATCGTCCGCCGGATGATCGAATTGAACCCAGAGGAAGTGTCCAACTACATCGCGCTGTCGCGACTGTACGAGGATTCTGGGCAGTACGAATCGGCCGAGACCATCCTTGTCAATGCCCGAAGCGTCCGACCCGATGATCCGGCGATCTATCTCCAGATGGCGGCCTACTACAACCGGCAGGGCGACTTCGAGCAGACGATCGCCGCGCTCGAAGAACGCGCCGACATCGAGCCGGACAATCCGGAGGCGTACTACACGATCGCGACCTACTACTGGGAAAAGGCCTTTCGGGACTTCCGACTGACCGACGACGAGAAGGAGCAGCATGTCGCGGACGGTATCGTGGCCGTCGATCAGGCGCTCGAGTTGAAGGATGACTACATGGAAGCGATGGTCTACAAGAACATCCTCCTCAGGATGCAGGCCAACGCCACCACGAACGAGGCCGAGCAGGACGCCTTGATTGCCGAGGCGGACGCGCTGCGCGACCGAGCCGAGGAGCTTCGGCTCGAGCAGCAAGAGCAGGCCGCCGCCACCACAGGCGGGTAGTCGACCACCCCGACGTTTCGGACCAACGGCCGGTTCCCCCTCGGGGGACCGGCCGTCTTCTTTGTACCGGAACGACGCGTTCAGGGAGATCGGGCCGAAACGGAACACGCCGGCCTATGAAGACCAAGGCGCGCACAGCGCGCCTCGCGCGGGTTGGAGTGGGGCTCTCGGGGTCCCCGCGGAGACCCGCGCGGGGGGTTTGGGGGCAACGCCTCCATCTGATCAAGAAGAACGGCGCGTGTGCATCCGCACACGCGCCGCTCAAACTCCGCTTCGCTCGTGGAGGAATCGCTAGTTGCCGCCGCCCGCCTGCACGCCGGCCGCCTGGCGCATCCCTTCCGTGACGATGCCGACCTTGGTCACGCCAGCGCCCTTTGCCGCGTCGATGATGTCGATGATCTCACCGTAGCGGAGCGTGCCCGCGCCGGCGATGAACATCGTCTTGTCGTTGCGCTGCTCGTAGATGTTCCGCAGCCGCGACGCGAGCTGCCGCAACTCCACATCCTGCTTGTTCACCGAGATCCGGCGATCGGCGGTGTACTCGAGCACGATCTGGCTCGTGTCGGGCGCCGCCTGGTTCGCCGCGCGCGTCTCGGCCGGCAGGTTGATGTCGACGCCCTTCTGGGTCAGCGGCAATGCCGCCATGAAGATGATCAACAGCACGAGCAGCACGTCGATCATCGGCGTGACGTTCATGTCGCAACTGGCATGGAGGTCCTCGGCCTTGAAGACGTCCTCCGCGCCGAAATGCTTGTGTGCTGACATTATTGCCCCCCTCCGATGCCCGCGCGCAGTCGCCGATCGACGATGAGACCGACGTCCTCGATGCCGACCCGGCGCAACTCGTCCATCAACTGCATGATCGAACCGTACGGCGCATCCTCATCGCCCTTGATGAGCACGATCCGCTCGCGCGATTCCTCCAGGGCGCCCTGGATTCGGTTCAACAGTTCGGTCTCCGCCACCTGCACCGAATTGACGTAGAACCGCCGGTCGGCGGTGATCGACAACACGGTCTGCCCCTGCGTCTCCGGCTTGTCGACGGTGTTCGCCGCCTGCGGCAGCCGGACATCGACGCCCTGCTGCAACATCGGCGCGATGAGCATCATGATGATCAACAGCACCAGCATGACGTCGACGAGCGGCGTGACGTTGATATCGGACTTGACGCCGCCTTTGGCGCCGCCCAGGTCCATGGCCATGAGTGATCTCCTCGTCCGTTGCGCGAACCACACACCCCCGGGCCGCGCCGCAGCACCGCCTGGGCGCCGCTGCGCGTGCGGGACTCTTACGCAGTCTTCTTGATGAAGTAGTCGACGAGCTCAGACGACGAGTTGTCCATCTCGACATTGAAGTATTCGATCACGCCGGTCAGGTAGTTGTAGAACCACACCGCCGGGATGGCCACGACGAGCCCGAGCGCGGTCTCGACGAGCGCCTCCGCGATACCCGCGGACACCGCGCCGATGCCGCCCGACCCGGTCGCCGCGATACCGACGAACGCATTGATGATGCCGACGACGGTGCCGAGCAGTCCGACGAACGGCGCCGTCGACCCGATGGTCGCCAGCGACGACACGCCCTTCTTCAGATCGTTGGCCGTCAGGGCCGACGCACGCTGAATCGCCCGCCGCACCGTATCCAGAAGGTCCTCACGCGCCAAGCTGCCGCCCGTCTCCTGCTGGAACTGATATTCCTGCAAGCCGGCAAGCACGACCTTGGCCAGATGGCTGTACCTGTAGTCCTTCTTCTGCGAAACCGCGATCGCATCCTTCAGGCGGCCATCCTTGAGGTGCTTGGCCACCTGCGGCGCGTACAGCTTCGACTGCTTACGAGCCTGGGTGAACGTGAAGATCCGCTCGACCGCAACGCCGACCGACCAGAAAGACATGAAAAAGAGGACCACCGCGATGCCTTTCGCGGTGTAGCCCATCTGATTCCACATCTCCATTAGATTCATTCCTCCGCCTTCCATCGCCCATCCTCCCGTCTAAAGGTTTCCGGTTAGTGGGCGCTGGAACGGTCCCACTGCTGCAAGTTCACGAACTCTCCGTCTCTGGAACATCTGTCGCTGCGTCTACTGCAACGTGAAGTTGACTGTGACGGTCATGATGACCGGCACCGGGATTCCGTTCAGCAGGGTTGGCGTGTACTCCCACTGCCGCACCGCGTCGAGCGCGGAGGCGTCGAGCAGCGGGATCGACCGAAGCACGCGCGCATCGGTGACGCGGCCGTCGGGTCCGATGACTGCCTCGATGATCACGATGCCCTGCACGCGCGCCGACTGGGCGATCGCGGGGTAGATCGGGTTCACGTTGCGAACCCGTTCCGGCGGCTTGATGTTGCCACCGACGCGAATCGGCTCGGTCGGCGGCGGTGGCGGTGGCGGCGGCGCTTCGGGCAAACCGCCGACGATCCCGCCCACGACACCACCCGACACGCCGCCCTCGACGCCGCCAACGATCCCTTCGTTGACGGTGATCCCCGTCTCGGCCGTGATCTCCTCGGGCGCTTCGACCGGCGCGGCGTTCGGGGTGATGTCGGGCTGCGGCACCGGCTTCGGCGCCGCTGCGGGCGGCGGCGGCGGCGGCGGCGGCGGCGGCGGCGGCGGCGGTGCGGCGACGAAGGCCATCATCGACGGCGGCGTCGGCAGGATGTCAGCCGCCATCAACGGAACAATGATGACCGCGCCGACGCCGACGACGTGGACCAGAATCGAGAGCGGTATGGTGTACCACTTCTGCGATCCGACCCTGATCTGGGGGTTCGTAATATCGCCGAACATCTCAGCCACGATCGACCTCCTGCACTCCGAAGCTCATTTGCAACCCGACAAGACCGTCGATTATATGCAGAGCGAAAAACCCGTGTCAACGAACCTCTCGAGCCAAAAACCGGCGGAAAACCGGCGGGCCAAATCGCCGAGCGATTCCCTCGGAGAGGTGAGGTTCGAAAAAGTTAGACACCGCTCTCTGAAAAATGGCCCTGGACCTTCAACTGGCCTCGCGACACCAGTTTCGCCAAATATTCTCCCTCGAATCAGAGCATCCAGCCGACGACCAACGGCGCAAAAATCACCGAAACGATGCTCATCAACTTGATGAGGATGTTCAGGCTCGGGCCGGCGGTGTCCTTGAACGGGTCGCCCACGGTGTCGCCGATGACCGCCGCCTTGTGCGGCTCGGACCCCTTGCCGCCCAGGTTGCCTTCCTCGATGAACTTCTTCGCGTTGTCCCAGGCGCCGCCGGCGTTGGCCATCATCAGGGCCATCAGGACGCCGGTCACCAGCGAGCCGCCCAGCAGACCGCCTAGGCCGGCGACCCCGAGGATGAAGCCGGTGGCGATCGGAGCGATCACCGCCAGCAGGCCCGGCGCCAGCATCTCGCGAATGGCCGCCTTGGTCGAAATGGCGACGCACTGAGCCGAGTCGGGCTCGGCCTTGCCCTCGAGCAGGCCGGGAATCGACTGGAACTGCCGCCGCACCTCTTCGATCATCTTGTTGGCCGAGCGCCCCACGGCGTTCATCGTCAGGGCCGAAAAGATGAAGGGCAGCATGCCGCCGATGAACATCCCGAGCAGCACGTTGGGATTGTCGAGATTCAGGCTGAGCAGCCGCGTGTTGAAGGCTCCGACGCCGCCGGCGGCCTCGATCGCGGCGTCCGCGGTCGCCCGATAGGTGCTGAACAGCGCCAGCGCGGTCAGCGCCGCCGAACCGATGGCGAAGCCCTTGCCGATGGCGGCCGTCGTATTGCCGACGGCGTCGAGCGCGTCGGTCCGCTCCCGGACGAACGGCTCGCATCCGCTCAGCTCCGCGATGCCGCCGGCGTTGTCTGCCACCGGACCGTAGGCATCGACGCCCAGGCTGATACCGAGGGTCGAGAGCATCCCCACGGCCGCGATCGCGATGCCGTAGAGGCCGGCCCAGTCGAAGCTCAGGAAGATCGCCAGACAGATCACCAGGGTCGGCCCGCCGCACGACATCATGCCGATGCCGAGCCCGGCGATGATGTTCGTGGCGGGGCCTGTCTCGGACTGCTGGGCGATGCGCTGGGCGGGCGCGAGGTCCTTCGCGGTGTAGTACTCGGTCAGCTTGCCGATCGCAACGCCCGAACCCAGGCCGGCGATCACGCACCAAAGAATGGCCATCGGCAACTCGAGCACGGAGACGAGGCCGCCCGCCGCCAGCACCACGAGTATGGATGCCAGGAACAAGCCCCGGTTGAGCGCCCCCTGAATCGCCTTCTCGTCGTTGGTCCGCACGGCGAACGTGCCGACGATCGAGCAGATGATGCCGACCCCGGCCAGGACGACCGGAAACAGCACGAGCGCACCCTGCAACTGGTCGAACGCGTCGGCTGGGGTTCCCCAGAGAGCCTGGGCGGAGGCCGCGCTCATCGCCCAGGCCAGCGCGATCGAAGAAATGATGCTGCCGACGTACGACTCGAACAGATCGGCGCCCATCCCAGCCACGTCGCCGACGTTGTCCCCGACGGCATCGGCAATCGTCGCGGGATTCCGGGGATCGTCCTCGGGAATACCGGCTTCGACCTTACCCGAGAGATCGGCGCCGACATCGGCCGCCTTGGTGTAGATGCCGCCACCGACGCGCGCGAACAGGGCGATCGACGAGGCCCCGAGCGACAGACCGAACAGCGACTCGACGGCTGCCGGACCCGCGCCGTCCAGGCCGCCGAACATCGAGTAGAGAATGGCGATCCCCAGCGTGCCGAGCGCCACCACGGTCAGCCCCATGACGGCCCCGCTGGAAAACGCCACGCGGAGCGCGCTCGCGAGACTCGTCTTGGCTGCTTGCGTCGTCCGCACCGCCGCCCCGGTAGCCGTGCGCATCCCGACCCAGCCGGCACACGCCGACAAGGTCGCGCCGACGAGGAAGGCCACCGCCGTGGTCACCGCGCTGCGGGGCAGAAAGACCGCCAGCACGATGAACATCGCGGCAACGAAGACCGCCAGCACGGAGTACTCCACGCGCAGGAACGCCATGGCGCCGCTGCGGATGAGCGCGGCAATGCTCTTCATCCGGTCGGTGCCCGCGTCGCGCTTGTTGATCGCCTGTATGAGGATGAACGCGAAGATCGCCGCGCAGATCGGCGCGCCGATTCCAAAGATCACAAACAGCTGCTGTCCCATCGATGATTCCTCTCCGGCGCGCCGCTCACCCCTACCTGCCGCCCGCGCGCGACGACAAAACCCGTAAAACTAGCAGTCTGGTCTCGGTCCTGTCAATCCGTGGCGGCCCGACCCGACTAGGCGTCGGTCCGGGTCGGATCCGGGTTCGGGTCCGAATCCAAGGCTCGGACGAGATCGGCCACAGCCATGCCGCCGGTGAGAAAGATCCGGATCCCCTCCTGCACCGAAATGTTCGGGAAGCTGGCCAGCCGGCTCGGATAGATGCGAACGTCGCCCAGATACAGGTGATTGGTCGGCACGTAGATCGCCATCAGGCGCTCGACGCCATCGCCTCGATCGAGATCGAACTCCTTGGTGAGGAAGCCCAGAACGAATCCGCGCTCGGCGTCGTCGATGATGACGACTCGCTTGAACCCGTACTCGTTGTCGGGAGAGAACGCCAGAATGAGCTGCTTGACCGGCGCGTAAATCGTCTTGAAGACCGGCACCCGCATCAAGGCTCGCTCGGTCCGCTCCACCAGTCGACGCCCCAACACGTTCGTCGCCACGGCGCCGATGATGAGGAGGCCCGCCACGGTGGCGAGCAGGCCGAGCCCCGGCACCTCCTGGCCGAGCCGTTCGACCAGGTAGGGCCCCATGAACCCGTCGACCAGCTGAAACAGCCAGACGAGCGCCACCACGCTCACGATGAGCGGGACCGTCACGAAGAAGCCGGCGAGCAGGCTGCGACGAAACCACTGCATGGCCATTACGTACCGAGGAGCCAGACTAGAACGGCTCCGGACAACCCGAGGCGATAGTACGCGAACACATCGAGCGGGTGCTTGGCAAGGTACCTCAGGAACCACGCGATCACCGCGTAGCCGACGACCGCCGACGCCACCAGACCGACCAGCATCGCCATCGCCACGGATCCGGTCAGATCGGCGGCGTCGAGCGTCATCGCGGTCCGCCAGGCCGCGGCCACGATCGCCGGAATCCCGAGCAGGAACCCGAACCGCGCGGCAGCCGCACGAGACAGGCCCAGGGCCATGCCGACGACGATGGTCGCCCCGGACCTCGACACGCCCGGGATCAGCGCGACCGCCTGGGCCCCGCCGATCACGAGGGCCGCGGGCCAGGTCAGGGATCGGCTGTCGCGGGTTCCACGCGCCATCCGCTCCACGGCGAAGAACGCCACGGCGCCCAGGGACAGCGCGACGACCGTGACCGCAGGAACTCTGAGCGACCGCTCGATGACGCCCTGGAAGGTGAGGCCGACCACCACGATCGGCAGCGTGCCCAGGGCGATCAGCTGCACCTGGCGGCCGGCCTCGTCGGGCGACGCCGACAGTGCGCGTGGCAACGACTGGGCCATGGCCAACAGGTCATCCCTGAAAAAGACGACGACCGCGAGGAGCGTCCCGGCGTGGCAGGCGACGTCGAACGCGAGGCCGAATCGCCCGACATCCCATCCGAGGAATTCGCGGAACAGCAGCAGGTGAGCCGAACTCGATACAGGGAGGAACTCGGTGAGCCCCTGGACGGCTCCGAGGAAGGCGGCGATGAGCGCGCTCACTGGAGTCGGCTCAACGCATCATGACGCGCGGGCTTTCACCTTGCGGCGCCGGGGCCGTCTGCTGCCGCCGCCGCCCGCGGCCGGCGCGGCGGCGGCGCGCTGCGCGGCCTTGCGTTCGCTCATGAAGACCGCTGTGGCAGCCGCGATAAACACCGTGGAATAGGTGCCGCTGACGATGCCGACGAGCATGGTGAAGGCGAATCCGCGCAACACCTCCCCGCCAAAGAGAAACAGGGCGAGGACGGCCAACGACGTCGTGCCCGACGTGATGATGGTGCGTGCCAGTGTCTGGTTCACACTCTTGTTGACGACCAGTTCGAGCCGATCGCGGCGCATCGAACGAAGGTTCTCCCGGACACGGTCGAAAATGACGATCGTGTCGTTCACCGAATACCCGGTGATCGTCAGAATCGCCGCCACGACGTTCAGCGACAGCTCGTAGCCGAAAAACGCCAGGAAGGCGACGGTCACCAAGATGTCGTGAAACACCGCGGCGATCGCGCCCACGGCGAAGCTGAACCGGAAACGGACGCTGACGTAGATGAGGATGCCGGCCAGGGCTGCCAACGTCGCGTAGATCCCCTTCTGCTGGAGATCCCGGCCGATGACCGGTCCCACGATGTCGGTGCTCTGCACCTCGAACTCGCCCAGCCCGGCCCCCTCGATGGCCTCCACGATCGCGGTCGCGCCCTGTTCGAGGTCGGCCCCGGTCTCGACGTCGATCTGCGGCAGCCGGACGAGCACTTCGTTCGCCGACGGATCGCCGTACTGTTGCACGACCTTCTCGCCGGGAATGGCGGCGATCGCCGCCCGCACGGCGTCCTCGGGTGTCGTGTCCGCGAAACGGATCACGACCGCGGTGCCCCCCGAGAAGTCGATGCCAAGCGGCACGCCGCCCATCGACCACATCGTGCCCAGGCCGGCGAGGATCACGAGCGCCGAGGCGCCGGCCGCCTGCCAGCGCCACCGGAAGAAATTGATGTTCGGGGTTTTGAAAATCTGCATGCGTCAGATGCTGAGTCGGGTCACCTGCCGGCGGGACAGGACCGTCTCGAACAAGGTCCGCGACACGAACACGGCGGTGAACACGTTCGAGAGTAGCCCAAAGAAGAGCGTCGTCGCGAACCCGCGAATCGGGCCGGTGCCGAACTGGAACAGGAACGCCGCCGCGATGAGCGAAGCCACGTGGGTATCGAGAATCGTCAGGAACACCCGATCGAATCCAGCGGCCACCGCGAGCCGAACACTCTTAGCGGTCCCCAGTTCCTCCTTGATTCGTTCGAAGATGAGCACGTTCGAATCGACGCCCATGCCGATCGTCAGGATGAAGCCGGCAATCCCCGGCAGCGTCATCGTGGCATTCAGGTGCGCCATGAAGCCCAGCAGGATCAGCAGGTTGAGCGCCACGGACAGGATCGCGTTGATGCCCGCAAGCTTGTAGTAGACGAGCATGAACAGCGCCACCAGCACGAGGCCGGTCAGCGACGCCAGGACGCCGGCTCGCACCGAATCGGCGCCCAGCGTCGGGCCGACCGTCCGCTCCTCGAGGTAGGTCAGCGACGCCGGCAGGGCGCCCGACCGCAGCACGAGCCCGAGGTCGGCGGCCCGCTGCTGGGTGAACCCCCCGCTGATGTGGCCGTCACCCGTGATCCGGCCCTCGATCCGCGGTGCCGACTGCACCCGGCCGTCGAGGATGATGGCGAGGTAGCGCCCGATGTTCTGGCCGGTCACGTCGCCGAACTTGCGGGCGCCGTCGCGGTTGAGGGTGAAGCTCACCGCCGGCAAGTTGTTCTCGTCGAGCGTCGGGCGGGCGGTCCGCAGGTCTCGTCCGGTGATCGCCGCGACGCGTCTCACGAGGTAGAACATCGATTGAGGCGCCGCGCCGGCGCTCAGCGTGTCGTCGGCGCCCGACAGGACTTCCATGCCGTCGGGCACCTGACCGCCGCTGGCCTGCAACAGCAGCTCGCGCGAGATCACCGGCCCGCCTTCCACCAGCTTCAGTTCGAGCAGCGCCGTGGACCGGATGATCTCCTTCGCCCGGTCCACGTCGGTCACGCCGGGCAACTGCACGAGAATCTGGTCGCCGCCGACGCCGTGGGGCGCCACGATCGGCTCCGCGACTCCGAGTTCGTTGACGCGACGCTCGATGGTCAGCAGCGCCTGCCGCACCGACTCATCGCGGAGCGACACGGCCATGTTCGGCCGCATCTGGAAGGTATAGCGCCCCCCGGCGCCCGACACGCGACTGAAGACGACGTCGAGTTGCTCGTCGGTGATCCGGCGGAACTCGGCATCCTGGTCCCCGGCCACGCCCTCGACCCGGAACCGCATCGGGGACTCCATCGACATCGTCCCGACGTTGACATTGCTGACCTCGAGCACCTCGCGCACCCGCTCCATGCTGGTCTCGGTCTCGATCCGAAGCGCGTCGTCGGTCTGCACCCGCAGCACCATGTGCACGCCGCCCTTCAGGTCGAGCCCCAGCCGCACCTTCTCCTCCGGGGGGTACACCGACCACCCGGCCAGGGCGAGGATGCCGACGATCGAGAGCAGCCTCCAGCGAAGATTAGTCTTCATGGTTCTCTGTTCAATGCTCCGTCCGATGCCGCAGTTCAGGCGCGGCCCGAGAAATCAGCTCTGGTTCGAATCGGCGACGACCGGCTCCTGGCCCTGATACCCGCCGATGGCGGCCCGCGCGATATCGACCCTCACCTTCTCCGCGATCTGCACCTGCACGGAGCGTTCGTCGTTCACCTTCGTGATGACACCGTAGAGACCCGAGGTCGACACGACCCGGTCACCCACCTTGAGCGCGGCCTGAAACTCCTGCACCTTCTTCTGACGACGCTTCATCGGCAGCAGGATGACGAAATAGAAGATCGCCAGGATCATGGCGAACGGCACGAACGGCACCCAGACGCTGGCGTTCGGATCGGCCGGCGAGGCCATCGCCACGAGCAGCGGACTCTCTGCGATCGTCGGTACGGTCATGCGGTCACCGGGTTCCTGGTTCGTCGCGGCACGCTGAACCCGCCGGCCTCGCCTGGCCTGCGAGTTCCGCTCACTCGGCGTTCGACGGGGCGTGGGCCTGTGGGCGGGAGTCGAGCAGGTGGAATTCCTGTCTGAGCGTTTCCAACGTGCCGAGTTTTATACCCTCCCTAATCCTCCGCATCGTGTCAAGGTAAAAGTGGAGGTTATGCAACGTGTTAAGGGTCGCCGCCGACATCTCATCGGACACGTAGAGGTGGCGCAAGTAGGCCCTCGAGTACCCGCGGCAGGTGTAGCACGCGCACCGCTCATCGGGTGGCTTCGGGTCGTCGGCGAACCGCGCCTGCTTGATGTTCAGACGCCCCTGGGAGGTAAAGAGCTGACCGTTCCGGGCGTTCCGCGTCGGCAGGACGCAGTCGAAGAGGTCGACGCCTCGGGAGACAGCCTCGACCAGGTCGACCGGGGTTCCGGCGCCCATCAAGTATCTGGGGCACGCCGGCGGCAACCGCGGCGCCGTCTCGGCGACGACGTCGTACATGACCGGCACCGGTTCGCCAACGCTCAGCCCGCCGATGGCGTACGCCTCGAACCCCAACGCGACCGTTCCGTCGACGCTCTCCGCCCGCAGCTCGCCGTGGACGCCCCCCTGCACGATGCCGAACTGCGCCTGCCCGGGGTTCACGCCCGTGCCCGCGGCGCGGCGTGCCTCGAAGCGCCGTCGGGCGCGCTCGCCCCAGCGGAGCGTCCGCTCCATGGCCTGGCGCGCGGCTGACGCGTCGGCGGGGAACGCCACACACTCGTCGAAGGCCATCGCCACGTCCGACCCGAGCGCCCATTGCAGGTCGGTCGCACGCTCGGGCGTGAGCAGATGCGCTTCACCATCGAGATGCGAACGGAAGCGCACGCCTTCGTCGTCGACCGTTCGCCGCGAGGCCAGGCTGAAGACCTGGTACCCGCCGCTGTCGGTCAAGATCGGTCGGTCCCAGCCGGTGAACCGGTGCAGCCCGCCGAGGCGCTCGATCAGGTCGGCGCCGGGCCGCAGGTGCAGATGATAGGTGTTCGCCAGGATGATCTCGGCACCGAGATCGACGAGGTCCCGGTGCGTCATCGCCTTGACGGCACCTCGGGTCCCGACCGGCATGAATGCCGGCGTCTCGACCACGCCGTGCGCTGTCGACATCACCCCTCGCCGCGCCGCACCGTCGTGGTCGGTGACGTGAAAGTCGAACACCCGCGGGCTCGAGGGCGTCATTGGGCGTATACTATGCGAGTTCTCGGACGGGCTGTCGGCTCCGTCTGCGTCCTCCATCGACACGCGAACGGCGGGACACGAGTGCCACGGCTGCGGATCGGCGTACTGTATGGGGGTCGCTCCGGCGAGCACGAAGTCTCGCTGGCGTCGGCGGCCGCTGTCATCGCACATCTCGATCCCGATCGCTACGAGCCGATCGCGATTCTCGTCGGCCGCGACGGACGCTGGAGTCTCCCCAATCGCCCGCCGACGATCGTCGAGGCCGCCGACGTCATCCAGCGCGCCCGCCTGGAGCTGGAGGCCGCCGAACCGGTCGACGCACCACCGCTCAGGCCACCGCCGCCGAGGGTGACCGAGCCACAGGCGATGGTGCAGCTCGCGGACGGCACCGTCGCACCACCGGTGCAGCATCTCGCGCTCGACATCGTGTTCCCCGTGCTGCATGGCCCGTACGGGGAGGACGGCACCGTGCAGGGCCTCCTCGAGCTGGCCGACGTGCCGTATGTCGGCGCCGGGGTCCTGGCCTCGGCGGTCGGGATGGACAAGGCCGTGATGAAAGTGCTGTTCGGCGCCAACGGCCTGGCCCAGGTCGACCACCGCCTCGTCCGGAGTGCGGCCTGGCGGGACGGCCCCGCAGCGATTCGCCAGATGATCGCCTCCGAGCTCGGGTTTCCCCTCTTCGTCAAACCGGCCAACCTGGGGTCGAGCGTGGGGATCTCCAAGGTCAAGACGGCTGACGATCTGGACGCGGCGATCGCGCTGGCCGCCCAGTTCGATCGGAAGATCGTCGTGGAAGCGGCGGTGCCGAACGCCCGGGAGATCGAGTGCGCGGTCCTCGGCAACGACGACATCGCGACGTCGGTGCCGGGCGAGGTCGTCCCCTCGCGCGAGTTCTACGACTACGAGGCGAAGTATCTCGACACCGGCTCGGCGCTGCGCATCCCGGCTCCGATAGAGCCCGACGAGGCCGAGGAGGTTCGGCGGCTTGCCGAGGCCGCATTCCGCGCGGTCGACGGCTGCGGCATGGCCAGGGTGGATTTCCTACTGAACGATGGGACGCGTGAGTTGTTCGTGAACGAGCTGAACACGATTCCCGGATTCACGACGATCAGCATGTACGCGAAGTTGTGGGAGGCCAGCGGTCTCGCGTACCCGCAGCTCCTCGACCGTCTCGTCGAACTCGCGCTCGAACGCCACGCCGACAAGAAACAGCTACGCACGAGCGCAACGTGATCCGATGCAGGGTCGTTTCGTTCCGCATCGTGGTGGGTTGAGCATCGATCTATCGCTACGCGGTCGACTGACCGAAACTTCATTCATGTGACCGTCAGGATCGGTCGGATTTTTTGACATTTTGTGCACTTTGTGCTTGACACTCCGTTTTTCTCATCCATAATCTACATCTTGTATGTAGGTGGTCCGCTCAGCCCACCTATTGTGACGCCTCGGTACCGGTTAACGAGCTGAGCAGCCTGTCACTCTAGGGAGGAACCATGGCGAAGAAGAGGAAAGCAGCCAAGAAGAAGAAGGCCGCGAAGAAAAAGGGCGGAAAGAAGCGCTAGTTCGCTCCGCCAACCGGTACGGGGGTGTCAGCAACATCGACACCCCTAGAATTTTGCCTTCGACCGTCACCGCAGACGGTCGGTCAGCGGAGCGAGGCACCGTCATACGCTCGCCGGCTTCCGGCCTTGCGATGGGTGCTTCGCACGTCGAAATCTCCGGATGAAGGGGGGGATAAGCGCTAATGGCAAAGAAGAGAAAGGCAGCCAAGAAGAAGAGGAAGGCGGCGAAGAAGGGCGGCAAGAAGCGCTAAGCTTCCTTCACCCGTCATGAAAAAGGGGGCGACCGTCGCCCCCTTTTTCACGTACGTGGGCCGAGCGCGCCCCGCGCTACTCTCGGCCGACCATCGAGACCCCGTCCCACACCCGGGACCGCCGGATCACGTCCCACTGGGTTAGCCCGTCGACGATCGCCATCCCATCGACGACCCGTCCGATCACCGTATACCGCCCATCGAGATCGGGCTGCGGGGTGAGTGCGATGAGGAACTGCCCCGCCCCGGTCTCGGGCTCGTCGTTCTGCCAATCCATGGCGACGGTTCCGCGGAGGATCGGCCGCTCACTGACCTCGTCCCGGACCGTGAGGCCGGATCCGCCGAAGCCGTCACCGCGCGGGTCGCCGCCCCGCACCACGCCGTTCGGCACGACCTCGTGGAACGGCACATCGTGGAAGTAGCCATTGCCCGCCAGCTCCGCGAACCGCCGGGTCGAGAGCGGTGCGTCGAGGACCGTCAGCTCGATCTGGATCGTTCCGGCATCGGTATCGAGATAGACCTGCGGCGACACCGCAGGATCGGCCAGGGTCAGGCTCTCCTCGAAAGTCGGCCCCGGCATCGGCCGAATCCGGCTGGCATACGGCGCGCCCGCCTCCTCGGCGTCCAGCAGACTGGCGGCCCGCAGCCGTACCGCCCAATCCGCGTCCATCAGCGCCTCGCCCAGCACCTCGGTCGCCTCGGCGCCGCCGAAGCCGACGACCGCGTCGACGATCGCGCGTCGGACCGCTGCCCCCTGCCCGCCCTGGCTCGTCTCGTACGCCTGGACCAGGGCCGCCGCTCCGCCCGGGGGACGGAGGATGCCAAGCTGACGGGCGCCCGCCATTCGAATCACGGGGTCGTCGTCCTCCAGCGCGTCGAGCGCGGCGTCGGCCGCGCCGGGCGCCCGATGCCGGGCCAGCGACGCCAGGACGGCCGGCAGGACGCGCCGGTCCGGGTCGTCGAGCATCGTCTCCAAGCGCGGCACGGCCAGGTCAGGATTCATCGCCCCGAGTAGTTCCGCCAGGGTCGCCCGCACACTCCAGTGCGGATCGGTGTCGAATCCCGACAGCACGATCAGAAACACCTGGGCATCGTCGGCGAGCCCGCGCAGCGCCTCCGCCCGGATCGCGGGTTGGGGAAACGAGATGAGGTCGAGGAAGAGGTCGGTCGACGGTTCTCCGCCAATCCGACCCAGCGCGCGAACGACCTCGAGCAGCACCCCAGGGTCGAGATCGGGATCGCGCAGCAGCTCGATCAGCGGCGCGACTGCATTCGGACCGGCCACCCCCGCCAATGCGCGCACCGCCGCCACGACGACCTGCGCGTCGTAGCGCGCCGGGTCCAAGAGCGGTGCCAGCAGCTCGGCCGTCGCGGCTTCGCCGACCCGGCCCAGCCCTTCGGCCGCGAAGGCGATGCGGTAGCTGCCGGTCCCGCGCGTGAGTTCCGCCAGAGCCGCCGCGCCGCGCGGGTCGCCCAGCCGCTGGAGCGCCCACGCCACCGGCCACCATCGAACCCGCGGCAGGTTGTTCTCGTCGAGGACCGCCGCGGCCAGCGGCGCGTAGGCCTCGAGCCGCGCGAGCGCGATGACGCCAAGCCGGAACGCTTCCACCGCCGGTGGCTGCGGGTAGGTCATGTCGTCGGGCTCGACCGCGGCTGCCATGGGCGTCAACTGCGCGACCATCGCCCCGACGGCCGGCGCCGCCTCGCGCGCGCCGATTCGCCCCAACGCCTCGGCCGCCCGCCCGCGCCCCAGGAGATCCGGATCCCCCAGCGCCATGACCAACGCCTCCGCCGACTCGGACGCCGCCAGCTGCCCCAGGGCGAACGCGGCCATCTGACGCACGGCGGGGTTCGAGTCCGCGAGCGATGCGCTGAGCGGTGCGACAGCCTCAGGCAATCCGACGCGTCCGAGCGCAATCGCGGCGCGTCGACGGACGCGGGCCTCTGGGTCGTGCAGCAACTCGATCAGGCCCGGCATCGCCGGCCTCGGCGTCCCGGGCACGAGCGCGGGCACCGCGACCACCGCACCATCGGGCGGCGCGACCGCGCGCTGATGCTCGAGTTGAATGATGACCGCCAGCTTCTGCAGGACCGTCAGGGTCGGCGGAACTGTCGGCGGCGCCGTCGCGCAGCCGGGCGCAACCACGACCGACGCGGCGACCGCGGCCGCCCAGCAATTCGCGCGCGTGGTCATAAGAGCGGTTTCAGCGTCACCGCCCGGTGGGTCGCCGCATCCACTCGATCCTCGACGACCGTCACGCCAAGGCCGGGTCCGGTGGGTACCGCGATCGTCCCGTCGGGCTGCAGCTCGACCGGAGGGTCGATGAGATCGGGCTCGAAGTAGCGCTTGCTGGCCGCCACGTCGCCGGGCAGCGTGAAATTCGGAAGCGACGACAGGTGAATGTTGTGCGTCCGACCGATGCCGCTCTCGAGCATCCCGCCGTGCCAGACCGGTAGGCCGTGTTCGGCGCAGAGATCGTGCAACGCGATCGACTGCGCATGGCCGCCGATCCGGCCCGGCTTGACGTTGATGATCCGGCACGCCCCGACCGCAATCGCCTCCCTGGCCGTATGCAGCGTATGGATGGACTCGTCGAGACAGATCGGCGTGCGGAGCCGCTGCTGCAACTGGGCGTGGTCGTGCACGTCGTCGTAGTGTAGCGGTTGCTCGATCATCATCAGATCGAACGCATCCAGTTCGGCCAGGTGCTCGGTGTCGGCGAGCGTGTACGCGGCGTTGGCATCGACCATCAGGGGAACCGCGCCGAAGCGCTTCCGAATCGACGCGACGGCCTCAACGTCCCAGCCGGGCTTGATCTTCACCTTGACCCGCTGGTACCCGGCCGCCAGCTCCCCGGCGATCTTGTCACCGAGTTGCTCGAGCGAGTCCTGGATGCCCACCGACACGCCGGATGCGATCGACGTCCGTGCGCCCCCGAGCACCTGGCAGAGCGGTTGGCTCGCCTGCCGGGCGTGGAGATCCCAGGCCGCCATCTCGAGCGCCGCCTTGGCCATGTTGTGTCCGCGTATCTGCGCGAACGCCGCGTACACCTCACGCGGGTGGGCGAACTCGACACCCAGCACTCGCGGAGCGAGATAGTCCGTCAGCATCCGCCACGCGGTGTCGGAGGTCTCGGCGCTGTAGTACGGGTCGCGATCGGTGACGCACTCGCCGTAGCCGTGCGCGCCGTCGCCGTGCACGGTCACGACAATGAACTCGCGGTCATGAATCCGCGCGAAGCTGGTCTCGAAAAACTGAACCAGCGGCAGTCGGACGAGCCGCAACTGCACCCGATCGATTCTCATGAGAGCGTGGCCCCGGTCGGGTCCGTGGCAGGTGCTGGGCGTGCCGTGCCTCGCGGATCCCAACGCGTCGAACGCCGGATCATACCACGCGTCCGGCGCGGTCTCGGGCGCGCGGCGCGCCCGGCGACCGCGAGGATCGCTGCTATACTTCGCGACGGATTGGAGTTCCGTCACATCGCCATCGAAGGTCCGCTGGGCGCGGGCAAGTCGAGGCTCGCCGAGCGTCTGGCGGTCCGGCTCGATGCGACGGTCGTCCCCGACGGAACGGAGAACCCGTTCCTCGCGGACTTCTACGCGGCCCGGCCGGGCGCGGCGTTTCAGGCCCAGTTGTTCTCGCTGCTGGCCCGCCACCGGCAGCAAGCCGCGTTGCGGCAAACCGATCTGTTCAGCCGGGCCACGATCTGCGACTACCTGTTCGACAAGGACAAGATCTACGCCTATCTCAATCTCGACGACAACGAACTGTTCATCTATCAGCGCCTGTACGATTTGCTGGCTCGCGACGTCGCGGCGCCCGACCTCGTGATCTACCTCCAGTCCCCATCGGAGGTCATCCATCGCCGGCTGCGCGAGCGCGCGAAGCGCGACCGGAGGCGGCCACTGCCCGACGCGCAGTACGTGCAAGAACTCAGCGAGGCGTACAACCACTTCTTCTTTCACTACACGGCCACTCCCCTGCTGGTCGTGGAGACCTCGCAGTTCGACCTGGCCTGGCAAGACGACGCACTCGAGGACCTCTTGCGCCAGTTGCGCGACATGGGGCTCGGCACCCGCTACTACGTGCCGCGCACGGGCGCCTGACGCAGGCTGCGCCGATCCGGGGTAAGCTCGACGTTCTATGGCGTGGTTCAAGCGAAACCGGAAGCCGATCGAGGCGAACGCGGATCGCGCCAGCCGCGTCCCCGAGGGGCTCTGGGCCAAGTGCCCGTCGTGCGCCCAGATCCTCTACAAGAAGAACCTCGTTGCCAACCTGAGCGTCTGCCCGAAGTGCGCGTTTCACTTCCGGCTCAGCGCGTCCGATCGGATCAGCTCGCTCCTCGACGAACCGTGGACCGAGCACGACCCGACGCTCGCGTCGACCGATCCGCTCGAGTTCGAAGACACGAAGTCCTACAAGGCGCGCCTGGAGGCCGGCGCGGCGTCAACCGGCTTGAAGGATGCCCTCATCGTCGCGTCCGGCCATCTCGATGGCTATCCGGTGGTCGTCGCGGCCATGGAGTACGGCTTCATCGGAGGCAGCATGGGCGTGGTCGTGGGCGAGAAGATCACCCGCGGCGTCGAACGGGCGATCGCCGAGCGTATCCCCGTCATCATCGTGTCGTGTTCCGGCGGTGCGCGGATGATGGAGGGCACCCTATCGCTGATGCAGATGGCGAAGATCAGCGCCGCGCTGGCGCGACTCGACCGCGCCGGGCTGCCCTACGTTTCGGTGCTCACCGATCCCACGACGGGAGGCGTCACCGCGAGCTTCGCGATGCTCGGCGACCTCAACGTCGCCGAACCCGGCGCGTTGATCGGCTTCGCGGGCCCCCGCGTCATCGAACAGACGATCCGTCAGAAGCTGCCCGACGGCTTCCAGCGCAGCGAGTTCCTCCTCGAGCACGGCATGCTCGACGCCATCGTCGACCGTCGCGAACTCAAGGCGACGCTGTCGCGTGTGCTGCGGTTCGCGGGCGCTCGACGCGACGCCGCCCCTCCACCCAGCGCGCCCCCGACGAACGAGCCGGACACCGCCGACACTGAGATGGAGACAGACGCGCCCGACCCGGGGCCATCCGAGCCCGAGGCGCAGGCGCCGACCGGCAAGCCCACCGGGCCGCCGCCATCGGACCAGGCGACCTGACGCTCGGCGCGGCATCCTGGCAATGGTCGACACTGACCTGCAGGCCTACCTTCGCACGCTGGAGCGGTTCGGCATCAAGCTCGGCCTCGAACCGATGCGGGCGTTGTGCGCGGCCCTCGGCCATCCGGAACGCGAGTTTCGATCGGTGGTCATTGCCGGCACCAACGGCAAGGGGTCGGTGGCGGCGATGACCGAAGCCGGACTCCGTGCTGGAGGCCATCGGACCGGGCGCTACACCTCGCCCCACCTCGTGCGGCTCGAGGAACGGATCGCCATCGACGGCGAACCGATCACATTCGACGAACTCCATTCAGCCGTCCTGGCCGTTCGAACGGTGGTCGATCGGCTGTGCCGCGAGCACCGCCTGGACGCGTCGCCGACGTTCTTCGAGGTCACGACCGCCGCGGCCTTCGTCGCGTTCAGCCGGGCGCGGGTCGATGTCGCGGTGCTCGAGGTCGGTCTCGGCGGGCGGTTCGATGCCACGAACGTCACCACGCCCGTCGGGGTCGCCATCACGTCGATCGACCTCGACCACGAAGCGCAACTGGGCCGAACGATACGCGGGATCGCGCTCGAGAAGGCCGGGATCATCGGGCGAGGCAGCGTCGCCGTCGTGGGGGATGCACGCCGCGACGTGCAGGAGCTCCTCGCCGATTCGTGCCGTCGAGCCGGAGCTCGCTACGTCGATGCGACACAGGGGGTGGTGCTCGACGTCCGATGCACGTCGGACGCCACCATCGTATCGCTCGAGACGCCGGTCCGTCGCTACGAAGAGATCCGGCTGGCGCTCCAGGGACGGCACCAGGCCCGAAATGCGTTGACGGCCGTGCGCCTGCTCGAAGGGCTCGCCGGCCAAGGCCTCGAGGCGGGAGCGGCCGCCATCGCCTCGGGCCTCCGTGAGGCCGTCTGGCCGGGTCGACTGCAGTGGATCACCCTGCCTGCCGGGCGCCTGCTCCTCGATGCGGCCCACAACCCGGCGGCCGCAGAGGCCGTGGCCGAGTACCTCGCCGAAACCCACCCGAGCCCCATCCCACTCGTGCTCGCGGCGATGCGGGACAAGGACGTCGACGGGATCCTCGGCGCGCTCTTGCCACAGGCGAGCCTGGTCGTCTGTACCAAACTGACCAGCGAGCGGGCGCTCCCGGCGAGCGCCCTGGCGGATCGGGTCCGCGCACGAGCGCCGAAGACCTCGGTGGTCATCGAGCTGGAACCGTCCGCCGCGGTGCATCGCGCGCTCGCCCACGGCGACGTCGCCTGCGCCACGGGTTCGATCGTGCTCGCTGGAGAACTGCTGCGCACGATGCCCCCCTCGACCGACATGACGAGCGCCTCGATGTCGCCACACGCCGGTTGAAGGGGATCTTCGCAACATGCTATTCTCGCGGCATCCGGGCAGGCGCCGCGCTGGTGAACGAGCGCCGCGGCGATCACGCTCCGCCTCAGGGAATGACTCGCCGGCTGTCGCTCATCCTGCTGTGCCTCTGGATCAGTCCGCGCATCGGTGCGGCCCAGGTCCCGGGCTACGACTCCCGACAATTCAGGATCGAGCGGATCGGCGACAATCACGTGCGCCTGATCGGCGCGGTCGAGATCGAACAGGACGATTGGAAGTTCTTCGCCGACGAAGTCGAACTCTTCACCGACACCGACCGGCTGCTGGCGAGCGGCAACGTCGTCTACACCTCGCCGGACAATCAGATCGCCGCCGACCGCGTCGACTTCAACACGGGCACCCAGACCGGTACGTTCTTCGTCGCGACGGGCACCGTGTCGATCGGCGACCGGTTCGACAGGAGCCTCTTCGGCACCCAGGAACCCGACGCGTACTTCTACGGCGAGACGATCGAGAAGCTCGGCCCGCGCGAGTACCGGATCACGGATGGCGGCTTCACGACGTGCGTACAGCCCACGCCGCGGTGGGAGCTGACGTCGAGCTCGGTCACGGTGACGCTCGACGAATACGCTCTGCTCAAGAACACCGTCCTCACTGTGAAGGGCGTTCCGCTCTTCTACCTGCCGGTCATGTACTACCCGATCCAGGAAGACGACCGTGCCACCGGATTCCTCATTCCGGCGTACGGGAGTTCAACCCTCAAGGGCCAGTCCCTCAGCAACGCCTTCTTCTGGGCGATCACGCGCAGCCAGGACGCCACGATCATGCACGACTGGTTCTCGACCGCGGGTCAGGGCGTGGGCGGCGAGTACCGCTATGTCGGCGAGGACAGCTCGCGTGGCGCAATCCGCGGCTATCTCTTGAAGGAACCCGAGTTGATCCTTTCGGCTGATGGCGATGTGCTTCAGCCGGCACGGCAGAGCTTCCAGCTGACCGGCGACCTCACCCAGGCGATCGGATCGAACGTCCAAGCCCGGGGGCGAGTCGACTATTTCTCCGACCTCACGGTCCAGCAGACCTACCATGCGGACGTTCTCGAATCCTCCCGCCGGGAGCGCCGGTTCGTTGGTAACGTCCAGGGCAACTGGGGCTCCTACACGCTGAGCGGGACGATGGACTGGAATGAGACCTTCTTCGACGATACCGAATCCACGTTGAATGGGTCGGCGCCGCGCGTGTCGTTCACGCAGGCCGAGCAGCCCTTGGTGCGGAATTGGCCAATCTACGTTTCGCTCGGCGCGGAGTACGCGACACTCCTCCGCGAAGGCCGCAGGGATGACTTCATCGACGAGCGGAACCTGACTCGGATGGACGTCAAGCCGACTGTCCGCGTGCCGTTCACAAAGTGGCCGTTCCTGACGGTGAATTCCGCGCTGTCCTGGCGAGGCACGTACTGGACCGAACGCTTCGACCCCGAGGAGAAGACTCAGATCGAGGAGAGCATCGGCCGGCAGTACTTCGATCTCGAATCGCGGATCACCGGGCCGGTCCTCACGAAGGTCTGGGACACACCGGGCAGCGGATACGCCGAGCGGTTCAAGCACGTCATCGAGCCGACAGTCACGTTCAAGCGCCTCACCGCGATCGACAACTTCGATGAGATCGTCAAGCTCGAGGGCTCCGACTCGGTCGTGGGCAGTGCCACCCAGATCGCCTACGGCATCGTCAACCGGTTCCTGGCCCGTCGGCGAGCCCAGGGCGACGCGCGTGAGATTCTGAGCATCTCGCTGACCCAGAGCTTCTATACCGATGCGCGGGCCGCGCAGTTCGACCCGAACTTTCGGACGAGCTTCAACGGCACACCGCCAAGCCGGCTGACGCCGGTGGCCCTGCTCGTGCGCGGCAGCCCGAGCGAGCAGATCAACGCGTCGGTGAGAGCGGAGTACGACACGCGGTTCGGCGCCTTCCGGGAGATCAGCGCGGACGGCACGGTGGCGGTGGGGAGCTGGCTCCAGACGACCGCCGGGTGGAGCCAGCGCCGATTCATCCAGGGACTCAGTGGATTCAACCGGCCGGACGGGCTCGACCACTACCTCAACGCCGCCACGAACCTGCGGACGCCCGACAATGTGGTGGGCGGATTCTACACCTTCAACTACGATGTGCTCCGGTCGCGGTACCTCCAGCAGCGCATCATGGTGTACTACAACACGCAGTGCTGCGGTGTAACGGTCGCGTATCAGAACTTCAATCTCGAAGTGTTCGGCGGGCACGCCCGCGCGGCGGTCGACAACCGATTCAACATCTCCTTCACGCTGGCCGGCATCGGGTCGTTCGCGAATGTCTTCGGCATGTTCGGCGGTACTGGGGACGCACAATGAAAGGGTTGATCCTGAGCGGCGGCAAGGGCACCCGCCTGCGGCCGCTGACCTACACCAGCGCCAAGCAGCTCGTGCCCGTCGCCAACAAGCCGGTCCTCTTCTACGGCATTGAAGCGCTGGCCGCGGCCGGCATCCGCCAGATCGGCATTGTGGTCGGCGACACACAGGCCGAGATTCGTGCCGCGGTCGGCGACGGATCGACCTGGGGCGTCGAGGTGACCTATATCGAGCAGGACGCGCCGAAGGGCCTCGCGCACGCCGTGCTGGTGAGCGAGCCGTTCATCGGCGACGATCCGTTCGTCATGTACCTGGGCGACAACCTGCTGGCAAAGGGCATCGTGCGCTTCGTCGACCAGTTCACATCCGAACGGCCCGCCGCCCAGATCCTCCTGGCCCACGTGCCGGATCCGCAGATGTTCGGCGTCGCCGAGTTGACCGACGGCCGTGTGACGCGGCTCGTCGAAAAGCCAGCCGAGCCGAAGAGCGACCTGGCCCTGGTGGGCGTCTACATGTTCACCAAGGAGGTCTTCCGCGCCGTGCGAGAGATTTCCCCGAGTTTCCGAAACGAACTGGAGATCACCGACGCGATCCAGAAACTCATCGACTTCGGCCTGACGGTCACGCCGCATGTCGTCGACGGATGGTGGAAGGACACCGGCAAGCTGGAGGACATGCTCGAAGCCAACCGCCTGATCCTGCAGACGATGGCGCGTCGCATCGAGGGATCCGTGGACGGCGCCTCGCGAATCGAGGGCGACGTCATCATCGAGGCCGGCGCGTCGATCAGCGACTCGACCGTGCGTGGCCCCGCAATTATCGGCGCCCGGGCGGAGGTGAAGGATGCCTACATCGGCCCGTTCACGTCGATCATGAACGACGTCACGATCCGTGGATCGGAGGTCGAACACAGCATCGTTCTCGAGGGCAGCGAGATCATCGAGCTGAAGAGCCGGGTCGCCGACAGCTTGATCGGGCGGAACGTCAAGATCTTCCGGCGCCCGGTGACCCCGTCGGCGCATCGGTTCATGTTGGGGGACAATTCCGAGGTCGGGATACGATGGTAGAAGCGGTTTCACAACCTCCGGCGGCATTCGGCCGTCGATGCATCCCGGCCTGCGGCGTCGCTCGTCGCTCGGATACTCCCGGTATGCTCGCTCCTCGCGCCTTGCCGGCCGGGCGCCTCGACGACCTCGGTGCCGCGCCGAAGGTCGTGAAACCGCTTCTCGCGGACAACATCAATGGCTGAGGTGCTCGTCACGGGTGGCGCCGGATTCATCGGCAGCAACTTCGTCCGGTTCGCGCTTGCGGCGCACCCCGACTGGCGGATCACGACCCTCGACAAGCTGACGTACGCGGGGCGGCTCGAAAACCTCGAGGCCGTCAAGGGCGACCCCAGGCACACGTTCGTGCGTGGTGATGTCGCGGACCCGGCCGTCGCGGCGCCGCTGGTCGAACAGGCCGAGATCGTCGTGCACTTCGCCGCGGAAACCCACGTCGACCGGTCGATCCTGGCCGCGGGCGACTTCATCACGACAGACGTTTACGGGTCGTTCGTCCTGCTCGAGGCCGCGCGGAACGCCCCGAAGCTGCGCCGCTTCATCCAGATCTCGACCGACGAGGTCTACGGCAGCGTCACGACGGGCGCGAGTCGTGAGGGCGACGAGCTGCGCCCACGCAACCCCTACTCGGCCAGCAAGGCCGGGGCGGACCGCCTGGCCTACAGCTACTGGGCCACGCATGGCGTTCCGGTCGTCATCACGCGGGCCTCGAACAACTACGGACCGAACCAGTTCCCGGAAAAGGTCGTCCCGCTGTTCATCACGAACGCAATCGACGATCGCGCCCTCCCGCTGTACGGCGACGGCTTGAACGTTCGTGACTGGCTGCACGTGGACGACCATTGCCGGGCGCTCGATCTCCTGATCGATCGCGGCGAATCCGGAGAGGTCTACAACGTCGGCGGCGGCCACGAGATTCCGAACGTGGAGCTGACCCGGCAGATCCTGGCGCGCCTCGGCAAGCCGGATTCGCTGATTCAGCGGGTCCAGGACCGGCCCGGCCACGACCGCCGCTACTGCCTCGACACAACGAAACTTCGCGCGCTGGGATGGCAGCCGACCGTCGAGTTCACACAGGGCCTGGCCGACACCGTCGCCTGGTATCAACAGCACGAATCGTGGTGGCGGCCGATCAAGGAAGGCGATCCGGCGTTCCGAACCTACTACCAGGAGCAGTACGGTCATCGCACCTAACCTCAGAACTCACTTGTGTTGACACCGGCTGGCACCGGGCTGGACGGTGAGGGCAAGGCGCGACGAAGGAGTGTGGTGGGCTACATGACTGAGGAGCAACGCCGCCCTCGCCGGGCAGAACACGCCAGACGTGGCAACACAAGTGAGTTCTGAGGTTAAGCCCGAGCCCTCGCCTGTGGTGGTCACGGGCGCGGCCGGCTTCGTCGGCAGCCACCTGATCGATCTGCTGCTCGACGAGGGCCGCACGGTGGAGGCGTGGCACCGGCCCGGCAGCGACACCGGGCCTCCCCGCGATCCGCCCGCCCGCGTGCGCTGGCGCGCGGTGGACGTGCTGGAGGCCGAGTCGGTCGAACGGGCGCTCTCGGAGAGCCGGCCGGCGGTCATCTTCCACATCGCCGGTGCGGCCGATGTCGGGTCCTCCTGGGACCATGCCTACGACACGCTGGTGACGAACGTCCGCGGCACCCACACGCTGTGTGACGCGGTTCGCCGCGCGGGCATCGCGCCGACGGTGCTGATCCCGGGGTCCGCCCTGGTCTACGGGCCGTCGGCGTCCGCACTGTCAGAGGAGGCGCCGCTGGGCCCCGCGAGCCCGTATGCCGTGAGCAAGCTCGCGCAGGAGCAGCTCGGCGCGCGGTGTGCCGCGGAGGACGGATGCGCCGTCGTCCTCCCTCGCGCGTTCAACCATATCGGGCCTCGCCAGTCGCCGTCCTTTGCCGCCGCCAGCTTCGCATCCCGGATCGCGAGCATCGAAGCGGGGCGGGCCGAGCCCACGATCCAGGTCGGCAACCTCGATGCGAAACGAGACTTCACCGACGTCCGCGATACGGTGCGCGCCTACCGAGCGCTCGCGGATCGGGGCGTGTCGGGCCGGGTCTACAACGTCTGCTCCGGCCGCGCGCGCGCGATCGGGGACGTCCTCGACGGTCTCATCGCGCTGGCGCGGGTAAAGGTCACGGTGCAGGTCGATCCCTCCCGCATCCGCCCGAGCGACACGCCGCTCGTGCTGGGCGACCCGTCGCGGATCGACTCGGAGATTGGATGGGCTCCGCGCGTGCCCTTCGAGAAGACCCTGTCCGACCTGCTCGACTACTGGCGCCACGTTCGCCACTCGTAAGCGGCCCCACCGGCACCCGACCCGTCTTCCGTCTAGGCGTCGAGCACCCGGGCTATCAGGCCGGCCAGCATGGCGGCCCGCCACGGTATCGCCGACAGGTCGATCTGCTCGTGCAGCGCGTGCGCCCCCTCGCCGACAGCTCCGAGGCCGTCCAGCGTCGGGATGCCGCGCGACGCGGTGAGGTTGCCGTCCGAGCCCCCGCCGGTCGCGAACTCCGACAACTCACGGCCCAGGTCGGCGGCCACTTCCTTCGCTATCCCGTACAGACGCAGCACTTCGGCTGTCCGCTCCAACGGCGGCCGGAAACCGCCCGTGACCGTGACCGTCGTCCGGGGGTCCTGGGCCACAATCGCAGACAGACCACGCTCGATCCGGCTGGCATCGGCGGCCGTGCGAATTCGGACGTCGACCATCGCGCGGGCCTCCTCGGCCACGACGTTCGTGCGGGTGCCGCCGTGAATCTGGCCGACGTTGATCGTCACGCCGGCCTCGGAATCCTGAAAGCCCTGGAGCGACACGACCTGCCGCGCCAGCTCGAGCACCGCGCTGGCGCCACGCTCGGGCTCGATACCAGCGTGGGCGGATACGCCCGTGACGTTCAGCACGAACTGACCACACCCCTTCCGACTCGTCTTCGCCGCGCCGCCTGGACCCGAGGGTTCGAGGACGAACACCGCGGCGCTGCCCGCGGCATGCGCCAGGATCGCCTCTTCGGAGGTCGCGCTGCCGGTCTCCTCGTCGGAGGTCCAGAGCATGGCGACGCGGCCGTTCGGCGCGCCTACCTCCCGCACGGCGCGCGCCGCCAGCAGGCCGATGGCGATGCCCCCCTTCATGTCGAAGACGCCCGGGCCGAACAGCTGGGAGCCCTTCCGCGCAAGCGGCATCCGAGCCAGCTGGCCGACCGGCCAGACCGTGTCGAAATGCCCCAGCAACAACACCTGGCACTCGCCGTCGCCCATCTCGGCGAGCAGGTGGTCGCCCGCCCGGTCCTGGGGCAGACGCGTGACGCGCGCCCCGAGGTCCTGCAGCTGACTCGCGAGCTGGTCGCCACAGCGATCGACCGCCGCTTTGTCGGTGGTCGGCGACTCGAGGCGGGCCAGGGTCTCGACCGTCGCGATCGCCCAGTCACCGTGGCGCTCGCAGAACGCTTCGTAGTCACGGATCCGTTGGTCTGGCACGGCGTGGCTGTCTCCCTCTCCCCTTGCGCGGCCCATGCCGGCGGCTCGATAATAGCGAGGTGAATCGATCACGCGCGCCTTGGCCCTGGATCGGCCCCGCGCTCTGCGGCCTGCTCTACGTGCTCGCCGCGTCGCCGGTCGCCGCCCAGCCGGTCCCGAGGCCGTTCCCCCGGCCCGGCGGGTCGCCTCGCGACACGCCCCCGCCCCCGGCACCCGCAGGGGAGACCGAGCCGCTCCAATCCGGCGCCACGGCGCCGAACACGCCCGACGAGGCGACGCTCGGCGTGTCGATCTATCCGAACGCCAGGTACCTGGCCGCGTACGACGCGGGCCGTGGCCAGCGGTACTACCTGTTCGGCACGAACGCCAGTTTCGACGACATGGTCAACTACTATGGCGCCGTGCTGCGGGAGCGTGGAGACCGCGTATTCGACTCACCGCCAGTGCATATGTTCGAACTCGGCCGGTTTCGGGAGGAGACGATGGCCTTCCCACCGAGCGTGACGATCAAGGACTACATCTGGAGCGGTGCCGCGGGCTACGCCAACCCCGCGCCGGGCGGACAGCCGAGCCACTACGCCACCATCATCCAGATCGTCCCGCTGCTGAACCCGCGGTAACCGCTCGCTCACGAACCGGTCGGATAGAGGTCGGGCTTGCGTCGGAATTCCTCAGACTTCTCGGCCATGCCGAGCCTGACGGCTTCCCCATCGCTGACGCCCTTGGCCTCGGCGTACTCGCGCAGTTGCTGCGTCAGTTCCATCGCACAGAACTTCGGTCCGCACATCGAGCAAAAATGTGCCGTTTTCGCCCCTTCGGCGGGCAACGTGGCGTCATGGTACGCGCGCGCCGTCGCCGGGTCCAGAGACAGCCTGAACTGATCCTCCCAGCGAAACTCGAACCTGGCCTTCGACATCGCGTCGTCCCACGCGCTGGCACGGGGATGTCCCTTGGCCAGGTCCGCCGCGTGGGCTGCGATCTTGTAGGCGACGACGCCCGCCTTGACGTCCTCTCGATCCGGAAGCCCGAGATGCTCCTTGGGCGTGACATAGCACAGCATCGCCGTCCCGTACCATCCGATCATCGCCGCCCCGATCGCCGACGTCAGATGGTCGTACCCCGGCGCGATGTCGGTCGTGAGGGGGCCGAGCGTATAGAACGGGGCCTCGTGGCACCAGGTCATCTGGCGATCGACATTCTCCTTGATGAGATGCATCGGCACGTGACCGGGCCCCTCGTTCATCACCTGCACGTCGTACTCCCACGCGATGCGCGTCAGCTCGCCCTGGACCTCCAGCTCGCCGAACTGCGCGGCGTCGTTCGCGTCGGCGATCGCGCCGGGGCGAAGTCCGTCTCCGAGCGAGAACGCGACGTCATACGCCTGAAGGATCTCGCAGATCTCGCGGTAGTGCGTGTACAGGAAGTTTTCCTCATGATGCGCCAGGCACCACTTGGCGAGGATCGACCCGCCACGCGACACGATGCCGGTGACGCGCTGGGCCGTCAGCGGGATGAAACGCAGCAGGACGCCGGCGTGCACGGTCATGTAGTCGACACCCTGTTCCGCCTGCTCGATCAGGGTCTCGCGGTACACCGACCAGGTGAGATCCTCAGGTCGCCCGCCGACCTTCTCCAGCGCCTGGTAGATCGGCACGGTCCCCACCGGCACCGCCGAGTTCCGCAGGATCCACTCGCGCGTTGCGTGGATGTCGGCCCCGGTCGACAGATCCATCACCGTGTCGGCGCCCCACAGGGCCGCCCACCGAAGCTTCGCGACCTCGTCCGCGATCGACGACCCGATTGCGGAGTTGCCAATGTTGGCGTTGATCTTCACGAGAAAGCGACGGCCGATTGCCATCGGTTCGGTCTCGGGATGGTTGATGTTGGCAGGCAGGATCGCCCGGCCGCTGGCGATCTCGTCGCGCACGAACTCGGGCTCGAACCCTTCCCTCAGGGCCACGAACTCCATTTCGGGCGTCACGTCGCCCCGCCTGGCATAGTGGAGTTGCGTGACACGGCCGGTACCCCGTCGACGCGCCCGGCCGCGGTGGAGACCGGCCGGCGGTGCTGCCGGTTCCCCGGCGGACTCGACGTCCCCGCGGCGTTCGATCCAGGGCGCCCGGAGCGGCGGCAACCCCTCGCCCACGTCGTGCCCCTCTGGCCCGCTCGTGTCGTAGACCCGTAAGGTCGGTTCCTCACCCGACAGAGCGATCTCGCGCATCGGCACGCGAACATCGCCGTCGCCGACGTAGACCTTGCGGGATCCCGGATAGACATCGGCCAAGGACAGGGCCGGCAGCGCGAGGGGTGGGTCGTGCTGGGACATCGGCGAACCTCCTTGAGGGCGACGCCGCCACCGGGCGGCCGAAACGCCACGGGGCTCTCCGGATCGAGCGCGGTCTGGTCAGGTGAGGCGGGTGGCGAAGTGCCGCCGCGCTCCCTGCGCCGGTCTCAACCGGATTCAGGTTCCAAGAGTCGTGTCTCAATCCCGCGAGCGGGATACCCCTGGCGGCGTTGGCCGCACTATACCACGCGCTCCGCGGCCGCCCGCGACGCCAACTACGCCATCCGGCGCACGATGAAACACTTCAAGTAGTAGGTCTCGGGGATCCCGAGGACCACGGGATGGTCACGGGCCTGCATCCGCTTCTCGACAACGACGACGGGCGCGTGCGCGTCGAGCGATGCCTCGTAGAGCATCTGGGCGAAGCCCGCCTCGTCGAGATGGTAGGAGCAACTGCAGGTGACGAGCACGCCGCCCGGTCGCAAGAGCTTCAGGGCGCGAAGGTTGATTTCCTTGTAGCCCGCGGTCGCCTTCGGCAGCGCGCGACGGTTTTTCGCGAAGGCCGGCGGATCGAGCACGATGGTGTCGAACCGCTCCCCGTCGCGCTCGAGCGCCCGAAGCAGATCGAACACGTTGCCCTCGGTCCCCACGACACGGACGCCGCGCCGCGTCGCCTGGCGCGCCAACGTCTCCAGCGCGGCACCGGAGGCATCCACCGCCATGACCTCGTCGCACCGGGCCGCCATGGCGAGCGAAAAGCCACCGGTATAGCTGAAGCAGTCGAGCGCGCGCCCGCGAGCGTAGCGTCCTGCGGCCAGATGGTTTTCTCGCTGGTCGAGAAACAGCCCGGTCTTCTGCCCCGCCCGCGGATCGACCTCGAACCCGACACCGTGCTGGTGGACCTCGAGCCGCTCGGGCACCTGGCCGCGCACGACCCCAACGCGGCGCTCGAGGCCTTCCAGCTCCCGTACCCTGGGATCGTTCCGTTCGAGGATCCCCCGGGGCGCCAGCGTCTCCTCCAGAAGGTCGCAGAACATCGGCAGGAGCCGCTCCGAGCCCTGGGAGAGGGTCTGGATGACGAGGTGGTCGGCGTAGCGGTCGACGATCAGTGACGGCAGGCGATCGCCTTCGGCATGGACGACACGATACGCCGTGGCGTCTATCTCGAGCGCCTCACGATACGCGATCGCCGCGCGAATACGGGCGCGCCAGAAGTCGATGCCGGGCAGCTCGCTCTCCCGCCCGCGCGACACGAGCCGGATGGTGATGTCCGACCGGTCGGAAAAGAGCGCCACGCCCAGCTGTCGGCCCGACTGGCCCTCGAGCACGACGAGATCGCCGCCCTCGGCTTCGACGCTGACGATGTCAGAGCGATAGACCCAGACATGGCCGCTCCGCAGCCGGGCTTCGCCGCGCCGTGAGAGGGTGACGGTGGAAGGCATCGCTCGAAGACCGCTGGACGAGACGCAGCGCACCCTGTCGTCTCCGATGGCTATAGTACAATTCCCTTGTGAAGATTGCGCTGGGCGCGGATCACGCCGGAGTGGCACTCAAGAACGAGGTCAAGCGAGCGCTCGTGGATCGGTCCATCGACGTGACCGATTTCGGCACCGAGACGGAGGCGCCGGTCGACTATCCCGACTTCGCCCGTCCGGTCGCCGACGCGGTCGCCGCCGGGACCCACGACCGCGGCATCCTGGTCTGTGGCAGCGGCGTCGGCATGGCGATCGCCGCGAACAAGGTCGCTGGCGTCCGCGCGGCCAACCTCCTCGACGTCGAAGCGGCACGATTGAGCCGGAAACACAACGACCTGAACGTGCTGGCGCTGGCCGGCCGGGTGACCGCCGCGCCGCGCGCGCTGGCCATCGTCCAGGCGTTCCTCGACACCGCGTTCGAGGGCGGCCGCCACGAGCGGCGCGTCGAAAAGATCGCGGACCTCGAGCACCACCGCGGCGCCTAGCGTTAGCCGGCCCGACGCGACGCCGGGCCACTGCACGACATGGCCGAACAGACATCACGCCTCCGCTCCCTGGCCGCCGTTGACCCGGACATCGCTGACGCGCTCGCCCGCGAACGCACACGCCAAAACGACGGGTTGGAACTGATCGCGTCGGAGAACTTCGTCAGCGAAGCGGTCATGGAGGCGGCGGGCTCCATCCTCACCAACAAGTACGCCGAAGGCTACCCGGGCCGTCGCTACTACGGCGGCTGTGAGTGGTACGACGAGATCGAGTCGCTGGCAATCGACCGAACGCGGGCGCTGTTCGGCGCCGAGCACGTCAACGTGCAACCGCATTCGGGGGCGCAGGCCAACATGGCCGCCTACCTCGCGCTGCTCGCACCGGGCGACACGGTCCTCGGAATGAACCTCGCGCACGGCGGCCACCTGACCCACGGCCATCCGCTGAACTTCTCGGGCAAGCTGTACGAGATCGTCCCGTATGGCGTCCGGAGCGACGACGAGCGGATCGACTACGAGGCGATGGCGCGCCTCGCGAGCGAGCATCGCCCGAAGATGATCATCGCCGGAGCGAGCGCCTACCCCCGCGTGATCGACTTCGAGCGGATTGCAGCGATCGGTGCCGAGGTCGGTGCGCGGGTCGTCGTCGACATGGCCCACATCGCCGGCCTCGTGGCGGCCGGCGTGCATCCCTCCCCCGTGCCCCATGCCGATGTCGTGACTACGACGACGCACAAGACCTTGCGGGGCCCGCGCGGCGGCTTGATCCTCTGTCGCGAATCGCTGGCCAAGGAGATCGATAGGGCGGTGTTTCCCGGCATCCAGGGTGGACCATTGATGCATGCGATCGCCGCCAAGGCTGTCTGCCTGACAGAGGCGGCCGAGCCCGCCTTCGCGACGTATCAGCGTCAGGTCGCGGCGAACGCTCGCCGGTTGGCCGAGGCCCTGGGCCGCGAAGACTTCAGGCTGGTGAGCGGCGGCACCGATACCCATCTGATCGTCGTGGACGTGCTGTCGCGTGGCCTCACGGGCCGGCAGGCCGAGGACGCGCTCGACCGGGCAGGCATCACGGTGAACAAGAACGCGATCCCGTTCGACACGAAACCGCCGTTCGTGGCGAGCGGCATCCGCGTCGGCACGCCCGCGGTCACGACGCGAGGGATGCGCGAAGGCGACATGGACACGATCGGAAAGATGATCGGCCGAGTGTTGGCCGATCCGGACGACGCCTCGGTCGCCCAGACCGTTCGTGCCGAGGTGCAGGCGCTGTGCCAGACGTTCCCCCTCCACCCAACCGACTCACGCTAGGACAGCGGGTCGTCGCGGCGTTCGATCCCGACGGAACGCTCGCCCAGGCGATCGACGCGTTCGAACCCCGGACGGGTCAGCGCGACATGGCACTCGCCGTTTCGGACGTGCTCGAGGCCGGCGGTACCTTGCTGGCCGAGGCCGGCACGGGCACGGGCAAGACACTCGCGTACCTCATTCCGGCGATCCTGAGCGGCCAGCGCGTCCTGGTCTCCACGGGCACGAAGAACCTCCAGGAGCAGATCTTCTTCAAGGACCTCCCGGTGCTCCGGGACGCGTTGGGCATCGCGTTCAGGGCAACGTACATGAAGGGACGCAGCAACTATCTCTGCCTGCATCGGTTCGACGCGGCCTACGACGACCCGTCGCCCCGGCCCGCGGCCGATCACGCCACCCTCGCCCTCCTGAAGGAGTGGGCGCCCCAGACCGAGACCGGCGACCGAGCGGAACTCGAGGACGTGCCGGACGATCTGCCGCTCTGGCGCGACGTCTCAGCCACGCAGGAGAACTGCCTCGGTACCGAGTGCCCGCAGTACGACGAGTGCCACGTGACGAAGATGCGCCAGCGCGCCGCCGAATCGGACGTGGTCATCGTCAACCACCATCTGCTCTGTGCCGACGCCGCCGTTCGGCAGAGCGGCTACGGCGAGGTGATTCCGGAGTACACCTTCGCAATCGTCGACGAGGCGCATCAGCTCGAAGACGTGGCCACGCAGTACTTCGGCATCTCGGTCAGCACGTTTCGGCTCGAGGACCTGATGCGCGACGCCTCGCGCGCGCTCGAGGCCGGCGGGTTCGGCGATCCCGCCGACGGCGACGCGTTTCGGGCGTCGGCGGGGCGAATCCGCGAGGCGGCGCGGGCCTTCTTCACCACGCTGCTGACAGACCGGCGCGGGGCGCAGGCCTGGGGAGACCAGCGATCGCGGATCGACGCCGCGGCGCTCGAGCCGGTTGCGGAACTCGGACAAGCGCTCGTGGACGCCCTGACCGTGCTGGAATCCGACGTGGCGCTGCTGGCCGACGCGCCGGAGGATCTCCTGGCCATCGCCCGACGCGCCGGCGAGATCCGCGACGATCTGCGCTTCGTCCTCCGGGCGAGCGACTCGGCCTACGTGTTCTTTCTCGAGATCCGGAACCGCGGGGTGTTCCTGCGCGCCTCGCCGATCGACGTCTCGGCAATCGTTCGGGAGGCCCTGTGGGACCGGCTCCGGGGCGGCGTCCTGACTTCGGCGACGCTGGCCGTCGACGGCACCTTCGACTACATGCGAAGCCGGCTCGGCATCGGCTCCGCCTACGAGCTGCGTCTGCCGTCGGAGTTCGACTTCGAGCAACAGACGCTGCTCTATCTTCCCCGCCGCATGCCCGATCCCCGCGACGCCGCGTTCACGGAGGCCGCCGGCGCCGAGGTCATCGAGATCTTGAGGCGCACGTCCGGCCGGGCTTTCGTGCTGTTCACAAGCTATGCGAACCTGTACGGCGTCAGGGATATCGTGACCACCGCGCGACTCGATTTTCCGCTGCTCGTGCAGGGCACGGCTCCCCGCTCGGTCCTGTTGCGCGACTTCCGGCAGACGCCGAACGCCGTGCTGTTCGGCACGTCGAGCTTCTGGCAGGGGGTGGACGTCGTCGGTGAGGCGCTCAGCTGCGTCATCATCGACAAGCTGCCGTTCGCCTCGCCGGGCGACCCGATCACGGCGGCGCGGATCGAGGCGCTGGCCGCGCGCGGCGACAATCCGTTCGCCGACTACCAGGTGCCCCTGGCTATCTTGTCGTTGCAGCAAGGCCTCGGCCGACTCATCCGCCACCGCTCCGACCGCGGCGTCCTGGCGATCCTGGATCCGCGTATCAGGACCAAGGGTTACGGCGGCCGCTTTCTCGACTCGCTCCCGCCCGCCCCGGTCACCCATGACCTCGCCGAGATCGGCCGCTTCGTCGATGCGCTGGCCTGACGCCGCGGGCGGGATCGGTGTAAACTAGAATTCGATTATTGGTGTCATCTGTTTGACGGAGGAGTACCCATGTTCCACACGCGAGACAATTTCAGGCTGCCCCTGACGCTGGTCGCCCTGGCGGCGATCCTGGCCATGGCCGCCCCCAGCTTCGGCCAGTCGTCCGGCAATCTGCGCGGCCGGGTCACGGACGGCCAGGGCGGCGGGATCGCCGGCGCCAAGATCACGGCCACGGCCCAGAACCCGCCGCGCATGGTCCTGGAAGGCGAGACCGATGACGAGGGCAACTACCGCATCATGGGGCTCCGCGCGAACAGCTACGAGCTCGTCGCCGAGAAGGAAGGCCTCGGCAGTGCCGCTGCCGTGTTCTCGATCCGCGAAGGCCAGAACCTGACGGTCGATATGGACTTCGGCGCGGCCGCCGCGTCGGCGACCGCCGCACTGTCCGAAGAAGACCTGGCCAACGTCGAGCGGATCGAGGAGCTCAAGGCGTCGTTCGAGCTAGGCGTGGCCGCGAGCGCCGCCGGCGACTACCAGGAAGCGATCAGCCAGTTCAACATCGCGGTCGGAATCGCGGACTTCTGCCACGACTGCTACCAGAACATCGGCATCGCGCAGGCCGAGCTGGAGAACTGGGAGGAAGCCGAGGTGGCTTTCCAGCGGGTGATCGAGTTGAAGCCCGACTATGCCGCGGCGTACACCGGGTTGTCGAACGTCTACAACATGCTCCGCCGTTTCGACGAGGCCGCCGAGGCAAGTGCCGAGGCCGCACGCCTGTCGGGCGCCGGGGTTGGCGCGGCGACGGATCCGATCGCGGTCTACAACCAGGGCATCATCTTCTGGAACGCCCAGCGCTTCGACGAGGCCAAGTCGCAGTTCCAACAGACGATCTCGCTGGATCCGAGCCACGCCGAGGCCCACTACTTCCTGGCCATGGCGAACCTGAACCAGGGGAACATGGCGGAGGCCGCCACGGCGCTCGAGCAGTACATCGAGCTTGCGCCGGACGGCCAGTACGCCGACCAGGCCCGGGGGATGCTCCCTCAGCTCCGTCAGTAGTCTGTGAGTCCTGACCGACCAGCGGGCACCGGCGATGCCGGTGCCCGCCTGGTCACACCATCCGACAATTCGATCGCTCAGAATCTTCGCACCGTCCGCGCCCGCGTCGACGCCGCGGCGCGCGACGCCGGTCGCGGTCCAAAGTCCGTCCGCCTAATCGCGGTGTCGAAGACGTTCGCGCTCGACTGCGTCCGCGTGGCGGCGGCCGCCGGGCAGGTCGACTTCGGTGAGAATCGGGTCCAGGAGGCGCTCCCGAAATGCGCCGAGGGGCGTGATCTGGACGCCCGGTGGCACCTGATCGGCCACCTGCAGAAGAACAAGGCACGGAAGGTCGTCGGGCCGTTCGCGTGGATTCACTCGGTCGATGGATGCGAACTCCTCGACCGCCTGGAGCGCGCCGCGGCCGATGAGGGCACCCGGCCACTTCTGCTCATCCAGGTCGATCTGGCCGGCGAGGACACCAAGCATGGCGCGCCGCCCGCCCAGCTGCTTCGGATCTTCGAAGCCGCCGCCGCGTGTCGGGCCGTCGAAGTCAAGGGCCTGATGCTGATACCGCCGTACGAGGACGACCCCGAGCGGACCCGCCCCTACTTCCGTCGGCTGCGCGAGGTGCGAGACGACCTGGTCGCGCAGGGAGTCAACCGATCGATGCTCACGGAACTGTCGATGGGCATGAGCCACGACTTCGAGGTGGCCGTTGCCGAGGGCGCGACCATGGTCCGGGTGGGCACCGCCATCTTCGGCGCACGCCCCGTGCCAGCGGCCGCGCGGTGACCCGCGACACCGGTGAGTGCCAACGATCAGCGCCCGGAACAGATCGGCGTCGTCGACACACCCACCGGCGCGATGCTGAGCGTCCACGCCGTGCCCCGCGCGGGGCGCTCACGGGTCAGCGGGGTTCGCGACGGCCGTGTGCTCGTCAGGCTGGCGGCAGCACCGGTCGACGGCGACGCCAACCGCGAACTCATCGACCTGCTCTCCGGGATACTGAAGACGCCGCAGACACGGATCCGCCTCGTCCGCGGTCACAGTTCGCGCCGGAAGCGGCTTCTGATCGAAGGCCTGAGCGCCGCCGCGGTGGCCCAGCGGCTGGCCGGGGCGCTCGTGGACCGAGTGTAGGTCAGGGAACGACGTCGCTCGTCCGCGTTGATCGAGTCGTCCAGGCGTCGACGCTCACGACGAATCGCCAGGGACGCACCATGCGCGGCAGCAGTTCCAGCTGGGCCGTGTAGCTGGCATCGATGTACACGTGATCCCGCTCCTTGCGGACCCGGACGTCGGCCGGATCGAGCGGCACGTTGTACTCGCGCGCGATCTCGATCACGCGCCCCGCGATCTCGCCCGCGCTCCGGTCCCCCGCGAACTGCGCGGTCGACTGCGCGGCATCCTTGAATTGCTGGTAGTCCCAGTACACCGGGCCGACCTGCCAGACGGCCCGCGCGATGAGGCCGGCCACGAGCAGTTTGAAGAGCAGACGCATTCCAGTGGCTGTGTGGCGGCCGGCCCACGCCCGGCCGCCACGTCCCTATCGAATCTGGCGCAGCAAGCGCTCCCACCGCGTGCGGGTGAAGAAATGGGCGGCGACCGAGCCCACGCGACGGATGGTCGCCCCAACGCCCGTGGCGCGATACTCGGCGGCCTCGGTCTCGTACGACCAGTAGATGACCAGGGCCCGCCCCTTGACCAGCCCGCGCGGGAGGAACCCCCAGTAGCGGCTGTCCTGGGAGTTGTCGCGATTGTCACCCATCACGAAGTACTCCTCGTCCGGCACCGTGACCGGCCCGTACTGTTCGCGCACGTCCGAGCCGGCGTAGGGCGAGTTCGCGTCGGCCGGCGGCCGCAGGTAGTGGACATAGGGCTCTTCGAGCGGCCGGCCATCAATGTAGACGCGCTTGTGCCTGATCTCCACGACGTCGCCGGGCAGGCCGATCACCCGTTTGATGAAGTCTCGTTCGGGGTCGTCGGGGAACTTGAACACGACGACGTCGCCGCGCGCGATCGGCGCAACCGGGAGCACGCCGCGCTCCGCGTCGGAGGCTGTCGGCGCGAGCACGAACTTGTTCACCAGTAAGTGATCGCCGATCAGCAGATTCTGCTCCATCGAGCCGGTCGGAATCTTGAAGGCCTGCACCACGAAGGTCCGGATGAAGAGCGCCAGGATCACCGCGACGACGATCGACTCGAAATACTCGCGCAGGGTGGACTTCTGAAACTGGGACATGTCAGGTTGCGCTCGAATCCACTTTCAGCACCGCGAGAAACGCCTCTTGCGGAATCTCGACGCGGCCGACGCGTTTCATCCGCTTCTTCCCTTCGCGCTGCTTCTCCAGCAGTTTGCGCTTTCGGGAAATATCGCCGCCGTAGCACTTGGCGATCACGTTCTTGCGCAGCGCCCGGACGGACTCGCGCGCAATGATGCGCCCGCCGATAGCCGCTTGAATCGCCACGTCGAACATCTGTCGCGGAATCAACTCGCGCATCTTGTTGACGAGCGCCCGGCCCCGAGCATACGCCATGTCGCCGTGGACGATCACCGAGAGCGCGTCGACGGGTTCGCCGTTGACGAGGATGTCGAGCTTGACCAGCGGCGATTCCCAGTAGCCCGACACCTGGTAGTCCAACGACGCATACCCCCGCGAGAGCGTCTTGAGCCGGTCGTAGAAATCCAGGACGACCTCGTTGAACGGCAGTTCGTAGGTCACGAGCACCCGGTTCGACGCGAGGTACTCCAGGGTCTTCTGCACCCCCCGCTTCTCCTGGCACAACTTGAGCGTGGCCCCGACGTGCTCGGCCGGCGTGAGGATCATCGCCGTAATGACCGGCTCCTCGATCCGATCGATCTCGCTCGTGGGCGGCAGCTTCGCCGGACTGTCAATCTCCTGGATCTCGCCCGCGGTCGTGGTCACGCGGTACAGGACGCCGGGAGCCGTCGTCACCAGATCCACGTCGAACTCGCGCTCGAGCCGCTCTTGCACGATCTCCATGTGCAGCAGCCCGAGAAATCCGCAGCGGAACCCGAAGCCGAGCGCCGCCGAGGTCTCCGGCTCGAAGAAGAACGACGAATCGTTGAGGCGCAGCTTCTCCAGCGCGTCGCGAAGCGCCGGATACTCGTGTCCTTCCACCGGATACAGTCCGGCGAAGACCATCGGCCGCATCTCCTTGAACCCCGGGAACGCCGTCGCGGTCGGTCTGGCCGACTCGGTGATCGTGTCACCGATCTTGGCGTCGCTGACGCGCTTGACTCCGGCGATGACGAAGCCGACCTCGCCGACGCCCAGGGCATCGACGATCGTCGGCTTCGGCGAGAACACGCCCACCTGCTCGACCTCGTAGTCCTGCCCGAGCGCCATCAGCCGGATCTTCGTCCGCGGACTCACTTCGCCGTCGACGATTCGCACGAGGACGACGACGCCGCGGTACGGGTCGTACCAGGAATCGAAGATGAGCGCCTTGAGCGGTGCGGCGCGGTCTCCGGTCGGCGGCGGCACGTGGGCGATCACGGCCTCGAGCACGTCCGGCGTACCGGTGCCGACCTTGGCGCTGGTCAGAATCGCGCCACTCACGTCGAGGCCGACGATGTCGCTGACCTGTCGCTTGACCTCATCGGGCTGGGCGCCGGGCAAGTCGATCTTGTTGATGACCGGAATCACCTCGAGGTCGCTGTCGACGGCGAGGTAGGCGTTCGCCAGCGTCTGGGCCTCGACGCCCTGCGAGGCATCCACCAGCAGCAGGGCGCCCTCGCACGCCGCCAGAGAGCGCGTGACCTCGTACGAGAAGTCGACGTGCCCGGGGGTATCGATCAGGTTCAGGACGTAGTCCTGGCCGCTGGCAGCCGTGTACTCCAGACGCACCGCGTGCGCCTTGATCGTGATGCCGCGCTCGCGCTCGAGGTCCATCGAGTCGAGCACCTGCGCCTCCATCTCGCGAGGCCGGAGCGCGCCCGTGAGTTCGAGAAACCGATCAGCGAGAGTCGATTTCCCGTGATCGATATGCGCGATGATCGAGAAATTTCTGATGAAGCGATGATCCATCTGCCGGATCATCATTATAGGCCAAGGGCGGGCTCCTCGACGGTCTCGAGGCCACTCGGCCCGGTCGCCGCGGACGGCTACCGCTCGTCGATCGCGACGAACGGTTGCGGGTGGGGGTGGCCCGTGTAGTCGGCGCGCGGGCGGATCAGGCGGTTGTTGGCGTACTGCTCCAGCACGTGCGCCGTCCAGCCGGCGACCCGGCTCACGGCGAAGATCGGCGTGAACAGATCGATGTCGATGCCCAGCGTGTAATAGGTCGACGCCGAGTAGAAATCGACGTTTGGATTCAACCCCTTCGCGTCGCTCACGACGGCCTCGATCCGCTGCGACATCTCGAACCACTGCGGCTGGCCGGCCCGGGCGCCGAGCTCGGCGGACATCCGCCGGAGATGCGTCGCTCGCGGGTCCTCGGTGCGATAGACCCGGTGGCCGAAGCCCGGAATCTTCTCCTTGCGAGCCAGCCGCTCGCGGATCTCCGTCTCGACGCGCTGTGGGTCCGCGTCTCCGCCCAGGTCGAGCAGGAGCCGCATCACGTCGGCGTTCGCGCCGCCGTGCAACGGGCCCTTCAACGTGCCGATCCCCGCCACGATGGCCGAGTGGATGTCGGTCAGCGTTCCGGCGGCCACCCGCGCCGCGAACGTGGACGCGTTCAGCTCATGATCCGCGTGCAGGATCAGCGCGACGTCCAGCGCGCGCGCGGCCAGCGCGCTCGGGCGCTCGCCGGTGAGCACCAGCAGGAAGTTCGCCGCGTGGCCCAGCGCCGGATCGGGCCCGATCGGCGCCCCGCCCTTGGCGAATCGGCCGTAGGTCGCCACGAGGGTGGCGAGCTGCGCCGTGAGCCTCACGGCTTTCCGATAGTTCGCCTCGGGCGTGTGGTCCCCAACATCGGGGTCGGAGTGCGCCAGGGCCGAGGCCAGGGTCCGCAGCGCGTCCATCCCGTTCCCGGGCGGGAGCGACCGCATCAGCCGAACAGTCGCCTCGGGCAGCGGCCGCGCACGCGCCAGCTCGGATTCCAGATTGCCCAGCTCGGGCCGGGTCGGCAACCGGCCGTGCCACAGCAGAAAGCACACTTCCTCGAACGACGCTTGCTCGGCGAGGTCGTGGATGTCGAATCCGCGATAGGACAGGACGCCCCGCGCGCCGTCAATGAAGCAGATGCCCGAGGACGTCGCGATGACGTCTTCCAGTCCGGCCTTGAAGGCAGGGGCGGCCGAGGCGGCGGCTAGAGTATCAGCCATGGTCGTGTCATTATCGACAAGGACAACATCGAAGCGTACTCGGTGAGCGCGAAGCAAGTCAACGTGGCCACGGCACGATCATGACTCCCGGCGAACTCAAACAACTGCTGGCCGACGTCGGGCGCGGCGACCTCGGCGTCGAGGCCGCGCACCAGCGGCTGCTCGATCATCTGCGGCAGGCGCCGTACGAGGACCTCGGCTTCGCGCGCGTCGATCATCACCGGTCGATTCGCCAGGGATTCCCCGAGGTCGTGTTCGGACTCGGCAAGACCCCCGAGCAGGTGGCCGGCGTGGCCGAACGGATCGTGGCGCGCGGCCAACTGCTCCTGGTCACCCGCGCTGACCGCGCAGCCTTCGACGCCGTGGCGAGGGTCGTCCCCGGAGCCGTCTTCCATGCAGACGCGCGGATTGTCTCGCACGGTCGCGCCGCGCCTCCGGGCCACGGCACCGTCATGATCGTCACGGCCGGTACCTCCGACCTCCCCGTGGCCGAGGAGGCCACGGTGACGGCCGAAGTCATGGGCAACGAGGTCGACCGCCTCTACGACGTCGGGGTGGCCGGGCTACACCGCGTCCTGGCCGAATCGGGCCGGCTGGCCGCCGCCCGGGTCATCGTCGTCGTCGCGGGTATGGAGGGCGCGCTGCCCAGCGTGGTCAGCGGCCTGGTCGACGTCCCGGTGATCGCCGTGCCGACCAGCGTCGGGTACGGCGCCGCGTTCGGCGGCATTACCGCGCTGCTGGCCATGCTCAATAGCTGCGCGACCGGCGTCTCGGTCGTCAACATCGACAACGGGTTCGGCGCAGCCGCGATCGCCAGCACGATCAACCATCTATCGTGAGCGGCCGCTCGCCTGCGGCGCGGCAGGCCCCGTCGGCGGTCGCGACCCGGTCGAGCACCCCGGCTTGAGAGAACGCAACAACGATGGTACAATTGTTGGTTGCACTGCCAGGGACCGTCCATCGCCGTGACGGCTTCCGGCCTTCCGCGCTCCAGTTCAGTATTGTCGCCGATGCACACCGGCGCCCACCGGGCCCTCGAGTTCGATCGCGTCGTCGACGCCTTGCGGAGCTTCGTCCAGACTCCGCTCGGCGACCGGCGGGTGCGGGAGCTCCAGCCCCAGACCGATCCGCGCGAGGTGGCTCAGGCATTGGCCGCCACATCCGAGGGCGTTCGCTACCTGGCCGAGACCCGGCCTTCGCTGCTCGCCGCGGACGACCTCGAATCGGTGCTCGACGCGCTGGCGATGGCCGACCGGGCACTCGAACCGACTGGTCTCAGGACGCTCGCGGCGTTCCTCGCCTCGACCGCGGAGGTCGAGGCTGCCATCCGGCAGTTGCCGAGCGCCGAGGCTCCGGCGCTCCACCGGATCGCCGATCGCACCTGCAGCTTCGCCGACGAGAGCCGCGCGGTGGCCCGGGCGATCGACGACAACGGCGACGTCACGGACGACGCCAGCCCTGCCCTGCGCGCGATCCGCGCGCGACTGCGGACGCAGCGGGACCGGCTACGCGGCACGCTCGAATCGTTCTTCCGGGGCAAGGAGACGTCGCGCTACCTGCAGGATCGCGTCGTCACCGACCGCAACGGGCGGTACGTGCTGGTCGTGCGGTCGGAGCATCGCACGGCGATTCCTGGCCTCGTCCACGGCCAGTCGGCCAGCGGGGCCAGTCTCTACGTCGAACCTTTGAACACGGTCGAGCTGAACAACGACGTCATCGCCCTCATCGACGACGAACGAATCGAGATTCACCGGATTCTCCTGGCCCTGACCGACGCCTTCCGCGCGCGGGCCGGCGAACTGCAGCGGACGTTGGATGCGGCGGCTGAGTTCGACATGGTCTACGCGAAGGCGCGTCTGGCCCAACTCGTGGGCGGCATCGCACCCGATCTCTCATCGGTTGGACAACTCGAACTCCGTGACGCCCGCCATCCCCTCTTGATGCGCGGCGTCACCGAGCGCCTGAACGCGGAGGTGGAGGTGGAGCTCGACCGAGCGTCGGCCGACCAGGCGGCCGTACCGCGCGCGACCGAACCGGTCCCGATCGATCTCTTGCTGACGCCGCCTGTCACGACGTTGGTCGTGACCGGACCGAATACCGGTGGCAAGACCGTGGCCCTCAAGACCGCCGGGCTCCTGGCGCTGATGACCCAGACCGGGCTGCATATTCCCGTGGCCAAGGGATCGCGGCTGCCGGTGTTCCGGTCGATCTTCGCGGACATCGGCGACGACCAATCGATCGCGGCCAGTCTCAGCACCTTCTCGGGCCACATTGCCAAGATCGTCGCGATGGATCGCGAACTGGCCGACCCGGCCCTGGTGCTGCTGGACGAGGTCGGGGCCGGCACGGATCCGGTCGAGGGCGGCGCCCTCGGTACGGCAATCGTCGAACATTTTCGCCAGCGCGGCGCGCGGGTCATCGTCACGAGCCACGACGATGCCCTCAAGTCGTTCGCCGCGACGACCGACGGTGTCAGCTGCGCCGCGTTCGGGTTCGATCCCGACACCTTCGCGCCCACCTACGCACTCCGCTACGGCTCGCCGGGACGTAGCCTCGCGCTCGAAATCGCCGGGCGCCTCGGTCTCCCGGCTCAGGTCGTCGAGGCGGCGCGACGGTATCGTGGCGGTCGCGAGGCCAGGCTCGCCGACCATCTGGCCCGCGTGGAGGACGATCGCCAGTCGCTCGACCGCGACCGCCACGCGCTCAACCGGGAACGGTCACGCCTCGAGACGGCGGGGCGGGCGCTCGTCCAGCGCGAGGCCGAGATCGAGGCTCGAACAGCGGCGATGCGGCAGCGGGAACGCGATCGGATCGACCGCCGCGTCCAGGAGGCGAAGCGCCAGGTCGACGCCGTGGTCGCCGACCTCAAACGACGCGGCGAGGCGTTGCTACAGGAAGCGGGTCCGGGCCGACCGCGCCTCTCGACCGGCCGGCAAGGCGACCTGCGCCGACAGGCGCGGGAAACGCTGGCCGAGGTCGCCGAGCAGTCGGGCGTCGCTTCGGCGGTGACCAGCCGAGTGGCACGGTCCACGAAGTCACCCGCGCCGGGTGATCTTGTCGAGGTGTCGGGCCTCGGCATCCGCGGTCGAGTCCGGTCGCTGGACGGGAGTCTGGCGGAGCTGGAGGCTCAGGGCAAGCGCCTGCAGGTCGAGGTGAACGCGCTCGCGGTCCTCGAGGACGCCGACCGGCTCGGTCCGGCCAAGGTCGAGGTCGCCGTCCAGCTCGGATCCACCGACGAGGTCGGCAGCGAACTCAATGTCATTGGCTGCCGGGTCGACGAGGCGGTGGCGCGAGTCGAAAAGTTCCTCGACGGTGCGCTGCTCGCGGAGCGGCGGACGGTGCGCGTCATCCACGGGCAAGGCACCGGCCAGCTGCGGCGTGCGATTGCCGAACTGCTGGATGGCCACGTGCTCGTCGATCGGGTCGCGACACCGCCCCCCGAGGAAGGCGGACGCGGCGTCACCGTTGTTGAGCTGAGGGCCTAGGCGCTCACGACATCATGGGATTGTTTCCTCAGTCGTTCATCGACGATCTCAAGGCGCAGGTCGACATCGTCGTCGTCGTGCAGGACCACGTCCCGCTCAAGAAGGCCGGCACGAGCTTCAAGGGTCTGTGTCCGTTCCACTCGGAGAAGACGCCCTCGTTTCACGTGCATCGCGACCGCGGGTTCTTTCACTGCTTCGGGTGCGGCGTCGGCGGCGACGTATTCAAGTTCCTGGAACTGCAGGAGAAGGTCGGGTTCCAGGATGCCGTCCGCCAGCTGGCCCAACGATTCGGCGTGGCCGTGCCCGAGCTCGAGGGCGGCCCGCGGGATCCGGCCGCGGACGCCGAGCGGGAGTCGCTGCTGAAAGCGCATGAGGAGGCCGGCACCTACTTCCAGGAGCAGCTGGCCGCCCAGGCGGGAACCCGGATGCGCCAGCAGCTCTACGACCGGGGGATCACCGACGCGACGATTGCGCAGCTCGGGCTGGGCTACGCCCCTCCGGCGCGTGAAGGGCTGACGAAGCACCTGCGCCAGCTCGGTTTCGCCATGCCGCTCCTCCTGACCAGCGGGCTGGTCGTCGAGCGCGATACGGGGCGGATCGACCGGTTTCGCAGCCGCCTGATGATTCCGATCTGCCGGGAGAGCGGCTCAATCGTCGCATTCGGCGGCCGCGCCGCGGACGCCGGCCAGCAGCCAAAGTACGTGAATTCGCCCGAAACGCCCATCTACACCAAGGGCCGGACGCTCTACGGCCTCCACCTCACGAAGTCGGCGATCCGGAAGCTTGGCTACGCCGTCCTCGTTGAGGGATACTTTGATTTCGCCCAGCCGCTCCAGGCGGGGATCATGTCGGTGGTCGCCACGTGCGGCACCGCGCTGACCCCGCAGCAGAGCAAGCTGTTGCGGCGCTTCACCGACAAGGTGGTCCTGAGTTTCGACGCTGACCCGGCGGGACAGACCGCCGTGCTGCGCTCCGGCGAAATGCTTGTGACTGAAGGATTTCAGGTCAACGTGGCGGTGCTGCCGGAGGGCGAAGATCCCGATACGTTCGTGCAGACGCACGGCGGGCCTGCGTACGTGGAAAAACTGCGCACTTCACGGCCGTACCTGGAATTCCTGCTCGACCACGGCGTGGCCACGCATGACGTGGGTCGGGACGAGGGTCGCCGAGCCTTCCTCAATCAGATGCTGGGCATCGCCGCACGGATTCCGGACGCCGCCGCGCGAGATCAATTCGCGGACCGGCTGGCACACCGCGCCCGCGTGATGGAGGAGGTGGTCCGCACCGAGATCCGCAAGGCGGCGGTCGAGCGGCGGCCGACGCTGGGTGACCGCGACCTTCCGGGCCAGGGCCAGCTACGCGCCGCGGAAAAAGGGCTGATCTGGGCGTTGCTCCGTGAACCGGCGGCTGCGCTGCCGGTCCTCGCGGACCTCGATGACGCCGACCTCGAGGATCTGGCGTCGGCGTCGATCCTGGACGCGGCGCGCGCGTTGCTCGACTGGCCGCCCGACGGCGTGCCAAATACGCTGCTCGAGCGTCTAAATGAAGGAGAGGCCTCGCTGGCATCAACGATCGCCGACGAGGCGGCCCCGCCGGCGGCAGCGAACGAGTGCGGTATCGCGCTGAAGCGACGTCGTTTCGAGCGGGAGCGGGCGGCTGTGCAGGAAGAAATTGATCGACTGCAGCAGCGCGGTGGCGAGGGCGACCTCGCGGAAATCGACACGCTGTGGCAGCGGAAGAAAGATCTCTTGCTACAGCTCGAGGCATTGAATCAGTAATGGCGAAACGTAGCCCGCGCGCGCTGGTGCCAGGTAACGGCGTAGAGAGTTCAGGGAAGGAGCCCCCGTTGTCCATCGAAGAAAAGTACGACGAAGTCCGGCAGCTCATCACGATCGGCAAGGAGAAGGGCTACCTGTCGTACGACGAGGTCAACGAGCTTCTTCCGGCGGACATCACGTCATCCGACGAACTCGACGATCTGTTCAGCACGTTCGGCAACGCGGGCATCGAGGTCGTCGAATCGGAACAGAAATACCGCGAAGAGAAGATGCGCGACCGGAGGTCCGAGGGCAGCGAGGAACCCGAACTGGACCTGACGCCGGGCGCCCTCGACAAGACGAACGATCCAGTTCGCATGTACTTGCGAGAAATGGGCACCGTCCCGCTGCTCACGCGAGAGGGTGAGGTCGAGATCGCGAAGCGCATCGAGCGTGGCAAGCTCGCGATCATCAAGTCCATCTCACGGACCCCGACCGTCGCGAAGGGCATCATCTACATGGGCGAGCAGCTCAAGAACCGGGCGGTCACCGTCCGCGAGCTGGCCACGTTCCAGGACGAAGAGATCACCGACGAACGGATCGAGGCGCGCGCGCGAGAGGTGCTGAGGCAGATGGAGGCGGTTCGCAAAGCGCGCATTGATCTCCAGAAGCGCGAGGCCAGGCTCGCAGCCATCTCGAAGCGCGATCGCAAACGCTACCGTCGCTCCAAGTGGAAGATGATGCGCGCCCGGATCCTGTTGTCCGACCTCATTCGGCGCATCGATTTCACCGAAGCGGTCAAGCGCAGGATGATCAACCAGATCAAGGAGTCGGTGGAAACCGTTCAGCGGATCCAGCGCGAGTTGGACAGCGTCGGCCGGCAGATCATCTTGAAGAAGAAGCGTGGCCGCCTCAAGGAAGAGGATCGGAAGGCCTTGGCGCGCCGGCAGCGGGAAATCCGCTCCGCCCTCCGAGAGCTCACGACGGAACTCGAGAGCACCCCTGAGGAGCTTCACCGCACGTTGCACACGATCGCGCGCGGCGAGATGCAGGCCGAGCAGGCGAAGAAGGAGCTGGTGGAAGCCAACCTGCGACTGGTCGTGTCGATTGCGAAGAAGTACACCAACCGTGGCCTGCAGTTCCTCGACCTGATCCAGGAGGGCAACATCGGGTTGATGAAGGCGGTGGACAAGTTCGAGTATCGTCGCGGCTACAAGTTCTCCACCTACGCCACCTGGTGGATCCG
>DCWN01000041.1:29660-111979 GCA_002328835.1 Acidobacteria bacterium UBA2161 | reverse complement strand
GTGGATCCGCCAGGCCATCACGCGAGCGATCGCCGACCAGGCGCGGACCATTCGCATTCCGGTCCACATGATCGAGACGATCAACAAGCTCATTCGCACCTCCCGCGCGCTCGTCCAGGAACTAGGCCGCGAGCCAACGTCGGAAGAAATCGCCAAGCGGATGGACATTCCGGTGTCCAAGGTGCGCAAGGTCCTGAAGATCGCCCAGGAACCGATCTCCCTCGAGACCCCGATCGGCGAGGAAGAAGATAGCCATCTGGGCGACTTCATCGAAGATCGGCAGGTCGTCTCCCCCGCCGAGGCCGTGATTAATCTGAATCTCAAAGAGCAGACGGAATCGGTCTTGCGCACGCTCACGCCGCGCGAGGAACGGGTCATCAAGATGCGCTTCGGCGTCGGCGACGGCAGCGAGCATACGCTGGAGGAAGTCGGCCAGAGCTTCGCCGTCACGCGCGAGCGCATCCGCCAGATCGAGGCCAAGGCGCTCAGAAAGCTGCGGCATCCGTCGCGCAGCAGGAAGCTTCGGGCATTCCTTGAAGGACGCACCTGATCCGGATGCCAGCTGACACGAGGGCCCATAGCTCAGCGGTAGAGCCGCCGGCTCATAACCGGTCCGTCCCAGGTTCGAATCCTGGTGGGCCCACCATTGCCGAGAGGTCGACCGATGCGCGGTCGACTTCGACGTCGCGAACCTGACACAATACGAGAGGGCGACGCGCCCGCCGGACGACGCCAACCGACGCTAACGATGACGAGAGCCACCCTTCATGGCACACCCCCCACCCTGCCCGGGTGGAGCCGCGTCGACACCCACCGATGCTGCCCGATCTCGAACGCCTGATCCGGCTGCAGAGTTTGCACAACACCGCCGACGACGCTCGGCGCCGCATCGCCACGATCCCCTCGCAGATTGACGCGCTCGACACCCGGCTGAACGAGCACGGCTCGACGCTCGACACGGCCAAGCAGCAGCTCGAGGCCAATCAGGGCGGTCGCCGTGAACTCGAGAAGGAAGTGGCCGCCGTCCAGAGTCGCCTCAGCAAGTTCAAGGAACAGCTGATGAGCGTGAAGACCAACAAGGAATACCAGGCGATGCAAGAGGGGATCGCCGGCGCGGAGCACGAGGTGCAGTCGTTCGAGGAGCGGATTCTCGAAGCGATGCTCGAGAGCGATACGCTGACCGCGGCGGTGAAGGACGCCGAAGCCTCCCTGGCGGCGGCCGAGGCGGAGATCGAGGCCGAGCGGAAGACGATCGAGCAGGAGCGCGGTACGTGCGAGGCCTCAGCCAGGAAGGCGCTCGAGGCTCGGGAAGTCCTGGCGGGTGAGATTCCGGGCAACGTCCTCGGGCTCTTCGAGCAAATCGTCGAGAAGCGGAATGGCGTCGCGGTCGTCGAGGCCAAGGACGGCCTCTGCAGTTCGTGCCATGTGCGCCTGCGCCCGCAGATGTTCAACGACGTGCGCCGCAACGACCGCCTGATTCGGTGTGACCACTGCGGTCGGATCCTCCACTTCGACCCCACGGCCCAGCCAGCAGCTGGCGTCTGATCGACAGCCGGCCACCCACCGTCACCCATGCTCGTGGCCTACATCGACGGCGGGTCCCGGGGTAATCCCGGACCGGCGGGATACGGCGTCAGAATCGAGGAGCCGGACGGCACGGTTCACGCCGAGCTGAGGGGCGCGCTGGGAACGGTGACCAACAACGTCGCCGAGTACCGCGGCCTCATCGCGGCCCTCACCTTTCTCGTCGACACGGGGCGGCGACAGGTGCTGGTCAAGTCGGATTCCCAGCTGCTGGTCCGCCAGATGCGGGGCGAATACCGCGTCCGGCATCCGGGCCTGCGCCGGCTCCACCAGGAGGCGAGCGCGCTGGTCACGCAGCTCGAGCAGACCCGCTTCGAGCACGTCCCGCGCGCCTCGAACACCGAGGCCGACCGCCTCGCCAACCTGGCCATGGATGAAGCCGAAGCCGAAGCCGAAGCTGAAACGGAAGCCAAAGCCGACCCGTCCCATCCGTCAGGCAAGAGCCAGTGACGATCATCGGTACCGGCCTCGACGCCACCGACATTCCGCGGATCGAGCGGGTCCTGGAGCGCTACGGCGAGAGGTTTCTGACGCGCATCTTCACGCCGGGCGAGATCGCCTACTGCCAGAAGCGACGGAACCCCGCGCCGCATCTCGCCGGCCGGTTCGCCGCCAAGGAGGCGGCCATGAAAGCGCTCGGCACCGGCCACTCCCGCGGCGTCCTCTGGCGTGATATCGAGGTCGTACGGCGCGGCGGGCCGCCGAGACTAGCGTTTCACGGCGGCGCAGCCAGGCGGTACGGGGAACTCGGCGCCGCCTCGAGCGTGCTGACCATCACGCACTCGGATGCGCTGGCCCTCGCGCACGTCCTGCTCCTGGGCGCCTAACCCCAGCGGTCGGGCGGGGCCGGTACCGAGGTGTCGGAGGGCGCCAGCGCCGGCGGCGCGCCGCCACGCGCGGGCGGCAGCGTCGGTTCGCCGCGCAAGCTCTTGTCAAATTCCGATCGAAGGAAGCCGGCCTTCGCGCCGCCGTCGACGATGTCCCAGGGCAGCGCCGGATCGCGACTGCGATCCCGAAACACCCAGAACGCTGGGTCGACGTCGGCTGTCTCGGCGGCGCGGCGCCAGTCGCCCCCGTTGAGGGACGCCGCGTCGATGACCGGGGCGACTCGCCGGTCACCCAGCGACAGCAGCGCCTGATAGAAGGCGTGGCGCTCCGACTTGATCGACGCGTGCACGTGGTCGAGTCCGGCCAGCAGTTCTCGCAGCCGCTTGGTCCGAGCCGCCACGATGGCTGGTGCCGTCATCGGCAGCCATTGATAGCTCGTGCCGGGCTTCGGCACGAGCGGATTCACGCTGGCGATAATCCGGCCCGGACGACCTCGGCGGCGCGCGTGGGTGAGCATCGCGTCTCGCAACCGGATCACCAGGTCTCGGATGGCCACCAGGTCGGCATCGGTCTCAGTCGGCAGACCGACCATGAAGTAGAGCTTCAGGTTCTCGACCCCGGTCGAGAAGATCAGCTCGGCCTTCTCGAGAATCTGCTCGTTCGAGATGACCTTGTTCACCACCTGGCGCAGACGGTCGGACCCGGCTTCCGGGGCGATGGTGACCGTCCGCTCACCACTCCGGTACAGCAACTCGACGATCTGCGGCGTGAGATCGTCTAGACGCAGCGACGCGGGGCTGACCGTGTAGCCGAACGCCAGCAGGCGTTCGAGGATCTCCTCGATGTTGGGATGGTCGCACAGCGCGATCGACACGAGCCCGGCCCGGCCCGCGTAAGGCCTGGCCTGCTCGGCCAACGACAAGATCCGCTCGGTCGCAAACGAGCGCACGGGCAGGTAGCTGTAGCCGGCCCAGCAGAACCGGCAGAGCTTCGCGCAGCCCCGCACGATCTCGACCAGGAACCGAGACCCGAACTCGGTGTGCGGCGTGAAGATCCGCGTGCAGGGTGGATCGATGTCGTCGATCGTCTTGACCGTGGCCTTCGGGACGAACGGCTGAACGGCCGGCTCCAGCGCCTCGTGCGGGCCGGCCACGCCGTCGTCGCGAAAGCGCACCCCATAGAGCGATGGCACGTAGAAACCAGGCTGGGTTGCCAGCTGCCGCAGGGCGTCCCGACGGTCCGTCGCCGCCGCCGCCGAGACCAGGGGCGCAACCAGGGCTTCGCCCTCGCCCACCGCCACGACGTCGACGAACGGCGCGAGCGGCTCGGGATTCAAGAACGTCACCGCTCCGCCCAGAACGATCAGTGGATGCCGATCGGTCCGCTCGCGTGCATAGACCGGCAGGCCCGCGAGCCGCAGCATCGTCAAGATGTTGACGTAGTCCCATTCGAACGACACGGTGAACGCCACGACGTCGAAGTCGGAGACCGGCGTTTGGCTGTCGAGCGACAGGAGCGGCGCACGCGACGTCTGCAGGGCACGCAGTACCTGCTTGGGCGGCAGGAACACCCGCTCGCACGCAACACCCGGTTCGCGATTGAACAGGTGGTGCACCGTCTGTACGCCGAGGTTGGACATCCCGACGTAGTAGGTGTTGGGAAAGGCCAGGACGACGCGGAGCCGGTCACCGACCGACGGTCGGCTTCCCCCCCGCTCGAGATCGAGTTGACGCTGCGCAGCTTCGCGCTGCTGCCAGAAGGACATCTCGCCCGGTCGTCCAGCGCGAACGATGCGGCCTACGCCTCCGACTGGCGACGCAGGAACGCTGGCACGTCGACCGGCGAGGTATCGTCGAGATCCAGCTCGGCGCCGGCGGGTCCGCTATCCGCCACGGCCGGAGCCGTGGCCAGCGGGAAGTCGACCGCGGGCTGGCGCGCCAGCGAGAGTCTCGGTACCTCGGCGGCGGGCTCAGCGTTCTCTTGGGTCCACGTCGAGTAGTGCTGCAGGTCGACTGGCGTCGAGCTCTGCTCCGCCGGCGCGTGCGCCTTCCGGTCGAATCCGGTCGCGATGACCGTGATCTTGACCTGCCCCTGCATGGTGGAATCGACGACGGCGCCGAAGATGATGTTCGCCTCGTCGTGCGCCGCCTCGTGAATGATCGACGAAGCTTCACTGACCTCGATCAGCGACAAATCGGCGCCGCCCGTGACGTTGATGATCACGCCGCGCGCGCCCTTGACCGACGCGTCCTCGAGCAGCGGGCTCGAGATCGCCAGGTTCGCGGCATCGCTGGCGCGCGACGCGCCTTCGCCGATGCCGGTCCCCATGATGGCCATGCCCATCCCGGACATGATCGTCGTGACGTCGGCGAAGTCGAGATTGATCAAGCCGGGCACGAGAATCAGGTCGGAGATACCCTGAATGGCCTGGCGCAGCACGTCGTCAGCCGTCGCAAACGCGTCAGTCAACGATGTCTGGCGCTCGATCGTCGACAGCAACCGCTCGTTGGGTATGGTGATGACCGAGTCGACGCACTCGCGAAGCTCCTCGAGCCCCTGCTCCGCTCTCGTGGCGCGCTTCTTCCCCTCGAACGCGAACGGCTTCGTGACCACGGCGATGGTCAGGGCGCCCAACTCGCTGGCCAGGCTGGCAATGACCGGCGCCGCGCCAGTCCCGGTGCCGCCGCCCAGCCCCGTCGTGACGAAGACCATGTCGGCACCGTCGAGGGCCTGCAGCAACTTGTCGGTATCCTCCAACGCGGACTGCCGGCCGAGGTTCGGGTCGGCACCGGCGCCAAGCCCCTTGGTGATCTTGGCACCCAGCTGAATCTTGCTGGGCGCAGCGTTGCCCTTCAGCGCCTGAATATCGGTATTGGCAACGATGAAGTCGACGCCCTGCAGACCCGACTGCACCATCCGGTTCACGGCATTGCCGCCGCCGCCCCCGACGCCGACCACGGAGATACGGGCGCCCGCCCGGGCCGCTTCGTCGAGCGTGAGACGCAATGACGGGTCCGCAGCTGCCTGGTCAGTACCTGTCTGATTGATGTTCACGTCGGTCATCTTCGGGCCTCCACCTCAGGACGGGCACGCCGCCACATGGACTCCGGGATCTAGAAGAACTCCTTGAACAGGCCGCGCAACCGGCCCGCGACGCGGCCGAGCGCACCGACGCCCACGAACCGCGCCGGTTCACTCACATGGTTTCGATGGGCATACATCACGAGCCCGACGGCGGTCGCAAACGCCGGGCTGTGAACGTGGTCGGCGAGTCCCCCGATCTCGCCCGGGCAGCCCCGTCGGATCGGCAGGTCGAAGATCTGCTCCGCGATCTCCGCCGTGCCGTCGAGGACCGCGCCACCGCCGGTCAGCACGATGCCGGAGTTCAGCGCCTTCTCGTAGCCGGCGCGACGGATCTCATCCCAGAGCAGATGGAAGATCTCCTCGGCACGCGGTTGGAGAATCTCCGACAGGATGCGTCGTGCCATGACCCGGGGCTGCCGTCCCCCGACGCTAGCCACCTCCATCGTCTCGTCCTCGTCCACCAGCGCGGACAACGCACAGCCACAGCGACGCTTGATCTTCTCTGCGTCGGGAATCGGCGTACGCAAGCCGACGGCGATGTCGTTCGTGAAGTGATCGCCGCCGATCGCCACCACGCCGGTGTGCCAGAGGCTGCCGCGCTCGAAAATGGCGAAGTCGGTCGTGCCCCCGCCGATGTCGACCAGGGCCACGCCCAGTTCCTTCTCGTCGTTCGTCAGGACCGACTCACTCGCCGCGAGTTGCTCGAGCACCGTGTCCAGCACCGCAACGCCCGCGCGATTAACGCACGCCACGATGTTCTGCGTGGACGACGCGCCGCCGGTGATGATGTGAACGTTGACCTCGAGACGAGCGCCCGTCATGCCGACAGGGGCGCCGATGCCGTCCTGCTCATCGACGACGAAGTCCTGTGGCAGCACGTGCAAAATCTCGCGGCCACTCGGCAGGGCGACGGCCTTGGCCGCGTCGATGGCACGCTGCACGTCCTCCCGCGAGATCTCTCGATTCTTGCCCGCCACAGCCACGACGCCCCGGCTGTTGAAGCCCTTGACGTGCGCCCCCGACAACCCCAGGTGCACCGAGTCGATCTCGACGCCCGCCGTCAGCTCGGCTTCCTCGATCGCCTTCTTCACCGACTCGACCGCGGCTTCGAGGTTCACGACTACCCCGCGCCGGATGCCGTGGGCCTCGGCCACGCCGATCCCGATGATGTCGAGGCCGCCGTCGTCCATCATCTCCCCGACGATGGCGGTGATCTTCGACGTGCCGACGTCAAGGCCGACGAGATATCGTTCTTTGCGTGCCACGCATCCTCCGTACCGTGTGATGGCGTGCGTCAGGGCACGGCCGGAATCGGGTCATCCGATCCCGCCGGCCGGACATACACTCGCTCTCCGAACCGCAAGTCGACGTAGTCGATCTCCGGAACGCGCTCTCGCAGGGCCTCGGCCATCTCGAGATACGCGTGAATCCGATCGGAGAACCCGACATTGCCCAGGCGCAGCAGCGCGCCATCGCCGTCGAGCAGCACGACGACGTCGGCGGCGTCGGCCACGTCGAACTGCGACACACGGCGCGCCAGGTCGGGCCTGGACTCGAGGTCCTCCATGAACCGGAGCGCCAGACGCGCCCGCGCCGGGTCGATGACGGGCGGCCCGGTCTCGACGCGCTCGATCAGGCCATCGATGATCGGGAGATCGAAGTCGGCGTAGTGTGGCCCGTATTCGTCGATGACCGCGCCGCGCGCATCGACGAGGTAGAGCTGCTCGTCGACACGGCCGAACGCGATCGGCAGCCGCTCGGTGATCACGATGTCGATCGTCGACGGCATCACCTTTCGGAGCGACGCGTTCTTCACCCAGGGTGAGGTGATCAACCGGTCGCGCCAGGTCTCGAGCCGGGCCGTCAGAATGTTGTCGCCACGCAGGTCGTCGACCAGCGCGAGCACTTCCCCGGTCGAGAGCCGGGTGTGCCCGCGCACCTCGATCCGATCGATGGCCAGCGCCGACGCGTTCAGCACGAGGTCGGTCGCCCGGTACAGCGCGTACGCCACGAGCAGGAACAGCACCACGGCGCGCCCGATGCCCAGGAGTCCGGCGCGCGTCGTCCGTCGTCGCCTCGAGGGTTTGACGTGGGAGCGTCGGAAGCGTTTGTCCGCGGGTGCTCGAACGCCCATCTAGTGTCCTGCTCCCCGCTGCACGTCTGCTTGCGTGGCGCGCCGGGCTTCCAGCTGTCGCAGAATGTCTCCGGCGACGTCGCCGATGGAGCCCGCGCCGAGCGTCACCACGAGGTCACCCGGCCGCACGAGCCGCACCACGGCGCCGGCGACATCGTCGAGCGATTCGACCAGGTGCACGGCCTGCTGTCCGGACCGACGCACGGCCTCGGCGATCGCTCCGGCGGTCGCGCCGGAGATCGGGGGCTCGCCCGCGCCGTAGACCTCCGTCAAGATCACCTCGTCGGCACCCGCGAGGGCTCGCCCGAACTCCTCGAGCAACTGGTGGGTTCGGGTGTATCGGTGCGGCTGGAAGACGAGAACCACTCGCCGGTCGAGGCCCGCCCGCGCGGCCGACAGGACCGCCCGGATCTCGGTCGGGTGATGGCCGTAGTCGTCGACGATCATGACGTCATCAACCTCGCCCCTGAGTTGGAAGCGGCGCTCCACGCCACGAAAGTCCGACAACGCGTCAGCGATCCGATCGAATCCGACACCAGCCTCCAACCCGACCGCGACCGCGGCCAGGGCGTTGCGCAGGTTGTGACGGCCGGGCACCTGCAAGTGCAGCGTTCCCAGGAGTGACGACCGCCCGCCGGCAGCCGCGACGTGGACCTCGCAGGAGGATCCGAATGGCCGCAACTGCACCTCGCGGCCAGCGACGTCAACGGCCCGGCCTTCATCCAGCCCGTACGCGAGCACGCGCCGCGTCATCCGGGGGAGCAAGGCGCGCAGGTGCTCGTCGTCGGCGCACGCCACGATCGCCCCGTAGAACGGCACGGTATTGGCGAAGTCCACGAACCCTTCGCAAAGGCCATCGAAGGTGCCGTACTGCTCGAGGTGCTCGTGGTCGACGTTCGTAATCACAGCGATCGACGGTGACAGGCGGAGAAACGACCGGTCGCTCTCGTCGGCTTCAGCCACTATGTAATTCCCGCGGCCCAAGCGCGCGTTGCTGCCGAACGCGCTCAATCGCCCGCCGATCACGGCGGTTGGATCGAGGTCGCCGCGCTCGAGCACGAGCGCGATCATCGAGGTCGTCGACGTCTTGCCATGCGAGCCGGCCACGGCGATTCCGTAGCGCAACCGCATCAGCTCGGCCAGCATCTCGGCGCGTGGAATGACCGAGATGTGACGGCGTCGCGCCTCCACAACTTCTGGGTTGGCGTCGGTGACCGCCGACGAGACGACGACCACGTCGGCATCAGCCACGAGCTGCGCGTCGTGGCCGACGTGCACTGCGACTCCGAGCGTCGTCAGTCGATCGGTCACGGGCGAACGATTCAGGTCGGACCCGCTGACGGCATAGCCGAGATTCACCAGCAACTCCGCGATTCCGCACATGCCGGAACCGCCGATGCCCACGAAATGAATCCGCCTGGTTCGGCCCAACATCGACTAGGTCGCTCCGTTCAGACCGCCGCGCGTCGGTCTTCGATCGCTCACGATCGCACCAGGCGAAGCGCACGACTCACGATCGTGCGCGCCGCCTCGGGGTGCGCAAACTGCTTGATCGCGCGGGCCATCCGGGCTCGTCGCGCCGGTTCGCGCGCAAGCGCGCCGATCCGCTCCGCCACGCCGGCCGGGAGGTCGCGCTCGGCCAGCAACTCCGCCGCCTCCGCGCCCGCAATCAACTCCGCATTTCGGCGCTGGTGGTCGTGGGCGGAGGTCGAGAGCGGCACCAGGACGCTCGCACGACCCAGCGCCGCCAACTCGGCGATCGTCGTCGCCCCGGCACGACACAGCACGATCTGCGCGGCTCGCATCTCGGGTGCGACCGGGTCGAGAAAGGCCTCGACGCGTGCTTCGACACCGGCCGCCGCGTACGCCTGGCGGACGGTGTCGGCGTCGGCGGGTCCGGCCTGATGCGTGATGACCAGCCGCGGGCGGATCGCCGCCAGCGCCGACGCGGCGCCTCGCATCGCGTCGTTGACGGAGCGCGCCCCCTGCGATCCGCCGAGCACGAGCAGGCGGCAGATCTCCGGCGGGGTGTCCTCCGCCACCGACGCCTCCAAGAACTCCGGGCGCACCGGGTTGCCGGCGACGAACCCCTTGCGGCCGAAGGACGCCAGCGCCGCGTCGAACGACACGGCGGCCGCGCGCACAAACGGCGCGAGCAGGCGGTTCGTCAAGCCGGGCACGGCGTTCTGCTCCAGGACCATCGTGGGTATTCGCCGCAACGCCGCCAGCAGGACAACCGGACCCGAGCTGTAGCCCCCGACGCCCACGACGAGATCTGGTCGCCGCCGCGAGATGACCCGCCACGCGTCCCAGGCGCTCAGCGGCAACAGCGCCGCACCCCGCACGGTGGCCGCCCAGGACCGCCCCTTGAGGCCCGCACTGCGGATGAACTCGACTTCGAAGCCTGCGCGCGGCACCGCCTGCGCCTCCAATCCCCTCGACGTCCCGACGAACACGATCGACGCGGCCGGGCGCTGTCGCGCCAGCTCCCGGGCCACCGCGATGCCGGGGAACACATGCCCGCCCGTGCCTCCGCCGCCGATCAACACGCTGAGGTCGCCCGTCGTGGACATCCCCTCGCCCGGCCGGTCGATCCGGCCCCTTCATGCCTCACGCCTCCGCCGATGCATGCTGCGACACGTTCAGCAAGATCCCCATCCCCACCAGACTGCTCAAGAGCGACGAGCCTCCGGCACTCACGAACGGCAGCGGAATACCCTTGGTCGGCAGCAAGCCGAGCACGACGCTGATGTTGACGAAGGCCTGCAGCGTCAACATCGTGGTCAGCCCCAAGGCCATGAAGGCGCCGAAGCGGTCCGGCGCGCGCAGCGAGACGCGCAGGCCGCGCCACGCGATCACGCAGAAGCACAGCAGCACGGCGGTCGCCCCGAGCAGGCCGGTTTCCTCCGCAATGACGGCGTAAATGAAATCAGTGTGAGGCTCCGGCAGGAAGAACAGCTTCTGCACGCCGCCCATGAGCCCGCGGCCCGTCACGCCGCCCGTGCCGACGGCGATCAACGACTGGATCACCTGGAATCCGTCGCCCAGCGGATCCTCCCAGGGGTTCATGAACGCGAGCAGACGGCGGCGACGGTACTCGGCACTGATCACGACCGTGTACAGCACCGGGAGCATCACGAGCGCGCCCCCGAGCAGGTAGCGGTACGTGAGGCCGGCCGCGAAGACCATGACGCCGACGATGAGGCCGAGCGCGAGCGCAGTACCAAAATCAGGTTCGCGCAAGATCAAGCCGCAGACGACGGTGACCACGATGGCGATCGGCGTGATCGCGTAGCCGATCTCGTTGATCCGGTCCATGCGCCGTTCCAGAATCGCCGCGCAGAACAAGATGACGGCAAGCTTCGCCAGTTCAGACGGCTGCACGCCGATGCCGCCAAGGGAGAACCATCGTCGCGTGCCGTTGATGGGCGGAGAGAACAGCACCGCGACGAGGAGCACGACGGCGACGAGCAGCGCGGTCCAGATCACGGTCGGCTGGCGGTAGATGCGATAGTCGAGCCGCATCATCACCGCGAGTCCGAACACCCCGGCGACCGCCCAGGTCACCTGTTTGGAGAGGAAGAAGTACGGCTGCTCGTACCGCTCCATGGCGAGCACTGCCGAGGCGCTGTAGACCATGACCACGCTGGCTCCGACGAGGAGCAGCGTGGCCAGGAAAAGAAGCTTGTCGGACTTCAGCTTTCGCGCCATACTTCCGCTTCCGCTCACCGGCCGAAGCCTAAAGCTTTGGCTGGTTCAGCCCGAAAACTGGGCTGCGACCGTTCGTGAGCAGTCAGTAGTCATCAGTCAGACCGGGGGCAGAGACACCGACCTCGCAGACCGGGGCAGCCTGCGTTCCCAGCAGCCAGCTCTCCACCGCCGCAGTCCGACTGATGACTACTCACTGCTCACGGACCTCCGTGACACTTCCCGCCAAACGCTCGACCTCTTCCTTGAACCGCCGGCCCCGCTCCGCGTAGTCGTGGAACATGTCGAAGCTCGCGCAGGCGGGTGCCAGCAGGACTGTTCCGCGCGGGGCCGCCAAGGTGAACCCGATCCGCACGGCCGCCGCCATCGAGTCGGCCTCGTGGACCGGCACGGTGCCACCGAGCGCCTCGACGATCTGCGGTCGTGATTCGCCGATCGCGACCACCGCGTTGGCGCGGCCGGCCAGCGCGGTCCGCAAGCTTCGCCAGTCCCCGCCCTTGAATCGGCCGCCGACGATCGGCACGACGCCAGCATCGAAGCTCTCGATGGCGTACCGAGCCGCGTCGAGATTGGTCGCCTTGGAGTCGTTGACGAACTGCACATCGCCGACACGGCAGACCGGTTCGAGCGCGTGCTCGAGCCCCTCGAACCTCGACACGGCGCGCGTCATCGACTCGGGCGCGACGCCCGCGATGACGCCCACCGCGACCGCGGCCAGGACGTCCTGAAGCAGATGCCAGCCCGGCACACGGACCGCGGACCGCGGTACCAGCGGCACCGACGACGACGGCGTCCGCCGCGTGATGACATCGTCGACGAGCGTGATGCCGTCGGAGATCGGTGCATCGAGCGCGAATGACAGGCGGCGGGCCTGGCCCGCGCGCGCCATGGCCAGGACCTGTGGGTCGTCGGCATTGACGACGACCCAATCGGTCGCCTCCTGGTTGGCGAGGATGCGTGCCTTGGCGGCGGCATACCGCTCGACCGTCTCGTGTCGGTCGAGATGATCGGGCGAGAGGTTGAGGAGCACGGCGATCCAGGGATGGAACCGCTCGGTCAACTCGAGTTGAAAACTGCTCGCCTCCACGACGTGAATCACCTCGGGCGTCGAGGCGTCGACCTGTGCGCTCAGCGCCGGACCCAGGTTGCCGCCCACGAGGGTCGAGAACCCCGACGCATCGAGGAATCGGCCGACCAGCACGCTGGTGGTCGATTTCCCCTTCGTGCCCGTCACGGCCACGATGCGGCCACGCAGCCAGCGTGACGCCAGCTCCAGCTCGCCGATCACCGGAACGCCGGCCTCGCGGGCCGCGCGCACTGCCGACTGCTCCGGAGACACTCCCGGGCTGAGCACAACCAGGTCGGCGCTGACGAACGTCTCCGGTCGGTGCTCGCCGAATTCGTAGCTCACGCGGGCTGACGTCGGTGACGGCGCCGCGCTCGCACGTACGTCGGCCACCACGACCTCGGCACCGCGCCCCGCCAGCAAGTCGGCCGCGGCCAACCCACTGCGTCCGGCGCCAACGACGACTACCCGCCGCCCGTCGACCGTGAACTCCATGCTGGCGCCAGGCGCCACCCTGTCTCCCATCTGCATGCCGTCTATCGCAGTTTCAGCGTCGTCAGGCTAAAGAGCGCAAACACCACCGACACGATCAGAAAACGGCTGATGATCTTCGGCTCGCTCCACCCACTGAGTTCGAAGTGGTGATGGAGCGGCGCCATCTTGAAGACCCGCCGTCCGGTGAGGCGGAACGCGGCGACCTGAATGATCACGGAGAGCAACTCGATGACGAACACACCGCCGACCAGCAGGAGGAGCAACTCCTGCTTGATCAACACGGCGACGGTACCCAGGGCGCCGCCCAACCCGAGCGATCCGACGTCGCCCATGAAGATGTCCGCCGGATAGGAGTTGTACCAGAGGAACCCAAGGCTCGCGCCGACCAGGGACCCGCAGAAGATCGTCAATTCGGCCGCCGGCGAGAACCTGACCAGCAGCAGGTACTCCGCCAGCACCCGGTGTCCGGTGACGTACGCCAGGCCGGTGAACGCTACCGCGGCCACCGTGAACGTTCCGATCGCGAGGCCGTCCAGGCCATCGGTGAGGTTGACGGCGTTCGACGCGCCCACCAGGACCAGCATCGCGAATGGCACGTACAGCCAGCCAAGATCGGGGATCGCGCCCTTGAAGAAGGGGAAGATCAGGCGCGTGTTGTAGAGGTTCTCGCCGGCCAGCATCAGCAGCGCGACGCCGACGCCCAGCGCGACAACGACCTGCGCCGCCAGCTTGTAGCGCGGCCGAAGCCCGTGGTGGGTCTTCCGGACCAGCTTCAGGTAGTCGTCGGCAAACCCGATCGTGCCGAAACCAACCGTCGACAGCACGGCAATCCAGATGTACGCGTTCGTGAGGTCCGCCCAGAGCAGCGTCGGGGCGAGGGCGGCAGTCAGGATCAGGAGCCCGCCCATCGTCGGCGTGCCCGCCTTGGGACGATGCGTGACCGGTCCCTCCTCCCGGATGATCTGACCGATCTGCGCCTCGCGCAGTTTCCGGATCATCCAGGGCCCGAGAATCAGACTGATGGCCAGCGCGGTCAGGCTCGCGGCTGCCGTGCGGAACGTGATGTATCGGGTCACGTTCAGCACCGAGAGTTGCGTGTGGAACGGATACAGCACGTGATACAGCATCACACCAGCTCCGATCTCAGGTGCTCGACGACCCGGTCGGTCTCGACATCCCGCGAACCCTTGACCAGAACGAGATCGCCGCCTTCCAGACGCGAAGCCACGACCGGACCGGCCTCGGCGCTGGTCTCGACGTGCCACGCGGCACCCGACTCGAGCCCGGCGTCGATCGCGCCGTCGGCCAGAGCCCGGGCATTCTCGCCGCCGACCGAAACGAGGAGGTCGACGCCGCAGTCGGCGGCCGCGCGCCCGCACTCCCGATGCAGCGTGCGGCTCTGGGCCCCCAGCTCGAGCATTTCGCCCAGCACCGCCACCCGCCGCCGGCGGTGTCGCTCGGTCCGGAGCAGTTCCAGCGCCGCGATCAGCGCCGACGGGCTCGAGTTGTACGAGTCGTCGACGACGACGATGTCGTTCCGCAGCCGGACGACCTCGCCGCGGTGGGCGACCGGCACCAGGGTGGCGGCCAGGGCCCGCACGGTCTCCAGGGGAATCTGAAACTCCAGCGCCACCGCCACCGCAGCCAGCACATTGGCCAGCTGCGCTTGTCCGATCAGCGGCACCCGAAGGGCTGCCGGCCCCTCGCTGGTGGACAGCGTCGCGTCGGTCCCGTCCAGGCCTCGATCGCGCACCTCGGTGGCTTGAACGTCAGCAGGCTGTCGGATCCCGAAGGTGACGACGCGCCCGGGGAATCGCCGGGCGCGCGCCATGACGCGGTCATCGTCGGCGTTCGCGATCAACACGCCGTCCGACGTGGCGCCGTCCATGATCTCGGCCTTGGCGTCAGCCACCTGCTCGACCGTCCCGAAGAACCCGAGGTGGGCATCGCCCACGTTGATCCACATCCGGACATCCGGCTCGGCGATGCCGACGAGCCGCGCGATCTCGCCCGCGTGGTTCATGCCGAGTTCCATAACGGCGACATCGGGACGCTCGAGCAGTGCCATCAGCGAGAGCGGCAGCCCGATGTGGTTGTTCAAGTTGCCGTGGTTCCGGACGACGCGGAACCGCGCCGCCAGCAGCGCCGCCACAATCTCCTTGGTCGACGTCTTGCCCGCGCTGCCCGTGATCGCGACGACGCGGGTGCCCGATGCGCGGCGGACGTGCCTGGCCAGGGCCTGCAATGCGCGCACGGTGTCGCGCACGACGATGACGATCGCCCGGTCGGCTGTCGCCGCCGGAATCTGCGCCCGATCGCTCACCACGACACCCCGAGCCCCACGCTCGATCGCCGCGTCCGTGAAATCATGCCCATCGAATCGTTCGCCCCGAACCGCAAAGAACAGATCCCCCACGTGCAACGTCCGTGTATCGATCGACACCGGACCCAGCGGCTCGGCTCCCTGCCCGACAACCAGCGTCCCATCGAGCACACCGGCTATCTCACCGGCGGTCAACCGCCACGGCGGCTGGTTCGCCACGACTCCCGTCACGACACCGGCGAGCTGCTGCGCCGCCGCGCCAATGCGGCCCGCGCCACTTCGGCGTCGTCGAACGCCACAGTCTCATCCGCCATCACCTGGGATCTTTCGTGACCCTTGCCGGCAACAATCACCACGTCGCCTCCCTGAGCACTTCGCACGGCGTGGTCGATCGCCTCGGCACGATCGACGAACGTCAGATACGGCGTCGGTTCACCGGGCGGGCGGACAGGCGCCGGAACCCGGCCCGACTCGTCGCGCCGTGGCTCGATCCCTCCGACAACTTCATCGATGATGGCCTGCGGATCTTCCGAGCGCGGGTTGTCGGAGGTCACGACGACGAGATCACTGAGGCGCGCCGCCACGGCACCCATGAGCGGTCGCTTGGACCGGTCGCGATCGCCGCCACACCCGAAGACGGTGATGAGTCGGCCCAAGGCCAGCGGCCGGGCCGCATTCAGCAGCATGCGCAGCGCATCGTCGGTGTGCGCGAAGTCGATGACAACCGTGACATCGTCAGCATCGCCCGACACCGTCTCGAAACGCCCGGGCACAGCCTCGACCGCGGCGATACCGGCTTCGATGGCGCTGAAGGGGACGTCGAGCGCGACCCCCGCGGCGACCGCTGCGAGAATGTTGAACGTGTTGCCTTCGCCGATCAGCTCCGACCGCACCTGCAGCCCACCGCGCGGCGTGCGCACGTCGAATCGCTGACCGGTCAACGACGCCTCGATCTCGCCCGGGGTTACGTCGGCGTCGGCCTGGCAGGCGTAGGTGACCGGCCGTTCCACGGTCCGCGCCAACTTCGCCCCCCGTGGGTCGTCGACATTGACGATCGACGGGCGGCCCTTGGGCAGCATTTCGAAGAGCCGCTGCTTCGCCTCGAAGTAGCGGTTCATGTCGCCGTGAAAGTCCAGATGGTCGCGCGTCAGGTTGGTGAAGACGGCCGTCGCGAACCGCGTCTGGTCTACCCGGTGCAGCGCAAGCGCGTGAGATGACGCCTCCATGACGCACGCGCCGGCGCCCTCGTCGACCATCGCGCGAAGCATCTGCTGGATGTCGCTCGCCTCGGGGGTCGTCAGCGACGCCGCATGGTGGCTCGACCCGATCTGGTGGCCGATGGTGCCGATGCGTCCGCACCGTACTCCGGCGCACTCGAAGATGCTTTGAATCAGGTACGCCGTGGTCGTCTTGCCGTTCGTGCCGGTGATCGCGATGACGGGCACGTGGTGGCTTGGGTGCCCGAAGAATCCGACCGAGAGCGCCGCCAGCGCGCGCCGCGCATCGCGCGCCTGCACCCACGGCCCGCGGGTGTCCGGGCCGACCGCGGATTCCGACACGATGCAGACCGCGCCGGCACGCTCGGCCTCGCGGGCGAACGTGGACCCGTCGACCCGCTCGCCGCGAAGCCCGACGAAGACGGCGCCTGGGGAAACGCGGGTCGAGTCGTACGCGATGGATGTCACCGGTGCCGCCAGGGCTGCAGCGCCACCGCGGTCGGCGCTCAAGGCTTCGCCCAGCGTGGCGCCCGTCCGCAACAGCAGTTCGCTGAGCGTCATGGATCGAGCTCGCCGTCCTTCGCGGGAGTCGGCCGCCGCGACAGCTGCAGCACGCTCGTCATCCCCGATTCGATGGCATCGCCGGCTCCCGGCTGCTGTGCCACGACGACCCCGTCGCCGTGCAACCGCGCGACCATGCTCAGGTGCGCCAGGGCCCGCAGGGCCTGCCGGGCGCTGAGGCCGCGCAGGTCGGGCATCGTCGGCGGCCCCTGGCCGACACTAGTAAGTGACGTGAGGACCGGCCGAACGGCCGGCGCCACGACGGGCGGCAGCGGATCGCCGCGGCGGCGTGCGATGATCGGCGAAGCCGGCTGAACCGACGGGGGCACGCCGCGGTGCCGCAGGGCACTCTCGGCCACCCGCTTGAACACTGGCGCCGCAACCGCGCCGCCGGTGTACTCCTCGCCATGCGGCGCGTTGATCACAACCAGCACGGTGAAGACCGGGTCTCGCGACGGCACGAACCCGACGAACGACGCGTTGTACTCGCTCTGCGAGTACGCGCCGTCGACTACTTTGGCGGAGGTTCCGGTCTTGCCGGCGACGGAATAGCCGGGAATCGCGCCGCGCCGCGCCGTGCCGCGCTTGGCGACGTCCTCCATGATCGTGGTGATCGTCGCGGCGGTCTCCGAGGTCACGGCACGTCCGAGCACCCGCGGTGTCACGGCGATGCGCTGGCCGTCCTGACGCACCGCCCGCACGATCCGCGGCTCGATCAACTCGCCGCCGTTGGCAATCACGCTGGCGGCGGCCGCCATCTGGAGCGGCGTCACGGCGACCTGATAGCCGATTGCCACGGACGCCAGGGCGCTGTCGTTCAGACGCGCTGGATCCCAGACGATGCCGGCGCTCTCGCCGCGGAAGTCGGGCGACAACGTCCGGCCGAACCCGAACCGCCTGACGTATTGATCGAGGGAGCCGGGTCCGACTTGCAGCGCCACCTTGATCGCGCCGACGTTGCTCGACTTGACGATCACGTCGGCGAACGACAGCGTGTCGTAGCGAACAAAATCGTCGATTTGCCGGGACCCGAAGCGGATCATCCCGGCACTGACGTCGATCGGATCGTCAGGCTCGACGATCCGCTCCTGCAGGGCCGCCGAGGCCGTCACGATCTTGAACGTCGACCCCGGCTCGTAGATCTCTTGAATGGCCCGATTCCGTCGGGTGTCCGCCGTCGAGGCCGCGAAGTCGTTCGGATTGAACGTCGGCTCGTTGGCCAGCGCCAGCATTTCGCCGGTCAACGGGTCGAGGATGATGATCGTGCCGCCGTCGGCATCGTGCGTCTCCACCGCGGCGCGCAACTCTCGCTCGGCGATGTGCTGGAGGTACTCGTCGATCGTCAGTTCGAGTGTGGCTCCGCTGGTGGGCGGACGGTCCAGCCGGCTGAACGCGCGCCGGCGCGCATCGGTCTGAATCAGGGTCTGGCCGGGCCGGCCTCGGATCTGCTCGTCGTAGGTCGATTCGATGCCGTGCAGGCCCTGATTGTCGATGCCGACGTAGCCGAGCACGTGAGCCGCTAGTTCGCGGTTCGGATAGAACCGCCGATGCTCTTTCAGGAAGCCGACGCCGTCGAGGCCGAGGTCGGCGACGCGCGCCGCCTCGCGAGGCGACACCTGCCGGCGCACGTAGGCGAAGGCGCGATCGCCGCGCAGGCGCTCGACCAGACGATCGCGAAACGCCTCGGAGCATTCCTCGAGTGCCTCACACAGCAGGCGGCCGATCCGCTCGGGCTCGCTGATCTCGGCCGGAACGGCGTAGATCGAATCCGCGTAGGCACTGACGGCCAGCACGCGGCCATGGCGATCGAGGACCTCTCCGCGCTTGGCCGGCGTCGCAACCGTACGCAGCTGCTGCCGCTCCGCGCGCGCCACCATGTCGTCGAACTGCCAGACTTGCAGGAACAGCAGGCGGGTCTCGATGCCGGCGGTCCACAGCGCCAGGCCCACCGCCACCACCAGAACGCGGCGCCGCATCGTCTGACGCCACGCGAGGCCGGCCGCCGCGCCGTGGGCGTCGGTCGCATCGAGATGCGCGAACAGGCTTCCGGGCGCACGTGCCCCCCGCCGCTTTCGGTGCTTGCGTGATCCCCGTTCGGCCAATGGACTCCCCGGTTAACGGGCTGCCACGACGCCGCGCCCCGCCGGCGACGCCGGCGTGACGCGCTCGATGATCACCGCTTCCTCCTGGCTGGGGGCCACCAGGTTCAGCCTCTCCGTCGCGATCTGCTCGATCCGCTTGGGCGACCGCAGCGTTTCGATCTCCAGCCGCAGATGCCGGTTGATCTCCTCCTCCTCGGCGCGCTCTTGCTGCATCTGCTCGACCCGATAGCCATGGCGGAGCAACTCGAAGTGCTGCCACGCGGAGAACAGCAGCACCGCGACCAGCAGCCCGCCCACGCCAAGCGACCGCCAGAGTTCGCGCTGCCGCGTTTCGTCGACCTCGCGAACAATCGACCGATTGCTCACACCCTTCTTGACCGCGTAGTCGGTTCGCCGAGTACTCATGCGATGCGCTCCGCCGCTCGAAGCTTGGCGCTCCGGGCTCTGGGATTTCGATCGCGCTCGTCATCACTCGCCACGAGCGGGCGCTTGGTCAGAATGCGGATGATGGCCTCGTGGCCACGTCCGAGCGCGCGGAACGTCTGTTTGACGATCCGGTCCTCCAGCGAGTGGAACGACACGACGACCACGCGGGCGTTGGCAGCCAAGCGCCGGCAGATCACCTCGAGGGCTGTCGCGAGGCCGTCCAGTTCCCGGTTCACCCAGATGCGGATCGCCTGGAAGGTGCGGGTCGCCGGATCGATCCGACGCCAACCGCGGTTGGGCATCGCGCGTCGGACGATGGCGGCGAGTTGGCCAGTCGTCTCGACGGGTGCATCGCGCCGAGTCGCGACGATGGCTCGGGCGATCCGGCGCGAGTGGCGCTCCTCGCCGTAACGAAAGATCGCGTCGGCCAGCTCGGTTTCCGACGTCTCGCGGATCAGTTCCGCCGCCGTGGCACCCGCTGACTGATCCATCCGCATGTCGAGCGGCTCGTCCCGCTTGAAGCTGAACCCCCGCCCGTCACCCTCCAACTGCATCGACGACACGCCGAGGTCGGCGATGGCTCCGTCGATTCTCGCGATACCTCGGGCATCGAGCACCGCGTCGAGCTCGTGGAAATCGGCGTGGACGAGGTCGACGCGGTCTCGCCACGCCGCCAATGACTGGGCCGCGCACGCCAGAGCGTGCCGGTCGCGGTCGAGCCCCAGGAGGCGCGTCGCGCCACCGGCCATGAGCGCTCGCGCATGACCACCCGCACCAATGGTGCAGTCGACGAACAGGCCTCCCCGCTCGGGCGCCATGTAGCCCATGGCCTCCGCGCTCAACACAGGAATGTGCGGCACCTCCGCCATCAGATTCCGAACTCCGCAAGCGCGCGCGCATCGTCGTCGGAGAACGGCTCGCGCTGCAGCTTCGCGACGAAGCGGTCGTGATTCCAGATCTCGAGGTAGTCGTACTGTCCGAAGACGTCGACCTCGCCGGTCATCGACGCCGAGTCGCGGAGCCGGGCGTGAATCGACACCCGTCCTTGCCGATCGAATTCAGCGGGCTGTCCGAAGTAGTTGACCCGGTCGAAAAACCTGACGCGGGACGGATGGGTGGACGGGACCTGGGCCAGCTTGGCCTCGATCGCCTCCCACACCGGCAGCGGATAGATGCGGACGGATTCGCCCGACACGCTGGTCAGGAACAGATCGGCGCCGTGGCGCTTCTCCATCCAGACCCGAAAGGCAGACGGAATCTTGAGTCTACCCTTGTCATCTATCTTCGCCGAGAAGTTCCCTCTAAGCACCCAATAACTCCACAGAACTCCACAAGAATCCACCGCAATCGTAGGAAAAGGGCCGGAAACTGTCAACACATAAAATCTGATAGCTCAATGACTTACGATAAATATTCGCCTGCGGTGGGGTTCGAGGCGAAAACTCGGCCGGTCCAGGGCGCCGTGTTACCATCGGCCACCTCGTCAGACCTCATCTAACGCCCGGAATTGCGCTCGAACTCGCGATGTTGCGTGCGGCCCTCATCGGATTCCCCTCGGTCGGCAAGACGACACTCTTCCAGTTGATGACGAACTCGGCCGACGGCCCCGACGGGTCGCGGCGGACCGAAGCGCACGTCGGCGTCGCGCGGGTGCCCGAACCCCGGCTCGATCGGCTCGTCGAGCTCGTCCAGCCGAAGAAACGGGTGCCGGCCACCGTGGAGTTGGCCGAGATGGCCGGCCACGGCGGGACCCGGTCGCTCCTGGACATCGCCGCGTTCCGGGAGGCCGACGCACTCCTCCACGTGGTGCGGTCGTTCCGTGACGAACGGGTGCCGCACACCTCCGGCAGTGTCGACCCGGAGCGCGACGCACGCACGATGGAGGAGGAACTGATCCTGGCCGACCTCGGCGTGGCCGAGCGCCGGCTCGGTCGACTCGACCAGGATCTGAAGAAACGACCCGACGACGGCCTCCGCGCCGAACAGGCCGTCCTGCGCGAATGCCAGGCGGCGCTCGAAGCCGGTATACCGCTACGCCGGCTCAGCCTCGACGCCCCGGCGACCAAACGTCTCCGCGGCTTTCAGTTCCTCTCGGCGAAGCCGCTGCTCGTCGTGAACAATCTGGACGAAGCCGACCTCCCCGACGGCCTGGCCGGTGCGGCATCCGGACTCCAGACAGTCCTGTCGGACGCCGGGGCGCAGGCCGTGGGCGTCTGCGCGAAAATCGAACTGGAAATTGCCCAACTCGACGAAGAGGCCGCGTCGGCCTTTTCCGCCGATCTCGGCCTCACCGAATCGGGTCTCGATCGCATCATCCGGGCCAGCTACGAACTGCTGGGCTACATCTCGTTCTTCACCGTCGGCGAGCAGGAGTGTCGCGCGTGGACGGTGCCACGCGGCACCGTGGCGCAGGACGCAGCTGGTGAGATCCACACCGACCTCTCACGTGGCTTCATCCGCGCCGAGGTAGTGCCCTACACCGACTTCATCGAGCACGGCTCACTGGCGGCGTGTCGAGAACACGGTCGCATGCGCCTCGAGGGCAAGGAGTACGTCGTGCGCGACGGCGACATCATCACCTACCGCTTTGCGACGTGATAGAATGACGCAGTGCGCGCGCTGATCACGGGCGGAGCGGGCTTCATTGGATCCCATCTCGCGGAAGCGCTGCTCGACGCCGGCCATGGCGTCGAGGTCATCGACAACCTCTCCACCGGATCGATCGAGAACATCGAGCATCTCAAGGGTCGAGACGGTTTCCAGTACACGATCGACTCGATCACGAACGAGCCACTGCTCGCCGAACAGATCGACCGCTGTGACGTCGCCTTCCATCTGGCGGCCGCGGTCGGGGTCAAGCTGATCGTCGAGGCGCCGGTTCACACGATCGAAACCAACGTGCATGGCACGGAAGTCGTGCTGACGCTGGCCAACAAGAAGAAGAAGCTCGTGGTCGTCGCCTCGACCTCGGAGGTGTACGGCAAGTCGACCGAGATCCCGTTCAAGGAGGACGCCGATCTCAGGCTGGGCGCCACCTGGAAGCACCGCTGGGCCTACGCCTGCAGCAAGGCGATCGACGAGTTCCTCGCGCTGGCGTACTGGAAGGAAAAGAAGCTTCCGGTCATCGTCGTTCGGCTGTTCAACACCGTCGGGCCGCGGCAGACTGGCCAGTACGGCATGGTGGTGCCGAACTTCGTGCGGCAGGCCCTCGCCGGACACCCGATCACGGTGTTCGGCGACGGCTCACAGTCCCGCAGCTTCACCTACGTTGGCGACGTCGTGGACGCGCTGATGCAGCTGATTGCCGAGCCGAAGGCGGTGGGCGAGGTGTTCAACATCGGCAACGGCGAGGAGATTTCCATTCTCGCACTGGCCGAGCAGATCAAGGCGATGACCGGGAGCCCGTCCGACATCGTGACGATCCCGTACGACGAAGCGTACGAAGCCGGGTTCGAGGACATGCCACGACGCGTGCCCGACATCACGAAGCTCCAGACGCTGACTGGGTACGAGCCGAAGGTTCAGCTGTCCGAGATCCTCACCCGCGTGATCGATCACTTCCAGAAGCGATAGGAGCGGCGTATACTGCTAGCGAGACCTTTCAGATGCGGACCGTTCTTGCCCCCGCGCCAGTGATCTTCCGCCTCGTCGTGGCGTTCGCCGTCCTTCCCACCGTCGGCGCCGGCGCTCAGGAGATCGCGCTGAGCCTCAATCAGGGGCGCGTCTCGCTTGTCGCTCGCGACGCGTCGGTCGGAGAGGTACTGGCGGAATGGGCCCGGCTGGGCGATACGCTGGTCCTCAACGCGGACAAGCTCGCGAACGAGCGGATCACCCTGACGTTGGAGCAGGTCCCCGAGGCGCGAGCATTGGAAACGCTGCTGCGCGCTGCAACGGGCTACGTGGCCGCGCCGCGACCCGCGGGTGCCTCCGGCGCCTCACGATTCGATCGGATCCTCATCTTCGTCTCGGAGTCCGCGCCCGCGCGGGCCAGCGCGGCACCGGCGCCGAATCCGCCCCCGATGACCCGGCAGGTGCCGTCGATCAGCGCGATCCGACCTCCAGGAATCCAGCCCGCCGGCACCCCACCGGGGCTGCAAACGCCGCAAGCTGTGCCGCCGGCGCTGCCCCTCGCCCCACCCGTGCCAGCGCCCGCGCCGATGCAAGGCAATCCGTTCTTGCGGCCACCGTCGCCCAACGGTGAGACACCGCAGACGGCGCCGCGGCCAGGCATCATCATGCCGTCGCCACAGACGCCGCCACCCAACCGACCCGAGTAGCTCGGTCTCTGGTTCGCCTCCGGCATGGACCTCCTGGCACGCGTCAACGAAGCGATGACGAACGCGATGCGGCAGCGCGATCAGGCCACGCTCGGCCCGTTGCGGATGCTGAAGACCGCCCTGGTCAACCGTCGCGTGGAGATCGGCCGGGAACTCTCCGAGGCAGAAGCGCAGAAGGTCGCCGCGACGCTGGCCAAGCAGCGGCGGGACTCCATCGAGCAATTCGAGAAGGCCGGCCGGACCGAGCTCGTCGCGCAGGAGAAGGCCGAACTGGCGCTGCTGGAATCCTACCTGCCACCGCCGATGGACGAGGCCGAGGTCATGCGCGAGGTCGAGGCGGCGATCACCGAGACCGGCGCGACGTCGCCCAAAGACATCGGGCGGGTCATGAAGCAGGTGATGGCGCAACTGGCCGGACAGACCGTCGACGGCGCCGCCGTCAGCGCCCTCGTAAAGCAGAAGCTGACCACATAAGGGGGCCGCGACGGTCCCGGCTCAACTCGCTCGGTAGCCCTCGAGATCGAGCAACGCCCGCTTCACCGCCGCACCGCCCACGTACCCGCCCAGCTGGCCGCCGGCGCGAACGACGCGATGGCAGGGGATGACGATGGGAACCGGATTCCTTCCCAGCGCGTTCCCCACAGCCCGTCCGGCGCGCGGCTGACCGAGCCGTCGAGCCAGCGATCCGTAGCTGATCGCCTGACCGAACGGAACCGCATGGGCCAGCCGCAGCACCCGCCCGGCGAACGGGGTCACGCCTCTGAGGTCGGTCGGCACGGAGAACGTCCGTGTCCGACCGGCAAAATAGGCGGCGAACTCGCTGCGGATCTCGTTCAACGCCGTGTCGTCACGCCAGACCTCCGGCGCGCGCTGTGCCAGACGCCGCCGGTAGTCACTGTCCCGTCGGACACCGAACGTGACGTCACACAGGCCGCGATCGGACATCCCAAAGAAGATCTCGCCCACGGGGGACCGCCACGAACTGAAGCGGACCGGCGGCTGACCGATCTGCTCGAACCCGACCCGGAGGCGCTGGCGCGCCGCCGTCAGGTCTGCCTCAATGACCAGCACCTCGGTCCGCGCGCCGACCGCGTCGAGCGTCTCGATCGCCCGCTCCACTTCGGGCCAGATGCCGGCGCAGCGTCCGCAGCTGCGCGCATGGCGGGCCGCGAGGCCCAGCGTCCGGCGGTCGGCGTCGCCCACCAATGCCGTATCGACGGCGGTCGCAAAGGTCGCGCAGGTCATCGCCTGGGTCATCCTCATGGTCATGATTGTCCTCCCCTCGGCGTCAGCGCGCGTCTGACGCGTTTGGCCGCCTGATAGACATGGGCTCTGGCAGTCGTTGCGCTGCACCCGAGTGACGCGCCGATGTCGGTGTACGACCGGCCCTGCAGATTCCGTTGCAGAAACGCCGAGCGCTGGCGCCGCGATAGGGCCTCGACGACGCGCCGGAGTGTGAGCGAGGCCACCGCGTCGGACTGCGCGGTCGATCCGAACCAGGCTTCAAAATCTCGGCCGAGCGACGTCTCACGTCGGCGGCCTGCCGCGCGTCGGTGATTCAGAAACACATTGGTCGCGATGCGGTACAGCCACGCGCGATGATTCGACCGCGCTCGCAGGCGGCGGAAGGCCCGGAACGCGCGGAGGAACGTCTCCTGGAACAGATCGTCCGCATCGGCCCGGTTACCGCTCAGCCGTACGAGGTACCGCATCAGCTCGGCCTGGTGCGCGTCGATGAGATCGCCGAATGTCGTTGTGCCTCTCACTAGCGGTCTATAACCCCGGGTCAGGCTCGTTGTGTAAGACGTCGGAACGACGCCGTCACGACGAGCCAGGCGCCGCCGACGCGCCAAAGCCCTATGTTAGGCTGGCACAGCCGATGACCGCCGCACCGCCCGCCGCGTCTGAACGCGGGTCGACGCCCGCGCCCCCATCTTCACCCTCAGGTCAGCTCGTCCGATCGGCTAGCGTCATCGGCGCCGCGACGATGACGAGCCGCCTCCTCGGCCTCGTCCGCGACCAGGTGCTGGCCTACCTGTTCGGCGCGGGCAACGCCATGGACGCCTTCTATATCGGATTCCGCATTCCGAATCTGATGCGCGACCTGTTCGCCGAGGGCGCGATGAGTGCCGCGTTTGTGCCGACGTTCACCCGACGGCTGACGACCCAGGGCCGCACCCAGGCGTGGCAGCTCGGCAACCAATTGATCAATGCCCTGCTGTTGGTCACCGGGCTGATCGTCGTCGCCGGCATCTTCTTCGCGCCTCAACTGGTCGCGTTGCTGGCGGCAGACTTCGACGACGTCCCCGGCAAGCTGGCGCTGACGACCCAACTCACACGCATCATGCTGCCATTCCTCAGTCTCGTGGCGATCGCCGCGGTGCTGATGGGCATGCTGAATTCACTGCAGCAGTTCTTCACGCCGGCGCTCTCCCCAGCCATGTTCAACCTCGCCATGATTGCGAGTGGATTCGCGCTGGTTCCGGTCATGCCGAGCCTGGGGCTGCCGCCAATCACGGGAATGGCCCTCGGCGCGCTGGTCGGTGGCTTCGGGCAGGTGCTGCTCCAGTGGCCCGCCCTCCACCGCGCCGGCTTCCGCTATCGCCCGATCCTCGACCCACGCGACCGGGGCCTGCGCGAGGTCCTCCGCCTGATGGGACCCGGCACGTTGGGCCTCGCGGCCGTGCAGATCAACCTGCTGGTCAACACCGTACTCGCCACGGGCGAGGGCACCGGCGCCGTCTCGTGGCTCAGCTACGCGTTTCGGCTGATGTACCTACCGATCGGGCTGTTCGGCGTCTCCATCGCAACTGCGGCACTGCCGACCCTGGCGCGCCAGGCGGCGCGCCAGGCGCCCGACGAAATGCGGCGGACGGTCTCGAGCGGGTTGCGGCTGATGCTCATGCTGAACGTCCCGGCAACCGTTGGTCTGGTGGCGCTCGCCGCGCCGATCGTCGCCCTCATCTTCGAGCGCGGCAACTTCACCGCAACCGACACCGCAGCCACCGCCGCGGCCCTGACGTTCTACGCGCCAGGGTTGCTCGGCTATTCGGCGGTCAAGATCGCCGTGCCGACCTTCTACGCCCTCAAGGACAGCCGGACGCCCGCACTGGTCAGCGTTGCGTCGGTCGGCCTGAACGTCGCGCTGAACCTGGTGCTGGTTCGGTTCATGGGCTTCCGCGGCCTGGCTCTGGGCACGTCGATCGCCGCGCTGTTAAATGCGGCTGCCCTGCTCGTTCTGCTGCGGCGGCGGTTCGAAGGGCTGGAGGCCCGGCGGATCGCGGTCGCCTTCGTCAAGATAGCCGTGGCCTCGGCGGTGATGGGCTGGGCAGCGCTGGCGACCGAGCGCTGGCTCGCCACGTTCTGGACCGATCCCACCACATGGCAGCGGGCGATCGGTGTTGGTTCGGCGATTGGCGTGGGCGTCGTCGTACTTACGGCTGCCGCACGGGTGCTGCGGATTGAGGAGTTCAACGAAGCGCGCCGCCGGCTAATGGCGCGCCTCTCGACACCACGTTCCACCGTCTGAGTGTGGCGGCGACACGGCATTCACCGCCGATGGCTATGGTACGATGGCTCGAGTTCCGTGATCGACCGGTCACGGCCAGCTCGAACCGGTCTCGATGATGCGCCGCTACCGCTACGCCTCCAGCGTTCAGTCGTTCGGCCCTGGTGGGATCTCTCCGGCCATCAAGATGATCATCTGGGCGAACGTCGGCGTGTTTGTCATGCAGAGGCTGGCGCCGGGGCTGGTCATCTTCTTCGGCCTGACACCCGCCGCCGTCTTCGAACGCTTCTGGCTCTGGCAGCCGGTGACCTACCTGTTCCTGCACGGAGGCTTTTCTCATATTCTCTTCAACATGCTTGCGCTCTGGATGTTCGGCGTGGAGTTGGAACGGCTCTGGGGCACCGAAGCATTCATCAAGTACTACTTCGTGACCGGGCTCGGTGCCGCCGCGACCGTGCTGATCTGGGCGCTCCTGCCGATGCCTGGTGCCGATCAGATGTATGCGATCCCCACGATCGGCGCGTCCGGCGCCATCTACGGCGTCCTTCTGGCATTTGCTCTGTACTATCCCGATCGCCCGATCTACATGTACTTCCTCTTTCCGGTGCCGGCGAAATACTTCGTTATGATCATCGGCGCCTTCGTCTTCATGTCGTCGGTGAGCGGCGCGGGCGGCGGAGTCTCGCACTCGGCGCACCTGGGCGGACTGGTGGCCGGCTACCTGTACCTGAAGGGCGGGACGGGCGGCCTGATCGGCGAACTCAAGTATCAGTACATCAAGTGGAAGATGAACCGGTTGCGGCGCCGGTTCGGCGTCCATCCGGGCGGGCGGCGCGACGACTGGAACGACCGGATCCACTAATCACTGAGCACTGGCCACTGCCGCCGTTCGGCCAGAATCGGTCACCCATCGCCGTCGAGCCGATCGACCAACCAGTCCTCCCGCACAGGACTAAACACGTCGAGTTCGAGTGTGTCGGCCAACGCCTCGGCCTGGTGGGCGATCCCCGACGGAATGTGCACGACTTCGCCGGCCCGCACGATCGCTTCCTCGCCATCCACGACCACCCGCAGACTGCCCTGCAGCACGTACGTCAACTGTTCGCTCTCGTGCGCATGCAGCGGCACGAGCGCACCCTGCTTGAGGTACACCTGGGCGATCAGCGCCCGCGATCCGGCGACGATCTTGCGAGACATCATCTCCGTGACCTTTTCGGGAGCGATGTCGTCCCAGCGGTGGATACGCCTGTCGGTCACGACGCGATCCTGTTCAGGAGCGGAACCATAACTGCTGTATTTTAAGCGATTTACGTCATCCGATCTCCTGATTTGACGTCGGAAATCCGGTGCTATAATGTCGCGGTTCAGCTCGAGGAGGACCGACGTCGGCGGTCAGCATTCCACGCCGCGGCCTCAGCGAGTCACCAGTCGATGAGCGTCAAAGGGTCAGCCACGTCCCGCTCGACCGGCTCCACCACCGCCTCAAGCCGCCGCCCGGTGCCAGGACTCTCTCGGACAGAACTGCTGCACGCGTACCGCATGATGCAGCTGTCGAGACGCCTGGACGACAAGGAAATCCAGCTCAAGAATCAGAGCGCCGCCTATTTCCAGATCAGCGGCGCCGGCCACGAGGCGATCCAGGTGGCCGCCGGTCTGTCGCTGCGGGCCGGACACGACTGGGTGTTTCCCTACTACCGCGACCGCGCGCTCTGCTTGACCGTAGGCATCACGCCGGCGGAAATGCTGCTGGGCAGCGTCGGCTCGGCTGATGACCCGTCGTCGGGCGGCCGACAGATGCCGTCGCACTGGAGCGACCGGCGGTTGCATATCGTGTCGCCGTCCAGCGCCACGGGCACGCAGTGCCTGCACGGTGTCGGTTGCGCCGAAGGTGGAGTCCTCGATCGGGCGATCGCCGCCAAGGGCGGGCGAGAGCCTTCGGCGCACAGCGACGAAGTCGTCCTGGTCTCGCTGGGCGACGGAACGACGAGCGAAGGCGAGTTCTGGGAATCGCTGAACAGCGCGTGCACGCGACGGCTGCCTGTCGTCTTCCTGATTCAGGACAACGGTTACGCCATCTCGGTGCCGGTCGATGCGCAAACGCCCGGCGGCGATATTTCGAAACTCGTCGAATCGTTCCCGGGCCTTCGGCTCGCGCGCGCCGACGGCACCGACCTCTCGGACAGCTGGAACGCGATGCAGGATGCGGTCGGCTACGTCCGCGCACGCCGTGGCCCGGCGCTGGTGCACGCGCGCACGGTACGGCTGTATTCGCACTCACTGTCGGACGACGACCGCGCCTACCGGCCCCAGGCCGAGCGCGATGAGGACGCCCGCCGCGACCCGGTGGCGCATCTGCGGGCGCAGTGCCTCGCCGAGGGCGTCGCGACCGAGAGTGAGCTAGACACGTTAGAAGCCGAGATCGACAAGGAACTCGCCGAGGCCGTCGATCGCGCGCTCGCGGCGCCGCCACCGATCGCCGAGACGGTCGCCCGCTACGTGTACTCCCCTGACGTCGATCCGACGTCGGAGGCGTTTGACGTGGCGCCGCAGCCTTCGGGCGCGCTCCAGACGATGGTCGCGTCCATCAATCGGACCCTCCGGGACGAGATGACGCGCAACTCCCGCATCGTCATCTTCGGCGAGGACGTGGCCGATGCCAGTCACGCCGCATCGCTCGCCGAGGTGGATGGCAAGGGCGGCGTCTTCAAGGTCACGCACGGCCTGCAGCGGACGTTTGGCGTGGATCGCGTCTTCAACTCACCGCTGGCCGAAGCCAACATCGTGGGACGGGCGCTCGGCATGGCCATTCGCGGTCTGAAGCCGGTGGTGGAGATCCAGTTCTTCGACTACATCTGGCCGGCGGTCATGCAGCTCCGGAGTGAGATTTCGATGCTGCGCTACCGCTCGAACAACACCTATTCCTGCCCGATGGTGGTTCGGGTACCGATCGGCGGGTACCTGCGCGGCGGTGCCATCTATCACAGTCAGTCGGGTGAGAGCATCTTCGCCCATTTCCCCGGCCTGCGAATCGCCTATCCGTCCAACGCCGCGGACGCGTCGGGCCTGCTGCGCACGGCGATCCGCTGCGACGACCCGGTGCTCTTTCTCGAGCACAAGCACCTCTACCGCCAGACCTACAACAAGGGCGCCTACCCCGGCACCGACCACATGGTCCCGTTCGGGCGCTCCGCGCTCCGCCGTCCTGGCGACGACGTCGTGATCGTCACGTGGGGGGCACTGGTGCAGCGGTCGCTGGTCGCGGCACAACAGGCCGCGAAGGCCGGCGTTGAAGCCTCCGTGCTCGACCTCCGTACGATCGCGCCGTACGACTGGGAAGGCATCGCGGCCGCCGTCACCCGGACCAGCCGAGTGATCGTCGCGCACGAAGATCAGCTCACCTGCGGCTTCGGGGCGGAGTTGGCGGCACGTATCGCCGACGAGTTGTTCGGCCAGCTCGATGCCCCCGTGAAGCGCGTGGGCGCGCTCGACTGCCCCGTCGGCTACCACCCGGTCCTCGAAGAAGCCACCCTGCCTCAAACCGCAGACATCCTGCGCGCCGTTCAAGACGTCACGAGCTACTGACCCCTACAGTCTGAGAGGCCAGAGCGCGCACGGCGCGCTCCGCGAGGGTGCGGCACGGGGCGAAGGGCCCCCGTTAGCACCCGAGCCGGGGTTCGGGGTGCAAGGCACCCCGTCGGAAAATGCCCGCGCACGGCGCGCCTCGCGGCGTCCGGAGTGGGGATCTCGGCCCCCCCGCGGAGGACGCCGCGTGGGGCTTGGGGCGCCCCCCGACAGAACTCGGGGCGCCCTGAGGTTACTCGAAGGGCGCAAGGCGCCCCAACTAGGAAGAATCCCGCCAACGCCGGCCGGCGTCAAAACGTTTGAGACTTCACTGGCGGGATTCGAATGATGGCCAACCATTCCAAGCTCTGGTACCTCCAGCGACTGCGCCTCCTGGACGTCCTCGACAGCTCGCAGAAGGCGGTCGTGGAAGAAGCGTCGCAGATGTCGGAAATCAGGCGTCGGGAGCGGATCTACCTCCCCGGCGATCCCAGCGACCAGATCTATCTTCTGAAGGCCGGCGTCGTGAAGATCGCCGTGCTCGGCCCGGACGGTCGAGAGGTCATCCTTGCCTTCCTCTATCCAGGCGACGTCTTCGGCGAATTGGCCGTGGTCGACGACGCCCCCCGCGATCATTATGCGGAAGCCTACGAAGATGCCGTGGTCTGCGCCATCGATCGCACGCTGTTCCTGCGCATGATGCGGGAGTGTCCGGAACTGGGCTACCAGGTCACGAAGCTCATGGGGTTCCGGCTCCGCACCTTTCGTAGCCGCGTCGAGGAATTGCTGTACAAGAGCGCCCACGCGCGGGTCGCCCACGCGCTGCTGGACCTGGCCACACAGCACGGCATCGGCGACGCGCAGGGAATCATGATCCCGCTTCGCCTCAGCCAGCGCGACATCGCCAATCTCGTCGGCCTGACGCGCGAGACCGTTAACTCCGTCCTGAAGGACTTCCGACAGAAGCTGTTGATCGAAACGGACCGGCGCAGTATCCGGGTCAAGGACCGCAAGGGCCTGAGCGGCATCCGCTGAACCGCGGCGGGGAGAGTGAAGTACTTCACCGTTGGGCCAGATCGCACGCACCGAGGTTCGGTGAGTCGCGTCCTACCGACCAAGGTCGCCCTGCTACTGTCTCAGCCCCTCTGAGGTTGCAGGATGACCGGGAGGGCGGCACCGACCGAGTTGGCGCCCGCCGGTGTCGTTCCTCCCAACTACTCAGGCCAGGCGGCATGGCCGCCGGCCGCTACAGCTGATCGACCTTCGACTTCAGTCGCTCCAGTTCCAGGTGGAGCCGCTCGAAGTCAGTCTGCGAGCCATCGAGCTTGGCGCGCTCAGCCCGCACGAATCGTCCGTAGGGCGCAATCCCTTCCCGAATCCGCGAGACGCTGCGAGCCAACTCCGACTCGAACTGGCTCCTGAGCGCGGTCTCCAGCGAATCGCGCATCTCGACCACCTTCTCGGCCATCTCGCGTTTCGCTCGCCGGCGACGCGCCGGCACGATGAAGAGTCCCAGCACTGCCAGCACGCTGGCCACAGCGATGCCAGACAGATCCACGGCGAGCGACGTGGTGAGCAGCGCCACGAGCGCGCCCAGGCCCAACGCCCCGGCCTCCACGGCAGCTACCGCGGCCACGGCGCCACGCGCACCGTCGGCGATCTGCTTCGCTTCCCGCGTACGATCGTAGGTCTCGACGACCCGCTGGACATCGCGCCCGACCGTTTCGATCAAGTGCTCGCGGTCGTAGCGGAAGCCGCTCGTCTCGTCGTCGCCCACAATTCGATCGCGATACTCCTGCTGCCGGTGCGACAGATGACTCCGCACGGCCTGCCACTGGCGGAAGTCGCTCTCTACCAGCCAGTCGATGAGTTGGCTGACTCGCCGCTCGAGCTGCTGCGGAACGTCGGCCACGACGTGCCGTTCGAACCCTCGTTGAATCACCGACGTGTTCAGCAACTCGAAGACCCGCGACAGGCGCAGCAGGTCGTCGAAGTAGTGGTGCCCACGCCGCTCCATTTCCACGAGAATCTTGCCGAGGTCCGCGAGCCGCAGGCGGAACTCACGCTCCATGTCCTCCTCGTAGAGCGCGAGCTGGCGGTCGACGTCCTCCAGCATGCCGAAGTCCTGCTTCAGAACGTCGATCTGGGTGCGCGTCTCGGCCAGGTATACGCCGCACAGATGCAGCCCGACGCCGAGCGGGTTGAGTAGCTTCAGCCGGACGCGACCGCCTTCATCGAGCGTATCCTGCACATACCGCTCGAGCGCCGCGAACCCGCTCGCATCCCAGAGCGCACTGTCGCCCTGCTTGGCCTTCATGGCCAGCCGTGCGCTCACCGGGAAGATCTCCGGTGTCAGCCCGAGGAGCTGCTGCGCGCTCTTGGCGACAAACTCACGAACCTCGTCGACTTCCTGCCCGGCATCGAGAATGTCGACCTTGTTGAGCACGACGACGATCTTCTTGCCCCAATCGCGCGTCCGTTCCAGGAACGCTCGCTCGCTCTCGGTGAACGGACGGTCGACCGACGTGATGAACAGCACGAGGTCTGACCGCGGCACGAAGTCGGCGGTGATCCGTTCGTGCTCGCGGTTGATGGCGTTGGTGCCCGGCGTGTCGACGATGTGGATGTCACGGAGCAGATCGATCGGCGCCGTCAGCACCTCCAGCTGCTCCTCCACGACCTCGCGCCCGGCGGCATCTCCGTAACGCAGCACGTTGACCTGCGCCGTCGTCGGCGTCACGCCCTCACGCAGGATCGACTCGCCGAGCAGCGCATTGATGAACGCGCTCTTGCCCGCGTTGAACTCGCCAATGACAACCAGCAGAAAGAACTCGTCGAGCTGCCGGATCGACTGGTCGAGCGTCGACTGGTGATCGGCGTTCGCGTCAAAGCGGGCAAGCGCGACGCGCAGATCACTCAGGCACGCGCGCTGCTCCTTGAGGAGTGTCTCCTGTCGGTCGTCGAGTATCCGTTTCAACATATGCAGATGGGGCCCCTGCGACCACTCGCGCCCACTCTACCCTAACCAGGGTCAATCCCCGGTTCGGTGCCGGCACGCTTCATCCGCGTCAGCGCCACGCCACCCAGAATGCTGGCGGCCCCGGTGATCTGGGCTCCGCTAATCGGCTCACCCAACCAGAGGAACGCGACAATCATCGCCGTCACCGGCACCATATTCGAATAGACGGATGTGCGGGCACTTCCGATCCGTTGCACGGCTGTGTACCAGATGAGATAGGCGACGCACAGGGCGAAGACCGCCGAGTACACGAGCCCGATCCAGGCGCCGAGGCTGATGGCTCGCCACTCGAGCGCCAGGAGGCCCGGAACGCCGAAGGGGATGAAGAGCGCGGTGCCGACCGCCATCGTCCAGGAGGTCACCGCCAGCGGCGAATGCCGCCGCAGCACGGACCGGGCCGCGACGGTATAGGCACCCCAGCACGTCGCCGCGCCCATCATCAGGAGGTCGCCGGTCATCGACGCCGTCTCCATCCTGTCTCCACGGCCGACGACCAGGTAGACGCCGAACAGTGACAGGCCGATCCCCAGCCAGTGCGCCAGCGACGGTGGCCGGCGATCGGCACCCCAGATCACCAGGGCCACGACGATGGGTGTCGCCCCGAGAATGAGAGAACTGTTGGCGGCACTCGTGCGGGACACGCCCTCCATGAAGCACACCTGATAGAGGAAATGCCCGATGACGCCAAGCCCGACGAGGACCGGCCAGTCGCGACGGGGCGGGACCGACGCTGGTGCGGTTCTGAGTAGCGTCAGGAAGATCGCCGACGCCAGCACCAACCGAAGCGCGTTGAAGGGATAGGGCGGGAATTCGTCGAGCGCAGCCTTGATGACGCTGAAGTTACTGCCCCAGAACAGGGCCACGAGCAGGAGCAACCCCTCGACTGGAGCGATCTTCAGCGGCATGGGTGCGCCGGACAGGTCGGTCGCGCAACCTGCCCGGCGCCTCGGAAGCTATGCGCCGAACGGCTGCACGAAGAACAGGATCAGCGCGATGAGCAGCACGTAAATGACCAGTGACTCGATCAAGACGAGGCCCAAAATCAGCGAGAACCGAATATCGGCCGCCGCCGACGGGTTACGCGCGATCCCGTTCGCCGCCGCGCTCAGGCCGAGTCCCTGCGCGATCGCACCGAACGCTGCCGCGAACGCCAACGAGAAGCCCGCGACGATAATGGACCACTTCACGAGCTGGCTGTCGGCCCCGCCCGCCGCTTCCTGCGCGTACAGCGGCGACACGAACCCGAGCACCACTACCCCAATCATCACCATCCACACTGCACGTCTACTCACGACCACTGCCTCCTCACATCGAAATAATGACATCGACCGTCGCTCAAACCTTCTCCCTTGGCCGCGTCGTCACGCCGCCACGGCTGCCGCCTGGCCGTCGTGACCTTCTTCACCGTGCGCATGGCCATCGTCATGAGCATCGTCATGTTCATGGTCGACGGTCACGGCGCCCTGCAGGTAGATCATCGTCAGCATGACGAAGATGAACGCCTGCAGGCTGCCTGTGATGATGCCGAGCATCATCATGGGCAGGGGCACCAGGAACGGCACGATACTGAACAGAATCAGGATCACCAGCTCTTCGCCGAACACGTTGCCGAACAGACGCACCGACAGCGACAGCACCCGCGAAAAGTGGCTGATGATCTCGATGGGAAAATAAATGGGCGCAATCCAGATCGGGGCACCGGGCGGTGCCGCGAAATGCTTGATGTACGCCACGACGCCCTGCTCCTTGAACCCTTGGAAGTGGTAGTACACCCAGACGGTGATCGCGCATCCGAGCGTCACGTTGATGTTGCTCGTGGGCGCCATCAGGCCGGGCACGAGCCCAGCGAGATTACTCAGAAGAATGAAGAGGCCGACCGAGCCAATCAGCGTTGCATACCGTGGCCCCTTGGGCCCGATCGTGTCCTCGAGCAGCCCGTAGAGGGCGGTGAGGCCGTCTTCGAGCAGGAGTTGCACCGGGCCGGGATCCTCGACGCTCAGACGCGACCGCATGAGCGCGCACCCCACCGTCACGGCGAGCACGATCAGCGTAGCAATGACCAGGTAGTTCGGAATGACGTGTTCGCCACTGGTGACGTCGAGGTCGAAGCCCAATAGACCCAGCAGGCCGGCGACCATCGGTCCAAACACCGCATTGACGGTATCGACGATCCACAGGGGATGTTCGAGCTGTTCCATTCGACGAACTTCTGGGGCCCGGAATCTCGGTGAGAGCGGCTACGATCCGCCAAGGCGCTCGAGCACCGCTCGCAGGCCCTCGGCGGCCACACCGACCACGACGGCCGACACCCCAGCCACTAGGCCCAGTGGGTGCAGGCGCAAACGAGCAATCATAACGTACGCAATTCCGGCGAGTAAAGCGTACCGGACGACGATCTTGAGCACGGTCCAGGCCATGGGCGCACGCGGGCCCTCGGTCGGCACGGCGAACCGGTCGGCCCCGCTCTTGATGACCCAGTAGCTCAGCGCGGCCAGGCCACCTCCAGCCAAGACGCCGACCGCGGGTGCGACCCGGCCTGAAGCGCTCCACGCCACGACGGCGAGCACACCGCAGGCGATGGCGGAGTTGCGCTCGATCCTGCGCAGCGCCGGGTCGTGTTCGCTCATCTTTCCTCATCGCGCAGATACGCCGCAGAAGCCCTGATCACGTTGAGGATGCCGGCGGTCACGCCGATGAAGAAGAAGAGGATGAACGCCCAGGGAGACGACCCGAGCCAGCGGTCGAGCAGGTAGCCGATGCCGGCGCCCATCATGACGGCCAGGACGAACGATATCCCCACGGCGCTCAGCGCGCCGATCGTGCGGAACGTTTGCCCGCGGGATGCTCCGAGGCGCCACATGCGCTGGAACCCGAGTGACGGCGGTCGCGACCGCCAGAATCCGCTAGAAGGAAAGCGCGCCCACGGCGGCCACGACGCCGCCGAGCGATTGCGCGGACACTTGCGCCAGTTCGAACAGCGGGCGCGGATAGACGCCGAACACCACCACACCGGCCAGGGCGACGGTCAGCGCCACGGCCATCGACGGGCTTGCGACGATTGGCGATCCCAGGGCCTCCTCCTTCATCCACATGAAGACGACGACCCGGATGTAGTAGTAGAGCGACACGGCGCTGTTGAGCACGCCGATCACGGCCAGCCAGAAGAAGCCCGACTCGATCGCCGCGCTGAACAGCCAGAACTTGCCCATGAACCCGGCCGTCGGAGGGATGCCGCCCAACGACAGCATGAAGAACAGCATCGCGCAGGCCGCCGTCGGATAGCGGAAGTACAGCCCGCTCAGGTCCTTCAACTCGTCACCCACGACGTCCTGTCGCCTGAGCATCACCACCACGGCGAAGGCGCCGAGCTGCATGAACACGTACAACAGCAGATAGATCATCATCGCCGCAACGCCCCGCGACGAGTTGGCCACGACCCCGATGAGGAGGTAGCCCGCGTGGGCGATCGACGAGTACGCCAGCATCCGCTTGATGTTGCTCTGCGTCAGCGCGGCTAGATTGCCGACCGTCATGGTCACGACGGCGAGCACCCAGAACATCGGCTGCCACACGTCGGCCAGAAACGGCAGCCCTTCCATGAAGAGCCGCAGCAGCATCGCGAACGATGCCGCCTTCGACCCCACCGAGAGAAACGCCGTGACCGGCGTCGGCGCACCCTCGTACACGTCCGGCGCCCACATGTGGAACGGCACCGCGGCAACCTTGAAGCCGATGCCGGCCACGACCATCACCAGCCCGACGATGAGCAGGGCGCTGCGCTCCTGGCTCGCCAGCGCGGTGGCCAGTTCCCGCACGTTGGTCGTGCCCGACAGACCGTACAAGGTCGACATGCCGTACAGCAGGATGCCCAGCGAGAACGCCCCCAACAGGAAGTACTTGACGGCGGCTTCGTTGGACCGGCGGTTCGGCTTGAGGAACCCGGCGAGGATGTAGAACGCGACGGCCATCGTCTCGAGGCCGATGAGGATCGTGATGAGGTCGATGCCGCTCGCCATGAACATCATGCCGAGCGTGGCGCACAGAATCAGGAAGTAGTACTCGCCCGCCCGCAGCTGCTCGACCTCGATGTACGACGACGACATCAGCACCGTGACCAGCGCCGTGAGGAGGAAGATGACCTTGAAGAAGAATGCAAATCCGTCGATCGCCAGCAGTCCCCGCGACGCAACCGTGTTGGCATCGCTGAAAGGCAGGAGCGCCAGGAGGGTCGCCGACAGGACGCCGAACGTCAGCCAGCCCAGCAGCGAGCGCTGCTGCCGCACCGTCAGCACGTCGACGATCAGGACGAGCAACGCGCCGCCCGTCAGGACCAGCTCGGGCAGGATGTTATAGAAATCCGCCGCCGAAAACCCAGCTGGCATCGACTACTGCCCTCCCGCCAGGCTCCCGTCGACGGGCGCGCTGGCATCTGCACCGCCATCAGCATTTAGGGGCGCATAGGCCGCATTGACGCGCGAGACGACGTGCATGACCGACGAATCGAGGCGGCGCAGGAACGGCGACGGGTAGAGCCCGATCCAGACCGCCAGCACGATCAACGGCACGAAGGTCGCCAGCTCACGTATGTTCAGATCGGGCAACGACTCGTTCTTCGGGTTGTCGACGTTCCCGAACATCGTGCGCTGGTAGAGCCAGAGCATGTAGGCCGCGCCCAGGACGATGCCGCTGGCGGCCACGGCCGCCCACATCTTGTTCACGACGAACACGCCCTGCAGGATCAGAATCTCGCCGATGAAGCCATTCAACGTCGGCAGCCCGATCGACGACATCGTCATGATCAGAAAGACCACGGCGTACACCGGCATGATCTTCGACAGGCCGCCGTACTCGGAGATCTCGCGGGTATGCCGCCGCTCATAGACGATGCCGACAATCAAGAACAGCGCGCCCGTCGAGATTCCGTGGTTGATCTGCTGGACGATGCTGCCCATGATGCCGACCGGGTTGAGCGAGAACATCCCCAGCATCACCATCGCCATGTGGCTCACCGACGAGTAGGCGACCAAACGCTTCCAGTCGCGCTGCGCCAGCGCCACGAGCGCACCGTAGATGACGCCGATGATCGACAGCCAGATCACCATCGGAACGAATTCGATCGTCGCCTCCGGCAGAATCGGCAGGCTGAACCGGATGAAGCCGTAGGTGCCCATCTTCAAGAGCACGGCCGCCAGAATGACCGACCCGGCTGTCGGTGCGTCGGTGTGCGCATCGGGCAGCCAGGTGTGGAACGGGAACATCGGGACCTTGACGGCGAAGCCCAGGAAGAACGCCAGGAACACCCACCACTGCAGGCCGACCGGCAGGGTCAGCTCATGGAAGCGCGTGACGTCGAAGCTGTAGATGCCCGTCATCGCGTGATGCTCGAAGTAGATCGCGAGAATGCCGAGGAGCATCACGACGCTACCAACCAGCGTATACAGGAAGAACTTGATCGCGCTGTACAACCGACGGTCACTTCCCCAGATGCCGATGAGGAAGTACATCGGCACCAGCATGACCTCCCAGAAGAGAAAGAACAGCAGGAAGTCGAGCGACACGAAGGCGCCGATCATGCCGGTCTGGAGCACCAGAAGGAAGATGTAGTACTCCTTCACGCGCTCGGTGATCGCCGTCCACGAGGACAAGATCGCAATCGACCCCATCATCGTCGTGAGCAGCACGAGCAGCGCACTGAAGCCGTCCACACCAAGCGAATACTCCGCTCCGATCGACGGAATCCACTCGAGACGCTCCACGAACTGCCACTGCGCGCCCTGGGGCTCGAACCAGAACCAAAGCGGCAGCGAGACGAGAAAGCCGATGCCTGCCACGACGTTCGCGATCCACCGGATGGCATCCTCGCTCTGCCGGTTCACGAAGAGCAGGAGGACGGCGCCGGCCAGCGGCGTGAACAGAATCAGCGACAGCAGAGGAAAATCAGCAACGTTACTCATAAAGCGACCACGCGGAGACGCCGGCCAGCGTTAAGCCAGCCAGTTCGCGCCCCTCATCGAACCAACAGATAGATACTCACGAACACGAACACGCCGAGCAGCATGACGAGCGCGTAGTTCTGGATCAGCCCCGTCTGAATTCGCCGCAGGCTGAAGCTGGACTCCGACGCCGACCAGCCGACCAGATTCACCGCGCCATCGACCACGTAGCGATCGAACAACTGCGAGCACCAGGACGATGCGAGCGTCAGCCAGCCGGTGCCGTTGACCGCCCCGTCCACGACCCGACCGTCGAAGCGCCAGAGCCCGCGGCCGCCCGACATCGTGCCGCGCACGACCGTGCTCTGGTACAGCTCGTCCACGTAGTACTTGTTGAGCAGCAGCCGGTGCGCGCCTGCCCACCGTGCGCGCCACGCTTCGGCCAGTTCGGGCCGACGGATGTACAGGCGGTGGGCCAGCGCGATGCCGCCGAGCGCGACGAGAATCGACAGCGCCATCAGGCCCAGCTCGGCCGCGTGCGAGACCTCGTGGACCTCCTCCGCCTCGCCCGCGGCCTCGGCCACGGGACCGGCCTCCTCGGTTGCCTCCACCGTGAAGCTCGGCTCGAGGAAGTGCTCGATCGCGTTGCCGCCGCCGAGCGCCGCCGGAATGCCGACGAACCCCGCCACGATGGCGCCGACGGCCAGCGCCATCAGCGGGCCGGTCATCGCCGTTGGTGACTCGTGCGGCCCGTGCCAGGCGCCGTGGCCATCGTGATCGCTGTGGTCTTCGCCCGCGTCATGACCCTCGCCGTGCTCCCAGGCCGGGCCCCGATACTCGCCGTAGAAGGTCATGGCCATCAGCCGGAACATGTAGAAGGCGGTCATGCCGGCCGTCGCCACGGCCAGAATCCAGAGCACCCGGTTGTGCAGGAACGTCTGGAAGAGAATCTCGTCCTTGCTGAAGAAACCCGCCAGCGGCGGAATCCCGGCAATCGCGAGCGTCCCGACCAGCATCGTGACGAACGTCACGGGCATGAACGTCTTCAAGCCGCCCATGTGCCGCATGTCCTGCTCGTCGTTCATCGCGTGAATGACCGAACCGCTCCCGAGGAACAGCAGCGCCTTGAAGAACGCGTGAGTCATCAGGTGGAAAGCGCCCGCGGCGAACGCGCCGACGCCGGTGGCCAGGAACATGTAGCCGAGCTGTGAGACGGTCGAGTAGGCGAGCACCCGCTTGATGTCGGTCTGCGTCAGGCCGATCGAGGCGGCCATCAGCGCGGTCACCCCCCCGATGACCGCCACGATGGTCATCACCATCGGGGCGTGCGTGAAGAGGACGGCGTTACGGCAGACCATGTACACACCGGCCGTGACCATCGTCGCCGCATGGATGAGTGCCGAGACTGGCGTGGGCCCCTCCATCGCGTCGGGCAGCCAGACATACAGCGGGATCTGTGCACTCTTCCCGGTCGCGCCCACGAACAGAAACAGACAGATCAGCGAGATCACGCCGAACTCGGCGGTCTCGATCGGCATCGCCGCCGCACCGGCCGCGACCTCGCGGAAGTCGAGTGTCCCGAACGTGAAGAAGATCAGGAAGATGCCGAGGACGAAGCCCCAGTCACCGATCCGGTTGACGAGGAAGGCCTTCTTGCCGGCGTCGGATGCGCTCTGCTTCTGGTACCAGAACCCGATCAACAGGTACGAGCAGAGGCCAACCCCTTCCCACCCGACGAACATGACGAGCAGGTTGGCGCCGAGCACCAGCGTCAGCATGAAGAAGCAGAACAGGTTCAGGTAGCAGAAGAACCTCGCGTAGCCCGCGTCCGATTCGCCGTGCATGTACGACGTCGAGTAGATGTGGATCAGTAGGCCGATGCCGCTCACAACCAGGATCATCATTCCCGACAGCGGATCCAACCGGAACGCCCAGTCCACGGCAAACGCGCCGATGCCGTCGACCGTCTCCAGCGCGATCGCGGGAATCCAGGTGGCCACGACGACGTCGTGCACCCGGCTCTCCGAACCGAGCAACTGGACGAAGGCGTAGATCGACAGCGCGGCGGCCAGCCCCATCGAGCCGCAGGCAACGGCAGCGGACTGGGCCTTCGAGAAGAACCGGATCCCGAGCAGGCCGTTCACCGCGGCGCCGATGCCGGGCAGAATGGGAATGAGCCAGATGACGTCCATAGCAGTCGAACCGTCGTGGTGACGTGGCGCTACCAGCGCATCACGTTCATCTCGTCGATGTTCACCGTCTCCTTGTTGCGATAGAACGCCAGGATGATTCCAAGCCCGACCGCCGCCTCCGCGGCGGCCACGGCGATGACGAACACGGCGAACACCTGGCCCACCACGTGCTGCCATTGCTGCGAGAACGCCACGAGGTTCACGTTCACGGCGTTCAACATCAACTCGATCGACATGAAGATGATGATGATGTTCCGACGCACCATCACCCCGATGACGCCGATCATGAACAGCGCCGCCGACAGGACCAAGTAGTGCGTCGTGGTGATCTCGAGCACGGCGTCGTTCCCTTACAGCTCCCGCTTCGCCAGCACGATGGCGCCGATCATCGCGACGAGCAGCAGCACCGACGCGACCTCGAACGGAATCAGATAGTTGGTGTAGAGCAGCATGCCGATCTGCTCGACGTTGCCTTCGACCATGCCGGCCTCGGCCGGGGCCGCCGCGGGCACCGACTCACCCGTCGAGCTGTACACGATGATGGCAACCAGTTCGGCCAGCACGGCACCGGCGAGCGCCAGGCCCAGGCGGGTCTGACGGCGCGGATCCTGATGCGTCTCCGGCGGCCGCTTCAGGTTCACGAGCATGACCACGAAGAGGTACAGCACGACGATGCCGCCGGCGTAGACCAGCACCTGGATCGCCGCGAGAAACTCCGCGCCGAGCATCACGTAGAGCATCGCGACCAGCAGGAAGTTCACCACTAGATACAGCACGCTGTGCACGGTGTTGCGGGTGCTGATGACGAGCACCGCGAACCCGAGAATCAACGCGGCCAGGCCGTAGAAGACGAACGCTTCAGCCATATCGTCGACCCGCCTAGAGCAGCACCTTCGCCACACCGGTGACGATCACGTTGCCGATCGCAATCGGGATCAGCACCTTCCAGCCCAACCGCATCAGCTGGTCGTAGCGATACCGCGGGAGCGTCGCCCGGATCCAGAGGAAGACATAGAGAAAGACGAACGTCTTGAGGACGAACCAGATCCAGGCCGGAATAAGATCGAGAAATGCTAGCCCTTCGACTCCTGGGAACGGCCGGAGCCAGCCGCCGAGGAACAGCGTGGTCGCCACCGATGAGATGACAATCATGTTGGCGTACTCGGCGAGGAAGAACAGCGCGAATCGCATCCCGCTGTACTCCGTATGGAAGCCCCCGGTCAACTCCTGCTCGGCCTCCGGCATGTCGAACGGCGCGCGATTCGTTTCGGCGAGCCCTCCGATAAAGAAGATGGCGAAGGCCACCGGCTGGGCGAACACGAACCAGAGGCCGGCATCGCGCTGCGATTCGACGATCCCAACCATGCTCAGCGTGCCGGCCATCAAGACCAGGCTCACCAACGTCATCGTGACGGCGACTTCGTAGCTGATGAGCTGCGCCGACGCGCGCAGGCTGGAGAGCAACGGGTACTTCGAGTTCGAAGCCCACCCACCGAGGATGATGCCGTACACGCCGAGCGAGGCGACCGACACGATGTAGAGCAGCCCGATGTTGATATCGGTGATGTAGAGCGGTACCGACCGGCCGAACAACTCGACCTCGGGGCCGAACGGGATGACCGCAAACACGATCAGCGCCGGCACCATCACCATGATCGGCGCCGCCGTGAAGACCCAGCGGTCGGCGCGCGCCGGCGTGATGTCCTCCTTGGTCATCAGCTTCACCGCGTCGGCGATCGGCTGCAGGACACCATGCGGGCCGACCCGCATCGGACCGAGGCGCGATTGCACGAACGCGATCACCTTGCGCTCGAGCAGCACCAGATAGCTCACGGCCACCAGCACCGCGTTCAGCAGGATGGCGATCTTGAGGAGCGGGATGACGATCGTGTCGACCATGGCTCGGATCTAGCGGTCCACCTCTCCCAAGACGATGTCGATCGACCCGATCAAGGCCACGACGTCAGCGACCAAATGGCCGCGAACGAGGCGCGGCAGCCCCTGGAGGTTGCAGAACGACGGCGCGCGGACCCGGAATCGGTAGGGATTCGTCGATCGGCCGTCGCTGGCGATGAAAAACCCGATCTCACCCTTGGGAGACTCGACCGCGTGATAGGTCTCCCCCGCCGGCGGCTTGATGAGCCTCGGCACCTTGCCGACGATCGGCCCCTCGGGCAGGCCGTCCATCGCCTGGCGAATGATGCGCAGCGACTGCCGGAACTCCTCGATCCGCACCAGGTAGCGATCGTAGGTGTCGCCGCGGGTCCCGATCGGCACGTCGAAGTCGAACTCGTCGTATGCCGCATAGGGCTCGTCCTTCCGAACGTCCCTGCCGACTCCGGATCCACGCAGCGTGGGGCCGCACAGGCCGAGTGCGATCGCCTCCGGTCCATCGATGACGCCGACATCCTTCGTGCGCTCGAGCCAGATCCGGTTATGCGTCAACAGGGTCTCGTACTCGGTGAGCTTCGAGTCCATGATGTCGCAGAACTCGTTGACCTTCCTGTCCCACCCGGGCGGGATGTCGAGCGGCAGCCCGCCGACCCGCATCGAGTTGTAGGTCAGCCGCGCGCCGCAGTACTCCTCGAACAGATCGAGAATCAGTTCGCGCTCGCGGAAGGCGTACAGAAAGACCGTCATGGCCCCGATGTCCATGGCGTGCGTGCCGAGCCAGAGACAGTGGCTGGCGACCCGCTGCAACTCGTTCAGGATCGTCCTGATGTAACGCGCGCGTCGCGGGACCTCGACCGACATCAGCTTCTCGACGGTCTCGCAATAGCCGAGATTCGTCGAGGCCGCGGCCACGTAGTCCATCCGATCCGTCAGCAGGATGATCTGCGTCCAGTCCCGATTCTCGGAGAGCTTCTCGATCCCGCGGTGCAGGTAGCCCACGACGACATCGGCATCAACGACCCGCTCGCCGTCGAGCTTGAGCACGATCCGGAGCACGCCGTGCGTACTGGGATGCTGCGGTCCCATGTTCAACACCATTTCGGTGGTGTCGAACATCGGACTCGGCAGGTCGGCCTTCATCGCAGAGACTTCGTCGCCAGGCATCTCTCGTTGCTCGTTCGCCGCCCTACTCGATCTCCGCCTCGTCGCGGAGGTTCCTGAGTCGCAGCCACTCTTCTGGGTTCTCCATGAGGAGTTCGCCCGGACCCTCGAGCGGATAGTCCTTCCGCTGCGGGTGGCCTTGCCACTCGTCGGGCATCAGCAGTCGGCGGCGGTCCGGATGACCGGTGATGTTCACGCCGAACATGTCGTAGACTTCGCGCTCCAGCCAGTTCGCCGCGGGCCAGAGGCCGGCCACCGACGGCACCGCCTCGTCGGCGTCAGCGTGTACCTTGATCCTGATCCGATGCCGCCGCCGGGTGGAATAGAGGCAGTAGACGACGTCGAAGCGCTTTGCCCGCGGCGGCCAGTCGGTTGCGGTGACGTCCGAACAGTAGTCGAAGGCCGCGTCGGGCGCGTCGCGCAGCGCGCGGGCGACCTCGAGCAGTGCCGAGGCCGGCTCGATGATGACCGTCCAGTCGCCTACCCAGTAGCTCACCTGCTTGATGGCATCCCCGTGGGCGGCGCGGAGGCCGGCCAGAAACGCGGGCTCGGCGACGTCGTCGGGCGGCGGCGGATCGGTGGGCCCCTTCGGAGCTTCCGGAGGCGCCTTGGGCGCGGGCTTCGGCTTGGCCGGGGCCGGTGGCGCTGGAGCCGCCGGCGCGGCAGCTTCGGGCCTGGCGGCCGGCGCGGACGGCTCGGCTGCCGGAGTCTCGGGCGCCGCCGGCTCGGGTGTGGACGGTGGCGGCGGTCCAGGCGGATTGACCGGCTTGGGATCGTCGCTCATGACAGTCTCGGAGTCCGCAGCCGGAGCCCTAGGCCCACTCGAGCGCGCCCTTGCGCCAGGCGTAGGCGTAGCCGACGATCAGGATGAACAGAAACACGATCATCTCGATCAGCCCGAACAGGGCCAGCTCATCCATGATCACCGCCCACGGAAACATGAAGACCGTCTCCACGTCGAAAATCACGAATAGCATCGCCACCAGGTAGTAGCGGATGCTGTACCGATCGCGCGCATCGGTCTCGGGCTCGATACCGCATTCGTAGGGCTCGAGCTTGACCTTGTTGTACCGCTCGGGGTGCAACAGGCCGGACAAGATGAGCGTGAAGATCGCGAACCCGGTCGCGACGAACACGAAGATGAGAATCGGAACGTAGGCTTCGAGCATGATGCCCTGATCGATACCGATACCGAAGGCGACGCCAACGTCGGCGTCGGGGCGGAGACGCCTCTCAGTCGACCCCGGTCGACCGAGCGTCAACCATCGTATGAACTGTGGAGTTCCACGCGACCCGCTGGCACACTGGGAACTCGAACGCGGTTTGGGTTGGCCTGACTAGAACGCAAACGCCACGCCGAGCAAAACCCGCTGTTTATAGCATGCACCCCAGGGGGTGTCAAGAAACGGCCGGGGGCTGGGCGCACCCGATCGATCGCGACAACTTCTTCATTTCCAATGAGTTTCACGCCTTCGCCAACCTTGACCTGCCGAAACCTGGGGACCTATACTGCCTGGATAGCCCGCAGGTGGATCGCGCCGTCGAAGTGACTCGAGACCGCTCATGAAAAGCCTCGTCGCCTGCCGTTTCGCCGGCGCCTGCCGGCTCGTCGCGCTCGGCTCGCTCATCACGGCCGGCATCGTCGCGACCGCGCCCACCGTCACGGCGCAGGCCCAAGAGCTGCAGATGTACGTCAGCGTCCTCGACGACGATGACCGCCCGATCGCCGATCTCACCGTGGATGACTTCGTCCTTCGGGAGGACGGCGTGCTGCGAGAGGTGCTGCGCGTGCAGCCAGCGACCGAGCCGATGCACGTGGCCCTGCTCATCGACAACAGCGCTGCGTCTGCGCAGTATTTGCGCGACATGCGCGACGGCCTGGGCGAGTTTGCCCGACGGGTTGGAGGCGACCACGAGGTTGCCGTCATCACGTTCGGGGATCGGCCGACGATCGTCGAGGACTACACGCGGAGCGCCATCGAACTGCAGCAGGCGATCGGCAAGGTCTTCCCGCGCCCGGGCAGCGGCGCACTCCTGCTGGATGCGATCTACAACGCCGGCGAGGGGCTGCAGCGGCGTGAGGTGGCGCGGCCGGTCATGGTGGCGGTGACGACGATGGGCACCGAGTACAGCAACCGGGGCTACCAGCCGGTGCTGCGGATCATCCATGAGGTCGGCGCGATCTTCCACGCGGTCGTGATGACCTCGACGAGCTCGTCGATGGACACGGCGTCGCGATACCGCGACATCGTGCTCGACCGCGGCACGAGCGAAGCCGGCGGGCGCCGAATCGATCTGCTGCGCGGCCAGATGTTCCGACAGGCAATGGAGCGCGTCGCCGACGAATTGCTCTCGCAGTACCTCCTGGTGTACGCGCGCCCGGAAATGCTCGTGCCTCCGGACGAGATCGTCGTCTCGACGACGCGCCCCGACTGGACGGCGCGAGGCCGATCCGCGGCGGTCGCGCCGTGATCCCGGCGATCTCGCCACGTCGAACTGGCTCTGGACCGGCCACGCTCGCCTGCCTCGTCTTCCTCGCCGCGGGCGTCGTGGCCGGCCCCGTCCGTGCCGGGGCCCAGACCCCGGCGCCCCAGCGCCAGGTCCCGTCGTTCAGGTCGGGCGTCGACATCGTGTCGGTGAACGTCACGGTCACCGACCCGGCCGGCCGCTACATCACCGATCTCGATCTGGATGAGTTCGCGGTCTTCGAGGACGGGGTTCAGCAAGAACCCAGTTTCTTTACACGCTCCCAGCTCCCGATCGCGCTCGCGCTCCTCATCGACACCAGCGCCAGCATGGAACGTCGGATGCAGACCGCCCAGGAAGCTGCCATTGGTTTCGCCCACAGGCTCCGGCCCCAAGATCTCGCGTCGGTCATCGACTTCGATAGTCGCGTCAACATCCTCGAGGGCTTCACGAACGAGAGCGACCGGCTCGAGCGAGCGATCCGTCGGACGGCGGCCGGCGGTTCGACCTCGCTCCACAACGCCATCTACATCTCGCTCAAGGAGCTGAGCAAGATCCGCGCGAGGACACCCGACGAAATTCGGCGACAGTCGATCGTCGTGCTCTCCGACGGCGAGGACACGTCCAGCCTGGTGGGGTTCAACGAGGTCCTCGAACTGGCCAAGCGCTCCGAGACGGCGATCTACGCGATCGGCCTGCGCACGCGTGAACACCGCGGCAGCCGCGGGTTTCAGGAGGCGGAGTTCGTGCTGCGACAACTGTCCCGGGAAACGGGCGGGCGGGCATTCTTTCCCGACTCGATCGACGAACTCACCGGCATCTACGGCCAGATCGCCGACGAGCTCTCGAGTCAGTACACGATCGGCTACACCTCGAAGAACCCGCTGCACGACGGCCAGTGGCGCCGCGTGATCGTGCAGACGGCCAGAGACAATCTGACCGCCCGAACGAAGCAAGGCTACTACGCGCCCGCGTCGCAGTGAGCCGGCCGCGCCCTGGCGGCTCGAACACCCCACGGCCATCCGAAGAGTGAGAAGTGGAGTGACCTGGTGAACATCGCACCCCTGCTGCTCTACGCCGCCGCCGCCGTCGGCTACGCCTGGCATTTCGGAAAGCGCAGCAGCCGGGCCGGACGCGCGGCGACGACCATGCTCGCCGCGGCCGCGTTGGTGCACACGTTCATCATCGGCATGCAGACGACCGAGGTCGGGCACCTCCCCGTCGTCGGCACGACGGGTGCCCTGTCGATCTTCGTCTGGCTGTCGTCAATTGCCTATCTCTACACCGAAACCACGAGCAATGAGCGCTCGATGGGCGTCTTCATCGTGCCGCTCCTGGCCCTGCTTCAGATCATCCCGACCGTCAGCCGCTATCAGGTCGTGGCTCGGCCGCCCGTCCTGGAGAGCCCGTGGTTCGCCCTGCACGTCTCGTCGCTACTGTTCGCCTACGCGAGCTTTGCGCTGGCGTGCGTCATCGGCATCACCTACGTGCTGCTCTTCAAGGAGCTGAAGGCGAAGCATATCGGGTTCTTCTACGATCGGCTGCCGTCGCTGCAGGTCCTCGACGTCATGAACGCCCGCGCCGTCACGATCGGCTGGACATGTCTGAGCGTCGGCCTGGTCGTCGGCGGCGTCTGGGCGACGCAGGCCCAGGCCGAATTCAGCGATCCCCGCGTCCAGGCGATGTCGGTGCTCGACCCGACGATCTTCGTCGCGCTGCTCTGCTGGATCGTCTACTCATTCGAATTGTACGCCCGGCGTGCCATCGGATGGACCGGTTGGCGCACGGCGTGGTTATCGGCCATCGGGTTCGCCATCGTGCTACTGAACTTTCTGCCGATCGGGTACTTTCTGACGCGCACGCACAATTTCTAACTCCAGGATTCACTTGGGTTGACGGCGCTGGCGTGGGCTGGATGGCGAGGGCAAGGCGCGACGAGGGAGTTTGGCGGGTCCAAGTGACCGAGGAGCAACGCTGCTCTCGCCGTCCAGACCACGCCAGCGCCGTCAAGCCAAGTGAGTTCTGGGGTTAGGGTTCGCACAGAAGGGACACCAGGCATCGTCGTGAGCCAGCTCTTCCTGCTCGGGGTCAGCCATCACACGGCGCCGGTCGATCTGCGCGAGCAGTTGGACTTTGCCAGGCGTGGGCTGCCCGACGCGCTGGCCGCAGTGATCGACCGTCCGGCCTGCGGCGAGGCCGTGGTGCTGTCGACGTGCAACCGCGCGGAGCTGTACGTGCGCTGCGACGACGCGATGGAGACCCGGGAAGACCTCGTCCGCTTCCTCGGCGAGTTTCATGATGTGGACCGCGAGTCGTTGGCGCCGCACCTCTATGACTTCGCCAGTGTCGACGTGGCACGACACCTGTTCCGGGTGGCCGCCGGCCTGGATTCGCTCGTCGTCGGCGAGCCCCAGATCCTCGGCCAGGTGAAGGACGCCTTCACGGCCGCGTCGGACGCTGGCTGCACCGGCAGCTTGCTGAATAAGCTGTTCCACTGGTCGTTCGCGACCGGCAAACGGGTCCGGTCGGAAACCGAACTGGGCCAGGGCGCGGTGTCGGTCAGCTACGCCGCGGTCTCCCTGGCGCGCAAGATCTTCGGCAGCCTGTCGAAGCACGACGTGCTCCTGGTCGGCGCCGGCGAAATGTGCGAACTGACCGCGATGCACCTGCGCGCGCAGGAGGTGCGGCGGATCGCCGTCGCCAGCCGGACGTCCGGACACGCCACCGCGCTCGCCGACAAGGTGGGCGGGTCGGCTCTGCCGTGGTCGGAGATCGAACAGACCCTGGCCACGGCCGATATCGTCGTCACCGCTACGGGCTCACCAACGCCTATCATCACGCGGGAGTCGATCGCGGCGGTCATGCGGACGCGGCGCAACCGCCCGCTGTTCATCATCGACATCGCGGTGCCCCGCGACGTCGAGGCCTCGGCCGGCGCGATCGAGCAGGTGTTCCTCTACAACATCGACGATCTGCAGGGCATCGTCAGTGAGAACCTGGCACGACGCAGCGCGCAGATCGCCCGGGCCGAGGCGATCGTGGCCGAAGAAGTCGACGGGTTCATGGCTTGGCTGCATTCCCGCCGTGCGGTGCCGACGGTCGTCGCGCTGCGCGAGCGCTTCGAAGCCATCCGCCTCGCCGAACTGAAACGGCTCGAAGGCAAGCTCACGCCCTTGACCCCAGCCGATCGCGCCCGCGTCGAGGACGTGACCCGACTGATCGTCGAGAAGCTCCTCCTGACACCCACCGAGCGCCTCAAGGGACTCTCCAGCGCCGACACCGTGCGGCTGTACTCGGAAGCCCTCGGCCAGTTGTTCGACCTCGAATCGCCACGGCCCGCGGCCCAGCGGCCCGACGACGCAGTGGCCGAGGCCGAACACCCGGCCGCGCCGAAGACCTCGGTCACATCGTGAGTGGCCTGCGTATCGGCACCCGCGGCAGCGACCTCGCGCTGTGGCAGGCGCGCGCGGTGGCGACGGCGATCGAGGCCAGCGACGGCCCACCGTGCGAGCTGAAAGTCATCCGCACGAGTGGCGATCGCCTGCCCCACGCCGACCTCACGGAGGTCGGCGGCAAACGGCTGTTCGTCAAGGAGATCGAGGAAGCATTGATCGCACGCGAGATCGACGTCGCGGTGCACTCGGCGAAGGATCTTCCCGCGGTCGTGCCGGCGGGGCTCGCCGTTCGAGGCTATCTCCAGCGCGCGGACGCCCGCGACGGTCTGGTGCTGCCGGCCTCGGCCAACCCGCCCCCCAACTCGACCGCCACAGCACTCCTGACGCGCCTCGGTCCGAAGCCCCGGGTCGGCACCAGCAGCGTCCGGCGGATCGCCCAACTGGCCATGCTGCATCACGACGCGACGTTCGTTCCGATCCGCGGCAACCTGGATACGCGCCTGCGCAAGGTCGATGACGGCCCCTACGATGCGATCGTACTGGCGGTAGCGGGCCTCCGCCGACTAGGATTCACAAACCGGCTCTCGGCCGCGCTCACCATTGACGAGTGCGTCCCCGCGCCGGGCCAGGGTGCGATCGCCATGGAGACACGAGCGGACGACACGGTGACCAGCGACGTGGTGGCACGAATCGACGACGCCGATACCGGCGCGGCAGTCACGGCCGAGCGCACCCTAGTCGAGGCGCTGGGCGGCGGCTGCCAGATGCCGATCGGGGCTCATGCCGTGGTGGCAGGCACCGAACTACGGATCGACGCGGTTGTGAGCACCCTGGACGGCCGACGCGCCCCGAGGTTCCAGGCCCAGGGGGATCGCGCCGCGCCCGCAGCGCTGGGTCAGGCCCTGGCCGCCAGACTGGTCGACGCGGGCGCGGCGGAGATCCTCGCCGAGGTCAGCCGCGCACAGACGCCAGAGGTGGACCGATCGTGAGAGTGCCCCGAGTCTTCATCGTCGGCGCCGGTCCCGGCGACCCGTCGCTCATCACCGTGCGCGGGCTCCGCCGCCTGTCGGAAGCCGACGTGGTCGTCCACGATCATCTGGTGCCACCGCGCCTGCTCCGACTGGCACCGGCCGACGCGGAGATGATCGATGTCGGTGCGGCCGCCATTTCTGAATCTCTGGAGCAAGATGCGGTCAGTATCCTGATCGCCGAGAAGGCCCGTGAGCATCGCACGGTCGTCCGGTTGAAGTGGGGCGACCCGTTCGTCTTCGACAGCGGCGCCAAGGAAGCGCTGTTCCTGCACGAACAGGGCGTGCCGTTCGAGGTCGTGCCGGGCATTCCGGCCACGATCGGCGCACCGGCGTATGCCGGGGTCCCGATCACCTATCCGGACGCCGGCGACACGCTCGTCCTGGTGCGCGGTCACGAAGATGAAACAGACGCACCACCTGACGTCGACTGGAAGAGCCTGGCTCACCTGACCGGCACCATCGCGTGCTACGTCGGCACCCAGCAACTGCACGGGATCGTCGAGGCCCTGTTGAAACACGGCCGGCCAGGTGACGAGTCGGCGGCAGTGATCTATCACGGCACCCAGCCCGGCCAGCGCACGGTGGACGGCACGCTGCAGGAACTCGAGGCCGTCGTCCGCGACGCGGACGAGCACGGATCGGCCGTGCTGATCGTTGGCTCAGCCGTCGGCCTGCGCGCCCATCTACGCTGGTTCGACACGCGGCCGCTGTTCGGCCGGCGGATCGTCGTCACCCGCGCCGCCGAGCAGGCCGGCGACCTCGTGGAGCAGCTGGCCGACCTCGGCGCAGAACCGATTGAGGCCGCGGCCGTCCAGGTCGTGCCGCCGGTCGATCTCGACCCGCTCGACGATGCCTGCGAACGCATCGACACCTTCGATTGGGTCGTCTTCACGAGCGCCAACGGCGTCGAGTACTTTCTGCGACGGCTGGTCGCGGGTCGCGGCGATATACGCAACCTCAAGGGTGTTCGGCTCTGCGCCGTGGGTCCGGCCACTGGCGAACGCCTCACGCGGCACGGCATCAAGGTCGACCTCATGCCGGACGAGCACCTCGCCGAGGCTGTGGCGGCGGCGCTCCAGGCCAAGGACGACCTCACGGGCAAGCGGGTGCTGCTGCCCCGCGCCGACCTCGCTCGCGAAGTCCTGCCGCGCGCACTCGAGGCCGCCGGGGCCGTCGTGGAGTCCGTGACGGCGTACCGGACGGTTTTCGAATCGCTCGGTCAACCCGGCAAGCCCGACATCTATAAGATGCTGTTGGAGCGGCAGATCGACGCTGTCACATTCGCGAGCGCCTCGACCGTGCGAAGCTTCGCGCAGCAGCTCGGCGCCGAGCAGGTCGCCGACCTGCTGCGGACGACCGTGATCGCCACCATCGGCCCGGTCACCGCCGAGGCCGCGAAGCAGCTGAACATCAGAACCGACATCATGCCGTCCAGCTACACCATTCCGGCCCTGGTCGACGCGCTGGTCGAGCACTTCTCGCGCGAGACCGACACTGAAGACTGAATAGTGATGAGTAGCACCCACCACCCGCGCCTCGACCTAGCGCGGCGTCCACGTCGCCTGCGACGCACGGCGGCGATACGCGCCCTCGTCCAGGAGACGCGGCTCCATCCGAAGATGCTGGTCTGCCCGCTGTTCGTCTGCAGCGGGTCGGCCGTCAGAACGGAGGTGCCGTCGATGCCCGGCGTCTACCAGCTCTCGGTGGACGAGGCGGTGAAGGAGGCCGTCGCGGCCGCTGGAGACGGGCTGGGCGGCGTGCTCCTCTTCGGACTCCCCGAGACGAAGGACGACCGCGGGTCGGCGGCCGACGATCCTACCGCGCCGGTCCAGACGGCGGTGCAGGCCATCAAGCAGGCCACGTCCGACCTCGTTGTCATGACCGACGTCTGTCTTTGCGCGCACACCTCGCACGGTCACTGCGGCATCGTCGACGGCAACGAGATCGTCAACGATGCCACCGTCGCCCGGCTCGTGGACGTGGCCCGGTCGCACGCCGAGGCCGGCGCGGATGTCGTCGCGCCGTCGGACATGATGGACGGCCGAGTCGGCGCGATCCGAACCGACCTCGACGCAACCGGCTACGAGCAGGTCGCGATCATGTCCTACGCCGCCAAGTACTGCTCGGCGTTCTACGGCCCGTTCCGGGAGGCCGCCGATTCGTCGCCGAGGTTCGGCGACCGGCGGACGCACCAGATGGATCCGGCGAACGTCGACGAGGCATTGCGCGAGGCGGCGCTGGATCTGGACGAAGGCGCCGACATCGTGATGGTCAAGCCGGCGCTACCCTGTCTCGACGTCATCCAGGCCGTCAAGAAGGGCTTGGGCTGCCCGACCGCCGCCTATCAGGTGAGCGGCGAGTACGCGATGCTGAAGGCGGCGGCCGCCCAGGGATGGCTGGACGAGCCACGGGCCGTGCTCGAGTCGCTCACGGCGATCCGCCGCGCCGGCGCGGACCTGATCATCACCTACTTCGCGCGCCACGCCGCGACACTGATCCACTGATCCAATCGCCCCGCTCGTCGCCCCCCGGTCAGGGGCCATTTTCCGGCCTTCCTCGCGTGGTATCTTCTCGCCATGGCTCGCACGACGACGTCGTCACGCCGCTTGTTCGCCCGCGCGCGGCGCGTCCTGCCGGGCGGCGTGAACAGCCCGGTCCGCGCGTTCAAGGCGGTGCAGGGCGAGCCGCCGTTCATCGCTCGCGCTGCCGGAGCCCACGTCACCGACGCCGACGGCCGACGCTACATCGACTACGTCATGTCGTGGGGACCGCTGATTCACGGCCACGCACCCGCGGGCCTCACGCGGGCTCTGGGCGCCGCGGTGAAGCGCGGCACGAGCTTTGGCGCCCCGACGCCGCTCGAAGTCGCCTTGGCTGAGCGGGTCCGCGCACTCATGCCGTCGCTCGAACGGATGCGCTTCGTGAATTCCGGCACCGAGGCCGCGATGAGCGCACTGCGGCTGGCGCGCGCGGCGACCAAGCGCGACAAGATCGTCAAGTTCCAGGGCTGCTACCACGGCCACGCCGACGGATTGCTCGTGCAGGCTGGTTCGGGCGCGCTGACGCTGGGGATCCCGACGAGCCCCGGCGTGACGAAGGCCAACGCCGCCGACACCCTCGTCGCCGGCTACAACGATCTGGCCTCGGTGGAACGGCTCTTCCGGATGCACCGGCGGAAGATTGCCGCGGTGATCGTCGAGCCGATCGCCGGCAACATGGGGATCGTGCCGCCGCAGGACGGCTTCCTCCAGGGTCTGCGCGAAGTCTGCGACCGCGCCGGTGCCCTGCTGATCTTCGACGAGGTCATCTCGGGCTTCCGTGCGGCCGCGGGTGGCGCCCAGGCCGTCTTCGGGCTGACACCAGACCTGACCTGCCTCGGCAAGATCATCGGCGGCGGCCTCCCCGTCGGCGCCTACGGCGGGCGCGCCGATCTGATGGCCCAGGTGGCGCCGGAGGGGCCTGTCTATCAGGCCGGAACGTTGTCGGGGAATCCGCTAGCGATGACGGCTGGACTCTGGACGCTGTCGAAGCTCTCAGACAAGCTCTACCGCTGCCTGGCCGACCTCGGCGCGAGGCTCGCTGCCGGGCTCGCGGACGCGGCGTGTGACGCCGGCGTGCCGCTGCAGGTCAACGGCTTCGGCTCGCTGCTGACGCCGTTCTTTTCGAACCGGCCGGTCCGCGACTACCGCGCGGCGATCCATGCCAGCACGACCGACTACGGCGTCTTCTTCCGCGCGATGCTGAAGCGCGGCATCTATCCCCCGCCTTCGCAGTTCGAGGCATGGTTCCTGTCGGCGGCGCACACCGAGCGCGACATCGACCGGACGATCGCGGCCGCCCGCCCTGCCATGAAGGCTGTCGCCCGGAGTTGAGGAATCGAAGTCACCCGCAGGAATTTCGACGGGATCTGAATGACCGCAATCGATAGTTACCTCGAACGAAACGCAGCCTACGCGACCAAGTTCTCCCGCGCGGACCTAGCCGCCGCACCGGGCCAGCGAGTCGCGGTCGTCACCTGCATGGACGCGCGGATCGACCCCGACGCCATGCTCGGCCTGGACGCGGGCGATGCCCACGTCATCCGCAACGCAGGCGGCATCGCCACCGACGACGTCATCCGGTCGCTCCTGGTCTCACAGTGCTTGTTGGGTACCCGCGAGATCATGCTGATCCAGCACACCGACTGCGGGCTGCTGACATTCAAGGATTCCGAGATGGCCGACGCGATCGAACGCGACACCGGCCACCGGCCGCCGTTCGCCATGGGCGCGTTCACCGGCCTCGATGACAACGTTCGCGAATCGATCGCTCGAATCCGAGACAACCAGCTCATCACGCACACCGACGGTATCCGCGGGTTCGTCTGCGACGTCAAGACCGGCCGGCTGCGCGAGGTCAGCTAGCGTCCCGACGGATCGCCGTCCACGTCTCCAGCGTCAGGAACCTGACGCGAAGTGGCGCTCCAGCAATGTTTGCCACTCCCCGATGAACTCGCTGTAGGCCCCCGCCGTGAACCCCGCCACGAACGCCTCGCCGGTCGCCGAGAGCGCCTGGTATCGGTAGGTCACCTCGACCTCGGTCCGGTCGGGTTCGAGCAGCGTGCACCGGACCCGAATCGTCCCGACCTTGTCACCGGGTTCGACCTTGTAGAACTCGACCAGATGAGCCTCGGGCTCGTAGCGCTTGACGACCCACACCGCCTCGCCGGCCCGGTGATCGTGCGTCCGGGTCAGGAAGACGTAGTCCTCGGCCAGTTCGGTGTGGCCCATCACGTTCTCGTAGTCCCACTCTGGCACCCACAGCTTCTCCCCCTCCGGGCTGAACAGCGGGAAGAGCCGCGCGATCGGAACGGCCATGGCGAAGCTCTTCGTATGCTCGACGGAGTGCATCATGCCTTTCCCGGGGCGCCAGCGCCCTGCGTTCGACGGTCTCCCCCTTGAGGAAGATGCGCAAGTGTCCAGACCGCTGGTATCTCGTTCGACCGTCAGGAGTTCCGGTCGACGTGGGCGTCAGGGACGTGATCGGTGACGAGGTTCAGCGCCACACCATGTTCGAGCCATGCCTTGAGACCCGCAAGGACGTACGTGAACCCGCCCTGCGCGTCGATCGCCTGGGCCACCACCTCGTCATCGGTGCCCGCGAATCCCGAGTTGGTGACAACGACCAGCGTCGTCCCGTCGGACCGGTCGTCGAACTGCCACTCCACCTGGGTGGGCGGTTGGCTCGCATCTCCCCACTCGATCACGATCCTCGAATGCGGCTCGAGCGCTTTGACGGTGACCTCGGCCGTCGCGCCGTACATCTCCCAGTCCCATCGCACGCCGGCGCCCGGCTCCAGCCGGCCGCTGCTCTTCGTGAACCAGAACCTCGTCGTGATCGCCGGATCGACGAACGCCTCGAAGACGTCGGCCACGGGCCGGCGGATGAGCATCTGGGCGCGGGCGACCGGCCGGTTCTGGAGTGCCATGGTGCGCCCTACTCCAGCACCCAGGCGGCAATCGCCAGGGAGCGGTCCTCGGCCTGCCCCTTCAAAGTCCGCGGCACGGCTTGCAGATCCCCGTGACCCGATTCACGCCCGGTTCGTCGCTCGATTCTTCCAGTTCCACCACTTGAGCAACTCTGTTTCGTGTGTTTCGTTGCTGGCGTAGTACACGGCGCACCGAAACGTGTACAGCACGCAGCGATCTATCTTCTGCGCCCGAAGCTTGCACAAATCCTCGAACATCTGTTCGGGGTCGCAGCCGCGCAGTTCCGCTGGTTCAGCAAAGCCCAAGTCTCTCAGATCGCGGGCCAGGCTGGGTCCTATCCCGGGAATCGTTTCGAGCGTCGTCGTTGAGTGGTGCGTGGTCACGGTTGGTCCTGGCCAACTTCACGTCTCGAACGGATCATGAAGACGGCGGGCATCGATCCGCCTTCGGCGGGTCCGGCGTGGTCGGCCAGCCACTGAGGCTCCTGGCTTGGCGCAACATTCTCACACCTCGAACGATCGGGCAATCCGGATCACCGCGTCGGTGGAGGAGCTGCGCGCGACGGGCCGCATCAAGCGTTCAGTGTCGTAGCCGGGTGATATCATCGAATTCGTGTCCGACCTGAAGCTCCACCGTAGCATCGGCGTCAATGTCGGCGACGTGCAGATCGGCGGCGGCGCGCCGGTCGTCGTGCAGTCGATGACGATGACCGACACGGCCGACGCCGCGGCGACGGCGGCGCAGTGCGCGGAGCTGGTGCGCGCGGGGTCGGAACTGGTACGCATCACCGTGAACGTGTCCGAGGCCGCCGCCGCGGTCCCGGAAATCCGCCGGCGCCTCAACGACCAGGGCTGCGACGTGCCGCTCGTCGGCGACTTTCATTACAACGGACATCAGTTACTGGCCCGGTACCCAGATTGCGCGCGGACGCTCGCCAAGTTCCGGATCAATCCCGGCAACGTCGGCACCGGCAATCGCCGAGACGAGCAGTTCACGACGATCTGCCAGATCGCCCGCGACCACGAAACACCGATCCGGATCGGCGTGAACGGCGGCTCGCTCGACCAGGACCTGGTCATGGCGAAGATGCAGGAGAACACCGACCAGGATCGCGGGCGAACGTCGGACGAGGTCATCAACGACTGCATCGTGCTCTCGGCGCTGCAGTCGACCGAACTCGCCCTCGCCGCTGGGCTCAAGAAGGATCAGATCGTCATTTCGTGCAAGGTCTCGCAGCCGCGCGACCTGATCGCCGTCTATACGGAGCTAGCGCGACAGACCGAGCAGCCGCTCCATCTCGGCCTCACCGAGGCTGGGATGGGGATCAAGGGGATGGTCTGGTCGTCGACGGCCATGGGGATCCTGCTGCACCAGGGGATCGGCGACACGATTCGGGTCTCGCTGACGCCACGTCCCGGCGGCAACCGGACCGACGAAGTCGTCGCCGCGTGCGAGTTGCTACAGGCGCTGGGACTCCGCTCGTTCGCACCGAGCGTGACGGCGTGCCCCGGGTGCGGGCGGACGACGAGTTCGACGTTTCAAGAGCTGGCCGAGCGGATTCAGGCCTACGTCCGAGAGATGATGCCCGAGTGGAAGAAAGAGTATGACGGCGTCGAGGCGATGCGCCTGGCGGTCATGGGCTGCGTGGTCAACGGCCCCGGCGAATCGAAGGCCGCCAACATCGGCATCAGCCTGCCCGGAACCGGCGAGGCGCCGAACTGTCCGGTGTACATCGATGGCCGGCATGCGACCACACTCAAGGGCAGCTACGGCGAGCTGGCCGAGGGGTTCCGGTCGCTGGTGGACGACTACGTCGTCGAACACTATCCGCGTAAGACCGCCGCGGAAACTGAGCCGGTCTGACTCTCCTCGGCCGCCCTGGCCCGCCCGATCGCCGGTGCTCGATGCCCCTCACGCTGATAGCCGTCGACCTCGACGGCACGCTCCTGGATAGCGCCGGGCAACTGCCCGACCGCAATCGGCACGCACTCCATGAGGCGGCGTCGCGCGCGGTTCAGATTGTCCTGGCGACCGGCCGGAGCTTCCACCACACGAAGGATCTGGCCGCGCGGATGCCCGACGGAACGGTGCTCGTGCTCAACAACGGCGCCTTGGTCAAGGACCGCGCGGGAACCACGTTGGCGCATCACGGCCTGCCGGCCGAGACGGCGCGCTATCTCATCGAGACCACGCGCGATGTCCGCGAGGGTGCCGCAGCGATCTTCGACCGCCACGATGCACATCAGTTCGTCTGCGAACGGGTCGACTGGGCCCACCCGCACCGGCAGCGCTACTACCTGCTTCACCGGGAATCGATCACCGAGACGGGGTCGCTCGGCGACGCGATCTCCGACCTCGGACTGGACCCGCTGCAGATCGGGTTCACCGGCGGCGTCCGCGCCATGCGAGAGCTGGCCGCGTTGCTGGACTCGCTGCCGAGGGCCGCAGAATTCTCACACACGTTGACCGAGTATCCGCAACGAGATTTTTCGCTGCTCGACGTCCTCGGGCCGGGGCGGTCGAAGGGTCGAACGCTCGCCGAGCTCGCAGCCAGCCGTGGGATAGAGGCCGACGACGTGATGGCGATCGGCGACAACCTGAACGACCGGACAATGTTGGAGTTCGCCGGCGTCGCGGTCGTCATGGGGAACGCGTCGCCCGAATTGAAGGCGCTCGGATGGACGGAGACCGCCACGAATGACGCGGCGGGGGTCGCGAAGGCTATCGAGCGAGCCCTGCGCCACCGAGAGTGAGGTCCTTCACGCCAGGTCCGCCCGAAGGCGCGCGATCCGTTTGCGCCAGACGGCGAGCAGGACGAGCGAGACGACGATGAGGCCGGCCGACAGGCCGATCCACAAGCCGACCACCCCCCTCGCCCAGATGAAGCAGATGGTGTAGCCGAGCGGCAGGCCGAACGCCCAGTGGCCGGCCAGGTTCCAGAGCATCGGTGTGCGCGTGTCGCCTAGACCCCGCAGCGCGCCGGTCAGCACGCCCTGCAAACCGTCGAACAGCTGGAACGCCGCCGCCACCGCCAACAGCGTGACGCCCGTGGCGACGACGGCCGGATCGGTCGTGAAGAATCCCATCAGCACCCGTGGGATCAACAGGAACGCCGTGGCCGAGACCGCCATGAACAGCAGGCCGAGGATGACGGCGGTCCAGCCGGCCCGGCCGGCATCGTCCGCATCGCGACGCCCGACCGCGTGGCCTACGCGAACCGCCGCGGCCGACGCCATGCCGAGCGGCACCATGAAGGTGAAGCTGGCCATGTTCAGCGTGATCTGGTGGGCTGCGAGGGCCACCGGCGCCAGGCGGCCGGCCAGCGCGGTGGCAGCCGAGAACACACCGACCTCGAGCGTCACCTGGCACGCGGCAGGCAGCCCGAGCCAGAACAGCTTCGCCAGCCGGGCGCGCTCGATCGCCCAGGAGGCGCGCCGGAGGCCGTGACCGGTCCGAGCATCGTGACGCGCGACGGCGCCCAGCAGCATCGCCGCCATGTAGACCCGGGAGGCGCAGGTCGCCCAACCGGCGCCGTTCACGCCGAGCGCCGGCGCGCCGAGGTTACCGTGGATCAGAATCCAGTTGGCCGCCACGTTGATCAGGTTCGCGGTCAGGAGCGTCACCATGATCGGCGTCACGACCCCCATCGCCTGCAGGTACCGCCGCAGAGCCACGTAGAGCAACAGCGGCCAGGCACTCCAGGTGATCAACCGCAAGTAGGGCGCGGTCAGCCTGAGGACGGTGGGGTCGAACCCCCACAGGTCGAGATTCGCGATGCCGATGAGCGCCACCCCGGTCAAGGGCGCTGCGAGCACCAGGCTCATCACGACGCCGTGGACCAACCAGCGATGACACTCGTCGAGCTGGCCCGCGCCGAACGCTTGGGCGATGAACGTGTCGAGCGCCAGCAGCACACCGACCCCGAATACCGCGAGCGCGATGAACAGCATCGAGCCGACCCCCACCGCGCCGATCGCCTCGGGGCCGAGCGAGCCGACCATCAGGATGTCGACGGTACCCATGGCGACCCAGCCCATCTCGGCCACGACGACCGGGACCGCCAGGGCGAGCATCGGTCGCACCTCTCGCCGCAGGCCGGACAAACGCTGTATCATCACAGCCGTCCCGACGCTCGGACGGACATACGGAATGAAGGACGGTCACTCATGCGAACCACACTCGTCGCGCTCTGCCTTGCCGGCGGCGCAGCCAGCGTCATCCTTGGCGCGGCGCCCCAGGATGCCGTGGCGCAACAGCTGCCGCCAGGCGCCGAAGCCTTCTCGCTCGACGGCGAGCCGCTGTACCCGGGCCTGCTGATGGCCGACGTGCAGGCCCAACTCGAAGCCAATCTCGCCGAAGCGCGCGCTGCGTTCGAGCGCGCGCCGACCGACCCCGACGCGGCGATCTGGGTTGGCCGCCGGCTCGGCTACCTGGGTCGCTATCAGGAGGCGATCGGCGTCTACAGCGACGCCATCGCCGACCACCCCGACTACGCCAAGCTCTACCGGCACCGCGGCCACCGTTACATCTCGACGCGGCAATTCGACCTGGCGATCGCCGACCTCGCACGGGCGGCGGAGCTGATCGAGGGCGTGCCCGACGAAGTCGAGCCCGACGGCGCCCCGAACGAGCGCGGCATTCCGACTAGCACCTCGCACACGAACATCTGGTACCACCTCGGGCTCGCCTACTATCTCACCGGCGACCTCGAGCGGGCGCTCGGCGCCTACCAGCAGTGCCTAGCGTTCTCGAAGAACCCGGACATGCTCGTGGCGACGAGCCACTGGCTCTACATGACGCTGCGGCGGCTGGGTCAGGACGACGCGGCGGCGGACGTGCTGGAGCCGATCGTGGACGGGATGGACATCATCGAGAACGGCGCCTACTACCGTCTGTTGCTGATGTACAAGGACCTCATCCCGCCCGAGCTGATCCTCGAGCGCGCGGCGGCGGACGGCGGGGTCCAGTTTCCGACGTCAGCCTACGGCGTGGCGGCCTGGCACCTCTACAACGGGCGGCAGGAGGTCGGCATGACGCTGCTCTACCGGATCGCGACGGACACCCAGTGGGCCGCGTTCGGGACGATCGCCGCCGAGGCGGACATCGACCGGATCGGGAGCTGAGCGAACACCCGACCCCTGTCACTACGGTCTTGGCGTACCAGGGAGCGCCGGCATCTCGCCTTCTTCAGACAGCCTCGGCAGCAACTCGTCGCGCATCGCCAGGTGGTAGACCGCCGCGGCGATGGTGATGGCCGACTTGATCGCATCACCCTCGATGACCCGCTCGTAGGTATCCAGGTTGGTGTGCCAGGTGTAGGTCCCGTACTGGATCGGATCCTGCCGCATGCCGATGCCCGGCAGGCCCGCCTCGTTGAAGGACGTGTGATCCGACCCGCCACGCCGCCGGCTCATCGTCGCACCGGCGCCAAGGACACCGATGTCCTCGAACGGCGCGAGCGCCGAGCGGAGAACCTCGGCGGCTTCTCCCGGGCCGAACACGCTCGCGCCGCGCGCCTGTCCGGTGCCCCCATCGATGTTGAAGTAGCCACCGAACTTCGAGTACTCCGGCAGCTGATCCTCGAACGACCCGAAGTGCTGCTTGACGTAGGCCTGCGAGCCGAGCAGTCCTTGCTCCTCGCCGGTCCAAAGCGCCACGCGGATCGTCCGCCGGGGCTCCACGCCGATCGCCGCCAGGATCCGCGCGGCCTCCATCATCACCGTCACGCCGATCCCGTTGTCGGTGGCGCCGGTCGCAGCATGCCACGAGTCGAGGTGGCCGCCGAGCATGATCACCTCGTCGGCCTTGTCGGTCCCGCGAATCTCGGCGGTCGCGTTGTAGCTCGTCGCGCCGTCGGGATAGCTCTGGTTGATGATCTCGACCTCGAGTTCCACGGGGCCGTGCGGCACCAGCCGTGCGATCCGCCCGAAGTCCTCGTTCCGCATGACGAGGGTCGGTGCCGCCTGCGCGAGGTCGTACGTCCGGTTGCTGAAGGCACGAATCTGGCCGTGGTCCCGGCCGGCGTCGTTCACCTGAACCGCTGCGCCATTCTCGGCGAGGAAGATCGCGATCCGCCCGGCCACCTCGCGGCCCGACAGCGGCCGGTCGGGATCGTCGTCGCCACCGGGCCGCGGCCCGCCTCCGCCGCGTGCGGGCGGCGCCGGCGGGAGGTTCGGGTTGAACTGCGCCCGCAGCTCGGCTTCGCTACGCCGGCGGACCGGCCCGTCGATCGTCACCGGCACGAAGCGCGGCTCACCAACCAGGACAGCCTTGCCCGCCACGTCGGCGGCGATGCTGTCGAGATACCCCGTCAGCTCGGCCTCGGTCGGGCGCTCGGGCGGAACCAGCTGGAACACCTCGGCGGTCACCACGCCGTCGGTGCTCGGCGTCCACGCCAGCACCTCGGCCACCAGTGGGTCCTTGACCGGCGAGACGAGGTGCGCGGTCATCCGTTCGTTCGCCCAGCCGGGATGCCCGAAATCCCACGGTTCGAGCTGGCCGTTGGTCATCCCCCACGATGCCATCCTGTCGATGGCCCACTGTCCGGCGGCCTCGAGGCTGGGCGAACCGGTCAGGCGTGGCCCGTAGACGTCGGTCAGGTAGTGCAACGTGTCGAGAATCTGGGAATTCGTCGTGGCCTCCTGCCGAATCCGCCAGTTCACCGCGTCGTCGACCGGCTCCTGAGCGATCAGACCGGCGGACAGGACGACCATCAGCAGGACCGCGCCCGCAGCGTTCTTGGACTTGGACATCTTCCCCCTCATCTCCACGGCATCAGCGCTTCGATCCACGTGACCCGCGTCAGATCGTTGTAGATCACGGTGACCATCAACATCATCAAGACCACGAACCCGGTCAGCAGCATCTTCTCCTTCACGCGCACGCTGAAGTCGCGGCGCGCGGCGCCTTCGAGCGCCATGATGAAGATGTGGCCACCGTCGAGCACCGGGATCGGCAGCAGGTTCAGGATTCCGAGATTCAAGCTGATCATCGCCATCAGGGTGAACAGCGCGACGAACCCGACCTCGGCGGCGCCGCCCGACAGCTGCGCGATGCCGACCGGCCCCATGAGCTGGCGCGGCGACGTCTCGCGGGTCAGCAGGCCCCAGAGCGTCCTGAAGATCAGGCCCGACCACTCGTAGTTCCGTTCGACACTCATCTGCACGGCTTGCAGCGGGCCGGGCTCGATCGTGCGCAGCTCGTAGGGACTCAGGCTGACGCCGATCAGCCCGACGTCGCCGCGCAGCGCCGGCGTGACGTCGAGGTCACGCTCCGCGCCATCGCGTCGAATGGTCAGGGTCAACTCCTGATCGGGGCTCGCGTTGATCCGTTCGATCAAGCTGTCGCGGCCAACCGGGTCGCCGTCGATCGCCAGAATGACGTCGCCCGACAGGATGCCCGCCTGGTGGGCTGGCTCGCCGGCGGAGACCTCGCGAATCTGCGGGTGCATCTCGGGCAACACCCCGAGATCGCCCATCTCGAACTGGGTTTGCGCCGCCGGCGTCACCGGCAGCGTCATCGACCTCCCGGCGCGGCTGACGACGACGTCGACCTCGCGCTCGGCACGCGGCATGACGGCGATGAACAGCGCCTGCCAGGTCGGCACGCGATCGCCCGCGACCGAGACGATCAGATCGCCGGGCCGGATGCCCGCGCCCGCAGCCGGCGAATCCTCGACGACCGAGCCGACGACCGGCGCCCGCTCCTCGTAGGCGGGCACTTCGGCGCCCTGATAGAGGACGAACGCCATGACGACGACGGCGAGGACGATGTTCATGGTCGGTCCCATGACCAGCACCTGGAACCGCTCCCACTTCGATTTCGAGAGGAACTCGTCGTCGCGTCCCGAGCGCGATTCTTCGGGATTCTCGCCGGCCATCTTCACGTAGCCACCGAGCGGGATCGCGCTGACACAGTATTCGGTGTCGCCGCGCTTGAAGCTCAGCAACTTCGCGCCGAAGCCGAGCGAAAAGGTCAGCACGCGCACACCGATGCGCCGTGCCATCAGAAAATGCCCCAACTCGTGCACGAAGACCAGCACGCCGAGCACGAATACGAACGCCGCCAAGCTCGTCAGCACGCCTACCTCTTCTGTTCACTACGCCGCCTCCGCAAGGTCGGTTCACCCGCCGGCGGCGACTCCTAGACCGATTGTATCTCCGGAAGCAGATCCCGCGAAAACTCGCGCGCCCAGTGATCCACGGCACGGACGCCGTCGAGGGTGTCGACCGGGCCGTCGTGCATGGCGTCTCGCGCATCCATCGCGCGCTCGATGACCGACGGAATGCCGATGAACGGCAGCGTGCCGGCCAGGAACGCGGCGACCGCCACTTCGTTGGCTGCGTTCAAGACGACGGGCGAGACTCCCCCAGCGCGCAGCGCGCGGTAGGCCAGGGCCAGGCATGGGAATCGGGCGACGTCGGGTCGATGGAACTCCAGCGGTGCCGCGGCCGCCAAGTCGAGGACCGGGAGCGGCGCGGTCCATCGATCGGGATACGAGAACGCGTACTGAATCGGCAGCTGCATGTCGGTCAGGCCCAGCTGCGCGATCACCGAGCCATCCGTCAGCTCGACCATCGAGTGCACAATTGACTGCGGGTGCACCAGCACATCGACCTCGTCGGCGCCGACGCCGAACAGCCAGCGCGCCTCGATCACCTCGAGTCCCTTGTTCATCAACGTCGCCGAGTCGATCGTGATCTTGTCGCCCATGTTCCAGGTCGGATGCCGGAGGGCGTCGTCGGGCCGGACGTCCTGCAACCGCTCGACCGGCCAGTCGCGAAACGGCCCACCGGATGCAGTCAGAATCAACCGGCGGACGTCATCGGACGAGCGGCCGTGCAGGCATTGATGAATGGCGTTGTGTTCGCTGTCCACCGGCAGGACGGCAACGTCGTAGCGATCGGCCGCCGCCATGACCAGGCTCCCGGCCATCACGAGCACTTCCTTGTTCGCCAGGGCGATCGTCTTGCCGGCTTCGATCGCCGCCAGCACGGCCTCCAGCGCGGCCGTGCCCGCCGAGGCGCACAAGACGATATCGACTTCAGGGTGCGTCGCGACGGCGGCGAGGCCGTCCGGGCCGGCGACGGCGGAGAGGCGCGCGGCGACGTCGGCGCCCAGCGCCTGCCGGACGCCGTCCATCGCCTCGGGCGTGGCCATCGCAATGACGGCCGGGTCGAACCGCGCTACCTGCTCCGCCAGGCGCGCCGAGTTCTCGCCGGCGGCCAGGCCGACGACGCGCAGGGCGTCGGGATGAGCCGCCACGACGGCCAGCGCGCTGGTCCCGATGGAACCGGTCGATCCGAGAATCGCGACTCGTTTCACGCGGATAGCCCCCGGAACACCGCATCGAACAGCGGGATCGCGAACAGCCAGCTATCCAGACGGTCCATGACGCCGCCGTGGCCCGGAATCAGTCCGGAGACGTCCTTCACGCCGGCCTCCCGTTTCAGCTTCGACTCGAAGAGATCGCCGACGATGCCGATGCCCGCCAGCGCCGCACCGAACGCCGCGCCGAACGCGGGGTGGACGGCCAACCCGCCCCATCCGCTGGCAACGGCCATGACGGCGGAGCCCGCGAGAACTCCGCAGAACGCGCCTTCGATCGTCTTCTTCGGGCTCGTCGCCGGCGCCAGCGGCCGCCGGCCGAGCGCGCGGCCGCCGTAGAACTGCGCGGCGTCACTCGCCACGATCACCGCCAACAGCAGCAGCACGGTCTCGGCGCCGCGCTCGGCATGGATCGCGACGAGCGTTCCGAGCGGCAGGCCGACATAGAGCGGTCCGAACACTCCGGCGGCGTACGTCCATCCGCCGGACGCCCGGCCACGTGGCTTCCCGACGGCTGCCGCGCCGACCGCAACCGTTGCGGCCATCAGGACCGTTACGACGGCGGCATCGCGTGCCGCCGCCGCACAGATCGCCAGGCCGGCGACGACGACGAGGCCCTTGGGCGCCGGCGCGCCAGCGCGCTCGGCCAAGTCGACGTACTCGACGAGCGCAAGCAGCACCACGAGCTCGGCCAATCCGAGGGTGGCCCAGGACGGCAACCACCAGACGGTGCCGACGACGATCGCCAGCATGGCGACGGCGCTGAGGACTCGCGTCATCGGGGTTCAGCAACCTCGTAGGGATCGGGCCGCCCGGGCGGGCACCCGTGTCTCACCCGGCGACGACCGGGCGAGCGATGCCGCCGTACCGTCGCTCGCGTTTCTGGTACGCGAGCACCGCGTCGAACAGGTGCTGGCGCCGGAAATCGGGCCAGAGGGTCTCGGTCACCCAGATCTCCGCGTAGGCGATCTGCCAGAGCAGGAAGTTACTGACGCGCATTTCGCCACTCGTGCGGATGAGCAGATCCGGATCGGGCTGGCCGGCGGTGTACAGAAAACCGGCGAACCGCTCTTCGTCCAGTTCGTCCGCGTGCACGCCGGCCTCGATGGCACGTCGCGCGGCGTCGACGACCTCCGCCCGCCCCCCGTAGTTCAAGGCGATGTTGAATTGCATGCCGGTGTTCAATTCGGTTTGGCGGGCGGCGAACACCAGCTCGTCCCGAACGTCTGGCGCCAACTCGTGCTCTCGGCCTACGACCTTGAACCGGATGTTGTTGTCCAGCAGCATCCGCAGCTCCGAGCGCAGATACCGCTTGAGCAGCGCCATCAGCGTGGCGACCTCGGTCGGCGGCCGCTTCCAGTTTTCGACAGAGAACGCGTACAGCGTCAGCACCTGCACGCCGAGCCGAGCCGACGCCTCGACGACGTCACGGACCGAGTCGATGCCGGCGCGATGCCCCTGCACGCGCGGCAAACTGCGCTGCGCGGCCCATCGACCGTTTCCGTCCATGATGATGGCGACGTGCGCAGGCAGGCGGTCGAAGTCGATCTGGCGAGCCAACTCGGCTTCGGCCGACCCTCGTTCGACCCAGGTCAGGACGTCTTCCAGGCTCATGCGTTCGCCAGGCTGCCGGCACGCCCGAGGGCGCAGCCGGCCGAAACTCCTGTGAATTGATGATGATACAGGCTGACCCTGCGGGGTTCAAGGACCGCACCCCGTTCGCCGGGTCAGTAGTCGACCCGAACCAGGAACAAGCCCTCGGCCGGCGCGGTCGGTCCGGCCTCGCCGCGGTCCTGCGACGCCAGAACTCGCGCGACGTCGGCCGGGGCACGCCGCCCCGCGCCCACCTCCGCCAGCGTCCCGACGATGTTTCGCACCATGTGGCGGAGGAAGCCGCTCCCGGCGACCTCGATCGTCAGCCGCTGGCCTCCTCCGTCCGGGGGCTCACGGCGTGTCTCGTCGATCTGCAATCGGTCGATCCGCCGCACCGAGGTCTTGACATCACTGCCGCCCGCTCGGAACGCCGCGAAGTCGTGCTCGCCGAGCAACGCTTCGCTGCCGGCGCGCATCGCGGCTCCGTCGAGCGGGTACGGCAGATGCCAGACGTAGCGCCGGTCGAACGGGCTGACGATCGCACCGGTGAGAACCTGGTAGCGGTAGAGCTTTCCGGTCGCGCTTCCTCGCGCGTCGAACCCGTCGGGCATCTCGACGGCCGCGAGCACTCGGAGACTCGCCGGCAGCGTGGCGTTGAGCGCGCGCGTCAGATCGCCGACGCCGATCGCGTGCTCGAACCGAACGCTGGCGACCTGCCCCAGCGCATGAACGCCCGCGTCGGTCCGTCCGGCGCCGACGACGGTGACGGCCGACCCCTCGATCCGGCTCAGCGCCGCTTCCAGCGTGGCCTGAATCGAGACGCCGTTCGGCTGCCATTGCCAGCCGACGTAGTCGGTACCCTCATAGGCGACCGTGAGCTTGATGATCCTGGGCATCGCGGGTCGCGCCGCACTCGGAGGTCGGGGGAAGCTACCGCGGCGACGGGCCGGGTCGGGAACCAGGCTTGACGATCGGCGTCCCCGACGCACAGAGTGGGCACTCGGCCGGCTCGTAGGTCGGCAGCGCCACGCCGGCCAGGGCGAAGAACGGCACACCCAGGTCGACGCCGGCACTGCGGTCGATCACCGACGCGGCCCCGACCACGTCGGCGCCGGCTGCGCGCGCCACCTCGATCGTCTCGCGCGTCGACTTGCCCGTCGTGACGACGTCCTCGACAACGACGACGCGCTCGCCGGTTTCGACGGTGAAGCCGCGGCGCAGGGCCAAGTCGCCAGCCGCACGCTCGGCAAAGATGCCGCGCGTCTCGAGCCCGCGCGCGACCTCGTGACCGATGACGACACCGCCGAGGGCGGGAGACAGGACCGTGGCCGGGCGCCACTCGCGCGCCCGTGCCGCGATCGCCTCGCCGAGCGCCTGCGCGTGCCGCGGGTGCTGCAGCACGCGGGCGCACTGGAGATACCCCGGGCTGTGCAATCCCGACGAGAGGCAGAAATGGCCTTCGAGGAGGGCACCGGCCTCCCGGAACACTGTGAGCACCTGATCGGAGGTCATCCGCGGCTTCTAGAGGACATGGCGAGCCTAGTATAATTGAGTGAAACTTGCGGTCGGTCGGGTTCGTCTACTTATGACAGGGCCAGCGCACTCCTCCGGTGCGTTTTAAACGCTATCGGCGCGTTTCTTGCTCTATCCAGCGATCAGCTTTCGGTGAGCATTCGAACATCATCGCAGAGGACCAGGTTGCAGCAGAAAGAGGTTGTCATGATTGGGAAAGTCATTCGAGGGTGCCGCGTGGTCGCCATTGTCGCGGCGTCTTGTGTCTGGGTCGTGCCCGCGTCCGGCCAGGCCCTGTCCGATTCCGGACGACGGTCGATCCTGGCCAGGGCAGCCGCAACCGAAGGCCTGCGTCTGCCGTCGGGCTTCCAGGCGGCAGCCGCCAGCCGCCCGTTGCGGAGGCTGACGATGGACGAAGCCGTCGAACTGGCACTCGAGCAGAACCTGAACATCCAGGTGGAGCGCCTCAACCCGCAGATTCAGGATCTGGCGATCGCGGACGTGCGGTCCGCCTGGACGCCGAGCCTGGATACCTCGATTCAGAACAACACGCAGGACTCACCGGCGACCAACCAGCTGGCAGGCGGCCTGGAGAAGATCACGACCGAGACGTTCTCGAACAACGTCGGGATCAGCCAGTTGCTGCCCTGGGGCGCCTCGTACCAAACGAACTGGAACAGTTCGCGCCAGACGACGACCAACTTCTTCTCGAGCTTCGATCCGGCCCTGCGTTCGAACTTCCAGGCCGTCTACGTGCAGCCGCTCCTGCGGAACTTCCGGATCGACAACACACGGCAACGCCTGCGTGTCTCACGCACCAACCGGGACATCTCGGACATTCAACTCCGCGACACGATCGTCTCGACCGTACGCAACGTCAAGAACGCCTACTGGGAGCTGTCGTATGCGATCTCGGCGCTGGCCGTGCAGCAGCAGTCCCTCGAACTGGCGGAGGAATCGCTGCGGAACAACCGGACGCGCGTCGAGGTCGGTACGATGGCGCCGATCGACATCGTCGAAGCCGAGGCCGAGGTCGCCCGGAACGAGGAAACGGTCATTGTGGCGGAAGCCGCCATCGACGAGGCCGAGGACGCGCTACGCGCGCTGATCATGGATCCGTCGACGCCGAATTTCTGGGCGCTGCGGCTGGAACCGACCGACACACCGCTGCTGCAAACGCGAGAGATCGACATTGATGCGGCGGTCGGCAACGCGCTGGGGGGCCGAACGGATCTGGCCCAGATCCGACGGAGTTTGGACAACACCGACACGAACATCGAGTTCTACTCCAATCAACGGCTGCCCGACGTCAACCTCCAGGTGAACTACCTGGCAACGGGCGCAGGTGGCAGCCGGCTGATCCGGGATCAAGCGTTTGGCGGCAACGTGATCGACACGGTCGACGTCGGCTTCGGCTCGGTGCTCGGCGACGTGTTCGGCAGCGACTTCCCCACCTGGACGTTGAGCCTCAACATCAGCTATCCGATCGGGACGAGCAGCGCCGACGCGAACCTGGCTCGGTCGCGGTTGGAGCGGAGCCAGACCCAGGCACGAATCCGCAGCACCGAGTTGCAGGCCGCCACGGAAGTGCGCCGCGTCGGCCGGGAGGTCAACACGAACCTGAAGCGCGTCGACGCGACGCGGGCGGCGCGTCAGCTCGCCGAGGAGCGCCTCGAGGCGGAACAAAAGAAGTTCGCCGTCGGTATGTCGACCAGCTTCCTCGTCTTCCAGGCCCAGCGCGATCTCGCTCAGGCACGGAACAGCGAACTGCGCGCGATTCTCGACTACAACCGGTCGCAGGTCGACTTCGAAGCAGTGCAGGAGACCTCGCTGAGCGGAGGCGGCGGATCGTTCACACTGGCGACCGGCGCCGGCAACGTCGGTGGTCAGGCCGTGGGCGGCGGCGCCGTCGTCGGCGCTGGCGGAGGTGGCGGCGGGTTCTAGCGCCACGCACCGGCGTCGGGGCCGGCGGGGGGTGGTGCTACACTCGCCCCGTGCCGAAGCTCTCGGTCACCGTCATCACCAAGGACGAGGCGCACAACCTTCCGGATGCGCTGGCCTCGGTTGCGTGGGCCGACGAGATCGTCGTCGTCGACTGCGGCAGCCAGGATGACACCACCGACGTCGCGCGTCGTTTCACCGACCGCGTGACGGTCCGGACCTGGACCGGATACGGCGACCAGAAGAATCACGCGGCTGAGATCGCCAGCCACGACTGGATCCTGTCGCTCGACGCCGACGAACGCGTCTCGCCGCCGCTCGCGCAGGAGATCCAGCGGCTCTTGGCAAGCGAGCCGGCCCTGCGGGGCTACCGGGTGCCGCGCGTCACCTTCCACCTGGGGCGCTGGATCCGATCGACCGATTGGTATCCCAACCTTCAGCTGCGTCTCTACGACCGGCGGGTCGCACGCTGGAGCACGCCTCGCGTGCATGAATCGGTCAGCGTCCCGGGGCAGGTCGGGCACCTCCAGCACGAGCTCGAGCACCGCAGCTACCGCGACCTGTCGCACCAACTCGAGACGATCGATCGCTACTCCACCCTGGCCGCCGACGACATGGCGGCCGCGGGCCGGACGGTGGGATTGCTGCGTCTGGCCGTCCATCCGCCGCTGGCCTTCCTGCGAAACTATCTGCTCCGCGGCGGCATCCGCGACGGATCGGCCGGCTTCATCGTCTCGGCGATGAACGCCTACTATGTCTTCCTGAAGTTCGCGAAGCTCTGGGAAAAGCGGAATCCCTAGATGGGCGCTGTGCGCGCCTTGGGCCTCATTCCTCGACAGCAGCGGGCCTGCAGAGCCCGCGAAGCGGGCACTGCGTGTCCTGCGCCGGCCGCCCGGACCCGCACGCGCCGGCCATCCCCAGGTGACAGATCGCGAAGTCGTACCGGACGGGATCGGCCGGGTCGACCTCGCGAAGCGCGTCGGTGATCGACAGAGCCATGCGCCAGCCCGGCGAACGGTACGAGGTCAGGCCGAGGCATCGGCCGACACGGATGACGTGGACATCCAGCGGAATGACGAGTGCCGAGGGCGCGAGCTCCGACCAGCCGCCCGGGTCGAGGGCATCGCGGCGTACCATCCAGCGCAGGAAGAGGTTCAGCCGCTTGCACGCGCTACCGGTCGACGGGCGGGGAAAGAAGTAGCGAACCCCTGGCCGCCGCGGTACCCGCCCGTAGGCGCCGCGGAGGTCGAGGGCCATCGCCCGCGCACAGAACGACTCGAGGCCATCGGCGATCGGGGCGGCCGGGTCGTCGACCCCCTGGAGGAAGAAGCGCTCGATCGATCCGCACTGGTCGAGCATCTGGCGGAGCATCCACAGCAGCGCCACGATGTCGACGTCGCGGACCCACCGATGGCCGAGCCCCTTCAGGCGACGACGTCCGACCACCGGATCGAACGCCGAGACGAACCGCGCTGGCGATGGACCCATCAGGGCCACCAGTGCCTCAACCGACGCGAGAATGCTCTGCACACGGCCGAATGCCAGCGCCGCCGCACAGAACGCGACGACCTCACGATCCGCGACCGTCTTGTAGCGGCGCACGATCTGGATCGGGTCGGCCGCGGCGTCGGCCTGGTTGTAGTCGGTGTAGAGACGATCGAGCCCGGCCTTGAGCCGAGCGTAAGCCGGGACCGAGCGGTGCGCCGGAGGAGAATTCGTCAAAAAGACGTGATCGGTTGCCCCGCCGCACACAGTGGACAGTTGTCGGCGGCATAGTTGTCGGGCGCGCGGTACTCGGCGAGCGCCACGTTCGGCACGTCGAGCGTCTTGACGGCCTCGAGCCGATCGTAAATCTCGATGGAGCCAATCATCGTGCCCCCGGCCTCGGCGACCAGCTTCGCGCAGGTGCGGAACGTCTCGCCGGTGTTGCGCACGTCGTCGGCCAGCAGCACGCGCTTGCCGGAAATCTGCCTGGCGTAGAAGCCTCGGAGCATGTGGCGGCGGTCGGGGCCGACGTTGAACGGGGCGAACAGGCAGGGTGGATGGGTCAGACTGCGGCGTCCGTCGAGCAGGCCGGCGATCGTATGCGCCAGGAGCGCGCCCCCCGTCACCGGCCCGGCCACGACCTCCGTCGCCGACGACAGCTCGAACGGCAGGACGTCAATGAGGTCCTGGGCGAACCGCCAGATCGTCGACGGCTGACGGAACAACTGGTGGGCGTTCAGGTACGCCCGACCGTGATAGCCGTTCCCGTAGTCGAAGTGGCCATCGACCATGAGGATCTCGAGCCGTTGCAGGTCCTGGAGCGCTTTGTCGCGGACGTCGTCTTGCCGCGCCATCATCCGCCGCCCGACGTGAAGACCGCGGCCTCGCCCACGGCGTCGTTCACATACAGCATCTGCCCGCCGACGATCGTCGCGGCGACGCAGCCCCGCAGTTCCCAGCCTCCAAACGGGGTGTTCTTGCCCTTCGAGCGCATGCGGGCCACGTCGACGATCGTCGGCGCATCGGGCGCCAGTACCGTCACGTCGGCCGCCCCACCAGGCGCCAGCGTCCCACCCGCGACGCCGAGGATCCGCGCCGGATTGGTCGAGTACAGTTCCACGAGCCGGCTAAGCGACACGACCTCGCGGTGCACCAGACGGTCGAGCGACAGCGACACCGCCGTTTCCAGGCCCGTGATGCCGAACGGCGCCTGGTCGAACTCCACCGCCTTCTCATCGTAGTGATGCGGCGCGTGGTCGGTGGCAATGACGTCGATGGAGCCGTCGGCCAACCCCTCCAGCATCGCGTCCCGGTCGGCGGCTTCCCGCAGCGGAGGATTCATCTTGACGTTGGTGTCATAACCCTGGAGCGCCTCGTCGGTCAGGATGAAGTGGTGCGGCGTCACCTCACAGGTCACCTTAATCCCTCGCGCCTTGCCCGACCGCACCGCCCGGAGCGACCCTCGCGCACTCATGTGCGCGACGTGCACCGGAGCGCCGGTGAGCCCACTCAACGTGACGTCGCGCTCGACAATCAACTCCTCGGCCACCGCCGGCAGTCCGCGCAGCCCGAGCGCCGTCGCGTGATAGCCCTCGTGGGCCACGCCGCCGATGAGCGACGGATCTTCGCAGTGATCGATCACGAGCATGCCGAACGACGCGGCATACTCGAGCGCACGTCGCATCAGCAGCGCATCGGCGACCGGATGGCCGTCGTCGGAGACCGCGACGCAGCCGGCCGCCTGCAGTTCGGCCAAATCGGCGAGCTGTTCTCCCTTCGAACCGCGTGAGACGGCGCCAATCGGATACACCCGCGCCTGGCCAGCGGCGTTGGCCTTGGCCAGAATGGACTCGGTGATCCCGGCCTGGTCGTTGACGGGATTGGTGTTGGGCATGCAGGCCACGCCGGTGAACCCGCCCGCCACCGCCGCCGCCGCACCCGTCGCGATCGTCTCCTTGTGCTCCTGGCCCGGCTCGCGCAGGTGCACGTGCATGTCGATGAAGCCGGGACAGACCACGCAGCCGGCCGGCACGGGAACCACCCGAGCGCCATCGGCCGGCAGGTCGGTGCCGATGTTCGCCACGACCGCTCCATCGATCAAGACGTCCGCGACGCCGTCCCGACCCGCCGCAGGGTCGACGACCCGCCCGCCCTTCAACAAGATCTGCATCGATTGGTCACACCTATCCTTCGCCGGTCACACGTCATCGGGATTTCCGGCGAGCAGATACAACACGGCCATGCGCACCGCCACGCCATTCGCCACCTGGTCCAGCATGACCGAGTACGGACCATCGGCGACTTCCGAGGCTATCTCCACGCCGCGGTTCATCGGTCCGGGGTGCATGATGATGACGTCGGGCTTCGCGCGCTCGACGCGCTCCGCCGTCAAGCCGTAGACGTTGAAGTACTCGCGCAGTGAGGGCACGAAATGGCCCTGCATCCGCTCACGCTGGATGCGAAGCATCATGATGACGTCGGCGCCCTCCGCCGCCTCGTCGATGCGCGTCGTCGCGCGCACGCCGAACTGCTCGATGCCAGGCGGCATCAGCGTCGGCGGCCCACACACACAGATCTCCGCCCCGAGCGCTCGCAGCAGCAGCACGTTCGACCGCAGCACCCGACTGTGGAGCAGATCGCCCACAATCGCGACCTTGAGCCCGGCGATGCGTCCCTTGCGCGCGCGGATCGTGAATCCGTCCAGCAGCGCCTGGGTCGGATGCTCGTGGGTCCCGTCGCCCGCGTTGATGACCGACGCGCGGCTCGCGCGTGCGAGTTGATGCGGCGCGCCCGACGCGGCATGGCGCAGCACGATCATGTCGGGCGCCATCGCCTCCAGGTTCCGGGCGGTGTCGAGCAGCGTCTCCCCCTTCGCCACGCTGGAGCCGGTGGCAGCGACGTTGAGCGAGTCGGCGCTCAGCCGCTTCTCGGCGATCTCGAACGACGTGCGGGTGCGGGTGCTCGGCTCGTAGAACAGATTGACGACGGTCTTGCCGCGCAGGGCGGGAACCTTCTTGATGGGCCGAGACTCGATTTCCTTCATCGCCTCGGCCGTATCGAGAATGAGCGTGATCTCCTCGGAGTCCAGGTCGTCGATGCTAATCAAATGGCGCGAACGCAGCGTCGTCCGTGGCACGGCCCCCTGGGCGCCGGCATCATTGACAGCTGCCGTCGCGCGCGCGTCGGTCGACACCACTACACTCCGCCCCCGGCGACGTCGTCGCTCTGAATCACGACTTCGTCGCGTCCATCGGTTTCCTCCATCCGCACCTGCACACTCTGGGTGGTCGAGGTCGGCAGGTTCTTGCCGACGTAGTCGGCCTTGATCGGCAGCTCGCGGTGACCTCGATCGACGAGCACGATGAGCTGGATGGATCGCGGCCGGCCGAAGTCGATCAAGGCATCCAGCGCCGCCCGAATCGTCCGACCGGTATACAGAACGTCGTCGACCAGCACGATCCGCTTGTCGTCGATGGAGAAGGGAATCTCGGTGCGCCGCACCAGCGGTTGCGGCCCGACCGGCTGGCGCATCAAATCGTCACGATACAAGGTGATATCGAGGGCGCCGGTAGGCACCTCCGCGCCGAGGATGTCGTGGAGCCGGGCGGCTAACCGCCGCGCGATGACGGCGCCGCGCGTGCGGATGCCGACGAGCGCCAGCTCGTCGCCGCCTCGATTTCGTTCGCTCACCTCGTGCGCGATCCGAGTCAGGGTGCGGCCCATCCGCTCCGCATCCATCACGACGGGCATACGAGCACTCCGCTGGGACCACGTGACCGAACCGGCACCCGCCGGGCGCACAGATTGTCGAGCACGACAGAGAGATTCGTCGGAAGGGGGCGGAACGGAAGGAATTCAGCTATCACGGCGGACCTCTTCGCGACCTCACAGGGCCGCTCTTAAAGAGTCCAACCATTGTACCCCAGAACTCGCTTCTGTCGCCACGTCTGGCGAGGTCTGCCCAGGGGAGGGCGTCAGCGCTCGTAGGTCGGGATCAACGTGATCGGGCGCGCGGCCGTGAACGTGTCCGAGAACATGTCGGTGCGCGGCACTCCGTCGAGGTCGCGCCCGACCGGCAAGCCGAGCACGTACAGCACCGTGGGCACCACGTCGACGATCGAGCCGCGCGCCAGGCGACCGGCTTGCACGTTGGCACCGTAGGCCAGCAAGAACCCGTCGGGCGCGCGCTCGTGTGTCCCGGAGAGATCGGGATCCCCGAACGCCCGGGCCAGGAGGCGGGAGCCGAGGGCGACCGGTTCCATGCCGAACCCAGACACGACCAAGAGCAGATCCTCCGGGCCCAGCGACGCCATCAAGGCACCGATACGGTCGTCGATGAAGCGGTAGGAGTCTTCGAGCACCTGACCGAACTGACGCTGCTCGTCCTCCGACACGTCGCCGAACGCGCGCGGCATCGCGTATCGCAGGAAGCGATGGCCGATCGGGTCGAGCCCCTGGAACCGCACGGCGACGACCTGAGCGTCCAGGCGCCCCTGGAGCATCACGGTCACCTCACCGTACAGCTCATCGCGCGCGACCGAGGACGACGCGGTCGCCGGTTCCACGGCAATGGCGTCCGTGGCCTGCAGCGCCGCGCGTCGCACGAGCGGGAGCACGTCGGCCGGGTAGGCCACGTCGGCCGCCACGGTATCGATCGGCGAGTCGGTGAGCAGATGCAGCTGATCGCTGACGAGATAGCCGTGGACCGGCTGCGCCGGGTGAGTCAGCGGCATGCCGACGACCCCGACGGAGACGCCGGCACCGCTGAGAATGTTCCAGAGCGGTCTGGCGCGCAGCGCACCGGAGGTATTCGGGACCTCGGTCAGGAAGCCGAGCCTGACGAGCCCCTGGGCAAAGCTGCGCTGCGGCAGGAGCTCGATCGCGGCCTGCCCCGCCAGCGGTCGATAGGTCGACGTCGACTGAATCCCGTGCTGCGGCGGATACTTCCCGGTGGCGACAGCGGCCCACACCGGACCGGGCTGAGTCGGACGCAGCGTCGCCAGATGCAGCGATGCGCCGGTGTCGAGCAGCCTCCCGAAATTCGGCAGGCGGCCGTCCGCGGCCGCGGGCGACACGAACTCGAGTGAGGCGCCGTCGAGCAGGACCAGGACGACGTGGGGCGACGCGTCGCTGGTCGGCATCCAGCTCCCGACGTCCAGACGGCTCGACCCGAGCGGCCGGTCGATGCCAACCCCGCGTGCCACGATTGGCAGCCCAACCGACGCCGCGACGGCCAGCGCCAGGAGCGCACCCCCGACGCGGCTCCCCCGGCGCCCGAACGAGTAGTGAACGACCGCGATCGCCAGCAGAGCCAGCGCGCAGATGCTGGTCGCGACCGCGCCGACGGTCATTCGCCGCGCCGCCTCGGCCTCCAGCGCCGGCTGCAACCCGCGCAGGTTGAGCCACATCAGGCCCGACGCGCCCATCGCCGCCGCCGCGCTCAGCCAGGCCAGGAGGCGCAGGCTGAGCCATCCAGGCGACATCGGGCTCCGAGCGACGAGCTGCCTGAGCACGATGAGCGCGTAGAACAACGCCGTGAGGTTGACGCCATAGAACAGCCAGACCGTGGCCGCCAGCGGCGCGAGGTCGGCGGGATGCAGCGCCAGGTGGGGGTTGAGCTGCAGGATCAGAATGGTCACGTACGCCGCGACCAACGTGCCACCGATCACCGAGTTGCTCAACATGCGCAGATAGCGCATCACGTCGTGACTTTCTCCTGCGACCTTCGCCGACGTCGTCGACCGATTATGCCAAGGTTGCCCGACCGATGCACCCGCGCGCGGCACGGACGGCTTCGACCTTCAAGGTATACTGCGATCATGCCGGTCGATCTGGATGCGCGCGTCGTGTCCAACGTCCGCCTGTCAGCCGACTACAACGTCGTGCATCTCGAAGCGCCGTCGCTCGCCGCCAACGCCGAGCCTGGTCAGTTCGTCATGGTCAAGCCGACCGCCGGCCTCCGCCCCCTGCTGCGACGTCCGTTCTCGATCTGTGAACTACTCATCGACGCTGGCGGTGCTCCGACCGGCTTTTCGCTGCTCAACAAGCGGGTTGGCGTCGGAACGACGCTGCTGTACGGGGTCGAGATCGATCAGCGCATCGGATGCCTCGGCCCGTTGGGCGCGGGGTTCGCGGCGGTCGACCCGCCCGAGACCGCATGGATGGTCGCGGGCGGCGTCGGGATCGCGCCGTTTCTTTCTCTGGCATCCGCACTGCGGAGGCGCGGCACGCCGGCGATGCTCTTCTATGGAGGTCGCAGTGCCGACGACCTGTTCTATCTCGACGCCTTCACGCGGCTCGACGTGCGGCTCGTCCTGGCGACCGAGGACGGCAGCCAGGGTGAAGCAGGGCTCGTGACGGCGTCGCTCGCGCGCGAACTCGAGAGCACCGAGGCGACGCGACCGACGATCTACGCGTGTGGCCCGACGCCGATGATGCGCGCGGTCGCCGACCTTGCGGCCAGCCACGCCCGGCCGTGCCAGGTGTCGCTGGAGCCGGTCATGGGTTGTGGCATGGGCGGGTGCTACAGCTGTGTCGTCCCGACCCGGGCCACTCGTGACGCGCCGGCGCACCTGGTCCGCGGGTGCATCGACGGTCCGGTCTTCGATGCGCAGCAAGTCGTCTGGGATCGGTTGGCACCCGTGGTCTAGCAATCGCACACCGCCAAGACATACACAGTGATGGATCTGAGTGTCGACATTGGTTCGCTCCGGTTGAGGAACCCGTTGATCGCGGCGAGTGGCTGCTTCGGCTACGGCGTGGAGTACGCCGACATGGTCGATCTGGCGACGCTCGGCGGCGTCGCCGTCAAAGGATTGTTCCTGGCCGAGCGCGAGGGCCACGACCCGCCGCGCATCGTCGAGACGCCGGCCGGGATGCTCAACGCCGTCGGGCTGCAGGGCATCGGCGTCCACCGCTTCGTCGACGAGAAGCTGCCCGAGCTGCGTGCACAAAACGCCACGGTCATCGTCAACGTCTGCGGCAGCACGATCGACGAGTACGCGGAAGTCTCGCGCATCCTCGGCGACGCGGAGGGCGTCGGCGCCATCGAACTGAACATCTCGTGTCCGAACGTCAAGGCCGGCGGCATGACCTTCGGCTGCAGTGCCACGGGCACGCGAGACGTCGTGCGGGCCGTGCGGCACGTGACGACGCTCCCGCTCATCCCGAAGCTGACGCCGAACGTCACCGACATCGCCGGTATCGCGGTCGCCGCGGAGGAGGCCGGTGCCGACGCCGTGTCGCTCGTGAACACCTTCCTCGCCATGGCCATCGACGTGGAAACGCGGCGCCCGAAGCTCTCCAACGGCGTCGGCGGCCTCAGCGGTCCGGCGATCCGCCCGATCGCCGTCCGGATGGTCCATGAATGCCGGCAAGCCGTGCGGATCCCGATTGTCGGCATGGGTGGCATCATGACGGCAACCGACGTGCTCGAGTTCATGATCGCCGGCGCGACAGCCGTGCAGGTGGGCACGGCCAATTTCGTCGACCCGACCATCTGGCCCAAACTCCTGGCTGGCCTCGAGGAGTATCTCGGCCGGCACGATGTGGCGCGAGTGCGCGACGTGATCGGCACACTCGAGCTAACGGAAGCCCAAGGATGGAGCAGCTCCTAGTCGCACTCGATGTGGACTCTGCCGACCGGGCGCTGGCCCTGGCCGACGCGCTGCACGGCCACGTCGGCGGCTTCAAGGTCGGTAGCCAGCTCTACACGGCCGCCGGGCCGGACGTCGTGCGATCGCTGGCGAGCCGCGGCGAGCGCGTCTTTCTCGATCTGAAGTTTCACGACATTCCGAATACCGTCGCGGGTGCCGTGCGTTCGGCCGCCGAGGTCGGCGTCTGGATGCTGACCGTACACGCCTCGGGGGGCGAGGCGATGCTACGCGCGGCCCGTCAGGCCGGCGGTGAACAGGGTCCACGGATCGTCGCGGTCACCGTCTTGACGAGCCTGGACGACGCGTCGCTCGCCGGCCTGGGTGTGACACGGCCGCTGGCCGACCATGTCGTGGCACTCGCCGACACCGCCCGGCGCGCTGGTATCGACGGCGTCGTGGCGTCGCCTCGAGAAATAGAACCGATCCGTGCCGCGTGCGGCCCAGATTTCACGATCGTCACGCCAGGCATCAGGGCGGCGGCGGCCGGCGCCGACGACCAGGTGCGCACGGCGACGGCGGCGAGCGCCATCGCCCGAGGCGCAACCTACCTCGTCGTCGGCCGCCCGATCATCGGAGCACCCGATCCCGTCGACGCCGCACAGCAGTTGGCCGCGGAAATCTCAGCGTGACACGCCACCTCATCGTCTACTCCAAGCCCGACTGTCCGCTGTGCGACGCGCTGAAGGCGCAACTCGACAGCCTCGGCGCACGCGATGCCTTCGACATCGAGATCGTCGACATCACGACCGACGCCCGACTAGAGGCGGACTACGGGCATGAGGTTCCGGTGCTGCTCGTGGATGGCCACAAGGCGGCCGCGAGCAGAATCGAAGACGCAGCGCTGATGCGGATTCTGGAGACCGGCTGAGAGCGCCGATAACAATCGGCCTGGATACACGACGGGCGCGACGGTTCGAAAGATCCGCCGCGCCCGCAGTATTCGAACTACTTCGCGGTGATGATGAAGTTGCCGCGGCGATTCCGCGTCCAGCAACTCTCGGTCTCGTCGGTGCACACGGGCTCTTCCTCGCCCTTGCTCACCATCGTGACCCGACCCGCGGCAATACCCAGGCTCGTCAGGTACTCACGGACGGCCTGCGCCCGGCGCTCACCGAGTCCGAGGTTGTACTCGTTCGTGCCCCGCTCGTCGCAGTGCCCCTCGACTATGATCCGCGTGCTCGACCAACGCTGCAACCACTCCGCGTTCTGCTGTAGCGTCGCACGAGCCGGGCCGAGCAATTCTGCCTGGTCGTAATCGAAGAAGACGTTGCTCAACGGCGCCTGCGCGTTCAACTCCGACAGACTCATCCGCTCGAACAACTCCTCCTCCGTCGGCGGTGGCGGTGGCGGTGGCGGAGGTGGCGGTGGCGGTGG
>DCWN01000041.1:798-29330 GCA_002328835.1 Acidobacteria bacterium UBA2161 | reverse complement strand
GGCGGTGGCGGCGGTGGTGGCGGCGGCTCTGCCGGCGGTGGTGCCGGCTCGGGCGGCGGCGGCTGCGGTCCACAGGCAAACGCCCCAACACCCAGCACAAGGCAGAGGCACGCGGCAAGAACGGCGCGATGACTACGATTCATGGTGGAACTTCTCCTGTTTCCGATGCTCGGTATCCTTATCGGACGCCGAGGGCCACTCCCGCGGCTCGGCCCTCTAAGGGGATCGATGTCCGGAGCTTACAAACTTCGGCCGAAATCTGTCAATTCACAGTATTGCATCCGCCAGATCGTGCAATTTCGCCTGGAAAACCTCCTGTTTTCCCGGTGGGGCGACAGGCTCACCGGTGCCAGGCCCCGTCGTCGCCTTCGTCGTCGTCGTCCTCCTCTTCCTCGCCCTCGTCGCCATCCGCCTGACCCGACGTCCGGCGGACCCCGTCGTCCCCGTCCTCGTCGTCCTCCTCGGGGACGAGGTCCAGCTCGATCGGGGAGAGGCTAATCACCTCGAGCATCCGGCCGCAGTCCTGGCAGCTGAGCGTGTCGCCGCGGTCCACGTCGAAATCGTCGACGTCGACGTCGGCTTCGCATTCGGGACAGGTGGCCATGTCGGAGGTCTGACCGGGCCGCCGCACCCGGCGGTGACGCGGATTATAGCGACAATTTCGGGTCTTCGGCAACGACGAGCGCGGCAGGACGAAAGCCGCGCCAGGCTGGATACAATGACTCGGAACGATGACGTCTGGCCTACCAGGATGACCGTCAAGACCGTCGCTGTCGCCGCGCGTCAACCCGAAGTCGGCGAACGATTCGCGGCTGCCCTGCTCTCAGCCGAGCATCGCCCGGTGACACTCGTGTCGACCGAGTCGCTGGTGGCGCGGCTCGGTGACGACCGCAACTCGATCGATCTCTTGATTCTCGACCTGCGACTCGAGCCCCGGGGGCTCGCGCTGGTCGAGAAGATTCGCGCCGTCGCCACCGAACAGGCTCGGCTACCGATTCTCGTGTTCAGCGGCAGCGTCGCGTCAACCGACGAGGTTCGACGGCTGTCGACCCTGGGCATTGCCGGTTATGTCAACGAACACTGCGCAGCCCAGCAAATCCTCCCGGCCCTGGCACCGCACCTGTTTCCGGACAGCTTCAATCGCCGCAGCAGCCCGCGCGTGACGCTGGGTATTCCGATCGCTTACCGCGTCGGCGAATCGCTCAACTCGGCCACGACGCTCGGGCTGAGCAAGGGCGGGGTTGCGATCCGGACGATGACGCCGCCGGACCTCTTCTCGCAGGTCGAGGTGCGATTCCGCCTGCCTGGCGTCAAGCGGGAAATCGAAGCCGCGGCCCGCGTCACCTGGACCGACGCGCGCGTCGGCATGGGATTGCAGTTCGAGCGGATCGACGCGACCGACCAGGCCGCGGTCGACGATTTCGTCGACCAGCACCTCGATTCGTCGGACCCGTCCGCGCCCTGAGGCCTGCAAGGTTGACACTCCTTTTTGTGTAGGCGTACGATCGGGGTTTCGAGCGTCACGCGACCGCGTCAACGGGTTCCCGCGGCCAGATTCGAGCGGGCCGACGGGCACGGCACGCTGGGCGCCCGTGGCTCGACGGGTCGGTCCAGGGACGAACGGCATGATCGAAGTTTCACATCTCACGAAGTCGTACGGATCGGTGACCGCCGTCGACGACATCAGCTTTCGTGTCGAGCCAGGCGAGATTCTCGGCTTTCTCGGACCGAACGGCGCCGGCAAGACCACGACGATGCGGGTGCTCACCGGCTACATGCCGGCCACCGAAGGCCGCGCGGTCGTGGCCGGCTTCGACGTCTTCGAACAGCCGATCGAGGCCAAGCGCCGTATCGGATACCTCCCCGAAACCCCTCCGCTCTATCCGGAGATGACCGTCCACGAGTACCTGAGCTTCGTCGCGCGAATCAAGGGTGTGCCCGGCGGTGAGCGCGAGCAGCGAGTGAACTCGTCGATGGAGCGCACGCGGATCGACGACATGGCCGGCCGGCACTGCGGAAAACTCTCGAAGGGCTACCGCCAGCGGGTTGGTCTAGCGCAGGCGATCCTCCACAATCCGGAGGTGCTGATCCTCGACGAGCCCACGGCCGGCCTCGACCCGAAGCAGATCATCGAAACGCGTGAACTGGTCAAGGAACTGGCCGGCGACCACACGATCATCCTGAGCACACACATCCTGCCCGAGGTGTCGCAGACCTGCCAGCGCGTCGTCATCATCAACCGCGGGCGGGTCGTCGCCGAGGACACGCCGGATAACCTCACCGCCCGCCTCCGCGGCGCCGAGACGGTATTGCTCGAGATCGATACGAACGGCGCCGACCCGGCGCCGGCCCTGTCGGCCGTTGACGGCGTCACTCGCGTCACGGCGACCCCTGGCGCGACGGGCCTGAGCAAGACCGAGGTCGAGACGGTGCAAGGCCGGGACCTGCGCCGCGATCTGGCGCGCGCCGTCGTGACCAACGGCTGGGGCCTGCTGGAGCTTCGCTCGATGCGGATGAGCCTCGAAGAGATCTTCCTTCACCTGACGACCGAAGAGACCGACGAAGATGAGGGCGGAGCCGACCTCGTCACGGCGACGTCGTCCGCACCGGAGGCCCCCGATGCGTAACGCGCTGGCGATCGCGCAGAGGGAGATCGCGTCGTACTTCGCGTCGCCGATCGCCTACGTGCTCATCGGGTTCTTCGCGCTGCTGTTCGGCTACTTCTACAGCGCGATCCTTGCCTTCTTTCTCCGGCAGAGCTTGCAGGTCGGTCAGTTCGGATTCGGTGGGCCGACGACGATCAATGTCAATCAGGATCTGATCCGTCCGCTGATGATCAACGCAACGGTCATTCTGCTGTTCGTCCTGCCGATGGTGACGATGCGCAGCTACTCGGAGGAGAAGCGGTCGGGCACGATCGAACTCCTCCTGACGTCTCCGCTGAGCGATCTGCAGATCATTATGGGCAAGTTTCTCGGTGCCATGGCTCTGTACAGCATCATGCTGGCGATCACGCTGGTGCACATCGGCATGCTGTTCATGTACGGCGAGCCCGAGTGGCTGCCCGTCGCCACGGGCTACCTCGGCCTGTTGCTCCTCGGCGGATGCTTCGTCTCGGTGGGCCTCTTGATCTCGAGCATGACGAAGAATCAGGTGGTGTCGGGCATGGCGACGTTCGCGGTGTTCCTGATGCTGTGGGTCATCAACTGGATGGCGGACACGGCGGGTCCGGTGACGCAGGCAGTGTTGAACTACCTGTCAATCACCGAGCACTTCGACGATTTCTCGCGTGGTGTCCTCGACACGAAGCACATCGTGTACTACCTGAGCTTCATCGCCTTCGGCCTGTTCCTCACGGCCAAGTCGGTGGATAGCGAGCGCTGGAGAGGCTAGGCGCGAGCGGCCTGGAACGCAGAAGATGTTGCACACAATCGTCGGCGGACTCGGGTGGGCGGGCGCGGGGCTGGTCTTTCTCGCCGTGGCCGGCCGATTCCTCCGAGCGGAGTGGCTGGACGTCTGGTACTGGTGCTCGGTCGCCGGCCTCGTTTGTGTGTCGCTGTACCTGCTGGCGTCGTGGCGCGAGGCGATACGAGTGTTCTCGCATCGCCAGGCGAAGTACGGGTCGATGGCAGCAGCCAGTACCGTGGCGGTGCTCGGCATTCTGATTTCGATCAACTACATCGCGGCGCGCCAGAACCGGCGCTGGGATCTCACGGCCGCCCGCCAGTTCACGCTCTCGGACCAGACGACCCAGATTCTCCAGGCCCTCGACTCGCCGATGTCGATCCTCGTGTTTGGCCGCGACGACGACTTTCTCCGATTCCGCAGCCGCCTCGTGGAATACGAGGAGATCAGCGATCGGGTCTCGGTGCGCTACATCGATATCGACCAGGAGCCGATCGAGGCGAGTCGCTATCAGGTTCAATCGTATGGCACGGTCGTCTTCGAGTACGGCGACCGGGTCGAGCGGGTCATCGCCGACACCGAGCAAGAGTTGACGAACGCGATGATTCGTGCGGTCGAGGGCGAGTCTCGCACGGTCTACTTCCTCGAGGGACACGGCGAACGGAGCGTCGTGAGCGCCGAACGCGACGGCTACAACGCGGTCGTCGGCGCGCTCGAGGGCGACAATTTCACCGTCGACACGCTCGTGCTGGCCCAGCTCGATGACGTGCCCGACGACGCCTCGGTCGTGGTCGTCGCCGGCCCGACCATCGATCTCCTCCCGGGCGAAGTCGAGGCGCTGAGGCGCTACCTGAGCCGCGGAGGCAAGACGCTCTTCCTCGTCGACCCGCCCGCGTCCTCGGACGCGCCGGCGCTGGTCAACCTCGAGGGGCTGCTCGCGGAGTGGGCGGTCGAGCTGGCCAACGACGTGGTGGTCGACGCCGGCGAGATGGGCCGGGTGCTCGGAACCGATGCCTCGGTTCCCGTCGCGGCCAGCTATCCGGACCATGCGATCACGGAGCGATTCAACTACCTGACGGCGTTCCCGCTGGCGAGATCGGTCGTCGCGACGCCGGGCGGGGTCGAGGGGCGGGTCGCCGAGGCGTTCGTCGAGACCGGCGCCCGCAGCTGGGCCGTGGCTGACATCGAGCGGCTGACGACGGCGGGCGAGGTCGAGTTGAACGAGGCCGAAGGTGACCGACCTGGTCCCATCGTCATCGGGCTGGCCGTGGCAGCGCCGGCCGAGGTGGGCTCTGCCGACGCCGCAACACCGGAGGACCTGGCCACGGCCCCGGCGGCCGAGGCACCGCCGCCGGAAACGCGGGTGGCGGTGATCGGCGATGCCGATTTCGTCGCCAACTTCGCACTCGGGATTCAAGGCAACAGCGATCTCTTCCTCAACACGATGAACTGGCTGGCCCAGCAGGAGAACCTGGTGGCGATCCGCGCGCGCGAGCCCGAGGACCGTCGGATCACGTTGACGGCCGGTGAGCAGCAGCGGATCTTCTGGCTGTCACTGCTGTTCCTGCCGGGGGCCGTGCTGGGCACCGGCCTCTACACCTGGTGGCAGCGCCGGGCCTGAGCGAAGAGCCGATGCGGTCGACCCTCCTGCTCGTGGCGGCGGCGATCGCGCTCGGGGCCTACGCCTACTTCGTCGAATCGGATCGGCCGACCCGCGCGGACGCCGAGACCGCCAAGGACAACCTCTTCGACGTCGACTCGCTGGACCTGGTGGAACTGGAGGTGCGGGCGGGCCGCGACCGAACGGTCCTCCGCAAGACCGACAGCGCCTGGAACCTCGTCGAGCCGATCCAGACGGGAGCCGATCAGGTCGAGGTGTCTGGCATCACGACCGGCGTGGCGTCGCTGGAAATCGAGCGTGTCGTCACGGAAGCCGCGGAGGATCTGGAGCCGTTCGGCCTCGCGGATCCGAGAGTCGAGATCGCGTTCAGAACGGAAGGTGACGCGACCCTCACCCGGCTCCGCCTCGGCAACGACACCCCGACCGGCGGTGACATGTACGCCAGCCGCGCGGACGACCCGCGCGTCTACCTCGTCGCGTCGTATCTCATCGACGGCTTCAACCGCTCGACGTTCGACCTGCGCGACAAGTCGATTCTGCACTTCGTCCGCGACGACGTCGATCGCCTCGGCCTGTCGACGCCCACCACCACCGCGTCGCTTTCACGCACAGACGACGACTGGCGCTTCGAAGCGCCCTGGGAGGCGCGGAGCGACGCCGGAGCGGTCGACGCGCTGCTGACGCGACTCGACACCGCGCGGATGCAGACGCTCGTCGAATCCGAGAACGCGACGCTCGAGAGCTACGGTCTGGCGGAGCCGAGAGCGACCATCGAGATCGGCGCCGGGTCGACGACCGCGTCGCTGCTGATCGGCGGAGAAGCGGATGACGGCGGTGTCTACGCGCGCGACCTCTCGCGGCCGCTCGTGTTCACCGTCGACGCATCACTGGCCGACGATCTGCTGCGCCCGCCTGAGGCCTACCGTCGCACGGAGTTGCTCACGCTCGGACCGCTCACCTCCCGCCGGCTCGAGATCGCCCGAAACGATGCGCGGCTCGTGCTGGCCAAGTCGGCGGACGACCCTGCCGTCTGGCAGCGGCTCGAGCCCGCGCCCGGTGATGTCGACCAGCCGACGGTGACCGACCTGCTGACCGCGCTCATCGGACTGCGTGCCGATCGGTTTGTCGAGGAAACTGACCAGGCTGGATTCGGCTTATCGGGGACTGTCGTCACCACCTCGGACGGCGAGCGCGAAGAGCGGGTGGCCTTCAGCCGCGACGGCGACACGGTCTATGCCGTGACCGAGGAGGACACGGGAGCGGCCGTCGTCGACGCCGCCTCATTCGAGGCCGCCCTGGCCCACGTCGCGGCTCTAACAGGGACCGGCGCCGACGCGACCGTCCCGTAGCAATATCCGATCAGCCTGCAGCGAGGAGCCGGCGCGCCGCCTTGCGGAGATCCGCAGGATCGGCGTCGAGCCCACCGCCCTGCGCGAGGTCAGGCTGCCCTCCCCCGCGGCCGCCGAACCGCTCGGTCAGGCCGCGCAGCACGTCGCGAGCGTCGAAAGTCAGATCCGCCGAACGGCCCGCCACGACCAGCGCCGGTGTCTCGGACGAGAACAGCACGACGTGCCGTCCCGGTGTCGCGATGAGCGTGGTCGCGAGCCGCTTCAGAACGGACGCGTCGCTGGTCGCGACGCTCGCGACGATCGACGCCCGCCCGCCGAGTGTCTCGGCACCCGCCGCCAACGCACGGGCTTCGTGATCGTTCAACCGACCGTGCGCCGCGCGGAGCTCACGCAGCTTCGCCTTCGCATCGCGCTGGTGTCGGGCGATCTGGTCCGGCAATTCCGACTCGCCGACGGAGAACATCTGCGCGCTGGCGGCCAAGGTCGCTCGCCGGGACCGGAAGCCGTCCAGCGCCCGCCCGCCGCAGACGAACGACACGCGCAGCCCACCCTTGAAGCGCTCGGTCGCCGTCACCGCAATCAGCCCGATAGTCCCCGTGCGATCGACATGAGTGCCGCCGCACGCGGAGAGATCGACGCCGGGAATCTCGATGAGCCGCAGCGCGCCTGACCGCACCGGCGCCTTGCGCAGCGGCAGCGAGGCCACCTCGTCCGCCGTCGCAAACCTGATCGCAACCGGGTGGTTCCGCCAGACCGTCTCGTTGGCTTCGCCCTCGGCGTCCGCGACCGCCGCGGCCGAAAGGTCGCGATCGAGGTCCACCGTCGACTCCGCCTGACCCAGGTGAAACCCGACCGTCCGGGCTCCGTGGCATCGGTCGAACGCCGCCGACAGGAGATGTTGACCCGAGTGCTGCTGCATATGGTCGAACCGCCGCGGCCAATCGATCGCACCGCCGACCTCCTGGCCGACCGCCAGCATGCCCTCGACCACGTGGCCCACCCGGGTCGCATCCAGTTCCTGCACGTCGACGACCCGGACGCCCCCCAGCGTCCCCGTATCATGGGGCTGTCCGCCCGACGTCGGGTAGAACGCCGTGCGATCGAGTTCGACGATCGCACCCGACGGGCTGGCCTCGACGGCGACGACGCGCGCCTCGAACTCGGTCCGGGCCGGTGCGGTGTAGTAGAGCCGCTCGGTCATCGGCGCATCAGGTGGCCAGGGCGGGATCCCGCAGCCCGGCCTCGCGGAAGCCCCGGGCGCGGAGGCGGCAGCTGTCGCACGCCTCGCAGGGCCGCCCGTCGGGCCCGGGGTCGTAACAGCTGTGCGTCAGGCCATAGTCGAGGCCGAGTGCGGCGCCCCGCCTGATGATGTCGGCCTTCGACAGCTCGAGGAGCGGCGCGTGCACGGTGAACCGCTCACCCTCGACGCCGGCCTTGGTCGCCACGGCGGCCAGCCGCTCGAAGGCCGTGATGAACACGGGCCGGCAGTCCGGATATCCGGAGTAGTCGACCGCGTTGACGCCGACAATGAGATCCCTCGCGCCCAGCGCTTCGGCCCATGCCAGTGCCAGCGCCAGGAAGACCGTGTTACGGGCGGGGACGTAGGTCGACGGAATGGTCGAACCTTCGCCGGTGGTGGACGGCGCGAGTTCGCCCGACTTCGGAATCTGGCCGTCGCCGATGAGCGACGAACCCCCGAACGCTGCAAGGTCGACGGTCAACTCGCGGTGTTCGGCGACACCCAGCGCCCGGGCCACGTCGTGGGCGGCCACCAGTTCGCGCGCGTGCTGCTGCCCGTATCGCACGGTGAGCGCGTGCAGTTCGAAACCCTGCTGTCGCCCGATCGCCGCGGCGGTGTAAGAGTCCAGGCCGCCGCTCAGCAACACGACGGCCGGTCTCGCGCGATCAGACGCCTCGAGCATCGGCACCCCAGATGTACTTGTGGACCTGCAGCTGAACCCGCGCGTCGAGGCCGTCCTCGAGGGCCCAGGCCGCGAGCCTCTCCGGTGCCAGGGTCCCGTGGACAGGAGACAGCAGCACGGCGCCGCACCGGGCACCGAGACGGTGAGTGCCGATCGCGTCGCGGGCGAAGTCGTAGTCTTCTCGGTCGCGCACGACGAACTTCACCTCGTCTCGCGCGGTCAACCACCGCACATTGTTCCAGTCGTGCCGTGCCGCCTCGCCGCTGCCGGGACACTTCACATCCACGATCTTGGTGACAGCCGCCGGCACGCGATCGAGCGACAGGTGGCCGCCGGTCTCAACGAGCACGTCCCACCCGGCGCCCAGGAGCCGATCGATCAGCGGGTAGACGTCATCTTGAAGCAGCGGCTCACCGCCGGTCAGCTCCGCGAGGCGGGACGGGTAGGACTCGAGCGCCGTCACCACGTCGTCGACCGACATCCTCTGGCCGTCATGAAACGCGTAGGCCGTGTCGCACCAGGTGCAGCGCAGGTCGCAGCCCGTCAAGCGCACGAAGACGCAGGGCCGACCGGCATGGGTCGACTCACCCTGAATCGAGTGAAAGATTTCGTTGACGATCAACACGATCCGCCGCACCTCACGGACACCGCGTCCCGGTGCGGTTTGGCCCGTTCGGCCATTGTAAGTTGAAACCCAGGGCCGGGTTCGTACAATGGACGCCATGGGAGCGGCACCGTGCGTCACGATGTACTGGAAACCCGGATGAACGACCTGCCGGAACGCCAGAAGTCTTCTGGAGCAGCTCGGCGTCACCATCGACGCCCGCGACATCGAGCGGACACCGCCGTCGCGAGCGTTCCTCGAGCGTCACCTGCCGCGCACCGGGTTTCTCGATTTCGTCAGCCAGCGCAGCCCGGTGTTCAGGCGCCGCCCGCTCCCGGCGTCGAAGGCCGAGGCGATCGCGCTGATGACCGAGAACCCGAAACTGGTTCGCCGGCCCGTGGTCATCGCGGGACGGCGGGTCGTCTTCGGATTCGACAAGGTGCGTCTGACCGAGCTCGTGGCCGCCGCCGGCTAGCATCCCCAGGAACCGCATGGAGATCCGCATCGGCACGTCGGGCTGGAGCTATCCGACCGGACGCGGCACCTGGAACGGGGTCTTCTATCCTGGCAAAGGCGCCGGCGGCCGTGGACTCGACGAGCTGACCTACTACGCCGACTACTTCGATACGGTCGAGGTCAACTCGACGTTCTATCGGCAGCAGCGCCCAGCGGTCACCTCCTCCTGGGCGCGACGGACGCCGTCCGGCTTCGTCTTCGCCGTCAAGTTGTATCAGGCCTTCACGCACGGTCGACGGTCTGGGCCTCGGCTGCCGGCGACCGCGCCCACGATCGATCCCGACGACGTCGCGCAGTTCCGCGCGAGCATTGCTCCCCTGGCCGAGGCCGGCAAGCTGGGGCCGATCCTGGCGCAGTTTCCGGCGAGCTACCAGCATGGCGCGGCGGCGATCGACCACCTCGACTCTCTCCTCCGGACGCTCGACGACCTGCCGATTGCCGTCGAACTCCGGCACCGCAGCTGGAGCGACCACCACGCCACCACCTCGGCCCTGCTGCAAGCGCACGGCGCCGCGTGGGTGGAGATCGACGAGCCGCAGTTCGCCTCGTCGATTCAGCGACCCCCTGCAAACGACGCGAGCGACTTTGGGTACACGCGGTTCCACGGACGCAACGCCGAGGCCTGGTGGCGTCCGCCGGTAGCCGAGGACCGCTATGACTACCTCTACTCGCGAGCCGAGCTGGCCCCGTTCGCGACCGCCGCGCGTAGCTCGGGAGGGCGGATGAAGAAGCGCTACCTCTACCTCAACAACCACTTCGCCGCGAAGGCGGTGGCCAACGCGACAATACTGAAGCACGAGTTGGACCTGCCGGTTGCCGAGGCGTATCCGGCGGCACTGGTGACGCGGTACCCCGAGCTGGCCGACTTCGTCCGGGTCGAGGCGCCGCCCCTCCCCGGCACGGCTTGATCTTGTGGTCGAAGATCCGAGCGGCCGCCTCCCTAAGAAGGGATCGACTACCGCAACGCCCAGCCCCGCGCCCAGCACCAGATGGCCTTCACGCCCACACACCGGCGGGATCTAGCCCTTGCCGACGCGGGTGACGCCGAGGCGCGGACAGGCATCCTCGATGGCACAGCGCCGGCAGACGGGATAGACCGGCTTGCAGACGTTCTGACCCCAGGTGACCAGGAATCGGTTGACGTCCGGCCACCATCGGCGGGGCACGACGTCATACAGGGCCTGCTCGGTCTGGTCGGGTGTCTTGGTGCGCACCCAGCCGAGGCGATTGGAGATCCGGTGCACGTGCGTGTCGACGCAGATATTGCTCTGGCTACGGTGAGCCAGGATCAGCACGAGGTTGGCCGTCTTTCGTCCGACCCCGGGAAGGTCGAGCAGCTCGGCCATCGTCGTCGGCACCGCGCCGGCGTGCCGCGACAGCAGCAGGCGGCTGGTCGTCTTCACGTGCTTCGCCTTGTGTCGGTAGAAGCTGACGGGATAGATGAGGCGCTCGATCCGCCGGACGGTGAGGCCCGCGAGCACCGTCGGCGTCGGCGCGACGTCGAACAATCGGGTGGAGGCCACCAGCGTGACGGCGTCCTTCGTCTGGGCCGACAGCATCGTGCCGATCAGTACCCGGAATGGATCGGCCGCGTGGCCGTCCGCGATCTTCTCCATCGCCGGGATCTCCAGCCGCTCGATCGCCCGTCCCAGCCGGCGCAGCACGGTCGGAATGGCCGGCCCACGCCGCATCGGAGGCTTGGATATGGACCGTCGCGCGCTCACGACGATTCGCCCGGGGGCGGCACTGGTGTCACTGGTTGCACTGGTGTGAGGGGCGGCTTGCCTCCGAGGACGGCTTCGACGTTCTGGGCGGCGAGATCGGCCATGGCCGTACGGGTCTCACGAGTGCCGCTCCCGAGGTGCGGCGCCAGCACGACGTTGGCCCGCCCCACCAAGCCCGGGTGCACCTCGGGCTCGCGCTCGTAGACATCGAGCGCCGCACCGGCGATCAAGCGCTCTTCCAGCGCCCAGTCGAGCGCGGCCTCGTCGACGACCGGGCCGCGGGCCGTGTTGATCAGATACGCGGAGCGTTTCATCCGCGCCAGGGCGCGCCTGTCGATCAGATGGTGGGTGTCCGGCGTCATCGGCACGTGCAGTGACACGACGTCGGACGTCACCAGGAGCTGGTCGAAAGGTATCCGGGTCTCATCGTCCGACGGCGCCGATCTCCCGGCGCGGCTCGCGAAGACCACGTCCATGCCGAACGCCGGCGCACGCGCGGCCACGGCTCGACCGATCCGACCGGCACCGACGATACCCAGTTGCTTCCCCCCAAGCTCCATCCCCAGCATGAAGTCGAGGGCCCAGCCCTTCCAACCGTTCTGCCGGATCAGACGATCGCCTTCGGCCAGCCGCCGGGTGACCGAGAGGATCAACGCCCAGGTCAGTTCCGCCGTCGCCTCGGTCAGCACGCCCGGCGTGTTCGTGACGATGATGCCGCGGCTCGTCGCCGCGGACACGTCGATGTTGTCGTAGCCGACCGCGATGTTCGCCACGACCTCGAGGTCACCTCCAGCCTCGAGGACCTCCGCGTCGATCCGGTCGGTGACGACGCACACCAGCGCGCGCTTGCCGGCCATGCGCTCGCGCAGCGCCTCCGGCGTCAGCCCGTCGGCCGCGAGATCGACCTCGCCGACGGCCTCGAGACGTGTCAGGACCGAGGACGGCACGCGGCTGGTGACGAGGATGGGGGGTGGCATCGGCGACCGGCGTCCCTGAACAGTGGGCTAGTGCCCGTACGACCGGCAATAGCCGCAGCCGACGCAGCGGGCCCCGGGCTCGATCACGCATGCCCGCGTTGGGCCCTCGTCGGCGGCGATCGGGAACCGCTGATGACTCGGATGCGTCATCACCGGCTCCACGTTTCCCACGGGTGGCTGGATGCCCAGACGGCGCTCGACCGCACGCCGAACCTGGTCGCGGATCTGGTCACGCGTCATCACGTGGATTCCACCGGGCTCGAGCACCTAATCGCAGGACGATTCGATCGCGTCGACGATGCCCACGATGGCGGCATCGACCGGCGCAAGCCGCTTCCTGAGCGCCTGGCCCGCCGCGCGGCCCTCGAGGACGACCAGCACGCGTTCGCCGACACCGGCACCCACCGAATCCACGGCGAGCGTGGACAGCCCAGTCGGCTCGCCGTCGACCGACACCGGTTGCACCAGCAGCAGCTTGGCCCCGGTCAGCGTCTCGTGCTTCTGCGTCGAGACGACGGTGCCCACTACCCTCGCCAGCTGCATGACAGACTCTTTCTGGCGGTTCGAATCACGGACGATCCTCGCCCACGGTCGCCCAGTGGTCGATGATGCCGACGATGTTGAGGTCGGTCGGCACCTCTGCTGGCAGAAACGGGAACGACGCTTCTCGACCCCGGACCACGAACACTTCCTCGCCCGCCCCGGCGCCGACGGAATCCACCGCCACCAGCACCCGCCCGACCGGCTTGTGATCGGGGTCGAGCGGCTGAACCAGCAGCAACTTCTGACCGACGAGATTGGGATCCTTGCAGGTGGCGACGACGTCGCCGATCACTTTCGCAAGCTGCATCGGCTAGCAGTCCGTGGTGAAGGCGCCGAGTGGCACCGAGACCGCCGAGGCGCCCGCCACGCCAGGCGCGAAGAGCGAGCATACCGGCAGTATTCGAGCCCGCTGATGAAAAGCCGAGCGCCGCCATTGGCGGGATGCGTCGGCGGTCGAATGCAACGGCACCTTCACCACGGGCTGCTAGGTCTTGACTTCGACGGTGTCGACGATGCCAACGATCGCCGCATCGACCGGGGCGTCTTTCAACCCCGCGGCCATCCGTGCCGAACTGCCGCTGACGATCAGGACGGTTTCGCCCTCGCCCGCATCGACCGTGTCGATCGCCACCAGGTAGCCGCCCTGCGCCTTGCCACTGGGGTCGACCGGGCGGGCCAGGAGCAACTTGCTGCTCACCAGCCGCTCGTCCTTGCGCGTGGCGACGACCGTGCCGACGATCTTGGCGAGAATCATGGGGCGTCCGCCTGGACCCTAGCAGTCCGCACCGCGTCAGCGATCACTTGCCGCCTGATTTGCCGATTGGCAAGCAATCTTCGAGATTCGAATGCGGTCGCGGAATGACGTGGACCGACACGAGCTCACCAACGCGGCGCGCGGCCGCGGCGCCGGCATCCGTCGCCGCCTTGACGGCGGCGACATCGCCCCGGACGATAGCCGTCACGTAACCAGCACCGATCTTCTCCCAACCAACCAAGGTCACCTTCGCGGCCTTCACCATCGCGTCGGCGGCCTCGATCATCGCCACCAGCCCTTTGGTCTCGACCATCCCCAGTGCTTCGCCCATGCTCTCCTCCCACGCGCCGGCGCACGCCTCGATTCGAGGCTCAGGCGCGCTCGGCGAACCACTCTACTTCAGGGCTTTGACCGCGTCCTCGATGAGCGTCGTCAACTCGCGGTATGTTAATCGAATTTCCGCGTCCTTGCCTACTTCGTCGGTCGCTCGCGCTGGCCGACGGTCGTCGACGAGGCGCTCGTCTGGCGACGATGGTGCCTGGACCGTCTGGCACGTGATGTCGTCGCTCGCCGTCTCGTCGTCGGCGCAGATCGGCGCGGTCGACCCGAGGCCGTAGTTCCCACGCAGGTCCTCCAGACGATGCACTTCCTCGCGTGACAGGACCCGCTCGCGGCCGAGCAACCGTGCCACGATGCTGATCCGCGCGAAGTGCTCGATCGTCTCCATCCGGTAGTACGCGGCGAACAGTTCGGGCGCGACCGTCAGCGCGCCGTGGTTCGCCAGCAGCAGGCCGTCGTGAGCCGAGATGTACTTGCGCACGGCATCGGCAAGCTCGGACGTCGACGGCGTGCCGTACTCGGCAATCGGAATGCTGCCGAGCGTCACGATGACCTCGGCCAGCACCGCGCGGTCGAGCGGAATCCCGGCAACCGCGAAGCCGGTCGCCGCCGGCGGATGCGCGTGAACCACCGCCGCGATCTCGGGTCGATGCTCGTACACCGCCAGGTGCATCAGCAGCTCGGATGAGGCCTTGCGATCCCCGGCCAGCCGGGTGCCCTTCATGTCGGTCGTCACCATCATGTCGGGCGTCATGAACCCCTTCGAGACGCCCGTGGGCGTCGTGAGAATCCGATCGCCTTCGAGCCTGACGCTGATGTTGCCGTCGTTCGACGCGACGTAGCCCCGCTCGTGGAGACGGCGACCGACCTCGACGATTTCAGCGCGAATCTGCTCTTCGGGTTGGCTCTTCATCTAATTCTTGCTGCCGACGGCCTCTCGGGCGACCGGCTACGCCTCGAACCGACTACGGCATTGCTCGGAACAGAAGTACTCGGTTCGAGCCCCCTGCTTCAGCACGACGGCCCGCGCGCGCACCACGTAGGTGCCGCAGACCGGGTCACGCACGAGCGGCACGCTCTCCTCGGGCTCGGTCGGCCGGCCGCGCGCGCCCTCGAGCAGACCGCCGAGAAACCGCCAGGCCGCCCGAACGGCGACGGCGATCAACAGAATCCGGAGCAGCCAGGCGATCCACATCTGGGCACGGATGGCGGACGCCGAACCTACGGCTGCGGGGTGCCCACCTCGGCGCTGTGCGCCGAGCGGAGACTCTCGAGGGCCTGCTGGGCCGCCCGCCCCTCCGGACTCTCGGGCGCAATCGCCATGACGCGCTCCCAGGCCTCGGCGGCGCCCGCGAGATCCTGCAGACCAAACGCCCGCACGATCCCGAGATTCAGCATCGTCTTGACGTGCCCGTCATCGACCTCGAGCGAGTACGCGAACTGTTCGATCGCCCGCTCGGGCTGGTTCGTGTAGTAGTAGCTGACGCCCAGATAGGTGCTGACATCGACGTTCTGCGGGTCGATCGCCAGCGACGCTTCGTACCAGGTGATCGCCTCCGCGAAGCGCTCGGCGTCGAAGTAGACGTTCCCCAGGGCGACCCGCGGGGCGGCATCCGCCGGATCCCGGTTCGCCGCGGCCATGAGGTCCTGCACGCGCACCTCGTCGAGTGGCGGTGGCGTGGCACCCGCGCTCGCCGCGGTCCCCGCCGGGGCGACCGCCGCCGCGGCGGGCGGCGAGCCGGCGGGTTGCTGGGTCCCGAGCATCCAGCCGACGATCAACCCGAACAGGGTGCCCGAGGCGAGAAAGACGAGCGCTTCACGCTTCATCGTGAGTGTGAGTCCACCACGATCATACTGCAGAGCGGCACCGGGCACTCAGCCCAGGTGGCGCCGCACGCTGTCGGCAATCTCCCCGGCCATCCGGTCGATCGCGGGCTGTTCGGGCCCTTCCAGCATGATCCGGAGCAGCGGCTCGGTGCCGGAATACCGCACGAGCAGGCGCCCCTGCCCCGCCAGACGCGCCTCGACCGCGTCGATGACGCGAGCGACGTCCGGCACCTCGTCGAGGCTCACCTTCTCGCGCACCTTCACGTTGACGAGCACCTGCGGATAGACCGTGAGCTCCCCGGCCAGCGCGTCGAGTTCGCGACCGCTCGCGGCCATCGCCTGGAGCACCATCAACGTCGTGATCAGGCCATCGCCGGTCGTGAGGATCTCGCTGAAGATGACGTGGCCCGACTGCTCTCCGCCGAGCGCCAGCCGCCGCTCGACCAGTGTCTCCATCACGTACTTGTCGCCGACCGCACAGCGGATCAATCCGATGCCGAGGGCCTCGAGCCCTTTCTCCAGCCCGATATTGCTCATGACGGTCGCGACGATGGCATCGTCGGGGAGTCGACCTGCGCGCTGCAGATGCTTCGCGCAGATGAACAGGACGGCGTCGCCGTCAACGACGCGCCCCCGATGGTCGACCAGAATGGCGCGGTCGCCGTCGCCGTCGAACGCGACTCCGAGCCGGCATCCGTGGGCAGCCACGAACTGGGCCAGGGGTTCGGGGTAGGTCGAGCCGCATCCATCATTGATGTTGCGCCCGTCGGGCTCGCACCCGAGGCTGACGAGGTCGAACCCGAGCTCCTCAAACAGCTTGGGCGCCACGGGCGCCATGGCACCGTTGGCGCAATCGACAGCGAGGCGCATCGGCCCGAGCGCGGCCGGTTCCGGAAGAACCGACCGGACGTGTCGCCGATACTGGTCGAGCAGGTCGGATGCGGTTTCGGGCGGGGTCCGCTCTGCCGATGTCTCCGGCGGCGGAGACGGCGTCGTCCAGCCGTCATCGAGCACGACCGCCTCGAGTGCCGCCTCGCGTACCTCATCGAGCTTTCTCCCGTCGGCCCCAAACACCTTGAGGCCGTTGTCGGCGAACGGGTTGTGCGACGCCGAGATCACGACGCCCGCATCGAACCCGGACGACGACGCCAGGAATGCCACCGCCGGTGTCGGGGCCACGCCGATGCGGGTGACCCGGGCGCCGGCTGCCACGGCACCGGCCGTCAGCGCAGCTTCGATCCACTCGCCCGATTCGCGCGTATCCCGACCGATCACGATACGGCGCGGCCGACCGGCTGGATCCGATGCCCGTACGAGCGCGGCGCCTATGCGGGTGACGGTCGCGGGATCGAGTGGAGGCACCCCGGCGGCGCCGCGAATGCCATCGGTACCGAACAGACGATCGGTCATGGGAACGGTGCGTTGCGGGAACCGGCCCCGGGGCCGGTCAGCGGATGTCGATCTCGATCGCGGCGGGTTCGATGCCGTCCACGATGAGCTCCGGACCGAGTTCGACCTGTACGGGCACAGTGTAGCGACCCGCTCCGAGACCCGCAAGATCGATCCAGGCGTCAATTAAGTCTGAGCGGAAGCCATCGAGTGCGGGCCGCGGTCCTCGCGCGCGCACGGTGACCATCGGCGCTTCCGGGCTGGCACCGAGCGTCGGCGCCAGATTCTTGAACCGCACCGTCACCCGACGACTGACCTGCTGCGGATCCGCCGACTCGATCGTGACCGTCACCGTGGCCATGGTCGCCTCAGGCAGTCGCAGGGCATCGTCCGAAACGCCGACGCCGACACTCGTCTCGATGGTCTCGGTCGCATCGGTAATCGACACGGGCTCGGTGATGACCTCCTGCAGTTCCGACAGTCGGCTGATTGGTCCGACGACCTCCACGCTCATGGGAACCGCGGTGACCTCGCCCACGACGAAGCCCGGTGCCGGCTGACCTTCGATCACCGGCGCGATCGGCACGAACCGTCGCCCCGCCCGCTCGAGCACGAGCGGAATCGTCGAGGGCGAGACCTGGGCCACATCGACGCCAAACGGCGCACGGACTTCCGCAGGAGACAGGGTGAACAGGCGCCGCCCCGACCGCGCGGTCCCGAGATCCACCACCGCAACCACATCGCTCGACCCGAGCCCGCCGAGCAGCGTCGACGAACCGCGAACGCGAACCTCGACGGTGCTCGGCACCGGCCCCACCAGCGCGAATCCTTCAGGCACGTTCTGGAACTGAAGCGCCGCCTGCAAGCCCCGCTCGACCAGCGGCTCGCCGGCCACGGTGAACCAGAGCAGGATGGCCAGCCCCAGCGACAGCAGCTTCAGGCCGAGATGGCGGAACGGCTGGACGGTCATCGCTCCGCCCCAACCGGATCCGGGGCGGTCTCGGGGAGCGCCACCAGCGTTCGCAGCCGGGTCCGAAGCTCGTCGGACTCGAGGTGTCGTTCGATCCGCCCCTCGAGCGCCAGCGCCATCTGGCCGGTTTCCTCCGACACGACGACAGCGACGGCGTCACTCTCCTCCGAAACGCCAATAGCCGCGCGATGCCGCGTGCCCAGATCCCGCCCCAGCCGGGGATTGACCGTGAGCGGCAGGAAGCACGCCGCGGCGGCGACCCGGTCTTCCTGGACAATGACCGCGCCGTCATGCAGCGGTGAGGTTGACTGGAAGATGCTGATGAGCAAGTCGTAGGTCAGCGTCGCATCGAGCCGGATCCCGCTCTCCACGTGACCCCGCAGGCCGATCGCGCGTTCCAGCACGATGAGCGCCCCCACGCGCTGCGCGGACAGGTGGGACGCAGCGACGACGATCTCCTCGATCGTTTCATCGTCGCCGCCCCGGCGCTCGAAGTAGCGGAAGAAGGGCCCGCGGCCGAAGTGCGCCAGCGCGCGGCGGATGTCCGACTGAAACAGAACGATGCCGGCGAAGACGACGTAGCCCACCATGTTGCGGATGAGCCAGTTGACGGTCTGCAGGGGCGCCAGGCGGGAGACGTAGAACAGGGCGACGATCAGTGTGACACCCAGCGCCATCTGCGACGCGCGGGTGCCCCGGATCAGCTTCAGGAACTCATAGATGAGGAACGCGACGATCGCGATGTCGATGACGTCCCAGAGTCCCCCCGGCACGCGGCCGACCAGCGCCGACAGAGACTCGAACATCGGTTGACATCCTCACGAGGTGGGCACGGTCCGCGATCCGTCGCCCACGTCGCTGACGAACCGCCCCCGATGTGCCCGGATCGCATCGACGACCCGTACGACATCGGACATTGCACGCACGCCGTGCACCCGCACGACATGAGCCCCCAAGAACACGCTGGCCGCCACCGCGCCGGCCGTGCCCCATTCGCGCGCGTCCGGCTCGACCTCACCAAGCGCGGCGTTCAAGAACGACTTCCGGGAAGGCCCGACGAGAATCGGGCGATCCAGCACCTGGAATCGCTCGAGCTGGCCGAGCACGGCCAAACTGTGCTCGGCGCGCTTGGCAAAGCCCAGCCCGGGATCGACGATGATCTGACCCCGTGGCACCCCCGCGGCCCCGGCCGATGCAAGGCTCCACTCCAACTCCGAGACGATCTCGTCGGCCACCGCGTGGTACTCGGCGCGTTCGTACATGTCGCGCGATCGACCACGCGAGTGCGACACGATCAGCGCGGCGCGCAGCGCCGCCGTCTCGGCCGCCAGGTCAGGATCATACCTTAGTCCGCTGACGTCGTTGACGAGCGACGCCCCGTGTTCGAGCGCGGCGCGCGCGACAACGGCCTTGTACGTGTCGATCGCGATCGGCACGTCGACGCGTCGCGCCAGCGCCTCGACGACAGGCTGGATGCGACGACGCTCGGTCTCCGCGTCGGTCGGCGCCGCGCCGGGCCGGGTCGACTCGCCACCGACATCGAGGAGATCGGCGCCGGCGTCGACCTGAGCCAGTCCCTCGGCGATCGCTCGGTCGGCCTCGACGCGGCCGTCGCCCGAGAACGAATCAGGTGTCACGTTCACGACGCCCATGACCAGCGTGCGGGCGCCCAGGTGGAGCGTGGCCCCGCTCGCCAGCGGCACGTCGTAGATTGTTCGGGGTCTCACCGGCGCGTCTCGAGCCGGGGGGCAGCCGGTGGCGCTCGTCACCGGCGGGCGATCGGGCGCGGCGTCTCGATCCGCGACGCCGCGTCGGGACGTCACTCCTGTGGCAACGGTTTGTTGAGCGGCAGCGGCGGCACGACCGTCGGCCGCTCCGACGTGTCCTCGTCGGTGGAGGGCGTGTCCGACGATCCCGATGCCTTGTCCGGGTCGTCCAGCGGAAGCCCGGCCACCAGACGCCGAACCTGATCGCCCTCGAGCACCTCGCGCACCAGCAACTCCTCCGCCATCTGCACCAGCACGGCACGGTGCTCCTCGAGAACGGTGCGCGATCGCGTGTAGTTATTGGTGACGACCCGCTTGATCTCCTGATCGATCCGGATGGCGGTCTCTTCGCTGTAGTCCTGATGCTGAGCGATCTCGCGACCCAGGAAGATCTGCTCTTCCTTCTTACCGAACGTCAACGGCCCCAGTGTGTCGCTCATCCCCCACTCGCACACCATGCGGCGGGCCATCTCGGTCGCGCGCTCGAGGTCGTTGCCGGCGCCGGTGGTCACATTGTCGTTCGTGATCTCCTCGGCGATTCGGCCACCGAGCAGGATGGCGATCTGGTCGTCCAGGTAGTCCCGCGAATAGTTGTGCTTGTCGTCGACCGGCAACTGCTGCGTGACGCCGAGTGCCATGCCGCGCGGAATGATCGTGACCTTGTGAATCGGATCGGCGTTGGGCAGCAGCACGGTCAACAACGCGTGGCCCGCCTCGTGGATCGCCGTCACCTTCTTCTCGTCGTCGCTGATAATCATCGAGCGACGCTCCGACCCCATCAGCACCTTGTCCTTGGCAAACTCGAAGTCGGCCATCCGCACCGTATTCTGGTTGTATCGCGCGGCGTTGAGCGCCGCCTCGTTCACCAGGTTGGCGAGATCCGCCCCCGAGAACCCGGCCGAGCCGCGCGCGACGACACTGATGTCGACATCGTCCGACAGCGGGATCTTCTTGGTGTGCACCGCGAGCACGCCCCCGCGGCCCTTCACGTCGGGACGATTCACGATAATCCGCCGATCGAAGCGACCCGGTCTGAGCAGTGCCGGGTCGAGGACGTCAGGCCGGTTGGTCGCCGCGACCAGAATCACGCCTTCGTTCGACTCGAACCCGTCCATCTCGACGAGGAGTTGATTCAGCGTCTGTTCACGCTCGTCGTGACCGCCGCCGAGCCCCGCGCCGCGATGACGGCCAACCGCGTCGATCTCGTCGATGAAGACGATGCACGGCGCGTTCTTCTTCCCCTGCTCGAACAGATCGCGAACGCGCGAGGCGCCGACACCGACGAACATCTCGACGAAATCAGAACCGCTGATCGAGAAGAACGGCACGTTCGCCTCGCCGGCGACGGCGCGCGCGAGCAGCGTCTTGCCGGTCCCCGGCGCGCCCATGAGCAACACGCCCTTGGGGATGTGGCCGCCCAGTTTCTGGAACTTCTGCGGCTCCTTGAGGAATTCGATGATCTCCTGGAGCTCCTCCTTGGCTTCATCGACGCCGGCGACATCCTTGAACGTCACCTTCTTCTGCGAACTCGACGACAGCTTGGCGCGGCTCTTGCCGAACGACAGCGCCTTGTTGCCGCCGCTCTGCATCTGCCGCATGAAGAAGATCCAGAAGCCGATGATGAGCAGCACCGGCGCCCAGGAATACAGCAGCGTCGTCCAGGGGCTGCCGGCCGCCTCTTTGGCGATGATCTCGACGTTGCGCTCGAGCAGCAGATTGGCCAGGCCTTCGTACTGCGGCGGGGCGAACGTCTTGAACGCTTCGTTGGTGCGGTCGACGCCGGTAATCTCGTTCCCGGCGATCGTGACGCTCTGGATGTCACCCGCCTCGACCTTCTCGACGAACCTGCTGAACGGTTCGTCGGTGGGTTTGGTCTGGAAGGTGTCCGAGAAGCTCCAGATGGACACGCCCACGACGACGAGCACCATCCAGAACAACAGGCTTCTGAGCGTCGGATTCAACGTATTTCCTCCTAGTTACCTAGCTTTCAAGACTACCACGGACCGGGTACGCTCCGTGACCCGAAATTGGTGCGCGATCGTCACACCGACCACCCAGACGATGCGCCCGGCAGAATCGGTGACAATCGGCACGGCATCGCGATCGCCGCGCGCGATCTTCCGGTCGACGAACAGATCCTGCAGCGAACGACGTCCGGGCGCGCCCAGCGGCTGGAACCGATCTCCCGCGCGCCGCCCCCGCACCGTCAGCGGCCCGACCAGATCCGCGGCGTCCAGCGCCACCTCGTCGCCGCCACTCGCCAGACTCGATCGATCGGGCACGTCGGCCACCTCCGCCGTGAGCCGTCGCCCGGCTTCGGGCACCACGGTCTCTCCCGGCACGCGGAGCTCGTAGGAGAACTCCGCCGGCGTCGACGACCGCGGCGACGCCGACGACGCGGCACCCGCATCGGCCGACGTCAGACGAATAGAATCGCCCGCGCTGTTGGCGTGCTGACCCGGCAGCGACACCGACGGGCGCTCACCCTGGGCCAGCCCGATCACCGCGTCGACGTGGTCCAGTCCGATGAACCGGCCCGACGCCAGCGTTCCGAGAGCGCGCCGGACGACCCGGGACGCCAGTGCCGGCGGCAGGGCCAACAACTCGACCGTATCGAGCACGACGCTGCCCTCGTGTACTTCGACGACCTGGGCCGCCACCTGGTTCGCCGCCTCCTCCAGCCAGTCGGCATCCTCCCGCGCCAGCCGGGCTTCTCGGGCCAGGACGGCGTCGATGCCCGGCGCGAACCGGTCGCGCAGCATCGGGAGCAGTTCGTGGCGGACCCGGTTCCGAGGGATGCCGAGATCGTCGTTCGTTTCGTCGTCGCGGAACGCGATCCCTTCGATACGCAGAAACTCTCGAAGGGCGTGTCGCGACAGGTCGAGCAGCGGCCGGATCACGATGCCGTGACGGGGGTACACCGCGGAGAGTCCACGCGTGCCGGCGCCCCTGAGGATACGCAGCAGGAAGGTCTCGGCCTGGTCGTCCGCCGTGTGGCCGACGGCAACCCGATCCGCGCCGGCCTCGGCGGCCGCGCGTTCGAAGAACTCGAGACGCGCGACACGGCCGGCTTCCTCGACCGAGAGCCGCCGCTCGGCAGCCAGCGCGCGAACGTCCGCACGCTCGAGGTGCGACGGCAGCTTCAGATCGCGGGCCAGGGCCTCGACCGCTTCGGCGTCGCCGTCAGCCACCGCGCCTCTCAGGCCATGGTGGAGATGGACGACGCCCACCACCTCGAACGGCTCCAGGGTCCCGAGTCGGTGCAGGAGATGAGCGAGCGCGACCGAATCGGACCCACCGGACACCGCCACCAGCACGCGGCCATCGGGTGGCACGAGCGCGTAGCGCCGGATCGTCCGACGCATCCGGTCGTGGAGCAAGTGCATCGCAGGTTCTTCAGCTTCAGGTCGGGGCTGCGCCCCGAACCCCGTGCGAGCCTCTGCGGGGCCCGGTGGGGACCCCGACGACCCGGGAGGAAATGGTGCCGGTGCAGGGACTTGAACCCCGGACAACGCGGATATGAGCCGCGTGCTCTAACCAACTGAGCTACACCGGCAAGACGCTGTAGGAACGACTCGCTCCGAGAAGCCGCGGGCTTCAGCACCATGGCCGCGTCCACCTCGAACGGAGCAACACCCGATTATATCAAGCTTCCGAGATTCGCTCGACGAGCGCCGCGGCCAGCAGCGGGATCAACAGTTCGTGATGCCCAACCAGCGAGATGCCCCGAGCCGTTCCGGCCGTCGGCCGCTTGACCACGTTCGTCTCCGGGCGATAGTGGCGGAGGAAATCAAGGTTGACGGTCGTCAGTTCCCCGAGCGACACGCCGCGGTTGCGCGCGAGCGCCACCGCCTTCAGAAAAACCTCCGGCAAGAGCACGGCCGAGCCGCAGTTGAGGTAGACGCCGCGCTCCAGCCGCGCGACGCTCGAGACGAAGTAGCGGAAGTCACGCAGGCTCCCCGCTCCAAGCGCGGCGCCCGACGCCGCAGGATGCATATGAATGATGTCGGTCCCGACGGCCACGTGCACCGTCACCGGGATGTCGAGACGATGCGCCGCCGCGAAGATGCTGGCCTCCATGTGGTGCGGGGCGCGGTCGTGGAGGAACTTCCCGACGGCCTGCCCGATGCCCTGTCCCGCATCGACGCCCTCGTTGATCGCCTGGTTCAACAACGTGCCGGTTTCCTCAGCCATCCCGAACCGCCCGGGCCCCAGCGCCTCGTCGACATCCTCGGAGGTCGCGCCGGCGAGGGCGACCTCGAAGTCGTGAATCATGCCGGCGCCGTTCGTCGCAATCGCAGACACGAAGCCGCGCTCCATCAAATCGATGACGACCGGCGAGAGTCCCGTCTTGACGACATGCGCCCCGATTCCCCAGACGATCCCAGCATCCTCGGCCCGGGCCCGCGCGAGCGCATCGACGACTCGCCGGAAGTCGTTCCCGGCGAGAATGTTCGGCAGCGAATCCACGAGGCCGGTCACGCCCGAACCGCGCGTGAACGGGCTAGCGAAGTCCTTCCGCTGGGCCTTGCTCTGCCGTGAGTCGAGCGGATAGGTGCGAACCTCGTCGAAACTGAACTCTTCGTAGGGAAACTTCATGCGTCTGTCTCTCTCGGCTCACAGCACGAGCATCGCGTCGCCATAGCTGTAGAAGCGATAGCCGAGGCGCACCGCCTCGGTGTAGGCCGCCAGCACCCGCTCGCGGCCGGCAAAGGCGCAGACCAACATGAGCAGCGAGGACCGGGGCAGATGAAAATTCGTGAGCAGTCCGCCCACGACGGCGAATCGGTGTCCGGGCCGGATAAACAGATCGCTCACTGACTCTCCCGCCGCGACAGCGCCCTGCCGCCCGGCGCTCTCGAGCGCTCGGGTCGTCGTCGTGCCGACCGCCACGACCCGCCGTCCGGTGTTGCGGGCGGCGTTGAGGGCCGCCGCGGCCCCGGCCAAGATCGCGTAGCGCTCCGGATCGACCGCATGCTCCTCCACGCGCTCGCCGCGCACCGGCTTGAACGTACCGTACCCGACGTGCAGCGTCACGTCCACACGGCCGACGCCCTTCGCGGCCATCGCTCCAAGCAGCGGCTCGGTCAGATGGAGCCCGGCGGTCGGCGCGGCGACCGAGCCTCGCGCGCGGGCGTAGACCGTCTGGTATCGCTCACGGTCGTCGTCGGCATCCGGGCGGCGGATGTAGGGCGGAAGCGGCACATGGCCGATGGCATCGATGGCCGCATCGAGATCGCCGCCGTCTTCGGAGTCTTCGCAGCTCAGGTGGACCGTACGCCGGCCGAAGTGCCGGCGTTCGAGAATCTCCCCGTCGATCGCCCGGCCGTCGGCCTCGAACCGGACTCGCTCGCCGACACGCAGCTTCTGCCCCGGGTGAACCAGCGCGTCCCAGCGCTCGCCTTCCAGACGCTCGAGCAAGAGACACTCGACGGCACCGCCGCTCGGGACCCGCCGACCGAGCAGGCGCGCCGGAAACACCCGGGTGTCGTTGACGACGAGCAGATCCCCCCGCTCCAACCACTCGGGCAGCGCCGCCACCGTCGTATGCGCTCTCACGCCGCCGGTGCGATCCAGCACGAGCAAGCGCGCCTCGGTCCGCGTGGTCCTCGGCCGCTGCGCAATCTGCTCTGGAGGCAGAACGAAGTCGAAGTCGGCGACGTCCATGCCGCAGGGAGCTCCCGGTCGGGTCAGAACGCCCAGCGCAAGAGAATGGACCCGACCGTGAAGCCGGCGCCGACCGACGCCAGTAAGACGAGGTCGCCCTGCTTCAGCCGGCCGTCGGCCAGCGCATCGCCGAGCGCGAGCGGAATCGTCGCGCCGGTCGTGTTTCCGTAGCGTTCGATGTTGATCACAACCTTGGCCGGGTCCAGGCCGATGCGCTCGGCGGCCGACATGATGATTCGCTTGTTCGCCTGGTGGCTCACGAAGAGATCCAGCTGGTCTGCCTCGATTGCGTTCCGTGCCAGCATCCGACGGCAGATCTCCTCGGTCTTCCGCACGGCGAACTTGAACACGGCCTGGCCGTCCTGATGGACGTAGTGCATCCGCTGATCGACCGTCTCGTGAGACGCCGGTCGCAGCGACCCACCCGCCGGCAAGCGGAGGGCCGGGCCGCCACTCCCATCGACCTCATGGCAGTAGTCGATGATGGCCGGCTCACCGTCGGCGGCAGCCGACACCACCACGGCGCCAGCGCCGTCGCCGAACAGCACGCAGGTGGTCCGGTCCTGGTAGTCGAGAATGCTCGACATCACGTCGGCGCCGACGGCCAGGGCGTGCCCGTGGGCACCGGTCGCCACCAACTCGGTCGCCGTCGTCAGCGCGTAGGTGAACCCCGAACATGCCGCGCCCAGGTCGAAGCCCCAGGCTTTCGAAGCCCCGATCTTGTGCTGCACGAGGCAGGCCGTGCTCGGGAACACCGTATCCGGCGTCGTCGTGCCAACGACGATCACGCCGATGTCGTCCGGGGTGAGTCCCGCCCGGGCGATCGCTTCCTTGGCCGCCGGCACGATGAGGTCCGACGTGCCGACGCCCGGGTCGACGACGTGGCGCTCGACGATGCCGGTGCGCTGGCGGATCCACTCGTCGGTCGTGTCCACCAGCTTCTCGAGGTCCGCGTTGGTCATCACGCGCGGCGGCACGTGGGTCGCCAGCGCCGCGACCTTCACCGGCCGTGCGAAGCGTCGTCCGCCGCCCCGCGTCGTCTCCTCGTCCGCTACCACAGCTTCGAATCCTTCCCTGGCGTCTCCAGCCCGAAGTAGTCGTAGGCGCGTGCCGTCGCCACTCGCCCGCGGGGCGTCCGATCCAGGAAGCCTATCTGAATCAGGAAGGGCTCGTAGATGTCCTCGATGGCGTCCTTCTCCTCGGCGATGGCGGCAGAGAGACTGTTCAGTCCCACGGGCCCGCCGCCGAACTTCTCGATGACCGCGCGCAGGAGCCGGCGATCGGCCTCATCGAACCCATGCTCGTCGACCTCAAGCAGCTCCAGCGCGTCCTTCGCAACGGGCTTCGAAATCGTCCCATCGGCTCTGACCTCGGCGTAGTCGCGCACCCGTCGCAACAATCGGTTGGCGACACGGGGCGTGCCACGCGACCGCTTTGCGATCTCCTCGGCTGCCGCGGCGTGCATCGGCACGTTCAAGATCTTCGCGGACCGGCGAACAATTTCGAGCAGGTCGGTCTCGTTGTAGAAGTCGAGGCGATGGACGATCCCGAAACGGGCTCTGAGCGGTGAGGTCAGCAGGCCGGCGCGCGTGGTGGCGCCGATCAGCGTGAACTTCTGCACCGGCACCTTGACCGACCGTGCCCCCGGCCCCTGGCCGATGACGATGTCCAGTTCGTAGTCCTCCATCGCGGGATAGAGAATCTCCTCGATGACCGGACTCATCCGGTGGATCTCGTCGATGAACAGCACCTCGCGCGGCTGCAGGTTCGTGAGAATCGCCGCGAGGTCACCCGGCTTTTCGAGCACCGGGCCGGCCGTCGCGCGGACCGACACGCCCAGTTCGTTGCCGATCACATAGGCCAACGTCGTCTTGCCGAGGCCCGGCGGACCGTAGAGCAGCACGTGGTCGACGGCCTCTTCGCGATTGCGCGCCGCCTCGATCGACACCTGCAGGTTCTCGCGCAACCGATCCTGACCGATGTAATCGTCGAGCGTCTTGGGCCGGAGCCCCGCCTCGTACTGGGCGTCGTCGTCAGCCCGCACCGAGCTCAAGATTCTCGGATCGGTCATGATGCGATGTTCGGCCCGACGGTCAGCGGGCCAGCTCGCGCAGCGCCTGGCGCAGCACTCGCTCGAAGCCACGGTCGTCCGACGCCCGCAGCGCCGCGTCGATGGCACTCTCGGCGAGCGGCCGATGATATCCCAGGTTCAGGAGCGCCGAGAGCACGTCGCCGCGCAGATTCTCCGACTCGACGACCTCGGTGGACTCGGACGAGTCGTCCGCGCCCTCGGCGGCCGGCAGCCGATCCTTCAACTCGACGACCATCCGCTCGGCGGTCTTCTTCCCAACGCCCGGGATCCCGGTGAGTCGGGCCACGTCCGCCTGACGCACCGCCCGGACGAGCTCAGGCGGTTCGATTCCCGACAGTGCGGTCAGCGCCAGACGCGGCCCGATGCCGCTCACGCTGATCAGATGCTCGAACAACTGCAGCTCGATCGCCGACGCGAAGCCGAACAACGCCAGCGCATCCTCGCGGACGTGCGTGTGAATCCGCAGCGCCACGTCGGTGCCGGGATCGCCAAGTTCGTAGAACGTCGACAGCGGCACGTGCACCTCGTACCCGACACCCTGGACGTCGACGACGACGCGGCTGGGCGCCTTCTCCGTCAGGCGTCCCGCCAGGGCGGCAATCACGACGGCCTCCGCGGGTGCAGCGACTCCGGCTTGATCTGCCGCCAGCTGCGGGGCGGAGGCGATCCGGCCTCTGCCTTCGCGTCACCGGCGCCGGCCGGCAGTTGGTTGTGCGCATGGCACAACGCCACCGCCAGCGCGTCGGCCGCATCGTGCGGCGTCGGCACGTCGTCCAGCCCGAGCAGCAGCTTGATCATCTGCTGCACCTGCTGCTTCTCGGCCCGGCCGTACCCGACGACGGCGCGCTTGACCTCGGTCGGCGCGTACTCGACGACCGACAGGCCGGCCTGGGTCGCCGCCAGCATCGCGACGCCGCGCGCGTGGCCGAGCTTCAGGGCGCTGCGGACGTTGCGTGCGTGGAACACGCTCTCCACCGCCACGCACTCGGGCCGGCACTCAGCCAGGAGTGACGTCAGGTCACCGTGAATGACCCGAAGCTTCTCGGGAAAGGATGCGCGGGGCGGGG
>DCWN01000041.1:0-460 GCA_002328835.1 Acidobacteria bacterium UBA2161 | reverse complement strand
ACGCAGATCACGAGCCGGTGTCGGCTGCCGGCCTGCTCGATGCAGCCGTACCCGGTTCTCTCGGAGCCGGGATCGATCCCGAAGATCCTCACGCGAGCGAGGCCTCGATCTCCTTTTCCTCGATGTTGAAGTTCGACCAGACGTTCCTGACGTCGTCGTTGTCCTCGAGCGCATCCATCAGCCTGAGCATCTGCTGCGCGACCTTGCCTTCGAGCTTCACGTAGTTCTGCGGCAGCATCGCGACTTCGGCCGAGATCGGCTCGACACCCAGACCCTTGACCGCCTCGAGCACGGCGTTGAACGCGTCGGGTGAGCTTACGACCTCCCAGTGGCTTCCGTCGTCACCGAGATCGTCGGCACCCGCGTCGATCGCGGCGCTCATCAGCGCCTCCTCCTCGACCGCGGCCTTGACCACGACGATGCATCCACGCTTCGTGAACATCCAGGCCACGCTGTTCGA
>DCWN01000044.1 GCA_002328835.1 Acidobacteria bacterium UBA2161 | reverse complement strand
CAGTGGCTTCGCCAGCCGGACGGCGACGCCGCAGAACGCCTACGACATGGAGGATGGCGAGTACACGACGAGCATCTTCGACTCCCCGCACCGGATCATCCTGGCGCCGATCGTCAGGATCCCGGGCCCGGCGGAGGAGGGGACGCTCAAGAGCGCCATCCTCGGTGGCTGGACGGCCTCGGCCGTCGTCGAGTTCGTCAGTGGCGCGCCGCTCAACACGGTGGCCAGTGGCGGCCTGTCCGACAACAACCTCGGACTCCTGGGTGGTCGGCAGCGGTCGAACCTCATCGGGGACCCGGGCACGTCGGGGAGTGACCTCGATCGCGTGGCGTCGGCCGGTCAGACCAGCGCGCGCTGGTTCGACTCGAATGCGTTCGCCGATGCCGGCGAGGGCACGTACGGAAACGCGGGCCGGACGAACACCGACGCCCGCTATCAGTTCCGGAAGAACATCGACATGGTCATCGCGAAGGACACCGAAGTTGGTGGTGGCGCCGTGGCTCAGGTGCGGTTCGAAATCCTGAACATGACGAACACGCCGAAGTTCGGGGGCCTGAGCTCGAACTCGTTCAACAGCGGAACCTACGGCCGCATCACGCAGCAGGTCGGCTTCATGCGCATCTGGCAGATCAGCTTCCGGCTGACCTACTAGTCCGCACGAACGAACGACACACACCAGGGGGCGGCCCACGGGCCGCCCCCTTTCTTCTTGTACGTCGGTCGCATTGCGCCTATCACCAACACAGTGGTACAACCGGCGCGCCGGCGGCCGGTTCGCCGCCGGACGAAGGAGGTCATCGTGCGGATCGTCCGGTTCGTCGATCGGGCAGGCCGTGAACAGTTCGGGGCGCAGGTCGACGAGACGACGGCGCGCCTGTTCGACCGATCACCGTTCGACGGCGGCACGGTGACCGACCAGACCGAGACGATCGCCAGGCTGCTGGCACCCTGCCACCCACCGGCGATATTCGCCATCGGCCTGAACTACCGGCGCCACGCCCAGGAGGTAAAGGCCGAGACCCCCGAGTTCCCCGTGGTCTTCCTCAAAGCATCGGGTTCGCTCCAGCACCCGAACGCTCCGATCGTCCTGCCCCGGGCGGAGCCGATTGAAGTCGACTACGAGGCCGAGTTGACGGTCGTCATCGGCCGCACAGCCAAGAACGTCCCGCGCGACCGGGCGCTCGAGCACGTCCTGGGCTACACCTGCGCGAACGACGTTTCGGGCCGCCGCTGGCAGATCCGTCGAGGCGGCACGCAGTGGTGCCGGGGCAAGAGCTTCGATACCTTCTGCCCACTCGGGCCGGCCATCGTCACGAAGGACGACATTCCCAATCCGAACGCGCTCACTCTTCGCACGATCATCGACGACGAGATACTCCAAGACTGGAACACCGACGACATGATCTTCGACGTCCCGAGCCTGGTGAGCTTCGTCAGCGAGGGGACGACCCTGGCGCCCGGAACGGTCATCTTGACCGGCACGCCACATGGCGTCGGCTTCATGCGCCGGCCGACGCGGTTCCTTCAAGCAGGGGAGCGGGTGGTGGTGGAGATCGAGAAGATCGGACGGCTCGAGAACCCGGTGGAAGCCGAGAGCTGATCGGCGATCAGTTCGGGTCGAGCCGCGCCTCCAGGCGCGTCTGATAGGCATCCGCGTTCGCGTCGTCTCCGATGCCCCGGTAGTACTCCACCAACTCCTCGTAGGCCGGAATGAAGAAGGGGTTGTGGGAAAGGGCTGTCTCCCAGTGCCGTACGCCGTCGGCCGGCCGGCCCGAGATCTTTTCGAACAGCCCGATGTTGAAGTGCGCCTCGGCATTCGTTGGATTCACCTCGAGTTCGCGCTCGAAGTGCCGCCGCGCCGTTGCATCGCGCCCTTGCGCCATCAGCGTCACGCCAAGGTTGTTGTTCGCCTTGGGCGTCAATGGATCGATCGCGAGGGCCGCGCGATACTCCGCCGCCGCTCGGCCCGGCTCGCCCAGTTCCTCGAGAATCCGCCCCACGTTGACGTGCGCGATCGGCGCGTAGCTGCTGCCGCGCGTGGCGCGCGCCCAGAATGTGAGCGGATCGCGGAAGACCGGTAGCTGCCCCAGGGTGAGCATCGCGAAGACCACGACCAGCGCCGAGCAGACCAGCCGCGGCCAGGCCCAGTACCCCGGCCGTCCGGCGAGCCCCGGCAGCTGCGACAGTCCGAGCGCGAGACCCAGCAGCGGCACGTAGACGCGATGCTCGTACGCCGGCAGGTCGGGCACGACCAGCGGCGGCAGCAGGAAGAGGATGAACCAGGCCAGGACGGCGGCCGAACGGCGCCACGGCAGCCGCCGGAACGTCGCGGCCAGGGCACCCAGCCCGAGCACGCCGAGGCCGAGCGCGCGCGCATCCACCGACGGCATCACATGCAGATCGATCGGGAAGACCACCTTCCCCACGTACGCGAGCAGTTGGGGCAGGTTGCCCACTGCCGTCGCGATCGCCGTCGCGCCACTTTCGCCGCCCGCCAGCGCCAGCTGACGGACCGTCCCCCACGCGACGACCGCAGCCGCGTAGCTCCAGGGCAACCAGCGGACTTCTCGGTAGATCGTCGGCCGCTCGTACCAGAGCCAGACGAGGATCGCGTAGGCCGGCAGGAGCACGACCGCGGTCTCCTTCGTGAACAGGGCCAGCACGAACGCCGCAACGTGAAGTCCTGGCCCCCACGACGACGATCGGCTTCGCACCGTGACGTCGAGTCCGATCAGCGACACCAGGGCGAACACCGCCAGCAGCGAGTCGTTGCGCCCGGCGATCCAGGCGACCGTCGAGGTGTTCAGCGGATGCACGGCGAAGAGCAGCGCCGCCACGAACGCCGCCCAGCGCCCCGCGCCGAGGCGCATCATGAACCCGAACAGCAGCACGACGACGATCGCGTGGAGCACCACATTGGTCAGGTGATAGACGGCAGGCTCCCCGCCGCCGACCTGTGCGTCGAGCATCAGCGAGAGCACCACCAGTGGGCGGTAGTAGGTCTCGAGGCTGCTCAGCTCACCCTCGATCTCGAAGTAACTGCGCGTGAAGACCCGCGGCGCATTGGAGAGTTCGGACAGAAACGGCAGGTTTCCGGCGACGAGGTCTACGTCGTCCGACCGGACAAATTCGTAGCTCAGGGTCTGGCCGAACAGCAGCCCCACCGCCAGGACCAGCACGGCGCCAAGGCCCACGGCGCGCGGCGGGGCGGGCGGGGCGTCGGGCGGAGTCGGCTGGCTGCGTCGGGCGGGCATCCGCTGGAGTCGTGTCTCCGTGAGGGTATCACCCGTCGGTGGTCGGCCCGGACGGCACGCGGATCGGACGGGGCGTTGGTCTCCACCGGCGTGTATGTGAGAATAGGCGGCGATGCGAAGGCTGGAAACCCGGCGATGGCGAGTCGCTCTCGGGACGGCCCTGATGGCCGGTCTGTTGGTGCTCGGGTACGTCGGCCGGGCGAGCGCAGCCCTCCAGCCGACCGACGGTACCGATGGGGACGGCCCGGCGCGCGCCTGGTACGACCGGCCGGCCGTGACGCTGATCGTGGCGCTCGGCGGGATCTTCGCCGTGTGGGTGGCCGTCCAGCGGCAACGCGACCTCGTCGTCGACCTGAGCGCCCGCGTCCGCGAGCTGACGGAACGGCTGGAAGGCGAGGAGGCCGCGCTCGCCGATGCCGAGACGTCGCTGAAGCAGTTGGCCGTGCGCGACTCGGTGACCGGCCTGCCCAACCACGGGAATTTTCAGGACTCGCTGCGCGGTGAATGGCGGCGCGCGCTCCGCGAAGCCTCGCCGATCTCGGTCGTCATCCTCGATATCGACCATTTCACCGAGTACAACGAGGAGTTCGGTCACCAGAAGGGCGACGAGTGCCTGTCGACCGTCGGCGCCAAGCTGGCCGACTTGATCGGCCGCCCCGGAGACCTGGTCGCGCGCTACGGGGGCGAGGAATTCGCGGTGCTCCTGGCGCGCACGGATCAGCAAGGCGCGTTCCGAGTGGCCTACAAGCTGCGCTCGGCGATCGAGGAACTCGAACTGCCGCACCCGCGGTCGCTCGCCCACAAGAATGTGACGGTCAGCGTGGCGGTCGCCAGCACGACGCCGGCGCTCGATTCGAGCTGGGAAGAGTTGGAACTGGTGGCCGCCGCGAACCGCGCGGTCGGCGAGGCCAAGACGCGCGGCCGAAACTGCGTGGTTGCGTAGGGATAGGGAAGGCGATCCTGCGGTCCGCCCCATCGCGGGACGGCTCACTCGCTCCGCTTGGAGGCCCCGCGCGACGTCAGAGCATTCCGAGCTGGAGCTTCGCGGCGTCCGACATCCGCTCTGGCGTCCAGGCCGGCTCCCACACGACCTCGACGCTCGCGTCGGTCACGCCTTCGACCGCCGCAACCTTCGTCTTGACTTCACCGGGAAGAATCTGCGCGGCCGGGCAGTTCGGCGCGGTCAGCGTCATCATGACGCGCACGGCATGGTCGGCATCGACCACGACGTCGTAGATCAATCCGAGCTCGTAGATATTGACCGGGATCTCCGGATCGAACACGGTCGCGAGCACCTCGAGGACCCGGGGCTTGAACTTGAGTGTCGCCACCGGGTCGCTCACGAGCGGCTTGGTCGGCTGGCCAGGGACCGGAGAAGCCGCGTCGCCCGGTCCGTCGCCGACGCCTGCAGTCTGCGGAGATGGGTTCCCACCGGCAGCGGGAGTGCGCGCCTTCGGTGGCGGCGGGTCAGGGTTCAGGTTGAGAATGCCCATCATTACTCCGTCGTTGCGACATCGTCGGCACCCTCGACGGCCGAGCGCAGCGTGTGCCAGGCCAGGACAGCGCACTTGACCCGGGCCGGGTAGGCCCGGACCCCGGCAAAGACCGACAGCTTGCCCAACGCGTCAGTGTCGGGCTCGACCTCAGCGTCCGCCGTGACCATCTCCTGAAACTTCTCGAACAGGGTGCGAACCTCGTCGAGCGTCTTGCCCTTGACACTTTCGGTCATGAGCGACGCCGAAGCCTTGGAGATCGCGCAGCCGCTTCCATCGAACGCCACATCGCGAATCACCTCGCCGTCGAGCTCGATCTGAAGCGTGAGCTGGTCGCCGCACAGCGGATTGTAGCCCTCCGCGCGCCGGTCGGGTCGCGCCAGCTGACCGAAGTTCCGCGGGCGCTTGTTGTGATCGAGAATAACCTCTTGATAGAGGTCGCGCAGGTCGAACATCACGCGAACACCTCACGCGCCCGCCCGACCGCCGCCACCAAGGTGTCGATGTCGTCGCGGGTGCTGTACATCGCGAGCGACGCACGCGCCGTCGCTGAAATGCCCATCCGGTCCATGACCGGCTGAGTGCAATGGTGTCCGGTGCGAATGGCCACGCCCATCCGGTCGACGATCGTCCCGACATCGTGCGGGTGCACGCCGTCCATCACAAACGACAGAATGCTCGCCTTGTTCGTGGCGGTGCCGACCAACCGCAGTCCGGGGATCTGCCGTAGGGCCGACGTGCCGTAGGCCAGCAGGTCCCGCTCGTGGGCCGCCACCTGGTCGAGCCCCACGCCGGTCAGGTAGTCGATGGCGGCGGCCAGCCCGATGGCCCCGGCGATGTGCGGCGTGCCGGCCTCGAACTTGTACGGCAATTCGTTGTAGGTCGTCTTCTCGAACGTCACCGAGCTGATCATGTCGCCCCCGCCCTGGTAGGGTGGCATCTGCTCGAGACGCTCGGCCTTGCCGTATAGCAGGCCGATACCGGTCGGCCCGTAGAGTTTGTGCCCGGTGGCGACGTAGAAGTCGCAATCCATCGCCTGGACGTCGACCGGCAGGTGATAGGCCGACTGCGCGCCGTCGACCAGCACCGCTGCGTCGTGCTGATGGGCCAACTCGACGATCCGCTCGACGGGGTTCACCGTCCCGAGCGAATTCGACAGGTGCACGACCGCAACTATCTTGGTGCGGGGGCCGATCAGACGCTCGACCTCCTCCCAAACCAGCTCGCCCTCGTCGGTGATCGGCGCCACGCGCAGGCGCGCGCCGGTCCGTTCGCACAGCAGTTGCCACGGCACGATGTTCGAGTGATGCTCCATTCCCGTGATGACGATCTCGTCGCCCTCACGGACATGGGCCTGCCCGAAGCTGTGGGCCACCAGATTGATCCCTTCGGTGGCGTTGCGCGTGAAGACGATCTCCCGCGCGTCGCGCGCGTTCACGAACCGCTGGACCGTGCGACGGGCGGCCTCGTGTGCCTGGGTGGCCGTCTCGCTCAGGTAGTGCACACCACGATGGATGTTCGCGTTGTGTTCCGTGTAGTACCGGACCAGCGCATCGAGGACCACGCGTGGCTTCTGGGTCGTCGCCGCATTGTCGAGATAGACCAGCGGCTGGCCGTGCACCTTGCGCCCGAGAATCGGGAACTCCTTGCGGACCCGGGTGACGTCGAACCGCGGCGGCGCCGCAGTCGGAGTGGCTGCCTGGCTCATGCCGGCACCTCATCCGCCGCAGCCGGCAGCCGCTCCAGCAGGGCGCGGTCGAGCTGGGTCCTGAGTGGCGCGTACCCGAGCCGGTCGAGCACGTCGGTGGCAAATGCGTCAATCAGCATCCGCCGCGCGTGCTCCAGGCCGAGGCCACGCGCCCGCAGGTAGAACAGCGCGTCGTTATCGAGCTGCCCGACCGTGGCGCCATGCGTGCACTTCACATCGTCGGCGAGAATCTCCAACTGCGGTTTCGTGTTCACCTGCGCCCGTTCCGACAGGAGCAACGCCTTGTTCGACTGCTTCGCGTCAGTCTTCTGCGCGTCCAGGCGCACGATGATCTTGCCGTTGAACACGGCCCGGCCGTCGCCATCGAGGATCCCCTTGTAGAGCTCGTGACTGTCGCAGTGCGGCGACGCGTGGTCGATCGTCGTGTGGTTGTCGATCAGCTGGTTCCGCCCCGCCACGTAGAGGCCGTTCAGCGTGCACTCCGCACCCTCACCGTTCAGCACTGCACCGACATCGTTGCGCACCAACGCGCCGCCCAACGTGACGGACGTCGACGTGACGACCGCACTTCGATCGAGGCGAGCCTGGAGGCTGGCCACGTGATACGCCTGGAGACTCTCGCGCAGCACCTTCGCGTGGGTCACGACGCTACCCGCGCCGGCGTCAATCTCGGTGACCGCGTTCGTGAAGTACTCCGCGTCTCGCAATCCGGCGTAGCTCTCGATGACGCCGAACTGGCTGTTGGCCTCGGCGATCACGAGGACGCGCGGATGGGTGACAACGGCCTCGCCTTGCGCGGTCGACACGAACAGGACCTGTACTGGAGCGTCGAGGACCACGCCCTCCGCCACCTTGATCAGGGCGCCGTCCTGCAGGAACGCGGTGTTGAGCGCCGAGAACGGCTGCTCGGGCACGCCCGCCAGGCTGACCAGGTGCGGCGCCACACCCTCCAGGCCGGCCGCCAGCGTGTCGCCGAGGCTGCGGACCTCCACGCCGGCCGGCACCGCGCCGACCGACGAGAGCGACGGTGCGAATCGCCCGTTCACGAACACGAGCCGCGGCCCCGGCAGGTCGGGAACGAGAAGGCGCCCCGCTTGGGCGCCGTCGATCTCGGCCGGATTCCCCAGCGCGTAGGCACGGCTGGCAATCGGCGCGACGTTGGTGAACCGCCAGTCTTCGAGTCGCGTCGTCGGAAACCCGAGGCGGCTGAAGTGCGCCATCGCGTCCTGGCGGAGCGAGATCACCGCCGCGGGAACCCCCGCCGCATCTGCACCGCCTTGGAGGCGCTCGAAGTCAGCCTGGTAGCCGTCGTAGGCCGCCGACGCCTCGGTCATCGTCGCGCCGCTCACACGCGCACCTCGGCGGCCGCGCCGCTGATCCAGCTGTAGCCCTTGGCTTCGAGCTCGAGCGCGAGGTCCTTCCCACCGGACTTGACGATTCGGCCGCCCAACAGGACGTGCACGACATCGGGCACGATGTAGTTGAGCAGCCGCTGATAGTGCGTCACGATGATCGTCGATCGCTCCGGGCTCCGGAGTGTATTCACGCCGTTCGACACGATCTTCAGTGCGTCGATGTCGAGCCCGGAGTCGGTCTCGTCCAAGATCGCCAGCTTCGGCTCGAGCACCGCCATCTGTAAGATCTCGTTGCGCTTCTTCTCGCCGCCGGAAAACCCGTCGTTGACCGGCCGATTCAGCAGATCGGCGTTCATCTGGAGGACTCCGAGCTGCTTCTTCACCAAGGTCATGAAGTCCATGGCGTCGAGTTCTTGCTCACCGCGGTGCTTCCGCACCTCATTCAGCGCGGCCTTGAGCAGATAGGCGTTGTTCACGCCGGGGATCTCGACCGGGTACTGAAAGGCGAGGAAGACCCCCTCACGCGCCCGGTCCTCCGGTTCCATCTCGAGCAGGTCCTGGCCCTGATACTGGATGGCGCCGCTCGTCACGTCGAACTCGGGTCGCCCGGCGAGGACGCCCGCGAGCGTGCTCTTGCCCGAGCCATTGGGCCCCATGATCGCGTGCACTTCGCCGGGGCCGACCGACAGATCGATTCCACGCAGAATCTCCTTGCCGTCCACGCCGGCGCAGAGTCCGGTAATCTCCAACATCGCGCTCTAGCTCCCCAAGAAATGACCCTTCGACTGCGCTCAGGACTGGCGTTCCTGGAACGACCGCGTCCAGATGGCAGACGGTGGCGGCCGCGGGCGAGGCGGTCAGCGGCTAGCCGACGCTGCCCTCCAGGCTGACCCCGAGCAACTTCTGGGCCTCGACCGCGAACTCCATCGGCAGTTCACGGAAGACCTCCTTGCAGAACCCGCTGACGATCATGTTCACGGCATCCTCGGTCGACAGGCCCCGCTGCCGGCAGTAGAAGATCTGGTCCTCGCCGATCTTCGACGTTGACGCCTCGTGTTCGACCTGTGACGAGGTGTTGCGCACCTCCAGGTACGGGAACGTGTGCGCGCCGCACCGGTCGCCGATCAGGAGCGAATCACACTGCGAGTAGTTCCGCGCGTCAGTGGCACCCTTGCCGATCCGCACCAGACCGCGATAGGTGTTCTGGCCGTGGCCCGCCGAAATGCCCTTCGAGATGATCGTGCTGCGGGTGTTTCGCCCGATGTGCACCATCTTCGTGCCGGTGTCGGCCTGCTGCCGATTGTTCGTGACGGCAACCGAGTAGAATTCGCCGACCGAATTGTCGCCCTGGAGAATGCAGCCCGGGTACTTCCAGGTGATCGCCGATCCGGTCTCGACCTGCGTCCAGGTGATCTTCGAGTTTCGGCCGGCCGCGGTGCCGCGCTTCGTCACGAAGTTGTAGATACCGCCCTTGCCGTCCTTGTCTCCTGGGTACCAGTTCTGCACGGTCGAGTACTTGATCGTCGCGTCGTCGAGCGCTACTAGCTCGACGACCGCTGCGTGCAACTGGTTCTCGTCGCGCATCGGCGCGGTGCAGCCCTCGAGGTAGCTCACCGAGGCGCCCTCGTCAGCCACGATCAGCGTGCGTTCGAACTGCCCAGTCGAGGCCGCGTTGATCCGGAAATAGGTCGACAGCTCCATCGGGCACTTGACGCCCTTGGGAATGTAGGCGAACGAGCCGTCGCTGAAGACCGCCGAGTTGAGGGCCGCAAAGAAGTTGTCCGAGTACGGCACGACGGTGCCGACGTACTTGCGGACGAGTTCGGGGTGCTCGCGGACCGCCTCGGAGAACGAGCAAAATATGATGCCCAGGTCGGCGAGCTTGTCGCGAAACGTCGTGGCCACCGACACGCTGTCGAAGACGGCGTCCACGGCGACACCCGCCAGCATCTTCTGCTCCTCGAGCGGAATCCCGAGCTTCTCGAACGTCGCCCGGATCTCCGGATCGACCTCGTCCATGCTCTCGAGCGTCGGCTTCTGCTTCGGCGCCGAGTAATAGCTGATGGCCTGGTAGTCGATCGGGTCGTATTCGACGTTCGGCCAGGTCGGCTCGGTCATCGAGGTCCAGAGCCGGTAGGCCGTGAGGCGCCAGTCGAGGAGCCACTCAGGCTCCTCCTTCTTGGCCGAGATCAGCCGGACGACGTCCTCGCTCAGGCCCTTCGGGATCGTGTCGGCCTCGACGTCGGTGACGAAGCCGTACTTGTAGTCCTGATTGGCGAGCTGTTCGATCCTGTCGATCGCAGTACTCATCTGGGTCCGCCGGCCGAAAGAGGGAGGCGCGCTCGGCCGGAAACGGGGCAAACGCGCCTAAAATCACTGTTAGACAACACCGACCGATTCGGTCGGATATCAGTTTATACCATGGGAATGGAAGCCCTGCCAAGCCAAGCGCCGTCCTTGGGCTGGGGCTCAGGTGTCGCTCGCGGGTGGCGCCGGCTAGGGGGCCCCCGGGGGCGCGGAAGCCAAGCCCGAGGCCAGATCTTAGAGATCAGCCGTCGTGGATGGCCAGATGAAGCTCACCACCATACCGACGACGAAGACGGCCAATGCGCCGACGACGTTCAGCCAGAGGTACGAGATGCTGCTCGTCGCCGCGACGTAGATGACGGCGGCCATCCCGCCGACCAGACCCCAGAGGGCCCCCGGGGCCGTCGCGCGGCGCGTGCCCACAGCCAGAATGAAGACGCCGAGCAGCGAGCCGTAGAAGAAGGAGCCGAAGCGGTTCACCACCTCGATGAGCGACCCGAGATTCGCCGCGTAGACCGCCACGATGGAGGTGAACACCCCCCAAAACCCGGTGACCATCTTGGACACTCGCAGGTAGTGGCGATCGGTGGCATCGGTGCGGAGGTGACGCCGGTACACGTCGATGACGGTCGCCGTCGAGAGGGAGTTCAGCTCGGCCGCGATGCTCGACATCGCCGCCGCGAAGATCGCGGCGATGATCAGCCCGACCAGCCCCACCGGCAGTTGGGTGGTCACGAACGTCGGAAAGACATAGTTGACGTCCGTGTACAATGTGTCACCGGTCACCTCGCGCACCAGCGAGGTCGCCTGCTCGCGGATCGCCGTCACGCCTTGCTGGCGTTCGACGAACGCGGCGCGGGCCGAGGCGACGGCCGTCGCGTCGCCGATGCTTCTGGCCGCCACCGCGTCACGGGCCGCAACCTCTCGGGCCTCCAGCGCGGCCTGAAACTCGGCGTCGAGCGCGGTGTACTCCGCCGCGCGGGCACTCGCACGCACCTCGGATTCGTGAACCGGGTTGAACAGCATCGGCGGTGTCTGGAAGAGGTAGAACGCGAACACCAGGACCCCGGTGAGCAGAATGAGCGCCTGCAGGGGGATCTTGACGAACGCGCTCATCATCAGCGAGTGGCGTCCGGCGTCGACCGACTTCGCGGTGAGGTAGCGCTGCACCTGACTCTGGTCGCATCCGAAGTACCCGAGCATCAGAAACAGCCCGCCGATCAGACCCGACCAGAAGGTGTACGTCTCGTTCAGGTCGAACCGGAAGTCGATCGTGCCGAGCCGGCCTGCGGCGCCCGCCACGCTGAGGGCATCGCCGACACCAACGCCGTCAGGCAACCCGAGGACGAGGGAGACCACGGCCGCGCTCACGCCAACGACAATGACGACCATCTGCTTGACGTCGGTCCACGTCACGGCCTGCACGCCACCGAACATCGTGTAGATCGTCGTCGGCAGGCCGATCCCCACGATCGTCAGGGTCAGATCGAACCCGAGCACGATCGACAGGATCACGGCCGGCGCGGCGATGATGACTCCGGCCTGCAGCCCACGCGACAGCAGGAACAGCAAACTGGCGAGCGTCCGGGTGCGCACGTCGAACCGGTGTTCGAGGTATTCGTAGGCCGTGTAGACCTTGGCGCGGTAGAAGAACGGCACCAGCGTGAGCGACAGGATGATCATCGCCAGCGGTAGGCCGAAGTAGAACTGCACGAAGCGCATCCCGTCGGCGTAGCCTTGCCCGGTCGTGCCGACCAGCGTGATGGCGCTCATCTGGGTCGCCATCACCGTCAGGCCGACGGCCCACCACGGCAGTGACCGATTGGCCAGGAAATAGCCCTCGACCGCCGACGCGCCCGTTGTCCGCCTGAGCCCGTCGTAGACGATCCAGACGAGGTAGGCCCCGACGATCAGCCAGTCGATGATATGCATCGGTTCGGACGATGAGCCGAATCACGCTCCGAAATACTGGCTGAAACCCCACAGGGCTAGCAGCACGACCGCCTCGACAACGAGCACGGCCACGTAGGTGGGAGTCATCGACGGGCCTGGCTCTGGGAAACCATCCGGCGGGAAGGTCATGAGGCTATTCTAGAACGATGAGCGACACCGTGGCTGCGACACCGGCCCGATCGGGGGGCCGTCTGTGGCTCCGGCTCCTGGCCGGCACCGTGGCGCTCGTCGCCCTTGTGGCCGCGGGCCGCCGGCTCGGCGGCTCCCTGCCCGATTTCGTCGCCTGGGTCGACGGGCTCGGCGTCTCGGGACCGGTCGTCTTCGTGGCGGGGTACGCCGCCGCGACCGTCGCCTTTGTTCCGGGGTCGCTGCTGACCCTGGCGGCTGGCGCGGTCTTCGGGCTGGCCAGGGGCACGGCTCTCGTACTGCTGGGCGCGACGACAGGCGCGGCGGCCGCGTTCCTGGTCTCACGGTACCTCGCGCGGTCGGCCATCGAGGGGCGGGTCTCGGGCCACCCGCGCTTCGCGGCGATCGACCGCGCGGTCGGTGCCGAGGGCTTCAAGATCGTGCTCCTCCTGCGACTTTCGCCGATCTTTCCGTTCAACCTGCTGAACTACGCCCTCGGGCTCACGCGCGTCGGCTTCCGCGACTATCTCCTGGCGTCGGTCGGCATGCTGCCCGGATCGCTGCTCTACACCTACTACGGGAAGCTGGCGGGCGACGTCGCCACCTTGGCCGGGGGCGCCCCGGTCACGAAAGAGCCCGGCTACTACGGGGTCCTCGTCGTCGGTCTCGTGGCGACCGTCGCCGTCACGACACTCGTCACCCGCACCGCCGCACGGGCGCTCCGCCAGGCCACGGGCGAGGAAACCGGCTGAGATCCGAGGCGCCAGGCAGTCCAAACGGCCCGTTTTCCCGCATTTCGAGGCTTGCAGGGCCGCAGGCCTCCGGATAGAATCCCCTCTTTGCTTATTCGCTTGTTCGCGGATCCAACGGATCCGTGCGTAGAGTCGGCCGGTTGACGACCAGCCCGTGCTCGCAGATTCACGACCCCGGACGCCGCACGTAATTCGACGACGAAGAGGTGAACGGCGGAGCGGGTGAAGATCGGCCCGACCGAGATCGCGAGCGACGCACCACCTTAGACACTGGAGGACGAGATGACGCCGAGTGTGAATCAGCTAGTGCGGCTCGCCTTCGCGGTCGTGCTGTGCCTACACGTGGTCGTGTCGAGCGGGCGCGTGGCAGCCCAGGCCCGGCCCGTGAGCGCGGCGACGCTCGAGGCGTGGATCGAGGAGCTGTCGAACTGGGGCCGCTGGGGGTCCGACGACCAGCGAGGCACGCTCAATTTGGTCACGCCGGAAAAGCGGCGCGAGGCAATCGACCTGGTTCAGGATGGTGTGTCGGTGTCGCTCGCGCGCGACGCCGAGAAGATCGAGGCCGTCGACAACCCGAGCCCGTGGGGGCAGGAGATGCGCGGAGTCGGCGGCGGCGGCGGCTCGATGGATACTTACACGATCAACTACCACGGCCTCATCCACACCCATCTCGATTCACTCTGTCACGCCGGACGCGACGGCCAGCTCTACAACGGGATCCCGCAGTCGACCGTCCGGGAGGACGGCTGCAGCGCGCTGGGCGTCGACCGGTTCAAGGAAGGCATCATCACCCGGGGCATCCTGATTGACATCGCGTGGCTGCGCGGGGTCGAGTACCTCGAACCTGATGCCGTGATCTACCCGGAGGAGCTCGACGAATGGGAGTCGCGGTCGGGCGTCACGATCCGTCCGGGCGACGCCGTCTTCATCCGGACCGGGCGCTGGGCCCGAAGGGCGGCGCTCGGCCCGTGGAACGTCGGGGCGCAGGGCCCCGGGCCGCATGCCTCGACGGCGCACTGGTTCAAGGCGCGCGACGTCGCCATCGTCGGGACGGATGTCGGCACTGACGTCAGACCGTCCGGAGTCGAGGGCGCCGGCTTCCCGCTGCACGACCTCCTGATCTTCGCGATGGGGATGCCGCTGCTCGACAACTGCGACCTCGAGGCGGTCAGCCGCGCCGCGCGCGCGCGTGGACGGTGGGAGTTCATGTTGACGGCGGCACCGCTCGCCGTCCCCGGCGGCACCGGCTCACCGATCAACCCGATTGCTATCTTCTAGAAAGCAGACCTGTCGACGTCGGCGGGTCCTGTCGCCAGCAGGGTGGACAGCGCGTCGACGGCCGTTATCAGGTTCGCCCGATGCAACGCATCTGCTGCCGTCGGCGTGCGAGGGTGTCTGAGCCCGGCGCGACGGCCCGTGCGATCTTGGCTCGGTCCTTGTATTACCTCCTGGGTATCGAGGGAGGCCCTGATGCTGATGGAGCGAAGTGAGAGCCAAGCGCAACCGGTCGAGGAACGAGCCGCCGAGCGACGAGCGATCTCGGTCGCCGGACGTCTGACCTGGCGGGACGCCGAGGGCACCAGCCGGTTCGCCATCGTGCGAACCCGGAACGTGAGCGACACCGGCGTGCTGCTGGAATGCCGGAGCGGCAACCCGATCCCACTCCACCGGCTGGTGACGTTTCACATCGACCGGTCGGCGCGTGAGCGGGCGCAACTGCCAGGCGCGCTGCAACGCACCGGCGTGCCCGCCGCCGTCTATCGCGTCGGTCCGTTTCAGCGTGCGACCGGTGCCCCCGACACCTACGCCTTGCGGCTGCTGGTCAAGCCGGATCGTCGGCGTGGCCTCGCGGCGCGAACGGCGACGCTCGAACGCGCGATCCGACAGAGCTCGGTCGCGTGCGCACTCTCGCGACCGGTGCCGGTGCCGGCCTGAACGCGGCCTGGCACCGCAGGACCCTCGGGTCGCGATCCCTCCCACTCGATCACCGCCACCTTCTCGCCGCATCGACATCCGCTCGGCTTCTCCCAGCCGCGTTCGTAGACGCTCGAGCGCAGAACAGCTTGGTACAATGGGTGAATCGTGCGTCAGTTCCTCCGGCGATCATTCGTTAGACGCCTCTTCTGGGCCGGCGTGGCCGCCGCCGTCCTCGTCGGGGGCCTCCATCTGCCGGTCGTCCGCGGTCTCGTCCTCGACCGCGTCGCGGAACAGCTCGAAGAGCGCTACGGCCTCAGCGTCGAAGCCACGCAGTTCGAGTACAACTTGTTCACCCAGAGCTTCGAGGCCGAGAATCTGCAGATCGGCTTCTCCAACTCGCCGCCAATCATCAGCGTCGAGTCGGCAGAAGTACAGCTGAACTGGCCGGTGCGGCCGGGCATCGTGCGCCTCGACCTGGAAGACGTCGACCTGGCCTGGTCCGACCCGAGCCAGGATTTCGCTATCGAAGCTAGCGGACTCGGCCTGCGCCTCGACCCGAGCGACGGGAACGCCAGCGCCGGCCCGCTCGGCATGGCCGGCAGCGCGTCGATCGAAGTCGGCGACCGGACGATCCTGATCGACGACCTCGATGCCCGGCTGGCGTTCGACGGCGAGGATCTCGGCATCGAGGCAGCCGTCGTTGAAACACCGTGGGGCCGAGTGGAACTCTCGGGCGCGGTTCGATCCCTGCTCGCCACGCCGGAGATGGTGCTGATCCATCGGGGCAGCGTCGATCTCGAAGCACTGGCGGCGTTCTGGCGAGTCGAGGTCGAAGCCGCGGGCACCGTCGCCGTCGAGGGTCGTCTGGACGGCTCGCTCGAGTCTCCCGAGGCGTCACTCGTCATCTCGGGAGGTCCGCTGCGCGCCGGCGGGCTCGACGACATCGTGATTGCGCGCTCCGAGGTTACGGCGTCAGGGGGCGAACTGGCCCTGTCGTCGCTCGATCTGGAAGTCGCGGGAGGCCGGATACGAGGGACCGGTCGGCTCGGCCTGGACGAGTCCGCTTCCGGAACCGTGGCCCTGGCCTGGACCGACCTCGACCTCGAGGCGATCCTGGACGGCCTCGCCGTGGTGCCGCCGATCGCGCTGGACGGAGTCGCCACGGGGGCCGCCCTCCTCGACTGGCCGACTCTGTCGACTGCGGCCGTCACGGGGACGATCGAGAACGACATCCGGCCAGCGGTCGCGCAGGCGCCCGAGGCGGTCAGCGCCGACTGGCGCGTCGAACTCGGCGACAGCCGCTGGTCCGCCGACTTGAGGCAGCGGGTGGGCGACGCGCTGCGAACCGAGGCGAACCTGGGCGGCGTGGTCTCGCCTGATGCCCTGGCCGACACGACGATCTCGGGCCGGATCCAGATCGACGCGAACGCCGTCGGCGCCGCGGCCCTGGGGCTTCTGGCTGGTGAGCCGCGACTCGCCGGCGAACTGCGCGCGGCACTCGACGTGGGTGGCACGCTCGGCGCACCCAGGGCGACCGGCGACATCGAAGGCCACGGCCTCGTGTACGAGGCGTTCGGGCCTGCGACGCTTCGCGGAACGCTGGCGGGCGACCCGGACCGGTTCGCGCTCGATTCGCTCGAGGTCGCCCTCGGCGCCAACACGCTGCGGCTGGACGGCCAGCTCGATCTTCAGACGTCTGCCATTGACGGAACCCTGGCGATGGACCTCGGCGACCTCGCCGCGCTCGCCGGCACAACTCCGGCAGACTGGCGGGTTACGGGAGCCGCCACCCTCGACGGGCAGCTCGGCGGCCGGTGGCCGGAGCCCGAAGTCGACGCGACTCTCGGCGGCGCCGACATCGGCGCCGGCGGATTGGTGGTCGACCGGCTCGATGCCGAGCTTCGACTCGACCCCAGCGGCCTCACGATCGACCGGCTCGCGGCGCGTCAGGCCGACGGCACGCTCGCTCTGACCGGCCGGTACGACTTCACCACGGGCGGCTACACTCTCACCAGCTCCGCTGAGGCGCTGCGTGTCCGATCCGCCGGCTCACCGACGCGGCCCGACCTGACCCTCGGCTGGACGCTCGACGGCGCCGGGACCACCGCCGACCCCCGCGCGCAGGGTCGCCTGTCGCTCGCCGATCTCCGGTGGCTCGGTCGAACCGTCGGTCGGGCCGACGTCGATCTCGACCTAGCCGGCGACACGCTCGCGGTGGCAACGACCTCACCAGAGCTCGGTCTGATTCTCGAGGCGACGGTCGATCGGACGAGCGGCGAGTACCAACTGACCGCTGACATCGACGGACTCGACCCGGGCCGGCTGCTGGCCGCCCCCGAAACCGCCGGCGCATCCCCGCTCTCGGGGGCGTTGTCGGGCACAGCGCAGGTCGCCGGCGTCTGGTCCGATCCGACCGCGTCCGCCGTCACGCTCGACCTTCGAGAGCTGGACGCCAGGCTCCGCGGCGCGCCCTTCCGTCTGGAAGCTCCGGCGAGGGTGCGGTACTCCGCCGACGGCGTCGAGGTCGACGGCGTCGAGGTCGCCGTCGGCAACACGCTGATGGAAATCGAGGGCCGGATCTCCGCTGCGCCGACCGACCGGCTCGTCGCTACCCTGCGAGGAGATCTCGGCGATGCGGTCAGCCTGGTGGCGCTGGCGACCGGGGTGTCCGCGACCGGGGCGGCGCTCACGGGCCCCTTGCAGGCACGCGCCACGATCGCCGGTCCGCTTGACGCACCATCGATCGAAGCCGATCTCGAACTCGACGGGGCCGCGTACGCGCCGGCGGAGTTGCCGCCCGTCACAGGCCTGGACGCACGCGTCAGCTATCGGGACTGGACGGTCACGCTGGACGGCGTGGCGGCCGAGTGGCAGGGCGCGAGGCTGACAGGCTCGGGGGCGCTGCCGGTCACGCTGTTACAGGACTACCTGCCCGAGGCGATCGCCTCGAGCCGGACCGATCGCGCCCCGGCACGGGTCGATCTGCGGATCGAGGCGGTCACGCCGGCGGCGCTGGCGCCGTTCCTCGAGCCGAGCATCGTGGAACGGCTCACGGGCCGCGTCGACGCCTCGCTCGCCGTCGAGGCCGACGCGTGGGCATGGCCGTCCGCGCGCGGCGAGTTGACGCTCGAACGGGCCGAACTCGCCGCGGCCGACGTCCCGGTCGCGCAGCGCGTCCCGACGCGGCTCCGCCTGGCCGACGGCCGCATCGAGGTGGACACGTGGGAGTGGGGCTCGGCGGACAACATCGTGTCGCTGTCGGGTGGCGTCGGAATTGCCGACGAACTCGAGCTTGATCTCGCCGCGACCGGACGCGTCGACGTCGGCATGGTCAGCGCACTGCTGCGCGGCGCCGCCGCCAGTGGCGAAGCCTCCCTCGATATGCGGCTGAGCGGTTCGTCCAGCTCGCCAGAGGTTCGTGGAACGGTCCAGCTGAGCGACGTCTCCTTGCGGATCGCCGACCCGCAACTCACAATCACCTCGCTGAACGGCCACCTGCTCCTGGACGCTGACGGCCTCCGAACCGACGGGATCACGGGCCTCGCCAACGGGGGCGAACTCGCAGTCGACGGCGAACTCGCCCTCGCCGGCGTGCGGCCGACCGGCGGGTCGCTGTCGATCGTCGGCCGCGGCCTGGCCATGAATATCCCCGAAGGCCTGCGGAGCGAAGTCGACGCGGACTTGACGCTCGAGCTCTCGGACGACCGCCCGGCCCTCGGCGGGGTCGTGACCGTGCTGCGCGGCGGATTCCGGCAGCCACTCTCGCTGACCTCGGGTCTGCTCGCGGCGCTCAGCGCACCACGGCTGACGGCGCTGATCGACGAGGAACCGTCGGCCCTGGACGAGCTGACCCTGAACGCCCGGCTCACGACGGCCGAGGACATCGTCGTCACGAACAACTATGCCGACCTCGAGCTGGGCGCGGACATTGCGCTCATCGGCACTATCGGCCAGCCCGCGCTGACCGGCCGGGTGCAGATCCGCGAGGGCGGTGAGATCTTCCTGGCCGGCACCACCTACGAGATCGAGAGCGGCGCCATCGATTTCACGAACCCGGTGCGTGTCGAGCCGATCCTGACGGTGACGGCGCGGACGCGAGTGTCCGACTACGACATCACGCTGAACCTGAACGGCACTCCGACGGACCTCCGTTCGGGATTGAGCGCGTCGCCCGCTGCCAGCAAGGCCGACATCATCTCGCTGCTCTTGACCGGACGAACCCTGGACGAGGCGGGCGCCGCGACTGGCGCGATCGCGCGGGAGCGGGCTCTGGGATTGGTGTCGGGCGAAGCCTTCGGCGCCGCCGGTCGGGCCGTCGGGCTCGACACGCTCAGGCTCGACGTCGACGGCGGGCGCGACGTCAGGTTCGACTCGAGCCTGATCGCCACCGAGACCGACCCGGGCACCCGCTTGACGTTCGGCCGGAATCTCAGCCGCGACATTCAGCTGATCTTCTCGCAGAGCCTCAGCGAGAGCGGCGCGCTGACGTGGATCGTCAACTACACGCCGCGCCGGAATATCGAGCTGCGCGCCGTCGTGTTCGACAACAACGACCGGTCGTATGAGTTCAGACACGCAGTGACGTTCGGGGCGGCCGCGCCCGCAGCCGGCGCAGCACGCCCGCCTGCGCCCTCGGCCCCTCCAACGCTCCGCGTGACCGCAGTCGAATTCTCCGGCACACCGAGGTTCGACGACGCCGCGCTGCTCGATCAGTTGGACGTCACGGCCGGCAGGCCCTTCGAGTTCTACCTCTGGCAACGCGATCAGGACACGCTCGAGCGCTTCTATCACGACCGGGCGTATCGCGAAGTCCGGATCCGGGAGAGTCGCGTCGTCGGAGACGGTACGCTCCGGCTGCTCTACGAGATTGACGCTGGACCGATGACGACGCTCGCGGTCGAGGGATATTCCCTCCCGGGACGGCTTCGGCGTGAGCTGGAAGAGGCGTGGAATCAGTCAGTCTTCGACGGCTTTCTGCTCGACGAGCTGCGGACGATCGTGCGTGGGCATCTCGCGGTACAGGGCTACGTGCGGGCGCGGGTCGATGCGATCGTTCGCGTCGACACCGGCGACGCCAAGACGATCGCGGTGACGATCGCGCCTGGCATCCGGTCGCACACCCGGCAGTTCGTCTTCACCGGCCAGGCGGGGATCGACGCCGACACGCTCGAACGCGAACTCGCCGCCGCTGACCTGACGGTCTCGGCCTGGCTCGACGCCGAGCCCGTCGCCAACGCGCTGACGGTACTCTATCGCCGGTCGGGCTGGCTGAACGCCCAGGTGCGCGTCGGGCCCGCCGAGTTCTCGGGTGCGACCGCCACGCTGCCGGTTCGTATCGTCGAGGGCGCACGGTTCACGATCTCGAGCGTGACCCTCGAGGGGCTGGACGCACGCGCCGAGACCGAGGCCCACAACGTCCTCGGACTCGCCCCCGGCGATCTCTACTTGACCGCGGAGGTGCAGGCGGCACGGCTACGACTCGACGCAGACTATCGAGCCGCCGGGTTCAACACGGTCCAGGTCGACCTCACGGCGTCGGTCGACCGAGCATCGGGCGAGGCGGCTGTTCGGATTGCCGTCTCGGAAGGCCCACGCCAACTGCTCGACAGCATCGCTGTCACCGGCATCTACCGCACTCATCCGGGAGTCATCGACCGGGCGCTGCAGCTGACGCCTGGAGAAGCCGTGAACCTGGAGTCGTGGTTCGAGGCACGCCGCCGGCTATACGACTCCGGGGTCTTTCGCAGCGTCAATATCGAGGCCGAGCCGGCCGACGATACGTCGTTGCCCGGAACGAACGATATCGAGGCGATTCGCGCGCGGGTGACGGTTGAGGAATGGCCGGCGTATCGCCTCCGCTACGGCGTACAGCTCGCCGACGAGAACGCGCCGCTCGATGAGGTCAGCTCACGCAGCGTGCGTCCAGGATTGACTGCCGACCTCACACGGTCCAACCTGCTGGGCCGCGCCGCCACGGTCGGCATCTCCACCCGGTACACTCGCGTCGAGCGGGCGGTGCGCGGCTTCGTGAGCACACCGTCGATGTTCGGCCTGCCGCTGACAACCAGCCTGTTCGCCTCGCTCGGCCGAGAGTCGCTCAGTGACGATGATGACCCGCTCCAAGTAACCGCAGACCTGAGTGAGGCCACGATCGAGCAGCGTTTCAGGCCCGTGAGCAACCTGACTGTCGCCTACGCCTACGACTTCGAGCGGAATCACACCTTCAACGAGATCGTCCCGATCGACGATTTCGGGTTCGCGCCGATTCCCTTCGATCTGACAGAAGACATCGCGCGGCTTAGCACGACCGGAGTGTGGGACACGCGCGACGATCTGATCGCGCCCAAGCGGGGGTGGTTCCACTCGTCCAGCCTCGAGTACGCCACCGAGACACTCGGATCGGACGTCCGCTTCGTGAAGTACCTCGCGCAGCAGTCGATCTTCCGGTCGGTCGGTCGGGGCGTCGTGCTGGCCTCAGCGTTCCGCCTCGGCCTGGCGAAGGGGTTCGAGTTGGCAGGGTTCGAACAGCAGCTGATCCCGACTGAACGGTTCGTGGCGGGCGGCGGCAACAGCGTGCGAGGGTATCGGGAGAACTCGCTCGGGCCAATCGACTTCCTGGGCGACGTGGGCGGCCAAGCGTTGCTGATCTTCAACCAGGAAGTGCGGTTTCCCGTCGCCGGCAGGTTCGGCGGCGTCGCCTTCTTCGACGCCGGCAACTCATTCGAGCGGGTTCACGACCTTTCGATCTCGGATCTCCGGATGGGAGTAGGCTTCGGCCTCCGGGTCGACACGCCGTTCGCGTTGCTGCGTGCGGACTATGGCGCGCGGCTTCGCCGCGAGGCGAGCGAGCCGTTCGGTCGCTGGTTCTTCTCGATCGGCCACGCGTTCTAACATCAGATCGGGGCTTCGCCCCGAGCCCCCGCGCGGGTCTCCGCGGGGACCCCGAGCGCCCCTCTCCGACCCGCGCGCGGCGCGCCGTGCGCGCCGTAGTCTTCGTCGGTTGGGTCTCGCCTCGAGCGGAGGGCGAGCGCCGGGGATGTGACCGGCGGCGAGTTCCACAGCGCGTCGACGGCCGGTAGCCCCGACGCCTTTCAACAGAAGTCCATGCCGTCGGCGTGCGAGGACTGTCTGAGCTCGGCGCGTCGCGCACCGGTGCTCGTCCTCAGATCGGTGACGAGGATTCCACACGCAGCTCGTAGCTGCGATCGACCAGGTCGCTCACGCGCGACAGCGGCGTCGTTGCGGTGATCGACAGGCCGATCCACCCGGTCCGCGCCAGGCGCGTGAAGCTGTGCGGCCGGACCCCCGGCAGCCGGAGCGCCGCATCGGCCTCGAACTCGGTGAGCTTCATCTCCAGCAGGATGCTGCGCGCGCGACGGGTGAGCACGAAGACGACCCGGTCGCGATAGCGATAGGTCAGCCCGCCCCAAAGCGGTTTCTCGAGGATCCCGGGCAGGTCGCGGAGCAGGTCTTGCACCTCGCCATGTCGGGTCGTCAGGCCGGCCTGGTATGCCGTGTGTCGCAGCGCGCGGCGCCCACTGCAGCCTCCCATCGGCTCGTGAAACCGACTACCGCCCACGAACCGTGCGCATGATCGACTCGACCTGCGTCCGCTCGGGCGCTTGCGGCGCCGTCTTCAGGAACGCCTCGAAGCGCGCCGCCATGACGTCGATCCGCCGGTGACGGTAGTAGGCAAGGCCGGCCTGGTAGAAGGCGTAAGCGTACGATGGGTCGCGCTCGGCCGCCGCGTCGAACGCCGCTGCGGCTGCCGGAAATTCCCGACGCCCAGCCAGCACCAGACCGAGCTGGTAGTGCGCCTCGGGCACGGCGGCCCCGACGGCCACCGCCTGATTCGCCGACGCGAGCGCCCCTTCGAAATCGCCCCGGCTGACCAGCAGCACGGCGCGGCCCACGTGGTGCCACGGATCCTCGACTGGGCGGGCCGCCAGCTGGTCGAGGAGCACGGTCACACGCGCTGGCTGCTGAAGCCTTGCGTAGCTCTGCACCGCGAGATAGATCGCAGCCGGGTCATCGGCTCGTTGGGGAAGATTGTCGACGACTGCCTGGTACTGACCGGTCTCGAACAGCTGCCGCAAGTTCGGGGGCTCCTGCGCCCCGACCATCACCGGCAGGGCGAGCACACCGGCCAGCCCCCATCGCATCGCCCTCTCGTATCGGTCCATATCCACCTTGCGTACGTGGGGACGCAGACGCCGCCCTCAGAGTTCCAGCGACCGGAGGCGCAGCGCGTTCGAGATGACCGAGAGCGAGCTGAGCGTCATCGCCGCACTCGCCCAGATCGGGCTGACGAGCAGGCCCGTCAGCGGATACAGCACACCGGCCGCAACCGGCACACCGACGGCGTTGTACACGAAGGCGAGGAAGAGGTTCTGCCTGATGTTGCGCAGCGTCCCTCGACTCAGCCGGCGCGCGCGCGCGATGCCACGCAGATCCCCCTTGACGAGGGTGATACCGGCACTCTCCATCGCCACGTCGGTGCCCGTACCCATCGCGATGCCGACCGTGGCCTCGGCCAGCGCCGGCGCGTCGTTGATCCCGTCGCCGGCCATCGCCACGACGTGACCACGTGACTGGAGCTCGGCGACGATCTCCCGTTTCCGGGCCGGCAAGACGCCGGCGATCACCTCGTCGAGTTCCAGGGTCCTGGCGACAGCCTCGGCCGTCGCGACGTCGTCGCCGGTCACCATCACCAGCCGGAGACCCTCGCGCCGCAGCAGCGTCAGCGCCTTCGGCGTCGACGGCTTGATCGGATCGGCGACACCCAGCAACCCGGCTGTGCGACCGTCCACCGCGATGAAGACGACCGTCTGGCCCTCGCGCCGCAGCGCGTCGGCCCTGTCGCGCAACTCCTCGGCGTCGGCGCCGCTCGCCGCGAGCAACTCGGGCGTCCCCAGGGCGACCGCCCGCCCTTCCACCACGCCGGTGACACCGCGACCCGCCTGGGCCTTGAATGCGCTCACGGAAGGCAGCGTGACGCCGCCGGCCCGGGCGCGCGACGCGATCGCCGCGGCCAGCGGATGCTCGCTGGCCTGTTCGAGCGCGCCGGCCAGCCGGAGCAGTTCGGCATCGGAGAACCCGCCGACCGGTTCGACGGCCGTCACGCCGGGCTGTCCTTGCGTCAGCGTGCCAGTCTTGTCGACGACCAAGGTATCGACCCGCTCCAGCGCTTCGAGCGCCTCGGCGTGTTTGATGAGCACGCCCGCACCCGCACCTCGGCCGGTCCCCACCATGATCGCCATCGGCGTCGCCAGCCCGAGGGCACAGGGACAGGCGATGATCAGCACCGCCACCGCGCTCACCAGCGCCAGCGCCAGGCGGGGCTCCGGCCCCCAGAGGCTCCACCCGATGAACGCGGCGATCGACACGGCGACGACGCTCGGCACGAAGTAGGCGGCCAGGCGATCGGCGAGCCGCTGAATCGGCGCGCGACTGCGCTGGGCGTCGCTCACCATCTGGACGATCTGGGCCAGCAACGTCTCGCCACCGACCCGCTCGGCGCGCATCGTCAACGCCCCCGTGCCGTTGATCGTCGCGCCGATGAGGGGCGCCCCGGCCAGCTTCTCGACGGGAATCGGCTCGCCGGTGACCATCGACTCATCGACGGCGCTCAGGCCATCGACGACAACGCCGTCCACCGGCACTTTCTCGCCTGGCCGGATCCGGAGCAGGTCGCCGACCTTGACGAGCGGCAACGGGACATCGCGCTCGTCACCGTCGCGGATGACCCGGGCCGTGGTCGGCGCCAGGCCGAGGAGCGCCCGGATCGCCGCGCCGGTGCGACTCCGGGCCCGGATCTCGAGCACCTGTCCGAGCAGCACGAGCACCGTGATGACGACCGCCGTGTCGAAGTACGGCTCGACGCCCGCCGCGGTACGGAATCCGGCCGGAAAGACCTCGGGCACCACGGTCGCCGCGACACTGTAGAGGTAGGCCGACCCGACCCCGAGCCCGATCAAGGTGAACATGTTCGGGCTGGCGTTGACGATCGACGCCCAGGCCCGCGCATAGAACGGCCAGCCGGCCCAGAGGACGACCGGGGTCGCGAACACGAGCTGCACCCAGTTCCCCGCCGTGCGGCCGATCACTCCGGGAGCGACACTCCCGGCGACCATCTCCACCATTTCACTCATGGCGAGGAGGAAGACGGGCAGTCCGAGCGCGGCGCCCACCCAGAGCCGACGAGTCATGTCGATGAGTTCGATGTTCGGCGGCTCCTCGGCCTGCACGGTCCGCGGCTCGAGCGCCATGCCACACTGCGGACACGCGCCCGGGGCATCGCTCACCACCTCGGGATGCATCGGGCAGACGTACTCGACGGCCGCGCTGGGCGCGGCCGGCACGTCCGGCTCGAGCGCCATGCCGCATTTGGGGCAGGCGCCGGGCTGCGCCTCGCTGACCTCGGGGTCCATCGGGCAGACGTACGCCGTGCCGGGCGCGACCGGTGCGGGCGCCTCGGCCACGCTGGTCTCGGGGCGTAGGTACCGTTCGGGATCGTCGAGAAACTTCTGGCGGCAATGGCCGCAGCAGAATCCGTAGGTGCGTCCGCCGTACTCGGCGGTGTGCTCGGCCGTCGCCAGGTCCACGGACATGGCGCAGACGGGATCGAGTTCTGACATCAGTCGCTGGAGATCCGCATGAGGGTCCTGCAGCCCGTAGTGAAAGTGCCGCTGCATTCGACCGCCGATGCATCCCGCCCCGCGGCGTTGCTCATCGGTCAAATACTCCCGGTATTCTCGCTTTTCGCGCCTAGCGGGGCGGGCGCCTCGGCGCTCTCGGTGCCTCTCGGCACTTTCACAACGGACTGCAAGTTTCCGATGCTAGCACACCGCTCTCGCGGGCCGTTTGAGTGCACCCGCATCGTTCCGATACGATCAGTGCCGTGAGGACGATCCTCAGCCGGGTATTCCGGCGCAGTCTGGCCAGGGTGGAGATCGACGCGATCCTGCGTGCCCGCGTCCGCGCCAGGGACTCCGTGCTCACGGTGGATGACGACGCGATCGACCTCGGGAGTGTCCGCCGCATCGTCGTCGTGGCCATCGGCAAGGCCGCGGTGCCGATGACCGCGTCGCTGGCGCGGGTCCTGGCACCGCAAGAGTTCGAGGGCTTCGTCGTCGGCCCGGATCTCCCGACGGCGCCCCTGCCCGGATGTGCGTACCACGTCGGAGGGCATCCGCTGCCGGACGCACGAAGCCTGGCGGCCGCGCGCGCGGTGTTCGACCGGCTTCGCCGTGTGGGGGCCGACGACCTCGTCATCCATCTCATCTCCGGTGGCGGCTCGGCGCTCTTCGAGCAGCCGATCGACGGCCTCGGTATCGGTGATCTCGAAGCCATGAACGACGTCCTGGTTACCGGTGGGCCGACAATTGCCGAGATCAATGTGGTGCGCAAGCACCTCTCGAGCGTGAAGGGCGGGCGGCTGGCCGCGCTGAACGGCCACGCACGCCAGATCACGCTCTACGTGTCGGATGTCCCGGATGACGACCCCTCGCTGATCGCCTCGGGCCCGACGATGCCCGATGCGTCGACGGTCGCCGATTGCCTGGCCATCATCGACCACAGCGGCCTGCGGGAGCGGTTGCCGGCGGCAGTACGGCGGTTGATCGATGAAGGCCGGATCCCCGAGACGCCCAAGCCCGGCTCACCCGAGTTTGAGACGAGCCGATGGTACCGCCTGGTGGGCGAGACCGAAGCGGTCGAGGCGATGGCGGACGAGGCCCGCGCGCTCGAGTGGCAGGTCGTCGTGGACGGCGGCGCGCGTGACGACTGGGCGCTGGTCCCGACCGTCGACCACCTGTTGGGTAGACTCGACGAGACCCGCGAGGCGCACCCCCGGGGACCTGTCGCCGTCGTCAGCGGGGGCGAGTTCTCTTGTCCTGTCACCGATCCCGGTCTCGGCGGCAGGAATCAGGCCTTTGTCCTGGCGTGTGTCCCGAAGATCGCGGGGCGGTCGGTCGCGGTACTGAGTGCCGGCACCGACGGCGTCGACGGCTCGGCGCCGGCCGCCGGGGCCGTGGCCGACGGCACCACGCTGAGGCGCGCCGCGGGCGCCGGGCTCGATCCGGTCGAGTATCTCCGCCGGGCCGACGCCCATCGATTCTTCGACCCGCTCGGCGACACCGTCGTCACGGGGCCCACCGGGCAGAACGTGCGGGACCTCCGGCTGCTGGTCGCCTGGTAGGCGACGGCGGCGGCGGCCTTCCCGACGGGGACTACTTGAACAGGTCGTCGAAGGCTTGCTTGGCGCTGGACGGACCGCGCTGGGATCGGGTCTGCCGCTCCACGGTCACGCGCGGCGCGAAGTGACCGCAGTCGTTCTGGCCATCCTTCGGGGTGACGCGCGCCTTGAGCGGCTGAGCGCACTCGAAGCGACTGCCCGTGTCGAACCAGGCGCACTGCGCGCAGCTGTGGAGCGCTGACCCGCACTGCGCGCACGTCGACGTCTCATCGATCGGTGCGTCCAGCAGCCGCCCGCAGCGCGCGCAGCGGATGACGTCATGAAACCCCGGCATGTTCGGAGAGGGCGGCCGCAGCGGCAGCTGCCCGCGCGGCTCACGCGACTTGGGCTTCGACGGGCGGCGCTCCGCCTTCGACGGTGACGGCCCGTCATCTTGATAGCCGCGTTGCCGGTACTTGCGGTCGCTCATCGTGGGCGATGCGAGCGCTGAACTCGCGCCGTGAGGATCTGCCGGTCAGACGGGTTGAAGCCTGCGATCGTTTCAAATTGAGACGATCCGGGCAAGCCGGCCGACGAAAAAAGTCTAAGTCGTCCAGATGGAACGAGATCGTCCGGCCTCGCCCTGTGCGCGGCCGCCTCCGGCGCCGATCGGCCGCGCTATAATGCCGCCGTCGCGAGGCCGATGTCATGCGCAGGCCACAGGCCGACTTCGAAGCGCTGTTGCAGCGGATTCGGGCCGAGTACGCGAAAACGCCGGGTCTCAGCCTCACCCTCGCACAGGCCCAGCGTCTCTGGGATCTCGACCGAAACGCTTGCCTGGTCGTGCTGACCGCCCTGGTCGACGATCAGTTTCTTCGACGCGAGCCCGACGGCCGCTACGTGCGCGTCGAGTCGTCCGCCGCGTCGGGTTCGGTCGCCTAGCCCTTCCCTCGAGCAGATTCGATCAGGTTTGATGCGGTCCGAACTGAGCGTATGATGTGAGGGATCCGTCTACTTGCCCTTGCGGGCCGAGGCCCCATGCCTATCAAAGTTCCGATCATCGTCGCCGGTGTGCTGCTCTTCCTGGTCGTGCCCTCCTTCGCCGATTTCTACACCGACTGGCTCTGGTTCGAGCGCGTCGGGTTCGAGCAGGTATTCACCCGCACCCTGATCTCCCAGGTCCTGCTGGGCGTGACGGTCTTTGTGATTGCGTTCGGCCTGCTCCTCGGCGGCCTGCGGCTGGCGCTGCAGGAAATGACGAAACCCTACCTCGTGATCGGCGGGGGACCCGACGTCAAGCCGCTGGTCGTCGACCGCAAGGGGCTCCGGCTCATCGCGGCCGGCGCATCCGGCCTGGCCGCGCTGTTCATGGGCGTCTTCGCGTCGGGACAGTGGATGGTCTGGTTGCAGTATCGGTACGCCACACCGTTCGGCGATGCCGACCCGCTGCTCGGCCGCGACGTCGCCTTCTACGTCTTCGAGTTGCCCTTTCTCGACTTCGTCCGATATCTGCTCGTCGCTATCGTCGTCCTCAGCCTCGCGGGCGCCGCCGCGATCTACGTGGGCGCGGGCGCCGTGGCGTTCGACCCCTCGACGGGCCTGCGGATCAGCCGCCGGGCCCGGCAGCATCTGTCGCTCCTCGTCGCGGCGTTCCTCGTCCTGCTGGCTTGGGGCGCATCGCTCGACATCCCGCGCCTGCTGCTGACCCCGGCGGGCGTCATTCAGGGCGCGTCCTACGTCGACGTCGAAGCCCGCGTGCCGATGCTGCGGCTGCTCGTCGCCGTGGCCCTGCTCGGCGGCGGCCTCGCCGCCTATCAGGCCTTCTCGCCGAAGAACTGGCCGGTTCCGCTCGCGGCGATCCTGTACGTCGCGGTGTCGGCCGGCGGCTCCGGCTACGCCGCGTTCATTCAGCGGATCGTGGTCACGCCGAACGAGCAGGAGAAGGAAGCGCCGTTCATCGAGTACAACGTCGCCGCCACACGGACAGCCTTTGCACTCGACGCGATCGATGAACGTGAACTGTCAGGCGACGCGCTGCTGGCGCGCGAGGACATCGAGGCGAACTCGGAGACGATCAACAACGTCCGGCTCTGGGATCATGGCCCGCTGCTCGACACGTTCGGCCAGATTCAGGCGATCCGGTCGTACTACGACTTCGCGTCGGTCGACAACGACCGCTACGTGATCAACGGCGAGTACCGGCAGACGATGCTGTCGACCCGGGAACTGAACTCCAGCAGCTTGTCAAATCGCACCTGGCCGAACGAGCGGCTGGTCTTCACCCACGGCTACGGTCTCGCCCTCGGCCCAGTGAACCAGGTGACCGCCGAAGGGTTGCCGGTGCTCTTCGTGCAAGACCTGCCGCCTCGGTCCGACGTCGATCTGTCGGTCGACGAGCCGAGCGTCTATTTCGGCGAGCTGTCGAACGACTACGTCATCGTGAACACGAACACCCGGGAGTTCCACTATCCGGAAGGCGACGACAACGTCTACAGCACGTTCGAGGGTGAGGGTGGCGTCTCGGTCGGCGGGCTGTGGAACAAGCTGTTGTTCAGCCTGCGATTCCGCGCGTTCAACATCCTGATCAGCGAACAGCTGAACGACGAGAGCCGGATCCTCTTCCGTCGAAACATCAGCGACCGCGTCGAGACGATTGCGCCGTTCCTGATGTACGACCGCGACCCCTACCTCGTGATCTCGGAGGGGCAGCTCTTCTGGATCATCGATGCCTACACGGTCACCAACGGCTACCCGTACTCGACCCAGGTGACCCGCAGCATCAACTACATTCGGAACTCCGTGAAGATCGTCATCGACGCCTACAACGGCGAGACGACCTACTATCTCGCCGACGGGAACGATCCGATCGCGGCGACGATTGGCAAGATCTTCCCCGATTTCTTCACGCCGCTCGAAGCGATGTCGCCCGACCTCCGCAGCCACGTCCGCTACCCGCAGGACATCTTCACGCTGCAAACGGCGATGTTCTCGACGTACCACATGACCAACCCCGCGGTTTTCTACAACAAGGAGGATCAGTGGGAGGTGCCCGCCATCGACAGCGAGGGCCGGGCGGCCCAGATGGAGCCGTACTACACCATCATGAAGCTGCCAGGCGAGCAGGACGCCGAGTTCATCCAGATGCTGCCGTTCACGCCGCGGCGCAAGGACAACCTGGCCGCCTGGATGGTCGCCCGAAGCGACGGCGAGCACTACGGCAAGCTCATGGTCTTCCAGTTCCCGAAGCAAAAGCTGATCTTCGGGCCGCGCCAGATCGTCGCCCGAATCAACCAGGATCAGGAGATTTCGCCGCAGATCACCCTCTGGAACCAGCAGGGCTCCCAGGTCATCCAGGGCACGCTGCTGGTCGTCCCGATCGAGGAGTCGCTGCTCTATATCAGGCCGCTCTACCTGCGGGCCGCCGATGGCCAGATCCCCGAACTGAAGCGGGTTATCGTCGCCTATCAGAACCAGATCGTGATGGAGGAAACCCTCGCCCTGGCGCTCGACCGGTTGTTCGGCCGATCGGGTGCCGAGCAACGGCTGACCTCGGCCGCCCCGGTCGCGCCGTCCGTGCCGCCGGTGCCGGCGTCGCCTGTGTTGGGTCTCCCGGCGCCGGCGCCCGAGCCGACGGCCGCCGTCTCGTCACTCGCCGACGAGGCTCGCCAGCACTACGATAGGGCCATTCAAGCGCAGCGCGCTGGCGACTGGACCCGCTACGGCGCCGAGCTCGATCGTCTCGGCGAGATCCTGGAGCAGATGGCGGCGCCGACGGGTGCCGAGCTCCAACCGTCTGGAGGAACCTGATGACATCCGCACGACGCAACGCTCTCGTGTGCACCCTGGCCGCCCTGACGCTGACGGGTTGCGGGGAGCCGGTCGTAGAACTCACGCCGGGCCTCACGGCCTTCACCGGGGCGAGGATCATCGACGGCACCGGCAACGCGATCGACGGCGGCGTACTCGTCGTCCGCGACGGTCGAGTTGAGGCCGTCGGCGCCGCCGAGTCGGTGTCGGTGCCGGTTGGCGCCGAGGAAGTCGACCTGACGGGACGCACGATCATGCCGGGCCTGATCAACGCGCACGGCCACGTCGGCGCCACCCGTGGACTCGAGTCGAGCCCGGACCTCTACACGCGCGAGAACCTGCTGCATCAACTCGAACTGTACGCCCGATACGGCATCACCACGGTGTTCAGCCTTGGCGGCGACGCTGAGGACGGGTTCGACCTGCGCAACGAGCAGGATCTGACGCTCGATCGGGCTCGGCTGTTCGTCGCGGGACCCGTCGTCGGCGGCGCGACGGCCGAGGACGTCGAGCCGATCGTCGACGCCGTTGCCGAGATGGGCGCCGACATCGTCAAGATCCGCGTCGACGACAATCTCGGGTCCACGACCAAGATGCCGGAGGAAGCCTGGCGCGCCGTCATCGCGCGGGCGCACGAGCACGGGCTCCGGGTCGCCGCACACGTCTTCTACCTGGACGACGCCAAGAAGCTGGTCGAGGCCGATGTTGACCTTCTCGCGCACAGCGTTCGCGACACCGACGTCGACCAGGAACTGATCGACATGATGGTCGAGCGCAACGTCTGCTTGAGCCCGACGCTCCTGCGCGAAGTGTCGACGTTCGTCTACGAATCTCGACCCGACTTCTTCGACGATCCGTTCTTCCTCCGAAACGCCGACGCCGAGGTGATCGCCGGGCTCGAAGATCCCGAGCGCCAGGCACGTGTCCAGAACAGCGCGAGCGCGCAGGGCTACAAGGCCGCGCTCGAGGTGGCGATGCGCAACGTCAAGGCACTGGCCGACGGCGGCGTGCGCCTCGCGTTCGGAACCGACACCGGCCCGGTCGGCCGGTTCCAGGGCTATTTCGAGCAACTCGAACTGGAACGGATGGTCGAGGCTGGTCTGACTCCGGCTCAGGCGATTCAGTCGGCGACCGGCGACGCCGCGGCGTGCATGGAGGTCGACGACAACCTCGGCACGCTGGCGATGGGCACCTGGGCCGATTTCGTCGTGCTGACGGCCGATCCGCTCGACGACATTCTCAATACCCGAAAGATCGAGTCGGTCTGGATCGCCGGCAACTCGGTGCCGCTCGGCAACTGAGCGATCCCGGTCAAGCCCCCGCGGGAGCGATCTCCGCCATGGATCTGCAGGTTCGGCCCGCGACCCGCGACGATGCCCAGGGCATCATCGACGTGTTGAATCCGATCATCGACGCTCGGACGTTCACGGTGATGGACACGCGGTTGACCCTTGGCGAGGAGCAGCGCTTCCTCGACGAGTACCCCGAGCGGGGGATCTTCCACGTCGCCGTCCGTGAGGCGGACCAGGTGCTCGTCGGATTCCAGAGCCTGGAACCCTTCGCCCAGTACACGCGTGCCTGCGACCACGTCGGTGTCATGGGCACGTTCGTCGACCTCCGGCTGCGTCGACAAGGGATCGGCCGACGTCTGTTCGACACGACCTTGCCGCGAGCCCGGACCGGAGGGTACGAGAAGATCTTCACGTTCGTCAGGGCCGACAATCCGGGCGCGCTCGCCACCTACCTCGACCAGGGCTTTTCGGTTGTCGGCACGGCTCACCGCCATACGAAGATCGACGGCCGGTACATCGACGAAACGATTATCGAGAAGTTGCTCGGAGAGTGACGATGCGACGCTTCATCCCCGTGCGCAGCAGGGTCGTGCGTGTCGCGGCGCGGCTCCGACGAACCTCGCGTGCCCGCTGATCGCCGCGCCGCAACCGCCCTCTATCGTTCGCTCAGAGACGATCCCTTCTACGCCACGATCGCGGCCAGCCTGGGCCCCGGCACGGCGGAATTCGAGCGGGCGCTCGTGCGCCATTTCGAGATTGCGCTGGACGAAGCCGAAACGAGCGGCCGGCTGGTCGTCGACCCCGACGGTCGCGCGGCGGCAGCGTGGGTCCTGCCGGCACCGCCCGACGCCGCGCGACCGGCCAGGCAGGCGAAAGAAGCAGCGCTTGGCGAGGCGCTGGGAGAGGCCGGCCTGGCTACGTATCGACGGATCGTCGCGTTCATGGGCGAGCGCGCCCGCGGCCAGGTGCCCACCGACGCCTGGTATCTGTCGATCGTCGGCGTCGCGCCGGAGGCCCAGGGGCGGGGGCTGGGGCGGCAGGTGCTCGAACCGACACTCGCCGAACTCGACGCCGCGGCGCGGAGTGGCTATCTCGAAACCTTCAGCCGGCGAAGCGAATCGTTCTACGGGCGACTGGGCTTCGAGACCGTCAGCCGGCACGACGAGCCTGCGACGGGGGCCGGCTATGCGATCATGCGGCGCCGCCCACGCCCTGCTTCTGCCAGTACCGCTCCAGGCCCAGCCAGCACAGCTTGAGCGGCGCGGCGTCCTCGTAGTGCCGGGCCGTCGATTCGGGCAACTGCCGGCGCATCAGCGCCGCGACTTCCGCGACGAACGCCGCCAGACCGTCCTTACCGGCGCCGCTCGCGACGATCCGCCGGGCGATCTCCGCGAGTTCGTCGAGGTGCTCGGCGAACATCCCGAGATGGCCATCGGTGTCGGCGTGCGGGCCGAAGTGGGTGACGAACAGCGTGTCGGCGCGCCAGCGCTGAATCGTCTCGATGCTTCCGCGCCACGCGGCCAGATCGATGTCGGGTGGGGGCGTCGGCGCCAGCAGGTAGGGCACGGACCCGACGCGGATGCCGGCCGCATCGCCGACGAAGGCAATCCCGCTGTCGCGGTCGAAGTAGCTGACGTGGTGGCGCGCGTGGCCAGGCGTGTAGGCCACGTCGAGCTCGCGCTCGCCGATCCGGATCCGCTCGCCGCCGTCGAGCTGGCGCAGGTTCGCCTCCGGAACCGGCAAGAACTCACCCCAGAGCGACTCCAGCTCGTCGCCCCACAGCTGGCGCGCGCTGGCCACGAGCCGGGTCGGGTCGACCATATGCCGCATGCCGGCCGCGTGGACGTACACCTCGATCCCCGGAGTCTCGGCGACCAGCGAGCCCGTGGCGCCGGCATGGTCGAAATGGATGTGTGTCAGCAGGATCGTCCGGACGTCGCCTGCGTCGATGCCGTGTCGCCGCAGTTCCGCGCCGAGCCTCGGCAGGGTCGACGCCGGTCCCGGGTCGACGATGGCGGCACCGAAGCTCCCGTGGAGCACGGCGGCCGCAATGACCTCGGGTTGGTTCTGGAAACGGAGGTCGATGTAACCGATGTCACGCGTCAGTCGCTGCATGGTCCGTCGTCGACTCGAACGATGGTGCCCAGGTCGGGCGCGGCCATTCTACTATGCCGATCTGTGCACCGTGTGCTGCTTGACGCCGTCTGATCGCTCCCATAGGCTGGGCGAAGGACCTGTGAGGATCCGTCGATGCCGCACGGCGAGCACCCAGAGGGACAGACCGTCGAGCGGGTCCGGACGGTTGCGAAGGAGCCGACCCGGTACCGCGTACTGCTGCACAACGATGACTACACCACCATGGAGTTCGTCGTAACGGTACTGGAGTCGATCTTCCAGAGGTCGCCGGCCGAGGCCTATCGAATCATGTTGCAGGTGCATACGCAGGGCCAGGGGCTGTGCGGCGTCTATCCCTACGACATCGCCGAGACGAAAGCCGGCGCCGTGCGTGACCTGGCGCGTCGTGAGGGATTCCCGCTGCAGACCTCCGTCGAGGCCGAGTGAGGGCCCGGTATCATGTTCAGCGCATCACTCGAATTGATTCTGAGCATCGCCTACCGTGAGGCGTCCTCGCGTCGCCACACCCATCTGACCCTCGAGCATCTCCTGTACGCGCTGGCTCACGACGTGGAAGGCGAGAAGATCCTCAGCGCCTGCGGCGCCGACTTGCCGGGCCTGCGCCACGATCTCGACGACTACCTGGAGCGCACGATCGATCGGTTTCCACGGCACGCCCACCAGGAGCCTGACCAGACGCTGGCGTTCCGGCGCGTGCTGCAGGCGGCAGTGCTGCACGTGCAGAGCGCCGGCAAGGACGAGGTGCGCTCCGGCGACGTGCTGGCCGCGATCCTCCAGCAGCCCAAGTGCTTCGCGGCGGAGCTGCTCCTCAAGCAGGGGGTGACCCGCCTCGACGTGCTGAATTTCATCTCCCACGGCATTTCGAAGGTCCCGCTGGCCCCGACCGGCGACGACCCGACGCCGGAGGAAACCGTTCGCGCCGGTACCGAGGACGAGGCGCCCGCCGCGCCGCGCGATCCGCTCGCGGCGTTCACCGTCAACCTCTCCGAGCGCGCGGCGGCGGGCCAGCTCGACCCGCTCATCGGCCGCACGGCCGAGCTGCAGCGCACGATGGAGGTCCTCTGCCGCCGTCGCAAGAACAACCCGGTCTTCGTCGGTGACGCCGGTGTCGGCAAGACCGCGCTGGCCGAAGGCCTGGCCGCGCGGCTGATCGACGACGACGTCCCGGCGGCGCTGCGAGGCGCCGAGATCTATTTGCTGGATACCACCGCCCTGCTCGCCGGCACGCGGTTTCGCGGCGACTTCGAAGAGCGGTTCAAGGCGGTCCTGGCCGCGCTCGATCGACGCCCGAAACCCGTGCTGTTCATCGACGAGGTGCATGCCACGGTCGGCGCCGGCGCCACGACCGGCGGCACCATGGACCTGGCGACGCTGATCAAGCCGGTGCTCGCGGCCGGGGAGCTCCGGGTGATCGGTTCCACCACGTTCGAGGAGTTCAAGCAGATCGAGAAGGACCGTGCGTTGACCCGTCGGCTGCAGAAGATCGTCGTCGACGAGCCGAGTCCGGAAGAGGCCGTTAAGATCCTGCAGGGGCTGCGCGCGCGCTATGCGGAACACCACGGTCTCGACTACACCGACGCGGCGCTGACCGCCGCGGTGAAGCTCGCCGGCCGGCATCTCCGTGACAGCCGGCTGCCGGACAGTGCCATCGACGTGCTCGATGAGGCCGGCGCGATGCTCAAGCTTCAGCGCACAGCGGCCGACGTGGGTAGCGACGATGATGGCGCCGCCGAGCCGCCGCCGCTGACGGTCACGCCCGAGGAGATCGAACGGGTGATCGCGCGCATGGCGCGGATCCCGGAACGGCAGGCCTCGGCGTCGGACAAGGAGCGGCTCCGCACGCTCGAAGAGGCGCTGCAGCGTGTCGTCTTCGGCCAGGATGAGGCGGTCGGGGCGGTCACCAAGGCGATCAAGCGGTCGCGGGCCGGCCTCGGCCAGCCCGACCGCCCGGCCGGGTGCTTCCTGTTCACGGGCCCGACGGGCGTCGGCAAGACCGAGCTGGCGAAGCAGCTCGCAATCCATCTGGGCAACGAGTTTCTGCGGTACGACATGAGCGAGTACATGGAGAAGCACGCCGTCGCCCGGCTGATCGGCGCGCCGCCGGGCTACGTCGGCTTCGAGCAGGGCGGCCTCCTGGTCGACGCGGTCCGGAGCCATCCGTACGCCGTCGTCCTCCTCGACGAGATCGAGAAGGCGCACCAGGATCTCTTCAACATCCTCCTGCAGGTGATGGACCATGCGACGCTCACCGACAACGGCGGCCGCAAGGCGGATTTCCGGCAGGTGGTCCTGATCATGACCTCGAACGCCGGTTCGCGGGAGGTGAGCGCGGGTGCGATCGGGTTCAGCGGCGAACGGTCGAAGGCGGCGCGGACTCGGATGAAAGCCGCGATCGAACGGATCTTCAGCCCGGAGTTCCGCAACCGGCTCGACACCATCGTGACGTTCGGCACGCTGACCCCCGACGTCATGGAGACGATCGTCGAGAAGTTCATCCTGCAGCTCGAAGCGCAGCTCGCCGAGCGCCGCGTGGCAATCACGCTGGAGCCCGCCGCTCGCCACTGGCTCGCGGTGAAGGGCTACGACCCGATCTACGGCGCGCGTCCACTGGCCCGCGTCGTTCAGACCGAGGTCCGTGATCCGCTGACCGAGGAGATCCTCTTCGGCAAGCTGGAGCACGGCGGCACCGTCCGGATCGGATTGGCCGAGGGCGACGACGCACTCGCGTTCGCGATTGAACCAAGCCCGGAGCCCCCACCGCCCGGGCCAGAGCCGGCCGAACCGATCGAGCCACCGGCCGACACCGGCGCGGATCCCGAGACGGTGCACTAACCGGCATGGCCGTCCTGACGCCAGCGGCGTTTCGCGCCCGCTTCCCGCTGCTGGCGCGACGCACTTACGTGAACAGCTGCTCGCAGGGCGCGCTGTCGACTGACGTCGACGCGGCCATGCGGCGGTTTCTCGACTCGTGGAACGACGAGGGGTCGCCCTGGGAGACCTGGGTCGGCGAGGTCGAACGGCTGCGCACGACGTTCGCGTCGCTCATCGGCGCCGACGCCGACGAGATCGCGGTGTTGCCGAGCGCGTCCACCGGCATCAACGCGATCGCCAGCGCGCTCACGTTCGACGGCACCCGCCGCCGGGTCGTCATGGGCCGATTCGAGTTCCCCACGATGGCGCAGGTCTGGCTCGCGCAACGCGAACGCGGCGCCGAGATCGGCTGGGCCGATCCGGTCGACGGCATGCTGCCGCCCGAGTCGTACGGCAAGGTCGTCGACGAGCGCACGCTCGTCGTTCCGGCGACCCACGTCTGCTTTCGGAACGGACACAAGACCGACATCGCCGGCGTCGCGGCACTCTGCCACGACCGCGGCGCCTACTGCTTCCTCGACGACTATCAGCGCACCGGCACCGAGCCGATGGACGTGCGCGCGCTTGGTGTCGACTTCATGGTCACGGGCGCGCTGAAGTACCTGCTCGGGCCGTCTGGCGTGGCGTTCCTGTACGTCCGGCGCGAGCTGATCGAGCGCCTCGTGCCGACGATGACCGGATGGTTCGGGCGCGTGAACCCGTTCGCGTTCAGCATCGACGACCTCGACTGGTCGTCGTCGGCGCGCCGATTCGAATCGGGCACGCCGATGATTCCGAACGTCTATGGCGCACAGGCCGGTCTCGATCTACTCGGCGCCGTGGGACTCGACGCGGTCGAGCAGACCGTGGCCGAGTTGACCGTCGGCCTGATGGCGTGGGCTGGGGACGCCGGCGTGGTGACGGCGACGCCGACCGATCCCGCCCGCCGGGGAGCGCTCGTCGTCCTTCGCTCCACCGATGCGCCGGCGCTGGTGACCCGGCTCGGCGCGCGCGGCGTCATCGCATCGTGTCGCGACGACGGTCTGCGGATCTCGTTCCACGGATACAACACGCAGTCGGACCTCGACGCGGTCATCGCTGCCTTGGAGGCCGAGTCGGCAATGCTCGTGAAAGAGAAGTTGGGAGAATTGCATGCCTGAGCTAGGCAGCGGATGCCGGGTCATCGAGCCCGACGAGGGGCGAATCAGTCGCGAGGGCGCGCGCCATCGCCGGCGCACCGTCGGCGCGGCGATCGCCGCGCGCGATATCGAGCAGTCGGTCAGCCGATTCGACCAAGGGCTCTCGCCGGGCCAGGTGAATCCCACCAGCGAGGAAGTGCACTACGTGTCGGCGGGCTCGGGTGCGTGCTACATCGACGGGCATCGCTACGACGTCGAGGTTGGATCCTCGATCTACGTCGGCCCTGGCACCGAGTGCTGCTTCGAAACGCCGGCCGGTGATCTCGAGATCGTCAGCGTCTGCTGCCCCCAGATCGCCGACTCGCGATTCGATCTGCCGCCGCGGACGTCGCCGATCGACCCTGGGACCGCCCGGCCGGAGGCGGTCGTGCACGAACGCGGTCGGAAGTCGATTCCGACGGGTGACCGCTGGTTCAAACTGCTCGCCGACAAGGACCTGGGCTGCCAGCGTGTCACCCAGTTCATCGGCTTCATCCCGAAATCCGAAGCTCCGGTGCACTACCACACGTACGAAGAGGCGATCTACATCGTCGAAGGGCGCGGCGTCATGTGGGCCGACGGGAAGGAAGCGCCGCTGGAACCCGGCAGCTGCATCTACCTGCCACGGCAGGTGAAGCACTCGATGAAGAACTTCAGCGACGCGCCGATCCGCCTCATGGGCGTCTTCCACCCCTCGGGCAGCCCCGCGGTGCGGTACGACGACTGAGGGCGGGATGGCAGCTAACCCCAGAACTCACTTGGCTTGACGCGTCTGGCGTATTCTGGCCGGCGCCTCGAGTTCGACCTCGGGAACGTACCCGCACGAGTCGTCTTCGGCGAGCGGATCGCCCGTTAGCGCAAACGCCCTCGAGCGCGAGCCGCCGCAGATCTCTCGATACTCACAAATCCCGCAGCGCCCCTTCAGGCGATCCGCATCTCGCAGCGCGCGAAAGATCGGTGCGGTGCGATACGTGTCGCCAATCGCGTCCCGCCGAACGTTGCCGGCAAGAATCGGCAGGAACCCGCTCGGGAAAATGTCGCCCACGTGGTCGACGAAGCAGAAGCCCTTCCCAGAGTTCACACCCTGACGCGTCACGCGCAGGCCCGATCCGGGCGGAGCGGCCGAGTGCCGGTGGATGTCCCGCATCGCCGGTGGCCGCACGCCAGCCTGACCCGCCTGCTGCTGCACGTAGCGCCGGTAGTGCGGTGCTTCGGTGATCTTGATGATGAACGGCACGCGCCGCGACATCTGGTAGAGGTCGGCGAAGAGCCGCTCGCATTGCTCCGCCGTGCACCCGTCCAGCTCGGCGCCGCGCCCGGTCGGCACCAGGAAGAACACTTCCCAGAAGACGACGCCGAGCGATTCGACCAGCGCCGCGAGTTCCGCGAACCGGTCGGCGTTCCACGCCCCGAACACGGTGTTGATCTGGAGCGGCAGGCCCAACTCCCTGGCCCAGGCCGCCCCGGCCATCGTTCGTGCGAACGAGCCCTCCACCCGACGGAAGCCATCGTGGCTCGATTCGTCCCACCCGTCGAGACTGAGCGCCATCTGGTCGAGGCCTGCGGCCTTGAGTGAGGCGACGCGGTCGCGGGTCAGGCGTGGCGTCGCAGCCGGAATCGTGCCGACCCGTAGCCCCTGTTGCTTGCCGTGCTGGATGAGATCCTCGAGGTCGTCACGCTGGAGCGGATCGCCGCCAGTCAGAATGACGATCGGCGTCCCCATCCCGGCCACGGCGTCGAGGAGCTGTGCGCCCTCGTCGAAGGTCAGCTCGTCGGGATGGCGCCAGTCGATCGCCTCGGCCCGGCAGTGCCGGCAGGCCAGCGCGCACGCGCGGGTCGTTTCCCAGATGAGCAGGAAGGGCGCCTGGTTGAAGTCGACCGACTGCATCGCGAAGCTCCCCGGCGGTACGCTATCAACGCGGCGACGCCAAGCCTATGACGTCGGTCAGGTTTAGGTCGGGGCTGCGCCCCGAACCCCCGCGCGCGCCTTGATCCCAGGAACGCAGGCAGGTTATTTCGCGTCAGCCGTACCCCTCGAGCTCCCGCTTCCGCAGCTCGACGCGCCGAATCTTGCCGGTCTCGGTCTTGGGCAGCGCTTCCACGAACTCCACCTTGCGTGGGTACTTGTAGGGAGCTAGCTCCCGCTTCGCGTGCTCCTGAAGGTCGTGCGCCAGATCGGGGCCCGGCGTGGCGTCGGGTTTGACGACGACGAACGCTTTCGGCACGTGGCCCTTGATGGCGTCGGGTGTCGCCACGACCGCGGCCTCGAGCACGGCCGGGTGCTCGATGAGCACGGCTTCGACCTCGGGCCCCGCGATGTTGTACCCGGCCGAGATAATCAGATCGTCGTTGCGGCACTGGTACCAGATGAAGCCATCCTCATCCTGCACGCAGATGTCGTTCGGGATGTTCCAGCCCTCGCGGACGTAATCGCGCTGGCGCTCGGGTTTCCGCCAGTACCGGCAGCCGGTCGGCCCCTTCACGGCCAGCAGGCCCGGCGTGCCACGCGGAACCTCCTGCAACTGATCGTCGACGATCCGGACCTCGTAGCCCGGCACCGCGCGGCCGGTCGACCCGGGGCGCCGGTCTCCCGGTCGCGCTGACACGAAGATGTGGAACATCTCCGTCGTTCCCAGGCCGTCGAGCACCTCCACGCCGGTCCGCCGGAGCCACTCGTCGTGGACGCTCCTGGGTAGCGGCTCGCCCGCGCTGATACACAGCCGGAGCCTGCTGAGGTCGAACCGCCGCTCCAGATCGTCGATCTGCAGCAGCATCTTGTAGGTCGTCGCACCGCACGAGAGCAGGGTCACCCCGTGCCGCGCGGTCGCGTCGAGCAAGGCCTCCGGACTGAACCGATCGAGCAGCACCGTCGTCGCGCCGACCCGCATCGGAAAGACCAGCCCGGCGCCGAGCCCATAGGTGAACGCCAGGGTCGGGTGCCCTCCGAAGACGTCGTCCGGCGAGGCGCCGAGCACCTGCCGCGCATAGGCATCGGCTGACGCCAGGATGTCGATCGGCGCGTGGCAGGCGCCCTTCGGCTGACCGGTGCTGCCGGACGTGTAGGCGATGATCGCCACGTCGTCCCGGTCGACCGGGTGGGCTTCGAGGGTCTCCGCGCCTGTCATCATGAGCGCATCGAGCGTCAGGCCGGCACCGCTTCGAGTCTCGTCATCCGCGGCCGTCACGACGGTCGGCGGCGTGGCCGAGGCCTCGACCGCCTGTTCCATCTCGCCCAATAACTCTTCCGCCACAACAGCGAGACAGGCTTCGCTGTCGCGTATCACGTAGGCCAGTTCTCGAGCCCTGAGCATCGGCATCGTCGACACGCAGACGGCGCCGACCTTCTGCACGGCGAGCCAGGTCGCGACGAACTCGGGCCGGTTGGGCATCCGCAGCAGCACGCGGCCTCCCGGCTTCAAGCCCTGGGCGCGGAGGCCGTTGCCGATCCGGTTCACCGTCCGCTGCAGCTGGGCGTAGGTGATCCGCCGCTCGCCGTGGACGATCGCCACCCGGTCGCCGCGGCCGTTCTCCACGTGCGCGTCGAGCAACGTCGAGGCCAAGCTGATCCGGGCGTCGTACTCGAACTCGGGCAGCGTGTAGATCCGCTCCGGCCAGAGCTCGACCGGCGGGCGGTGATCGGTAAAGGTGCAGGCCATCTTCAGATCGGGGCTTCGCCCCGAACCTCCGCGGGGACCCCGAGTGCCCCACTCCAGACGCCGCGCGGCGCGCCGTGCGCGCCGTGTCGTTCTCTTGAACTCTTCGCTTCGAACTTCAAGTTCCTGCCTTCTTCTCCTTCAGCATCTGCTCGGCGATGATCAACCGCTGAATCTCCGACGTGCCTTCGTAGATCCGCAGCGCGCGCACTTCGCGGTAGAGCTGCTCGACGGCGACGCCCTTGACGACGCCGCGGCCGCCGTGAAGCTGCACGGCGCGATCGACAATCCGCTGTGCCGCCTCAGTCGCGAAGAGCTTCGCCGTCGAGGCTTCGCGCGTCGTCCGCCGATCGACCGTGTCGGCGAGCCAGGCCGCGCGGAAGACCAGCAAGCGGGCCGCGTCCAGTTCGGTCCGCATGTCGGCGAGCGCGAGCTTGGTGGCCTGAAAGCTCGACAGCGGCTCGCCGAATTGCGTCCGCTGGGCAACGTGCGCCAGCGCTTCGTCGAGCGCGCGCGCAGCCAGACCGCACGCGGCGGCGCCGACCGACGGCCGGAACCGATCGAGCGTGGCCAGGGCAATCTTGAGGCCCTCGCCTTCCGTGCCCAGACACTGCTCGGCCGGGACCCGGCAGTCCTGGAACTCGAGGTTGCCGATCGGGTGCGGTGCCAGCAGCGGAATCTGGTCGGCGACGCACAGGCCAGGGTTGTCGGCGTCGACGACGAACGCCGACAACCGCGGCCGAGCCTCGGTCGGCTCGCTGGTCCGGGCGAAGACGACGTAGTGATCGGCGATCCCGGCGTTCGAGATCAGCGTCTTCGTCCCGTCGAGAACGTAGTCGGCACCGTCCGCGCGGGCCGTCGTCTGAATTCCTCCGATATCCGACCCGGCCTCGGCCTCGGTCACGGCGAACGCGGCGATCGTCTCGCCGCGCGCCACGCCCGGCAGGTAGCGCGCCCGAAGCGTCGCGCTGCCGGCCAGAAGAATCGGATAGCTGCCAAGACCCTGCACGGCGAATACCGCGTCGGCGAGGCCCGATTGCGCCGCCAGCGCCTCACGGATCAGGCAGATCTCACGGACGGATGGTTCCGGCTCAGCCACCAGACGCGCCAGCAGGCCCTCCGCCGTGCAGAGGCGGATCGCCTCGCGGCCTGCCGCCAGCGGATCGGATTCGGCGCCGTGCAGCGCGGGCGCCAGGGTCTTCGCGCCGAAAGCGTGCAGCCGGTCGGCGAACTGACGGTGCGCGTCGTCGAAGAATGGCAGGCTCAGCATCAGGCGTGTGGGGGCACGGCCGTGAAGACGGGATTACTCAAAGTTCGGTTTCCGCTTCTCGACGAAAGCCGTATAGGCTTCCTTGAAGTTCGGCGACTCCATGCACAGTGCCTGGGCTTCACCTTCGAGATCGAGCGCCGCCCCGAACTCCATGTCGAGCTCGCGGTGAAGCAACTCTTTCGTCTTCGCCAGCGCCGAGGAAGGCCCGGCCGCCAGCTTCACCGCCAGCGAATGCGCCTCGTCGAGCAGCTCGTCTCCGGGGACGATGCACGTCAGCAGACCCATCCGGCAGGCGGCCTCGCCGGCTACCCGGTTGCCCAGGAACAGCAGCTCGGTCGCCCGCGCCAGACCGACCGTACGCGGTAGCAGGTATGCCGCGCCCATGTCGGCGCCGGCCAGGCCGACTTTCGTGAACAGGAACGCGAAGCTCGAGTCTTCGCCGCCGACGCGAAAATCGCACGCCAGGGCGATCACGGCGCCGGCGCCGGCGGCGACGCCATTGACCGCGGCGATCACCGGCTTTGGCAGCGCGCGAATGTTGCGGACCACGTCGCAGGTCATCTTCGTGAACTCGCGGAGACGGTCCAGATCGCGGTCGAGCAGTTCACCGATAATCGCCTCGACGTCGCCGCCAGAACAGAAGCCCCGGCCCGCCCCGGTAATCACGACGACCCGCACGCTGTCGCGATCGGCGAGCGCGGCAAACGTGCCCCTCAGTTCCGCGTACACCTCGAACGTCAGGGCGTTCAGTCGGTCGGGACGGTTCAGCGTAATCGTCGCGATACCGCCGTCTTCGTGGTACTCGAACGTCGTCGGTGCGATGGTTGTCATGGGTCCGGCGCCACTCCTTCGGCCTCGAGGCCGTCCACATTGTATGCCTGACCGGTGACGCCGGCGGCCGCATCGCTCGCCAGCCAGACCGCGACGCGCGCAACCTCCTCCGGGCGGATCAGACGGCCTTGCGGATTCATTGACTCGAGCGTGGCGCGAGCGGCGTCGGCCGACCGGCCGGTCGTCCTGACGATGCGATCGATCGATTCCTCCGTCATGGCGGTGTCGACCCACCCTGGGCAGATCGCGTTGACTGTGATCCCCTTCGCGGCGACCTCGAGCGCAACCGATCGGGTCAGGCCCAGCACCCCGTGCTTCGCCGCGCAGTAGGCTGCGGTGTAGGCATAGCCGATCTCGGCGGCGGTTGACGCGATGTTGATCACGCGGCCCTGGCGACGCGCGATCATCGCGGGCATGACCTCGCGCAGGCAGAGGAAGGTGCCGGTCAGATTGACCGCGAGGGTCTGGTTCCAGCTCTCGTCGCTGACCCGCATCACCGGCGCGCTCTCGACGTAGCCGGCGTTGTTCACGAGGATGTCGACCGGGCCGAACCGCCCGGTCGTCTCCTGGATCGCCGATTTCACGTCGGAGGTCGACGTCACGTCGCAGACGAGGTGGAGCGCCTCTCCGCCAGCCCGCACCACCTCGGCTGCGACCGACTCGACCTGCGCGCCGGAACGGGCCGCGACGGCCGTCCGCGCCCCATCCGCCGCGAACGCCAGCGCGATCGCCCGACCGATGCCGCGGCCGCCGCCGGTGATGAAGGCAACCCGGTCGTTCAGCACGCTGGGCAGCCCAGGGACTCAGGATTATCCATACCGGTGGGGATTATATCGCCGGGCCCTGGGGCGATCCGTGCCGCCTGGAGGCCAAATCGCCCCGAAACGCCCGGTCCGAGCGACCGTCGGCACCGCGTCCGGCAGGCGCACTCCTTGCAAGATAGAGTATCTTGAGGCCGACCCGGCCGCCGACCGCGGCCGCCGGCGCGGGCGTCCGACCCGAAGCCGCGATGCGCACCGATCGCCGTCAGTTCCTTCTCAGCTCGGCCGTTGCCACCGGCCTCGCGTCGGCCGGCGCCCTGCTCGCCTCGATCGTCGGCCGCTATCTCTATCCGCGCGCTGGAGTCCGGCGGACACGCCAGCTCTACGTCGCCCCGGCCTCCGAAGTGCCGCCAGGCACCGGCCGACCATTCACGCTGCCCGACGGCGGCACCGCCCTGATCGCGAACACCGACGGCGGATACGCTGCGCTGTCGAACCTCTGCCCGCACCTCGGCTGCAAGGTGCACTGGGAGGAGACCGAGCGGCACTTCGTCTGTCCCTGCCACGACGGGATCTTCGACGCTGACGGCGCCGCCGTTTCGGGACCACCCGCCGACGAAGGCCAGCAGCTGACCCGGTATCAGGTCGTCCAGGTCGGTGATCATCTGTTCCTCGAACTCGATGAGGTCGTCGAGGTATGACGATGACCGCCGGTCCAGCCGTCACGCCCGAGTCGAGCAGTTGGGCGACCTGGCTCGCGTCGCGGGTGCCGATCGACCTCGAGGCGCTCCGCCACTTCTCGAACGAACCGGTGCCGAACCACTTGAAATACTGGTGGTGGTGCCTCGGCGGCACGCCGGCGCTGCTCTTCGGCGTGCAGGCCGTGACCGGCATCCTTCTGACCGTCTACTACATCCCTGACGCCGGCTCGGCCTACGAGTCGGTCGACCGACTGACGACGGTCATCCCGTTCGGCTGGTTCATCCGGAGCATTCACCGGTGGGCGTCGCACCTGATGATCGCCGCCGTCATCCTCCACGTCATGCGCGTCTTCTTCACCGGCGCCTACCGCGCGCCGCGTGAGTTGAACTGGATGCTCGGCGTCCTGCTGCTGGCCGTCACGCTCGGCTTCGGCTTCACCGGGTACTCGCTCGTCTGGGAGCAGCTGTCCTACTGGGGCGTCACGGTGGCCGCCAATCTCACCGACGCCGTCCCCGTCGTTGGCGGCGTCATGGGGCGGATGCTGCGCGGCGGCGAGTCGGTCGGCTCGAACACGCTGACGCGCCTCTTCATCCTGCACATCGGCGTCATGCCGACGTTGCTGACGCTGCTCCTGGCCGGGCACATCCTGCTCATCCGGCTGCACGGCGTGACCGAGTTCGAATTCGAGAGCCCCGACAAGGCGCCCGACGAGGCCGCGAGGACCTACCCGTTCTTCCCGCACCACGCGATGACCGAGGTGATCATCGGCGTCGGCCTGGCGTTCGCCCTCACCTGTCTCGCGGTGATCTTTCCGGCAGAACTAGCCGAGAAGGCGAACCCGCTCGAGACCCCGGCGCACATCAAGCCGGAGTGGTACTTCTTCTGGACGTTCCGTTGGTTGAAGCTCACTAGCCTGACGTTCGCGGTGTTATCCATCGGTTTTGCGGGCTTTCTGGCCCTGATCTGGCCCTATATCGACGAGCGCCTCCGGCGGCGGAACACCGCCAGCGAGGCGTCGGTCTATGTCGGCGCGGTCGCAGTGGTGGTCCTGCTCGTGTTGACGATCTGGGAGGCGATGGCCAGCAGCTAGGGGCTGGCTTTTCCTGTGGAGTCACGTGATGACGCTTGATGAGAAACGGTGGGTCGTGGCCGCGCTCTCGTTCATGTTCCTCGGGGCGCTGCTGATCGTCGCCTGGGTCGAGGGCGGCAGGCAGCGGGTGCAGCCCGAAGCGGCGCCCGTGGTCGCGGGTGAGAGCGCCAGGTGCTACGACTGTCACGCGGAGCAGACGCCGGTCATCGCCACGCAGTGGGCGGGCAGCGAGCACGCGCGGCTCGGCGTCGGCTGCTTCGAGTGCCATCGGGCGATCGAGAGCGACGCAGACGGCTTCCTGCACGAAGGCCAGCTAATCGCCACGATCGCGACGCCCAAGGACTGCCAGTCGTGCCACGCCGACATCGTCGACGAATTCGATCGATCGCATCACTCGCGCGCCGCCGAGTTCGTCGGCAGCCTCGACAACGTCCTGGGGGAGATCGTCGAGGGCCGCCTCGCCGCCGTGAACGGCTGCTGGCAGTGCCACGGATCGCCGGTCCGGTTCCTCGAGACCGCCGACGGTGAGGTGCAGCGCGACAGCGACGGCAAGCCGATGCTCGATCCGCAGACCTGGCCGAACACCGGCATCGGCCGGATCAACCTCGACGGCTCACAGGGGTCGTGCTCGGCATGCCACTCGCGGCATGCGTTCACGACGAAGATGGCGCGTCAACCCGAGGTGTGCGGCAAGTGCCACATGGGACCGGACCATCCACAGATCGAGATCTTCGAGGAGTCGAAGCACGGCATCGCGTTCCGGACGCAGATCGACGAGATGAACCTCGACGCCGAGACCTGGGTTCTCGGTGAGGACTACTCGGCGGCACCGACCTGCTCGACCTGCCATATGTCGGCAACGCCGAACCAACCGATCACGCACGACGTCGGCGCGCGGATCTCCTGGACGCTCCGTCCGGTCGTCAGCACGAAGCTCGAGAACTGGGAGCCGAAGCGGAACGCGATGAAGGACACCTGCAATCAGTGCCACGCGCCCGACTTCGTCGATGCGTTCTACGTGACCTTCGATGATTCGATCGAGATGTACAACGAGAAGTTTGCGATCCCGGCGCAGAACGTCATGGCCGCGCTGCGGGAGGCCGACTTGCTCACACCGACGCCGTTCGACGAAGAGATCGAATGGACCTTCTTCCGGCTCTGGCACCACGAGGGCCGGCGGGCACGGATGGGTGTGTCGATGCAGGGCCCCGACTACACGCAGTGGCACGGGTTCTTCGAGGTCGCCGAGAACTTCTACACCCATTTCCTGCCACAGGCCGAGGAGATCGGCGAGGGGACCGCCTCGGTCGAAGCCGTCTTCGAGGAGATCCGGGCGATGCCGGAGCACCTCTGGCGTGAGGGGATGTCGCCCGAGCAGCGGGCCGAAATCGACGCGTTCTACCAGGAACGCTACGGGGCGGTGCCTCGCTGAGCGGGTAAGAATGTGGGCCTGGCGGGAGGAGACAGCCAGGCCCCTTCCAAGACCCTGTCTCACAACTTCACACTTTGACGTAGCCGGCCCAGGCGGTTGGCGTTTGCCTTGACATGACCATCTAGATAGTCAACTATATGCTCATGTTGAAAGTCAATATTGCAGAAGCAAAAGCAAGGCTTTCCGAGTACTTGAAGAGATGTGAGGCTGGAGAGACTATCTTCTTGGCCAAGAGAAACGTTCCGGTAGCCGAGCTGCGGCCACTCAGGCGACCCGTCAAGAATCCTCGGCCGGCCGGTCTTTGCAACGACGATTTCCGGGTTCCGCCCGATTTCGACCGGCCGGTCCCGGCGTCCGCCTACGCCGAAGGCGACGCCGTATGAACCTCCTGCTCGATACGACGCCGTTCCTCTGGTACATCACCGGAAGCGCGGTCCTGCCCGAACAGGTCGTCGAGGCGATCCGGACGCCGACGAATGACGTCGCGCTCTCCGTCGTCTCGCTCCGCGAAATCCTCCTGAAGCATCGTCTGCAACGGCTCGACCTGCCCGACGAGCCAGGCGTCTACATCCCCCGCCAGCGCGAGCGCCATCAGATCGCGCCCCTCGGTCTCGAGGAGGGCGCGCTGGCCCACCTCTCGAAGCTCCCGCCACACCACGGCGATCCGTTCGACCGGCTGCTCATCGCTCAGGCAATCGAGCACGACCTCACGATCGTCACGCCCGACGAGAACATCCAGAAGTATCCGGTCAAGACGCTCTGGGCCAGCTAGGACGAGACTCCGGCGCCCTGACGCAGACCGCCTGATCTACTCCGCCGACTCTTCCCAGATCCGGCAAAGCTCGACGATCACCTCTACGGCCTTGTCCATGTCCTGCGCCGAGACCCATTCGAGGCGGGAGTGGAAGTTGTGCTCTCCGGCAAAGAGGTTTGGCGTCGGCAGCCCCATGAACGACAGCTTCGATCCGTCGGTCCCGCCGCGGATCGGCTGCGTCGACACCTCGAGGCCCGCCCGGTGGATCGCCGCCTTCGCACGCTCGACGACCTCCGGATGCCCGTCGAGCACCTCACGCATGTTCCGGTACGACTCGGCGACGGCGACCTCGACGCGCGCGTCACGGTGACCCTCCACGGTCTGGCGCGCCAGCCGCTCGATCATTTCGGCCTGATCCACGAGCTTCTCCGTCTCGAAATCCCGAAGGAGCAGCGTGACTGTCGTCCGGTCGACCGAGGCGTCGACCTGCAGCGGATGCACGTAGCCCTCACGGCCGGCCGTCGTCTCGGGCGACAACACGTCGGCCGGCAGGCGCATGATGAAATCGGATGCGAGCTTGATCGCATTCACCATTCGCCCCTTGGCGTAGCCGGGATGCGTGTTGAACCCCTGAAAGGTGACCGTCATGCTGTCGGCCGAGAAGCTCTCCAGCTCCAGCTCGCCCCGGCTGCCGCCGTCGAGCGTGTAGGCACAGGTCGCGCCGAACTTCGCGACGTCGAAGTGCTCCGTGCCGCGCCCCACTTCCTCGTCGGGCGTGAAGCCGATCCGGATCGCGCCGTGCCGGATCTCGGGGTGCGCCATCAGGTATTCCGCCGCGGCCATGATCTCTGCGACGCCGGCCTTGTCGTCGGCGCCGAGCAAGGTCGTCCCGGACGCCGTCACGATGTCGTCGCCGATCCGGGGGTCCAGCGCCGGGTTCTCCGCCGCTCGTAGCACCGCCGATGGATCGTCTGGCAAGTTGATGTCCGAGCCGTCGTAGTTCTCGTGCACGATCGGCTTCACGCCCCTGCCGGGCATGTCGGGCGACGTGTCGACGTGGGCGAGGAAGCCGATGACCGGGACATTCGGCTTGAGAGTCGTCGCCGGGATCGTCGCTATGACGTAGCCGTGCGCGTCGATCGACGCGTCGACGACGCCGATCGCCTGCAGTTCCTCCCCCAATTGATTCAACAGAACGAGCTGCCCGGGCGTGCTCGGGTAGGTCGCCGACTGCTCGTCGGCCTGCGTGTCGATCGTCACGTAGCGCAGGAACCGTTCGAGCGCGCTGGTCGCCGGGCCGGAGTCTGGCATCGGTGCATGATAGTCCGGTGACGCGCTCGGTCCGGTATAATCGGCGTCTCCCGCACGGCGCAGGTCGTCACCCTCCGGCAACGAAGGAGCAGTTCATGACAAGGATCGATCGCCGACGGTTCCTGCAGTTCGGCTCGACGGCGGCCGCGCTCGGCTTCACCGCTGATGGTGGAGACATCGCGGCGGCGTCTTCGGCGACGGTCCAGGGCCCAGCCGAGGAGACGATCACGATGTCGGGCGACGGTCTCGGCCTGACGCCCCCCGAGTCGGCCGGCTTGCTGGCGCGACTCGCCGAGAACCCGGGCATCGCGCGGGACTCGTACTCGAACGGCGGCGTCGTCGAAGAGTTGGAACACGCATTCGCCGAACTCCTCGGTAAGGAACGCGCCGTCTTCATGCCGACCGGCACGCTGGCCAACCACCTGGCCGTGCGCGCGCTCGCGAATGGTGCGAGCCGGGCGATCGTCCAGGCCGAGAGCCACCTCTATAACGACACCGGCGACACGCTGGAGCTGAGCAACGTCCAGCTGGTGCCGCTGGCGCCGGGCCGGGCGACCTTCACGCTCGACGACGTCCAGGCGCTACTCGAGCGAACAGCGGGCGGCCGGGTCGCCCGGCGCATCTCGACGATCTCGATCGAATCGCCGGTCCGGAGGAAGTCGGGCGAGGCGTTCGACGAGGCCGAGCTGGATCGGATCACCGCGTTCGCGCGTACCGAGGGGATCGGGACCCACCTCGACGGCGCCCGGATCTTCCTCCAGGCCGGGTTTTCCGGACGGCCCGTCGCCGACTACGCCCGCGGTTTCGACACCGTCTACGTCTCGCTCTACAAGTACTTCAACGCGCCGTCGGGCGCGATCCTGGCCGGTCCGCGCGCGCTGTTGGACGACATGTTCCATACGCGGCGGATGTTCGGCGGCGGCCTGGCGCAGGTCTGGCCCTACGCCGCGGTCGCGATGCACTACTTCCGCGGCTTCCCGGAGCGCTACGCGAAGGCCGTCGCGGTCTCGAACGAGTGGCGGCAGCTGGTCGACGAACACGAGGCGTTCACCGTCGAGTCGATTCCGTCGGGCACGAACCTCTTCCTGCTGAAGGTGCGGCACCCCGACCTGAACGGCGTCCGCGACCGGCTCGCGCGCCAGAACGTGCGGCTGCCGGGACCACTCGGCGACGGGTCGGGCTTCCGGCTGGGTGTCAACGAATCGTGGGGCCGGACGACGGCGGCCGAGCTGGCCGACCGCTTCGTCCGAGCCATTGAAGAGTGACGCCTGACGGCTGACCTCCGCGACTCCTGTATCCTTGGCCGATGCTGACGCTGACCTTGATCCTGCACAACCTTGTCCGCTGGGCCGCGATCGGTCTCGGCGCGATGGCGGTTTATCGCGCGTTCGCCGGTCTCTCTTCAGGCCGCTTCGAAGAGGCCGACGGAAAGATCGGCCGGTTCTTCGCGATCTCGCTCGACGTCCAGATGCTGCTGGGCATCATGATGTATCTCTTCTTCAGTAGGATCACGACATCGGCGTTCGAGAACATGGGCAGTGCAATGAGCAATCCCGTGATACGGTTCTGGCTCGTGGAACACTCGACGATGATGGTCGCCGCGCTGGCGCTGGCGCACATCGGCGTCGCGCGCGTCCGGAAGGGTACCCAGCCGAAGGCGAAGCATCGCGCCGGCCTGATCTTCTTCGGGATCGCGATCCTGGTGATCCTCGTCGGCACGCCCTGGCCCTGGTCGACGGTCGCGCGACCGATCCTGCCGGGAATGTAGGAGGAAAGCGCTCGATCGTGCGCGGGGCTGGGCGTTGCGGTAGTCGATCCCTTTCTAGGGAGGCGGCCGCCCGAGCGCTCGACCGACGGACCGGACTTCGGGAATGCCTGACCGGTCAATCAATGGCTCACACGTTGGGAGCCATCCAGTTCGCCTGTTCGACGGCCGCCGACGGGATCGGCGGCGCAATGCCCAGTCCCGCGCTGTGAATCAGATCTTCGACGTGTCCAGATCGGTCGGCAACGCTTCGAGCTGCTCGCGGACGCGGGCGAGGTACTGGAAGGCGACCATGCCGTCGGCGGCGCGGTGGTCGAACGTGAGCGACATCAGCATGATCGGCCGGATCGCGATCGCGTCATCGACGACGACCGGCCGTTTCGTCACCGCGCCGAGGCCGAGGATTCCCACTTCGGGCTGATTCAGGATCGGCGTCCCCGTCAGGCCACCGAAAATCCCCGGGTTCGTCAGGGTGAACGTTCCGCCTTGCACGTCATCCGGTGTCAGCCGGCGCGCGCGCGCGCGGACCGCCAGGTCCTTGATCGCCTTGGCGAAGCCGGCCAGTGACAGGCCGTCGGCCTCCTTGATTACCGGCACGATCAGATCGCCCGAATCGGGCAGCGCCACGGCGACACCCAGGTGCACCGCCGGCTTCAGGATGAGTTCGTCGCCGATCACCGATGCGTTGAGCGTCCTGAACTCGCCCAGTGCCTTGACCGTGGCCTGAGCGACCAGCGCGGTGTAGGTGAGCGGCGCTCCGACGCTGGCCTCGAACCGCGCACCGGCCGTCTCGACCAGGGCTGCGGCGTTCGACATGTCGCACTCGGCGATCGCCGTCGCGTGCGGGCTGATCCGGGTCGACCAGGTCATGTGGTCGGCGATCCGCTTCCGGACGGTCGACAATTCCACTCGTTCGTCGCCCGACTTCGGTTGGTAAAGGTAGGCCGCCGGCGGCGTGCCGCTGTCCGCAGCAGGCGACGTACTCGTTGCGCTCGCCGCGCCGGCATCGCGCGCGGCCAGATGGCGTTCGACGTCGCGCTTCGTGACGCGTCCGCCGCGGCCCGAACCGGTGAGGCCCGCCAACGTCTCCAGGGAGACGCCGGCCTGTCGTGCGGCTGCCCGTACGGCCGGACTGAACCTCGGGGACCCGCTCTCGGCGGCGGTGCCAGCCTTGGCCTCCCGCCTGAACGACACCGTCTTGGTCGGCTGGTTTGTGCGGAAGTGTCCGCCCGGCGCATCGCTCGTCTCCGGTGTGGGCACGGTGGCCGGAGCAGGCTCGATCGTAGACGAAGCGACCGGCGGTTCTGGTTTCGACGACGCGGGCTCGCCGGCCTCGGCGATCGTCGCGACCGCCGTGCCGATGTCGACGGTTTCGCCTTCCTTCACCAAGATCTCGGACAACGTCCCGGCCGCCGGCGCGGGCACCTCGGTATCGACCTTGTCGGTCGTGATCTCGAAGAGCGGCTCGTCGCGCGCGACAGCCTCGCCGGCCTGCTTCAGCCACTTGACGATCGTCCCCTCGGCGATCGATTCCCCCATCTGGGGCATGACGACTCTGGTCATCTTCACCTCGGGGCTGCGCCCCGAACCCCCGCGGACGCTCCGCGGGGACCCCGAGCGCCCCACTCCGCGCCCGCGCGGCTCGCCGTGCGCGCCGTGTCCTGCAGCGAACAGTTCTTCCCTCTCCGCGTGTTCATCAATACTCCAAGACGTCCCTCGCGGCCGTGTAGATCTTCTCCTCGGTCGGCAGCATCGCATCTTCGAGCGGCGCCGCGAACGGCGATGGCACATCCAGCGCGGCCACGCGGGTGACCGGCGCATCAAGGACGTCGAATGCCTCCTCGGCGATGATCGCGGCCACCTCACCGCCGAAGCCACCGGTCAGGTGCGCTTCGTGCACGACCAGCGCCCGGGCAGTCTTCCTGACGCTCGTCAAGAACGCGTCGCGGTCGAGCGGGCTCAGGCTCCGGAGGTCGACCACCTCGCACTCGGCGCCCTCTCGCGACAGTCGCTCGGCCACGGCCAGCGACTCGTGCACCGTCGCGCCGTAGGTGACGATCGTCAGGTCGGTGCCGGGTCGCTTCACGTCCGCCACGCCGATCGGGACGACGTAGTCGTCCTCCGGCACCTCCTCCTTGATCCGCCGGTAGAGGTGCTTGTGCTCGAGGTAGACGACCGGATTGTTGTCGCGGATCGCCGCCACCAGCAACCCCTTGGCGTCGTAGGGCGTCGAGGGCTGCACCACCTTCAGGCCCGGCACGTGGGTGAACCAGGCCTCCGGATTCTGCGAGTGATACGGCCCGCCCCGGAAGCCGCCGCCCGACGGGCCCCGAAAGACGACCGGCATCGGGATCCCCCAGCGGTAGTAGTTCTTGGCGGCGTAGTTGACGATCTGGTCGAACGCGCACGCGATGAAGTCGGCGAACTGGAACTCGACCACCGGCCGCAGTCCCTCGACGGCCGCACCGCACGCGGCGCCGGTGAATCCGCTCTCGCTGATCGGCGTGTCGATGATCCGGTCCGCGCCGAACTCCTCCAGAAACCCGCGTGTGACCTTGAACGCTCCGCCGAAGACCGCGATGTCCTCACCGAGGACGATCACGTTCTCGTCGCGCCGCATTTCGTCGCGGAGCGCCTGACTGATCGCGTCGAGGTAGGTGATGACCGCCATGAATCGGGTTCAGATCACGGAGCGAACAGCCGGTCGGTCACGGTCTCGGGCGCCGGTGCCGGCTGCGCCTCGGCCCAGGCCACGGCCTCTTCGATCGAGGCGGCGCATTCGTCGTCGATCGCCCTGACCGCCGCCTCGCCGAGCCCGCCCGCCCCGGCCAGGTACTCGCTGAACAACCGGAGCGGATCGCGCCGCTCCCAGAACTCGCGCAGACCCGCATCGACGTAGCCCATGTCGTCGTGCTCGCCGTGCCCACGGGTGCGGAACGTCTTGAACTCGACGAGGTACGGGCCCTTGCCGGCACGGGCATGGTCGATCGCCCGCTTGGCCACTCGTCGCACTTCGAAAATGTCGTTGCCGAACGCGACGTCCGCCGGGATGTTGAACGCCGGCGCTCGGTCGGCGACGTTCTCGACCGGCATCTGCGCGGCGTTGCCCGTCGAATACGCGAAGCAGTTGTTTTCGACGATGACGACGAGCGGCAGCTTGTGGATCGCCGCGAAGTTCAGGCCCTCGTAGAAATCGCCCGGGCTCGTGGCGCCATCCCCGGTGAAGGCGACGTACACGCGCGGCTGCTTCCGGACCTTGAACGCCAGCGCGAACCCGGCACCGGAAGGGATCCACGACGCCATCGACCCGTTGTGGTACGGCGCGATGCCGTGGTGTTCGATGTCGGCCAGGAACAGGCCGAGTTCTCGTCCGTGCGACGGCGGGACGTCGCGGCCCAGCCACCGGGCAATGACGTGCCTGGGTTCGACGCCGCGGAGGAACCAGCCGGCCAGGCCGCGCGCGACCGTCGAGAAGTAGTCGTCAGGCTGGAGCAGGCTGACGACGCCGGTGCAGATCGCCTCCTGGCCGACGGCGAGATAGACCGCCCCGACGATCTTGCCCTGGCGGTAGAGCGCGCCGAGCTTCTCGTCGCAGGTGCGCGCCAGGCGCATCGTCCGGTACCACGTGACCAGCTGGTCCCGATCGACCGCTCCCTCAGGCGCGATCGATGTGCGGTCCAGGGCGGGGTCCAGGAACGACGCTGGGTTCTCGGTCGCCATCCCTCACTGGCCGGCGCCGCGCGTTTCGATCAGCGTACCCTGGTCGTCGTAGACATCGACCGCGCCGAACGACGTCAAGGCGTCGGTGATCTGCGCGCCGTCGCCGACGGCCACGATGTGCAGCCGTTCGGCGTCGAGGTATCGCGCGGCGACCGTCTGCACCTGCTCGCGCGTCACCGCCATGATCCGCTCGGGATAGCGATCCCAGTGGTCGTCGGGCAGGTCGTAGAGATGTCGGACCACCGAGCTCCCCAGCAGCGTGCCGGGCGACTCGAGCGAGAGCGCAAAGCCGGCGACGATGTTGCGCTTCGCGTCCTGGAACTCCTGGTTCGGCACCGGTTCGTCGCGAATCCGCTCCAGTTCGCGCAGCAGCTCCGCCAACGCGTCGCCGGTCACCTCGGTCCTGACCTCGGTCGACGCGTCCCAGTCGCCGCGATAGCGCAACGCCGTGAAGGAGCTGTAGGCGCCGTAGGTGTACCCCTTGTCCTCGCGCAGGTTCAGGAACAGTCGCCCGGTCGCGCCGCCGCCGATGATCTGGTTCATCACGGTGAGCACGTCATAGTCACTGCTCGTCCGGTTGATCGCCTGCGTCCCCACCACGAGGTTGGTCTGCACCGAGGCGTCGCGGTTGATCAGGTAGACCCGCGCCGCAGCGATCGGCGGAGGATCCTCCACGGTGGGCTGTGGGGTGCCGGTGTTCGCCCAGTCGCCGAAGTGCCGTTCGACGGCCACCCGCGCGTCGGCCATCGAGATGTCACCCGCCAGGGCGACAACCGCGTGATCGGGCACGTAGTAGGCCTGGTGAAACGCGCGCAGGTCCTCGCGCGTGGTCTTGTCGAGCGACTCCGGCGTCGGCGAGACCCGGCCGGCCGGATGCTCGCCATAGATCACCTTGGCCAGCCGCTCGACGGCCAGGAAGCCCGGCCGGGTCCGTTCCTGGATCAGACCGGCCCGCTCGCGGTCCTTGAACAGCGCCAATTCCTCCTCGGGAAACGATGGATGCAGCAGCACGTCCGCCGCCAGCGCCATCGTCTCGTCCAAGTGCTCGGTCAGACTCGAGCCGTTCAGGCTCGCGGCCTGGAGTGACATGTCGGTCGACGCGTTCAAGCGCGACGCGAGCGTCTCGAGGGCCTCGGCGATCTCGACCGACGACCGCGTGGTCGTGCCTTCGCGCAGCAGCGAAGCGGTAAAGCCCGCGAGCCCGGCGTGATCCGGCGGGTCGTAGTAGCCACCGGCACCGATCAGGATCACCTGGAATGAGACCGTCGGCACCCGTCGATCCTCGAGGACCATCAGGTGCAGGCCGTTGTCGAGCACGGCTTCCTCGGCCTTCGGCAGCTCGACCTGGAGGATCTCGTCCGACACCGGCGCTAGGCCCTTGACCTCGGCGCCGGTAATCGATTGGGTCTGCTGGCCGCCGGCCTGCGCCCAGGCGCCGCCCGTCGCGACCGCGACCAACGTCCCGACGAGAACGACGACAGGCGGTCGGACTCGCATCAAAACCCTCCCTGCCCCGGCGCTCCGCCCGAGGGCGCGCCGGCCGGGGCCGGTATCGTGATGATGACCGATCGGTTCGACTCGACCAGATACTCCCGTGCCACGCGGCGCAGGTCTTCCGCCGAGACCGCGGCAACGCGCTCGGCCCGCGTGTTGATCTGGCCTGGATCGTCGTAGAACAGCGTGTAGCGCGACAGCAGGATGGCGCGCTGCAGCGAACTCCCCAGGCTCGAGACGAACGACCGGCGGGCGTCGTTCCGCGCCTTGTCGAGCTCCCACGACTCGACCGGCTCGGCCTTGATCCGATCGATCTCCTCATAGAGCGCCGCCTCGAGCGCGGCGACGTCAGCGCCGGGCGCGGCAATGCCGATGACGCGAAACAGGCTCGGTCCGCGGTTCGACACGGCGAACGCTCCCACCTGGACGCCGAGCTGCGTGTCGCGGACGATCCCTTGATACAACCGCGAACTCCGTCCAGACGACAGGACCGTCGACAGGACGCTCAGCGCGTCGTGGTCGGCGCTCAGGCTCTCCGGAATGTGGTACGCGATGTCGACGCGGGCCAGCCGCGCCAGCGGATCGTCGTAGCTGGCGCGGCGCTCCGCGGTCTGCGGCGGCTCGGTGAGGTCGACCTCGGGCGGAGGCGGCTGCCGCTGAATCGGGCCGAAGTACTTCCGGACCAGCTCGAGCGCGGCGGCCGTGTCGACGCTGCCGACGATCGCCAGCACCGCGTTATTCGGCGCGTAGTAGGTGCGGAAGAACGACGACACGTCGGTGACGGTCGCGGCGTTCAGGTCGGTCATCGACCCAATGATCGAGTGCGCGTAGGCGAAATTCTCGTAGGCGAGTTCGTCGACCGCCTCGAACGTATGTCCGTGCGGCTGGTTGTCGATCCGCAGCCGGCGCTCTTCCTGGACGGCGTTGCGCTGATTGTCGAGATTCTCCGGCGTGATGTCGAGCGAGGCCATCCGATCGGCTTCGAGGAAGAGGCCGAGCTCGAGCTGATTGGACGGCATCCGCTCGAAGTACAGCGTCCGATCCTTGTCGGTTGTGCCGTTGACGTCGCCGCCGTTGTTGGCCACGAGCAAGAAGTGCTCGCCATCGCCGACGTTCTCCGATCCTTCGAACATCATGTGCTCGAAGAGGTGGGCGAAACCGGTACGGCCGCGCCGCTCGTTCCGCGACCCGACGTCGTAGTTCACGGCGATCGACACGACCGGTGCGACGTGGTCCTCGGCAATGATGACGCGCAGGCCGTTCTCGAGGGTCGTGTCGCTGAACTCGACGGTCTGCGCTGTTGCGCCTACCGCGGCGGAGAGAGCAACCGCCGCTACCGGCAGCGTCGCCCTCAGCGCCGCCCGCCATCTCCATCCCCTGCAGATCAGCATCGGTCTCTCCTGTCGAGCCGCCGCGTGCGCCGGCTCACCGGTCCTACACTCCCACTGCGGCCGAGGCTCGCGCGGCATCGTCGACGCCAATCACGACCGTTGCCATCGGATGGCCCTCGATCGCGGAGGCGCAGGCGTGGTCGATGTTGACCCCGGCAGTGGCCGTCATCCGCCCAACCGTCTGCAAGGCGCCGGGTCCGTTCGGCACCTGGATCAACAGCGCATCGCGCGTCGCGACGTCGAGTTGGCGATCGCGCAGCACGCCCTCGGCGTGAGTGTGGTTGTCGACGACGAGGCGTAGCGTGCCGCCAGCGTCGAGACTCATGGCCAGCACGTTGACTTGCTCGGCCGACAGCAGGCGGCAGACATCGGCCAGTGCGCCAGGGCTATTGGGAAGTCTCAGGGACAACTCGGTCCGGACGGCCATGACGTTTCCTCGAGGCTCGGGACAACCCGTCGATCATACCCGCTCGCCCCAGCGAGACCTACGCGATTCGGCCCTCCACGGCTGGCTCTCAACCGAACGGACTGCTAAGATCGGCGGTCTATGACGACTCACGCTACGTCCGCCATTCAGGTCGCGAGCCGCGTCCACGGCTTCTCCTACGCCATCCGCAACATCGTGGCGGAGGCCAGGAAGGTCGAAGCGGCCGGTACGCGCGTTCGCTACCTCAATATCGGCGACCCGATTCCGTTCGGCTTCAAGACGCCGCAGAACCTCCTCGACGCGGTCGAACGGGCGATGCGCGACGGCGTGAACGGCTACACCTCGTCCCCGGGAATCGAGTCGGCGCGGGAGGCGGTCGCGGACGATTTCACCGCCCGCGGCCTCGAGATACCAGCCGACCGCGTGCTCCTGACGATGGGCACCTCGGAGGGGATCGAGCTGACGCTGAGCGCGCTGGTCGATCCGGGTGAGGACGTACTGGTGCCGGTGCCGACCTACCCGCTCTACACCGCGGTCCTGGCGAAGCTGGGCGCGAACGCCGTCTACTATCGGACCGATCCGACCAACAACTGGATGCCCGACCTCGATCACATCAAGAAGCTGATTGGGCCGAACACGCGGGCGCTGGTGATGATCAATCCGAATAACCCGACGGGGGCCGTGTACTCCGATGAGACACGCCGCGAGATGCTCGAGTTGGCGAACCGGCACGGGCTGCTGTTGCTGGCAGACGAGGTGTACGCCGATCTGGCCTACGACGGCCCGGTGTCGCCGATCGGGAGCCTCGATCCTGACGCGCCGGTCGTGTCGTACTCGTCGCTGTCGAAGGCCTACCTGGCGCCGGGCTGGCGGGCCGGCTGGATGGCCGTGGGCACGAGCCAGCGGCTCGACGACTTGCTGGCGGCTATCAAGAAGCTGGCCGACGGCCGGCTGTGTAGCACCGCGCCGATGCAGGCGGCGATCACGGCGGCGCTGCGCGACGATCGATCGCACCAGGACACGTTCCGCACAGAACTGCGCCAGCGCGCCGAACTGACGACGGCGCGCCTGAACGCCATCGACGGCATGAGCTGCGTGGAACCGACCGCGGCCTTCTACGCCATGCCGCGGGTGAGCCTGCCGCCGGGCAAGACCGACGAGGACTACGTCCTCGGCCTGCTGCGGTCGACCGGAGTGCTGTGTGTCCATGGTTCGGGCTTCGGGCTGCCGCCGGGGGACGGCTTCATGCGCGTCGTGTTCCTGGCGAACCCCAAGGAGCTTGGCGAGATCTACGATCTGATGGCCTCGTTCACGAAGGAGTTTCTGGCTTCCTAAGATCGGGGCCGCTCTCGAGGCTGCGCAGCTTGATCCGCGGCGGCGATCGGCGTACACTGTCTCTCGCTCCCCCGCGGGTACTCCCCAACTAGAAAGCTCGGCCGCTGGCGGTGCCGTCGTGCGCCTCAACGGAGCCGCGGTCCGACAGCCGGAGCGTACCCCTGGACTTCCATTCGCGAGTGCGGTTCGGCAACGTCGTCATCGTCGCGCTGCTGTGCGCCCAGGTGGTCGATGGCGCGCTGACCTACCTCGGTGTCTCCACGTTCGGCGTCGACGTCGAGGCGAATCCCCTAATGCTCTGGCTGATGTTCGCCGTCGGTGAGGGCCCGGCGCTGGCGAGCGCCAAGCTCCTGGCCGGCTTCTGCGCGGTCGTCCTCCATCTTCAGGCGGTGCACGGCATCGTGGCGGCGCTGACCCTCATCTATGTCGGCGCGGCGATCGTGCCCTGGATGAAACTCTTATTCTTCTGATGGGGCGCCTTGCGCCCCAAGCCCCACGCGGGGTGCGCGCTCTGATCCTGCAGTGACCAATTTGCCTCGACGGCGCCGTTCGCTCCGGCGTGTCGAACGAATTCCCCGCATTCTTCGTCAATTCATTCAGGAATCGGAGATCATCGACCCATGCCCGGCGACCCGCCCAACACCTTCTTCGAAACCTACACCCGCGGCCTGACGGCGGACGAGTTTCAGCTGCTGTTCACGCGGGATGCGCGCGAAGCGTACCGCGTCCTCTCCCGGGGCCTCGATGCGGCGGGCGTGGACGGCCTCCCCTGGCACCGACGGTGGATCTTCCAGCTTCGGCTGTTCTTCTTCGCTTTCACGCTGAAGCTCAGCCCGCCGCGGCGGGCGCTGTTCGGCATCGCGCTCGTCTCCGCGGCCATCGGCGGCCTGCTGTTGTTCCGAGGCATCGCGCTCACACCGACGCGCACGCCCTTGATGCGGCTGCCGCTTCCGCTGCCCGCCTGGGAAGACGGCACGCTCTGGCTCCTGACGGGCTTCCTGCTCGTGAACCTGCTCTTCGTCCTGGAGGTCCTGGACCGGTTCACACTGAAGAACGACCTCGAGATCGCACGCGAGATCCAGACGGCGATGCTTCCGCCGGGATCGTTGGCCACGGGCCCGCTCGACATCGACGGGCGTACCCGGCCGGCGAACACGGTGGGCGGTGATTTCTACGACGTCCTGTCGCTGCCCGACGGGCGGGTCGTCATCGCGCTCGGTGACGTCGCCGGCAAGGGCAGTCCGGCCTCGCTATTGATGGCGCTGCTCCTGGCGATGCTGCGGACGATCGTCGACGAGGGCACCGAGCCGGCCGCCCTCACGTCGCGGCTGAACACGCAGATCGTGCGCCACGCGCCGGGCTCGCGGTTCATCACGCTCTTCGTCGGACTCTACGACCCGGCCACCGACGTGCTGCGCTACGTGAACGCGGGGCAGACGCCACCGCTGCTGCGCCGACGGGACGGACGCGTGGAGCGTCTCGAAACCGGCGGCATCGCGCTCGGCATGTTCGAGGGGTCGACCTATTCGGCCGCGGAAACCGGCCTCGCGGCGGGCGATGTGCTGACGCTGTACTCCGACGGCGTCACCGAGGCTGAGGATCAGGAAGGGACGCCGTTCGACGAGGCCGGCCTCGAGCGCGCCCTCGAGACGCGCGCCGGGCAGCGCGCCGCCGACATCGGCGCCGGCATCGTGTCGGCCGTGGAAGCCCACGCGAGGGCGACCAAGCTCGCGGACGATCTCACCGTGCTCGTCGTCCGCCACGCCGGCCGCTAGCGCCGCTCGTCGGTCTACCGGTCGTCGACGCGCGCCAGCGCCTCGAAGTCCCTGTTCACGTCGATGTCGCGCAAGACACCCGACAGCGGTACCCGCGCCTCGGTGATGCGTTCGGTGACGCCTACCACGACGTTCTGCGTCTCGCCACTAGCGTAGCGCAGCGTCACCGTGACCGGCACGCCGTACAGCAACTCGGTCTGCTGTTCGAATCGCAGCTTCACCGCCGAGGCACCCGTCTCACCCGGCGCAGCCTCGGACGTGTAGCTGAACGCGAGATCCGGCAAGCCGGTCTCGTGAATGTAGCGCTCGAAGAAACGCGCCAGCGAGAGACCCGACTCCTGCTCGAACGCCAACCGAAAGTCTTCGGTCCCGGCCTTCCGGAACCGCCAGTCGGTGTAGAAGCGGCGAACGCCGCGGAAGAACGCATCGTCGCCCACCAGGCGGTGCAGCATGTGCATCACCATCGCGCCCTTGTTGTAGACGAGCGCCCGGAAGATCCGGGAGTCCTGCTTGATGTGTCCGAGCCGGTAGCCGAGGTAGACCGGGCCCTGGGCCGACTGCTGCATCGACCATTCGCGCATCTGCCGCATGATCTGCCGGAAGACGCCGTCGCCCTGCGCATGCCGGGCGTACAGCGCGGCGAAGTACTGCGCCATCCCTTCGCTCAGCCACTGCTCGTGGTAGTTGCTCCAGCCCACGGCCTGCCCCCACCACTGATGTGCCAGCTCGTGCGCCAGGAAGAAATCCGGCGCGGCGGCGAAGAAGACGGGGTCCCGACGCCACAGCAGATTGCTGTTCTGCACCGGCTCGTTGATCATCGAGATGTGCGCCGGGCTGTGCCCGCCCGGCAACTCGCTCTCGACCATGGCGACCGTCAAGCTCGAATACGGCAGGTCACCGACGAGCGACGAGTAGAAGCCGAGGATCTCCTCCGCACGCTCGGAGAGCTGGCGTGCGCGGCGGCGCTGCCGCACGTTGGCCTCGACCGACAAGGTGAGCTCGCGTGACGTCGTGGCATCCGCGGCAACGCCGCCTTCCACCGGCGGCAGCGTGATCGCTTCGGAGCCCACGCTGACGAACTCACTCATCACGGCGGCCAGATAGCGTATCGGCCGCTCAGCTTCGAAGACGTACTGCTTGGACCCATCCGGCATGCCGAGTGAATCCTCACCGTAGAGTTCCCGCGGCGGGCCGCTCAGATGGCCGCTGGCGACGCACCCGAAGTCGGGTGGCACGGTGATGCTGATCGTCGCGGGCGCGAAGTCGGTGACCGTCGATTGCGGGTACCAGAAGCTTCGGCTGCTGTAGAGATAGTGCGGCTCGGGCCCGGAGCGAATGGTCGGGTGGACGAATCGCGACGATTCGAGCAGCGACAGATCGCGCGGCACGATGGCCTGGTGGTCCACGGCCTCGGCCGGCAACTCACCGTTGTAGTCGACCGTCAGCGTGAACGTGTCGCCCGCCGGCACCCGCGAGGGCAGGTTGAGAATCATCGTGTTCTGACCCGGGGTCCGAAGCGGAAACAGGCGGCCGAAGGGCTCGGCCGAGACCGACTCGACCGTGAGCGCGTCGGCGATCCGGACCGATAGCATCGACAGATCGCTCACGGCGCGGACCGTCAGCGTGGCCCTGCCTTCCATCCAGTCGCGCTGCGGCAAGAACCGCACGTCGAGGTCGTAGTTCTCGATGTCGTACTCGATCAGATCGTCCTCGCTGTAGAAGCGGCCGCGCGTGGCTAGCTTCTCGTCGGAGGCGTAGATCGAGATGTTGCGGCGGCCTTCTCGGTCGAAGAGCTGAATGTCTTCGGCCTTCCGGCTCGATTTCACGTAGGTCAGGTCGTCGTAGTGCGGTGTCTCCAGTTCGACCAGCAGGTCGCCCTCGTTGGGGAGCACCCACCAGACCTCGTCGCTCAGGTGGCCGACGTCGACGAGGTACGACTCGGGGGCGTACCTGTCGAACACCTCCTGGGCCTCTTCATAGTCGCGCGGCCCCACGGTGCGTTCGAGCAGTGCGTCGCGCGGCACCAGGGCATCGAAGTCGTTGGGGTTCACGCGGATGAAGGCGCTGTCGAAGGTCGTTCTGAGCGCGCTGTCGCCGGCGAACAGCTGAAGCTGCGCCTGCTCGACCTCGGGCGTGGGCGTGAAGTCCACCTCGCCCTCTCCCTGGAGGACGAGGCCGGTGATCCCCTGGCCCGTGTCGGCGACGAACGCCAACCCGTCGGCCATGCGCAGCGTCAGGTCCGTCGCCTCGATCGTCAAGTTGCGGACGATGTACTGCTGCTCGGGGTGCAGTTCGAGGCGGAACAGCCCGTCCACCTGCGTCAGCCGCTCCTGCCCGACGATCCGCCACTGCGGCCCGTCCGAGAACGACCGGTTCGTGCCCGGATCGACGTCGCGCCGCACGTTCAGCAGCCAGGTCGCCACATCGCCGGCCAGGCGCTGCTCGCGAAAGATCTCGATCAGGACGGCGTAGCCCTCGCCCGCGGGCGCCCCGGACAGCGGCAGTCGACGCAACTCGCTGACCGTGACGTTGGTGACGCCGGTGACGATGTTCCGCGTGACGAACTGCCGAGTCGCGGCGCGCGCGGCCAGCGACGGCGATAGCATCCCGAGATAGGCCGCGGCGCGGCCCGAAATGATGGTCCGCTCTAGCTGCTCGTAGAACGCGGTGAGGTCCTCGCCGGCGGGCTCAGGGCTCTGGGCGCGGGCGGCGGTTGCCGGTCCGAGCCCCAGGCAGAGCGCCAGCAGAGCGGCGGCGCCGGAGAAGGTCGGGAGATGTTTCACCATGAGAATCCTGTCGGGCTCAGTTAGACACCGGGGTGAGGCGATCCATCTCATCTTACCACCCGGCCTCTCGGCCTTCCCCGGGGCCGACGGCCGAAATACCCCTGAAAATAGGCCCTTCCCGGCAACGCGCCCGCTGAGCGTCTGGTACAATAAATGAGCGGCGGAAACGGACGGACCGTCCCACTTGGGGTCGGCGTCCTACCAATGCAATCAACGATGCAGATGCAACTGGGCCGTTCACGCGCCATCGCTCTCCTGACGCTCGCGACCCTCGTCCTCGTCCTGGCGGGGGCCTCGGCGGCCCAGCCGAGACCGATCGAGACCGAGACGCTGCTGGCCGCAGACGCCGGGACACCCGGTTCCGATCTGCGTGGAGCCCTCCGGGTGCAACTTGAGCCAGGCCTGCACATGAACTCGCAGGCCCCGCTCGACGATTTCCTCATTCCGACGGCCCTGAGGATCGCGCCGCCCGACGGGATCACCGTGACGGAGATCGCCTATCCCGAGGCCGGTTTGCTCGAACAGTTTGGCGCCGACACCCCGCTGGCGGTGTTCGAGGAGCGCTTTGCCGTCGGTGTCGTCTTCGCGCTGGCGGGCGATCTCCCGGCCGGCCAGTACACCGTGCCCGGGTCGCTGCGGTATCAGGCGTGCGACGAAACAATGTGCTACATGCCGACGACGGCCGAGTTCGAGTGGACCGTCGATGTCGTGCCCGCCGGGACGGGCGTGGCGTCGCGACATGCCGAGCTGTTCGGTGGCATCAGCTTCGGAAGCGAGAACTCCGTCGCGCCCCCCCAGACGAGGACGTCCGACACCCTCGCGGTCGCCGCGTCGGGCACCTCGGCCCTAAGCGCAGACGCGGCGGAGGACGGCACCGGCGTCACCGTCGCGCTCGGTGCGTTCGACATTCTCGGCACAACCGGCGGGTACCTCGACTCCGAGGACTTCCTGAGCTTCGTCAGCGCGGCCGAATCGGGCGAGGCCCAGCGCGGCTGGTTCGAGGGCCGCGGGCCGCTAGCCATCCTGCTGCTCATCCTGCTCGGCGGGCTCGCGCTCAACCTGACGCCGTGCGTCCTGCCGATGATTCCGATCAACATCGCGATCATCGGCGCGGGCGCGCGGGCCGGCTCCCGCGTGCGGGGGCTGCTGCTCGGCGGCGCCTATGGCGCGGCGATGGCCGCGGTCTACGGTGCGCTCGGCCTGATCGTCATCCTCACCGCCGGGACGTTCGGCACGATCAACGCCTCACCCTGGTTCAACCTCGGCATCGCGGCGCTGTTCGTCGTCCTGGCGCTCGCCATGTTCGACGTGCTGGTCATCGACTTCTCGAGATTCCAGTCGAAGCTCAAGATCGGCAATAACGAGAACGGGTCGTTCATGGCGGCGTTCGGCATGGGCACAGTCGCCGCGCTGCTGGCCGGCGCGTGCGTGGCGCCGGTCGTGATCCAGGTGATCCTCTTCTCGAGTGATCTGTACGCCACAGGCGCGACCGTGGCGCTGCTGCTGCCGTTCTGTCTCGGCATCGGTATGGCACTGCCCTGGCCAATCGCCGGAGCCGGCCTGTCGTTCCTCCCGAAGCCAGGCGCCTGGATGGTCCACGTCAAGCACGCCTTCGGCGTTTTCATCCTGGGCACGGCGGTCTACTACGGCTACGTCGCGTACGGCATCTTCGAAAACCGGTGGGTCGACGCCGGGGCGGTGGCCAGCAGCGTCGAGGAAAAGCTCGAGGAAGGCTGGTACGCGTCGCTGAGCGAAGGTCTCGAGGCCGCGCGCGCGGAGAACAAACTCGTGCTGGTGGACCTGTGGGCGACGTGGTGCAAGAACTGCCTGACGATGGATCAGACCACGTTCAAGGACCCGACGGTCACCGCGGAGCTCGACGCCTACGTGAAGATCAAGTTCCAAGCGGAAGACCCGAGCAGTCCGCCCGCGAAGGACGTGATGGACCACTTCGACAGTGTCGGCCTGCCAACCTACGTCATCCTCCGCCCCGCCGACCTCGCGGCGGCGTCCACCACGCAGTAGCGGCGGCCACCGGCGCCTCCTCCCGAACGATCTCCGGTGTTATAGTAGGCGCCACGTATGCAGCGTCGGGCTTGGCGCGTTGGTCTCGTCGTGCTGTTCGTGATGATCTATGCCGCTGCCGCTTTCGAAGTGGCCAGGCTCGACGGACAGATCACGGTGGCCGGCGAAGCCGGAACGGCGATGGAAACGGTCGGCGGAGAGGCGCGGCGCGCCGTGATCGAACTGCGCGCGGCCCAGGCCGCCTACGTCGCCGCAGGACAGGACCGGGACTACTGGCTGGCCCGCGTGACGGCAATGCTCGAATTCGCCGCCGAGCGCCTGGCGGCCCTCGCCCAAGGCGTCCAAGCCCCTGAGGCGCGGTCGAAACTCGACTCCGCGGCGGCCACGGTCACGCACTTCAGCAAAATGGACGACCGCGCCCGCGAGCTCATCGGGGGCGATCAGACCATCCCAGCGTCGGACCTCATCTTCACCGACGGGCTCGAACTGACCGACGCGGCTGACGACGAGATCGCCTCGGCCCTCGAGACCGAACGTCTCGCCCGGGGGCGCGCACGGCGTCAGCTCCGCGTCCGCCAGGCCACGGTGATCGCCGGGGCGGCCGTCGCCGGTCTGCTGTTCATGCTGCTTCTGGCCCCGGGTGCCAAACAGGCCGCCCCGGCGGCGCCGGAGATGGAAGATTCGCTCTCGACGCTGCTGTCGCGCACGGCGGTCCGCGACCTGTCGCTGGATCTCGACGCAGCCCCCAGCGAGTCCGGCACTGGCATCGACGTCGCGGGCGACCTCGCGATCGAGCTGGACACGGACGCCGCGATCGACGACGACATGGCGGCCGGCACGCCGATCATCGATGCGCCAGTCGACGCAACGCCGGCCGACCTCGCGGCGGTCGCGGCACTGTGCACCGACCTCGCGCGTGTGTCCGACGGCGAACAACTGCCCGCGCTCCTCGAACGAGCCGCCGGGCTTCTCGAAGCCTCCGGCGTGATTGTCTGGCTCACCGACAGCTCGAACCGCGCGCTGCGCGCCGTCATCGCGCACGGCTACCCCGCTGATGTCCTCGGCAACATGGGCGAGTTGCCGTGCGACGGCGACAACGCCGCGGCGCATGCGTTTCGGACATCGTGCGTGCAGATCGTCGACGCGGGAGACGGAGGACGCGGCGCGCTTGTCGCCCCGCTCCTGGCCGCCAGCGGCTGTGTCGGCGTCGTGACCGCCGAACTCTCGGGTGAGATCGGTGTCCTCGAGCGCGCCACCGCGTCGATTCTCGCCGCCCAGCTCGTCGTCCTTCTGGCGGGCAACGTCAGCGAGGCCGCCGAGGCCAGCGACGCTCCTGCCACGAAGACCGAATCGGCCTGACATCAGATCCGAGCTTACACCCCGAACCACCGCACCGAATGGCGGCTGGACACCGGCACCGCCGCCCAGCCACTGTCTTCTCTGGCGGGTGCCGGGGATGCGACCGCCGGCGAGTTCCACAGCGCGTCGACGGCCAGCAGCCATGACCCCGATTGATGCTGAAGCTCCTGCCGTCGGCGTGCGAGGACTGTCTGAGCCCGGCGCGTCGCGCACCGGTGCCCGCCGCGCCATCTATTCAAGCAGCTGACGGTTCACTCGGCGCCGTCCCGTGGCCTCGGGCTCGGGCAGCGTCGTGCCGAGACTCAGCGCGTCACGGTCGCGGGTGACCGCCAGGGGAAACTCCTCGCCGGCGTCGACCTCACGGAGTCGGCGGCGCAAGTCGCTCACATCGTCGACGCCCTCTCCGTCGACCGCCGTGATCACATCGCCCGCTCGAACCCCGGCGGCCGCCGCGGCCGAATTGTCTTCAACGTGAGTCACGAGCACGCCAGCCTCGACACCGAAGTACTCGGCGAGCTGTGGCGTCAATTCCTCGGCACCGATGCCCAAACGCGGGCGTCGGTCGAGCACGACATTGAAGTCTTGCATGCTGAAGTTCTCGAAGCGCCGGCCCAGGTCCTCGCCCAGACGTTCGAATCGCTCGACCGGTAGCCAGGGCTCGGCCGACGCGGTTCGCGTCTCTGGCGTGATCTCGAGATCATGCCGGGCGCCGGCACGCTGCACCGTGAGGTCGACGGCCCGTCCCGCCGGCGTTTCCCTCACAAGCCGCGTCAGCTGCCGGGCGCTGCGGACGCGCTCGCCGTCGAAGCCAAGAATGACGTCACCGGCGCGGACACCGGCCGCGTCCGCGGGGCTGTCGTCGGTCACCGATTCGACGACGGCACCGCTCTCCGACTCGAGTGATTCGCGCTCGACGTCGGCCGCCTCGACGTCGCGGATCGAGACGCCGATCCGCACCCCGCCGGTCGCAATGTTCCAGTTGAACTGCGTCGCTTCCACCGACTGATCGCGTGGCGCGGTTTGGTCTTGCGCCGCCGCGACGCCCGCCACCACCCACCCACCGCCGCCGCAGATCAGGACCAGCGCAATACCCACTCGAATCAGCTGTCGCATATCGCTTCTCCCCTGGCTCATCTGGGTCATATAGGAGTCTGACGACGGGCCACGTGATCCGGTCTGATCGGCCGTTCCCTGCAGGTTGCGCATCATTGTGAGCGCGCTCTGCAAGAACGCGGTCTGTTTCTAGTCAGAACGGCCGGTTTTCTTGCATGAGAGGCGCGTTATGAGGTACAGTCCGTTCTTCCAGGCACTGAGCCGCCACCCATCGATCGCGCCGGAAGGAGTTGTCCAGTGACCCCGGACGCCACGACGACCGACGAAGCCCTGAAAGCCGAGATCCGCGAGACCGTTGACCGACTCGGCGTGAAGTTCCTGCGTCTGCAGTTCACCGACATTCTCGGTGCCATCAAGAACGTCGAGGTCCCCGACAAGCAGTTCGACGAAGCCCTCGACGGCAAGATCATGTTCGACGGTTCGTCGATCGAGGGCTTCGTCCGGATCGAAGAATCGGACATGCACCTGCGGCCCGACCTACGGACCTTTCAGGTGTTCCCGTGGGAGAACCCGTCCGGCGAGACCGTCGCGCGACTCATCTGCGACATCTACATGCCTGATGGCACGCCGTTCGGCGGCTGCCCGCGGATGATGCTCCGCCGAGTGATCGACATGGCGTCCAAACGCGGATTCGACATGAACGCCGGGCCGGAGGCCGAGTTCTTTCTGTTCCAGACCCGCGACGGCGACCCGACCACCGAGACGCACGACACCGGCGGCTACTTCGACCTCACGCCCGTCGACCTCGGCGAGGACGTGCGGCGTCAGATCGTCCTGGCGCTCGAAGCGATGGGCTTCCACGTCGAGGCGGCGCACCACGAGGTGGCCGCCGGCCAACACGAGATCGATTTTCGCTACGACGATGTGCTGACGACCGCCGACAGCATCAGTACCTTCCGATTCGTGGTGAAGAACATAGCGATGCAGAACGGCCTGCACGCGACGTTCATGCCGAAGCCGATTCATGGCATCAATGGCTCGGGGATGCACACGCATCAGTCGATCTTCACGAACGGCGATAACGCGTTCTATGACGAGAAGGCCGAATGGGAACTCAGCAAGACGTGCCTGCATTACATCGGCGGGCTGCTGCGGCACGCCAAGGGCTTCTGTGCGGTCACGAATCCGCTCGTGAACTCCTACAAGCGGATGGTCCCCGGCTACGAGGCGCCGACCAACATCGCCTGGTCGGAAAAGAATCGCAGCCCGCTCATCCGGGTCCCCGCATCGCGGGGCGTTGGCACGCGTGTGGAGCTACGCATGCCCGACCCGTCGTGCAATCCGTATCTCGCGCTGGCGGTGATGCTGCGCGCGGGGCTGGGAGGCATCGACGACGAGATCGATCCGGGCCCGCCGGTCAACAAGAACATCTACACGATGAGTCACCGCGAGCGTCGGTCGCTGAAGATCGACGAATTACCCGCCGACCTGAGCGCGGCTCTCGATGCCCTGGAGAAGGACGACCTGGTGCGCGATACGCTCGGCGAGCATATCTTCACGCACTTTGTCGCAGCCAAACGCGAGGAGTGGCACGACTACATCAAGCAGGTCACGCCTTGGGAGACGCAGCGGTACCTGACGGCATACTGATCTTCAGCACGACCGCCGTCATGTCGTCGGCCTGCTGGGCGCCGCCCTGGAACCCGACCACGGCCTCGAAGATCGCGTCGACGATCGTTCGGGCAGGCAGATCGCGCGCCCGCTCGACGACGCGGATCAGCCGTTCGGCCCCGAATTCATCGCCCGCGTCATCGGTGGCCTCGAAGATCCCGTCGGTGCAAAAGACGAAGACGTCGCCGGGCGCGAACGGCAGCCGCGTCTCGTCGTAGTCCGAGCCGGGAAACAGCCCCAGCGGAATCCCTGGCCCCCCGAACTGGTGGGTCCCATCGGCGCCGCTCCGAATCGGGAACGGCAGTCCGGAATTGGCCACGACGACGGCGCGCCGATCGAAATCGAACGCGGCGTAGCACAGCGCGCAGAAGTAGCCCTCCAGCTGACGCTCGTGGAGAATCGTGTTGATCGAGGCCAGCACCGTGGCCGGATTCGATTGTTCCGGGAGGTAGCGTCGCCGGAACGTGCGAGAGCGAACGAGTTCGCCGGCGAAGGCGCCGTAGAGCGCGGCCGCCGCGCCCTTGCCGGACACGTCGCCCACCGCGGCCACGAACAGGGGCGCCTCGGGCGCCATCACCTCGTAGAAGTCCCCGCCCAGCTCGCGAGCCGGCTCGAACCGCGCGGCCGCCTCGACGCCGGGCCGGGTCGGTAGCTCGGCCGGCAGCAGGCCGATCTGTACCCGCTGCGCCAGCCGCACCTCCTTGCGCAGCCGCGACTCGTTGGCCCGAACCTTCCGATACAAGCGCGCGTTCTCGATCGCCACGGCGGCCTGACTGGCGAGCAGGGTCAGGACACCGACGTAGCGCTTGTCGAACGCATCGAGTTCGGGACTCTGCAAGTCGAAGACGCCGAGGCACTTGTCCTGCAGCAGGATCGGCACCACCAACTCCGACCGCACGTCGACCACGTGGCTCAGATATCGCCCGTCGGCCGCGGTGTCGGGCACGAGCACGGGCTGCTTGTGGAGTGCAGCGAAGCCCACCAGGCCCTCGCCCAGCTTGAAGCTGGGCATCGCTCGCGCATCGCCGTACTCCACGGCGATCTTCACCTCGAGTTCGTCGGTGCGCTCGTTCAAGAGCAGAATGCCGAAGGTGCGATAGTCGATGATGCGGCGCACGAGATGTGCGATCCGCGCGAGCAGTTCGTCGAGATCGAGAATCGACGTGACGTCCCGACCGATTTCGGCCAGCAGCTCGAACGTCTGGGAGTCTCGATGCTCCCGCTCGAACATTCGGGCATTGGCCAGCGCCACCGCAACGTGTGCGCCGAACTGGCGCAGGATCGCCAGGTCCTTGTCGTCGAACTGGCCCGGTTCGTGGCTGAGCAGCGTGAGCGCGCCGATGACCTTCGCTTTGTGCAGCAGTGGCACCACCAGCCCCGACCGGGCCTCGGGCACCGCCGCGTCGCGGTGCCGATCCGCGGTCAGGTCGTTCACGAGCATCGCTTGCTCCTCGGCTACGGCGGCGCCCACGAACCCGTCGCCGACGCGGCGGCGAACGGTCTTCACCGCCTCTTCGGAATAGCCTTCGGCATGCGCGATGCGTAGCGTCCGCCGCTTCGAATCGAGGAAGTACACCGCAAACGCGTCGAAAGGAATCAGGCGCCGAATGAGGTCGGGGAGCTTGCCGAGGAGTTCACCGACGTCGAGGACGGAGGTGACCTGACGCCCGAGATCGAAGAGCGCCGTGAGGGTCTCGTGCTGGCCGGCCCGCACCGGCTGGGATCGGGAGGTCACGGTGAGGTCGCGCCGGCCGCGCGGGCGTGACCACCGCATCGGCCGCCGGATTCGGATTATACTTTGGAAAGCCTTTCACGACGGCGGTCGACGACCGCGTTGCGGCTCACCTGCACATCGACTCGACGCATGGACCCTCTGACGCTGCCCCTCGACTACACGGCGATCGAACGGATCCTCCCGCATCGGTATCCGTTTCTGCTGGTCGATCGCATCGTCGAGTTTGAGGAGGACACCCGCATCGTCGGCGTCAAGAACGTGTCGCTCAACGAGCGCTACCTCGCGCATCGCCAGGGCGAACGCCCGGTCCTCCCACCGACCATCCTGACCGAAGCCGTCGCACAGGTCGGCGCCATCTTGATCCTGGCCAAGCCGGAGAATCGAGAGAAGTTGATCTATTTCATGGGGATCGAGCGCGTCCGCTACCACCGCCCGGTCCACCCCGGCGACGTCGTCCGCATCGAGGCGTCGGTCGCCCGGCTGCGCAGCCGCGTCGGCCAGCTCCGCGGCCTGGCGCGCGTCGATGATGAGATCGTCCTCGAGGGCTCGATGACCTTCGCCCTCGGTCCCCGAACGACCTGATCGAACCTGGCGCTCGGCTCAGATCTGGGTTTAGGCGAGCACCGGTGCGCGACGCGCCGGGCTCAGACAATCCTCGCACGCCGCCGGCACGAACGTCAGCATCAAGACGAGGTTAGGGCTGCCGGCCGTCGACGCGCTGTCCACCCTTCGGACGACTCGCCGGCGGTCGCATCCCCGGCACTCGCCAGAGGAGACGGCGGCTGGGCGGCGGTGCCGGTGTCCAGCCGCAGCCAGGCCTCGGGCTTGGCTTCCGCGCCCGCGGGAGGCCCCCGACCCGGCGCCACCCGCCGGCACCGATGTCCTGTCCTTCAGTCCGACTCAGGCTTGTACAGAGCGCGGCCGAGGCGGCGGTGGTAGGCCGTGAACTCGTCGTCGCCTCGATCCTCGGCGATGTGCTTCCGCACCTGATGAATCTTGGCGTCGAGGTCGTCGGCCGCAGCCAGCAGGAACGCTTCCACGGTGCGCGGTTCGACCGGCGAGCCGAACTCCTTCGAGCCGTGGTGCGAGACGATGATGTGTTCGATCTGCGCCCGGAGCGCGTCCGGGAATCCGCCGATGCCCGCGGTTTCGGTGCGCACGAGGACGACGCCGAGGGCGATGTGACCGACCAGATTACCCTCGAGCGAATACCGGGTCGCCAGGTCGTACTCCAGCTCCTGGAGTTTGCCGATGTCATGCAGGATGGCGCCGGCGATCACCAGGTCGCGGTCGGCATCGTACAGGCCCGCCAGCGACGTCGCGACATCGGCCACCTTCAGCACGTGTTCGAGTAGCCCGCCGCGATACGCATGATGCACCGTCTGCGCGGCCGGCCAGCGCCGGAGCGCGTCCTCGTGGGTCTCGACGACGCGCGCCAGCAACGTCCGCACGAACTCGTTCTCCACGGTACCGACCAGCGCGATCAACGCGTCCCACATCTCGTCGATCGACCGGGGCGCCGACGGTACGCAGGTCTCCTCGCTGAACCCCTGCTCGGCATCGCGTGACGGATCGACGCGGCGGATCTTCTCGATGATCAGCTCCGTGCGCTCGTTGAAGCGGTTGCCGCGGCCCTGCAGCTTGACGAATTCGCCCGCGTCGAACTCCTCCCGCAACCGCTCGACGTCCTGAAAGACCTTGCCTTCGATCTGCCCGGTCGCATCTTGCAGCTGGAGCGCCATGAACGGGCCGTTGCGACCAGTACGCACCTCCTTGCCGGCGCAGAGGAAGAAGCCCCAGCCCTCGCTGCCAGCTTCGATAGCGTTGACCGCGGGAAGTTTCGTCGTCATCGTCGTGCGTTCGCTCCGGAATCGTGTGCCGCGTCAGACCTCGAACCCGAACGTGCCGCCGCCCAGCCAGGCCCCGCCGTCGATCGTGATCGTCTCGCCGGTGATGTACCCGGCCCGAGACGACGCGAGAAAGGCCACGGTCTCCGCGATCTCCTCGGGTTGCGCCCACCGCTGCAACGGCACGCGCCCGGTGATCCGGGCGACCGCCTCCGGCGTGGACCACAGCTGACGCGCCGCGCCCGGTGACTCGACCGCGCCCGGCGCTACGGCGTTGACCCGGATTCCGTGGCGGGCCCACTCGACGCCGAGGGTCTGCGTCATCGATTGCACGCCGCCCTTGGCCGCCGCCGAGTGAATCGTGCCGGGGCTGCCGGTCCAGACGTAGTTGGCCAGGATCGACACGATCGCGCCGCCCGCGCCGCGGTCGATCAGATGTCGTCCGATCGCACGGGCACAGTAGAAGCTTCCGTTCAGGACGATGTCGACAACCGCGTTCCAGCCATCCTCCGCCTTGCAGATGAAGTTGCCGGCGGCATTGTTGATGAGGATGTCGACCCGGCCGAACTCGGCCACCGATCGTTCGACCAGCGTGTCGACCTGTTCGGGCTTCCGCACGTCGGTCGGCACGGTCAGTACCGGCACGCCGTCGTCTCGCAGGGCCCGCTCACCCGCGGCGAGATGTTCCGGGTCGCGGCTGGCCAACACGACTCGGGCGCCGTCGGCGCCCAACCGCCGCGCCGTCGCCAGGCCGATGCCGGTCCCGCCGCCGGTGACGACGGCAACGTGGTCGGCAAGCGCGCGATCGGCGGACATTTCTCGGAGTCTAGCACGCGTTTCGGAGGCGCCGAGGCCGAAGCCGCCGGTGAACGATGATAGAATTTGGCCATGTCTTCGAAGAAATCTCGGAAACCGACGGCGCGTCGCCGAGCACCGGAACACCGGGCGTCACGGAAACCGACGGGCCTGATTCTTGGCGTGATCGTGGCGGCGGTTGCCGCCGCAGTCTGGTCGATGTCGGCGCCGACTCAGCCTCCGGCCGGTTCCGCGACGTCGGCTCGCGCACAGGCGCCGACCACCAGTGCCGCCGCGCCCCTCGCGCCGCTGACGCCGGCCACCTCCCACAACCAGACGCCGCCCCGCGGCCCGGTCGCCAGGACCCTGCCGTCGTCGAATCTGCCGCCGCTCCCGATGCCGGGATTTGCGCCGCCGCGGCCGCTCGAGGTCATCCGGTCGGTCTACACCTTCGCGGCCGAGCACCCGGAGGTCCTCGACTACGTCCCGTGCTTCTGCGGGTGCGAGAACTTCGGCCACGGCGACAACCACGATTGCTTTGTCGCGAGTCGCGACCCCGAAGGCAACGTCGTGAGGTGGGAACCTCACGGCATGGGTTGAGCCATCTGCATTGACGTCGCGCGTGACGCGATGAACATGCACGAGGCGGGCACGGCTCTGGCCGATATCCGAGAGACGATCGAACGAAGCTACGGCCCGCATTACATGACCCAGACTCCGACGCCGGCGGTGCCGTAGGCGTAGGTCCGAGGTCTGAACTTAGACGTTCCCGATCCCTGCCGCGCGCCGAGCCCCCAGCGCCGCGCGACTCGCAAGCGAACCGTGCCCCGGACGCGCTCCGCCAAGCCCACTGGAAAGCCCGCCCGTAAGCCCGCTCGAACATCCACGCGCAAACCGGCCCCGCGCAAACCCCGGAACCCGCCCGCCACGGCGTTCGCACGCCTGTTCGAGGTGGTGCACGAGGGTGTCTACATCGGCACCCTGACGGCCAAGGCCGCGGACACCATCGTCGCGAACCCGCACCTGAAGCTCATGTTCGGCTACCCGACCGAGACCGCCCACGCGACCGTGGCGCCGTTCGCGGCCGACCGATTCGTCGACCCTCAGGCGCGCGAGGCGTTTATCGACCGGCTCAACCGGGATCGCGCCGTGACCGACTACCTCCTCCGCCTGCGGCGGGCCGATCAGACGCCGATGTGGGTCGAGGTCACGGCCCGGGCCGAACGCGGACGCGGGAGCGCCCTGCGGGTCGAGGCGCTGATGCGGGACGTCAGCGAACGGAAGAAGCTGGAGGATCAAGCGCGCGATCTCTACCATCAGCTGCTCCAGGCCGAGAAGCTCGCGGCACTGGGACAGACGATCTCGGGTGTCGCCCACGAACTGAACAACCCGCTGGCCACGATTCTGACCTGGTCCGAGCGGCTGGCCGAACGGACCGTGGACGACGCGACGCGTCGCGGTCTCGAAACGATCCTGGGCGAATCCGAACGCGCCGCGAAGATCGTCCGGAACCTCCTGACGTTCGCCCGCAAGCGGCACACGACGCGGGCCATGGTCGATGTCAATCAGGTCGTCCGCGAGACGATGTCGCTGCGCGCGTACGAACAGCGCGTCTCGAATATCTCGGTCATCGACGCCCTGGCGGTCGGCCTCCCACAGGTCTTCGCCGACCCCCACCAGGTGAAGCAGGTTCTCCTCAATCTCGTCATCAACGCCGAGCAGGCAATGCTGGGGGCGCGCGGACAGGGCACCATCGTCACGCGAACGTGGCACGATGCCGAAGCCGAGTCTGTCGTGCTCGAGGTCAGCGACGATGGCCCGGGCGTCCCGGATGAAGTGCAGGGCCGCATCTTCGACCCGTTCTTCACGACCAAGCAGGTCGGCAAGGGCACCGGCCTCGGCCTGACCGTCGCCTACGCAATCATGCAGGAACACGGCGGGCGCATCGCGCTGACCTCCGCGCCGGACGCGGGTGCCACCTTCCGGCTGGAATTCCCGGCCACGGCGGGGAAGATCCGATCGCCCGTCCCGACGCCCGCGGTCCGACCCGCGAACATCGGGGGCGGCGCCGTCGTGCTGCTCGTCGAGGACGAACCCGCGCTGGCGGCCGCGGTGGCGGAAGCCCTCGGCGATGCGGGTTTCCGTGTCGATCGCGCCGGTGACGGTGAAGCCGCCCTCGCGCGTGTGCGCGAGCGTACGTACGACCTCGTGATCTGTGATCTGAAGATGCCGCGCCTGGATGGCACGGCGTTCTACCAGGCCGCCGCCGAGATCGCGCCCAACCTCAAGCAGCGGATCGTGTTCGTGACCGGCGATGTCGCCGGCACCGATGCCGAACGGTTTCTCGACGACACCGGCTGCCGGTGGCTCGCCAAGCCGTTCCGACTCGGCGACCTGCTCCGAGTCGCGCGCGACGTCCTGGCCTGATCGAGCCCGCTACCGCGCCGCCGCCCGGGGCACCTCGGCCGCGACCGACGGCCGGGTGGCCGGCCGCGTCGACTTCGGGCGACTCCGCTTCTGATACGGCAGCACGACACCGCGGGGCGTCTTCACCTTGGCCACCGAGGAGGTGCGCGACGCGCGCGTGGCCCGTGTCGGCATCGTGACCAGAACGGCCCCGAGCGCGTTCGCCGCGGCCGCATCTGATTCGAACTGCTGCGCGAGCGCCTTCCGCAGACGCTGGATTGCCCGCGCGTGCAGCTGCGACACGCGTGACTCGTTCACCCCAATCTCGGCGCCGATCAGCTTCATCGTGACTTCGCCGAAATAGTACAGGCCGATCACCTTCCGCTCGCGCGGAGGCAACGACGCGATGGCGTCGCGGACGCGGCCCTTGATCTCGCACTGCTCCAGGGCCTTGTCGGGCGATGGCGGCTCCGACGGCACCATGACGGGCGGCAGGCTCGCCTCGTTGATCGAGTCTGACGTCGCCAGGGGAGAGGTCGACTCGATCGTATTGATCCGCACGATCGTGCGGCCGAGCCGGGTCTCATCGGAACCGACGCGCTTGGCCAGGTCCGCCAGCGACGGCTCGCAGCCCAGTTCTCGCCGGAGCGACTCGCGCGCGGCCTCGAGCTCCCGGCGGACCCGGCGGATGCCTCGCGGCCACGCGTCGCGCCGCAACGCGTCGATCATGGCGCCGCGTACCCGGCGCTCGGCAAATGTTTCGAACTTGATGCCCCGCCCCGCGTCGAACCGGTGCGCGGCGTCGATCAAGCCGATCATTCCGTCCTGCACCAGGTCCCCGATGTCGATCGAGTGCGGCATCGACGCCGCGACGCGCCGGGCCAGCGCCTCCACGAACGGGACGCCCGCCTCGATCCGGTGCTGTTGATCAGCCGTGACAGTCTGCTGCTGCGGCATGTCGAAATCCCTCCACGCCACTCGCGGAGCACCCGAACGCGACGGCGCTGGAGACACGCCGGCCGCACCCGGTCAGCCACGGTGGCGAGGCCCTTCATCGCAACAGAGGTACCAACCGAAAAAGCGAATGTTCAACGAAGACGGCTCGCATGGAGGTCATGCGCATAACTTCAACCTAATCAGTTGGTTGCAGGATTGATCCGACGTGAAAGAGCGGGAAGGTCTGACGAGAATCGGCCGGAAATGCGTCGAATATTTGACTGCAAAACAGTGCAGTCGTCAACACATTGACTCTCGTAAGACGTCGTGGAAGGCCGTGGTTCGGGGGCGCGCAGGCAGGTGGGCGGAGTCAGCCGCGCGATGAGTCGGACGCGGGCGACTCCCGGTCGGTGCGGATCTCGCGGGCCGTGCTCATCGCTTCGAGCACGCTGGCCACGATCTGCGCCGCACGTGATCGGTTCATCTCGTCGGTGGCTTTCGCTTCGAGCAGCTCAGCGTTGGCGAGGATGATTCCGAGCTGGTTGTTCAGCCGATGAAACAACCGCCTGAGATCTGTCAGCTCGTCCACATGCGTCCTTTTTCGATGTGGGCCTGAAGCACGGTCGGCGCTGAGCACGATGCTCAGGCCTCTTTACTGGCTGTTTCTGGCCAGATCGCGGCTTTCGAGGTCCCGGACGGATCTCGCCACAACGTGTCGACGAAGATTCGCACCGAGCCGCCCGCCGTGCGGACGTACTCCACCTTGCCGCTGGCGATCCAGTTGTAAATCGTCCGGCGGCTGACACCCACCAGCTCACACGCCTTCATGATCGAGATGGTCTTTCGGTCGACAATCATGGTCTTGCTCGTTGGCATCGCGGAGCCTTGCAGCGTTGGGCTGCAATCTCGCGATGCCGATCCCCTCACGGCGTCTGTGCCGCGTTCCCAATGACTATCGGCATGGCGTGACCGAGCCTATAGAACGAACCGCGCCGCCGTCTTGACCGCCGGCCGGCAGGGTGTCAAAATACCGCCACCCTGCTAAATGACTGAAAATGAAAAACATCTGCTGATCGTCGAGGACGAGGCGGCGCTGCGCGAGGTGACGGCCGAGCGTCTGACCGACCACGGCTACAGCGTCACGCAGGTGGAGAGTGGGGAGCAGGCGCTCGCCAAACTGGCCGATTTCGCGTTCGACGTTGTCGTCACCGATCTCAGGCTGCCCGGTGTCGACGGCAGTCAGGTCCTGGAAGCGGCGATCGATCGCTACCCGGAGATCGTCGGGATCGTCGTGACCGGCTTCGGCACGGTGAAGGGCGCGGTCGAGGCGATCAAGGTCGGCGCGGCGGACTTCATCACCAAGCCATTTCAGTTCGACGAACTGCTGCACGTCCTCACGTCAGCGCTCGAACAACGGCGCCTGAAAAGCGAGAACGCCTACCTGCGCTCGCAGCTCGAGGAGCGCTACCGGTTCGAAGGCCTGGTGGGCCACAGCCAGGTGATGCGCGACCTTTTCGAGTTGCTCGAGACGATCGCGCCGACCAACAGCACCATCCTGATCTCCGGTGAAAGCGGAACCGGCAAGGAACTCGTGGCCCGGGCCATTCACCACAACAGCCCGCGCAGCGCCCACCGCTTCGGCGCGTTGAACTGCGGCGCCATTCCTGACTCGCTGCTCGAGGCGGAACTGTTCGGCCATGTCCGCGGCGCCTTCACCGGCGCGGTCGAGTCAAGGCCTGGACGGCTCGAACAGGCCCATCGCGGCACGCTGTTCCTCGACGAAGTCGGCACGATGACGCCGGCCCTGCAGGCCAAGCTGCTGCGGGTGTTGCAGGAACGGGAACTCGAGCGGATCGGGGACACGCGCCAGATCAAGATCGATGTGCGGGTCATCGCGGCGACCAACTCCGACCTGTCCCAGCTCGTCGCGGATGGCACATTTCGGGAGGACCTGTTCTACCGGCTGAACGTGATTCCGATTCCGTTGCCTCCGCTCCGGGAGCGACGGGACGACATCCCCCTCCTGACGCAGCACTTTCTCGAACGGCTCGGGCGCGAACTCGTCCCACCGCGGCCCGACGTCGGCGTGTCGCAGGAAGCGATGCGGCAGTTGATGGCCTACGCCTGGCCCGGCAACATCCGACAGCTCGAGAATGTGGTCGAGCGAACGCTCGCGTTCAGTCAAGGCTGTTCGCAGATCGAGGCCGCCGACCTGCCGCCGGAGATCCAGGCGGCAGCCGACCCGGGGCTGCGCGTGCAGGTCGCGTTTCCGGACGACGGCATCGACTTCGAGCGCTACGTGCACGACGTCGAACGCGAACTGATCCGTCAGGCGCTCGGGCGCTCCGACGGCAACAAGCGCCTGGCGGCGGACCTGCTCCACCTGAAGCGAACGACGCTCCTCGAGAAGATGAAGCGGCTCCAACCCTGACGCCACGACGATGCCCCCACGCTACGCCTACTGGACGATCATCCTCGACGGGACCGCGACCTCCTTCCGGGCGGCCACCCGGGAGGAATTGGTGCCGACACTCCATCAGCTTCGGAGGAAAGCCGCGAAGGCGGAGCTCATGTGGTTCGCGCGCGGGCGACTCTGGCCGTCGCCGATCGAGGCCCGCGAGGCGGCCCGCCGTCGCCCGCGTGCCCGGACGGCGGCCACGGGACCGAAGCGAGACCGTGAGTGGCGTCCGGGCGGCGCGCACAAGGACCCGCGGGCGCGATTCGCCAAGAAGAAGGGCAGCGGAAGCTCGCCGGCCGCCCGGGCACGTCGGAGCAAGAAGGCCGCCAGCCAGGCGGCAGGCCGGAAGCGCTCACCGAGCGACCGTCCACCCCGGAAGCGCTAAGGGGGTGCGGCCCAGGGGCAGGCGCTGCGGCGCTGCGTCGCCAGAACCGCTGGCGGGCCGACTGGCGGCGGGCTGGGCGGCGGTGCCGCGTCGGCTGAGCCCTAGAGGCAGCCCGGCTGAGAGCCCCGCAATGAGCAAAGAGTTTGTGGATGCCGACCGGGCTCCACGACGCGGTGCCGCCGTCCAGCCTCGGGTCTCGGTTGCGAGCGGCCTAAACTGCGGTGCGCGGGCCGGCCGACGTGAAGAAGAACGCTTCGATGATCCCGCGTAGCTCGGCGATCGATTCGGCGTGGTTTATCTGCTGGCGCAGACCAGATCCGTTGCCGAGCCCCTTGGTGTACCAGGAGCCGAGGGCTCGCAGCTTGTTGACCACCCAGCGGTCGCGACCACGGGCCGGAGCCGCCTCGCGCGCCGCGGGCATTGCGTGCCGAAATCCGTCAGCCTCTTCGACACCCTCGCCGAGCAACAACTCCAGATAGTCCAGCAGAAAGCGGCCGCGCGCGTCGAGCGGCACGGCGCGCGGTGGCCGGCCAGCCGCCAGGTCCTCGGCCTGCGCGAAAATCCAGGGATTCCTGAGCGCGCCCCGGCCGACCAGCGCCCCGGCCGCGCCGCTCTCGGCCACTCGGTCGCCGAGCTCCGCGGGCTCCACGCAGTCGCCGCTACCGAACACCGGAACGTCGACCGCGCGCGCGACCTCGCCGATCAGACCCCAGTCGGATCGGCCGGCATACGACTGCTTCGCGGTGCGGCCGTGAACGGTCACGGCTGACGCGCCGACACCTTCGACCCGGCGGGCCAGCTCGGGGGCATTGATCTCGTCGCCACTCCAGCCGGCTCGCATCTTGACGGTGACCGGAATGTGCACCGCCTGGACCATCGCGTCGATGATCGTCGCGGCGTGCACCGGGTCGCGCATCAGGCTGCAACCCGCGTTGTGCTTGGCGATCTTCGGGACCGGGCATCCCATGTTCACGTCTACGATGTCGGCACCCAACGACTCGAGGATCTCCGCCGATGCCGCCATCTTGGCCGGATCGCCGCCGAACACCTGAATGGATAGCGGCCGCTCTTCCTCCGTGTACTCCGCGAACTCGAGCGTGCGGTCGATACCGCGCACGAGGCCTTCCGAGCTGACCATCTCGGTCACAACCAGGCCGCAGCCGCCCTGGCGCTTGACCAGACGGCGGAAGGCCGTGTCGGTCATCCCCGCCATCGGCGCCAGGCCGAACGGGCGCGACAGGGTGACGCCACCGACCTGCGTCTGGTCGACGTCGTGCACGGGAGGTGTGCGAGGTTCAGTAGGGTCGGACATCGGCGGCCTCGACGTCGACGCTCACGGCCTGCCCGATCAGGTCGACCGAGAGCACCAGGCGGGCATGCGCGCCCTTGCGCACCAGCCGGCCGACGACGCCCGTCAGCGGCCCGTGCACGACCTCGACCACCATCCCTTCGTGCATGAAGGGGCACGGGTCGTACTGCAGCTCACTCTCGACCAGCTGGCGGATGGCGTCGATCTCCTGGCTGGGAATCGGCGCGAGCGTGCCGTCGAACGAGACGATGCTCACGACCCCGGCGCACTTCAGCACCGTGAGCCGCGTCGAGCCATCGAATCTGGCGAAGCAGTAGCCGGGAAACAGCGGCCAGTCGACCTTCTTCTTGCGATCCTTCCACCGACTCCATCGGGTCACCGTGGGCAGAAATGCTTCGATCTGCTTCTGCGCCAGCTGCTCGCGGACGACCTGCTCGTGTCGCGACCTAGTCCAGACGGCATACCACGCCGCGTCGACAGGCGTCGTCGACTCGAGCGCCGGGTCGGTGGTTTCTGCGGAAGGATCGCTCATCGAGCTAGGTTGGTACTCGGGCCGACGCCGACGGGGTCTCGACTCAGGACCCGGCCGCAGGTCCCTCAATCGCCCGCATCCGGTTCTCGTACGCCTGCTGGAGGTTCTCGTTGTTCCACTCGAGGATCGCCTCGGCGTGCAGCCGGCCCATGAACTCGTTGAACTCGTCCTGGCGTCGTTCGTTGAAGACGCGGTTGGCAATGTCGTCGCGCACCTCGTCGAACGGCTGGCGGGTTGCCTGCGTCGAGGACTCCAGCAGAAACACCTGGTAGCCGATCGCGGTGCGCACCGGCTCGCTGATGTCGCCCGCCGCCAGCCCTTCCAGGAGCGCCGCGACGGCGGGCGCGAGGTCGTCCTCACTCAGCGGACCGATCAGTCCGCCGTTGGCGCTGGACGGCGCGTCGGAGACCTCGGTCGCCACGGTGGCAAAGGTCTCGCCGGCCGCGACCCGCGCCAGGGCGGCCTGGAGCCGCGCCTCGAGCTTGGTCTCGGCCTCGGCACTGACCAGACGGTTGTCGGCGCCGGTCGCAGCGTCGCCGGGCGCGGCGATCAGGATTTCCCGCAACGCGATCTGGCCCGGCGTCCGGTACTCGTCGGTGTTGCGGTCGTAGTACTCGCGGGCCTCGGTGTCGGTCATGGCGACCTTGCTAATGACCTCGATCTGCTGGACGCTGGAGATGATGAACTGCCGCTCCATCGCCCGCTCGAGATCCTCCATCGTCATGCCTTCGGCCGCCAGCACCTCGTCGAACTCTTCGTCGGTCTCGATGTTGTTCTGTTCCTTGACGTTATCAACGATCCCGGCGAACCGTTCGTCGTCCATCTCGATGCCCATCTCGCGCCCATGCTGCAGGATGAGCAGCTCGTCGATCGCGTCGACGACGATCTGCGGCGTCGCCTCGTTGAGAAAAGCCTCCAGCTCGGCGTCGCCGGTCGTCTCGTTGATGAGGCCCTGTTGACGGTACTCGCGGAGCAGCTGTACCTGCCGCTCTTCGAGTTCGGTCTTCGTGATGATCGCGCCGTTCACCTTGACCAGGATCTCCTGCAGGATGATGTTCTGCGCCGCGACCGGGCTGGTCGCCGCAACGGTCAACGCCATGGTGAAGGCCGCCAGCGTTCCGACCCGATGGACTATTCGCACAAGCTCCCCAGAATCAACGTGTTAGACCTATCCATCTTAGCCGAGATCCGTCGGCGCGCTCAACTCGGCCAGCAGCCCGCCGAGCCGCGCAAAGACGCCGGTCGGCGCCCGCGGGTTCTCGGCCGCCCGACGGTTGACCGCGCGCCGGCTGAAGCCCGGGGTGACCTTGCCCGTCGTGGCGCGCGAGGTCCACCACGACTCCGACGCCCGGCCACCGCCATCTCCGGTAGCAGCGCGAAGGTCGACCTTCAGCAACCCCGGCGGGATGAGCGTGACATCCGGTCGAGCCGAGACGACGTCGAGGACACGGGCCGCGTCGACCGTAGCCTCGGAACGGAATTTCACGACGACGGCGTCGTGGTCCCGGTCGATCGACTCGACCCCCATCGCGTCGGCTCTGATCCGGATCCGGCCGTACTCCGCCAGATTGAGGATTGACGCCGGCAGCGCGCCGTACCGGTCGCGCAGTTCCGACAGCACCTGATCGAGATCGACGTCGGTGTGCGCGCCGGCAACGCGCCGGTACACCGTCAGGCGCTGCGTCATGTCGGGCACGTACTGTTCGTCGATCCGCAGGTCGACCTTCAGGTTGACGGCCGCCCGCGTCTCGTCGGCGATCTCCTCACCCTTCAGCCCGCTGACCGTCTCCTCGAGCAGCTTGACGTACATCTCGAACCCTATGGCCTCGATGTGCCCGCTCTGCTCGCCGCCCAGCAGGTTGCCGGCGCCACGGATCTCGAGATCCAGCGCCGCCACGCGGAACCCGCTCCCCAGATCGCTGAACTCCCGAATGGCCGCCAGGCGCTTCCGCGCAATCGACGACAGCGCGTCGGCGTGCGGCACCAAGAAATAGGCGTAGGCGCGCCGGTCGGACCGCCCGATCCTGCCGCGCAACTGGTAGAGCTGCGCCAGGCCGAAGTGGTCAGCCTGATTGATGATGAGCGTGTTGGCGTTCGGAATGTCCAGGCCGTTCTCGACGATCGTCGTCGTGACGAGCACATCGAAGCGCTGCTCGACGAAGCCGACCATGCAGCGCTCCAGCGCGTCCTCGGCGAGCTGGCCGTGCGCGACCGCCACCCGGGCATTCGGCACGAGGCGCGTCACCAGATCGGCGATCGACTCGATTGACTCGATCCGGTTGTGGACGACGTACACCTGCCCCCCGCGGGCCAACTCGTGACGGATCGCCTGGGCGATCACGGCGCGGTCGAAGCGCACCACGCTGGTCTGGATCGCCAGACGGTCCTTCGGCGGCGTCTCGATCACCGACATGTCCCGAATGCCGACGAGCGACATGTTCAGGGTGCGCGGGATCGGCGTCGCGGTCAGGGTGAGGACATCGACCCGTTGCCGCAGCTGCTTGAGCCGCTCCTTGTGCGCGACGCCGAACCGCTGTTCCTCGTCGACCACCACGAGCCCGAGGTCGCGAAACACCACGTCCTTCGAGAGCAGGCGGTGAGTGCCCACCGTGATGTCGACCTTCCCCTTGCCGACCTCCTCCAGCAGCGCCTTTTGCTCGGCCCTGGACCGAAACCGGCTCAGCAGGTCGATCGTGACCGGGAATGCTGCGAAGCGCTCCTTGAGCGTGCGCGCATGCTGAAACGCCAGGACCGTCGTCGGCGCCAGCAGCGCGACCTGCTTCCCCTCCATGACCGCCTTGAAGGCCGCGCGCAGCGCGACTTCCGTCTTGCCGTAGCCGACATCGCCGCAGAGCAGGCGATCCATCGGCACCGGGGCTTCCATGTCGCGCTTGATGTCGTTGACGGCGGTCCGTTGATCGCCGGTCAACTCGTACTCGAATGCATCCTCGAATTCGCTCTGCCAGTGGGAATCCTCGCCAAAGGCGTGGCCCGGAATCGTCCGGCGCGCGGCGTAGAGCTTCAGCAACTCTTCCGCCATGTCTCGCATCGCCTTCTTGACCCGCGTCTTCGCGCGCTCCCACGACGTCCCGCCCAGGCGGTCGAGCGCCGGACGGTTGCCACCGCTGTACTTCTGAATCAGGTCGAGATGCTCCACGGGCACGAAGAGCTTCGCGTCCTCGGCGTAGCGAAGCTCCATGAACTCCTGCGCGTCGTCACCCACCTCGAGTTGCCGGAGCCCGACGAACACGCCGATGCCGTGGTCGACGTGTACGACGTGGTCGCCCACCTTCAGATCGCGGAAGTCCGTGAGGAAGGCCTGCGCCACGGGGCGCCGGCGTTCGTGTGTCCGGCGCGGCTCGTCGAAAACGTCGGCTTCGGCGTAGACCTGAAGCCCGGCCTCGGACAGCCGAAACCCTCGCGACAGCTGGCCGACAGCGACCACGGCGGCGGCGCGAGCCGGGGGCTCCGCACCGCCAGCCACGACCGACGGCAGGCCACCTTCCGCCAACAGCTCGACCGTGCGCTGCGCCGTCCCGCTGGTCGTGGCGACGAAGAGGACCAGCTCGTCGCTCACGCGTGCCCGTCGAACGTCGTCCATCCAGTCGGCGACCCGGCCGCGGAACTCGACGGCGGGCTGACAGGGCACGTGCGCCGCGCCGCCCGCCTCGGGCGTGTCGAGGTCGAGCGCGCTCAGGCGGACCGCGCCGGCGATCTGGCGCCTGACCTCGTCGGCGCCAATCGCGATCCGATCGAGCGGCGGCGGGCTCTCGCCACGCGCCGTCGCGTCGTCGAAAGCGATGGCCAGCCGCTCTGCCGCCGTGACGAGCTGCGCGTCGACCTCGGTGGGCTCGGACGTGAGCAGGCGTCCTCCGCTGGCCGGCAGGTAGTCGAAGACCGATGCGAGGTTCGGGAGGCTGGAGGGATCGTCGTCCAGGCGCTCGCGCACCGGCGTCACCGCCGTCTGATCGATCGCCCCGATCGATCGCTGGGTCGCCGCATCGTAGCGGCGGATCGACTCGACCGCATCTCCGATGAACTCGAGCCGCACGGGATGGTCCTCGCCGGCGGGGAAGAAGTCGACGACGCCGCCACGGACGCAGAACTCGCCGTGCAGGTCGACCGGATCCTGACGCACGAAGCCTGCCCGGAGGAGCCGGTCGCCCAGAAGCGTCGGCGAGGTCTCGGCGCCAGGTAGCAGCACGGCCGACGCATCGCGCATCACCGCGGGCGGGCTCATCCGCGGGAGCAGCGCCGCGGCCGACGCGACGACGACCCGCGCGTCGCCACGCAGGAGCGCGCAGAGTGCGCCGGCCCGCGCCGAGGCGACCTCGAAGTGCGGCGCCAGTCCTCGGTACGGATCGACCTCGAGCGAAGGAAACGGCAGGACGGCGCGCACGGCTTCGGTCGCGGAGAGGCCCTCGAGCGACGCGAAGAAGAAGCGTGTGTCGGCCGTCATCCCGTCGACCTCGGCGTCGGTCGGCACGAGCAGGAGGCTGACGGCGTCGCGCCGCGCGGTGCCGGCCGTGAAGAGCGCGCGGGCCGATGCGGTCAGCCCGTCGACCGCCGCGGCGCTGGTCGCGCCGCCCAGTCGGTCGAGCCCGGCCTTGAGCAGCGCGCGAACGGACAGCGAGGTGGATGTCGGGATCGTCACGGTCTGGTCGAAACCCTTGATGTTAGCAGAGCCCGGGACTGATGGCAGAGCTGGTGTCGGCGCGAAGCTGGGCGTTACGCCGTCGATCCCGTCGGCGGCTATCGAACCGGGGAAGCTGGAGTCTTGCGAAGGTGTGAGCCACTAGTGGACCGAACAAGCGTGCACAGAGTCCATTCCCGGCAATCGAGCATCCAGGTGGCCGCCTCCCGAAGAAGGGATCGACCACCGCAACGCCCAGCCTCACGCCCGAGTGAGACCCCACCAGGACGGCAGAAGGATCACGGCGCCCTCGCCGCGGCGCTGGCCTCGGGCTTGGCCTCCGCGCCCGCGGGGGGCCCCCGACCCGGCGCCACCCACCGGCACCAGGAGCTTGCTGTCGAAAAAACCGTCAGGGCTTGCTTGCGCGGATCCGGTCGACGATCGACGTCGTCGAGTAGCCCTGTTCGATCGACACACGGACGACCTTGCCGCCGCGCGCCTCGACCGTGTCGCGCCCCACGATGCCGTCGACGGGCCAGTCGGCGCCCTTCACGAGGACGTCGGGCTCCAGATGCGCGACGATCTCGGCGGGCGTCGCCTCGTCGAAGATCACGATCGCGTCGACGCAGGCCAGGGCCTCCAGCACCTCCGCCCGTTCGGCCTCCGGGACGATCGGCCGCCCCTCGCCCTTGTTGGCGCGAACCGACCGGTCGCTGTTGAGGCCAAGGATCAGCAGGTCGCCCTCCGCCGCCGCGGCCTGCAGATAACGGACGTGTCCTGGGTGCAGCAGATCGAAGACGCCGTTGGTGAACACGACGCGCCCGCCTTCAGCCCGCGTCCGCTCGACCAGGGCGGCAGCCTCGTCGTGGCTCAGGGGCGCCATCTGGGTCGGCTACTCGAGCGGTCCCGTGAAGCGGATGTTGGTCGGGAACGTCCAGCGATGGCGCGGCCGGAAGATCCCGATGTCGTTCGTTCGCGATTTGACGCGGAAGGTGTACAGCAAGCGGTGGTAGTCGTAGGGATAGCCATCGCGCTTGTGGACGGCCACGTCCAGCTTGTACGTGCCCGCGACCAGGTCCAGGGTGTCAATCGTGAAGACGACCTCGCCCTCGCCGGCCATCCGGTCCGACTTCAGCTCTTCGAGGTCCGTGTTCGTGCCGTAGCAGCAGACGCCCTCGGCATTGAACAGGCCGATGCCGAAGACGAAGTCGGCTACCGGCTGCTCCGCCTTCACCCGAACGCGGATGCTCATCCGGGCGCCGCTCGGGAACACGTGCGAGGCGTCGCCGTCCTCGCCCTCGAGCGTGACGTCGACGATCTCGATCTCGCGAGATCCCCAGCGACCCTCGGTCGCCTGGAACATGTCGGGCGGGTCAGCGGTCTCGTCGACCGCAGCCTCCGTCGCGTCGCGGGCCTTGGCGTCGCCGCTGGCGATGTACTGCTCCTCGTCTTCCTCGACGTCGATCAGATAGGCATCGACTACCCGCTTCGGGTCGCCCGTAGCCTTCACCTGGCCGCCATCGAGCCAGACGGCCTCGTCGCAGAAGCGTTCGACCAACCCCAGGGAATGCGTCACCAGCAGGATCGTCTTGCCACGCCGACGGAATTCGGCGAACTTGTCGAGGCACTTGTGCGTGAATCCCTGATCGCCGACGGCCAGCACTTCGTCGATCAGCAAGACGTCGGGGTCGACGTTGATGGCCACGGCGAACCCGAGGCGCATGTACATCCCTGAGGAGTAGGTCTTCACCGGCGCATCGATGAAGTCCTCCAGCTGGGCGAACTCGACGATCTCGTCGAACTTCCGGGTCACCTCGCGCTTCGACAGGCCCAGCATGATGCCGTTGATGAAGACGTTCTCCCGGCCACTGATCTCGGGGTGAAAGCCCGCGCCCAGCTCGATGAGCGCCGAGATGCGGCCGTTGACGCTGACCGTGCCGGACGTCGGCTTCGTGATCCCGGCGACCAGCTTCAGCAGCGTGCTCTTCCCCGACCCGTTCGGCCCGATGACGCCGATCGTCTGCCCCTGCGGGACCGCCAGCGACACGTCCCGGAGCGCGGAGAAGGTCTCGTCGGGGCGCAGGTCAGAGATGAGGCTCCCCGACAGCAGCGCGCTCTTGAGCGTGGCGAACTGCCGCCGGCGGGCAAACCGCCGGTAGACCTTCGAAACGCTGTCGATCTCGATCGCGTGCGTCACCGCTGGTTCATACCTCTTCGGCGAACGAGTCGCGTAGTCGATCGAACAGGAAGTAACCCGCCAGAAACAGCACGATCGACGCGCCACCTAGTGCCAGCAGCCACTTCCAGTGGCCGAACGGTCCGTCGTAGAACAACACTTCCTGATAGGAGATCGCCAGGTGCGTGAACGGGTTCAGGTCGAGCAGCCACTTGCCGCCCTCCGGCGCCAGCGACATCGGATAGATGATCGGCGTGGCGAAGAACCAGAAGGTCATCAGGTTGCCGAGAATGTCCTTGAGATCGCGGAAGTGCACCGTGAGTGGCGCGACGATCAGCGCCAGGCCAAGTGTGAAGATTAGCTGCACGAGCACGATGACCGGCAACCAGAGCAGATCCAACCAGTTGATCGGCACCGCGAAGTAGACGAGCGCCGCCGCGATGATCGGCAGGCCCAGGAAGAAGTGAATCATGTTCGCGAAGACGGTGACGAACGGCAGCACCTCGGCCGGAAACAGCACTTTCTTGATGAGGTTGCCGCCCATGATCAGCACGTTCGACGCCTCTAGCACCGATGACGAGAACCACGTCCACGGCAGGAGCCCACAAAACATGAATAGGGCATAGGGCTGGACGTCGATCGGGCGGATCCCGGGCAGGACGACACTGAACACGAACCAGTAGACCAGCAGGAGCAGGAGCGGATTGATGAACGACCAGAAGAACCCGAGGACCGATCCCCTGTAGCGCGCCTTCAGCTCCCGGGCCACCAGGCTCTGGATGAGGCCCCGGTAGCGGAGCAGGCGGCCCAGGTTATGGAACATCGATTTGCAGCACGAGCGTCGTGATGTTGTCGGGCCCGCCCTTCGCGTTGGCCTCGTCGACCAGCGCCTGGCAGATGTCGGCGAGCGGCGCGTCCCGGCCCAGGATCTCGGCGGTCTGCTCGTCAGGCGTCACCGAGAACAACCCGTCCGAGCAGAGCAGCAGACGATCGCCGGGTTTCAGCGGGTACTCCGCGACATCGACCGCCGGGTCTTCGCCGCCCGACAGGGCGCGCGTGACCACGTTGCGCCACGGATGCTGCCGCGCCGCCTCCGGGGTGAGGGCGCCGGCGCGCACCTGCTCCTCCACCCAGGAGTGGTCGACGGTCAGTCGTTCCAACTCGCCGCCCCGGAGCCTGTAGACCCGGCTATCGCCCACGTGCGCCACCACGGCCTCTTCGCCATGTACGAGGACCGCCGAGGCCGTCGTCGCCATGCCGCGCAGGCCCTGGGCCGCGGCCATCTTCGCGGCAATCGTCCGATTAGCGAGGCGAAACGCCGCCGTCATCCGGTTGGCGTCGGTGCCCAGTGCGGTGTCGAAGGGAAAGGGCCAGGTGTCGTCTGGGCCGGCCGACTTGGTCTGGTCGATGAACTCCTCGATCGTCTCGACCGCAATCCGGGAAGCCACCTCGCCCGCGACGTGGCCGCCCATGCCATCGGCCACCAGGAACAGGCCGAGGTCAGGCCGGGCGCAGTGATTGTCTTCGTTGGACGATCGGCGAAGACCGGTGTCGGAGACAACGGCCCATGCAACGCTCATGTTGGTGTCCGCGGCCAAATGATAGCCGACTTCGAACCCGAGCCGAAAATCAGCCGCGAATCCTGGCGCGCGACGCGACCTGCAGCCGGATGAGCGACCGCAGGAGCGAGAGCCGGGCGCGCTCGAAGTCGAGGTCCGAGACCCGCTTGGTCAGCCGCTCTTCGGCGCGCTTCCGGGCCGAACGGGCGCGTTCGACGTCGATGCCCTCGGCGGTTTCCGCGACCTTGGCAAGAATCGTCACCCGGTCCGGCAGCACCTCGGCGAACCCGAACGCCACGGTGAGGAACGAACGCTCCTGGCCGACCCGGTACCAGAGCTGGCCAACTTCCAGCGTGACCAGAAGTGGCGTGTGCCCGGGCAGCACGCCGAAGTACCCCTCGGCGCCGGGAATCTGCACCTCGTCGACGGGCTGGCTGACGAGCGCCCGGTCCGGGGTCACGATCTCGAGATTGATCTGCGCTGGCAGGGCCATGCCGTCAGGCGCTCTTCATCTTCTCGGCCTTCTCGACCGCTTCGGCGACGGTGCCGACGAGGTAGAACGCCTGCTCCGGCAGATCGTCGTGTTCGCCGTCAACGATCGCCTTGAAATCGCGCACCGTATCGGCGATCGGTACGTACTTCCCTTCCAGGCCGGTGAACTGCTCGGCGACGAAGAAAGGCTGCGAGAGGAACCGCTGCACCTTTCGGGCGCGCGATACCGTGAGCTTGTCTTCTTCAGATAGCTCGTCGATGCCGAGAATCGCGATGATGTCCTGCAGGTCCTTGTAGCGCTGCAGCACCTGCTTCACCCGCCGCGCCACCTCGTAGTGCTCCTCGCCAATCACGCGCGCGTCGAGAATGCGCGACGTGGACGCCAGCGGGTCGACCGCCGGATAGATGCCCAGCTCGGCGATCGAGCGCGACAGGTTGGTCGTGGCATCGAGATGGGCGAAGGTCGTCGCGGGCGCCGGGTCGGTGTAGTCGTCGGCCGGCACGTAGATCGCCTGCACCGAGGTAATCGACCCCTTCTTCGTCGAGGTGATCCGTTCCTGCAGCTCACCCATCTCGGTCTGCAGCGTCGGCTGGTACCCGACCGCCGAGGGCATCCGGCCCAGGAGTGCCGAGACCTCGGAACCCGCCTGCGTGAACCGGAAGATGTTATCGATGAAGAGCAGCACGTCCTTGCTCTCGGCGTCGCGAAAGTACTCGGCGACCGTCAACGCGCTCAGGCCGACGCGCAAGCGCGCACCCGGGGGCTCGGTCATCTGGCCGTAGACCAGCGCCGCGCGCGACTTGTCGGGGTCCTCCGTATTGATGACGCCGCTCTCCTGCATCTCGAGCCAGAGGTCGTTGCCCTCACGGGTCCGTTCACCCACACCCGCGAACACCGACACCCCGCTGTGCTTCAGCGCGATGTTGTGGATGAGCTCCATGATGATGACGGTCTTGCCGACGCCGGCCCCGCCGAACAGCCCGATCTTGCCGCCCCGCAGGTAGGGTTCGAGCAGGTCGATGACCTTGATGCCGGTCTCGAACATCTGCAACTCGGTCGACTGATCCTCGAGCGTTGGCGCCGGACGATGGATCGGCCAGCGCTCGACCGCCTCGACCGGCCGGTCGGGGAAGTCAACCGGATCGCCCAGGACGTTCAGCACCCGGCCCAGCGTCTTCGGTCCCACGGGCACCGAGATCGGCTCGCCCAGATCGTGCACCGCCATGCCTCGCTGCATCCCGTCTGTCGGCTTCATGGCCACCGCGCGTACCCGGTTCTCACCAAGGTGCTGCTCGACTTCGGCGATGACGGCGACTTCCGTCTCGCCGGAGCCCTGGCCGTCCGACTTGATCCGCAGCGCGTTGTAGATCGCCGGCAGGTGTCCGCCCTCGAACTCGACGTCGACCACCGGACCGATGATCTGGACCACCTTGCCGCTCTTCTTTTCCGTCGCCACCGCATTCGACATTTGTTTTCCTTCTTCACTTCGGGGCTACGCCCCGAACCCCCGCACCGTCCTCCGCGGGGACCCCGAGAGCCCCACTCCGGACGTCGCGAGGCGCGCTGTGCGCGCCTTGCCGCTCGCTCTTGCCCGAATGCCCCGTGCCGCCGCCCGCGGGCCGCGCCGTGCGCGGCCTAGTCTGTCTTCTGGCAGGGGGCACCTCGCGCCCCATGCCCCCTCGTCGTCCTTCGCTACAGCGCTTCGGCTCCCGACACGACCTCGATGATCTCCCGCGTGATGGCCGCCTGTCGCACCTTGTTCATGTAGATCGTCAACTGATCGATGATCTCTCCGGAGTTCTTCGTCGCAGAATCCATGGCCGTCATCCGCGCCGCGTGCTCGGCCGCCGACGACTCCAGCAGCGCCCGGAACACCTGGATCTCGACGTGATGCGGCAGCAGTTCGTTGAAAATCTGCTGCGGTACCGGCTCGTAGAGATAGTCCACGAGCGACGCGGCTTCCGCGACGGCCGGATCGAGCGGCGTGTCGTCGTCAGGCTCGTCTTCCGGCAGCTGGCCGATCGGCAGCAGCCGCTCGACGACGACTCGCTGCTGCATCACCGACTTGAACTCGTTGTAGACGAGATACACCGAGTCGGTCCGGTCGTGGGTGTACTCGTCGATGGCGACCTCGGCGATTTCCTGCGCGTCGTTGAACGACAGATTGCCGAACAGGTTCGTGATCTCGTACCGGACGTCGAACCCGCGACGCGAGAAGAAATCGCGCCCCTTGCGGCCAACGAGACCGAGCGCGACTTCACGGTCCGGATCGGCGACCGCGAACTTGCCCGCCGTCTTGATGATGTTCGTGTTGAAACCGCCGCACAGTCCCTTGTCGGCCGTGATCACGAAGATCAGCGTTCCGCCGGTCCGCACCGCGGGGTCGGCGAGCAGCGGATGCATCGACGAATCGATGCGCCCCGCCAGGCCGTTCAGCACGCGGAGCATCTGATGCGCGAACGGCCGCGCATTGAGAATGCGCTCCTGCGCCCCGCGCAGCTTCGACGCCGCGACCATCTTCATGGCCTTGGTGATCTGCTGCGTCGACTTGACGGCGCGGACGCGGCGGCGGATGTCGAGGAGTGACGGCATCGATCAGGCGGCCTCGGTCTTCCGGTTCGCCGCGAACTCGGCCGCGAACTCCTTGACGACGGCGGTCAGGTCGGCCTTGAGCTGATCGTCGAGCTGCTTCTTCTCGAGGATCGCGGCGTACACCGCTCCGTGGCGCGTCTCGATGAACTGGTAGAGCTCCTTCTCGAACGCCTGGACGTCGCTCACCGCGACTTCGTCGAGCAGCCCGTTCGTGCCGGCGAAGATCATCGCGATCTGCCGCTCGACCGCCAGCGGCTCGTACTGCGGCTGCTTCAGCAACTCGACCAGACGTTCGCCTCGCGAGAGCTGCGCCTGTGTCGCCTTGTCGAGGTCGCTGCCGAACTGGGCGAACGCGGCCAACTCGCGATACTGCGCCAGATCGAGCCGCAGCGTCCCGGCGACCTGCCGCATCGCCTTGACCTGCGCCGAACCTCCGACGCGCGACACCGAGTTGCCGACATTGATCGCCGGCCGGACCCCCTGGTGGAACAGATCGCTCTCGAGAAAGATCTGGCCGTCGGTGATCGAAATGACATTTGTCGGAATATACGCCGACAGGTCGCCGGCCTGCGTTTCGATGATCGGCAGCGCCGTCAACGAGCCGCCGCCCTGCGCATCACCCAACTTGGCCGCACGCTCGAGCAGCCGGGAATGCAGATAGAAGACGTCACCCGGGTACGCCTCGCGGCCGGGCGGGCGGCGGAGCAGCAGCGAGATTTCGCGGTAGGCCTGCGCGTGCTTCGACAGATCGTCGTAGACACACAGCGCGTGCCGGCCCGAGTCGCGGAAGTACTCGCCGATCGAGCAGGCCGCGTACGGGCTGGCGAACAGCAGCGGCGCGGGATCCGACGCGCTGGCCGCCACGACGATCGTGTAGGCCATCGCGCCAGCGTCCTCGAGCGTCTTGACGACCTGGGCGACCGTCGACTGCTTCTGCCCGATCGCGTTGTAGATACAGATGACCCCGGTGTCCCGCTGATTGATGATGGTGTCGACGGCGACGGCGGTCTTGCCGGTCTGCCGGTCGCCGATGATCAGCTCGCGCTGGCCGCGGCCGATCGGGATCATCGCGTCGATCGCCTTGAGGCCGGTCTGCAGCGGCTCGCGCACCGGCTGGCGATCGACGACGCCCGGCGCGATCCGCTCGATCGGCAGATACTGCTCGGTGGCGATCGGCCCCTTGCCGTCGATCGGCTGGCCTAGCGCATTGATGACGCGCCCGAGCATCTCGTCGCCGACCGGAACCGAGATGATCCGGCCGGTCCGCTTCACCGTGTCGCCCTCTCGAATCTCGGCGAAGTCGCCCAGCAGAACGGCGCCGACGCTCGATTCCTCGAGGTTCAGCGCGATGCCGAAGACCCCGTGGGGAAATTCGAGCATCTCGCCCGCCATGGCGCGCTCGACGCCGTGCAGTCGCGCGATGCCGTCGCCGATCGCGACGACGGTACCGACCTCTGCGACATCGACCTCGACGGCGTACTCGCCGATCTGGTCGCGGATGATCTTGGAAATTTCCTCGGCTTTGATCTCCATCAGGCTCCACTCTCCAGTTGCTCACGCAGCCGCTCGAGCTGGCGCACGACGCTGCCGTCGTACACGGTGCTGCCGATCTTCGCCACGACGCCGCCGATGATCGACGGATCGACGCGAGCCTCGATCGACACTTGTTTCCCGGTCGCCTCGCCCAGGCGCCGCGCCACCGCGTCGCGCCGGTCGGCCGTCAACGCCACCGCGGTCGTGACTTCGGCGTGGACGATCTGCAGCCGTTCCTGCACGCGGGCGCGGAACGCCGCGAGGATGTCGGGGGTCAGCGGGATCCGGTCGCGGGCGGCCAGCAGGTCCAGGAGTCGCGCGACAGGGCGCGCGACGCCCGAGGCCGTTGCCAGCACCGCGGTGACCGCCGCCTGCTTGCGCGCCGCCGGGACGGCCGGGTTCGCCAGCGCCTGGTACAGCGCCGGGTGTTCTTCCAGCAGCGCCGCGAAGCCCTCCAGATCGCGCTGCGCGGCCATCGGATCGCCGTCGGGCTCGGCGGTGACAACGTCGAACAGCGCGCGGGCGTAGCGTCCGGCGACGGCTCTATCGCTCATCGTGAACTCAATTCGGCTGCACCTGATCGACGTAGCGATCGACCAGCCTCAGCTGGTCGGCCTCGGACAGGTTCGCCTTGATCTGCTGGGCGGCAACTTGGGTCGCCAGGGCCGCCGCATGCTGCGTCAGGTCGCGCTTGGCGATCCGTAGCTGGAGATCGAGTTCGCGCTGGCTCTGCTCCACCAGCCGCCGCCGGGCGGCCTCGGTCGACTCCTTCAAGCGCGATTCCTCGGCAATCATCTCGTCCTTCCCCCGGACGCGCAGCGCGGCCAGCTCGTCGGGCAGAGCCCGGAGCTGTTCCTCGATCGCTTCCAGCTGCCGAGCCGCCTCGGCGCTGGTCACTCGGGCCTGGGCGAGGTCCTGTCGCACCTGATCGCCCCGGTTGCGCAGATACACGGTCACGGGGCCTCGGAGCAGGTAGAACATGCTGCCGACCAGCACGGCGAAGTTGGTCAGCCGCGCCACGGTCTCCCAGATCGACGCGTGCTCTTCCTCCTCGGCATGCTCGTCCACCTCTGCAGCCGCGCCCTCGCTGGGCGACGGCTGCGAGGCCGACACTGCCGCGATGGCCCCGAAATTCGACACGGGTACCGGCAGCCAGCCGAACAGGCCGAGCCAGACGAGCAGGATGCACGCCGCCCAGGCACTCGATCGACCGGGGCAGCGAGTGGGTCGGACGGCAGGCGATGGATGGCTAACGGTCAACGATCTCCCGTTCGGCGGACGTTCAGGCGGCGGCGCGTTGCGCCGGGCGTCAGGCGCACCGAGCATCAATTCGACGAAATCTTTCGGCCCAGCACGCGCTCGGCCGCGGTCGTACCCAGCGCTTCGGCATCGCGCTCGAGCTGGGCGCGGGCATCGACGGTCTGTTGCTTCAGGCGTTCGGTCGCATCCGCAAGGTTCGACTCGGCGTCTCGGCGCGTCTCGTCGAGGATCTCGGCCCGGCGGTTCAGCAGCTCACGGCGACTCTCGTCCATCTGCTGGTAGATCTCCGCGCGGGCGGCAGCCGTCTTCGTCTCGAACTCGGCCGTGGCCTCCGCGGCTCGCGTCGCGGCCGATTCGGCCAGTTCCCGCGCCGACCCAATGGCCCGCTCGCGCTGCTCCATCACCTGGGTGAGCGGCACGATCAGCAGGCGCTTGAGCAACCACGCCAACAGCAGCACGAGCCCGATTACCCAGACGACCGAGAGGTCAGGAATCACTCGCCAGTTCCTCGTCCGACGCGCCACGATCCGAAGCGCATTCGAGCGCCCGTACAAAACGGAGATTTTATCATCTGCACCGCGCCCCGGCAATAGCGATCAGGCCGTAATTCCGCTGTTTGTCGGCGTCCGTGGACACCGCTGACGGCCGGGCTCGGCTCGCCACTCGCCACTCGACGGAGGATCAGGTGGCGGGGTGGACACTCAGGTGATGCGCACGAGCGCGCTCGCGTCCTGCACGGGAACGGCCTCGCCGATCTGCACCCCGTCGACGCCGGCCTCGGCCAGGGCCTGGGCGGCGCGCTCGCGCGCGGCGGGGGCCACGGCCACGAGCAATCCGCCCGAGGTCTGGGGATCGTGCAGCAGGGCGACCAGATCGGCGCTCACCTCCCCGACGATCTCGGTCCGTTCCCCGAAATGGCGAGCGTTGGAGTCGCCTCCCGCGGTCTGGTTCCGGCTCACCAGCGCTGTCGCACCCTCGAGGAGGGGGACCCTCGCCGAATCGATGCGCACACCCACGGCGGAGGCCGCGGCCATCTCGCAGGCGTGGCCCACCAGCCCGAACCCGGTGATGTCGGTGCAGGCGTGCACAGCGCCGGCCGGTAGATCGCGCAGTGCATCGGCTGGCGCGCGATTCAACGTCGCCATCGACTCGATCGCCTTGGCGGCAACACCCTCAGGCGCACGCCCCTTCTTGATGGCGGTGGCCACGATACCGGTGCCGAGCGGCTTGGTCAGCAGCAACGCATCGCCGGCCTGGAGCCCGGCGTTCGACAGCACGCGATCGGGATCGATGCGGCCCGTCACCGAGTACCCGAACTTGATTTCGGCGTCCTTGACGGTGTGGCCGCCGAGCAGCGCCACACCGGCCTCGCGCAGCTTGCTGAGCCCGCCTTCAAAGACCGCCTGGATCACGCCCGGCTCGAGCTCGTCGACGGGGAACCCGGCAACGGCCAGCGCGGTGAGCGGCACCCCGCCCATGGCATACACGTCGCTCAGGGAATTCGCCGCGGCGATCTGGCCGTACGCGAACGGGTCGTCGACGATCGGGGTGAAGAAGTCGACGGTCTGGACGAGCGCCGAGCTGTCGTCCCAACGGTACACACCGGCATCGTCCGACGTGCGGTAGTCGACCAGCACGCGGTCGTCAGGTGGCGCCGACAGATCGCTCAGAACCTGAGCGAGCTCGCCCGCGGCGAGCTTGCTCGCTCAGCCAGCACAGGCGGAGTATTCAGTCAGTCGTCGTTTCGTCCAGCGCATGATTCGTCTCGTCGGTACGCCACGATCTCGCGACCTCGCAACATCCTGGTCAGGGGCATCACTGATTCGACAGCTGCTCGTAGATCCGTTGCAGCTCCTCCTCGGAGCCGAAGTCGATCTCGATCCGGCCCCCCTTCCGTTTCCGGACGATCCGCACGCGTGTGCCGAGCGCCAGCCGCAACCGTTCCTCGGCAGCGCGCACGTGCACGTCGGGAGCTGCCGCCTGCGCCGTTGGCGCTGGCGCGCTCAGCTTCCGGATGAACGCCTCGGTCTCGCGCACCGACAGCCGGCGCTTCAAGACCTCGCGCGCGGCGCGGCGCTGGGCGGCCTCGTCCCCGGCGGCCAGCAGCGCGCGAGCGTGGCCGACGGTCAGCCCCCCGGCCGCCAACTCGGCCTTGATTTCCTCGGGTAACTTCAGCAGACGCAACGCGTTGGCCACGGTCGACCGGTCCTTGCCGACCGCGGTGGCGATCGTGTCATGCGTGAGGCCATGGTGCTCGACGAGCCGCTGATATGCCACGGCTTCTTCGATTGGGTTCAGGTCCTCGCGCTGGAGGTTCTCGATGAGCGCGAGCGGCAGCAGCTGATCGTTCGTCACGTCCCGCACGACGATCGGCACGCGGAGCAATCCCGCTCGCTGGGCCGCGCGCCATCGCCGTTCACCCGCCACGATTTCGTAGCCGCGCTCGGTCTGCCGCACCACGAGCGGCTGAATGATCCCGTTCGCGCGAATCGACTGCGCCAGCCCATCCAGGTTCGCCGCGTCGACGTCGCGACGCGGCTGCTCGCGGTTCGGGGCCAGACGATCGATGTCGATCTCGGTGAGCGGGACGGCGCGCGCCGGCGCCGCGTCAGGAATCAACGCGCTCAGCCCGCGACCGAGCGCCGGACGTTTCTCAGCCATGCGTACTCCTCGATGCCAGCGAGTCCCTGCCGAGGATCTCCTTCGCCAGCGCCACATAGGCCTCGGCGCCCCGCGACTTCACGTCGTACAGGATCGCCGGCAGGCCGTGGCTCGGCGCCTCGCCCAGGCGTACGTTCCTGGGAACGACAGTGTCGAACACCTTGTCCTTGAAGAAATCCCGGATGTCACGCGACACCTGTTGTGACAGGTTCGTTCGTCCGTCGTGCATCGTCAACAGCACGCCCTCGATACCCAGATCGGGGTTCAGCGACGCGCGGATACGTTGCAGCGTGGTAACGAGATCGGCCAGCCCTTCGAGGGCGAAGTACTCGCTATGCAGCGGGATAAGTACGGTGTCGGCGGCTACCAGGCCATTCAGCGTCAGCAAGCCGAGCGACGGTGGCGTGTCGATGAAAATGTAGTCGTAGTCCCCGAGGAGCTGGTGCGTCAGTTCCCGCAGCCGTGTCTCGCGATGATCGAGCGAGATCATCTCGAGTTCGGCGCCGGTCAAGTGGCGGTCCGACGGCACCAGTGAGAGTCCACTTACCTGCGTCTCGATCACGTAGGCCGCGAAGTCGGGGATCGTCGCGGCGGTCAGGGCCTGGTACACCGTGCCCGACGGTGCGGCCTGCCCTTTCAGGCCGAGCCCGCTGGTCAGGTTCGCCTGCGGATCGGTGTCGATCGCCAGCACCCGCCGATCGGCGAGCGCGAGCGAGGCCGCCAGATTGATCGCGGTCGTGGTCTTGCCCACGCCACCCTTCTGATTGGCGACGGCGACGATTCGAGCGCTCATTGATAATTATTGGTTGAATGACCTAAACAGGAGTCTTCCTGTCGAAGAATACCCGTCGCGAAGCAGTCGGTCAAGGCGTTTCGGGCCCTTCGATTACCTCCAGGCTCTGGAATCCGTCAGGAACAGGTAGGAATTGTTTCACGTGAAACAGGGACGTCCGGCTGGAACAGAGAGTCTCTAGCGGGTTCTCCTCCGGCCGATAGCAGCCTTCTCGAGGACAACCAGACGGCTCCGCCGCGACCGGACGAGCGGCACCGTTTCCCGCCAGGACAACGGCGGCCTGACCGATGGTGGAACCTCGGGCCCGCTCGGGCCCCGGAACAGAAAGATCTGCCCCCCAGGGGCGACGAAGGCCTGGAGCCGGTCAAGGAGCGACTTGTCCACCCTGACTGCCCTGACAGTGACCAGACCCATCGCCTCGTGCATCTCCGGACGAAGCAGCAGCTCCTCGTAGCGAACGGTTTCCACCGACGCGCCGCCAAGCTTCAGGGTTCTAATCGCCTCGCGCAGGAAGGCGGCCTTCCGGGTCTTCGATTCGACCATCGTCAGGTTTACCCTCGGCCGCGCCAGATTCAGCGGGATGGAAGGCGAGCCCCCTCCGGACCCGATGTCGAGGAGATTCAGCTTCCTGTCAGGGATCCGCTGCGCGGCAACCAGCGGCTCGATCAGCATCCGGTCGATCGCCGAGTCTCGGTCGCCAAGCGACGTCAGGTTGATCCTGGCATTCCAGCGAACGAGCAGATCGAAATATGCTCTGAGCCGTTCGGCGAGCTCGGGCGCCAAGCAGAGCCCAGCCCGAGTCGCCAAGCGAAGAAGCCGTGCCTGCGTGCTCAGCGCGCCCATGACCGACCGAGATCATATCGCGCTTCGCGCCGGAGCCTTTCCGGTACGGGCGAACAGCCTCGCGCCCAGAATGGCGATTGCGGCGGGCGTGATTCCTGGGATCCGGCGTGCCTGGCCGAGCGTTTCTGGGCGCGTCGTCGTCAATCGCTCGACAACCTCACTCGACAGCCCCGGAATACCTGCGTATTCGAAGGAGTATGGAATCGTGAAATCCGCCTGCCGGTGTTCACGCTCGACGGTGGCAATCTGGCGCTTCAGGTAGCCCTCGTACTTGAATTCCGTCTCGGCACTCGCCATGTCTATTATTTTCGCTTTTTCTTCGATGTCCAGGTGGACTTGTGGCCCAAGCAGCGATTCCAGTTTCAGGGTCGGCCGCCGCAGCGCCTGAGCCGCACGCTGGCGCACCCCGTCCTCCAGCGTCACGGTCGTCCGTCGCAACGTCTCGAGGTTCCGCTTGAACCGGCCTCGCCGCTCGTCGAACTCTCGCCACCGCGCGTCACCAACCAGGCCGACCTCGCGGCCGCGCGGCGTCAGTCGCAGGTCGGCGTTGTCGATGCGCAGCAGCAGCCGGTGCTCGGCGCGGGAGGTGAAGATGCGGTACGGCTCGAGACAACCCTGCGTCGTCAGGTCGTCTATCATCACGGCGAGGTACGCTTCGTCGCGCCCGAGCTCGAGCGGCGCGGCATCACCCAACGCACGCGCGGCATTGACCCCGGCTACGAGCCCCTGACCCGCGGCTTCCTCGTACCCCGACGTCCCGTTGACCTGCCCCGCCAGGTAGAGACCGGTCACGCGCTTCGTCTCGAGCGTCGCTCTCAACTCGGTCGGCTGGATGAAGTCGTACTCGACCGCATAGCCGGGCTTCAAGACAATCGCCTGGTCGAACCCGGGCAAGCTCCGGACGATCGCCGTCTGCGCCTCGCGCGGCAGGCTCATCGAAAACCCGTTCACGTAGATCTCCTCGACGTCGGCGCCTTCGGGCTCGAGGTAGACCTGGTGGCGTTCGCGGTCGGGGAACCGGACGATCTTGTCTTCGAGCGACGGGCAGTAGCGCGGGCCGACGCCCTGAATCTGGCCGTTGAAGAGCGGCGAGTCACCGAGATGCCCGCGAACGAGATCGTGGATGCGAGCGTTGGTGTGGGTCAGGTGACAGTCCGTCTGCGGGCGCGCGATCCGCTCTGTCATGAACGAGAACGGCAACGGATGATCGTCGCCGCGTGCGACCTCGAGTCGGCTCCAGTCGATCGTGCCGCGCGCGATGCGCGGAGGCGTGCCGGTCTTCAGCCGGCCCCACCGGAACCCGAACCGCTTCAACGATGCGGCCAGCGCCGTCGAGGGTAGCTCGCCGTACCGGCCGGCCGGTCGTTTCTCCGGACCGATGTGGATCAACCCATTCAGGAAGGTGCCCGTCGTGACGACCACGGCTCGGCAGTCGAGGACCTGACCATCGTCCATCCTGAGTGCACGGACGGCCCCGCCGGCCGCAAGGATCTCGACGGCGGTGCCGACGATCCACTTGACGCCGGGTTCACGATCGATCGCCGCGCGCATCCACGCGGCGTAGCGACGCTTGTCCGCCTGCGCGCGCGGGGACCAGACGGCCGGGCCTCGGCTCCGGTTGAGCACCTTGAACTGGATGCCCGTCGCGTCGATCGCCTCACCCATCAGTCCGCCGAGGGCGTCGATCTCGCGAACCAGGTGTCCCTTCGCGGTGCCGCCGATCGCCGGGTTGCACGGCATCGTCGCCACGGTGTCGCGCGACAGCGTACACAGGCCGACGCGGCATCCCAAGCGCGCCGCCGCCCGCGCCGCCTCACACCCGGCATGGCCGGCACCGATGACGATGAGGTCGTAGGAAGGCATGAGCAGGCAGGATACCGAAGACCGCAGGCTGGAGAAAGTGCCGGCGGGTGGCGCCATCCAGGCCGCAGGTGCCAATCTTACTTGCCGACGCAGAACCGGCTGAAGATCCGTTGCAGCAGATCGTCGGTCGTTCGTTTGCCTGTGACTTCCTCGAACGCCGCGCGCGCCTCCTGCAAATCGGCCAGCACGAACTCCTCCGACACCTGCGCCGTCACCGCGGCCGCGGCCCTCGCCAGTGCCGCCTTTGCCCGTTCGAGCAGGTCCAGGTGGCGCACGTTGGCGATCGCGGCCGAGTCACGCCGTGGCTCCTCTGTGGCCAGCCTCGCCGCCAGCGCCTCGCGGAGCGGCTCGGCGCCGCTGGGCGCCCTGGCTGAAATCTCGACCAGCCCGTCGGCGGACGCCAGCGGGTCGGCGTCCCAGGCCGACGGTCGATCGGTCTTGTTGACGACGAGCAGCCTGGCGATCGACGTCGTCTCGGTCAGCAGTTCCGCGTCGTCTCGCTCGAACGGACGCGACCGATCGAAGATCACGAGCGCGAGATCCGCGACGCTCAGCGCACCGCGCGCGCGGGTCACGCCTTCAGCCTCGACCGCATCCCCTGCCTCGCGCACGCCCGCCGTGTCCACGAGCCGCACCGGCACACCGTCGATGTCGAGCGTCTCGGTCACCAGGTCGCGCGTCGTCCCGGGCAGGTCGGTGACGATCGCCCGGCCCGTGCCGAGCAGCGCATTGAAGATGCTCGATTTCCCGGTGTTGGGGCAGCCGACGATCACGACCTGCCGGCCCTCGCGAATCACCCGGCCGCGCCGACCACTCGCCAGCAGCGCCCCGACTCGTTCGGCCACCTCACCGATCGCGTCGGCAGCCTCCGACCGCTCGATGAAGTGATAGCCCTCGTCGGGAAAATCGAGCGACGCCTCCAGCCGAGCGATGAGGTCGAACAGCGTAGCGTCGATGTCGCCGATCGCCGTGCTAAGCGTTCCATCGAGCTGGTCGTAGGCCAACCGCGCCTGCGCCGGCGTGACCGCCTCGACGAGATCGGCGACGGCCTCGGCCTGCACCAGATCGATCCGGCCGTTCAGGAAGCCACGGAGCGTGAACTCCCCCGGCTCGGCCAGCCGGGCGCCGGCGCGCATCGCCGCGTCGAGAATCCCCTCAAGAACGACCGGACTGCCATGCGCACTCAGCTCCACGACATCGTCCCCGGTGTACGACTGCGGCGCCGGAAACGCCGTGGCGAGCACCTGATCGATCGGCTCCGTCGCGCCGCCAGCGTCACGGGTGATGGTGGCCAGCGTCGCCGTCCGCGGTTCGAGTTGCCCGACCCCGATCAGCCGCTCGACGATCGCGAGCGCTCTGGGGCCGCTCAGCCGCACCACGCCCAGGCCGCCGCGGCCCGGTGGGGTCGCGACCGCGACGATCGTGTCGTCGGTGGAAAACATTGGTAGACGAGGCGCTAGGCGCGCGCTGAACGATGACGGCTGAAGGCTGGACGACCGACCCGGGCTCTTAGGGGGCGGTCGTGCGATCCCGCCGGCGCTAGGCCGTCGGCGTCCAGGAAATGACGATGGTCTTCATCAGCGCGTCGCCGATGCTCTCGGTGCTGGCGTCGGGATCCTCCGCGATCGCCAGATGAACAATCCGGCGGGCGTAGGCGTTCAGGGGGCCGAGATGCTGCGGTTGACCGGTCTCCTTGGCACGCGCGGCCAGCACCCGAGCGGTCTCCCGCAGCTCGTCGTCCTTGCTCGCCCGGAAGTCCTGGTAGTCGACGACGACACGATGCCGCTCGGGCAGTTCGCGGCGGAAGATGGCGTTCAAGACGTGCTGTAGCGCGTCGAGCGCGGCCCCGCGTTTCTGCAGCAGCAGCTCGCCGCCGTCGCCGTCCAGCCGGATCCGGAGGCAGTCGGTCTGTTCCTCGACCACCGGCTCGAGCGGCAGCGCCATCGCCTCGAGAACCGCCGCCACGAACCCGTGCGCCCGTGTCTTCAGATCCGCGTCGTCGTTCATCGGTCCCCGCCCTTCTTCTTCTTTTTCTGCTTCTTGACCTGGCGCTCGGCCGGAGGCCGCACGCTGTGCACCTTGGGCGGACCGATGATCCGGTTCGTCACCACCTGCTGCCCGACGCCCCAGAGATTGCTGCAGAACCAGTAGAGGACGAGCCCGCTCGGCGCCCACAAGAACATAAACGTGAAGATGATCGGCATCATCATCATCACCTTCTGCTGCGTTGGGTCCGCCGTCGACGGCGTCATGCGCTGCTGCGCGACCATGGTCACGCCCATCAGCAGCGGCGTCACGTACATCGGATCGTGCTGCGACAGATCCTGAATCCAGAGAATGAAAGGCGCGTCGCGGATCTCGATCGCGACCGAGAGCAACGAGTAGAACGCGAACAGGACCGGCATCGTCAGGAGCATCGGCAGGCAGCCCGATGCCGGATTCACCCCCCGATCGCGGTACAGGTTCATCAACTCCTGATTCATCTTCTGCTTGTCGGGATCGGTGACTTTCAGCCCCTTGTAGCGTTCTTGGATCGACTTAATCTCGGGCTGTAACTCCTGCATCTTCCGCATCGACACGACGCTCTTGTGCCGTAGGGGGAACATGGCGGCGTTGATCATGATCGTTAGGATGATGATCGACCAGCCCCAGTTCCCGACGTAGCTGTGCACCCAGGTCAGCGATCGATGCAGGGGCACGACGAGCCACGAGAAGACGCCGAAGTGCACCGCCTGCACCAGCTCGTCGTCGACGGATCCGAGAATGTCGAAATCCTTCGGGCCCATGTAGAACCGGGTCTCGCCAGCCGGCGTCGGGAAGCGCAGCGCATAGTCGATCAGGGTGACCTGCGTCTCTCCGGTTCCCACCACCACCGGCTGATACACCACGCCGACCGGGTTGTTGAGGTCGGGCAGCGCCGCCGACAGGAAGTAGTGATCGTCGATGCCGACGAAGTCGAACGTCCCGTCGTAGCCGGGCGTCTCCTCGAGGTCGGCGGCGTCGAGCCGAGAGACGTCGCCGTCCTGGAGAAAGATCCCCTGCGGCCCCTGGCGGTAGGCGAACCCGGAGCTGGGCGCCGCGCTGCCCCCGAGGCCGGGTCCCCAGCGCACCGCCGGATTCGCCGGCCCGGCAGTCGTCTCCACGTTCGCGCTGAAACGCACGACGAACGGTTGATTCTCGGGATCGAAGTGATACTCCTTCCGCGCCGCAAGCCCGCTCGTGTCCTCGTACTCGAAGACGAGCGACTGCGGTGCCGTACCGACGGCGAGCGACGACGCGCTGGGTCGGAACAGCGCCGTGGCCAACTGCGCCGTTAACGGCGCCTCGTCGGCCTCGAGCGTGAACGGCGGCGGCAGCTCCATCTCGGCGCCGGCTGGGACCAGCTCCTTCGGCTCGCCCGACACCTCGGCGTACCCTTTCAGCCGCCAGCTCGTCAGTACGCCGCCCTTCGTGGAGAAGACCGCGATGACCTGATCGGTCTCGACGACGATCTCCCGTTCGGTCGTGTCGGCGACGACGGTCGCAATCGGGGTCGCCGGCGTCAGCTCGCTCGGCGCCGCGTCGGCCTCCGACGTTGTCGACGGGGGCGGGGTATCCGACGCGGGTGAGGCCGACACGGCGGCGGCCGGCGGTGGTGCCGCGGACTCGGCTGCCGGGGCCTCCGCGACCGCCGTGGGTTCGGCGGGTCGCTCCGGCGGCGGCGGTCCGATCAGCCTCTGGTAGACGAACAGCACCAGAAACGACAGGAACACCGCGAGGAGAACTCTCTTTTCCATTCGATCGTCGATCAGGCCCGGATCCGCCTCGCGGGTCGCGCCGGCACTGGGTCGTTCCCCCCAGAGGCGAAGGGTTGACACCGCGCCAGTCGGTGCACGGTCAGCCACGAGCCCCGCCAGGGCCCGTGACGCCTGACCGCCTCGGCCGCGTAGGTCGAGCACGACGGGGTGAATCGGCAGGCGCCGGCGAACAGCGGCGACAGCACCAGCTGGTACGTCCGGATCAGCCCCAGCAGCAGCGCCGTCAGCGCCCGATTCACCATCTCGTCATCCTGTCCCTGTCCGGCGTCGGTGGCGCGACAGGGTCGATCGGTAGTCGGCTTCCAGGCTCTCGAAGTCCACGTCGAGGAACGCGCGGCGTGGCAGCACGACGACGTCGACTCCGGCATCCGTCTTCGCCCGCCTGAACAGTTCGCGTGCGAGCCGCTTCGCGCGATTCCGCCGGGTCGCCCCGCCGAGTCGCCGGGACGCCACGATCCCCAACCGGCTCGTCGGCAAGTCGTTAGGCAGAATGAGCAGGGTCAGATAGCGGCCGTGCGTCCGGACACCCTTGGCGTGAAGCCGCTGGTACTCCGGTCGTCGCCGGATCCGCTCGTCGCGTCGCAGCGTCTGCGCCACCATCGACTCCCGTGCCACCGGCAGGCCACCGCACTGATCGCCAGCGGCGGCTCGGTCGCTCGCTCGGAAAAGGAATCGCGGTCGTCAGGAAGCGGCTAGCCGCTTCCGACCCTTGGCGCGGCGGCGTTTCAGGATCCGGCGTCCGGCTTTCGTGCTCATCCGCACGAGAAATCCGTGGGTGCGCCGACGGTGCCGACGGTTCGGTTGGAACGTGCGCTTCATCGATCTCTCTTCTCTCGACAGCGCGAAACTCGGTGTCGAGAAACTTCAATGGTAGTGGAGCCGATCGATGGGTGTCAATGAGAGACCGATGCACAACGCGTCGTCGACGTGCTGCCGGACACGTTCCGGCGCACCTCTGCGACCTGCCCGCAAGAGCTTCGCCGTCGGTGAGGGCGAGTGCGGAGTCGGGTATACGGGTTGTGAAATACTTCACGATGTTTCGTTCCGGCCGATTGGTGTCAGAATCACCGGTCTGCGGCCCTGGTGGGGGTGGGCGCAGGCGGGAACGCCGGCCCAGGATTGGCTAGCTGTTAAGGTCCACGTTTTCAGATAGTTACGGATTCAGAGATCTCCAAGTTTCCACACCTGTGGAAGAAATTGTGGAAAAAACACCACGTTCCTTGGGGTTTTCGAGACCCATCGCCTGCCGGCCCCCGGGCGCGTCCTGGGTCCGGATGCGCTCGCGCGCGCTCGGCTTGGCCGCATCGAGCCGAGACCTCGCCGACCGCGCGATCGCGCCTCGATCGGAGGGTCTGGTTCGGCTCGCCGTCGGCGGTCCCGTGGGTCGGTTGGGCGGTCACGTATGAGCAACAGCGTGTGGGATCGCGTCCTCGGACGGATCGAAACCAAGATTAATCGCCATAGTTTCTACACCTGGTTCAAGCCAACGGTGTTCGTCGACGACGTCGGCGAGACGATCCGTGTGCGGGTGCCGAACACGCTCTTCCGGGACTGGCTGACGAAACATTACGCCGGCGTCATCGCTGAAGCGCTGACGGAAGTCGATCGACCGGGAACTGCGGTCTCGTTCGTCGCCGATCCTGGCGAGACGGCGGCCGTCGAACCGACGCCCGAGCCCGCCGCGCCCGCGACGGCTGACACGATCCCGCGACCGTCGCCTCCTGGCTTGAACCCGCGCTATTCATTCTCCACCTTCATCGTCGGGTCGTCGAACCAGTTTGCCCATGCGGCCTGCCGCGCCGTCGCCGAAGCTCCCTCCCGGTCGTACAACCCGCTCTACATCTATGGCGGCGTGGGTCTCGGGAAGACCCATCTCATGCACGCGATCAGCCAGTACGTCGTCCAGCACGACCCGAGCTTGAAGCTCACCTACATCTCGTCGGAGCGCTTCATGAACGAGATGATCAACGCCGTGCGGTTCGACCGGATTCTCGATTTTCGCGAGCGCTACCGCAGCGTTGACATCCTGCTGGTCGATGACGTCCAGTTTCTCGGCGGGAAGGAGGGGACGCAAACCGAGTTTTTTCATACCTTTAACTCGCTCCACGACCTCCAGAAACAGATCGTGATCAGCAGCGATTGCCCGCCCCACGAGATTCGTTCGCTGGAAGAGCGGTTGCGTTCACGGTTCGAGTGGGGGCTGATCGCCGACATTCAGCCCCCGGATCTCGAGACCAAGGTCGCCATTCTCAAGAAGAAGGCCGAGGTCGAATCGGTCCCGCTGCCCGACAATGTGGCGATCTACATCGCGGGCAAGATCAAGTCGAATATTCGTGAACTTGAGGGCTCCCTTATCCGGTTGATCGCGTATGCTTCACTCACCGGCCGAGAAATTTCGCTACCCCTCGCCCAGGATGTGCTCAAGAACGTCCTGGCCCACGACGACCGCGCTGTCACGATCGAGATTGTTCAGAAAGCCGTCGCGGACTACTATCAGTTGAAGCCGAGTGACCTCAAGTCCCGCAACAGTTCGAAGTCGATCTCGGGCCCCCGGCAGATTGCGATGTATCTCTGCAAGTCACTCACCAGTGCATCGCTGCCGGAGATTGGTCGCAGTTTTGGGGGAAAGCATCACTCGACCGTGATTCATTCAATCCGAAAGATTGAGGGAATGCGGAAGCAGGACGGCAACTTCAACACACTTATCAACAACTTTCTACAGTCGTTCAAGTAGTGTTTTCAACGCTTTCCGGCGCTTCTCCACAGGCGACCCAACCGCCTCAAGTGCACCCTCTGAGCGCCGAAAAAACTGCACATAAAGCACTCCAATAAATAGCTTTTGTTTCGGCTTTTATCCACAGTGTAAGTTCTTGATTTTAAAAGGGTAGTTTTCAATAAAAGGGTTTCCAACACACCTTCTCTTCTTGATATAATTTTCTGTACTTCGTGATCTCCTTTCAGGTAGAGATCGTGCTGGTCTCACCCGTCCGGGATCGACGCTATCCAACATGAGGTTTTCAGCAGCATGGAACTAGTCGTCCGCAAGAGCGATCTGCTGCACGAGCTGCAGCTCTTTCAAGGCATCGTCGAAAGGAAGAACACTATTCCCATTTTGGCCAATGTGCTCGTAGAGGCGAAAGGGAATGAAGCGCGGATGCTTGCGACCGATCTGGAAGTCGCGCTGCGCAGCCGTTGTGACGCCAAGGTGAAGAAGGCCGGCGTCCTGACCTTGCCCGCGAAGAAGCTGTTCGAGATCGTGAGGGCTTTACCGGATACCGACATCACGATCCGCGAGGAAGGCCAGGGGGCGGTAAAGGTCTCCGCCGACAAGTTCGAATCACGGATGCAAACCCTGCCGCGTGAGGATTTTCCGACGCTCCCGGAGGGTCCCGCGAAGGCCGTCAAGCTCCCGGCCGCAACACTCCGTGAGATGGTGGCCAAGACGCAGTTTGCCATCACGGGTGAGGACACCCGGTACTTCCTTAATGGGGCGTTGTTCGTCGTCGAAGGCGACGAGATGACGCTGGTCGCGACCGATGGTCACCGGTTGGCGCTCGTGGCAGCCAAGCGCGAGAAGGGGAAGGCGAAGAACGACGAGTCGCCGCGCGTCATTCTGCCGAAGAAGACACTCTGGGAACTGGGTCGGTTGCTGACCGACGCTGACACGGAAATCAGCTACCAGCAGGGCGAAAACCACCTTTTTTTCGAGGTTGGTGGGCGGGTGCTCATTTCCCGGATGATCGACGCGCAGTTTCCGGCGTACGAGCGGGTGATCCCGAAGAACAACGATAAAGCGATCGAGTTCGAACGCGATCGGCTTGGAAGCGCGATCAAAAGGGTGGCGCTCCTGTCGAACGAGCGCTCGCGCGCCGTCAAGCTCCAGATGTCAAAGGGTGTCGTCGAGATCACGTCTAACAGTCCCGATGTTGGTGAAGCGCGCGAGGAGTTGCCGGTCGAGTATTCGGATGTCGACGTGCAGATCTGCTTCAACGCACAATATGTCCTCGATTTTCTGAGTGCTGTCGAAACCGAGACGGTCCGGCTCGAGTTCAAGGACGAGACCAGTCAGGCGGTCATGCATCCGGTCGGTGCCGAGGGCTACGCCTACACCTACGTCATTATGCCGATGCGGATCTGACACCACGGCGCGCTCCACATCTCGGCACCCGGAAAGACACGTTCCTTACTCAGCTCATGGCGGAATTCGAACCCGACACCCCAACGACAGACGCGACAGATCCCGTCGCGTTGACGACTGACGGATTGTTGTCGCCCGACCCGGCGGTCAGGTCTGGAAATGGCGACACCTCCGACAGCTACGACGCCAAGAAGATCAAGGTGCTGGAGGGGCTCGAGGCGGTTCGTAAGCGGCCCGCCATGTACATCGGGACGACGGGCGCGGTGGGGTTGCACCACCTCGTCTACGAGGTGGTCGACAATTCCATCGACGAAGCGTTGGCAGGGCACTGCCGCGAGATCAACGTGCGGGTCCACCTCGACCACTCGGTGACCGTGGTCGACGACGGCCGCGGCATTCCGGTCGATACCCACGCCACCGGGAAGTCGGCGGCGGAAGTCGTCCTGACCGTGCTGCACGCCGGAGGCAAGTTCGACAATTCGAGCTACAAGGTCTCGGGTGGCCTGCACGGCGTCGGCATCTCGGTGGTCAACGCGCTGTCCGCGACACTCGACCTCGAGATCTGGCGCGACGGCAACGTCTACCACCAGGCGTACGGGCGTGGCATTGCCACCTCACCGCTCGAGATCACGGGCACGACCAAGCGGCGAGGCACGAAGGTCACGTTCCTGCCAGACCCCGACATCTTCGAGAGCGTCGAGTTCAGCTTCGACACGCTGGCCCAGCGTCTGCGTGAGCTCGCGTTTCTCAATGGTGGCGTGACCATCACGCTCGACGACGAGCGGTCCGACAAGAGCCACACTTTTCTCTACGACGGCGGGATCGCCTCGTTCGTGACGTTCCTCAACAAGAACAAGGCGGCCGTCAACGAACAACCGATCTTTATGAAGGGCGCGCGCGACGGGATCGACGTCGAGATAGCCCTGCAGTGGAACGACGGCTACGCCGAGACGGTGTACTCATTCGCGAACAACATCAACACCCACGAAGGCGGCACCCACCTGTCGGGCTTCAAGTCGGCGTTGACGCGCACCGTCAACAGCTACGCAACGCGGAACAATCTCACCAAGGATCTGTCGGAGAGCATCAGCGGGGACGACGTCCGCGAAGGCTTGACTGCCGTCATCAGCGTCAAGATCCCAAGCCCGCAGTTCGAGGGACAGACGAAGACCAAGCTCGGGAACACCGAGGTCAAAGGCATCGTCGAGACCGTCCTCAACGATCGGCTGGGCGCCTACTTCGAGGAGCATCCCGGCGAGGCGAAGCGTCTGCTGAACAAGACGGTGGAGGCTGCGCGGGCCCGCGAGGCAGCCCGCAAGGCCCGCGATCTGGTTCGCCGCAAGGGCGCCCTCGACAACAGCTCGCTGCCGGGGAAGCTGGCCGACTGCCAGGAGCGCGATCCGGCGCTGTGCGAGCTCTACATCGTCGAGGGCGAATCGGCCGGCGGGTCAGCCAAGCAAGGTCGGGACCGGCGTTTCCAGGCGATCCTGCCGATCAAGGGCAAGATCTTGAACGTCGAGAAGGCGCGGTTCGACAAGATGCTCGGCAGCGACGAAATCAAGACCATGATTGCCGCCCTGGGCTGCGGAATCGGCAAGGACGAGTTCAACCTCGCCAAGCTCCGCTACCACCGGATCATCATCATGACCGACGCGGATGTTGACGGCTCGCACATCCGCACGCTGCTTCTGACGTTCTTCTACCGGCAGATGCGCGAGTTGATCGACCACGGGTATGTCTACATCGCGCAGCCGCCGCTGTATCGCGCGAAACGCGGCAAGAAGGAGCATTACATCAAGGACGAGCGCGAGTTGGAGGGATGGTTGATCGGCCGCGCGGCCGAGTCGCGGGCTGTGCACGTGCCGGGCCGGTCGACGCCGATCGCCGGCGCCGAGCTGGAGGCGCTGCTGCAGAAACTGATCGTCTTCCAGAAGTACGTCCAGATCGTCGAACGGCGAGGCCCCGAGCGCGAGGTCATCAAGGCGTTCCTCGACCGCGACGTCCGCGACAATGATTTCTTCGCCGACCGGGCTGCCGTCGACTCACTGGCCGCCGAGTTGTCGACCGAGAGCCGAACGGTAGCGGTTCGTCCCGATGAAGAGCACAACAGTTTCGCCCTGGCCATCGAGGATCACTCGAGCGGCTACCCGCGCCGCCATCTGGTGGGGGTCGATTTCGTGACGACGGGCGAGTACCGCACGCTGCTGTCGAGCTATGCCGACGTGCGCGGTCTCGAAGGCCCGATGACGGTCTCGAGCACGAATGGGCACAGCGACGGCGGGGACGCCGAGAAGACGACCGGGACCGCCGACGAAACCCAGATAGGCGGAGCGCCGCTCGACGAGGCGACGCGGCTGGCCACCGAGTCGCGCGACGTGGCGCAGACCGATGGCACGGTGCGGATCGCGTCGATCGACGACCTGGTCGATCACTTCATCGCGGCCGGGCGTCGGGGCGTGGCCATCAATCGCTACAAGGGCCTGGGCGAAATGAATGCGGAGCAGTTGTGGGCGACGACCATGAAGCCCGACAGGCGCACGCTCCTGCAGGTGCGGGCCGAGGACGACGCCGAAGCCGATCAGATGTTCACGACGCTGATGGGCGACCAGGTGGAGCCCCGCCGCAAGTTCATCGAAGACAACGCGCTGGATGTGAAGAACCTCGACGTGTAGCGCCAGCCCGCAGTTCGGCGGCCGACCCAGTACTCTGGGCACTGCCCGCTGCCCGCTGCGAGTGCGCCGCCCCTGACGTGATCTCGCATGACTGATACCGACTCAAAAATTCCCGTCAACATCGAAGACGAGATGAAGCGCTCGTACATGGATTACGCCATGAGCGTGATCATCGGGCGAGCGCTGCCTGACGTGCGCGACGGGTTGAAGCCGGCGCACCGGCGTGTGCTGTACGGCATGCGCAGCATGGGCCTGGCGTCCAATCGGGGCTACCGCAAGTGCGCCAAGATCGTCGGCGAGGTGATGGGCAACTTCCACCCGCACGGGGACGCCTCCATCTACGACACGCTGGTGCGGATGGCGCAGGACTTCAACATGCGCTACCTGCTGGTCGACTCGCAGGGGAACTTCGGGTCGATCGACGGCGATCCGCCGGCCGCGATGCGGTACACCGAAGCGCGGCTGCGCGCGCTGGCCGAGCAGTTGATGGCCGATCTCGACAGGGAGACTGTCGATTTCGTGCCCAACTACGACGAGACCACCGAGGAGCCGACCGTCCTGCCGGCGCCGTTTCCGAACCTGCTCGTCAACGGGTCGGCTGGCATCGCGGTCGGGATGGCGACGAACATCCCGCCGCACAACCTCCGGGAAGTCATCGACGGCCTCATCTGGCTGGCCGAGCACGCTGACCAGAGCGCCGACACGAAGCTGACCCGCCTGCTCGATTTGATTCCGGGCCCTGATTTTCCGACCGGCGGCTACATCGTCGGCCGGCGTGGGATCCGATCGGCCTACCAGACCGGCCGCGGGTCGATCCTGATGCGCGCCAAGACCAGCATCGAGCCGGCGACGAAGGGCGATCGAGTCGCGATTGTCGTCAGTGAGATTCCGTATCAGGTCAACAAGGCCCGCCTCCTCGAGAAGATCGCGGAGCTCGCACGCGAGAAAACGATCGAGGGCATCGCGGATCTGCGCGACGAGTCGGATCGCGACGGGATGCGCGTCGTCATCGAGTTGAAGCGGGGCGAGGTGCCGGAGGTCGTGCTGAACAACCTCTACAAGCACACGCCGCTCCAGACCACCTTCGGCGTGATCCTGCTGGCGATCGTCGGCGGTCGCCCGCGCGTGCTGACGCTGGCCGACGTGCTCGAGCAATTTCTCGAGTTCCGGCGGGAAGTCGTGCGCCGCCGCACCGAGTTCGACCTGCGCAAGGCGCTGGCGCGCGCCCACATCCTCGAGGGGTTGAAGGTCGCGCTCGACCATCTCGACGCCGTCATCAAGCTGATTCGCGGGTCGAAGTCTCCGGCCGAGGCGCGCACCGGCCTGATGTCGGAGTTCTCGCTGACGCAGATCCAGGCGCAGGCCATTCTGGACATGCAGCTCCAACGGCTCACCGGGCTGGAGCGGCAGAAGATCGTCGACGAGATGGCCGAGCTGGTGAACACGATCGAACGGCTCCGCGCCGTGCTCGGGAGCGACAGCCTGCTGCTGGAGATCGTCCTCGACGAGTTGCGCGCGGTGCGGGACAAGTTCGGCGACGACCGGCGCACCGAGATCGTCGACGAGACGGGCGAACTGAGCATCGAGGACCTGATCGTCGACGAAGACATGGCGATCACGGTCACGAACACGGGCTACATCAAGCGAACCGCGATCGCGACCTACCGAAACCAGCGTCGGGGCGGCAAGGGTCGGATCGGGATGCGGATGCGCGATGAGGACTTCATCTCGCAGCTATTCGTGGCGTCGACCCACGCCTACATCCTGATCTTCTCCGACCGCGGCCGCGTCTACTGGCTGAAGGTGCACGAGATTCCCGACGTTGGGCCGTCCGGCAAGGGCAAGTCGATCGCGAACCTGGTGTCGATGTCGGCGGGCGAGCACATCGCGGCGCTGGTCGCCGTGCGGGAGTGGCCTGAGGCCGACGGCGAGCGGTTCCTGGTGATGGGCACACGGCGCGGCGTCGTCAAGAAGACCGATGTCAGGGCCTTCCGGCATCCACGAGCCGGCGGCATCATCGCGCAGGCCGTGGGGACCGAGGACGCCGTCATCGCCGTGGAGCCGACCGATGGCGCCGGGGAACTCTTCCTGGGGACCCGGAACGGCATGGCGATCCGCTTCGCCGAGAGCGACGTCCGGCCGATGGGGCGGACGGCTGCCGGGGTCCGGGGCATCACCCTGCGGCAGGGCGACGAGGTCGTGGCGATGACCGACGTGCGGCCGGGCGGGGCGCTGATGACGGTCTGCGAGAACGGCTACGGAAAACGGACGGAATTGGCCGAATATAGGGTGCAGTCCCGGCGTGGAGTGGGTATTATTAACATCCAGAGTAGCGAGCGGAACGGCCAGGTGGTCGGCGTTGCGCACGTCCGGGGCGAGGACGAGTTGATGTTGATCACCCAACAGGGCAAGATCCTCCGGATGCTGACCTGGAGCATCCGGGCCATCGGGCGGGCGACGCAGGGCGTCAGGCTCATCGAGATGGAAGACGGCGACCGCGTCGTGTCGATCGCGCGGCTGGCCGAGCAGGTCGACGACCCGGGCGATAGTGGCGGAGGCGAGGGTTAGGCCTGTTGGCGACGGCGTTGAAGGGCGGAGCCAAGGGGACTCGTGAAGCGAGAACAGGCAGTCATCTAAAGGAGGCTGACGATATGCACCGGCCACGACTCACGGCGGTGGCGCTCTTCATCCTGGCGGCGACGGTTGCCGGATGCTCGAGTTCACCCGAGGAGCAGCTGCTCTCACAATTCTTCCGCGCGTCGCGGATGCGCGACAACGCGACGCTCGCCAACATCTCGATGGTCTCGTTCGCTCCGACCGATCGGGGCATCGTGCAGAGCTTCGACGTCGAGTCGATCTCCGAGCAGACGCGCCGACCGATGCGGGCCAAGGCCCTCGCCGAGGCCCTCATGGCGACCGAGGCGACTGACCAGGAGTTCTCCGACCGGAAGCAGGCGTACCAGGACGAGAACCTGGAGGCGATCGAGCGGGTGCTCGAAGCCGAGCGCGAAGGTGAGGAACCGAGCCGTCGCGCCGACCGGGACATCCAGGAAGCCTGGACGCAGTGGCGGACGGAGATGGCCGAGCACGCCCAGACCGTTTCGGATGCCCGCGCCGCGTTGAGCGAGGCGAGGGTCGTCGCCGAGGGCAGCACGTTCAGCCCAGCCGAGCCGGTCGACGTCACGATGTACGAAGGCGAGATCGCGTCGTTCACCGTCCGGATCCTCGCCCAGGTGCGGACGCCCGACGAGCAGGACCTCGAGCAGACCCTCGAGGTCACACTCGAGCAGGCTCAGCTAACCGGCGACGACGGCACGCCGTTGAACGGGCGTTGGATCATCACGGCCATCGACGAAGTCGGCTAGGGCGCGCGGCGGCGCCAGCGGCCTTCGACATTCTCGATTCACGGGCGCGGCGCCCCGCGGGGCGTCGCGCCAACCCTCACGTCCGGACGACTTCCCCACAGCGCTCCGCGCGGGGCCTTTCCGACGGCAGACTTGATGCGAGCCCAGACCCCGACCGGCGATTCGGGGGTCGCGCGCGAAGCCCGCCCACCGCGGGCCGGTGGAGGGTGGCATGGCTTCGCCCAGACACTGCCGTTCACCGGCGTCCTGTTCGCCTTCTGGCTCATCCTGTCGGGCAAGTTCGATCTTTTCCACCTGCTCGCCGGCGCCGCATGTGCCGTGACCGTCGCGACGACGACCGGACGGCTGCTGCGCTTGCCGCCCGCCGTCGGCCCCTCCGTGGCGCACCCGCTGGCCGGCGTCGCCTGGATCCGGTTCCTGGGCTATCTCCCCTGGCTGGCCGGCCAGGTCGTGCGCGCCAATCTGCACGTCGTCGGCATCGTGCTGCATCCACGGCTGCCGATCGATCCGTGCCTGGTCCGGCTGGATGTCCCGGCGCCGCATACGCTGGCGCGGCTCACGCTGACCAATTCCATCACGCTGACGCCCGGCACCGTGACCCTGGACGTCGACAGCGACGGCTATCTCGTGCACGCCCTGACGGCGCGCAGCGCGGCCGGACTCGAGCAGGGCGCCACGGTCCAGCGGGTGCGACGGCTCTTCACGGCCGCCGCGCCCGACTCGTCGCCGGTGGTCGAGCGATGAGCCCGCTCTTGCTGGGCACCGCGTTCGCGTTGACCGCGGCGATGACGGTGTCGCTCTACCGGGTGCTGGCCGGCCCAACGGTCTTCGATCGCCTGACCGGCCTGGGGCTCATCTCGACGAAGACCATCTTACTGCTGCTCGTGCTCGGGTTTCTCACCGATCGCGTGGAGGTGTTCGTCGACATCACGCTCTCGTACACGCTGATCTCCTTTGTGGGGACGCTCGCGCTGGCGAAGTACTACGAGGTCCGGGGAACCGACCAACCGTGAGCGCCCTGGCCGATCTCATGCTGCTGTTCGGCCTGTTCTTCATTGCGGCCGGGGTCGTGGGCGTGGCGCGGCTGCCCGATTTCTATTCGCGGTTGCACGCGCTTGGCAAGTCCGACACCCTGGGCGTGGCGCTGACCGCCACCGCGCTGGCGCTGCGCGGCGGGGTGTCGCTGACCAGTGCCAAGATTCTGCTGATCGTGGTCTTCGTCACGCTGGCGAACCCGACTGCCACCCACGCCCTCGGGCGCGCCGCCTATCGCGCCGGCATCGCGCCCTGGCGGCGGGAGGGCCGGTCGTGACGCCCGCCTTCGATCCGCTGGCGATTGCGTTTCTCGGGCTGATGATCGTCGGTGCCATCGCCGCGCTCTCCGTGCGCGATCTAATGGCCGCCGTCGTGGTGTTCGGCGCGTTCAGTTTCTTCTCGGCCACCTACTTTGCCATCCTCGGCGCGGTCGACGTGGCGTTCACTGAAGCCGCCGTCGGCGCCGCCATCACGGCGGTGTTCTTCGTGACCGCTATCTTCCGCACCGACCGGGGCGCCGACTGATGGCGCGCCTGGCGATCCTTCCGCTCCTGGCGTTGGGCGCCGTGCTCGTGGCAGCCGCGGGCGGCCTGCCGCGCGTCGGCGATCCCGAGTCGCCCGCGGCCACGCACGTCTCGCCGCGCTACATCGCACGCGGGTACGAGGAGACCGGGGCCACGAATCTCGTGACCGGCGTGCTCGCCGACTATCGCGCGTACGACACGCTGGGTGAGACCACGGTGATTTGCGCAGCGGGCCTGGCCTGCTGGCTGATCCTGGGCGGCCGATCGCGAGGAGTCGGGCCGTGATGAATTCCGGGTTCGGCAGCCCGGCGCTCGACGCGGCGAGCCGGCTGATGACGCCGTTCATGTTGATGTTCGGCGCCTACGTCGTCGTGCACGGCCACGACAGCCCGGGGGGCGGCTTCCAGGGCGGTGTGATCATCGCCGCGTGTCTGATTCTGGTGCGGCTCGTCAGGGGGCGGGCGGCCGGGTGGGTCATGCCGCCCGAGACCGCCGTCGTGCTGCTCTGCACCGGCGCCGGGATCTTCGCTGGGGTTGGCTTGCTCGGACCGATCTTCGGCGGCCACTTCCTCGACTACTCCGCCCTGCCGCTCACGCTCGCGCCGGCTGAGGTGCGTGCGGCCGGCAGCCTGGCCGTCGAGATCGGGGTCGCGCTCGCCGTGACCGGTGTCCTCGAACTGATCTTCGACGTGCTCGTGGAAGCGCGGGACGACGCGTGAAGGACCCCGCCTGAGATGATCGATTCCCTCGACGCAAGCACCGTCCAATACCTCCAGGCCGCGGCGCTCCTGCTCGTCGGGCTCTACGGCATCATCGCCCGTTCCCATCTGCTGCGGAAACTCATGGCGATGAACATCCTGCAGGTCGCGGTGATCGTCTTCTTCATTGCGCTGTCGACCAAGTTCGGTGCGACGGTCCCGGTCGTGCCCGCTGCCGCTACGGCGGGCCCGATCGACCCGGCGGCCTACGTCAATCCGCTGCCGCATGCCTTGATGCTGACGGCAATCGTCGTGTCGGTCAGCACGACCGGCGTCGCGCTCGCGCTGCTCATCCGGATCCGCCGCCGCTTCGGCACGCTCAACGAGCCGGCGCTGCTCGACAGGCTGCGCGAATGAGCGAACATCTCCCCATCCTCATCGTCGTCGTGCCGCTATCGGCGGCACTGGTCGTGCCGCTGCTCGGCCGCCGGTCGTCGACGGCCGCCCATGCCGTGACGCTCGCCACCCTGGCCGCGACACTCGTGGCCGCGAGCGTGGCGCTCACGCGGGTTCTGCGCACGGCCGACGGGGTCTGGCAGTACGAGCTGGGTGGCTGGGCGCCGCCCTGGGGCATCGAGTACGTGCTCGATCCGCTCAGCGGCGGCATGAGTGTGCTCGTCGCCAGCCTCGCACTGGCCGCGGCGATCTACGCCGGGCCGTATCTTCGGACGTCGGGCCCGGATCGAATCGGGTTGTTCGATTCGCTCTACCTCCTGCTGGTTGCCGGCCTGCTGGGCATCGTGGCGACCGGTGATCTCTTCAACCTCTACGTCTTTCTCGAGATCTCGTCGATTGCGGCGTACGCGCTCCTCGCCACGGGCGGCGACCGCGCGGCCGTCGCGACGTTTCGCTACCTGCTCGTCGGCACCGTGGCGGCGTCGTGTTACCTGTTGGGCATCGGCTACCTCTATGCGCTGACCGGCACGCTGAACATGACCGACCTCTCGGCGCGGCTTGCCGCGGCCGATCAGCCGACCGCCACGGCCGTGGGCGTCGGGCTCATCGTCATCGGCCTGGCCATCAAGGCCGCGGTCTTTCCGTTCCACGGGTGGCTGCCCGATGCCTACACCTATGCGCCGCCACCGGTCACCGGATTCGTGGCCGCGGTGATGACGAAGGTGAGCGCCTACGCGCTCTACCGCGTGCTCTACTTCGTTCTGGGAGCCGAACCGGCTGCCGCAAGCGCGCTGGTCTTTCTCGGCTGGGCCGGGGTGGCGGCCATCGTCGCCGGCTCCTGGCTGGCGCTCGCGCAGTCGGATGTCCGCCGGATGCTGGCCTACTCCAGCGTCGGCCAGATGGGCTACATCATCTTCGGATTCTCGCTGGGGTCGCCGATTGCCATCGTCGGCGCGCTCTTCCACGTCCTCAATCACGCGCTGATGAAAGGGTGCCTCTTCCTCGTCACGGGTGGCATCCGATGGCGGACCGGTCTGTCGAGCGTCGCCGGTTTCGCCGGCGTCGGGCGCCGGCTGCCGCTGAGCGCCACGGCGTTCGCGGTCGCCGCCGTGTCGATGGTCGGGTTGCCGCCCACCGCCGGCTTCTTCAGCAAGTGGTACCTGCTGCTGGGTGCGTTCGAGGCCGAGGCCTGGCTCGGGGTGGCGGCGCTCGTCGGCAGCAGCTGGCTCAGCGCGATCTACTTCTTCCGGGTCCTCGAGCGCCTGTTCCTCGGCGCCGACGAGAGCAGACCGGCTCCCGAGCGACGCGACCTGCCGTTCGGAATGCTCGCCCCGGCCCTCGTGCTGGCCCTCGTCGTCCTCCTGCTCGGGCTGTTCCACCAGCCGGTCGTCACGCATCTGCTCGAGCGCGCGCTGCCACCGACCGTCTCGTAAATGGATCTGGCTGCCCGACCGCTCGCCGCCGTCCTGGTTTCGCTGCTCGCGGCGACCCTGCTGCCGCTGGCCGGCCGGCGTCCGGCCCTCCGCGAGGCGATCACCTTCGCGGCGGCCGGGCTGAAGCTCGCGCTCGTGGCGTCGATGCTGCCGGCGGTGCTGGATGGGCAGGCGATCGAGAGTGCGCGGCTCCCGCTCGCGGCCGGCCTGACGCTCGGGTTTCGCGCCGACGCGCTCGGGCTGCTGTTCGCGCTGACCGCATCGAGCCTCTGGCTGCTGACCTCGCTCTACTCGGTCGGCTATCTCCGCGCCGCCGCGGTGCCACGTCAGACGGCCTATTACGTCAGCTTCGCGGTCTGCCTGTCGGCGACGGTCGGCATCGCGTTCGCTGCCAACCTGCTGACCTTCTTCGTCTGCTACGAGGTGCTAACGCTGGCGACCTATCCGCTCGTCGTCCACGCCCAGACCGCGGAGGCGCGCAGCGCCGGCCGCCGCTATCTCGTGTACACGCTGGGGGCGGGTCAGGTGCTGCTCGTCGCGATCGTCTGGACCGAGAGCGTGGCGCCGGGCGCCGACTTCACGCCGGGCGGCTTTCTGGCCGGCCGCGCCGAGGCGGGCGTCCTCGCCGCCGCCTTCGCGCTCTTCATCGTCGGGTGCGGCGTGAAGGCGGCGATCATGCCGCTGCATGGGTGGCTGCCCGCGGCCATGGTGGCACCCACGCCGGTCAGTGCGCTGCTGCACGCGGTGGCGGTCGTGAAAGCCGGCGCGTTCGGTGTGGTGCGCATCGTCGGCTACGTCTTCGGCGTCGACGTGCTCCGGGCGACCGGCGCCGACACGGTGCTGATCGTCGCGGCCGCCGCGACGATCCTGATCGCGTCGATGCGCGCGCTGGGCGAGGATCATCTCAAGCGCCTGCTGGCCTACTCGACCATCGGACAGCTGTCCTACATCGTGCTGGGCGCCGCGCTGGGCTCGGTGGCGGCGCTGACCGGCGCCATGTTCCACATTGCCGGCCACGGGTTCATGAAGATCACGATGTTCTTCTGTGCCGGCGCGCTGCACACGCAGGCCCACCGCGACGGCGTGCACGGGTTCGACGGGCTCGGCCGGCAGATGCCGGTGACGATGACGGCATTCGCCGTCGGCGCCTGTGGCCTGGCCGGTGTGCCGCTGCTGGCGGGCTTCATCGCGAAGTGGAACCTCGGCGTCGGAGCGCTGACGGCCGGCGACGAGATCATCGTCGGCGTCCTCGTGGTGAGCGGCCTGCTCAACGCCGCCTACTTCTTCCCGATCATCTACGACGCGTTCTTCAAGGCTCCAACCACCGAGACGGCTGACGCGCGCGAGGCCCCATGGCCGATGGCGCTGCCGCTGGGTGTGACGGCCGCGGTGGCGCTGGTGCTCGGGGTTGCGCCCAGCGTCGGGTTCCGCTTCTTCGCCCTGGCCCGCCTGGCGGCCGAGAGCGTCGTTGCCGGCTCGGGGGGGCTGCCGTAAGGAATGTCGATGCCGATAGCAACACGACTGCTCATCGCCCTGGCAGGGTGCGCGGCGGTCAGCTTCGTCGCCGAGATCCTGATCCAGCCCGAGGAGCACGGCGCCTGGTGGCACGGCGTGGCGGGATTCGATCTGGCGATCGGCTTCGCCGGCTGCGGGTTGCTGGTCTGGGGATCGAAGCTACTCGGGCAGCTAGGGCTGCAGCAGCCCGAGGACGATCACCCCGAGGACGAGCCGTAAGCGATGCAGCCCTTGCTCCATCCGGCGTTGGTCTTGCTGGCCGCCGCTCCGCTCGTGGCGATGCTCCGCGGGCACGCCCGGCGCGCGGTGCTCCTGGCGGCCCCGCTGCTGGCGATGGCCGCGGCGCTCGGCGCGCCGGCCGGCCATCACGGCGTCGTCGACCTTGCGGGTCAGAGCCTCGTGCTGGTGCGGGTCGACCCTCTGAGTCAGCTCTTCGGGCTGATCTTCACGGGCATCACGTTCATCGGCGCGGTCTACGCGCTGCACGTCGACCGTGGCGGCGAGCAGATCGCGACACTCGTCTACGCCGCCGGCGGCCTTGGCGTCGTCTATGCCGGCGACTGGATCACCGCGTTCGTCGGCCTGGAATTGATGGGCGTGGCGTCGCTCCTGATCGTCTGGTTCGGGGGCAGCGTGCGCGCCCGGATGGCTGGGTTCCGGTACATCTTCATGCACCTGACGGCCGGCGCGTTGCTCTTCGCGGGCATCGCGCTGCTCTGGTCGAGCGGCGCCGGCCTCTCGCTCGAGCCGCTCGCCTCTGACGCCGGCCTCGGCTACAGCTTGATCCTCGGCGGCGTTCTCATCAACGCCGCGGTGCCGCCGGTGCACGCCTGGTTGACCGACGCCTACCCCGAGGCCTCGGTTACGGGCACGATCCTCCTGAGCGCGTTCACGACGAAGACGGCGATCTACCTGCTCATCCGAGCCTTCCCGGGCGTCGAGGCGCTCGCCTGGGTCGGCGCGATCATGGCGGTCTACGGTGCCGTGTTCGCCGTGCTCGAGAACGATATCCGCCGGCTGCTCGCGTACCACATCGTCAGCCAGATCGGCTACATGGTGGCCGGCGTCGGCATCGGAACCGCCCTGGCGCTGAACGGCGCCGCGGCCCATGCCTTTTCGCACATCCTCTACAAGGCGTTGCTGCTGATGGGCGCGGGTGCCGTGATGCAGGCGACCGGTCGACGGAGGCTCACTGAACTGGGCGGCCTGGCGCGCTCGATGCCGGTCGTCACGACGCTCTACCTGATCGGCGCCTGCTCGATCTCGGGTGTGCCGCTGTTCAACGGGTTCGTCAGCAAGCCGCTGATCGTCTCGGCCGCGTCTGACCACGGCCTGACGGGAGTCGAGTGGCTGTTGACGATCGCCAGTGTCGGCACCTTCCTCCACACCGGCCTGAAGCTGCCCTACTTCACCTTCTTCGGGCCCGACCGAGGGCTGGCGCCGGTGAGACTGCCGAGCAACATGATCGCGGCGATGAGTCTGGCGGCCGTCGCTTGCATCGGCATCGGGATCGTGCCCGGATGGCTGTACGCGCGGCTGCCGCTGCCGCCGGTCGACTATCTGCCCTACACCGCCGACCACGTCTTCTCGACGGTGCAGCTCCTGGTGGGCACCGCCGCGGCGTTTCTCTTGATGCGCGGCGGACTGGGCGGGAAGCCGACGGTGACGCTCGACACCGACCGGCTCTGGCGGCGCCCGATCTGGAACGCCGTCGGCGGCCTGGCGCGCGGCACCGCCCGGCTCGGGCATGCCTGGCGGGCGGGCGTCAACATCGCCCTTGCCGGAGTCACCGACGTGCTGCAGAGCCCGTTCCATCTGGCGACGCCGGCCGCGCCGCCGTACGACGCCGACCGCCATCGCCTGCCGATCGGTGCGACCGTCGTCTGGATCGTCGTCGGGATTGTCGGACTGGTGCTGGCGATCTGGCGGCAGGGCGGAATCTGAAGGCGGTCGCCCTCAGCCAACCCTATGCCGGCGTCAGCTTCGCGTACTTGGCGAGCAGCTTCTTTTGTCCCGCAGTCCGGAACTTGACGGTGAGCTTGGCGTCATCGTGCAGCGGCTCGACCGCCACAATGGTGCCGATGCCGAACAGCGGATGACGGACGCGGGTGCCCGGACCGACCGTGCCGAGCGACTGGTCCTCGTCCTCATAGGCGTAGGTCGGCTCGAACGTTTCCTCGGCCGGCTTCGGTCGGTGCGCGCGCCCGCCGCCCCATCCTCGACCGGAGCGGCGCCCCGAGCCGAGCAGTGAGCCCTGCCCCGCCGATCCCGCCGACCCTGTTGCTCCGAGCCGGTCGACCAGCGCGGCCGGAACCTCGTCGACGAACCGCGACGCGTCGCTGGCCTGGTACTCGCCGAAGACTCGACGCCGCGCGCAGCCGGTGAGGACGAGCCGCTGCTGCGCCCGGGTCATGCCGACGTAGCAGAGCCGCCGCTCTTCCTCGAGTTCCTCGTCGTCCTCGCGCGCCCGGGCGTGCGGGAAGAGCCCTTCCTCGAGGCCGGCCATCACGACCGTCGGGAACTCCAGGCCCTTCGAGGCGTGGAGCGTCATCAGGGCGACGTGAGCCGCATCGTCGCCTTCGACCTCGTCGGTCTCCGAGAGCAGCGACAGGCGGTCGACGAACCCGTTAAGCGACGGCTCGGCATCCTGCGCTTCGTACTCACGCGCAGCCGAGACCAGCTCCTGGAGGTTTTCGATGCGCGCCTGTGCCTCCTCGCTCCGCTCCTCCTGCAGGTCGTGGAGGTAGCCCGATTGGTCGAGGACGGCCTCGACCGTGGCCGAGGCCGGTTCGCGGTGCGCGACGGCGCCGAGATGTTCGACGAGCGTCCGGAACGCCGACAGGCTGCTGAGGGCGCGGGTCGGCACGAGCCGTTCGTCCACGGCGCGCACGACGCGGCGCCAGAGCGAGGCCGGCGGGTCCTCGTCGGCGGAGGCCGCCAGGAGCGGGGCGTTGTGCGTGGCGGGGTCGATCCTCTCCAGCGACTCCATGACGCCCTTGCCGATGCCTCGCGTGGGCACGTTGATCACCCGCCGAAGGCTGACATCGTCGTCGGGGTTGATCGCCAGCTTGAGATACGCCAGCGTGTCCTTGATTTCCTTCCGTTCGTAGAAGCGGACGCCGCCGATGATCCGGTAGGCCACGCCCACCCGCAGCAGCGCATCTTCGATGGCGCGCGACTGGGCATTGGTGCGATACAGGACGGCCAGCGCCGCTTCACCGGGCCCGGCGTCGGCCGAGTCGAGCGTGGCGCCGCGCGCCGCCGTGGCGATGAAGTCGGCCTCCTCCAGCTCGTCGCCGCCACGGTAGTAGGTGATCCGCGCGCCGGCGGCCTGCTCCGTCCAGAGCCGCTTCTCCTTGCGGTTCAGGTTTTGACGGATGACGGCCGACGCCGCATCGAGGATCACCTGCGTCGACCGATAGTTGCGCTCGAGCCGCACGACCTTCGTTTCCGGAAAGTCCTCCTCGAAATCCATGATGTTCCGGAGATCCGCGCCGCGCCACTTGTAGATCGACTGGTCGGGGTCGCCGACGACACACAGGTTGCGATGCTTCTCCGCCAGTCGGCGGATCAGCATGTACTGCGGGCGGTTCGTGTCCTGGTACTCGTCGACCAGCACGTAGCGGAACTGTTCGGCGTACTTGGTCCTGACCCGTTCGGAGACGTCGAACAGTTCGACGGTCTTCAGCAGCAGGTCGTCGAAATCGAGCGCCCCGGCCTCGCCGAGCGCGCGCGCGTAGCGCGTGTAGATCTGTACGACCCGATCGTCGAAGGGGCCCCACCCGCTGGCCGCCAGATCGTCCGGGCTCTGCATCCGGTTCTTGGCCGAGCTGATCCGTCCGAGCGCCGCCTTCGGCGGCAGCAGCTTGTCGTCGAAGCCCAGGTCCCGAATCGCGCGCTTGACGACGGCCAGCTGATCGGTCGAATCGTAGATGACGAAATCGCGCGACAGGCCGAGCGCCGGTGCCTCGCGGCGTAGCAGCCGGGCGCACAGCGAGTGGAACGTCGAGATCCAGAGCCGTCCGCACTCCGACTCCAGCAGCCGCTCGACCCGCGCCCGCATCTCGGCGGCCGCCTTGTTGGTGAACGTGACCGCCAAGACGTGGTCGGCCTCGGCATGGCCGTCGCCGATCAGGTAGGCGATCCGGTAGGCAATGACCCGGGTCTTGCCCGAACCGGCGCCCGCCAGGATGAGTAGCGGGCCGTTCGTTTGCAGAGTCGCTTCGCGCTGCTCGGGGTTGAGTTCTGAGAGAAAGTCCATCAGACGGTCACGGCCTCAGGCCATCACAGCATCAGGTCGCCAGGTCATTACTCAACCGTGACGGAATTGGTCAGTTCGATAGTGACTTGATGCGGTAGTTGCCACGTGGCAACTACCGCATCTGAGTAATATCTCACAAGTTACAACCGGTAAAACCCAGCAGCATATTTTCGTATTTCTGCACCAAACTGACTAACTATGTCATTTAAATCTTCTTTCACCGGACCAAGAACAGTAAAACTCTTTATTTCAAAAAGTTCTTGAAATCGACCGACCAACGAACTTGCAAGTAGATTTTCTACGCGTAATTTCGCTCCATCGCTATCTTCAAACAATTCCAAAAGTGTCGCGGAAGTCTCGTCTGTTGACAAATACCACTCAAATCTAATCGTTTTCGGTTCATTACAACCATGCGTATAAATTCCTGACTCTTTGATGAAATTTTTACAGGTTTCTGGGTCACCTATTAACCCGAGTTCAAAAATATAGGTCACTACTGAACCACCAGTGTTCGGATCACTTTTTGTCATTACCAAATCTCCATTGGAAAAG
>DCWN01000006.1 GCA_002328835.1 Acidobacteria bacterium UBA2161 | reverse complement strand
GCGCCGGGGCCTCGCCACCGCGCCGTGCGCGGTGTAACTCCCCATCGGAAGACTCTCGAACTCCGAGAGTCTCACGTCAGTTCGATTCCCTAACCGCCCTGCGACGGTTCCGGATTCCGATCGCTGCGCGCGTGTCGGTCGATCGTGGCTGTCCGGTACGGGTCTCGGCGGGCGGTGGCGTCGGTAGCCGCGCGGTCGAGCGGTGCGCCGGCCCGTGGCGATCGTCGGGGTACTGGTGGGAGCACGGAACACCGGAGGCCGCGCGCCGGCACGCCGGCAGGTGGAGTCACGACGAGTGGGATGTGGCCTTGAGCGACAGTGGCGTCTACCGGATCTATCGCGATCGGGCAGACGGCGGGTGGTTCGTGGCCGGGGTGCTCGACTGATGTACATCGAGCTGCATGCCGCGTCGGCGTTCTCGTTCCTCGACGGGGCGTCGACGCCCGAGGCGCTCGTCGACCGTGCGGCCGCGCTCGACTATCCAGCGCTCGCGCTGCTCGATCGCGACGGAGTCTACGGCGCGCCGCGGTTTCATCAGGCGGCGACGGCGGCCGGGATCACGCCGATCGTCGGGAGCGAATTGACGATCGCGGCGCGGGAGACGGCGAACGGGACAGGCGGATGGGGGGGGGCGGCGTGTCTCTGGCGGCTGCCGGTGCTCGTCGAGTCGGCGGAAGGGTATCGCAACCTGTGCCGCCTCGTGACCCGGATGAAACTGCGGGCGCCGAAGGGCGAAGGTGCACTCACGCTCGAGGATTTCGATGGCGCGACGCGCGGACTCGTCGCGCTCGCCGGCCGGCCGGCGCTCGACAGCCGGCGGTACGGGGTCGGCGGGATGCTCGATCGGCTCCTTGGCCTGTTCGGTGCGGGCAACGTCTACGTCGAGGTGCAGCGGCATCTCCTCCGGGATGAGGAAGCCGACACGCAGGCGCTGGCGGCTCTCGCGTCGGCCTATCGCGTGCCGCTCCTGGCGACCAACGGCGTACGGTTCGCCACGGCGGCGGATCGCCCGCTCTACGATGTCTTGACCTGTGTGCGTCACAAGACGACGGTCGATCGTGCGGGTCGGCGGCTGGCGCGCAACGCCGAACGGTATCTGAAGCCGCCCGGTGAGATGGCCCGGTTGTTCCACGATCTTCCCGAGACGCTCCAAGCCTCCGAAGCGTTGGCCGAACGGCTGCAGTACACGATGGCCGATCTCGGCTATCGCTTTCCGGACTATCCCGTGCCACCGGACGAGACGATGGCGTCGTTCCTCAGGAAGATCACGGAGGTTGGCGCGCGCGAGCGCTATCGGCCGTACCACGAGCGGGCTCGGCGCCAGATCGCGCGCGAACTGGATCTCATCGAGAAGCTCGACCTGGCCGGCTATTTCCTCATCGTCTGGGACCTCGTCAACTTCTGCCGGCGGCAAGGGATTCTGGTGCAGGGCCGCGGCTCGGCGGCCAACAGCGCGGTCTGCTACAGCCTGGGGATCACGGCGGTCGATCCGGTCGGCATGGATCTGCTGTTCGAGCGGTTTCTCTCTGAAGAACGCGGGGAGTGGCCCGACATCGATCTCGACCTGCCGAGTGGCGACCGGCGCGAGTCTGTCATCCAGTACGTCTACGAGCGCTACGGGCAACTGGGCGCGGCGATGACCGCGAACGTCATCACCTATCGCGACCGTAGCGCCACCCGGGAGGTTGGCAAGGCGCTGGGGTTCGACACCGATCGGATCGACCGGTTGACCAAGCTGATGAGCCGGTTCGAGTGGACCGATCCCGAAGACACGCTGGCCCGGCATCTCGGCGATGCGGGGTGCGACCCCGCCGATCCGCGGGTCCAGGCATTCGGCGCGCTCTGGCGCCGGGTGCAGGACCTGCCGCGCCACCTGGGGCAGCATTCCGGCGGCATGGTGATCTGCCGGGGACGGCTCGACGAGGTGGTGCCGCTCGAGAACGCCAGCATGCCCGGGCGCGTCGTGATCCAGTGGGACAAGGACGACTGTGCCGCCATGGGGATCGTCAAGGTCGATCTGCTGGGCCTCGGCATGATGGCCGTCCTGCAGGACGCGATCGCGCTCGTCAACGGGGATGGTGAGCACGTTGACGCGGATGGTGGGCCGCCGCGCGCACGCTTCGATCTGGCGCATCTGCCGCCGGATGATCCCGATGTCTACCGGATGCTGCAGGCGGCCGACACGATCGGGGTCTTCCAGGTCGAGTCGCGCGCGCAGATGGCGACGCTGCCCCGGCTCCGGCCGGATCATTTCTACGATCTGGTCGTCGAGGTCGCGCTCATCCGTCCCGGGCCGATCGTCGGCCAGATGGTGCATCCCTACCTGAAACGGCGGGCCGGGCGCGAGCCGGTCGCGTATCCTCATCCGTTGCTCGAGCCGATCTTGAAGCGCACGCTGGGGGTGCCGCTCTTCCAGGAACAGTTGCTGCGCATCGCGATGGTCGCGGCCGGGTTTTCCGGTGGTGAGGCAGAGGAGTTACGGCGAGCGTTCGGGTTCAAGCGCTCGGTGAAGCGCATGGAGCGGATCGAGACGCGCCTGCGCGAGGGGATGGCGCGGCAGGGAATTACCGGCGCCGCGGCTGACGGCATCGTGCGGTCGATCACGTCGTTCGCGCTCTACGGGTTCCCGGAGTCGCATGCCGCGAGCTTCGCGTTGATCGCGTACGCGAGCGCGTATCTCAAGGCGCACTTCCCGGCGGCGTTCTACACTGCGCTGTTGAACAATCAGCCGATGGGGTTCTACCATCCCGCCACACTGGTCAAGGATGCCCAGCGGCGCGGCGTGCGGTTCGAGGAGATCGACGTGCAGCGATCCCGCTGGGACTGTGCGGTGGAAGCCGATGGCGCGATCCGGCTGGGACTGCGGTATGCGTCTGGGCTGCGGGAGGAGGTCGGGAGAAGGATTGAAGAAGGCCAGAGGAGATCGGAGCCGGCAGGGGGCGGAAGGGCGGAGGCCTTACGGTGCCCCAAGTGTGGCAATGACGATCGGTCGATGATCGAGGTGGTGGAGCAGGGAGAAGACCGACGTCGGTTTTGCAGTAGTTGTGCGAATACGTGGAATGGACAAGGCCGCAGGCCGCCCGCGGGCGGCGGCGGCCGGACACCGGAACGGTTCTCGTCTATTGAAGATGTGATCGCGCGGACGGAGATCCGCCGGGACGAACTGGCGACGCTTGCCGAGATCGGTGCGCTCAATGCGTTCGGGCACGATCGGCGCAGCGCGCTGTGGCAGATCGAACGGGCGGCTCGTCCCTCCGGGGCGTTGTTCGAGGAATCCAGCCGCGCGAAGACCAAGGTGGCCGAGGAGCCGCCGTCGCCACTGGCCTCGATGACGCCGGTCGAGCGGGTCATTGCCGATTATGCCGGTACGGGGCTGACGCTTGGGCCGCATCCGATGGCGCTCAGACGCAGCGAGTTGGCGATGCGCGGGGTGCTACGCGCCGTCGATCTGCCCCGCGCGCGCAATGGACGGCGCGTGCGGGTCGCGGGCGCGGTCATCACGCGCCAGCGTCCCGGGACGGCCAAGGGATTTGTCTTCTTGACGCTCGAGGACGAGACCGGGATCGCCAATGTCATCGTGCGTCCGGATCTGTTCGCCGCTGAGCGTCTCGCCGTGGCGGACGAGTCGTTTCTGATGGTCGAGGGGACGCTGCAAATTCAGGAGGGCGTGACGTCGGTGAAGGCCGAGCGGCTGCACGGGCTTGGCGGTCAGCGCCCGGCGATCGATTCGCACGATTGGAGCTAGAAGCGGTTTCACAACCTCCGCCGGAGGTTGTGAAACCACTTCTAGGCGTCAGGACGTCTTCGTCTCCCGATAGGCCGACAGGCGTTCGATGAAGTGCTCGCGCAGGTGGGCATCGTGCAGCCGGCCTTCTTCCTCGACCGGCATCGCGGGGAGCGCCCGCATCAGTTCCTCCGCGAACAGCCCGCGGCCGGCCCCGTCCGGCGCGCCGGCCTCGCTCCAGACGGGCACCCGGAACACGCCGCAGCTGGGCGAGTCGCGCTTGAAGACGTAGCCATCCAGGCCGAGTTGCTCGAACTCCTTCACCCGCTGCCGTGCGTGGGCGCGCATCCGCTGGGTGAGATCGATCTGGGTCTCGACCGACACCAGCTCGACCCTGCCGTCCGTGCGTCGGACCAGCCGGATCGGTTCACGCGGCGTGCCGAGGCCGATCTCCACCTCGGGACAGACCGACACCCACTCGACCAACGAGCCGAGCGCGTCGATGAGCCCCGTGTCGCGCTTGTGTCCGCCGTCGTGGCGGACCTCTTCTCCGAGGAGGCAGGCGGAGATGCCGAGGCGAAAGGGTGCGGAGTACGCCATCGTCGGCCGGTCGGGCCGATCCGATCCTACCTGCTGAGGGGAGGCGTGGGTCGAGCGCGGCGGGAGGTGGGGCGCCCCTCGACAAAGCTCGGGACGCCCCAGTTGAATCGACGCTAGCGCGCGTTCAGCGTAATGCTGCGGTTGACCGTTTCGAGTTCGAGTTCGGGGCCGCCGTCGCCCAGGCGGCCGTCGAGCCGCCGCCGGCCGACTTCGCGGACCGTGAGCGGCAGGTCGGTCCGGATCCGGCCGTTGACGGTACGGGCCCGGACGTCGGCGTTCACGTCCTCCGGCAGCGTCAGCGAGATGCTGCCGTTGACGGTCTCGAAGCCGACGTCGTGATCCCAGTCGGCCCGGCCCATGTCGGCCTCGATGCTGCCATTCACGGTCTCGGCCTCGGCGCGGCCGTTCGTGGAGATGTCGATAGCGCCGTTCACCGTGTGGGCGATCACGTCGGAGTCGAGGTCTTCTGCTCGGATGCTGCCGTTCACGCTACGGCCGGTGAAGCGGACGCCGTCGGGCACCTCGACCTCGAACTCCACCTTCACGTCGTTGTTCCGCACACTCAGGCGACCGCGGTCACCGGGCAGGCACTCGTTGCCTTCGCGCGGATACACGGCGCAGATCGTCACACCACAATCGTGCTCGACGACCTCGATCCGCACCTCGTTCGGGTCGTCACGCCGGCCCGTGCGCGTTGCCGTGACCTCGACTTCCTCGCCCGAGGTGCGCGTGGCCACGAGTTGCCCGTTGACTCCTTTGATCTCTATGACGTCGCCCTGGGCGATCTCACCGCTCCACTCGAAGCTCTCAGCGGACTCCTGCGAGCCCTGCACGAGATCCATCATCGCGTGACCGGCTTCGAGCGAGCAGCCCGAGAAAGCCACGACGGCGACGGCCAGACCAACCGACGAGCACCACTTATTCATGGGGAATCCTCCACGCCAGATTCGGCATTCAGGCGGTTAGACGGCGGGCGTCGAGCGAAAGTTCACGAGCCGCGGCGGCGGGCGCCCAGCCAGGGGTGGCGCCGGCCTAGGAGGCCGATTCGACCGAGCCCTTGACGGCGGGGGTGCGGGTCGGCGGGATCTGCGGTTTTCGCCAGAAATCCATCGTCGAAACGCGGTGGACGCAGCCGATGGTGCAGTACGGCGCGCAGTCCTTCGGCTTCAGGAACTCGCGCTCCACGTCGGTCACGGTGTACTGGTCGAGCGGGGTCGCCGGCTGGCCGCGCTGCTGCGAGCAGTAGTGCACCAGGCCGAACTCGCAGATGTACAGGTAGCGCGCCCCCGCGCGGCAACGCCAGGTGTTCGGGCGGCCCTCGACGAGGTTGTCCTGGAACCCCGAGATGCCCGAGTAGAGGTTCTTGGCCACCTGCCGGACGCCGCTGACGCGTGCCGAGACGTCGTCGTAGACCGCCCGTTCGGTGGGGCCGAGCGGCTTCAGCCGGCCCGACCCGTCGTGAATGATGCCGACCGAGGTCGAGAAGCCGAGTTCACGCGCCCGCGCCGTAATCGTTCGGGCATCCTCTGCGTTCTTCACGCCGCCGCCCACGACCGAGTTGATGTTGATGTCGAACTCGGCGTGCTCGCGAAGCCATTCCAGCTTCTTGTCGAGCAGTCGGAGGCTCTTCTTCGAGACCTCGTCGGGCTCGACGTTGTCGATGCTGATCTGGAGGAAGTCGAGGCCCGCGTCGTTCAACGCCGCGATCCGCTTCGACGACAGGTAGTACCCGTTCGTGATGAGCCCGGCCATCATGCCGCGCGACCGTACCGCGGTGAGAATCGTGTCGAGATCGGGGTGCATCATCGGCTCGCCGCCGCTCATGGCGACGACGGAGGCGCCTAGCGTGGACAACCGGTCGAGCCGGCTGAGCATCGTGTCGAGCGGCACCGGGTCCGACACCTTGTCGTACTCGTTGCAGTAGCCGCAGTCGATGTTGCAGCGCCGCATCGGCACCATGTGGACGAGCAACGGGTGGGCCGTGTGGGCGAGCCCCCGCGCGAACTCGCGCACGGCGCGCATGTTCCGATGGATCTTCTTGAGAACGCGCATCGATCTTCGCGATTATAGCAGGATGCTCGCGATACAATCGGGGCGGTCGCGCGCTGGGGTGCGGTCCTATTCGAACGCAGGGCGGAGGTGTCGGTGAGTCGTCGACGAACATTGGAAGAGTACCGGGAACGTGCCAAGGGACTGATCGAGCGGCGGAAATCCAAGATTCATGGGTGGGGCGTGTTTGCCACGGCGCGCATCAAACGCAGCACGAAGATCATTGACTATGCCGGGGAGAAGATTCCCCACAAGGAGAGCCGCCGACGCGAGGACAAGTACCTGCGCAAGGGGCATATCTGGTGCTTCCACCTGAACAGCCGGTGGGTCCGCGATGCCGGCGTCGGCGGCAACATCGCCCGGTTCGTCAACCACAAGTGCGCACCCAATTGCTGGGTCGACATCGAGGGCGACAACATCTGGATCCGCGCCGCCCGGACGATCCGGAAGGGTGAGGAGCTGAGCTACGACTACGAAACCGACGGGGACAAGATCATCCCGTGCCGGTGCTCGCCCGGCTGCACGCGCAAGCTCTGACGCCGGTCGCGTCCGAGGCGGGGCCTGAGGCGCGAGGCCGTCCAGATGCACCTCTTCTATCTGCACGGCTTGGCGTCGTCCGCCGGCTCGATGAAGGCGGCGTGGCTGGCCGAGCGCCTCGAGCCGTTTGGCCTGTCGCTGCACTGTCCGGATTTCAACGAGCCCGACTTCCTGGGGCTGACCACCTCGCGAATGATCGGGCAGGTCGAGGAGGCGATCGCCCGCCTGCCACCCGGCCCGGTCGTCCTGATCGGCTCCAGCCTGGGAGGCTTTGTGGCCTGGCACGCTGCGGCGCGGCAGTCGGCCGCCGCGGCAGGCCGCACGCCGATCGAACGGCTGGTCTTGCTGGCCCCGGCCCTGGACTTCGGGACGAACCGCCGGATGGGCGATCTCGACGCCGACGGCATCGATCGCTGGCGCGAGGCCGGGTACCTCGAGATCTTTCACTACGCGTTCGGGGAAACGCGGCGCGTCGGTTACGGGCTGTACGCGGATGCGGCAGGCTACGATTCGTTCGCGGTCCAGGACAGTGAGGCGCCGCCAACCGTCATCTTCCAGGGGCGTCGCGACGACACGGTCGATCCCGTGATGGTCGAGCGGTTCGCGCGCGGGCGGGCGGCGGTCGACGTCCACCTGCTCGACGACGACCACCAACTGCACGACAGCCTCGAGCTCATCTGGCGCCGCGTCGTCGAATGGCTCGAGCTGGAGGACGGCGCGTGAACGACCCGTTCGTGTCGATCGTCATTCCCGTGCTCGGCGACGCGACGGAACTGGAATCGCTGTTGGACGCGCTACCAGAACCGGCCGACGGACGGGAATTCGAGATCATCGTGGTCGACGGCGGCGCCGACCCCGCGCTGGCTCGCCTGCGCGATCGGTTTCCCCATGTTCGCTGGAGCGCGTCGGCGCCGGGCCGCGGCCGGCAGATGAATCACGGGGCCGGCCTGGCGCGTGGCCGCTGGTTGGTCTTCGTGCACGCCGACGCCCGGCTGTCCGCGGGCTGGGATGGCGAGATCGCCCGCGCCGACGCGATGCCCGAGGTGGTCGGGGGTAGTTTCCGGTTCGCGCTGGACACGCCCGCCTGGCAGGCGCGATGCCTCGAGCGCGGTGTGCGCTGCCGGGTGCGTTGGTTCGACCTGCCCTACGGCGACCAGGCGATCTTCGTGCGGCGAGCGGTCTTCGAGTCAGTCACTGGCTACAGGGATTGGCGGTTGATGGAGGATGTCGACCTGGTCCGCCGGCTGAGGCGGGTGGGGCGGCTCTGGCACTCGTCCCTGCCGGTTCGGGTCTCGGCGCGGCGATGGCGGCGCGACGGATGGGCCCGCCGAAGCGTCAAGAACATCGGGCTCGTCACGCTGTATCTTGCCGGCGTGGCCCCGGCGCGGCTCGCTCATCTGTACTATGGCCGCGACGCGTTACGACCGTCGTCGCGCCAGACCTGAACTGCGCCGGATGCCGTCGACTCACGCACGAATGGAAGCCGAATCGCTCGTCCAGCCGCTCGACGATGCCAACCGGGAGCTGCTGGCCCACGTCCATCCCGAGGGCTGGCAGAATCCGGCCGGCGGCGGCGTCTACGACCTGATCGTGGTCGGCGCGGGTACGGCCGGGCTCGTGAGTGCCGTCGGCGCGGCGGGCCTCGGCGCCAGGGTCGCGCTCGTCGAACGAGCGCTGATGGGCGGCGATTGCCTGAACGTCGGGTGCGTGCCGTCGAAGGGGCTGCTGCGGGCGGCCCGTCTGGTCGGCGAGGCGCGGAAGGGCGACGCGCTCGGCGTGCGGATGGCGACGCCCGAGGTCGACTTCGAGCGGGTGATGCGGCGGATGCGCCGCCGCCGCGCCGACATCAGCCCGCACGACTCGGCGCGTCGCTTCGCCGGGTTGGGCATCGACGTCTACTTCGGCGACGCCCAGTTCACCGGGCCCCGGGAGATCGCCGTGGACGGCCAGGCGCTGCGATTCAAGCGCGCCGTCATCGCCACGGGTGCGCGTGCCGCCGCGCCGCCGATTCCGGGACTCGCCGAGACGTCCTACCTGACCAACGAGAACCTGTTCTGGCTGACCGAGCAGCCGCGCCGTTTGCTCGTCATCGGCGGCGGACCGATCGGCTGTGAGATGGCCCAGGCCTTCGCCCGCTTCGGCAGCCACGTGACGCTCGTCGACATGTCGCCCCAGGTGCTGGCGCGCGAGGACGGTGACGCGGCGGCGATCGTCGCGCGGGCGCTCGAGGACGATGGGGTGACGCTGCACCTGGGGGTGCGACCGCAGCAGGTGCGCCAGGGGCCGGATGGGGTCACCGTGACGTTCGAACGAGACGGCGCGCCCAGTCAGGTCGTCGGCGATCGCCTCCTCGTGGCTGCGGGTCGGGCGCCGAACGTCGAGACGCTCAATCTCGAGGCGGCCAACGTGGCCTATGGGTCGCGGGGCGTTGAGGTCGACGATCGCCTGCGGACGTCGAACCGTCGGATCTACGCAGCGGGCGATGTCTGTTCGGCGTTCAAGTTCACCCACGCGGCCGATGCGATGGCGCGAATCGTCATCCAGAACGCCCTGTTCCATGGCCGGAAGCGGGCGAGCGCTCTGGTGATTCCGTGGTGCACCTACACCGACCCGGAGATCGCGCACGTCGGCCTCTACGAGCGCGAGGCGCGGGAGCAGGGCCGCCGGGTCGACACGCTGACGGTGCTGCTGGCCGAGGTCGATCGCGCCATTCTCGACGAGGAGACCGACGGGTTCGTTCGGGTCCACCACGATCGAGGCCGATTGCTGGGATGCACGATCGTGGCCCCGCACGCCGGCGAGATGATCGGCGAGGCCGCCTACGTCATCACGCAGGGCGGGGGACTAGCCGAGCTGTCCGCCACGATTCACCCGTACCCGACGCAGGTAGAGGCGCTGAAGAAGGCTGGCGACGCGTACCGTCGGACGCTGCTGACGCCCGCCGTGCGTCGCTGGTTCACGCGCTACTTCGCCTGGACGCGATCGTGGTGAGGCCGAGGGCCGGTTGAGTCGGTCCGGTTGAATTCAGCGTCCTAGGTCTGGCGGTAGTAGCATGGCGGGAACCACGGCGAGAAGGGACCGGAGTGCTTCATGCTGATTCAGCGTCCAGCCGGGATTGCGTCGTCCGAGATCACCGATGAGCAGGTCTACCTGAACCGACGCCAGTTCATTCGAGGCGCCGCGGGCGCGGCGGTGGGCGTCGCCACGGGCGGATTCGCGTTGGGCGGAGGCCGGGTGGCATTCGCGGAGGGCCAGGACGCGATCCCGAACGTCACGCCCGGGCCGTTCGGCACCGACGAGACCCTGAACTCGTTCGACGACATCACCAGCTACAACAACTACTACGAGTTCGGCCTCGACAAGCGGGATCCGTCGCGCAACGCCCACACGCTAACGACCGAGCCGTGGACGATCAAAGTCGACGGCGAGGTGGCGAAGCCCGCCGACTATCACCTCGAGGATCTGCTCAAAGGGGTCACGCTGGAGGAGCGGGTGTACCGCCTCCGCTGCGTCGAGGCCTGGTCGATGGTCGTCCCGTGGGTCGGATTCCCGCTGTCGACGTTGATCGATCGCTTCGAGCCAACCGGCGACGCCGGGTTCGTCGAGTTCACGACGGCCATGCGCCCGTCGGAGATGCCCGGTGTGCGGCGGCAGGTGCTGGATTGGCCCTACGTCGAAGGCCTCCGCTTGGACGAGGCGATGCATCCGTTGACGATTCTCGTCGTCGGGCTCTACGGCAAGACGCTGCTCAACCAGAACGGCGCGCCGATTCGATTGATGATGCCGTGGAAGTACGGCTTCAAGAGTGCGAAGTCGATCGTCCAGATGCGGTTCACGCGCGAACAGCCGCGGACGGCGTGGAACACGTCCGCCCCGCAGGAGTACGGGTTCTACGCCAACGTCAACCCGACCGTGGACCATCCACGCTGGAGCCAGAAGTCGGAGCGGCGCATCGGTCGGTTCTTTCGGCAGGAAACCTTGATGTTCAACGGCTACGGCGACCAGGTCGCGTCTCTCTACGACGGCATGGACCTGCGCCGGTTCTACTAGTTACCCGCGTTACGAGGTCGTCTGGGTGAGCACCGGGTCCCTGAAGCGGATCGTGTTCGTCGTGTGTGCCTTGCCGGCCGTCTGGTTGCTTGCGCGCGGCGCGAATCGGTGACCTGGGCGCCAATCCGATCGAGGAGATCACCCACGAGACCGCGATCTGGACGTTCCAGCTGCTGCTCGCCACTCTGGCGATCGCGCCGATCGGCTACCTGACGACCTGGCATCGGCTGATGCCGGCCCGGCGCATGGTCGGGCTCTTCACGTTCTTCTATGGATGCCTGCACTTCGCGACCTACGTCGTCCTCGACTGGTTCTTCGACGTCGAGGCCATCGTGGAGGACGTGGTCGAACGGCCCTACATCACCGCGGGGTTTACCGGCTTCGTCCTGTTGATTCCACTGGCGGTCACGTCGACGCGTGCCATGGTGCGGCGGCTTGGCAGCCGCCGCTGGCAGCTCCTGCATCGCCTGGTGTACGTGAGCGCCACGGCGGGTGCCGCGCACTTCCTCTGGCAGGCCAAGGCCGATCTGCGGCGCCCGGGCCTGTATGCCGGGCTGTTGGCGGTCCCGCTGGGGATCCGGCTGTGGCAGCGCCCGATCGCGTTCGGACCGGTCGGCCTCGATCCGACCCGCAAAGCGCGGCACGAAGTCTTGCCCGAACCAGTCGAGAATGGCGGTGAGGCGTAGCGTCTCACCGTCGAGCTGCAGCCAGCCCGCCAGGGCGAGTGCCTGGCGTGTCGAACCGGCCAGCTGCGCCTCGAGCCGCTCGGCGACGAACGGCTCGCCGCGGAGCGGCGGACAACTCAGCGCGGCGCAGTTGATGGCGAAGTGCACGAGGGGCTCCGCGAAGGTTGGCCGGAGGATGTCGTGCTCGATCTCGTCCAGCGTCACCTGGCGTCCGCCCGCATGCCACGTGATGTCGTCCCAGACGCCGTCGATCTGGCGGATGCTGCTGCGCGGGTAGAGGCTCAGCCAGCTGCCGCGAATCGGGTAGTGGTCGACGATGACCCGCAGCGTCAACACGTTGTAGGCGTTGATCCAGTAGGCGAGCCGCTGCGCTCGGCTCCAGGCATCGAACGTCTCGCGTGGGACCGCGGAGAGCTCGTCGACGGCGGCGTCCAGCGCGACGCGGTCACTGGCGAGCCGGCCGTAGTCGACACGCGATCCGATCAGGGACTCGTCGAGGACGCCGGAGTAGGTGCGGTACTGGTGATCGAACGCCTGGGCGGCGGCGTGCGCCGGCGGGTTCGCGGCGGCGACGCTGAGCGCCACCAGGAGCACGCGCGGGAAGAGCAGTTGTCGTTGCACGGCTGTGGCCTCGTCTTCTGGAATATAACGCCGAACGGGGCCAAGATATTCCGCGCTACTCTTACGCCCAGCGAAGCCGCGGCCGTCATTGTGCCTCAAGTCGAGATCGTGCCCGGCGTCTTTCACCTGCCCGGATACCTGTCGCCGGAGGCGCAGTGCGAACTGGTCGAGCGCGTGCTCGCCCTGGGCACGGCGCCCGCGGGTTTCTACCGGCCGACCGTCCGAGGCGGCGGGCAGATGCGGATCGACATGATGTGCCTCGGCCTGCACTGGAACGCCCGCACCTATCGCTACGCCGCCATGCGCGGCGACCACGACGGACTTCCGGTGCAGCCGATTCCGGGTCCGTTCGTCGCGCTGGCTACCGAGGTCGCAACGACGGTCGGCATGCGGATCGAGCCGCAGGTCTGTATCGTCAACCGGTATCCGGTTGCGGGCAAGCTCGGGTTGCACCAGGACAAGGACGAGCGGCGCGAGACGCTCGAGGCCGGCGTGCCGATCGTGTCACTCTCGCTCGGTGATACGGCGCGGTTCATTCTCGGAGGGTTGCGCCGCCGAGAACCGGTGCGGGCGATCGCGCTCGCGTCGGGCGATGCCCTCGTCATCGGCGGCCCGTCTCGCCTCCGGTATCACGGCGTCGCCGGGTTGCATCGCGGGTCCGGCCCCCCCACACTCGGGCTTTCGGGTCGGCTCAATCTCACATTCCGGCAATACGCGCTGGCGTCCGACGACGTGCCCGGCGCCTGAGATCGCCGGATTTCGGCGTGTACCCGGCCCGGAGGGCCGCCAGTCGGGTCCGAATCTGCCCGATCAACCCGCCAAACTGCCCATTGAACCGATGCTGGGAGGTTTTCGCGCGGAAAGTCGCTATCCTTTCGCGACTCAAGGGTTTGCGACTGTTGTCCGGGGCGGCACCGTGGCGATGCGACCGTCCGAGACCTCCAGGAGAGGGCATGCACAAGCCGATCAAGTACGTCGAGAAGGTGATGACCTACGCGGCCTCGGCCACCTGGGTGGCGTTCGACGCGCTGAACCAGATCAGGCAGAACCCGTCGTTCACGCCGGACTGGTCCGACAAGCCGCTGCTCAAGTCGCACGAGAAGGTGAAGCCGCCCCTGGGGTGGCCGCGCGAGACTGATTCGCTCTGCCCGGTCTGTGTCCGCGAAGCCCGACAGGCGATCGTCGACGGCAAGCAGGACTACGAGATCCTGCTGCACGAGAAGGTCGGTGAGATCAAGGCGACGATCCTCGAGCGCGACGGCAAGATCATGATGGTCAAGGATTGCCCCGAACATGGGCACTTCGAAGACGTCATGTCGAACGACCCGGCGTTCTTCCGCCACCTCGAGGAGACGTTTCCGGGCAGCGACATCTGCGCGCACAACGACGAGAAGCTGCACAACCACGGCAGCAGCACCCTCAAGTACGGCCGCGGGGCCGTGCTGACGATCGATCTGACCAACCGGTGCAACATGATGTGCGATCCGTGTTTCACGGACGCCAACCAGGTCGGTTTCGTGCACGAACTCGATTGGGACGAGATCAAGACGCTGCTCGACAATGCGATCTCGATCAAGCCGAAGCGGCAGATGTCGGTCCAATTCTCCGGCGGCGAGCCGACGTTGTCGCCGAACTTCCTCGACGCGGTCCGCTACGCGCGCAAGGTCGGCTACAACAGCGTCCAGGCCGCGACCAACGGCATCGAGTTCGCCAGGCGACCCGAGTTTGCGCAGGCCGCCGCCGATGCCGGCCTGCGGTACGTGTATCTGCAGTTCGATGGGATCGGCAACGAGGCCAATTCGCATCGTGCGGTGGGCAACCTCTTCGACGTGAAGCTGCAGGCGATCGAAAACCTGCACAAGGCGGGCGTGGACATCGTGCCCGTCATCACGATCCTCAACGGCGTGAACAACGAGCAGGTCGGTCGCGTCGTCGAGTTCGCGCTGGACAACCCGAGGAAGATCAACTTCCTATCGTTCCAGCCCGTCTCGTTCACCGGCCGCGACGAGGAG